>NZ_JACVXB010000002.1:306171-685719 GCF_014596945.1 Aestuariibaculum sediminum | reverse complement strand
ATCCCCGATAATGGTATCGATGAAAACTGTGATGGCTTTGACCTAAAAACTTGGTATCAGGATTCCGATAATGATAATTTTGGAAATTCTTCTCAAAGCCTTCAGGCAAATGCAAAACCAGATAATTACGTGTCAGTAGGGGGCGATTGTGACGATACTAACGCTAATATATATCCTGGTGCTCCTGAAGTTTGCGATGGTTTCGATAATGATTGCGATGGATCCACTGACGAAAACCTTGAACTCATAAGCTATTATCCCGATGCCGATCAGGATGGTTATGGCGATACTAATGCCAGTGCAACTATGGTTTGTTCCGCATTACAGCCCGAAAATACGGTAACTAATAACGACGATTGCGATGATTCCAACGATGCTATCAACCCTATGGCTTCTGAAATTGTGGATAATGGCATAGATGAAGATTGCGATGGCGACGATTTAAAAACCTGGTACAGGGATGCCGATAACGACACCTACGGAAATGCCTCAGAAACTCAATTAGCCAACAATCAACCTATCGGTTATGTCTCCAATAGTTTAGATTGCGACGATACGAATAGTAATATCAACCCTGATACTACAGAAATCCCAGATAATGATATTGATGAAGATTGTGATGGCGGTGATTTAAAAACCTGGTATGCCGATGCTGATAACGATACTTACGGTGATGTAGCGATAAGCACGCAAAGTAATGATCAACCTGAAGGATATGTATCAAATAGTTTAGATTGCGATGATAGCAATGCCGCTATAAACCCAGACGCTACAGAGATTTGCGACGGTATAGATAACAATTGTGATGGTAGTACCGATGAAGGACTAACTCTAGTAAGTTATTACATTGATGCTGATCAAGATGGTTATGGCGATACTAATGCTAGTGCAACCATGGTTTGTTCCGCATTACAGCCCGAAAATACCGTAACTAATAATTTAGATTGCGATGATACTAACAATAATATAAATCCGAATGCCACTGAAGTTCCCGATAATGGTATTGACGAGGATTGCGATGGAGCGGATTTAAAAACCTGGTATGCAGATGCCGATAACGATACTTTTGGTAATGCCAATGTAAGCACACAAAGTAATAATCAACCTGAAGGCTATGTATCCAATAGTCTGGATTGCGATGATGCAAATGCCGCTATAAACCCAGACGCCTCAGAGGTTTGTGATGGTTTAGATAACGATTGCGATGGTAGTACCGATGAAGGATTACAAGTGCTAAGTTATTATCCCGATGCTGATCAGGATGGTTATGGCGATATCAATTCAAGTCCAACGATGGTATGTTCGGCATTACAACCAGCAAATACGGTTACCAATAATTTAGATTGCAACGATAACAATTCAGCAATAAACCCAGGAGTACCCGAAATTTGCGACGGTATAGATAACGATTGCGACGGTAGTATAGACGAAGGTTTACAGCTAATAGCATATTATCCAGACACCGATCAGGATAGTTATGGTGATGCCAGTGCAACACCAACTATAGTATGTTCAGCATTACAGCCAGCCAATACTGTTACCAATAATTTAGACTGTAATGATAATGATGCAAACATTAATCCTGATGTTACTGAAATTTGCGATGGGATTGACAATAATTGTGACGGTGAAGTAGACGAAGGTTTACAACTAATCGATTATTATATAGATGCCGACAGCGATGGGTATGGCGATGCGAATGCAACACCCATTATTGTTTGTTCTGCTTTAAAACCTGATAACTACGTAACCGACAATTCGGACTGTGATGATTCAGATTTTGATGTAAATCCAAGTAAAACAGAAATTATTGGTAATTTAAAAGATGATGATTGCAACCCTAACACTCCCGATAGCGAACTGAATATAGATGATGATGGCGATGGTTACACAGAAAATGAAGGAGATTGTGATGATACAAAAAGTAATATTAACCCAGGAGAAACTGAAATCCCCGATAATGGTATCGATGAAAACTGTGATGGCTTTGACCTAAAAACTTGGTATCAGGATTCCGATAATGATAATTTTGGAAATTCTTCTCAAAGCCTTCAGGCAAATGCAAAACCAGATAATTACGTGTCAGTAGGGGGCGATTGTGACGATACTAACGCTAATATATATCCTGGTGCTCCTGAAGTTTGCGATGGTTTCGATAATGATTGCGATGGATCCACTGACGAAAACCTTGAACTCATAAGCTATTATCCCGATGCCGATCAGGATGGTTATGGCGATACTAATGCCAGTGCAACTATGGTTTGTTCCGCATTACAGCCCGAAAATACGGTAACTAATAACGACGATTGCGATGATTCCAACGATGCTATCAACCCTATGGCTTCTGAAATTGTGGATAATGGCATAGATGAAGATTGCGATGGCGACGATTTAAAAACCTGGTACAGGGATGCCGATAACGACACCTACGGAAATGCCTCAGAAACTCAATTAGCCAACAATCAACCTATCGGTTATGTCTCCAATAGTTTAGATTGCGACGATACGAATAGTAATATCAACCCTGATACTACAGAAATCCCAGATAATGATATTGATGAAGATTGTGATGGCGGTGATTTAAAAACCTGGTATGCCGATGCTGATAACGATACTTACGGTGATGTAGCGATAAGCACGCAAAGTAATGATCAACCTGAAGGATATGTATCAAATAGTTTAGATTGCGATGATAGCAATGCCGCTATAAACCCAGACGCTACAGAGATTTGCGACGGTATAGATAACAATTGTGATGGTAGTACCGATGAAGGACTAACTCTAGTAAGTTATTACATTGATGCTGATCAAGATGGTTATGGCGATACTAATGCTAGTGCAACCATGGTTTGTTCCGCATTACAGCCCGAAAATACCGTAACTAATAATTTAGATTGCGATGATACTAACAATAATATAAATCCGAATGCCACTGAAGTTCCCGATAATGGTATTGACGAGGATTGCGATGGAGCGGATTTAAAAACCTGGTATGCAGATGCCGATAACGATACTTTTGGTAATGCCAATGTAAGCACACAAAGTAATAATCAACCTGAAGGCTATGTATCCAATAGTCTGGATTGCGATGATGCAAATGCCGCTATAAACCCAGACGCCTCAGAGGTTTGTGATGGTTTAGATAACGATTGCGATGGTAGTACCGATGAAGGATTACAAGTGCTAAGTTATTATCCCGATGCTGATCAGGATGGTTATGGCGATATCAATTCAAGTCCAACGATGGTATGTTCGGCATTACAACCAGCAAATACGGTTACCAATAATTTAGATTGCAACGATAACAATTCAGCAATAAACCCAGGAGTACCCGAAATTTGCGACGGTATAGATAACGATTGCGACGGTAGTATAGACGAAGGTTTACAGCTAATAGCATATTATCCAGACACCGATCAGGATAGTTATGGTGATGCCAGTGCAACACCAACTATAGTATGTTCAGCATTACAGCCAGCCAATACTGTTACCAATAATTTAGACTGTAATGATAATGATGCAAACATTAATCCTGATGTAAACGAAATAATAGGGAATTTAAAAGATGACGACTGTAATCCGAATACACCAGATAGTGCTTTAAATATTGATGATGATGGTGATGGTTATTCAGAAAATGAAGGGGATTGTGATGACACAAAACCAAGTATAAATCCCGGTGCAAATGAAATTGTTGATAATGGTATTGATGAGGATTGTGATGGCTACGATTTAAAAACCTGGTATGAAGATAAAGACCATGATGGCTTTGGAATAGAATCTGTTAAAAGGCTTTCTAATATACAGCCTGAAGGTTTTGTTTTAATTAAAAATGATTGTAACGATAACAATGCTAATATCTATCCTGGAGCAATTGAAATATGTGATGGGTTAGATAATGACTGCGATGGGCAAATCGATGAAGGGTTACAAAAAATAAGTTACTATCCAGATAAGGATGGTGACGGTTATGGTGATTATTATGCAACACCGATACTTGTTTGCGTTGCATTACAACCGCAAAATACAGTTACGAATAATTTAGATTTAGATGATAACAATGGTGATATTAATCCTGATGCTGAAGAAATTTGCGACGGTATTGATAACAACTCAAATGGAGTAATTGATGAAGGATTTGATGATGATTTAGATGGTGTAGCAAATTGTTTCGACACGTGTCCCGGGTTTGATGATAGTATTGATTCAGATTCAGATGGTATACCTGATGGTTGTGATGATATTTTAAACAGCGAAATATTTAGTTTTGAAAATGTAGTTATAAAACCGAACCCGTTTAATACAAAAATAACTATAGAAATACCTAACTTAATTCAAGAAAAAAAGTTGCACATTACCTTATACGATATGAAGGGAAGTGTGATTATAAATAAAATTGCTAAGACCAAAAATGATAAAATTCACATATCAAACCTGGAGCAGCTTAATCAAGGGATTTATTTATTAAAACTATCTACTGTTGACCATAAAGATGTCAGTATAAAACGATTGATTAAATTTTAATAAACCTTAAAAGTAAGTTTCTCGTAATCTACAATTTCGGGTATGATATTTAAATTATATAATTCGTTTTGAGCATATAAAATAGTTTGTTCATCAATTAAATCTTGAGACCATTCAGTAATACTCAGCCATTCACGAACATCTTCTAAATTTTGCTCATATCGGTTAGCTATTGTTTTATCGATGTTTGGAATGTCTTTAAATTCGGAGGTTGTTCTATTGATAATATTTAAAATTGTTTTTAACTCATCTAAGTTGTTATCTATAAACTCCTCTCTTACAGCTATTACAAAACATGGCCAAGGGGAGGGGCAGTTACCTATATTTCTAAAAATCCCTTTATCTACAATAGGTTTCGTGGTGAATTTTTCCCAAAGAAAATAATCGGCTGTGCCGTTCGTTAATCCGCTAATTGCACCCTCTAAATCTTTTATAACTTCAAAATTTAAGTCTTTATTTAAGTCCCAATTGTTATTTTCTGCATTTATGTAGGCCATCAAATGAGAACCCGACCCATATCGGCTAATAGCAGCTTTTTTCCCTTTCAGATCATCTACATTTTGAAAAGAAGAATGACTTGCTACATGAACCCCCCAGTTTAAAGGAGTTTGCACAAAAGTTTGAACTATTTTACTTGGATTACCGTCTATTATGTCTTTAATAATGCCTTCTGTAAGTATTATGGCTATATCAATGTCTTTATTTCTAAGCGCCTTACACATAGCACCTGTTCCATCTGGAAAATCCTGCCATCTTAGATTTATGCCATTATTTTTATATTCGCCATTTTTTAAGGTTAAATACCAGGCCAAATTGAAATGTTCAGGAACACCACCAATCTTTACATTTTTCATAAATATTTTCTTTTAAGCCGTAATTTTATTTAATGTATAAGTTATAAGTTTTTCTATAGTTTTAGAAGGGTTTTTACTAAAATCTCCTGTTGCTCTGTTGGCTATTATGGCGTTTAGGGAAACCGCTTCATGACCAAGCAACTTTGATAAGCCATAAATAGCCGAGGTTTCCATTTCAAGGTTTGTTATTTTTATACCTTTATAATCGAAACTATCAATTCTATTATTCAATCCATCGTCCTGCAAGGAAAGTCTTAAAACACGACCTTGAGGGCCGTAAAAGCCGCCTGCGGTTAGAGTAATGCCTGTATGTAAAAAGGAATCATTAAATTGCAATTCTAAAATTTTACTACATTTTATAAGCAACGGACGAGCTCTATTTGTATTCCATTTAGTATGCTTAATGAAAGCATCTTCATAGTCGCTATGTGAAATATCGTTAGTTTGATAGGCGTGAAGCATACCACTAGTATCCAAACCACCATAGCTCATAACAAAACTATCAACAGGAATATTTTTTTGAAGAGCCCCGGATGTACCAATTCGAATAATATTTAATGAGGTTAAGTCCTTTTTAGGTTTTCTGTTTATTAAATCAATATTAAACAGAGCATCAAGTTCGTTTAGTACAATATCTATATTATCTGGACCTATACCAGTTGAAATTACTGAAATGCGTTTACCTCGAAAAGTGCCTGTATGGGTTTTAAATTCTCTTTTTTGAGTTTTAAATTCAATAGTATCGAAGTGCTTCGAAACCTTATTTACGCGATCCTGATCACCAACAAAAATGATGGTTTCAGCCACGTGTTCCGGTTTTAAGTTTAAGTGATAAACACTTCCATCTGGGTTGAGGATAAGTTCGGATGCTTTAATTTTCATTTTACACTTTATTAACCAACTTATTCGCCTTACTGTTGAAAAGAAAATCGGATTTTCTTACGCCTCCAAATACCATATCGCTTTTAAATTCTTCGATATAGCGGTGTGTACCCAATAACACT
Organism: Aestuariibaculum sediminum; assembly: GCF_014596945.1. Lineage (GTDB taxonomy): Bacteria > Bacteroidota > Bacteroidia > Flavobacteriales > Flavobacteriaceae > Aestuariibaculum > Aestuariibaculum sediminum. The sequence continues at coordinate 679,337 of NZ_JACVXB010000002.1, read as the reverse complement.
TCAAAGCCTTTTCTATTAAGTTTTAATCCCTCTTTTGTGTTTCTAAAAAACAACTTTAAATTCTCAATAATTCTTAAAAGCTGTAAATCACTATAACCATAAAAACCTTGAAAGTGTAACGCATAACCTAATAAATGATTAGTAGAAGTAATATTAACATCACGAACAATTTTAAGAATATTTCTTTCAATATTATTTAATCCGTCTTTGGAGTAAGGAAAGCGCTCTAAATGCGCTTTTAAACAGTTGCTTAAATATTTAAATGAAGATGATTTAATAATATAAGGTTTCAGTAAATTGTGATCCTTTCCACAATAAATGCACCAGATTGTATGGGCTAATTCTAAATCTTCAGAATTTAGTAATATGCGGTCATTATAATGTTTCAAAAGTTCTCCTGTTGTTAATTCATTTAATCCTTTTAAGTTTTTACTTCCTCTTACACGACCACTGCAAACCAGATAAATTGGTAACTCAATTTTTTTTTGTCGAATTAAACTAATGACCGCGATCATATTGATATGGCAAAACAAATCATATTCAAACCAAAGTATTATTTCAGAAAAACTATTATGCTGGTCTAATATTTGTATAGCAGATTTTACTTTGGCTACATCTAATTCAGTACTATAGGCTGCACTAAAAAATTGCTTTCTTAAATGATAAAATTCTTCGGAATAAACGATTTCTACTGTAGGCCCCTCACAAAGCATTTCTTGCCAGGTAAGTTTTTCTCCTTCAATATTCAATTCGTTTAGCCGGTTTGTTAAATTATTGCCGTTGGTAATATGTAATGGAAGTAAGCTCATTAATTAGCCTCCAACACGTTTAACGCGGAATCCTTTTTCTTTAAGCATTTCCATTATTTTATCGCGGTAATCGCCTTGGATAATTATTTTATCGTCTTTAAAACTTCCCCCAACGCTTAATGCTGTTTTTATGTCTTTAGCTAAAATTTTAAAATCGCTGGTTGCTCCTGTGTAACCTTCAATAATAGTTATAGGTTTTCCTTTGCGTTTTTCGTATTTGCAAATTAAAGGGTCGTCTTGCATCCATATTTCTTGATCTTCGCTTTTTTCTTCAACGTTATCATCTGAAACATGATCAGGGAACAGATGCTTTAACTGGTCCTGTAAATCCATTTATTTTATTTTTTTATTAGTCCTAGTTCTATTAAGCGTTCATTTAAAAAGGCTCCGGCGGTAATATCATCAAAAGCTTTCGGGTGATCTTCGTCGACGCAATTTTCTAAAACATCCAATTTCATACTACTAATAGGGTGCATAAAAAAGGGAATTGAATAGCGGGACGTACCCCAAAGCTCTTTTGGTGGGTTTACCACTCGATGTATGGTTGACTTTAGTTTATTATTTGTATGTCTTGAAAGCATATCACCAACATTAATCATTAATTCATCGGGCGCTGCAATAGCGTCAATCCACTCGCCTTTATGATTTTGCACTTGCAGCCCACGTCCTTGAGCTCCCATTAATAGTGTTATTAAATTAATATCGCCATGCGCAGCTGCTCGCACAGCTTCTTTTGGTTCTGAGGTAATAGGTGGGTAATGTATTGGACGTAAAATTGAATTTCCGTTATGGATAAAATTATCGAAATAGGTTTCATTTAAATCTAGATGAAGTGCCAAAGCTCGTAAAACATATTTTGCTGTTTTTTCAAGCATTTTATACGTGGTTTTACCAACTTTATTAAATTCTGGTAATTCTTCGACAATTACATTATCGGGATATTCAGATTTTAACGCTTCATCATCTTCAACATATTGCCCAAAATGCCAAAACTCTTTTAAATCACCCTCTTTTTTACCTTTAGCACTTTCTTTTCCAAAAGAGACATAACCCCGTTGTCCACCAATTCCCGGTATCTCATATTTTTGTTTCGTATCCAGAGGTAAATCAAAGAAATTTTTAATCTCTTTATAAAGATTATGTACTAAATCATCACTTAAAAAATGCCCTTTTAATGCAACAAATCCAATCTCTTCATAAGCCTTACCTAAAGCATTTACAAAGTCCTGTTTTTTCTTTGGATCATCCGATAAGAAATCATTTAAATCTACGCTAGGTATGGCATTCATGAGGATATATTATTTGATTAGAGTCTATACAAATGTACAAAAACATTGTTAAGTTTAAGATAATACAAATTGGTTTATCGTACTAGTATTTTATCTTATATTTGATATTAACCCAACTACTAAACACTTGCTTTAACATACATTTTAATATGGAGTTTGAAACCGATTTTTTAGACGATACCGAACAGTTAAAGCTTTATAAGGCTTTGGTTGAACCTCGACTTATTGAAGAAAAAATGCTTGTTTTATTGCGACAAGGTAAAATAAGTAAATGGTTTTCTGGTATTGGCCAGGAAGCAATTTCTGTGGGTGTTGCAATGGCTTTACAGCCCGATGAGTATATTTTAACAATGCATAGAAATTTAGGTGTTTTTACTTCTAGAAACGTACCGTTGTATCGGTTGTTTTCGCAGTGGCAAGGAAAGTCCTCGGGATTTACAAAAGGAAGGGATCGCTCATTTCATTTTGGGTCGCAAGAGTATAAAATAGTTGGTATGATTTCTCATTTGGGACCACAGTTGGGTGTTGCTAATGGTATTGCTTTGGCATCAAAGCTTAATAAAAGCAATTTAGTCACTGCAGTTTTTACAGGTGAAGGCGGAACTAGTGAGGGTGATTTTCACGAAGCGTTAAATGTGGCGTCAGTATGGCAATTACCAGTACTTTTTTGTATTGAAAATAACGGTTACGGATTATCTACACCAACAAAAGAACAATATAATTGTGAACATCTTGCTGATCGAGCATTAGGATACGGCATGGAAGCCCATATTATTGATGGAAACAATATTATAGAGGTCTATAAACAAATTAAAAATATAGCTTCAAGTGTTCGAAAACACCCAAGACCTATTTTGATTGAATTTAAAACATTTAGAATGCGTGGGCACGAAGAAGCTAGTGGAACAAAGTATGTGCCTGAAGATACATTAAAAGCATGGGGATTAAAAGATCCTGTTTCAAATTATGAAGCTTTCTTAAAAAGTTCAGGTGTTTTAACGGATATGCTTGAAAATGAGATTAAAAACAATATTTCAACAAAAATTAACAAGAGTTTAGAAATGACATTTAATGATTCTGATATTGTACCAGATGTAACTAAAGAATTAAATGATGTATACCAACCAACAATTTATCATGAAGTTAAACCAATTACAGAATGTGAAAATATAAGATTCATTGATGCTATCTCCAATGCTTTAAGCGAAAGTATGAATATGCATAAAGATCTTGTGATTATGGGGCAGGATATTGCAGAATACGGTGGAGTTTTTAAAATAACAGATGGTTTTGTCGAAGCCTTTGGAAAGGAACGCGTTCGTAATACACCCATTTGTGAATCTTCAATAATCGAGGCTGCCATGGGATTATCTATAGCAGGAATTAAAAGTGTTGTTGAACTTCAATTTGCAGATTTTATTTCTTCAGGTTTTAACCCCGTAGTAAATTATTTAGCTAAAAGCTATTACCGATGGAATCAACATGCCGATGTTGTATTACGTATGCCTTGTGGAGCAGGAGTGGGAGCGGGACCGTTTCACTCGCAAACTAATGAAGCCTGGTTTACAAAAACTCCTGGGCTTAAAGTTGTATATCCTGCATTTCCTTATGATGCAAAAGGATTACTGAATACAGCAATTAACGACCCTAATCCTGTATTGTTTTTCGAACATAAGGCTTTATATAGAACAATGAAACAGGACGTCCCAATGGGGTATTATACTTTACCATTTGGTAAGGCCTCTGTAATACGAACAGGTCATGCTGTCACTATTGTAAGTTATGGAGCGGCAGTACATTGGGCTTTGGAAGTTTTAAATAAATTCGAACAGATAGATGCCGATTTAATTGATTTACGCACCCTTCAGCCGTTAGATACAGAGAGCATTTATAATTCAGTAAAGAAAACAGGCCGAGTTATAATTTTACAGGAAGATTCTCTTTTTGGAGGCATAGCCAGCGATATTTCTGCATTGATTACCGAACATTGTTTCGAATTTTTAGATGCACCTATTAAACGTGTAGCGAGTTTGGATACACCTATTCCATTTAATAAAAATTTAGAAGCACAATATTTACCAATACAAAGATTTGAAAAGGAACTGTTCGATTTATTAAACTATTAAAACAAACCCAGACAAGAGGCCTTGTGTATTGATATATAATTAGTTAACATGTAATTTTGTCAGATTTACTGTAATATTTTCAGTTATTAAACAATGGTATTTTATTTGCTGTTATTATATAAAATAAATTGTTTAATCAAAAATTAATTAGTTATGAGTGTTTTAATTCCAACAAGAAAAAATGGTAATAAAATTTCAGACTCTAACTTTAATTTATTACCTAACATCAATTCTTGGTTCGATGATATTTTTAGCAATAGATTAGGAACCGAATTTATGCCAGATTTTAATAATGGTATGTCATTACCAAAAGTAAATATTGTTGATTCAGAAGATAAGTTTGCTATTGAAATGGCTGTGCCTGGACTTGAAAAATCGGATTTTGATATCAATATCGACGATAACGTATTATCTGTAGGTGCAGAATCTAAATCTGAAGTAAGCAAAGAAGAAAAACATTACACCAGAAAAGAATTTGGTTATTCTTCTTTCAAAAGAACCTTTACAATACCACAATCTGTTGATATTGAAAAAATAAAAGCCGACTACAAAGAAGGTATATTGAAAATTAATTTGCCTAAAAAAGAAGAGTCTAAAAGACCTTCTGCTAGAAAAATTGATATTAAATAATTAAAAAGAGAGCTAAGGCTCTCTTTTGTTTTAATCCATAACAAATGCTTTTTCGTATATTTAGAAAAAGCATTTGTTATTTTGAGAACCTTCATTTTTTGTTTTGCTCTGTTCTTTAGCTTTGTTCTAATGTCTCACGATGTTCAAAAGAAATATCTATGGCACAATATAAAAGTTACAGCAACAGCTTATAATTCTATAAAAGCACAAACCAATGCACACCCTCAAATTACGGCTTTTGGCGATAGTTTAAAACCAGGTGTCAAAGTTGTAGCTGTTACACAGGATTTATATGAAAAAGGTTTAAAATATAACACACCGGTAAAAATTAACGGTTTACAAGGAGTTTTTTATGTAAAAGACCGCATGGCTTCACGATGGAAGAACAAAATAGATATTTACATGGGTGTAGATGTAAAAGCTGCTAAAAACTGGGGCAAACGCCATATAACTATAACTTATGGTGTGCCTCTTGAGTAGATTACTCGTACCAAGTTTTCCTTATAATTTATTACGATGCTATTTGTAAAAAGCAACCTTTAAATTTTACAACGCAAGATGTTTGGTTTCAGCTTCTGAAACTATAAAAGGATAAGCTTCCTTTACTTTTATCACTTCTTCTGCTGTTAAATTTTTTGATGATTTATTTAAAACATTAGTACAATAATCATTTCTTAATTCATAATAAGCAGCGGTTAATTCGTTTTGAACTTCAATGAATCGATTATATGTTGTATTTGCATGAGTTTGTAGCGAAATCACAGCCTTCGTAGGATTATCTGAAAACATTTTCGCCTGAGTCCCTTTACAGTATTCACAGGTGTTGTCTCCGTTGTTATCAACAAATAGTTTAGTTAAATCCTTTAATGCTTCTATAGAAACTATTTCGTTTTCAACCATAATTTCATCTTTATTATTTATAGTGATACGCAATATATTTCGCTCCGGAATTACGGTTTCACAATTAATTCCAGGAGGACAATCCTCGGGAAGTTTTCTATTAAATCCTTCATCAGAAGAAATTGTTGCGGTCACTAAAAAGAAAATCAATAATAAAAAAGCAATATCTGCCATTGAACCTGCATTTACCTCGGGGTGTTGTCTAGATAGTCTCATAGAAATTAAAATTTAAGTTTGTGAAATAATTATCTCACAAAAACAATACCACAAGTACATTTTAATCAAGGGTTTGTAGTATTCTTAATAATTACTATAATTTTTTTTTAGTTTAGAGTTACTAAGGAATGGTTTTTGTTAAATGAATGTAAAATTATAGATAAAAATATAGGGGTTAAATTATAATGAAATATATTTGATATATTACTGAATTTAATAATTCGTTGACCCAAACAATATTATTTAACAATGAAGTTATTTTCGTTTTACATATTTGTATTTGCACTATCGTTTTCTGTTCATGCCCAGCTAGATAATAAAAGATCTTCAGTTGCAATTCCTGCAGTAGAAACCACAAAGGAAACGGATACAAAGAAAATTATACCCGCAGAGAAAGAAAAAGAAGAAACAAATTTTGGAAATTTAACTGTTACTGAATTACCTAAACCTAATTTTAATAAACCAAAAAATAAATTTTCTCTTTACGAAGAAGAGTGGGGTGATCCTGGCGAATTATTTAAAGAGCAACTTGATAAAAATATTGCAGATTTAAAATTATCGCCGGAAGAGGTTGAGCAATTAAATGGCAGTAAAACCGATCAGTATTTTGGGGATTTTAGAAGCAAAGCTGAATTTGTTAATGTGGTTTACCGCGATCATGGTGCAGTTGATGGCGATTTGATACAAGTACGGGTAAATGACGATGTTGTTAAAGCAAGGGTTTTTCTAAATGGTGGTTTTCAAGGCGTGAAAATAGATTTAAGACCCGGATTAAATAAAATAGACTTTGTAGCTTTAAATCAAGGAGATTCAGGCCCTAACACTGCCGAGTTTCGAGTTGTTGATGATCAAAAGAACTTAATTTCTGGAAACCGATGGAATTTAGCAACGGGCGTTAAAGCCAGCATTATAATCGTTAAGGAATAATCTATTTTTTTATTCGATTTCAAACCAAAATTCTTATGGGTATTGAAAATGATCTAATAAAACGTGAAATTAACCGTCTTACACTACTGCTATCTAGGTTAATTGAAAAAACGATAGGTTTAAACTCAAACAATGCTTCTGAAGAATTAGATAAAATAGATAAAACACTCAAAGATGAATTTGATTTATCGGTTAATGATATAATATATTTTAATGACCTCGAATTAAAACAGAAGATATCATGCATGCATGAGACACATCTTGAACTGTTAAGTGAATTCATTTTTGAACTCATTATGAACGATAAATTAAATGGGGCAAATAATAGGATTGATAACCTGATGTTAAAGAAAAAATTGATGGTTATTTTAGATTACCTTAACAAATCTTCGGAAACCTATTCATTTAAACGTATGCAAATGAAAGACAAATTAAATGCCTTGCTATAAATTTGTTCTCTAACTTCCAAGTTTCAATATTCTAAATGCTCCATTAATAACCAAAGCAAAAACGATGCTTCCAATAATTAAATCGGGTAAAGAGGAATTCAACCAATACACCAAAGTTCCAGCTATAATAACGCCTAGATTAATAATTACATCGTTTGATGTGAAAATAAGACTAGCTTTCATATGCGCTTCCGTTTTACTTTTTGATTTTTGAAGCAGAAAAAGGCAAATACCGTTAGCTAACAAGGCAAAAACTGAAACTATAATCATGGTTTGTTCATTGGGTAAAATTTCAGTGTTAAAAAAACGTCTAATAACCTCTACAAAACCAATAACAGCTAATATAATTTGAAAATAACCCGAGCGTTTCGCGATACGTTTTTTAAACGTCATAGAACCACCAACAGCAAATAAACTCATGCCATAAACAAAAGTATCGGCAAGCATATCTAGACTATCGGCTACAAGACCCATAGATTTTGAGAAAATTCCTGTGAGCATTTCTATGATAAAAAAACCAAAATTTATTGCAAGAACACTCCATAGTAATTTTCTTTGAAGCGTTTGTTCTTTAAAAGTAACCTGATTTGTTTCTGCAGAAGATATTATTTTACCTCCTAAATTTAATTCTAAAATAGAGTGCTCTATATTATCAATTGGAGCCTTATGAAAAACAGTTAATGAACGTTCGGGAATATTAAATTCAAGATGCTGAACATTAGTTAGATTACCTAATTTCATTCGAATTAAGTTTTCTTCCGACGGACAGTCCATTTTTGGTATTTCAAAAACCGTTTTACGCAAGAGGCATACTATTTTATTATATTCTCAATTTGGAGTAATTCTTCATTAGTAAAAGACAAATAATCTAAAGCTTTTACATTCTCTTTTAATTGATTCGCAGAACTGGCGCCAATTAATACAGATGCCACTTGTGGCTGACGCAAAATCCATGCAATAGCCATTTGCGATAATTTTTGTCCACGTGATTCTGCTAAAGCATTTAAAGCCTGTATTTTATTTAAGTTTTCGTTTACCGTTTCTGTGTTTAAATAAGTAAGGGACTTAGAAGCTCTAGAATTTTCAGGTATACCTTTTATGTATTTATCGGTTAAGATACCTTGTGCGAGTGGAGAGAATGCAATACATCCTACGCCGTTCTCATTTAAAGTGTTAAGTAAACCATCTTCAACCCAACGATCAAACATCGAATAACGCGCTTGGTGTAGTATAAATGGTACGTTAAGGTTTTTTAAAATTTTAGCGGCTTCCGCGGTTTCTTTTGGTTTATAGTTTGAAATACCAACATATAAGGCTTTTCCTTGCCTCACAATATCCGCTAAGGCGCCCATAGTTTCTTCTAAGGGAGTCTCCGGGTCTGGACGATGATGATAAAAAATATCAACGTAATCCAGTGCCATACGTTTTAAACTTTGGTCTAAGCTAGCAATTAGATATTTTCTTGAACCTAAATTGCCATAAGGTCCTGGCCACATATCGTAACCTGCTTTAGTAGCTATAAATAATTCGTCCCGATACGATTTAAAATCCGTTTTTAATATTGTTCCGAAGTTTTCTTCAGCCGAGCCATATGGGGGGCCGTAGTTATTCGCTAAATCGAAATGTGTTATGCCTAAGTCAAAAGCTGTTCTTAAAATTTCTCGACCATTTTGAATATTATCAATAAATCCGAAATTATGCCACAAGCCTAAAGATAGCGCAGGCAGCAACACCCCGCTTTTTCCTGTTCGATTATAGGTCATATTACTATAACGTTGTTCATTTGCGAAATAGGCCTTGTTTTCAGATTTATCGTTTATTTGCATGCTTTAAAAATTTAATTTACTTCTGTAAATGTATAATTTTCTTTTCAACTTTAACGTAAGATTAAATCGCCACTAATAATAAACTTTAAATTTATTTATGATAGAATATAATAAAAAAAAAAGCCTCCTTATAAAAATAAGAAGGCTAAAATGCGTTTAGAATAAGATTGTCATTTTTTTAAGGATTCATTAAAATTAGGTTTTAGGTGTTTTGCGAAAAAACCAAGCATGGCCTGATAAAGTTCAATGCGGTTTTCTTCCTTTGCGAAACCATGCCCCTCATCGTATTTTACCATATACGGAATATCAAACCCTTTTTTACGTAAAGCCTCTACTATTTGATCGGATTCATCAATGTTTACTCTAGGGTCGTTAGCTCCTTGAACCACAAAAAGAGGTTTCTTAATTTTATTAATATGAAAAACAGGAGACACCTCATTCATAATGTCTTTTTCTTCAGAAACATCTTCATCATACCATATTTCTTTTATAATTTTTAAATATGGTTTCCAATATGGTGGAATAGTTTTCATGAACGTAAATAAGTTTGAAACTCCTACGTAATCCACTCCACAAGCATATAGGTCTGGAGTTTTTGTTAATCCACGAAGCACTGCATAGCCACCATGACTACCACCATAAATGGCGACTCTATCTTTATCTATCCAACCTTGATTTACAACGTACTGTACACCATCTTCAACATCGTCCATGGCTTTTCTTCCGATTTGTTTAAACCCTGACTCTAAAAATGCTCGGCCATAACCACCAGAAATCCTAAAGTTAACCTGTAAAGTGGCGTATCCACGACTGGCGAAAAGTTGTGCTTCTGGATTAAATCCCCAAGAATCTCTTATACCTTGTGGTCCTCCGTGGGGATTTACTATTAAAGGTACTTTTTGTCCAGAAATAGAGGTGTTAGGCAAGGTAATATACCCGTGAATCGTTAATCCGTCACGACTTTGGTAAGTTATGGGGTGCATTTCAGCCATATCTTCCTCTTTCAAATTTGGCATTAAATCGTAAAGTAATTTGAATGTTTTATTTGTGGCATCATATTCAAAATACTTACCATATAATTTGTCACTTTGAATAAAAACGAGATACTTACTCTCATCGTCGGTGACATCGGCAATAGAATAATTATACCCAGGGAATTCCGTTGTTATTTTTTTGTGCAGTTTTTTGTAGTATGAACTTACAGGTATAATAACTTTTTTGTCGCCCTGAAAAGAGAAATAATCTAACTCATAGTTTCTATGTCTTGATAAACGTAATCCGGATGCGTCAAAGTCTGGATTTGAATACAAAGTTTTAAGAACTTTATCCGCTTTTAAATCGTAAAGAAATATTTCGGTTTTATCACTTTCAAGGTTTGAAAGCACGTAAGCTTCATGCGGGTTATCAGAGGAGTAATTAAAAGCAACAATGTTAAAATGGTCTTTCCAGTTTAATTTCTTTTTAAGTTCATAGTTCTCTTCACTCTCTCTATAGTAAAAATCGACATTCACTCCATCTCTCAATCTAAAAAATCCTTTTAGTTCGCCATCTTTGTCAAATTCATAACTATTAATTGGGTTAGAGTCATCGTCATTTTTATAAAGTTGATTAATCTCTCCCGAAACAATATTAATTTTATAAGGTTCAAAAACTTGAGGATTGTTTTGATTCATCGATATAACCATATGATCTTTATCCTCTTTAAGTAGTTTTAAAATATTAACCTTTACGCCTTCAAAAGGTGTTAACTCTATTTGGTTATTTCCATCTAAATCTACCGCAAACAGGTGATATTCTTCATTACCTCCCTTATCCATTATATAAATTAAACGGTTGTTGTTAGCCCAGCCAAATCCCCGTATGAGCTCTTCCTTCTCTTCAATAACCCTAACAGTTTCGTTTGTCTTTAAATTCTTTACGTAAACATGGTTCTTTAATTTATCGTCTTTTTCTCTGTAGGACAAGTAATTACCATTTGGTGAAAAACTAAAGGCGCTTGCTTTGGGTTTTGCGAAATAATCGTTTACAGCGTATTTGTAATTTCCTATATCGGAGTTTCCTAAAGCGTTTAATTCTTCTTTTGAAGAAGGTAATGACGTGTTTCCTGGGAGTTTTCTCATAGTTTTATTTAAAGATAATGGCAATTCCAAACCGTTTTGATAAAGTATTCCAGTAATAGAATTATTTTTTAATAAACCAACATATTTTAAGCCGGCTGACGCAAACAGAACGGTTAGCGTGTCGTTTTCAAAACTAGTAAAATCCATTGGAATTCCTGTAGACCCTTGTGAGGGGCTGTCCATAGTAGAACGATATCCGTTAATTTTGCTTTGAATATTAAAAATTATAGGGATTTCATTGCCTTGAACAGAAATTTGACCTTTCCATGATCCCGATACGTTTTGTGCCTTCAGGGAAAAACCACTATAAGATGTAATCAAAAATAGCAACAAATACCCTTCAAAAACTTTTTTTGTCATTTAATAGATTTGAGGTTTAAAAAAAATAAAGTTGTTAGGGTAGGTGTAAGTTGGTGTTTTACAAAGTAATTAAAATAATTTTAAACTTAAGATTTTTCAGATTACTTATTTATATCCATTTGAAATACCAAAATGAAACCGTTTTTAATAAAATTTTAAAGCAAATATTCGTCATATACCCTTTAAAGGTGTTATTTTTGCAGGCCTAAAAGTTAGTTAAATGTCTATTACATCGAAAGCAGAATTAGAACAAGAAGAGCGTAAAGCAGGTAAAGATTTATATAGTTATCAAAAGGGAGCCATTAATAAAATTTTTAAGGCTTTTGATGAATCTCGTGATGATTATCATTTATTATATCAGCTCCCTACTGGTGGAGGTAAAACGGTTATATTCTCTGAAATAGTAAGACAATATTTAAAAAATCATGATAAAAAAGTACTTATCATGACGCATCGTATAGAGTTATGTAAGCAAACGTCAAAAATGCTTACAGAGTTTGCTGTAGAAAACAAGGTGGTTGATAGTAAGGCCGATTTAAGTGATCAGGCAAATTACAGCTGTTTTGTTGCGATGGTAGAAACTTTAAATAACCGTTTAAATGATAATAAACTAGACATTTCAGACATTGGTTTAGTTATTATAGATGAAGCGCATTATAATTCTTTCACTAAATTATTTAAATTTTTTAGTCAGTCATTTATTTTAGGTGTAACAGCAACACCTTTGAGTTCGAGTATTGAATTACCTATGACTGATAATTATGATGAATTGATAGTAGGGGAAAGTATTGAATCTTTAATTGAAAATGGTTTCTTGGCACGTGCCGATATGTATAATTATAATGTAGGACTAACGTCGTTAGTTGTTGGAGCCAATGGAGATTACACGGTAAAATCATCCGAAGATTTATATACCGCCGACGACATGTTATCGAAACTTATTCAGGCATATGAAGAGCGTTCAAAAGGAAAGAAAACGTTAATTTTTAATAACGGAATTAACACCTCGCTACATGTTTACGACACTTTTAGAAGAGCAGGATACCCAATTGCGCATTTAGATAATACGAATACGAAAAAAGAGCGGGCACAAATATTAAAATGGTTCAAAAACACACCTGATGCCATTTTAACTTCGGTAAGTATTTTAACGACAGGATTTGATGAACCTTCGGTTGAAAGCATCATTCTTAATCGCGCAACAAAATCGTTAACTCTGTATTATCAAATGATTGGTCGTGGATCTCGTATTTATAAAGATAAAAAGACGTTTACGGTTATTGACTTAGGAAATAACTTTTATCGTTTTGGTCCATGGGGTGATAATCTCGATTGGCAGCGCATTTTCAAATCTCCAAATTATTATCTCGATAGCATAATTAGTGATGAAGAATTAGAAAGCAATTTCCGTTACGAAATGCCAGATGAATTACGTAAAGAGTTCGGTAATTCGAAGGAGGTGTATTTCGATATCCAAAAAACCTATGTGGATTCCATTAGAAATGGAGAATCGTCAAAAGTTGTTTTAGAACGCTCCATTGAACAACACGCAAAAATATGTGTTGAAAACAGCGAGGATGTCTACGACGCTTTAGGTTTAGCAAAAATGTTAGGAGATGATATCGATTTCCGAATTCAGCGTTACACAAAATGCATTAGCAAAAGCACTTATAATTTTGTTGAATGGTTAAAAGATGATTACCGAAAAAAATTAAATTCTTATTTACGCACAAATTTTGATTCGGTATTCGAAGATATTCACGGATATCCTCCGGAAGACTAAAATCTTTCAAATAAATTATTATTGCCTGAAAAATAAATGTAATTTTACCATAGGTTAGCTTTTTGCTCCTAATTACAAATACAAAGAACAGCTATTAAACAATCAAGCATTAGTTGCTAATGTTTAATAGTTGTTTTTTTAGTTCATAAAACAACCTATGAGCATACCGCGTAAAACTATATTAATTGTTCTGGCATTTTTTGCCATTTATGTTATTTGGGGTTCTACCTACCTTTTAAATAAAATTGCGGTAACTGAATTAGCTCCGTTTTACCTGGCGTCATTTCGATTTACTACGGCCGGTATTATCATTTTTATCATTTCAAAGTTTATGAAATTGTCTTTAGCTGCTACAAAGCGACAAGTTATAAACTGTGTGATTTCCGGATTTTTATTTTTAGTTTATGGAAACGGTGTTTTTGTTTGGGCATTGAAATACGTAGATAGTGGTTTTGGCGCATTAGAAGCATCCACGCAACCTCTTTTTATTTTACTTCTTATGAAGCTTATAGATGGTAAAAAAATGCAAACCAACGCTTTAATTGGGGTGACTCTTGGTGTTTTGGGGATGTACATTCTTATTAGTCAGAAAGAGTTAATTACTCAGGAGGACACCTTGCTAGGAATGTTTATGATATTAACTTGTGTATTAAGCTGGAGTTATGCTAGTGTTTTTGTTTCAAAAGCCGATTTACCTAAGAATTATTTTGTAAGCACTGCGTATCAAATGATAGCCTCCGGAGTTATGCTCGCCATTACAAGTTTGATACTTGGTGAGACTTGGGTGCCGCCGAATAACTGGAGTAATCCAGTACTCGGCTCTATGTTACTTTTAGCTGTATTTGGTAGCGTTGTAGCATTTACAGCTTTTAATTATTTATTAAAAGTGGTATCGCCTGAAAAAGTATCGACTTCAGCTTATGTAAATCCGATTATTGCTATTTTTTTAGGCTGGCTGATTTTAGATGAAGCCATAACTAATCAAACTATAATTGCTGCAGTTATTTTACTTACAGGAGTATATTTTATTACTACTAAACGCAAAATAAAACTTAGACCGTTTGGACGTTAAAAGCGCTTTAAAATACATGTTATTCAGCACTATGGCATTTGCTTGTATGAATGCTACAGTAAAGCATCTAAAGGATGTAAATGCTTATCAAATTGTGTTTTTTAGATCATTTGGATCTCTGTTTTTTACATTTGGTTTTTTATTGAAAAATAAAATCCCAATCATAGGAAAACATAATACGTTATTAATTTTAAGGTCGGTTGTGGGGGCGTCTTCCATGCTTTTGTTCTTTATGTCGGTAAAATATTTATCTATTGGAACAGCAGTTTCCTTGCGTTATACTGCGCCTATTTTTGCGGCAATAATGGCTGTATTTTTACTACGAGAACGCGTTAAGCCGTTGCAGTGGTTATTTTTTGCCTTATCCTTTATAGGTGTTATTGTTTTAAAAGGATTGGATGCACACATTAGCGGCAAAGGATTAATTTTAGTATTGATAGCCGCTGTACTTAGTGGATTAGTATATGTTATTATAAGTAAAATAGGTAATCGAGAGCATCCGGCAGTAATAGTGAATTATTTTATGGTTATTGCAACGGTTTTAGGAGGTGTACTTTCTATAAATAATTGGATATCACCAAAAGGCACTGAATGGCTCTTTTTAGGTGCACTTGGCGTATTTGGGTATTTGGGACAAATTTACATGACAAAAGCCTTTCAAATAGCTTCTACTAATATTGTCGCACCTTTAAAATACATAGAGGTTGTTTTTACTGCCACTATTGGTGTCATGTTTTTTCAGGAGGTATATACGTTATGGAATCTGTTAGGAATCGCTTTAATAATAGGTGGTTTGTTGTTAAATGTATGGTACAAATCCAAATACAATACCTAGATTTTAATGTTTTAACACGCTTGCCCGGTTGTTTTCAAATTGGTACTTTTGTTCGCCTTTAAATAACAACTTTACATTTATGTCTTTTAAAATAGCAGTAAACAATATTAGAAGAAAAGTAATGCACAGCATTACAAAAAACGTTGGGAGTTCTTATAAAGAACCAGACTACGGTTCATTAATCCCAGAAGACATAAAAAAAGTTTTAATCATAAGACCAAACCACAGGTTAGGTAACCAGTTATTATTAACACCTATTGTACAGGAAGTCATCGAGCGTTTTCCAAATTGTGAAATAGATTTGTTTGTTAAAGGCGGGGTGGCCTTTCCGGTTTTTGAAAATTACAGTGCGATTAATAAAATTATTCAATTGCCAAGAAAACCATTTAACAATCTGTTTAAGTATGCTAAAAGCTGGTTATCTATTAAGAATAAATCTTATGATCTCGTAATAAATGGTGATAAAAACTCGTCATCAGGAAGGTTACTAACGCAATTATCTAGAGCTAAATTTAAGGTTTTTGGGGATGTTAATGAAGAAATTCAAAACAAGTATCCTGATCACAGACATATTTCAAAATATCCTATTTATAATTTAAGGTATTATTTAAAAAACCTTGGTGTTGTCATTGAAGACACTTCCTTGCCTGGGTTAAATATTAAACTAAGCAAAAAAGAGATTAACCAAGGGAAATCTATTTTAAATAACATTGTTGATGCTAGTAAACCCGTAATTTGTATTTACACAAATGCTACAGGTGAAAAATGTTATTCCTATGACTGGTGGAATGCTTTTTACGAACGTTTGTTAACAGAGTTTCCTGATTATAATGTTGTAGAAATGCTTCCTATTGAAAATATATCACGAATTAACTTTAAAGCTCCAAACTTTTACAGCAAAGATATACGTGAAATGGGAGGGGTGTTAAGTAATACGGCTATTTTTATTGCTGCCGATAACGGTGTTATGCATTTGGCTGCGGCTTCATTGATTCCAACTGTTGGGTTTTTCTCAGTTACCGACGAAACGGTTTATGGCCCTTACGGAGGCAAAAATATGGCAATTAACACAAACAATACAAATATTGACGATTGGATGCGTTCAATTCATGGTATTTTGACTTAAAAAATATCGAACACTTTCTGATTTTAAATCTGGCTATATGGCGGTAATTTAAAACATAGAAAATAAATCTGTATCTTTAGGTTAGCCAACTTTAATTAACCTAAAACATCTTGTTTTTTAAATATAGTCTTACTGTCGGTTTTTTTATTTTGTTCTGGAACTTGGGGCAATCTCAGGATACATTTACTTCTGAAGAAGCTTTAGAACAATACAAATTGATAACCAATGAAATGTCTAAATCATTTCCGGAAGATGAATTTAAAACCTATCGACGGACCTCATTTTCAGAATCGCAATTAGAAACTTATTTATCGCAACACTTCAAGAGACTTGATTTATTAAGTTATATCGCAGGTAATTACACGTTTAAACTAGATGCGTATTTACATTCTGGAAATTGGTTTAATTTAATTGGTTTTCCTAAGGAATCTAACGCGTCGTATAAGGCATTTTTTGAGCACTATAAACAATATGAGGCTTTATTATCTCAACAAGAAAAAGCGGATTATGTTGAAATGATAACGTTTGCAAATAGCATAATGGCTGCGAATTTCGAAAAAATGAATCTTTTTAAACGTGCCGAGGCGCAACATAAAATTGGGATGAAATTTGCCGATACCTTAAAAAATATTTACCACCCTTCTTCTATAAATAATTACGCTTTATTTCTTTATCATGGTAAAAGGGAATTAGATTCTGCATTATTTTATTTTAAAAAGGCTTTGCGTATAGCCCAAACAAGTTATCCAAATCATACTTTAAATGGCAGTATTCGCGATAATATTGCCGACATATATCGCGATAAGCAAAACTTTATTCAAGCAAGAGCTTTATACTTTAAAAACTTCAACTTTTTTCAGCAAACTAAAAACGAAAAGTTAAAAGATCTAGATTATCCAAGATTAATAAGTGCTGGGGCACAGTTAATAGAAATGGATATTAAGCTAAATCATATTGAAGAGGCAGCTAATAGTTTTAAGCGTTTAGATGAAATTTACAACACTAGCGAACATTCCGAAAACATTTTACCCGAGTCTAAAATTGAGTTTTTAACTGTAAAGCAGTTGTTGCTAAAAAAACAAAATAGGGCAGAAGAGGCTTATAATACGTTACAACAACTTTATCGATTTTCCGATAGTTTAAATAATATTGCTGCTATTCAAGATAAACGATGGCGCGACGAATTGAATGTTATTACGTTAGATAGAGTTGCGTTAAATTTCGAGATAGAACAAATTCAAAAGGCCAATAAAATTAAAAACCAGAAACTTCAATTCTGGATTATGTGTCTTATACTTACCGTTGTTATTATTGTTCTGCTGTACTTGTATAAGCGAAGAAAGCAAAGGATGCTCAATGCTTTTAATAAGCAATTGTTAACCGAACAAAAATTAGAAAATGCCTCTTTAAAACTGGAACAATTAAATCATAACATTAAGGCTAAAGAACGTGATTTGTCTGATTTCGCAATAAACCTCACGCAAAATTATGAATGGATAAAATCCTTATCCGATCAGCTTAATGCTTATAAAAATGGAAATGTCTCCGAAAAACCAGAATTATTAAAAAACCTGGAAGTGGAATTACAAAATAAAATTAACTATGATAAACGAACTAAAGTTTTCTTTGAGCGATTAGACACCTTAAACAATGGTTTTTATAATACTTTAACAACTAAATTTCCTTCGTTAACTAAGAATGAAATACGCTTGTGTTCTTTAATTCGGTTAAAGATAAGTAGTCGCAATATTGCCACCCTTCAAAACATAACTTTAGCATCCTTAAACACAAGCCGGTATAGATTACGTAAAAAGTTAAATCTTCCTGACGATATTAATTTAGATGATTATATTTTATCTCTTTAGTTTTTATCGACTTTTTTTCAGGTGTCTATTGTTTGTCTATTGGTTATTTATGGCTATTACATAGGTTTAAATTAAATTTATAATGATTTTATTATCAGTATACTAAAAATCGATCCGCGGTTTAGAATTATTAATAGCACCTTATCAAATAACTCTTAAAACCAACATCATGAAAACGTATTTAATAGGATTAACGCTATTCGGATTCTTTAGCATAACACACGGCCAGATTTCAATAGCTGCGGTACCAGTAAATATTGCTGAATCGAAAGTCGTTTCGAAAAAAGCAGTGCCAGTAAACCAATTTTATCTTAATGCTTTCGATACAGAGGTTACTTCGAAAAAAGTAGAAAAACTTCAACGTATTATTGCGAATTATGATATAAAAAAATCTTCAGCTTATATAGCATCGAAACCTTCAACATACAACGTAAAATTTAAAGAAGGTTTAAATGTTATTGAGGCAACATACAACCAAAATGGTATAATAATACAATCGACCGAAATATACAAAGATGTGCGTTTACCATATGTTTTAAACAATAGGTTAGGAAAAAAATATCCTGGCTGGGCTTTTAACAAAGTAATATGCACTCGTATATTTAATAAGGAAGAAAATAAAACCAAAGTGTTCTATAAGGTGGTAATGAAAAAGGAAAACCAAAAAAAAGTAGTTAAAATTGATGCGGATGCATAATGTTAAAAAAAACTATAAAACCAACCAAATACCCATAGTCAAAATGCAGAAGCTTTAACAACTTCTGCATTTTTTATTGACTTTAAAATTTTTTAAATTATCCAAATTATTATAGAATTAACCATGAATTAAGAATTCAACACTTAGCAAGGGATATGGAATAACAGTTTCACAAAAATAACCTTAATCATTAGTTAAATATTTAAAAGTAAATACTGTTTTAATATAAGAGAAATTATTGTATATTTTTGCAATTGATTATCCATGATTATGAGCGGCAGAAAAATTTCCTTTTCCTTATATTTTCTTGAAAAAATAGTACCATTATCTCCCGAATTTAAGTTACATTATCACCGCTGTATAAAGCATACGCATTTTAAAAAGGGAACTATATTACACAAAAGCGGCGAGGTTTGCAACAAACTTTATTTTATAAAAAAGGGAATGATTCGTGGTTTTCATAATGTTGAAAATAAAGAAATAACGACTTGGTTAAGCTGCGAAAACGAACTGGTTACATCTATTACTGGGTTCTTTAAACATATTGAAGCATCGGAGTGCATACAGGCCGTGGAAGACACTTACGTTGAATATATGGAATATGAAGATTTTCAATTTGCTTTGAACACGTTTCCTGAAGCCTTAAGGTTATACAATACATTACTAGTGGAGTACTATATTCACGCAGAAAATAGAACGCTGATGTCTAGAATTCCTTCCGCGAAGGGTCGTTTTGACTATTTTGTTGCAAATCAAAACATTTTACTGTTGAATCGTGCACCAAATAAATACCTTGCCTCTATGTTAAATATGAGACCCGAAACTTTTAGTCGAATTTTTAAAGACTTTGAGGTAACTTGCGTAGACTCTTAAAAATTGATATATATCAATTGAAAGAATTTTATTCTAGCTCATAATCATTATTATAGTTAAAAGATTATACATTAGCACTGTAAATTACTATTATCTCAAGTTTATTGCTTTACCAAAAACAAAAGAATTTCTTAACCTACTAATTTTTTAAAGTATTTATTATGGTGTCCTTAATTATAACTATGTCTACTATTTTAATTGTTGTATTTGGTCTGGGGGTTGGCTTAGGCTTCCATTTAGCCCAACGAAAAAATAACCAAACCATAAATTAAGTTTACATCTTCGTTTTGTTTTTTTAGTTTATTTCGAGTACAGTATTAAAGCTACTCCAAGCATAATACCAATAAGAGGAATAAGCTTTTTTCTTTTATTTTGCTCTTTAAAAATTAAGCCTCCAACAACAACAGCTATCAGTATTTGGCTGCGCTTAATGGCCGAAAGAAGCATTATTAAAGCGTCTGGGTCTTGGAGCGCTTTAAAATAATAGTAATCAGCCAGCTGTAATAAAACACCGACCGCAGGAATAGTCCATCTGAATTTAAAAGCGTTACGTTTTTCTTGGTTTCTAAAAAAAGTGAAACATAAAATAATGAATAAAATTGCGGTAGTGTAAAAACAAAACCAGAACTGAAGTGTTTGTGGTGTTAAATTCAGATTCTGTATTAGGAATTTATCGTACAAACCACTCGAAGCACCTAAGAATGTAGCTGCTACAATGGCCAAAATCCATTTATTTCGCTTAAAATGTATCCCTTCCTTTTTACCTATTTTGGAATATAATATAACAGAAAAGATAATAAGAAAGAAACCTATCCATTGTGTATATGTTGGTCTTTCCTGATAAATTAAAATCGCACCCAAAAATGTAAAAAATGGTCCTGCAGAACGAATTGGTGTTACAATAGTAATAGGTAAGTGCTTCAAGGCCTGATAAGCTAAAACCCAAGAGGCCGCCATAATGCAAGATTTTATTAAAATGAAGCCATGTGTAGCCAACGGTACACTCGCAATATACAAATCTATGTTTTTAACAATTTCAGGCGCAAAAAGCGACAACACAAAAAAAGGAACCAACAATAATAACCCAGCTGAAATTGTCCCAAATAAAACCGGAAACACTTCATTACCTTGAACTGCATGTTTTTTACATAAATTATGCAACCCCAAAAACAATGCAGCTAATAACCCTAAATACATCCACATGGCGGCAAAGGTAATTGTTTGCGATATTTTAGGCTAGTTTCAAGTCCACCAAACAATAAATATTTTTTTAATAATCCCGTTTGGATGCTTTACCCAGCACAAAGGCGAGGTTTTGTTAGTAATTAAATTTATTATTTCTGCTTTAAACTTACTGTAGGTTAACCAATTAACATGAGCGCTAACTTCTAAAAGCCAATCTAATTTAGAAGGTATATAAAACTTACTGGTCTTAAAAACATCCAGATCTTTCATTTTTATATAGAACCCCTGAACGCATTCAGGGTTAATTAAATTAAAGATGTTTTTATCACCTTGATAAGGAAGAAATAATTGAGCTCGAAACAAAACGCGTTGATCAAAGTGGTTTGCATTTATATTGAAACGATTTAAATAATGTTTTGTATTACTATTAAAAAGCAATGGTAGCTGTTTATTTTTTAGTTTGTCTAGTTTTTTTATTAACGAATCCTTTCTATTTGGGCCAATCCAGTTGTATAGTTCGTTATCACCAAGAAGAGGGTCGTACAAATAAAATTTATAAACTATTTCTAAATGTATAGGTTGCTTCTTGAACAGAAACAAAGCATCAAGCTCTCCTATTGTGATTTTATCTTTTTGAATCTGTAAACCCTCTACTAAGTTAGATATTTCCGGGTGCTGTTTTAGGTCGTGGCTCACAAAGCGCTCCACAAGTTTTCCCAGGCGCAGTTTATCCGCTATGACTCCATTGAATTTACTCGTTCTTGAGCATGGTAAATTAAATTGTTCCAGTCCATAAACTGTGTTGCCAACCCATAAGTTAGGTGTGCTACAATAGCCCTGATATTGAAATTGAAGATGAATTGTTTTATCACGCATGTAGCGCTAATTTAAATTAAAATTAACACGCATCAAAATGTAAGTAAAAAGCTAAAATGTATGAAAATCGTAATAATTTTTCGTAAATTAGAAATGGAATTAAAATAGGAATTAAACCATGAAACATCTCGTTTTATTATTATCTTTTATAAGTACATTTCTTTTATCGTGCAGTTCAACAAAATCGACAGCTACACCAGAAGAAATAGCAGCGTTAAAAGCGTTAGTTGAAAGTAAATCTTTTTACATAGAATCCGATTGGGCATACCCGCAAGTAACCGCAGCTATGCAACAGGTTTTAAACTCACCATTAATGCGTCCGGGCAATAGTGCTAGTGGTATTAATTTAATAGGTAACCAGAATTTTTTAAAAATAAAAGGAGACAGTGTTGTATCGTTTTTACCTTATTATGGTGAGCGCCGAATGGGAGCTGCTTATGGAGGAACAGATAACGGTATTGAATTTAAAGGATTGGTTGAAGATTATGAAGTTAAACCAAACAAGCACAATGGTTATAACATTCAGTTTGATGCCAAGAGCAACAACGAAAACTTTAGTGTGAGTATCAATTTATTTCCAAATTTAAAAAGCTCTATGACCCTTAATGGAAATACAAGGACAACCATACAATATTCAGGTAGTGTAAGAGCTGAAAAGGATGTAGATAAATAACTCCAAGCATGGTGTCAGAACCGTTTATCGTATATATAATGCTTTCATGTAGTTTTTTTTTAGTCCAAAGCGTAAATAATTAAATTTAAATCGATATTAATAATTAACAATTTAGAATGAAGGCTTTAAGTACTAAATTTATACTTTTTATCTGTTTGATTTTAGCATATCAATTTCAGGCTCAAAATACAGCTAGTATTTTGGATGATTTACCATTAAATTATGAAAAGACCAGTCCAATTTACTTGCTATCAGACCAGTTATTGGATAATGAAGCTCAAGTTCCTGATTACGACAACAAACCAACAAAATTAAAGATTTCTGGTACTATTTACCAGGCTGATGGAAAGACACCAGCTAAAGATGTGATTCTGTTTATCTATCAACCAGATGAAAACGGCAATTATAAAATGAAACGTGATGCCAATAGAAATCGTTATGTGTATCATCGTGCCTGGGTGAAAACCAACGCCGATGGTAAGTATACGTTTTATACCTTTATGCCTGGAAAATACTTAAAAGCAAAAGAACTTAAACAAATTCACCGTATTATTAAGGAACCTGGTAAACCAGAACAAGAATTATCGGCGTTTTTCTTTAATGATGATCCTTTAATTCCAGATTTAACTCTAGCATGTCGTGCGGAAGCTGTTAAAAGTATGTTACGGTTAGAGGAGAAAGACGATATGTTGGTAGCAACAAAAGATATTGTATTAAAAAAGAGTAAAGATATTTTAACCCAATAATTATTATGTGTTAATCGAGTTAAAGACAGTCAAATTGACTGTCTTTTTTTATATTTAGTGGTTAAATTATCAATTTTGAAAATTAATTTATGAGATACTTATTGGTTATTGCCACCTTAATATCTTTCAATTGGTACACCATTGCACAAAGTAGCGATTTACAAGAGTTAAAAACCAACTGGAAAGCATACCTCATTAATCAACAATTAAAAGAAGATCAAAAAAGCTATTTTTTTACCAATGTTAATGGTACTTGGTCAGATCTAGACTATAATAACCGACAACCTGGAAACTGGCCTTTATTAGCTCATTTAAAAAGAGCATCAATAATGGCAAAAGCCTATCATAAAGCCGATAGCGAGTATTATCATAATCCAACTCTTTTAAAAAACATACTAGAATCTTATAATTGGTGGGTAGATAACACTCCTAAAAACAGTAATTGGTGGTATGCACAAATAGGAATCCCGCAAAACTTGGGAGTAATTATGCTTTTAATGGAAGATAACATGGATCCAAAACAATGGAAAAAAGGCATTGAAATTATGGATAAAGTCCGATTTGGCATTCAAACAGGGCAAAATTTAGTCTGGGTTTCTTCTAATATCGTGTTAAGAAGTATTTTAAAGAATAATGTAGAAGAACTTAATCAGGCTGCAGAAAACATAAAAAACGAAATGCAAATCGCTATAAACAGTGAAGGTTTACAACCAGATTTTTCGTTTCATCAGCATGGCCGACAACTACAATTTGGAAACTATGGTTTACACTTTTTAGAAGACCAGGTAAAATGGATGTATATCTTAAAAAATACAGCATACGAATATACTTCTGAACAAATAGATCTAATGCGACATTACTTCAGTGAAGGACAACGATGGGTAATTTGGAAAGGCGTGTATGATATTAATTGTAGTGGTCGACAATTATTTCCGGATGAACAGCTTGATAAATCAGAAAAGGTGAAACAAGCAGCCTTAGAAATGAAAGAAATAGACACCGAATATCCAAGTTTATATAAGTCGATTAGCCATAAAAACAACATCAGAGGATTGAAATTTTTTCCTTTTTCAGAATTACTTATTCAACGAACAAAACAGTACATGGCAAGTATTCGCATGTGCTCAAGTAGAGTAAAAGGATCAGAATCAGGAAATGGAGAGAATTTAAGTGGCTATTACCTGGCTGATGGCGCTATGTGTATTATGAAAACCGGCGAGGAATATTTAAATATATTTCCATATTGGGACTGGAGAAAAATACCAGGTACCACGACAGTTCAAGACACAACTAAACTACCAGAAATAGGTTGGGGAAGTTATCATATTAAAAGTGATTTTGTTGGCGGTTTTACTTATAAAGATTTTGGGGTTTCGAGCATGCAATATCGGCGCGATGGAGTAGAAGCTAGTAAATCGTATTTTATATTTCCTGATTTTGTAGTTTGTTTAGGCTCAGGTATTTCTGGTAAATCAGAGCAATTTCTACAAACCAACATAGAGCAGCGTTTTAGCACAACGCCTTTTAGTAAATTAGTTGATAATAAATTTGAGAAAAATAATGCCAAAAACAGTATAAAACCTTCTAATTGTATTTGGCATGAAAACACAGGTTATATTATAAATCCTACAAATTCAATTGAAGCTAAAATAGAACAAAGAGAGGCTAAATGGGATCAAGTTGTCGTTTGGCCTCAAAAGCCGCAAGAAAAAAGAAACGTTTTTCAGCTTGTTATCAATCACGGTATTAACTGTAAGGATGATTTTTATTCTTATGTTATTTTTCCTGAAATAAAGAAAAGTTCTTTAAAAAAAGAATACAAAAGACCTTCTTATTACATATTAACAAACAATAAATTTACACAGGCAGTGCAATTAAAAAACGCTACTTCAATTGTGTTTTATAAGCCAGGAAATGTTAGAATTAACGGCACTTACAATATCAGTATAAATGTGCCTTCATTAGTGTTTTTCGAAGTAAATAAAGAAACTTCAACAGTGCTGATTACAGACCCTACTCAAAAATTAGAATCGGCTATAATCACTTTAACTAAACACATTGAAAGTGACATACAAACCGTAACAAAAACTATTAATTTTCCGAAGGGTACAAAACAAGGGACACCTGTAAAAATTGAATTTCAAATAAAATGAAACACTATTTAATTAATATTTTGCTGGTTTTTGTGATAAATTTTGGTTGTCTTGCTCAGGCATCGCAATCTAATTTAAAAATAATGACTTACAATATTTGGAACGGATTTGATTGGGGGAAAGATCAAAATAGACACGATAATTTTATAAAGTTTATAAAAGATACAAATCCCGATGTTTTGGCATTACAAGAGTTATGTGGCTATAATGAAGAAAAGCTTAAAAGCGATGCGGCGCAATGGGGACATAATTATGTGAAAATATTAAAGACTGAAGGCTACCCCGTAGGTTTAACATCTAAACGACCTATAAAAGTAAAAGCATTGTCCATAGAGGGGTATTGGCACGGTATGCTACATTGCGAAACTTTTGGTATTGATTTTTTTGTGGTACATCTTTCACCTGCTGATTGTAATTTTAGATTAAAGGAGGCCAACCAAATTGTAAAAAGTATAGAAATGAATTCAATTGAAAAGTATGTTGTATTAGGCGATTTCAATGCACACTCACCAATGGATTTTCAAAAACTAAATAAGCAAACGGAATTGCTAAAAAGATATTCAAAAGAAAATAATAAAAGGTATTCTAATTTAAGACTAGGACAATTCGATTTTTCTGTGGTTTCCAAATTTTTGGCTATGCCGCTTATTGATATTTGCGCCTCTTTTGTGGACGAAAAAGAGCGTTTTACATTTCCAACACCAATATTAATAGGGAAGTACAGAACGGATATGAACGACGTTATTAAATCCAGAGAGCGTATAGACTACATTTTGGTTAGTCCTAGATTATCCAGATTCTGTATCAATTCCACAATTCTAAACCATGGCGTACCAGATCAATTATCTGATCATTACCCTATTGTGGCTGAATTTGAATTCAATTAATAATTTAATAGGTCGTTTCGTTCTTGTGGCATTACGTAAATATTGTAAAACAGCAAAAAAAACTCTTTATCCAAGACTAAATCATATGAATTTAAAGCTCATATTACTTCTATCGTTTAAAATATTTATTTCTGGCCACATTTGGTCTCAATCGCAAAACCTTTCTATAATTCCATATCCACAACAAGCTATTGTAGAAACTGGAGTACATACCGTTTTTGGAGCTCTTAAACTTGAAACCAATGTTAAAGATTTCAAATTACATTTGAAGAACTGGGAAAATCAAGTTAATGAATATCTAGATTCGACAAGATCTCGTAAGACAAAGGTGTATTTAATTTATGACAAAAAACTCAAAAATAAGGAGGCCTATAACTTAGTTATTACGAAACAAAAAATCACAATAAGCGCATCACATCCAGCTGGTGCATACTACGGATTGCAGTCCCTTAAACAATTAGTATTTGATTCTTTAAATTCCGAAACTCACAGCTTACCATTAGTGAAAATAAAAGATGCGCCGCGCTACTCATGGCGTGGATTTATGCTTGATGAATCTCGTCATTTTTTCGGTAAAGACCAAGTAAAGTTAATTTTAGATATGATGGCACTACAAAAATTAAATGTTTTTCACTGGCATCTTACAGACGAGCCGGGTTGGCGTATCGAAATTAAACAATATCCAAAATTAACTACAGTTGGTGGATTAGGTAATTATAGTAATCCAAAAACAAAAGCTCGTTTCTATTCGCAAGAAGACATCAAAGAAATTATAGCCTATGCGAAGGATCGATTTATACAGGTTATTCCGGAAATAGATATGCCTGGGCACGCTTCAGCGGCTAATCGATCTTATCCAGAATTTAACGGTGGTGGCAATGAAAAGCACCCCGATTTTACTTTTAACCCAGGAAAAGAGGAAACCTATCAATATTTAACAAACATATTAAGGGAAGTTGCTCTATTATTTCCTTCACCATACATCCATATTGGTGGTGATGAAGTTCATTTTGGAAATGATAAATGGGCAGTAGATTCGAGTGTTAAGGCATTAATGAAACGCGAAAACCTACAAGATATCAAGGCTGTTGAACATTATTTTTTGAATAGGATGCATGACTCTATTTTATCTTTAAATAAAACAATGATTGGCTGGGATGAAATTACCGCAGCTAATTTACCACAAAGTAAAACCACAGTGATGTGGTGGCGTCATGATAAACCTAAGCTCTTACAGCAAAGTTTAGCTGATGGTTATAAAACGATAATGTGCCCGCGTTTGCCGTTATACTTTGATTTTGTTCAACACGACTCACATAAGGATGGCAGGCGCTGGAATGGGTTTTGTTCATTAGATCAAGTTTATAATTTCCCAAATAAAACCTCTATTGGAGGCCCGTTTTTTGAAAATGATTTGGTTTTGGGTATCCAAGCTAATGTGTGGACGGAAAGAATTCACACAACAGAACGGCTTCAGTTTATGATATTCCCCAGGCTTTCTGCACTCGCTGAAGCCGCATGGACTCTTGACCAAAACAAAAATTATAAAAATTTTCAGAATCGTTTAAAAGGAATGTTCTCGATATATCGCAATCGTAATATGACATATTTTGACGTTTTTAATCCAGAGAAACAAGAAGAAATATTAGGTCCAAATAACTAAAAGTAATGAATTTGATAAGCATTATTAGATGTTGCTTGTTGCTTTAAAAACGTTGTTTACTAAATTTTATTTGTTATCAATCGAAAACAAAGGGGTAGAGTCATTCTATACATATTATTAGTATTATCTTGTATTCGTTAAAATTTAATAATGATTTATGCAAAAGCTTAGTGTTTTCCTACTTGTTCTATTATTGTTATCTGTTTCAGGTTGTAAAAAACAGGATTTTTTTAAAACACCTAATATTGTTATTATTTATGCAGACGATATGGGCTATGGCGATTTAAATATTCAAAATCTAAATTCTAAAATTCCGACGCCAAACCTGGATCAATTAGCAAGAGAAGGTATGCGTTTTACTGATGCGCACAGCTCATCAGGAATATGCTCTCCAAGTAGATATGCTTTACTAACCGGCACTTATCATTGGCGCAGACAACATGGTATTGTTGGTTCTTTCGGTAAACCTTTTTTTAATAATTCCGACATTACCTTGCCGCAAGTGCTAAGAAATTCAGGATACACAACCGCATGTATTGGAAAATGGCATTTAGGCTGGAATTGGGAAATAAAAGACAGTATTACCGGAAAACCAAAAGATTGGAATCAATACAGGAATTTTCCACGTCCCACAGAAATTGATTGGTCAAAACCCATATCAGGAGGCCCTTTAGATAGAGGTTTTGATTATTACTTTGGAGATGGCACTATTAATTTTCCGCCTTATGCATGGGTTGAAAATGATAAAATATTAGTTCCACCTACAGAAATTATGAATCCAAAACAAATTGGATACGAGGTTAAAAAAGGTCATTGGGAATTTCGTCCAGGTCCAAAAGTAAAAGACTGGAACCCATACGAGGTTTTACCCACCTTAACTCAAAAAGTAAAACAATGGATACAGGTTCAAGACAGTAATAAACCATTTTTTTTATACTTTGCATTACCTTCTCCGCATGCGCCAATTATTCCAAATGATGAATTCGATGGCAAATCACAGGCAGGTCCCTATGGCGATTACGCGGTACAAACGGACTATGTGGTTGGAGAAGTTTTAAAAACATTGAAAGAACAAGGTTTAGAAGAAAACACAATTATTATTTTTAGTTCGGATAACGGCCCTGAACATTACGCCTGGGATCGCGCTTTAAATTACAATCATTTTAGTATGGGTGACTATAGAGGACTTAAACGCGATGTTTGGGAAGGCGGGCACCATGTGCCATTTATCATGAAATGGCCAAATAAGATTAAAGCAGGCTCGGTTTCTAACGAACTTGTTTCGCAAATCGACCTCATGGCTACATTAGCTAATATTACCGGAGCGACGTTACCAGCAAATGCAGCTCCCGATAGTTACGATTTATCTAAACTGTTAAAAGGCGATTCCTATGATTCACCCTTAAGAGAAGGTTTAGTCCATAATACATATGCTTCTATTTGGGGTATAAGAAAAGGGGAGTGGTTATTTATAAACGATTCCACTGGCGGGCATCGCAAAATGCCTGAATCATTTATGAAAATAAAAGGCTATCAGTTGTTTAACACAGAAGGATTGTTATTTAACATGAAAAACGACCCGGAACAACGTAATAACTTGTATAATTCTTATCCTGAAAAAATTAAAGAATTACAAAGTCTACTTAAAACATATCAGGATCAAGGGTATTCTGTGAGTAGAAAAAACAAATCGACATCTAAATTAAATTAATAAAGAAATAGGTAAAGTATGAGAATTGTATTATTGAAACTTTTTTTAGTATTGCTGTTTGTTGGTTGTGCTAAACATCAAGATAAACGATTAAAGGTAACCGCTCTTCCTGTAGACGGTAAGGTTGATGGACACATAATTACAGGATCATCGGTTTTAAACGACCCTAAAAGATTTGTTTGGGGAGGAAGTGTTGTAAAAGGTAATGATAACAAATATCACATGTTGTATTCGACCTGGGAGTGTGGCGATTCGGTACCTGCCTTTACAAATTCCTGGGTATTACATTCAAAAATAGCCTATGCCGTTTCCGATTATCCCGACAGAGATTTTAAATTTCAAAAAATTGTATTACAGGGAAGAGCACTAGAGGGTGATTCTACAGCCTGGGATGCGCAAATGGTACATAACCCGCATTTAAAAAAGTTTAATGATAAATATTACCTGTACTATGGTGGAGGCAAAGACCCTGGTATTCAACCTGCAGGAAGTAAGGGAGAGCAAGTTAATAAACGTAACAGGGTGCAACAAAGTCAGTGTATTGGGGTTATTGAATTCAATAGTTTTGAAGATTTAATGAACGGTAATTTCAAACGATTTGACGCCCCATTATTAAAACCAAGAACAAGAGTAAAACCAGATCATATAGTAAATCCCTCTCCTGAGGGTACTGAGCCTAAACCTGATAATATTATTGTTGTAAATCCTTCGGTAGTACAACGCCCGTCAGATGGAAAATATCTACTTTATTTTAAAGGAAATTTTTATAATCCAGGATGGAGAGGTGTTCACGGTGTGGCTATTAGTGATTCTCCAACGGGCCCTTTCGAAACAACGGATAATTTTGTTTTCGACGTTAGAAATGACGACGGAACTATAGCTAGTGGCGAAGATCCTTATGTTTGGTATCATAATACAAATAAGAAATTTTACTGCGTGCTTAAAGATTTTACAGGAAAAATAACAACAGGAAAACCTGGATTAGCGATAGTTGAATCGATTGATGGTATTACCTGGACGAAACCTGAACAGTCGTTTTTTATGAAAAAAGAAGTAGTCCTTAAATCGGGAGACACCCTTCATGTAAATCGATTAGAGCGTCCGCAACTACTTATTGATGACGCCGGAAACCCAGAGGTACTATATGCAGCTTGTGCTTTAATAAATATTGGACAAAATAAAAAAGGGGAGTCGTTCAATGTTCAAATTCCGTTGAAGACTCATTAATACAGATTTCATATTAAAAAAAATAAAAGCTATCAATATTATAATTGATAGCTTTTATAACCTAACAAACCAATTAAACTACAAACAAATTATTCTATAGGGAGTATAACCGTATCGATTACATGAATAATTCCATTAGAAGCAGAAACATCAGCCGTTACAATATTGGCCATGTTTCCAATTGCCATAATGCTTAAATCATTATAAACATTAAAAGTGGCATCCATTAATAAGGTTTCAATAGTACGCATACCGTTTTTAGGCACAACACTATTAGACGCTCTTCGTCCTGTGGTAACATGATATTTAAGAACATCTAAAACCAATTGCGCTGGTAGCTCATCAATGCCTTCAACTTCCAAAGCACCATATAAGGTGTTGAAAGCCTCGTCTGTTGGCGCAAATACAGTAAACTGATCAGAGCCATTTAAAAATAGATTAACTAAACCAGCATCCAGTTCCTTATCGACATACATTAAAGCTTTAACTAATTCAGTAAATTCGCCTTCAATGTCAATAGCTGTCTGCGCAATTGACTTATCTCCTTTTTTAGGTGCAGCTTTGGCTGCGGGAGAGAAGCTGGAATTGGCTTCAATAATATCATATAAAGAATACGATACTACATCATCCATTGGCTCAACAGACTCGGAACTACAGGAACATAAAAATAAACATAAGGTTAAGGTGAAAGCGATTTGGGGAAAGATATTAATTAATCGTTTCATCACTTATAATATTTTAGTTTCTTCAAATATATAAAAAAATATTTATTTTGTTTAACTTTTTATAAAAATATTTAAACAAAAATTAAATAATTAATGGGAACATCAGATTTATGTGGTGTTTCATTGATAGGTTTAATAAATAAAAACATTATAATTTTAATTGATTAATGATTATATACAAGTACGACGTTTGCTTTAGATGTAGAATCATGTTAAATGACATATAAATCTAATCTTCTAGAATCACTTAAATTTTTTTTGACGTACATTTTATCAAATACGCGAATTTTAAAACATTGCATGGCATTAGAAAGCTATGGATAATTATTCGCAAGATTTATATTTTAATTAAGGAGCTCATGAATGCTTCGCATTTGTGTATAAAATAAACTGCCAGAACAATTTGATTTTATAAAACAATCAACGTTGGCAGTGGATATTTTACATAACGGCTAAATAGATACAAATTTGTAAACGCGAAGTTTCTTGAGAATCGCGAATTTAAAAAATGTTGAATGATTGTACAGAATATTAAAATTATACGATTTGTAGACACACGAATATTGAATGACCCAAGTACTAAAGTATATTTTGAGTACAAAATCCTCTGGGATATTTTACATAGTATAGAATTATAGCTTACGAATATAAAAAGGAAATTCAGGTCGTAAAATTGCTGTAACATAATTGTTGACGATATAAAACACTAGCGTGTTAGTTATATCTGTTTTTATTTAAAATAGAATAGAAAAAGTTCTATTCGCCATTTAACTTATATATTATTATTGTTCTATAATTTATATTATGTAAAATAGAAAATTTTAAATACCACTATTTCAGAAGTTTATACATTTATTAAAAAAATATTTATCCATTCAACGTCTATAACTCACATCTCATCGTAATTATAAGCAAAACAACAAACTTTAATTATGAGAAAAATATCGTTAGTCGTATTATCGGCAATTTTATTATCGTCTTGTGTTTCTAAAAAGAAATATGTAGCCTTAGAAACTGAGAATGGTCAACTAAAAAGTGAATTGACAAAAACAAAAGTTGAAAACGAAGAACTTGAAGCTAAATTCGCGAGAATTCAACAACGTGTTGATGAATACAACAACAAAATTAATTCATTAACTGAAGAAAGCAACTCTAAAATGGTAAGTGTTGATGGTGTTGTAATGAGTGAAGATGCCAAAGCACAAATGCGTGAAACGCTTAAAAACGTACCATCTGAATATTTAACAGGGGCCACTACGCTTAAAGATTCTATGAATGCTGCTATTTCCTATAATATTAAAAATTCGGCAAACGACATTGACGAATCCGATGATATCGCTATCAATGTTGAAGAAACTGTAGTAATGATTTCTATTTCAGATAAAATGTTATTTAAATCTGGAAGCTACCGGGTAACCGACAAAGCTGATGCGATACTTCAAAAAATTGCTGATGTAATTAATTCTGAGGAAAGCTTAGACGTTATGGTTGAAGGTCATACTGATGACAAAAAGATGATTGAATCTGCTGCTGTGAAAGACAACTGGGATTTAAGTGTATTACGAGCTACATCGGTAGTTAAGCGTTTACAAAACAACTTTAGCGTAGCTCCTGAAAAATTAATCGCTGCGGGAAGAAGTTTCTATCAGCCTTTAGTTGACAATGATACTGAGGAAAACAGAGCAAAAAATAGAAGAACAAGAATTGTTATTTTACCAAACATAGATAAATTCTTCGCTTTAATGGCTGCTGATCAATAATTTTATTGCTTTTAAAGCCTTTTATAAAATAACTCTCAATTAATCCATTGCAAAACTGTCTTCTCTCTCTCGAAGGCAGTTTTTTTTATTTCATAATTTGATTTTAAAAAATCTTAAATCTTTATTAAAAATCGAATATCAAAAGGGCTTTAGCCTTAATTTCTGTTATCTTTGTTAGTCTTAAAAATTGCTAACTATGAAATCCAAACCCAAGTCTAAATCTGAGAAATCCAGATTAAAACTGCTACACCAATATTACTGTTATACGGGGTTTTATGGCTTTGTTTGGACCGCCGTAAAAAAGGCTTTACCTTATATTGCTTTGGCCATTTTGGGTATTTATACGATTAATCATTTTGTGAATATTAATCAACTATTAATTGATTTAACAAAAACCTTACCCGTTTACGGTGTTTTAATTTTCTTTTTTTTATCAGAAACATTACTTGGTTTAGTTCCCCCCGAAATATTTATTGCCTGGGCAGGAAAAATGCACGCGCCCTGGATGTATTTATTTTTATTAGCAATTTTGTCGTACAGTGGCGGTCTAATTTCCTATTATTTAGGTAGACTCATTACGAAAATCCCGAGTATTCACAACTACCTGGAGGTTAAGATGAAAACGCAACTTAAAAACTCGAAAAAATGGGGTGGTTTTTTAATTGTAGTGGGCGCCTTATTACCTCTACCCTTTTCTATTTCCTGCTTAGCTGCTGGAATCATAGCGTTTCCTTTTAGAAATGTAATGTTATTTGGTTCGTTACGTTTAATTCGTTTTTTCATTTACGGATTAGTTATTTTCCACGTTTTTTAAAAAACTCTTAAACTCAGCTAAATATTAATCCTTAGTGCATTATTTTTGCAATCAAATTATAATTTTATGTTTTCATTTTTAAATATATTTAGAGTTGTAGCCTTTTTGGAAGGGGCATCTTATATTTTATTGTTGTTTATTGCAACACCAATTAAATACCTATTAAATGATCCACAATATGTGAAATTACTGGGTATGCCACATGGCATGCTTTTTATTGGTTATATCATTTTAGCATTTATGTTAAAACCAGATTTTAACTGGAATAAAAAGCAGTTTGCCTCTATTCTGTTAGCTGCAATTATTCCCGTTGGAACATTCTATATCGATAGAAAATATTTAAAACAAACCAGTTAATATGTTTCAAAATCAAGATACTGAAAACAAAACATCAGAAATTGCATTAGAGACTTCAATGGAACTAGTTGAAACCAGTACATTTGAGTTTAAACATTGGTTTTACGATCATTTTATGTCTTTGGGGCTAAGTGATACTACGGCTAAGTATTTAAACATGCTTATTTTGTTTATTGCTTTGCTGCTTATTGTTTTTGCTGTAGATTTTGTAATTAGAAAATTTCTAAGAAGTGTATTTACCCGTTTTGCTACTCAATCGAAAACAAACTTCGATGATTTATTAATAGCGAACAAAGTACCCAGAAATGTGGCTCATATAATTCCGTTACTTATTACTTTGGAATTTATCCCTTTAGTATTTTTTGATTTTCAGGATTTTGAAAATTTTGTAGAAACAGCATTAAAAGTTTTTGCAATTATATTAACCTTATGGGTTGTTCGTAGCCTGCTTAATACGTTAAAGGATTACTTTAAAACACTTCCAAACTTTAAAGACAAACCTATTGCCAGTTATATACAGGTTTTCATGATTTTTGCCTGGGTAATTGGGATATTTTCCGCATTTGCAGTAATAACTGGTATCGAATTTTTTAAATTTATAACGGCATTAGGAGCAGGTTCTGCTGTTGCGCTACTTGTTTTTAAAGATACCATTTTAGGCTTTGTAGCTAGTATTCAGGTATCTATTAATGATATGGTTCGTATCGGCGATTGGATTACTTTCGAAAAATATGGCGCCGATGGAGATGTTGTTGAAATTAGCCTGGCTACGGTAAAAGTTCAGAATTTTGATAAAACTATCACAACCATTCCTACCTACGCTTTAATTTCGGATTCATTTAAGAACTGGCGTGGTATGAC
This sequence comes from Aestuariibaculum sediminum, assembly GCF_014596945.1. GTDB lineage: Bacteria > Bacteroidota > Bacteroidia > Flavobacteriales > Flavobacteriaceae > Aestuariibaculum > Aestuariibaculum sediminum. The sequence goes on along the minus strand of NZ_JACVXB010000002.1, from coordinate 643,796 downwards.
AAGTTCTGAAGGTAGACGTATAAAACGTGCTTTATATATAAAACAAAGTGGTGTAAAATATCTAGATGATGCAACAGTTGAAATGTTTAAAAACATTCAACTTATTAGTTCTTATTTAGAAACCAGACAAGACGACATTAATTCCTTCAATACTTCTAATAATATCGATAAATCACTTTTGTTGAACGGAAGAAATTTAACTAATCTGGGGGTGTTTAGAAAATATATAGACACCTACCTTAAGCAGCATTCTGCCGTAAACAAAGATATGATGATTATGGCTCGACAATTAGCGCCAACAACACAAGGTATTCCATTAGAAATTTACGCTTTTAGCAGCGATAAACGCTGGGAAAATTACGAATATATTATGTCTGATATTTTCGATCATTTAATAGCAGCACTTCCCTATTTTGAATTAGAAATATTCGAATTACCAAGTGACTCAATATTTAATAAAAAATAGAAAAAGCTGAATTTCATTATTCAGCTTTTTCAAAGTAGTTGTCATTGGAATTTTAAGATTTACAAGTACTTATTTAAAGTAGAAATCTCAAAAACAATTCAAAGGAAACTTAATCGTTAAGCTTTTGTATCTCATAATTATACTAATTATGTAGTTTCCTTAGGCTGTCGCTTTACTCACAATACCATAAAGTACGCGAATTGTTAGCGCAGCATATACTTTATTAATATCTATTTTTAAAGGCTTCCCCTTTTACTGTTTCACTTTAACGTAATGAATCTTTACATTCTTTAAACTTATTTTTAATATGATTCTTGCTACACGAATTTGTTAATGACCTTTTATTATTACAGCAATAAACATCGTTTAAAGAATCTATTTCTCTATCAGGTCTATCTTTTAGTTTATAAAAAGATCGTTTAGCAATTACTCCTTCCTTTTCTGTTCTGTTTTCAAAACAATTAAATAGCAAGTTCATTACAGGAATTACAAACAATACTCTGACAAGAAATGATGTTTTCATATCTTTTTTTTTTTGATAAATTTACTGTTATTGAAAGAAAAAACCTAAAAAAATAAAGAGTATTGCAGTTTTTTACTACATTTTCATTTGTGCACGAAAACACATTGTTAAATAGACAAATATTACTCAAAATCATTTATCTAATTATAACAAAAAGAGGATACTATAAAAAAATACCCGATAGATTATAGTTTTCTATCGGGTATTTTTTATTTTAAAATTATTGTTTTATACTAGATATTCTTAGCTAACCAGTCACCAACTTCTTTAGTTCCGTAGGCTTTACCTCCTTCGGCTAAATCTTCCGTAACAATTCCTTCCGCCAAGGCTTTATTAACGGCCTCTCTAATCACTTTTCCTTCTTCTAAAAGACCAAAATTTTCGAACATCATAGCTGCCGATAACACTGTTGCCATCGGGTTGGCTATATTTTTTCCAGCTGCTTGTGGATACGACCCGTGAATAGGCTCAAACAAAGAAATACTAGTTCCTAATGATGCAGAAGGCATTAATCCCATTGAGCCTGAAATTACCGAAGCTTCATCAGTTAAAACATCTCCAAATAAATTTTCAGTAATTAAAACATCATAATCTTTTGGCCATTGCACTAATCGCATCGCTACGGCATCTACAAATTCGTAAGACACTTCAACTTCTGGATATTCTTTTTCCATACCCTGAACCGTTTCGCGCCATAAACGCGAAGTTTCCATAACGTTAGCTTTATCTACACAACATAATTTTTTAGAACGCTGCATTGCTGCTTCAAATCCTTTACGTGCTAAACGTGTAATTTCTTCTTTGGTATACATATTAGTGTCATAAGCTGTGTTGCCATCATCTTTACGACCTTTTTCACCAAAGTAAACACCTGAAGTTAACTCACGGAAAAACACTAAATCGGTTCCTTCAATACGCTCTTTTTTCAATGGTGATTTATCTAAAAGCGAAGGAAAAACGAACGTTGGGCGTACATTGGCAAATAATCCTAGTTTTTTACGCATTTTTAATAAGCCTTGTTCAGGTCTTACTGGAGCTGTAGGATCATTGTCAAATTTTGGATGACCAATAGCACCAAATAAAACGGCATCTGAAGATGCGCAAATTTCGTGAGTTTCGTCCGGGTATGGTTCTCCAACAGCATCAATTGCTGCCGCTCCAGTTAAAGCTGGTTTCCAGGTTATTTCGTGTCCAAATTTTTCAGCTACAGCATCACTTACTTTTACTGCTTGCTCTATCACTTCAGGTCCAATTCCATCACCTGCTAAAAGTGCTATATTAAATTTCATTCTTTATTTATTTTAATCTTTTTATTTATCTATTTTATCCAACCACTTAACTCGTGATAATGTTCAACATTTTTTCAGTGGCCTTTATAGCCGAAACCGTTTGGTCGGAATCTAAACCTCGTGTTTTAAATTCATTTTTACCATTTTTCCAGGTAATTATGGTTTCACACAAAGCATCCGAATGACTTCCTGGAGGAATACGAACGGCATAATCAATTAAATCTGGTAGACTTTTTGCTCGTTTATTATATATTTTATGCAGTGCTTTCATAAAGGCATCAAACTGACCATCACCTGAAGCTCCTTCTTCGTAAGTTTCTCCATCAATTGTTATAGACACTGTTGTTGAAGGTTTCAACCCTTTTGCGTGCGTTAAAACATACGAGTTCACCTTAGTGTGTTCTTCATAAGAATAACTGTCGAGTACATCCGAAATGATGTAAGGCAGGTCTTCCTTAGTAACAACTTCTTTTTTATCTCCCAATTCAATGATACGTTGGGTAACCTTTTTTAAGTCGTCGTCGTTAAGTTGAAGGCCTAGTTCTTGTAAATTCTTTTGAATATTTGCTTTACCAGAAGCTTTACCAAGTGCATATTTACGGGTTCTACCAAAACGCTCTGGCATTAAATCGCTGAAATACAAATTCTTTTTGTTATCACCATCGGCATGAATTCCTGCTGTTTGGGTAAACACATTTGCACCTATAACTGGTTTGTTAGCCGGAATCATAATACCTGAAAAGTTTTCTACCAGTTTACTTACAGTAAACAATACCTTTTCATTAACCCCAATTTCAATATCTGGCATAAAATCATTAATCACAGCAATTGTACTGGCCATAGGTGCATTTCCAGCACGTTCACCCATGCCATTAACTGTTAAATGCAACCCATCGGCACCAGCCGTTAAAGCGGACATAACATTAGAAACACTCAAATCATAATCGTTGTGCGCATGAAAATCGAAATGTAAATCGGGATATGTGTTTTTAATTTCTTTAATGAATTCGTAAGACTCTGAAGGTGTTAATATACCCAAAGTATCCGGTAGCATAATACGTTCTACATTCTGGGTTTTTAAAAACTCCAAAAACTCAAAAACATAGTCCTTGGAGTTACGCATACCATTACTCCAATCCTCAAGATACACGTTTGTTTTAATACCTTTAGAATAGGCTAAGGCAATAGCTTCTGAAATTTCCTTAAAATGCTGGTCTGCAGTTTTTTTAAGCTGATAAGTTAAATGGTTTAATGAACCCTTCGTAAGCAGGTTTTGAACTGTTGCCCCTGCCTCAATCATCCAGTTAATAGACACGCCTTTATCGACAAAGGTCAACACTTCCACACGATCTAAATACTGGTTTTCTTTAGCCCACTTAGTGATGTTTTTCACCGCCTGAAATTCCCCTTCCGATACTCTTGCCGAAGCAATTTCTATACGGTCTACTTTTAACTCTTCTAAAAGAAGTTTCGCTATGGTGAGTTTTTCTGAAGCAGAAAACGACACTCCTGAGGTCTGCTCACCATCACGGAGTGTCGTGTCCATTATTTCAATTCTTTTAGATGCCATGTATTACAGTGGTAAACTTTCTGCAAAGGTTTCAATTTCACCTTTCATGTTTTGTAAATAATCGATGTCGTCAAAGCCATTAAGCATATTGCCTTTTTTGTAGCTATTGATCTCAAAAGATTCTTGTGCACCTGTAGACTTAATTGTAATCGTTTGTTCAGGTAGATTAACTTCAATTTCTGTTTTAGGGTCATCATAAACCGCTGTAAAGATCTGCTCCAAAAATTCTGGGCTCACCTGTACTGGTAATACGCCAATATTTAAACAGTTGTTTTTAAAGATATCAGCAAAAAAGCTTGATACCACACAACGGAATCCATAATCGTAAACTGCCCAGGCAGCATGTTCTCTAGAAGAACCAGAACCAAAGTTCTTTCCTCCCACTAAAATTTTACCTGAATATATAGGATTGTTTAAAACAAAATCCTCTTTTGGTGTATCATCATTATTATATCTCCAGTCGCGAAATAAGTTGTCACCAAACCCTTCACGCTTAGTTGCTTTTAAGAAACGTGCAGGAATAATTTGATCGGTATCTACATTTTCTAACGGTAAAGGAACCGCAGTTGTTGTTAATATATTGAATTTATCGTAAGCCATTTTAATTTCTGTTTTTTTATGTTTAATTATTGATATAAAATCTATAATTATAATAATTCTCTAGGGTCGGTTACTACACCAGTCACTGCCGCTGCTGCCGCTACTAACGGACTAGCAAGTAAGGTTCTTGACCCTGGCCCTTGACGTCCTTCAAAATTTCTGTTTGAGGTACTTACTGCGTATTTACCTGCAGGAATTTTATCGTCATTCATTGCTAAACATGCCGAACATCCTGGTTGTCTTAAGGTAAATCCAGCTTCAGTAATGATATCTAAAATACCTTCCTCTTTAATTTTATCTTCAACTTCATGTGACCCTGGTACTAACCAAGCTGTTACGTGTTCGGCTTTTTTACGCCCTTTTACAATAGAAGCAAAAGCACGGAAATCCTCAATACGACCATTAGTACAACTACCTAAAAACACATAGTCGATTTTCTTGCCAACCATAGCGTCATCTTCCTGATACCCCATATAGTCCAAAGACTTTTTGAAAGTCGCTACACCACCTTCTACAGATTCTGCAGTTGGAATGTGCTTAGAAATACCAATACCCATACCTGGATTGGTTCCATAGGTAATCATTGGCTCGATATCGGCGGCATCTATATTAATTTCTTTATCAAACGTGGCGTCTGATTCCGTTTTTAAGGTTTTCCAGTGTGCTACAGCTTTATCCCAGTCTTCTCCTTTTGGAGAAAGTGGCTTGTCTTTTAAATAATTAAAAGTAGTTTCATCTGGAGCAATCATACCACCGCGGGCCCCCATCTCAATCGATAAGTTACAAACAGTCATACGTCCTTCCATGGTCATATTTTCGAAAACATCACCTGCATACTCAACAAAATAACCAGTAGCTCCTGATGTTGTCAATTGAGAAATAATGTATAATGCCACATCTTTAGGAGTTACCCCTTTGCTTAGTTCGCCATTTACGTTAATACGCATTTTCTTTGGTTTAGGCTGCATGATACACTGCGTAGATAAAACCATCTCAACTTCCGACGTACCTATACCAAAAGCAATAGCGCCGAAAGCACCATGTGTAGAGGTGTGCGAATCTCCACAAACAATTGTAGCTCCTGGAAAAGTAATACCATTTTCAGGACCAACAACGTGAACAATACCATTCTTTTTGTGTCCTAAACCCCAGTGGCTAATACCATATTCGTTAGAGTTTTCTTCTAAAGCTTTTAATTGGTTAGCAGATAACGGATCTTCAACCGGTAAATGCTGGTTAATAGTTGGTGTGTTATGGTCTGCTGTAGCAAAAGTACGCTCTGGGTATAATACTTTTAATCCTCTGTTTTTTAACCCAAGAAATGCCACAGGACTTGTAACTTCATGAATAAAATGACGATCGATAAAAAACACATCTGGTCCACCTTCAATTTTCCTTACAACATGTGAATCCCATACTTTGTCAAACAATGTCTTGCTCATAATTATATATCTCTAAATTTTAGTTTTAAATCCTAGCGAATCGCTATAGTATATGGTTTTTTAACCAAGGCAGACAAAGTTAACAAATACTCTAATTTTTTTAGCATTTACTAAAACATAAGGTGCATCGCTAAGATATTTTTATAGGATTATTAAAGAAGATGATATAAATCGACGATTTTTTAATAGAATCGCAAAATTGCTTTGGAAATTTTAATAGCTATTTTAACCAATAATAGGGATTTATATAGCTATAAGCTAACGACTAAATTAAAAACCACTTTTTAAGGCCGTTTTGACCTTTCTTTATTCCGGCATATAACCGTATTACTTTAGTCGATCTGCTACATATTCAACTTCAGTTTTACCGTGTGGTTTAGCTTTTCCGTCTTCTCCTAAATTCACCATTACAATATTAGAAATCGTAATAATCGTTTCATGAGTCATTTTGTTTCTTACTTCACAACTTAATACTAGTGATGCTCTTCCAAAATTAACTACTTCAATACCGATTTCAACAATATCGCCTTGCTTTGCAGAAGCTTTAAAATCTATTTCACTCATGTATTTGGTAACCACTTTTTGGTTTTCAAGTTGAATAATGGTATACAAAGCAGCCTCTTCGTCAATCCATTCTAAAAGTCGCCCTCCAAATAAGGTGGCATTTGCGTTTAAATCTTCTGGTTTTACCCATTTCCTGGTGTGAAATTTCATGTATGCTTTTTTTTTAAGTGAGATTAGTTTTTACTTTGAATTTACCCTATGAAATTAAAATAAAAATATGAGTTGTTAATAAACTCGTTAACAATTAATAGTATTCTCAATAAATCGAGCATTTATATTCAATACATTTAATAAAACCTTTACAATTATGGATTCTAGACAACTTAATTTAACGAAAATTCGACCTGAATTTAAAACCACTACCATAAATGATCATATGAGTAGTGACGAACGTTTTCAGAATTTAGTATTGCGACCTCTCGTAAAATTTCAGAGCAATTTATTGAATGAAGTTTTTATTAACTACGTAACAAAACACAAAAATGTATTTTACAGTTTAACTTTAGAAAAACGTATTGATTACATTGAAAATGCCATTATTAAGGATATGAAATTTAGAAATTCCTTAAAAGGTATGATTATCGGATTATTTACTGTGGAAGAATATTTAATTTATATTCAAAATTCATCAGCCTTAAACAAACGGATGATGAACTTAGTAAAACAACGATTAATTGACAATATTCAGGTTTTTGAAAAACCTGAAATCTTAAAAGCTATTTAAATTAAAGATTCACCATTTAAATCGGTGGTAAGCACATCGCTCATATAATCAAAATATGGGCGAATTGCTTTAAACGACATATTAATGTCTTCAATAAAATTAGAAGATAAAACCTGTTCATCTGTATATTTTTTAATAAAAATATGCTGCTTTTTCTTTATTAAATCAATGTTTTCATGCGTTTTACTAAATCCTTTTGGCGCTGTTTTTACCTCTTCGCCTTGTAGTTCTCCCCAGATTTCAGTAAACTGCTTATCCTGTAAAATATCTCTCATTTCCGAAGCATCCATTTCAAATTCTTTACGAATTCGAAGTAAATCTGCTGGTTCTGGTTGCCAAAACCCGGTAGCGATAAAACTTTCGTTGTTTGGTTGAATATGCACATAATAACCACCACGCAATTGGGGTTTTACACGATGAAATGAACCTCCGAAATGGGTTTTATATGGTAGTTTGTTTTTTGAAAAGCGAACGTCACGATAAATTCTGAATATTTTTAATTTATCGATATCATCATGTGTTTTTAAATGCTCTAAAACCTCGTTATAAAAGCTTTTAATATCTTTTTCAATGGATTTGAATTCCTTTTTATGTTCATTAAACCAGTCACGATTATTATTTTTTTCTAATTTTTTAAAAAATTCAAAAACATTTTTGGATACTAGCCTCATAACAGTTTCTATTTAATGAAATAATTATTCAAGTTCTAAAATTACTAAAGCATATCTGTTATTCAAATTCTATTTTATTAAGAATTAAACCAGAAGCAGGAGCAATATATTCCATTTTTACGAAAACATCTTGCTGAAGACTATACTTAATATCCTCTAGGGTCAATTTATTTTTACCTAAATCGATTAAAGTTCCCATCATCAATCTAATTTGATTTCTCATGAAACCTTTTCCTTTGACTCTAAGAACATAGGATTTCTCTGGAAAGTAATTTGCTGTATACATATTATTTTCAACGATTTCGCAAGTCAAAATTTCCCTGTTATAGATCCCATTATCCGTAGGCTTAAAACAATACGATTTAAAATAATGTTCACCTTGAAACAGTTTGGCTCCTTCTTTCATTAATTCAATATCTAAATCGTCAAGTATGGTAGTCATAATAGGGGCACAAAACGGATGACATTTTTCACCAAATGTAAATAAATATAAGTATTCCTTTATTTTAGAATGATTGATAATATTGAATTTAGCATCAACCTCTCTTATATTTAAGGCACGAATATCTTGCGGCAGGTTGTAATTAAATAACTCTAAAAAGACATGCATATCCTCTAGAGGCTCCGATAAAAATAATTCAAACGCAGCACACTCTGCAGACACCATGGCATCCGTACGGCCTGAGCTCAAGCTTTTAAATGGCTTTCCTTGTAATACAAAATTTAAGGTGCGATCAACCATAAGGTGTAAGGTTTTTACATCCGGTTGCTTTTGCCAACCATGAAATCGATACCCTAAATATTGAATATTTATAACGTAAAAATACTTTTTCATCACTTTATGTAATAGGCGGGCAAAGTAAACTTATTTTATTAGTTATGACAAAATTTTTATAAATTGTGTAGTACAAATTGAAACCAACAAACTGTAATTATGAAAAATACTAAACAAAAGCCTCCTTTTTGGTTTTGGGTTGTGTGCGCCATTGCCTTATTATGGAATTTTATGGGGGTTGATCAATATTTAGGTCAAGCTTTTAAAACGGATCGCTGGAAGGCGTCTATGACGACCGAGCAAATAGAATTGGCCGCTACACTTCCACCCTGGCTAACCGCAGCTTTTGCTATAGCAGTGTTTACAGCCACTATTGGCTCAATGGGTTTGTTTCTTAGAAAAAAATGGTCGTATGGTTTATTGGTTATTTCTTTAGTAGCAGTTGTTATTCAAATGGGTTATTTTTTAATACAAGGACACACTGATAATTTAGGAATGACATTAAGTATCATTGGATTTGCAGCTTTTTTAGTATGGTTTTCCAAAAAAGCCATAGCAAAACGATGGATCGTTTAGACATAAAAGATTATATCAAACCATGAATAAAAAGGTATTAGAAAACTCTAATACCTTTTTATTTATTTATTTATTTATGCCTTCCTTTAAGTTCCTTTTCAATATCCTTTAAGGTGAAACCCTTAGCCTGAAGCAACATGAGGTAGTGAAACAATAAATCGGCAGATTCATAAAGAAACAGCTCGTCATTGTTATCCATCGCCTCTATAACCGTTTCAACAGCTTCCTCTCCCACTTTTTGAGCCACTTTGTTAATACCTTTTTCAAATAAACTCGCAACATAAGATGTATTCGTATCTTTGTTCTCAACGCGCTCTTTTATAACATTTTCTAAAGTTGAAAAGAAACCGTAAGTTGATATGTTTTTTTCGCCCCAACAATTGTCTGTGCCTTTATGACAAGTAGGTCCTTGAGGGTTTACTTGAATCAACAGCGTATCGTTATCACAATCATTTTTGATTGAAACCAGATTTAAAAAATTTCCACTTTCTTCACCCTTAGTCCACAAACGCTTTTTACTTCTACTATAAAAAGTGACTTTTTGAGTTTCTAAAGTCTTTTCATAAGCTTCAGCATTCATATACCCCAACATTAAAACTGTTTTCGATATAGCGTCTTGGATTATAGCTGGAACAAGTCCGTCATTATCATATTTTATAGTCATGATTTTTAAATTTATAAGTACTGAAGCAGGTTCAGTATAGCGGCTAAAGCCGTACTTCTATATTATGTTCTTTTAATTCTTTCTTCAATTTAGGAATAGGTATTTCTCCAAAGTGAAAAACACTGGCAGCTAAAGCTGCATCAGCTTTTCCTTCTTTAAAAGTATCTACAAAATGCTGCACATTACCAGCTCCACCAGAAGCTATTATTGGAATATTTAATTCTTCGGAAAGTTTTGCTAAAGCTTCATTTGCAAATCCGTTTTTTGTGCCATCGTGATCCATAGAAGTAAATAAAATTTCACCTGCACCACGTTCTTCTACCTCTTTAGCCCATTCAAATAAATCTATATCAGTCGGAATACTTCCTCCAGCTAAATGCACTTTCCATTTTCCATCAATTTGTTTGGCATCAATGGCAACAACGACACACTGACTTCCAAATTTATCAGCCAATTCGTTCACCAAATCCGGGCGCTTTACAGCCGATGAATTAATAGATACTTTATCGGCACCTGATTGTAGCAAGGCATCAACGTGTTCAACCGAAGAAATCCCTCCACCAACAGTAAACGGAATATTAACCTGTTCCGCCACGCGTAAAACCATATCTAGAGTAGTCCCACGCCCTTCTAAGGTGGCCGATATATCTAAAAAAACTAATTCATCGGCACCAACTTCTGCATATTGCTTAGCTAATTCCACTGGATCTCCTGCATCACGTAAATCCACAAAATTAACACCCTTCACGGTACGACCATTTTTAATATCAAGACAGGGAACAATTCGTTTTGTTAGCATATTATACAAATTTTTCAAGTTGTTTTAAGGTAATTCTATTTTCATAAATAGCTTTTCCTATAATAACCCCTTCACAACCAATTTCTTTTAACACAGGTAATTCTTCGATAGTTGAAATACCTCCTGAGGCAATTAGTTTAATAGATTGTCCATTGCTTGCATTGGAGCATTTTTCAATAATTTGTTTATAGAGTTCAACTGAAGGGCCTTGTAACATGCCGTCCTTTGAAATATCGGTACAAATTACATACTGAATGCTCTTTTTCTGATATCCTTGAATAAACGGAATTAATTCTTCATTACTATCTTCCTGCCACCCACTTATTGCAATTTTACCATTATTACTATCGGCACCTAAAATGATTTTTTCAGACCCGTATTTAGAAATCCAACCCTCGAAGGTTTTGGCGTCTTTTACTGCGATACTTCCGCCCGTAATTTGTCTAGCTCCCGAATTGAATGCGATGTGTAAATCTTCATTGGTTTTTAATCCGCCACCAAAATCTATCTTTAAATTTGTTTTCGATGTGATTTGCTCAAGCACCTTGTAATTAACAATATGCTGGGCTTTTGCACCATCTAAATCTACTAAATGTAAGTATTGAATTCCTGCATCTTCAAACATTTTAGCGACTTCTAATGGATTCTCGTTATATATTTTCTTTGTGTCATAATCACCTTTTGTTAGTCGGACACATTTTCCATCTATAATATCTATGGCTGGTATAATTCTCATATTAAAGTTCTAAAAAGTTTTTTAAAAGTTGTTCTCCTGCTAAGCTACTCTTTTCCGGATGAAACTGCACACCATAAAAGTTTTTATGTTGTAATGCCGAAGCATAGTTTATACCATAATCGGTTGTTGATATGGTTTCTGGGCAGTGTTCAGCGTAATAACTGTGGACGAGGTACATGTATTCTTTTTCTTTAATACCTTTAAAAAGATTAGATTTTAAATCTTTAATAACATTCCAACCCATTTGAGGTACTTTAACGGAATCTTCAAAGCGTTTTACAACCGTTTTAAAAACGCCTAATCCTTTAGTATTCCCTTCTTCAGTAAATTCACAAAGCAACTGCATCCCCAAGCAAATTCCTAAGACAGGCTGTTTTAATTTAGGGATAAGTTTATCAAGACCAGCTTCTTGCAGCATAGCCATAGCGCTACTTGCTTCACCTACACCAGGAAATATAATTTTATCGGCAGCCAGGATTTCCTCTGGGTTATCAGATAATATAGCATCTACTCTCAGTCTCTTAAAAGCAAATTGTATGCTTTTAATATTTCCGGCTCCATAATTTATAATAACTAATTTCATTTACAACATACCTTTTGTTGATGGTAAAAACATTTTATTCGCATCACGTTTTACCGCCATTTTCATGGCTTTTGCAAAAGCTTTAAAAATACCTTCAATTTTATGATGTTCGTTTACACCTTCTGCTTTTATATTTAAATTACATTTTGCGCCATCGGTAAAGGATTTAAACAAATGAAAAAACATTTCGGTTGGCATATCTCCTATTTTTTCACGTTTAAATTCGGCATCCCATTCCAGCCAGTTTCTTCCACCAAAATCAACAGCGACCTGAGCTAAACAGTCGTCCATTGGCAAACAGAAACCATAACGTTCAATACCCAGTTTATTTCCTAATGCTTTATTAAATACTTCGCCTAAAGCAATCATTGTGTCTTCGATAGTATGATGCTCGTCAACCTCCAGATCGCCATCTACTTTTATGGTTAAATCCATAGCACCGTGACGACCAATCTGGTCTAACATGTGATCGAAAAAGGATAAGCCTGTTTCAATCTCGTTTTTACCAGATCCATCTAAATTTAATTTAATATAAATTTTAGTTTCGTTGGTGTTTCTGGTAATTTCAGCAACACGATCTTTCAGTTTTAAAAACTCGTAGATTTCTTTCCAATCGGTTGATGTTAATGCAATAGCATCGTAAATATCCTGTTTAGAGGTTTCGATTTCATCAGCGCCCAAATTAGGATCCTCAGATAAATAAATACCTTTTGCGCCCAAATTTTTGGCCAACTCCATGTCGGTAATGCGATCACCTAAAACAAATGAGTTTTCTAAATCGTAATCTTCAGAAAAATATTTTGTCAAAAGCCCTGTTCTTGGCTTGCGAGTTGGAGCATTTTCGTGGGGGAACGTTTTGTCAATGTGTATATCTGAAAATTCAACACCTTCTTTAGCAAAGGCATTAATAATTTTGTTTTGTGCCGGCCAGAAGGTATCCTCAGGAAAGGAATCGGTTCCTAAACCATCCTGATTGGTTACCATGACTAATTCGTAATCTAATTCGTTGGCAATTTTTGCCATATATTGAAATACTTTAGGGTAGAATTCCAGTTTTTCTAAGCTGTCTAGCTGATAATCTACTGGTGGTTCTAAAACCAAAGTACCGTCGCGGTCTATAAATAATACTTTTTTCATGATTAACTTGTTAATCAAACCTGAATTTATTTCAGGTTCTTTTTAATTTAAATCTAAGGTTTTTAAAGAAGGATTAAATTCTTTTACGAGATTCAATTTCCACTCTTTTTTCCAGTTTTTTAATTGTTTTTCTCTTTGTTTTGCTTTACTTTTTTTTCCGAAAATTCTTCAAAATAAACTAATCCAGTAACGTTATATTTTTTTTTAAAAAGTGCTCCATTACCATTTAGATGTTGATTTATTCTATTCTTTAAATTCTCAGTATAACCAATGTACAACACAGTTCTGTTCTTGTTGCTTAATATGTAACAGTAATATTTAAAATTACCTTTGTTCATTCATTCTATGGGTTCCTGAAACAAGTTCAGGATTTCGATATTAGTAAAAATGCTTTTACCAATATCTCATTCTCATCAGCCGTACCAACTGTTAAACGCAAGGTGTTTTCACAGCCGGGCTGCGTTGTTCTGTTTCTAATAACAATACCTTTTTCGATTAATTGATTGTAACGTTTGTTGGCATCGTCTACCTTTACCAAGACAAAATTGGCATCGGTTGGGTATATTTTTGAAATAAAATCTATAGATTTTAAAGCATCAATTAATTTCTCACGTTCTAACAGAATGTCTGTAATTTGTTTTTCAGCTAAACCTTTAACATTTAATAATTCCAGAGCTTTTTTTTGTGTTAGCTCGTTAATATTATAAGGCGGTTTTATAGCGTTTAAAACTGAAATAATTTCTGCTGAGGCATAACAAATACCTAAACGAATACCCGCCATGGCATAAGCTTTTGAAACGGTTTGCGTTACGATTAAATTTGGAAAATTGTTTAATCTTGACACCCAACTTTCTTCTTTTGAAAAATCGATATAAGCTTCATCAATGACCACAATTCCTTTAAATTCGGAAACTAATCTTGTAATAGCTTCAGAATAAAAACTATTTCCCGAAGGATTGTTTGGCGAACAGATAAAAAGAAGTTTACTGTTTTTATCAACAGTACTTAAAATCTCATCTACTTTAGGCTGAAAATTGTTATCTAAGTTCACTTTTTTAATGACTATGGCGTTTAAATTGGCCAATACTTCGTACATGCCGTAGGTTGGCGGCAAGGTAATTACATTGTCCTGATTTGGCTCGCAAAAAGCGCGGTATATTAAATCGAGTACTTCATCACTCCCATTTCCAAACATAATATTTTCAACAGATACTCCTTTTAATTCCGACCACAGCGATTTTAACTCACGTTGTAATGGATCTGGATAACGATTCACACCATTTTCAAAGGGATTTTCATTTGCATCTAAAAACACCATGTTATCTGTTGCTCCTTGAAATTCATCACGAGCAGAACTGTATGGTTTTAAAGCCTTAATAGTAGGTCTTAATAAATCTTTTATATCCATTATTCAATATCTTTTAATCGAATTGAAACGGCATTTTTATGCGCTTGTAATCCTTCTGCTTCTGCCATTTGCTCTATAGTATTTCCTATATTTAACAAACCTTCTTTTGATATTTTTTGAAAGGTCATACTCTTTTGAAAACTATCTAAATTAACACCCGAATACGCTTTAGAGAAACCATTAGTTGGCAAGGTATGATTCGTGCCTGATGCATAATCGCCAGCACTTTCTGGCGTGTAATCTCCTACAAAAACCGAACCCGCATTGGCTATACCGTTAATGTAAAATTCTTCATTTTTCGTGCAAATGATAAAATGTTCGGGACCGTATTCGTTTATTAACTCTAAAGCTAAATCATCATTTTCAACAAAAATAAGTTTAGAATTAGCGATAGATTTTTCAGCAATCGCTTTACGCGGAAGTACATCTAGTTGCTTTTCAACTTCATTTAACACCTTACTTATCAATTCTTTCGAAGTAGACACCAAAATAACCTGACTATCAGTGCCGTGTTCGGCCTGACTTAATAAATCTGAAGCTATGTAAGCTGGATTTCCGTTGCTATCCGCAACAACAAGTAACTCACTCGGGCCAGCTGGCATATCAATAGCCACACCAAATTTGGTTGCCAACTGTTTCGCTACTGTTACAAACTGATTTCCAGGTCCGAAAATTTTATAAACCTTCGGAATAATATCCGTTCCAAACGTTAGTCCAGCGATAGCTTGAATACCTCCTACTTTTATAATTTTAGTTACACCACATAGTTGCGCTGCAAACAAAATTTCGTTGGCCAATTTGCCTTCTTTATTTGGTGGAGAACACAAAACTATGTCTTTGCAACCCGCTATTTGAGCAGGTACCGCTAGCATTAAAACCGTAGAAAATAAGGGCGCCGTGCCTCCAGGAATATATAAACCTACTTTTTCAATAGGGCGTTTTTCCTGCCAACAAGAAACACCATTAGTGGTTTCAACGTCAACTTTATCAGTTTTTTGTGCTTTATGAAACGTTTCAATATTTTGTTTCGCCTGAATGATGGCATTTTTTAAATTTTCTGATACGGCATTGACTGCTTCTCGAATTTCTTCTTCTGAAACTACGTTGCATGTCAAATCAACACCATCAAACTGTGTGGTAAACTTTTTTATAGCGGCATCACCTTCTATTCGAACCTTATTAAAAATCATGTTTACCGTGGTTTCAATATCATCAACGGTTTGTGTTGGTCGTTTTAATACCGTTAACCAATCTGCTCTATCTAGATTATTTATTACCTGCATTATATCTTTATTTAAAACAAGTTAGGTATTAAAGTACCATTTTTTCGATTGGACAAACCAAAATGCCTTGCGCTCCCTTGGCCTTCAGTTCATCGATAACGTCCCAAAATTCATTTTTACTAATTACCGAGTGCACAGAACTCCATCCTTCTTCAGCCAACGGTAAAACCGTAGGACTCTTCATTCCTGGTAATACATTTATGATATCCTGAACTTTGTCGTTCGGTGCATTTAATAATACATATTTAGATTCTCGACCTTTTAAAACCGACTGTATTCTGAATTGAATTTTATCTAAAATAGCTTGCTTTTCCTTGGTTAATACTGGCGAAACAGCTAATACAGCTTCCGATTTTAGTAAAGTTTCCACTTCCTTCAAATTATTCTTAAACAAGGTACTTCCACTGGAAACGATATCACAAATAGCTTCTGCTAAACCAATATTAGGGGCAATTTCAACGGACCCATTAATAATATGAATATTTGCCGAAATCCCCTTGCTATCTAAATATTTTTGAACCGTATTAGGATAAGAAGTAGCAATACGCTTACCTTCTAAATCGGTTAATCCGTTATATTTCATGGTTTTTGGCACAGCAATACATACTCGGCAAGATGAAAACCCTAGTTTTTCAGCAATGCCAATACCTTCACCTTTTTCAATCAATACATTTTCACCAATAATTGCAACATCTACAACACCGTCTTTTAAGTATTGTGGGATATCGCCATTACGTAGATAAAAAACCTCTACAGGGAAGTTTTTAGCTAAGGCTTTCAATTGATCTTTTCCATTGTCGATAGAAATACCAATACTTTTTAGTAATTCCATAGATTCGTCGTGTAAACGACCAGCTTTTTGTACTGCAATTCGTAATTTACTCATTAGTTTTTTCTTTTTTTATGAGTTTAAGACCATTAGTTGGTTTAAATAAAAAACCCGCTTGATGGTCTCAAACGGGTTCTAAAATATGTTGAATTTATTCAATACATTTTCAGTTCGCTTGAGAGCAAATTTGAAAATGATGATGATGGTTTTGAATAAATTTCATGAAAAATCTTTATTTCGTTTCACAAATATTTCAAATAAATAGTTAGTATTCCAAATAAAGTGACTCTTTTTTTTTAGTATTTAACTTTTAAAAATTTATATAAGTTTCTTTTAACTAATTTTCAAAATATAAATACTAAACTCGAAAATATTATAATCTAACGGTTACTGATTTCCTAAAATAATAGGCATTCCACTATCTCCTGAACCAATAACAATAACTTTACTATTTGGTGATTCTGATAGTTTCACGGTTGCTTCAATACCTTTATCTTGTAATATTTTATCGGTTAACGAAGCGCTTAATATTCTATTAGCATCGGCCTTTCCTTGAGCTTCAATAATTACCTTTTCGGCTTCTTTTTGAGCAGTTACTAATCTAAATTCGTACTCTAAAGATTCTTGTTCTTGTTTTAGTTTGCGCTCAATAGCATCTTTAATCGTTGGAGGTAAAGTTACGTCTCTAACTAAAACCTCATTGAGCTGAATATATTGACCGTCAACAATCTTTTGAGTTTCTTCAAAGATTTCCTGCTGAATTGCATCACGCTTACTCGAGTACAATTGTTCAGGTGTGTAGCGACCCACGACACTACGTGCAGCAGAACGAATAGCCGGTAATAGTACCCGATCGATATATTGCTCACTTTTTTCCTGATGAAGTTTACCTAATTGGTCGTATTTAGGTTGAAACCAAACTGAAGCCTCCAACTTAATATCTAACCCGTTAGATGATAACACATTCATTTTTTCTAATTTTTCTTGCTGACGTACTTCATAAAGAAACACTTTATTCCACGGTGCTACGATATGAAATCCTTCATTTAATGGCGGTTCGTCGGTTACTACACCTCCACCAAAAGTTTTATATAAAACTCCAGCTTCTCCAGAACCAATGGTTACTGTTGATTTCGATAATATTATGATGATAACAATCACTACAAATACAATTGGTAGTGCAATTTTTGGTAATTTTTCCATGTATAAATTTATATTTAAGTTTAAATTAATCCGTTATATTTTCTTAAAAACCATTCCGCGCTTAAACAAATAGCTATAATAGCCAATAAATACGACCAGTCTATTAAGGGGCTACTATTTTTATGACTCTTTTGAATGGTTTGATATCTACTATCGTTTATTATATCTTCAATAATATTATTGGCTCTATCTATAAAATAGGATTTTCCTTTACTATTAGAAGCTAACTGTTGGAGTTTTGTTACATCGGCGTTTAAAAACTGCTCTTCAACATTATAATCTAATATTGTAAAACGTCCTGATTTAGATATATTTGCTCCTTCTGCTTTAACTGTAAAATTATAATCTGACGGAGGTAAACTACTCAAATTCACCTCATAACTATTATTTTTTAAAATAAGCGGAAAAGTTTGAGAACGTTTAGTATCGCTATTTGTTACAATAATATTCAGCATTTCACGCGTATCGAACATGTAATTTTTATCGAAATATTCCGCAGAAATTACTATGCCATTAGACCCATTATAAAAAGCATCATATTCGATGTTTAATCTACTTTTTAATTTATTAGATGCCAAATATTGAACCAGTTTATTTATAAAATTATCAAAGTCATTAAAACTTTTACTATGCACATAACTATGAGCTCGCCATTGCCAAATATTTTCTCCTAATAATAATGCTTCTCGCCTACCTTGTTGCTCAAGAGTTAACAACAAAGGTTCATTTACTTCGACACCATTTAAAGTCTTTGATAAAATGGTCTCATATGGCGCCAAAGGAATCAAAGAACTGTAATTCGAAAATAACGGCGGTAAATTTTTAAAATCGATATCTTCAACTAAAAAGGGTGTGTAATTTTTATTTAAAGCTGCTTGGTAATTTTCGGTGTTTCCTGTAATTTCAAATTCGAAACTTTTAGCGTATTCATTTAAAAAAACAAGATCGGTTTTAGGACCTGTAATAATGAATCGATTTTTATTATTCTTATTTAATGCCTCAAAAATATGTTTAAACTTATTATTTGGCTGATATAAAATAAATAATTGATAATCATTTATTTGTGAAATATCTAGATTTGATTTTAAAATTGAAACCGATCGCTGTTCATTACTTTCAATACTCTTTTTAAAAGCACCTAAATCTGGATGAATAACATCACTTATAATTGCTATTTTTGTCTTTTGATCAATGACTTCGACTGCAAAATTCTTAGAATTATTTACCTTATTTTTTTCAGTACTCAATACTTCTAAATGTGCTTTATAAACTTGCGCCCCAACTTGATTTGCAGGTAATGTAAAATTAATAACAGTGGAGTTTTTCTCTTTTGAGAATGTTATATTTTGACTATACACAACTGTATTTCCCTTTGTAATTGAAAATTTAGAATTTACTGATGTATTTCCATTATATACTAAAATAGCTTCAACTGGAAATTTGTTTCTTAAATAAGCGTATTTATTTACATTAAGTTGCTCTATTTTTAAATCGGTATAGGATACCGTATCTCCTAAAATAACAGGGTAAATGGGGTGTTTGTAATCGTTATATGCATATGCATAGTTATTACCATAGGTTTGGTTTCCATCTGTTATTAAAATTGTTGGCGCATTATTATGCTTGTAAATTTGATCTAATTTAGAAAACGCCTGGTTTATATTTGTTTCTTTTTCATTAAAAGATATAGAATCGGAACGTTTTAAATCGCTACCAAAAAGGTAAGTGTTTACATTAAACTTATTCCGAATTAATTTGTCGCTTGTAATTTTATTAATTAATTCTTTTGCCTTAACATCTTGCTTCAAATAAGATACAGAAGCAGAATTATCTAAAGCTATAACTAATTCTGGTTTTTCTAAAGTAATTACGTTTTGGTGGAATTTAGGATTAATTAAGAGTAATAAAATGGAAAAAACAGTGATAAAGCGCAAAAACAAAAAAAGCATGTTTAAAGTAGACATGCTTTTTTTGTTTTTAAAATACTGAAAACCTGCTATAACGATAGCAGCTATTCCAGCACCAATAATGTACAACAGAGTTTCAGAACTCATTAAATAATTTTAAATTTTCAAAATAGTATTTACTTGCACGCGGTAACTTGATTAGGTTAGCATTCCACCATCAACGTTTAGAGTTTGACCTGTAACATAGGCACTCATATCACTTGCTAGGAACACACAAACATTAGCAACATCTTCAGGCGTGCCTCCACGTTTTAATGGAATTCCAGCTCTCCAGCCTTTAACAACTTCCTCATCTAATTTAGCCGTCATTTCGGTTTCAATAAAACCAGGAGCAACTACGTTACTACGGATGTTTCGCGAACCTAATTCTAGAGCTACAGATTTAGAAAAACCTATAATACCAGCTTTTGAAGCTGCATAATTGGTTTGTCCTGCATTTCCTTTAACACCAACAACAGAACTCATATTAATAATAGAACCTTTTCGTTGTTTTAACATGGTACGCTGAACAGCTTTTGTCATGTTGAAAACAGATTTTAAATTCACTTCAATTACTGTATCGAAATCCTCTTCAGAAATACGCATTAACAAATTATCTTTGGTAATACCTGCATTATTAATTAATACATCAATACTCCCGAACTCGGCAACAACGTCGTCCGCTAGTTTTTGAGCTTCTTCAAAGCTTGCAGCGTTACTTTTATAACCTTTCGCTTTTACACCTAAATCATTTAATTCTTTTTCCAATTCGTTAGCAGCTTCAACAGACGAACTGTATGTGAATGCAATATTTGCACCCTGCGCAGCAAAAACCTGCGCAATACCTCTACCAATACCTCTACTCGCTCCAGTGATAATGGCGGTTTTACCTTCTAATAATTTCATGTGAATATGTTAAATTTATATCTACAAACCCCGTTTACAACAAGGTGTATGTTATGGTTGCTTTCTTATCAAATTCAAATATAATAAATACAAGTTGCAACAAATAAAAAACCTCACAAATAATTGCGAGGTTTTCCTAATATGTTTACAGAGATTACCCTAATACTTCAGCAACTTTTTTACCGATTTCGGCAGGAGAATCCACGACGTGAATCCCACATTCTCTCATAATTTTCTTTTTTGCTTGAGCTGTATCATCGCTACCACCTACAATAGCACCCGCGTGCCCCATTGTACGTCCAGCAGGAGCAGTTTCACCAGCGATAAAACCAACTACTGGCTTTTTACTTCCGCTTTCTTTATACCATTTAGCTGCATCGGCTTCCAATTGACCGCCAATTTCTCCAATCATTACCACAGCTTCAGTTTCAGGGTCATTTATTAATAATTCTACTGCTTCTTTAGTTGTAGTTCCAATAATTGGATCACCGCCAATACCGATAGCAGTTGTTATTCCTAATCCTTGTTTTCCAACTTGATCAGCTGCTTCATATGTTAATGTTCCTGATTTAGAAACAATTCCAACCTTACCTTGCTTAAACACAAAACCTGGCATAATTCCTACTTTTGCTTCACCTGGAGTAATAACTCCTGGACAGTTAGGACCAATTAAGCGACAGTCTTTGTTTTTAATATAGTTTGATGCCGTAATCATATCTGCTACAGGAATACCTTCAGTAATAGTAATGATTACTTTAATGCCTGCATCAGCAGCTTCCATAATAGCATCAGCAGCAAAAGCTGGTGGTACAAAAATAATAGTAGTATCGGCTCCTACCTGCTCAACAGCATCTTTAACTGTATTAAAAACAGGTTTATCTAAGTGTGTTTGACCACCTTTACCTGGAGTTACACCTCCCACTACGTTGGTTCCGTATTCAATCATTTGGCTAGCATGGAAAGTACCTTCACTTCCAGTAAAACCCTGAACTATTATTTTTGAATCTTTGTTTACTAAAACACTCATTTTTTATTTATTATTTTGAATAAAGCTGCACAAAAATATAGTTTTTAAACATACTTTTAGCAGTCTTTTTAATTTATTTTTTAGTTTTTAATTCTTCCAAAATTTTTGGAATTTGCTTTACTAGAGCTAATCCCTTTAGGTGTTCTTTGGCTTCTTGAGCAGGAGTACCCCAATAGGTTTTTCCTCCTGGTAAAGACTTACTAATTCCTGATTGAGCATGAACTACAGCATTGGCTCCAATGGTAATACCGCTTGCGCAGCCCACTTGCCCCCAAATTGTAGCTTCATCTTCAATGACAACACAACCAGCAATACCAGCTTGCGAAGCGATTAAACACTTTTTACCTACAACTGTATCGTGTCCAATTTGAATCAGATTATCAAGCTTAGAGCCTTCGCTGATGCGTGTATCACCGGTAACCCCTCTATCGATTGTACAGCTAGCTCCAATATCAACATTATTTTCGATTACCACTCGTCCACTAGAAAGTAATCTATCGAAGCCTTCAGGACGCTTTTTATAATAAAAAGCATTAGCCCCCAAAACTGTATTGGCATGTATTGTAACGTTATCTCCTATTACAGTATCATCATAAATACTTACATTAGAATGAATTACACAATTTTTTCCAATAATAACATTATGACCAACAAATACATTGGGCTGAATGATAGTGCCTGCCCCAATTTTAGCTGACTCTGAAATTAGACTTTCTGCTACTTTAAACGGCTTGAATTGCTGTGTAAGTTTATTGAAATCTCTAAATGGGTCATCACTAACCAGTAAAGCCTTGCCTTCAGGACAAGAAACTTCTTTATTAATTAAAATAATGGTAGCTGCAGAATTTAAAGCTTTGTCGTAGTATTTCGGGTGATCGACAAAAACAATATCTCCTGTCTCGACAACATGAATTTCATTCATCCCTAAAACAGGAAAATCGTCTTGACCAACATAATCGCAATCGATTAATTGAGCGATTTGTTTTAATGTATGTGGTTTTGGGAATTTCAAATTGAAACTATTCTTTAACGCGTTCTTTGTATGTGCCTTTTTCGGTTTCTACTTTAATCTTGTCACCTTCATTTATAAATAAAGGCACGTTAACTGTTGCTCCAGTTTCCACGGTTGCGGGTTTAGTTGCATTAGTTGCCGTATTTCCTTTTACACCTGGTTCGGTAGCAGTAACCTCTAAAATTACGCTTGCAGGCATTTCAACAGAAAGCGGCATATTATCTTCAGTATTAATCATTACGGTTACTACTTCACCTTCTTTCATTAACCCTGGGCTGTCTAGAGCTGCCTCCGTTAACTGGATTTGTGTATAGTCCTCAGTATTCATGAAATGGTAATATTCACCATCGTTGTATAAAAACTGAAATTTATGTGTTTCAACTCGAACATCTTCCAGTTTGTGTCCCGCCGAAAAAGTGTTATCAATAACTTTTCCTGTAGTAACACTCTTTAATTTTGTTCTTACGAATGCAGGCCCTTTTCCTGGCTTTACGTGCAAAAACTCAACGATTTTATAAATATCGTTGTTATATTTTAAGCATAATCCGTTTCTAATATCACTCGTTGTAACTGCCATAATATATTATCTAAAAATTGATTTTTATTTTAATTAATTCGATTTGAAGTATCCTTTCATTATTCCACGTTGGGAATCTTTAATGAACTGTAGAATTTCATCGCGCTCAGGTGTAGCTTCCATTTCTGCTTCAATAATTTCTGCCGCCTGGGTATTGTTGTAATTATTTTGGTATAGAATCCTGTAAATGTCTTGAATTTCTCTAATTTTTTCTGTACTAAATCCACGACGTCTTAAGCCTACAGAATTGATTCCAACATAAGATAGCGGCTCCCTTGCTGCTTTTACAAAAGGAGGGACATCTTTACGTACTAAAGACCCGCCCGTAACAAACGCATGGTTACCAATCGATACAAATTGGTGTACAGCTGCCATACCAGCTAAAACAACGTAATCGCCTACTGTTATATGACCCGCCAACGTGCTGTTGTTTGAAAATATACAGTTATCACCTACGATACAATCATGAGCGACATGGCAATATGCCATAATCAAACAATTGTTTCCTATAACGGTTTTCATGCGGTCTGTTGTTCCACGGTTAATAGTAACACATTCTCTAATGGTTACGTTATCACCAATTTCTGCCGTGGTATCTTCGTCTTTATATTTTAAGTCTTGTGGTATTGCTGAGATTACGGCACCAGGGAAAATATTACAATTTTTTCCGATACGGGCACCTTCCATAATAGTAACATTACTACCTATCCAAGTTCCTTCGCCAATTACTACATTATTATGTATTGTTGCAAAAGGCTCTATAACAACATTTTTTGCAATTTTTGCGCCTGGATGAACATATGCTAGTGGTTGATTCATGTGTTTGTTTGTCTTAAAAAGTCTTTATTATTTTACTTTAGAAATCTGCGCCATTAGTTCTGCTTCAGCACATAATTTTCCATTAGCATACGCATAGCCTTGCATGTGACAAATACCTCGTCTTATTGGAGTTATAAGCGTACATTTAAATATTAGGGTATCTCCAGGAGACACTTTTTGTTTGAATTTTACATTGTCCATTTTCATGAAGAACGTCAAGTAATTTTCAGGATCTGGCACGGTACTTAACACTAAAATACCTCCTGTTTGCGCCATCGCTTCTACAATTAATACACCCGGCATAACAGGAGCTCCAGGGAAGTGACCTTTAAAGAACTCTTCGTTCATAGTCACATTTTTAGTAGCTGTGACATGCGAATCACTTAATTCAAACACTTTATCTATTAATAAAAATGGTTGTCGATGAGGCAACATACTCATAATTTGAGTCACATCCATTAATGGCGGCTGATTCAAATCGATGTTTGGCACATTATTTCGACGTTCATTTTTAATTATTTTTGATAATTTTTTGGCAAATTGTGTGTTGACAAAATGCCCCGGTTTATTAGCTATAATCTTACCTCTAATTTTTGTACCTACAAGTGCTAAATCTCCAACTACGTCAAGTAATTTGTGTCTTGCAGCCTCATTTGGATAATGCAATGTTAAGTTATCTAAAATACCATTTGGCTTCACGGCAATTGAATCTTTTTTGAACGCTACCTTTAATTTCTCCATAGTTTCAGGAGACAAAGGTTTATCGACATAAACTATGGCATTATTTAAGTCACCACCTTTAATTAAGCCATGTTCTAAAAGCATTTCAATTTCATGCAAAAAACTAAATGTTCTAGAAGTAGAAAACTCTTCTTTAAAATCTGATATTTGATTTAAAGTAGCATTTTGCGTACCTAAAACTTTAGTACCAAAATCCACCATCGTGGTTATTTGGTATTCTTTTGCTGGCATTACCAAAATTTCACTACCTGATTCTTCATCGGTGTAAGACACGATATCGGTAACAACAAACTCTTCTCTAAAGGCATCCTGTTCTACAATTCCTGCCTTTTCTAAAGCTTCAACAAAAAATTTCGAAGAACCATCCATTATTGGTGGTTCTGAAGCATTCAGTTCCAAGCAGGCATTATCGATATCTAAACCAATGAGTGCTGCTAGCACATGTTCTGATGTTTGAATGGTTACACCATTCTTCTCTAAACAGGTGCCTCTTTGAGTATTGGTAACATAATTAGCATCTGCTTCTATAACAGGTGCGCCTTCTAAATCGACACGTTTAAATGCTAATCCGTAATTTGCAGGAGCTGGCTTAAATGTTAGTGTGACATTTTTACCAGTGTGTAATCCAACGCCAGTTAAAGAAATTTCTTTTTCTATTGTTTTTTGCTTGGTTTCAGTAACTACTATTCCCATTTATTTTTTTCTAAATCATTAATGTTTTTAACAATCTTGGGTAGGTTCTTAAAGTGAACGTACGATTTATTATAATCACTAAGTGTAATGGCCGGAGATCCTTGTAACACTTCGTTATCTTTTACTTTTCTTGCTATACCAGACTGCGCCTGAACTTTTACATTATTACCTATTACTATATGACCAGCGATACCAACTTGTCCACCAATCTGACAATTTTCTCCAATTTTAGTGGAGCCAGCAATTCCTGTTTGCGCTGCAATTACTGTGTTTTTGCCAATTTCAACATTATGAGCAATTTGAATCTGGTTATCTAATTTCACCCCAGTTCTAATAATTGTAGAACCTAATGTAGCGCGGTCTATAGTTGTTGTAGCACCAACATCCACGAAATCTTCGATAATAACGTTACCAGTTTGCGGTACCTTATTATAGCCACCATCTTCATTTGGCGCATAACCAAATCCATCAGCCCCTATAATCGCGCCAGAATTAATTACGCAATTTTTACCAATTACCGTTTCAGAATATATTTTAGCTCCTGAAAATATGATTGTATTATCGCCAATAACTGTATTGTCTCCGATATAGCTGTTAGGGAAAATCTTCACGTTATCACCTATTCTTACATTTTCACCTATATATGAAAACGCTCCTACATATACATTATCTCCATAGAAAGAAGATTCTGCTATAAACGAAGGTTGCTCAACCCCTACTTTATTAAGTTTTACAGAATTGTAATATTCCAGAATTTTAGAAAATGCCAGATAAGCATCCTCAACTTTTATTAATGTAGTTTCTATATCGTCTTCAGGTTCAAAAGATTTATTAACTATAGTAATAGATGCTTTTGTAGAATAAATATACTGTTTGTATTTCGGGTTTGCTAAAAACGTTAAAGAACCTTCAGTACCCTCTTCTATTTTAGAAAGTTTAGATACTTCAGCATTAGGATTTCCAACGACATCACCCATTAAAATCCCTGCTATTTGTTCTGCTGTAAATTTCACACTTTAAAGTTTGCTTGTTCAGTTTATTGGGCAAAAGTATGAAAAAATGTGCTAATGTTTTTCATCTTCCCGAGCTTAATGTTAGAATGCTATTAGACTAAGTGGTAACCATAACACGTTAAGAGGTTTGCTTCGGATAACAGATATAATACTTTGTTACTGGTTTAGCAAGTGCTTTTATATTTAGATGATCTGAAGCTTTTATGAAATCTTGTATTTTTCCTGATTTGTTTAAAATTTTAATTTCTTTACGCTCTAATTGGTACGCTTGATTTGAAATATCGCCAGAAAATACAAAATAAGAAGCTTCTGCTCTTGATATATTATATTTGAGCATCATTTCTTGTAATTTACTTTCTAGCAATTCACTCTTTATTCTTTTCTTTTTAATCTTTATAGTTAACAAATGTCTGTTTATAATCATACTACATAAATGACCAAGAACAAAATCCTTCTCATATTGCCATTCTTTCATTGCAGATATTATATCGTAATCATCAAGTAAAGCGAATATTTCTAAGGTATGATCATTAAATTCTTCTAAACTTATTTTATTCTCCAAAAAGTAAGTTAACGCTCTGCTTGCCGGGAGCTTATAACCCTCATTATATAATTCTTTGGCTCGTTTTAGTACACGTATTAGAAGTTGCTCGGCAACCAAGCCTGTTTTATGTAAATACACCTGCCAATACATGAGTCTTCTTGCTACAATAAATTTTTCTACACTATAAATTCCTTTTTCTTCCACAACCAACTCATCATTAACCACATTAAGCATAGTTATTAATCGTTCACTATTTACATTCCCTTCAGCTACTCCTGTATAAAAACTATCGCGTTTTAGGTAATCAGCACGATCAATATCAAACTGCCCGGAAATTAATTGTCCCATGAACGCTCTCGGATATTCTCCTTTAAATATTTGAATTGCCAACGTTAAACTTCCGTTAAATTCTTTATTTAATTGCTGCATAAAAAGCAAGGACAGTTCTTCGTGCGAAACACCATTTACAATACTATGCTCCATGGCATGTGAAAATGGGCCATGACCAATATCATGAAGTAAAATAGCAACATACAACCCGTTCTCTTCTTCTTCAGAAATGGTAACTCCTTTAAAACGAAGTATATTCACTGTTTGCATCATTAAATGTACGCAACCTATCGCGTGATGAAATCGCGTATGGTGCGCCCCCGGGTACACAGTATAAGACATTCCCATTTGAGTTATTCGACGTAAACGTTGAAAATATTTATGTTGAATTAAATCGAAGATTAAGGAATTAGGAATAGTAATAAATCCGTAAATTGGGTCGTTTAATATTTTAAGTTTGTTCAATCTTTATTAAGGCTTTTAAAAATAAGTCTTACAAATATAGAGATATACCTATTGTAAGCAAAAGACATTCTTTAAACAAATTAAAATTAAATTAATTGTTAAAAACATTTAAATGAATACAATACAAATTCTTTGGGTTGATGACGAAATCGACTTACTTAAACCTCATATCATATTTTTAGAACAACGAAATTATAATGTAACCACCTGTAAAAGTGGCAGTGAAGCCATAGATGTTTTAGAGCAGGAGAAATTTGATATTGTTTTTTTAGATGAAAATATGCCAGGTCTTACCGGTTTAGAGACCCTGAATGAACTTAAAGAAAAACAAGAAAACCTTCCTGTTGTAATGATTACAAAAAGTGAAGAAGAATATATTATGGAAGAGGCTATTGGCAGTAAAATAGCAGACTACCTTATAAAACCTGTAAATCCCAACCAAATATTATTAAGTTTAAAAAAGAATTTAGACCATTCTCGATTGGTTTCAGAGAAAACAACTTCTAGTTACCAACAGGAATTTAGAAAGATTGCTATGGACTTGTCGATGGTAAATTCATATGAAGAATGGGTTAATCTGTATCAAAAACTATTGTATTGGGAAATACAACTTGAAAACATAGAAGACGCTAGTATGTTTGAAATTCTTGAATCTCAAAAAAACGAAGCAAATATCCAATTTGGGAAATTTATAGAAAAAAATTACACCGACTGGTTTTTGCCGAATACGCATGCTCCTATAATGTCGCATACGGTGTTCAAAGAAAAAATAGTTCCAGAATTAAGCAAAGAACAACCTACGCTTTTGGTTGTTGTAGACAATTTAAGATATGACCAATGGAAAGTATTCGAACCAATAATAAATAATCACTACAAAAAAGACCATGAGGAAGCTTTTTTCAGTATACTTCCCACTGCTACTCAATATGCTCGAAATGCTATTTTTTCAGGTTTAATGCCAAGCGATATGGAAAAATTATACCCTCAGTACTGGAAAAACGATACCGATGAAGGCGGCAAGAACCTACATGAGCAGGACTTTTTAGACGCTCAAATTAAACGTTTAAATTTAGATTATTTAAAATACGAATTTCATAAAATAACAAATTTAAAAACAGGAAAAAAACTCGCAGAAAACTTTAAATCATTTAAAAACAACGACTTAACAGTTGTGGTATACAATTTTGTTGATATGCTTTCACACTCTAAAACAGAAATGGAAGTAGTTAAGGAATTAGCGTCAAACGATAAGGCATATAGATCCCTAACGCTCAGTTGGTTTAAAAACTCACCCCTATTGGAAATGATACAACAAGCGCAACAATTAGGGTTCAAATTAATAATAACCACCGACCATGGGACTATAAATGTAAAAAACCCCTCCAAAGTTATTGGAGATAGAGAAACAAGTCTAAATTTAAGATATAAAACAGGACGGAGTTTAACTTATGAGGACAAAGATGTAATGGTTATTAAAAACCCAAAAGAAGTGCATTTGCCATCCATTAATATGAGTAGTTCTTATATATTTGCAAAAAGTGATTTGTTTTTTGCTTACCCTAACAACTATAATCATTATGTAAGCTATTATAGAAATACGTATCAGCACGGCGGTGTTTCTCTTGAAGAAATGATTATACCCATCAGTATATTTTCACCAAGATAATCTATGTAATACACGAAATTATCGATAAAATACACAAAGTGTTAGTGTTTTTCGTATAAAATTTGTAATATTGTTTTTTAATCTAGTAGTATTGGAAATAAATTATAACCTGGAAAGTTTAGATGATACCGCTAAACTTTTAATTAATAGCCTTAATAGTAAAACATTATTATTTCATGGCGACATGGGGGCTGGAAAAACAACCCTCACTAAAGCCATTATTAAAGCATTAGGTAGCGAGGATGAAGTAAGTAGCCCTACATTTTCAATAGTGAATGAGTACGAATTACAAAATGATAAAATTTATCATTTTGATTTGTATCGAATTAAAGATATAGAAGAAGTATATAATTTTGGTATTGAAGATTATCTGGAATCTGGACATTGGATTTTAATCGAGTGGCCAGATATTATTGAAGATTTATTACCTGATAATTACCATACCGTTACTATAAAAATAACAAAAGACAAGAATAGAATATTAACATTAAAAGAGCATAAAAGCACATAATTTTATAAGATAATAGCACATTTACTCCGCAATTTTGAAGTTTTACGGTAAACCCACAGCAAAAAAATAAAAATCATTTGATTTTAACATTTTTTTAACATTTCACAAAAAACTTCCATATAGTCTTTAGTTACATTTGGGTATATTAATTAATTAAATCCCTTAAAAAATGAAAACTAAAAAGTATTTAATCGCAATTGCACTATTTGGAGGAATGTTGTTTGCAGCGTACTCAGCAAATACAGTTAACCAAGATGAACAACAAACAGCAAAAATCGAAAGATGGAGAATCAAAGTTCCATCGGCTGGATAAAAAAAGCTTAATTATAGGGAGTATTATTGCTACTTTAATAGCGATGACTCCTTATTTGTTTTACCTATATGAAAGTGCTCCCGACGTACAAGTTTGGGAGACTTTTTTATTTAGGTATGACAGTAAATATTATGGGAGTATATTTGTTTTAGCCTGGACATTGACGGGTAAAATTATTCCTTTATTCTTATTGTTTATTTGGTTTTTTACCTGTCGCCATTGGTGGTATCATGTGCTTTTAGTTCCTATTGCTATGTATGCTTACCAAATCTTTATCACCTTAAATGATGATTTAAATTACGTAGATTCTAATCAATTAATTTATTTAATTCCTATTATGGCAATCATTGTGCCATCTATTTACTTGATTCGTGCACAAATTTTTAATAAAATTAATTCAGCCGATAAATCGTTAGAAGAATTAGAAGAAGAATTTAAAATGACTCCTAAAAACTTTTGGGATAGATTAAGAAATTACTTTTAACGACGCGAATCGTTTTCTAATCGCTCACGTTCATCAATTTCAATTTCTTTTTTATTATTGCTTAATTTATAGTTCCCAAACTTATAATTAAAGCCAACCACAAATAATCGGTTTTCCATATTTGATTCTAATCGTAAATCCTGATCCGCATAACGGTTAGTTTCAGTGAAATTTTGAGTATTAAAAACATCTGTTACACCTATATTAACGGAAGCTCTATTATTCCATAAAGCTTTCTTAAAATTAATATCAAGCCCTTGCCGCGTGCTATAAATTGCAGGTCCGTCAACGATAGGAGAAATATACATATACGACACTTCAGCAGTTAAACTATTATCCTTTAAAAAAGAAAAATAATTTATAACCTGAGCGTATATAGACCATTTCTCATTGCTGTTCAAAACATTCATATCCGAAGGGCTAAAAAATTTGCCTTCATAATAAAAAACCGATGATAGCACATATAAATTCCAACGACTTGAAAGCGCCGTGTAGGTCATAAAATCTAATCCGTATGTTATGTTTCTTGCAATATTTGTACTTGAATATTTAACAACGCCCTCTTCGTTGTCTTGTTGAAATAACTGTAACGATGGGTCGTTTTCATAACGGTAAAACAACTCAAAAGTGTAGGTGTTTTTTAATGTGTACCCTAAATTAAACACATCATCTATCTGCGGTTTTAATTTTGGATTTCCTACCACATAGGTGTTATCATTTAAATAATAACGGAATGGATTTAAATCATTATATTTTGGCCTATTTATACGCTTAACGTATTTAAAATATACCTGATTATTTTCGTTAATATCGTTCGTTAAGTAAAATGAAGGGAAAAACTTAGTGTACTCTGTTGTGTTTTCAGAATTCTGTAGTAATAATTCTCCAGATATGCGACTATGCTCTACTCGAAGACCGGCTTTTACACTCCATTTTTCCCAATCTTGTGCAAGACTCCCATATGCTGCATAATTCATTTCATTATAAACAAAGGTATCACTCTCTTCTATTTGATTATTACCCACATTACCAGAAAGGACAAATTGGTTAATTTCACTATTAGAAGTTATATCTGAATATTTTACACCAGTTTCAACAAAAACACCATTATTTAAAGGTAGTTCATAATCTAATTGCCCCGTATAAAGCTGTGCCTTTTGTTCTGAATCGGTTTGAAAAATGTTTGACCTAAAAGCATTAGTCTCATTTGGAAGAAAATAGTCTGAAGTTACATCCTGAACATTGGAATGATTGTAATTAGTATGATGCGCTTTAACAATTAATTTCTCTCCTTCCTTTTTAAAATCATGAACAAAATCAACATTTAATGCAAGATTTCTTGTATTTAATATAATATCATTTCTGGTTTTAAATAGAGAATCTAAATCATAGTTAGCATTAAACATTTCGGTAACAGAATTGATATGCTTATTAGAGTTTTGTTCTGGCCCTAATAATAAGTTTCCAGAAAAACTAATTACATTATTTTCATTTAAGTCATAATCAATGTTGGTTACAAAGTTATGATTTGCTGTTTCACTTGTTCTTTTAAAATCAGTTTCCCAAATGGAGTTATTTACATTATTATCATCTTTAAAATTCACATACTCCCTATTGTGCCTAAAGTCCTTTCTAGGACTTACATTATAATGAAAATAAGTATTTAACTTGTTCGTTTTAAAAAAGTGACTTGTACCCGCTGAATATTTGGGATATTCGAAGCCTTGTTTATAATTGCCAAACACGCTTCCATTATAACCAGCGACAATATTTTTAGATGTAACAATATTAATCACCGCCCCTCCCTCGGCATCGTATTTTGCAGGTGGACTTGTAATTACTTCAATTGATTTTACATTTTGAGCCGATGTACCCTCTAACAACTGCTGAACTTCATCATTAGACAAATACACTCGTCGGTCGTTCAAATATATTACAGGATTTGAATTTTTTACTGTAATTTTCCCATCACTCACTAGCACCCCCGGAGTATATTTTAAAACTTCTAATACATTATAATTAGATACGGTTGAATTCTCAACATTAAAAACTGTACGATCTATAAGACGCTTAATTGTCGGGCGTTTGGCAACAATAGTTACCCCTTCTAAAACTTCCGACTTTTCCAATAAAATGATATTGCCTAAGTCTATGGTTCCGTTTAGTGCAAATACTTTTGAATAGGTTTCAAATCCCAAATATGAAATATTAAGTATATACTCTCCTCCTTTTAAAAATTCAAATTCAAATTTACCTAAATCATCTGTTGTTGTTCCTATTGATTGAAGTGAAGTTTGCTCTGTTAACACGACATTAGAAAAGGCTACAGGCTTATTAGATTCGTCTAAAACTGTACCTAAAACCACTATGTTTTGCGCAAATAAGTTAAACGTAAAAAAGAAAATAAATAGAGGTAAATATTTTTTAATCATAGTGTTGTTTCTACTTACAAACATATATAATTAATTTAAAAAGATTAAATAGTAAACCATAAATCTTATTACTTTTTAGATTTAACAATTTTAATATGAATGCAATAACTCGGCATTTATAATTTTTTCATAAATATTAAATTCTCTCAATCCATTTTGCAAATTATTTGTAATTTAACTTTTTGATTTGAATTACGCAGCAAGCATGGCTAAACAACTTTCTCCTTTCACAAAACAACAGCTTTTACCACAAGAAGAAACCTTAGAAATTTTTAAACGAAAAGGCGAACTTTTCATTGGAATTCCAAAAGAAACGGCATTTCAGGAAAATCGTATTTGCTTAACTCCTGATGCCGTATTTGCACTAGTAAGCAACGGCCATCGTGTTTTGCTAGAATCTGGTGCTGGAGATGGTGCTAATTTTAGTGATAAAGATTACAGCGAGGCAGGCGCCGAAGTAACCAAAGATACAGCAAAGGTTTTTGCCTGTCCTATGATTTTAAAAGTAGAACCGCCCAATCTGGAGCAAATCAAATTAATGAATCCCCAAACTATATTAATTTCTGCACTTCAGCTAAAAACTCAAACTAAAAAATATTTCGAAGCTCTTGCGGCAAAACGTATAACAGCATTAGCTTTTGAATTTATTCGGGATGCCGACGGTAATTACCCTGCAGTAAAATCTCAAAGTGAAATTGCAGGTACTGCTGCCGTTTTAATAGCATCAGAATTGTTAACCGATGCCAAGAGTGGTAATGGCAGAATGTTTGGAAACATAAGTGGTGTCCCTCCTTTAGAAGTAGTTATTCTTGGTGCAGGAACAGTAGGTGAATTTGCAGCACGAAGTTCCTTAGGATTAGGGGCTAGCGTTAAAATTTTTGATAACTCGATAACCAAATTGCGTCGGGTTCAAACCCATTTGGGTCGTCCACTATATACATCTACCATTCAACCCAAAATATTAACTAAAGCCTTAAAACGATGCGACGTCGTTATTGGAGCCGTAAGAGGCAATAATCGTTCTCCAGTAATTGTTACTGAAAACATGGTGATGGATATGAAAAAAGGATCTGTTATTATTGATGTAAGTATAGATATGGGAGGTTGCTTTGAAACCAGTGAAGTTACTTCGCACAAACAACCCACATTTGTAAAACACGATGTGGTTCATTATTGTGTTCCTAATATTCCGGCACGCTATTCTAGAACATCCTCATTATCAATAAGTAATATTTTCACGCCTTATCTTTTAAAAATTGCAGAAGATGGTGGTGTAGAAAATTCAATAAGATTTGATAAAGGTTTGAAAAATGGGTTGTATTTTTACCACGGAATTTTAACAAACAAATCGGTTGGCGAGTGGTTTAATTTAAATTATAGCGACATTAATTTAATTATATTTTAATCGAAATACAGTTTCCGCTTTAGCCCATTTTAAAAATTATACATGAAATTAATTCAACGTATTGGATATTATCTTGGCGGATTTTCACTCGGATTAATCATTTTAGCCTTCTTTTTAAACGGTAAAAAAGTATCTTGCAGTTATGGCCCCGATGCCAGAGTTTTAAAAAATATTAGGCAAAAGCAACTTGTTTATCCCGCTAACAATTCTGATACTGTAGCAATTCAATACGTTCTCAAAAAAGGCGATGTAAATTTCTCAGATAGTGATGTTCATAAAAAACCATGCGGCATTTATATTGTAGAAGGTACTTATGAAAACAGTGACGTAATTCTGACTATTGAAAACTGCGATAGCATTGCAACTATAAAACAAATTAAGTATAATAAATAAATTGGTTTATGCTATTAAAGCGAGTATTTGATATTGTGTTTTCGATACTTGCCATTGTTTTACTCACCCCTCTCCTTTTGTTTATTTGTATTCTTGTGAAATTAGATTCTCAAGGACCAATTTTATATAAACAATTACGTGTTGGACAATACAATAAAGATTTTGAAATCTGGAAATTTAGAACCATGTATTCCAACAGTGATTCAAACAAAACCTTAACTATAGGCAATAACGATAGCAGAATAACCAAATTAGGTTATTATTTAAGGAAGTATAAACTCGATGAGTTGCCCCAATTGTTTAATATAGTAAAAGGCGACATGAGTTTTGTTGGACCCAGACCTGAACTTAGAAAATATGTTAATTACTATAGCGCATCCGATTTAGTTGTCTTACAAGTAAAACCTGGATTAACTGGACTAGCTTCTTTAAAGTATAAGAATGAACCAGAGTTATTAAAAGCCTCTGAAAACCCTGAACATTATTACATTAAAACCATCTTGTCTGATAAATTAAACTACAACAAACAATACGTGAAAACACGCAGTTTCTTGTTAGATTTAAAAATAATAAGCAGTACAATATTTAGTGTTTTTTTTAAATAATTAAAGAAGTCTATTTGCTCTAAAATTTTATTATCTCTAATTTGTGGTAATATAAAAACCAAATTAATGAATACCTCCGTAGCGCATTGTATTAATGAATTAATCTCCAGAACCAATTTATTCCCTCATAATATTAATGCCTACAATCCTCAAAAAATAATAGATTTTTCAGAAGAAACCATATTAATTACAGGAGCTGCTGGAACCATCGGATCAGAACTCTCAAGACAGCTTTCAAATTGCAAATTCAAAAAACTCCTTCTTGTGGATTTTTCAGAATCTGGGGTTTACAATCTCTATACTGAATTAATTAATTCGAATGCAGAAAAGATAGAGCTCATAGTTTCAAACATAACGAACTCTGATAGCATTCAATATATATTTAACAAGCATAAACCAACGATTGTATATCACTGCGCAGCTTACAAACATGTTCCTTTAATGGAAATGCAACCCTACGAAGCTATTAAAACAAATATTCTGGCAACAAAGCAATTAGTTGATTTTTCAAAATTGCATAGGATTAAAGAATTCATATTTATTTCTTCTGATAAAGCGGTTGATCCAATAAACGTCATGGGTATGACAAAACGTATTTGTGAGTTATATATTAACCATACCTTATATGAAGGAAATACAGCTTATAAAATATTTAGATTCGGCAATATTCTTGGGTCTAGCGGATCTGTTATTCCAGTTTTATTAAGGCAATTAGAATTAAATAAATCCTTAAAAATAACCCATAAAAACATGACCAGGTTTTTTATAGGAGACAAAAAGGCCTGTCAGTTAATTTTATCTAATACCTTTAAAAAATCTATAGATAATACTACATTGTGGCTGGATTGCGGCGAACCAGTGTCTATTCTAAAACTAGCTAATGCTATATTGGAAATATCAAATAACCATGATGTAGACATAGAATTTTCAGGCGTACGGTCTGGAGAAAAAATAAATGAGAGTATGGTTTCTGAAAATGAAATAATGAAATCAACAGATATACCAGAAGTTTTTCAAATTGAAACCCAAAAAAAGCCTGCTAAATTTTTAGCAGACTTTAATGATATTATATCTATTACACCTTATACAACAGTAAAAGATGTAAAAAACATTTTGCGTCGTTTTATTTATTAATCTATGCCGATTTTCGTCGCTTTTTCTCCTTTTTTATAAGCGCTAACTCCCTACCTGTTTGACCTGCTACCGAGGTGTTTTCTTCAGCTCTTCTAATTAAATAAGGCATCACATCTTTTACCGGCCCAAAAGGAATATATTTAGCTACATTATAACCTAGATTAGATAAATTAAAACTAATATGATCACTCATACCATACAACTGACCAAACCAAATTCTTTTATCATTCTTTTCTAATCCTTTTTCCTCCATTAAATCCATTAACAAGTAAGAACTTTGCTCGTTATGAGTTCCGGCAAACAGAGCAATGTCATCAATATGATCTAAAATATAATTTAATCCTTCATCAAAATTAGCATCAGTAGCTGCTTTACTTGGGCAAATAGGTGACAAATAATCATTTTCAATAGCACGATCATTTTCTTTTTCCATGTAAGCCCCACGCACAATTTTGTAACCTAGATAATACCCCTCCGACTTTGCTTTATTGTGCTCTTGTTTTAGAAATTCCATACGGTCATGGCGATACATTTGAAGTGTATTATAGACAACCGGTTTTTCTGTATTGTATTTCTTCATCATTTGAGTAACGAGATTATCAGCTGCGTCTTGCATCCAACTTTCTTCGGCATCAATTAAGACAGCGATATTATAGTCTTTTGCTTTCTTGCAAACCACATCGAATCTGGCAACTACTCTATCCCATTCTTCCTGCTCCTTTGACGTTAAAGCTTCGCCTTTACCTAATTTTTCAAATAAATAAAAACGACCAAAACCCGTTGGTTTGAACACCGCAATTGGAATGGCTTTCAATTCCTTAGAAAATTCCATGATTTTCAAAACCACATCAACGGCATTATCAAATTCTGCTTCGCATGCTTTTCCTTCAACAGAAAAATCTAAAACCGAGCTAACACCTTTCTCGTACATTTTATTTATTACAGGCAAACAGTCGTTTTCGTTTACACCACCACAAAAATGATCGAATACAGTAGCCCTAATTAAGCCTTCTACAGGTAAATGTGCTTTTAGCGCAAAATTTGTTGCAGCAGTTCCAATGCGAACTAAAGGCTCTATAGAGATCATTTTAAACAAAAAGTAAGCGCGCTCTAACTCAGAGTCACTTTTTAGCGCAAAGGCCACTTCTGTATTATCGAATATGCGTTCTACACCCATAAATAAAATTGAAAAATATATAAATATAATGCGGGCTAAGTTATCATTTTATCGAAAATCTCCTTAAATTTCGCAACTTAAAAAAAAGTTAAATATTTTCATGAATTCTATTAGCGCTGGAGATTGTACTATTCATTTTAATAAAGTGTGCTACACATCTATAAATCAACATATTAACAACAATAATTATTCTAAAATATTCATTTTAGTTGATGAAAACACACATCAGTTTTGTCTTCCAAATTTTCTAAAATTGTTAGAAACGGATATTACTATTGAAATTATCGAGATAGAATCTGGTGAAATTAACAAAACGATCGATACATGCGTTGGTGTTTGGAACACCTTATCTGAACTTGGAGCTGACAGAAAAAGTTTACTCATTAATATTGGTGGTGGGGTTATTACAGATTTAGGTGGTTTTGTTGCTTGTACATTTAAGCGAGGAATCTCTTATATAAATGTGCCTACCACTTTACTTTCAATGGTTGACGCCTCTGTTGGAGGAAAAACTGGCGTGGATTTAGGTCATTTAAAAAATCAAATTGGAGTTATTAGTAATCCAGATTTAGTGTTAATCGATACACAATATTTATCGACACTACCACAAAACCAAATGAGGTCGGGATTAGCAGAAATGCTCAAACATGGATTAATAAGTAGTGAGGAATATTGGAACAAATTCCAGGACTTATCCGCATTAAACGCTGAAGATTTAGATTTACTTATTCATGAATCAGTTGAAATTAAAAAACATGTTGTTGAAATTGATCCGTTTGAAAATGGTCTGCGTAAAACTTTAAATTTCGGTCACACACTGGGCCATGCCATTGAAACGCACTTTTTAAGCGATCCTAAAAAAAACACATTACTGCATGGTGAAGCCATAATAATTGGAATGATTTTGGCTGCTTATATATCATCTGAACTGGTTGGTTTTCCAATGGAAACTACATTAAAAATAAAAGATTTCTTTATAGACTATTATGGTAAAGTAGACATTGATAAAAATGACAGAAAACCTATTATGGATTTAATGAAGTACGATAAAAAGAATAATTACGGAAACATTAATTTCGTTCTTCTGGAAGCCATAGGGAAACCTAAAATTGATTGCTTAGTAGATGAAAAAATCATCATAGATGCTTTTGAGTTCTATGCTTCTTAAAAATATATAAAGCCTGTATTTACAGGCTTTATTTTATTTTACCGCTTTAGAAATAGTTAATACAATTCGTTCTAAATCGTCTGAACTTAAATTAGACCCACTTGGTAAACACAACCCTTTTTCGAAGAGATTTTCAGATACACCATTAGTAAAGCTTAAGGCATGTTTAAACACCGGCTGCATATGCATTGGCTTCCATAGCGGTCGCGATTCAATATTTTCATCAGCTAAAGCTTTTCTAATGTGTTCTCGCATTTGAAAAGATTTGGTTATCATACAGGTAAGCCACCTGTTAGATTTACAATAACTAGGCTCTTTTAAAAACGCAAACTCGCCCAATATTTTTAAGTTTTCCTTGTAAAAATCGTAATGCTTACGCCTTGATTCCACCCTTTCCTGTAACACTTTTAACTGCCCCCTCCCTATTCCTGCAAGCACATTACTCATTCTGTAATTGTAACCAATCTCAGTGTGTTCATAATGCACAGCTTCATCTTTAGCTTGATTAGACAAAAAAATAATTCGATCCTTCTGCCTTTCAGTAGAAACAATTAACGCACCTCCCGCTGAAGTGGTTATAATTTTATTACCATTAAATGAGTACACGCCCATTTCGGTAAAGCCACCACAAGGTTTTCCCTTGTAATAACTACCCAAAGCCTCTGCAGCATCCTCAATCACAGGGATGTCATAGAATTTAGCAATTTTATTAATTTCATCAACTTTATAGGGCATACCATACAGATGTACGGCTATAATAGCTTTTGGTTTTCTATAATTTTCTATTCTATGCTTTATAGCTTTTTCAAGTAATTCAGGACATATATTCCAGGTATCTGGTTCACTATCGATAAAAATTGGTTTAGCTCCCAAATACACGACCGGGTTTACCGATGCTGAAAAAGTAAAACTCTGACATAACACCTCGTCGTCTTCTGATACCCCGAGTTCCTTTAAGGCTAAATGAATAGCTGAAGTCCCTGAATTTAAAGCTACTACATAAACATGC
The DNA here is from genome assembly GCF_014596945.1 of Aestuariibaculum sediminum. GTDB lineage: Bacteria > Bacteroidota > Bacteroidia > Flavobacteriales > Flavobacteriaceae > Aestuariibaculum > Aestuariibaculum sediminum. The sequence goes on along the minus strand of NZ_JACVXB010000002.1, from coordinate 603,584 downwards.
TTGTTTAAATAGGCTTGCAAGTCTTCCTCAAAAGTATCTATATTATTTCCTGCTGGCGCTACCCAATTATTTATAAAAGCGTCATTAATAAATTCCTGCTCTAAACCACTTAAATGAGGCGGGGATAAAAATATCTTCTTTTTTGCAACCATTAACTTATTTTATTACGCTAAGTAATATGTAAAATTCTAAATTAGCTTTTAATTATAAACAATAACAGAATTAGTTTCGGAATTAAAATTACATTTATATTTTTAATCCGTTTTTAAAACAACATCAAAAATGACGGCACAGCAATTAACACTTTTAAAAAACAAACATATTCTCGTTACAGGTGGTGCTGGTTTTATAGGTTCAAATTTATGCGAACACTTATTGTTAAATAACATTAAAGTTACCTGTTTAGATAATTTTTCAACTGGAAAAAAGGCGAATTTAAAATCGTTTGAATCTCATAAAAAATTCACTTTAATTGAAGGTGACATCAGAAATTTATCGGACTGCAAAAAAGCCTGCATTAATGTAGACTACATCTTACATCAAGCTGCTCTTGGTTCTGTGCCGCGCTCTATAAAAGATCCGATTACAACAAACGAAGTAAATATTTCTGGTTTTTTAAATATGTTGATAGCAGCAAAAGAAAGTTCAGTACAACGGTTTATTTATGCAGCCAGTTCGTCAACTTACGGTGATAGTAAAGCGCTTCCGAAAGTTGAAAATCAAATAGGCAAACCGTTATCTCCGTACGCAATTACTAAATACGTTAATGAATTATACGCTGATATTTTTCATAAAACCTATAATTTAGACTGTGTTGGGTTACGTTACTTTAATGTATTTGGAAAACGGCAAGACCCAGAAGGAGCTTATGCCGCGGTGATACCTAAATTTGTTCAGCAACTTATTAAGCACGAATCACCTGTTATTAATGGCGACGGGAGTTTTTCAAGAGATTTTACCTATATTGATAACGTTGTTCAAATGAATATTAATGCTTTAGCAACCACGAATTATGCTGCCTTAAATACAGTTTACAATGTGGCCTATGGAGAAAGAACGACTTTATTAGAACTCGTAACACTTTTAAAAAACTATTTAACAGAATACGACGAAACTATTAGTCAGGTTGATGTGAAATTTAAGGAACCCCGAAAAGGAGATATTCCACACTCACTAGCTTCAATCGATAAGGCTAAAAAATTATTAAGTTACGAGCCAAAATTCGATATAAAATCAGGCTTAAAAGAAGCTGTTTCATGGTATTGGAAACATTTAAAATAAAACAAACTTCAATAAATGAGGGATAAAAAAATTGCAGTTATAGGATTGGGTTACGTTGGTTTACCTCTAGCAAGATTATTTGCTACAAAATACCCTGTAATTGGTTTCGATATAAAAGAAAATCGTATTAATGACTTAAATACTGGTCATGATGTAACACTGGAAGTTAGTAAGAATGACTTATTAGAGGTCTTAAAATCAAATAAAGACCCGAAAAGCAATGGTTTATTTTTAACAAGTAACATACAAGATTTAAATAACTGTAGCTATTATATCGTGACTGTGCCTACCCCCATTGATAAAAATAACAAACCTGACCTAACACCTCTTTATAGCGCAACAGAATCTATAGCACAGGTTTTAAAAAAAGGAGATATTGTTATTTATGAATCAACTGTATATCCGGGCGTAACCGAAGATGAGTGTGTTCCTATTTTAGAAAAAATTAGTGGTTTAAAATTTAATATTGATTTTTTTGCGGGCTATTCGCCCGAGCGCATCAACCCCGGTGACAAATTACATACAGTGGATAAGATTTTAAAAGTAACTTCCGGCTCTACCCCTGAAATAGGTAAGAAAGTAGATGAACTTTATAGCAGCGTTATAACAGCAGGAACCCACTTAGCTCCTTCAATAAAAGTTGCAGAAGCAGCGAAAGTAATAGAAAATTCTCAACGTGATATCAATATTGCTTTTGTAAATGAATTAGCCAAAATTTTCAATTTAATGGAGATTGATACACACGATGTATTAGCTGCAGCTGGTACGAAATGGAATTTCCTTCCTTTTAAACCAGGTCTTGTTGGCGGGCATTGCATAGGTGTAGACCCGTATTATTTAGCACAAAAAGCAATTGAAATTGGTTATCATCCTGAAATAATACTCGCTGGAAGACGAGTAAATGACAGCATGGGGCATTATGTCGCTTCAGAAGTTATTAAGCTTATGGCTCAAAATGATATTCGAATTAAGGACGCGAACATTTTAATATTAGGAATCACGTTTAAAGAAAACTGCCCTGATGTAAGAAATACCAAAGTTGTAGATTTAATCTATCAACTTCAAAGTTTTGGCACTGAAGTAACGATTTTTGATCCTTGGGCAAAACCAAATGAAGTGAAAGAAGAATTCAACCTTACAACGATAAATAAATTACCAAGCAAAACTTTTGACGCCGTGGTACTGGCCGTTTCGCATAATGAATTTAAAACTATAGACACCAAAACATTACTTGCGGAAAATAGTATTTTGTATGACGTAAAAGGGGTACTAGCCCAACCTGTTAACGGTAGACTATAAAACAAAAAAAAGGCTGATTCTAAAATCAACCTTTTTTTTAAAAATATTTTAAATACCATTACATTTCATTAAAAATGGTATGCATCAATCGTTTTTTATCATTAATACTTTCTTCTAACGAAATCATTGTCTCGGTTCTGTAAACCCCTTCAATATCATCTAATAAGAAAATAACCTCTTTAGCATGCTCGGTACTTCTTGCTCGAATTTTACAAAATACGTTAAATTTTCCTGTAGTAATGTGTGCTACGGTTACATAAGGTATTTCATTAATTCGCTCCAATACAAACTTAGTTTCTGATGTTTTATTTAAAAACACACCTACATATGCAATAAAAGAGTAACCTAATTTTTTGTAATCTAACATTAACGAAGAACCTCTTATAATACCATGTTCTTCCATTTTTTTAACTCTAACGTGAACAGTTCCTGCCGATATTAATAATTTTTTCGCAATGTCTGTAAACGGAATCCTTGTGTTATCGATTAACATATCAAGGATTTGATGATCTATTTCGTCTAATTTAATTTTCCCCATAATTAATTATTCTTAAGTATTAGCCAAAAATAGTACATTTTCTTTAAAAATAACACATATTTAGTATGCTTTATTTCGAAATTATTGGTATTTTTTCATTATTCACCACAACGAAATCGTTTTCGTCACCTACTTTTAATGCATTGCCATTTTCGCCCAACACCTTTAACCCATTGGCTTGAATTGTTTTATGAGCATAAAAATTACTTAAATTTTCGATTTTTTCAATGCGTGGAATAAAAACTATTTTTTTATCAATTAATCGCTCCTGAAACATAATCCCTATATCTACAACTTCCCCGTCGTCACTATTTTCTACTTTCACATTCCTTAAAATAACATCTAAAAACAGTTTTTCGTTTTCTGGAATTTCTAAATATGACTGATACTTTTCTCCTGTAATATCATTATTAGCAATATAGTCTAGAGACGTTAGATAAGACATATAAATCAGTTCTCTCGTTTTCTCGCGTTCATAATCTCCTGGAAAATGCCCGGCCTCAAATAATATAGTTGGGATGTTTTTACTTTGAAACGTATCTCCTACGCAATTTAAATTAAAAGCATCATCATAAACACCTACCTGATCAGGAATTATTTGCTGCAAAGCAGCGTTCATAACTGAAATTATTTCCATTGCCACTTTTCTATTAGGTGTTAAGGAGCATGCTTCGTCTTGTGCAGGAGATAAGAATGAAACAACAGCTGATTTATTGGCCTTACCAGCGCTGAAAATAGTTCGTTGTCCATGTAAATTGTAACAAAAATGAGGCTTAAAGTTCTCGAAAGCAGATTTTAAAACTAAGCTTTCGGGTTGCGTTAAATTTTGCGCATCTCTATTCAAGTCAACTTCATTAGCGTTTATTCTGGTATATGCTTCAGCCCCATCGGGGTTTAAAATTGGAATAATATATAAGGTACAAGCTTCTAGGATGTGTTTTGTTTTAGATTGATCGGATAATAAAGTATTTGTAAGATCAAAAATTGCTTTTGTCGTTGTAGATTCGTTTCCATGCATTTGAGACCACATTAAAATCCGTTTATCTCCATCTCCAATTTTAAAGGCAAAAATATTTTCGCCCTTAACGGATTGACCAAGCGTTTCAATGTTTATTTTGTTGCTTAAGATCTCTAATAATGGTTTAATATGGTTGTTAGTAATATAACGGTTGAATAACCCACTTTCCTTATAGGTAGAATAGAGTTGTTTAATGGTGTCTAATTGCATGTTTACATTTTGTGTGCAAATGTAAGAATTTAGGATTTTACAATTGTCAACATTAACAAATTTACATCTGTAAACAAGGGGTTAAATTAAATTGTATACATATGTAAACACGGTTTACGTTGGATTCACGGTGTTTAATCAACTGAATTAATAGCACTAGGTTCTATCAACAATAACTGAAAGTAAAATATTTATTATCAACAACATATGTCATTTAAGTTAAAGTATTAATATAAACAAAATTGTACTTTTTTTAATAAAGAAGTATACAAATGTATACGTTTTAAAATAATTTATTACATTTGTAACTCAGTATACAATTGTAAAGTTTAACATGATAAACACAGAAGAATTTACCCAAAGGTTAGAGCGAGTTATCCGTTTTTATGGAGAATCGGCGTCTTCTTTTGCTGAAAAAATAGGTGTACAGCGCTCAAGCATTTCACATATATTATCAGGGCGTAATAAACCGAGTTTAGAATTTGTATTAAAAATTCTGTCGGCATTTCCTGAAGTAGAATTATATTGGCTTCTAAATGGTAAAGGCAGTTTTCCTGCAAAAAAAGAAATTAAAGAGCAAAAAATATTGGAACCTACCCCAGTGTCATCTGAAAAGATAAAAAAAGAGGCGATAGCTAAGGCTCCTGAAAATCTTCCAGAAGAAAAAATATTTTCAGAAAATGAAAATAACAAAACTATAGAGCGTATCGTTGTTTTTTATTCTGATGGGACTTTTAAAAATTATCATAATTAAAATTGGGATAGTTTAGTACCTTTGGTCTAAATTTTAAAGCCTTATAATTCGTCCACATGAAATTTTGTTATGCCTTTTTACTTTTGAGTATGTTTAGCTGTTTTCAAACAACTCGTAATTGTAGTGATTATAGAACTGGTGAATTTTACAGCGAAGTTACAATTGATGGTGAAACATATACTTCAAAATTTAAGCGCACCGATAAATTACAGATAGAAACTTATAATAGCAAAATAGACTCCTCATCGTTAAGATGGATTAATGACTGTGAAGTTGTGTTTAGAACCATAAATCCAAAGAATATGGCTGAACGCAAAGATATTCATCTAAAAATTTTAACTACTACAGATAGTTCATATACCTACGAATACTCCTATGTAGGTGAAACTAAAAAGCAAAAAGGTGTAGCTTACCGAATGAAATAAGGCGGTGTTTTAGTCAAAAGGATATAAAAAAGATTCTACTACTTTAAAATCGATACTCCGATCTTCATTGATATAGTAAGTCATAAACATTTCTCCCCAGTATTTACCATCGGTAAAGTCGGCAATTATCCATTTATGATTTAATAATTTAATGGTGTTAATCATCATGCGTTTTCCTTCTGAGGCCGCATAAGGCACAATAGGATGTTCATCCTTTACTTCATTTAATTTATATAACTCGTCCTTAATAGCAGGAATAAGGTCACTAACATTATATCCTTGGTTTTCAAAATAACTTATAGCATCTTCATTTTTTTCTAAATTAAAATGTGAAACCTCCGTTAAATTATGCTGCATATTTACAATAGAATCCTTATACGATTGTAATTGCTCTTTATAATCGCCAATGGTATTGTTCATATCTTCAAAAACACGTTTCGAGTTTACAAACTGAAATAGAACCAATAACATGGCAAATACAAATAGATACATGAAAATTCTTTGCTTCATTTTTATTTTTTTAAATAGTTATTTGTAATTCATCAAAGGCCAAAAATACATTTTCTGGTAATGTTTTTTCAACTTCTTCATGAAAACCTAATAAATGACTGATGTGTGTTAAATAAGCTTTTTCAGGATTTACCTTTTTTATAAAATTAAGAGCTTCTATTAAATTAAAATGTGAATAATGTTCTTCTATTCGTAGCGCATTAACTACCAACACTTTTATGTTCTTTATTTTTTCGATTTCCTTTTCTTTAACCTGTTTCATATCTGTTAAATAAGCAAAATCACCAAACTTAAAACCAAAAACCTGAAGCTTACCATGTTTTCCGTTAACAGGAATTACTTCTAAATTTTTTAAACGAAACGGCTTATTTTTAATGCGATTCGTTATAACCCCTGGAGCCCCGGGATATTTATTTTTAGTTTCAAAAACATAATCAAACCGTTTAACCAACGATTTAATAACTCGTTTATGTGCATAAATAGGAATATCGCCTTGCTTAAAATAAAACGGTCTAATATCATCTAAACCAGCAACATGATCGGCGTGTTCGTGAGTAAAAATAATGCCGTCTATTTTCGAGCAACCCGAACGCAGCATTTGATAGCGAAAATCAGGTCCACAATCTACCACATAAGTGTAACTATCCCATTCTACTAAAATGGACACCCTTAATCGTTTGTCTCTAAAATCATTACTTAAACAAACGGGGTGATTACTCCCTATTATGGGGATGCCCTGCGATGTACCTGTACCAAGAAAAGTTACCTTCAAAACAATCTTAAGTTTATCACAAAAGTAAGAATGTTTTTTTGTTTCGTACAGTTATTTAATATCTTTACTCTTTTATTGAAAATAACCGTAAAACCTATGGAAATACACATAAAAGGTGATAGAGAATTTGATGATATTCCTTCGTTAAAATCGAAAGCCCTCCGAATTAACTTGAATGAAAACATTTACGGAACATTTGCCGAGATAGGTGCTGGGCAAGAAACTTGTAGACATTTTTTTAGAGCTGGAGGAGCCTCAGGAACAATAGCTAAGGCGATGTCTGCTTATGATAAGGATTTTAGTGACGCCATTTACGGAGCCGAAGATGATGGACGTTATGTTACCGAAGCCAGACTAAGAAAAATGTTAAGCCATGAGATGAATCTTATGGAAAACAGATTAACACGTGAAAAAAATCCAAATAAAATATTTTTTACCTATGCCAATACGGTGGCAACTATCGATTTTGCCAAACAATTTAAAGGCCATGGATGGGTAGGTATAAAGTATCAGGTAGAATCAACTGGCGATTATAATGAAATTATATTACACCTTCGATTTAAAGAAACCGATGCTCGATTACAACAAGAAACACTTGGTATATTAGGAACTAACTTAATATACGGTGCGTTTTATAAATACAACGAACCTAAAAAGTTACTCCGCTATTTGTACGATCATTTAGATAAAGACCGCTTAGAAATTGATACTATAAACTTCTCAGGGCCTGTTTTTAAAAATGTAGACAACCGTTTGATGAGTTTGCAATTAGTGAAAAATGGCATGACCGATGCGGTAATGTTCGGTCCAGACGGAACCAATGTTTTACCAGCTAAAGTATTTTACAAGAAAAATATTTTAGCCCTTCGCGGAAGTTTTAGACCCGTAACTAAAGTAAATATGGAAATGTATGAGAAATCATACAACATGTTTATAAAAGAAAACAAGGTAGATAAAGAGAAAACCGAAGTTGTTTTTGAAATTACACTTTCAAACCTTAGAGCCGAAGGTGAAATTGATGAGCAAGATTTTATAGATAGAGCAGATTTGCTTTGTGCGCTTGGGCATTCTGTAATGATATCAAACTTTCAGGAATACTATAAAGTGGTAGAGTACTTCTCAAACTACACAAAAGCCAGAATGGGATTAGCAATGGGTGTAAGCAATCTAGTAGATATATTTGATGAAAAATATTATCGCCATTTAAGTGGCGGTATACTGGAAGCTTTCGGAAAATTATTCTTTAAAGATTTAAAGGTCTATTTATACCCTATGTATGACCAAGAAACGGGCGAATTAATTACCAGTGAAAATTTAAAAGTGTACCCTCGTATGAAAGAATTGTACAAATTCTTTAAATACAATGGTAAAGTTATAGACATAGAAGAATATGATTCTTCAATTATGAATATATTCTCTCGCGAAATTCTTAGAAAAATTGCAGATGGCGAAAGCGGATGGGAAGACATGGTTCCGGAGGGCACTGCCGAATTAATTAAAGATTACAGACTTTTCGGGTATTCTAGAAAGCCTTTAACTTTAATAAGAAAAAGAAAATAGAATCAAATTGCATAATTAAAAACAAAAAAATCGTCATTATAGACGATTTTTTTTTGCCCAATTCTCAATAATACAAGGTATTAAACTAGAAATACTCCACTCATTGATGAATTTTTAAGAAAATACATCTCAAATAGTACATAAAAGTTTTAAGTATTTTGTTGTATATTTCTTTCAATCTATATCATCGAAATATCTCCGAAAACGTTTCCGTAAAAATCCCAAACGTTTTCGAAAAAAAATCTGCGATTTCACCTCCTCCTATTAAGTAAATTTGACTAACGAAAATTAATTACAACGTAATAATTAATAAATTATTTAAATGTAAATAAGCAGTAAAACAAATTTAACCCTAAAAGTCATGCTAATTTCAATACATAAAATCATTTTAACCACGCTCCTATCAGTATACTTAATTTCAGATGGAGGAGGAAAAACAAAATCAAATATTACTTCTTTAAGCTCTAGCACAACAGTTACTTATTCGTTAAGTGAATTTGATAATAGTAAACTAATTCCAGTTGCTACTTTAGAAAAAGATAACAAAGTAAAAACTCAAAGTTTGCACGAAAAATACAGAACAGTTGTTAAAAGATTTATGAAAGTAATGTAAAATCGCCCTAATCAACCATTTTATATATACCCGAATCTACTAATATATATAGCCCTAATTTACCTTATATATATTGCCCCAAATCTATCTTTAAAATACACATATATTTAGTTTCAGTTAAGTCAGTAGTTAAAGAAGTTGTCTTGAAAAAGTCAGCTTCTTTTTTTTTGCATCATCCTACAAAATCGAGGTACTTATACAATGTCAAGCACGTAAAAAAAAGTTTTCTCAATAAATGAAGTTTACAGCAAAAGATAAGCGAAGAATGATTTAAATACCTAATAATCAATTGTATCGAAAACGTTTTAGTTAAAATCTAAAACGTTTTCGATAAAAAATATCACAACTTAATTGAAAGGTTTCATTAATATTGTATAGTTGTAATTAACTAATTAATAATAGTTAAACCCATGCTTACCATTTTTAATAAATCCAGATTTACCATTACATGATAGTCCCCAAATCTATCAAATCAATATAGTTAGTTTTAGTTTAGTTAGTACCAAAAGAGGCTGTTTTTAAAAGAAGCAGCTTCTTTTATTTTTAGACAACTTCAAATTAAGCTTCTAAAATTTGGGCTGCGTGAGCTTTTGTTTTTACTTTGTCTATAACACGCTCCACAACACCTTGTTCGTTAATAATAAATGTCATACGATGAATACCGTCGTATTCACGGCCCATGAATTTTTTCGGCCCCCAAACTCCAAATGTATTTATCACCGTTTTATCTTCATCAGCCAATAAAGAGAAAGGGAACTCATATTTATTCTTGAAATTACTCTGACGCTTTGCACTATCTGCACTTACACCAAGCAACTCGTATCCTTTTTCTTGTAAAACCTCATAATGATCTCTTAAATCACAAGCTTCGGCTGTACAACCTGGTGTGCTCGCTTTTGGATAAAAAAATACTATTAACTTTTTTCCTTTATAATCATTAAGTGTTACTATATTTCCATTTTCGTCTTGAGATGAAAAATTTGGAACCGTATCTCCTACTTTTAAAGTATTCATATCTTGTAAATATTTATAAATTTAATCTTCTACAAAGCTTATACAATAATATTAACTTTGTCTATGCACAAAAATACAATTTATGACTAAGGAACAAAAAATAGAATTTACAATAAACACTTTAAAAGAATTATACCCAACCATACCAGTTCCTTTAGATCACAAGGATCCTTACACCCTATTAATTGCGGTATTAATGTCTGCTCAAAGCACCGATGTTCGTGTTAACCAAATCACGCCGCTACTTTTTGAAAAAGCCGACAATCCTTACGATATGGTGAAATTGACGGTAGATGAAATTAGAGAAATAATTAAACCTGTTGGTTTATCGCCTATGAAGAGTAAAGGAATTCATGGGTTATCTAAAATATTAATCGAAAAGCATGATGGTGAAGTACCACAAAATTTTGAAGACTTAGAGGCGCTGCCAGCTGTTGGGCATAAAACTGCTGGTGTGGTATTATCGCAAGCATTTGGTATACCAGCATTTCCTGTAGACACTCATATTCATCGGTTAATGTACCGGTGGAACTTTAGTAATGGAAAGAGTGTTGCACAGACCGAAAAAGACGCTAAGCGTTTATTCCCTAAAGCTTTATGGAACGATTTACATCTTCAAATAATTTGGTATGGACGCGAGTATTCCCCTGCAAGAGGATGGGATTTAGACAAAGATATTATCACTAAAACTATTGGACGAAAGTCTGTTATTAACGACTATTATAACAAACAAAAAAAGTCCTAATTCTGCTATTAGGACTTTTCTAACTCAATTAAGAAGCGCTTCAAACTTCTTTTTATTACAATTTATAACACTTAAAGCCTTTGAATAGTTGAGAAGAAATTTAATCGTTTCTTCTCGTGGTTCGATAACGTTGTTTTTTTTTAAAGAATTCTCTGAGTAAAGTTTTGCCATGCTATTAATTTAAAAGTTAATTTAAATCTATAACGAGGCAAAAATCAGTTTATTGCATCAATTGGTTAAAATAATATTATGTTTATCAATAATTTTTCTAAGATTAATTAAAGCATAGCGCATACGCCCTAATGCTGTATTTATACTCACCCCTGTTTTGGTTGAAATTTCTTTAAAACTTAAATCATCATAAATACGCATGGTAAGAACTTGTCTTTGGTCGTCGGGTAACTCTTCTATTAAACGCCGTACATCATTCTCAACCTGATCTTTTATAATGATGGATTCAGCATTTAAACTCTTATCACTTAATACAGAAAAAATATTAAATTCATCGGTATTATCGAATTTTGGCATACGATTGTTTTTTCTAAAATAATCTATCACCAAATTATGAGAAATACGCATAACCCAAGGTAAAAACTTCCCCTCTTCATTATAAGCTCCGCGTTTTAATGTACGAATTACTTTTATAAAAGTGTCCTGAAATATGTCTTCAGCCACATCTCTATCGTAAACTTTTGAAAAAATAAAACTGTAAATTTTTTGTTTATGCCTGTTAACAAGAATTTCAAGCGCCGATTCATCGCCTTTTATATAATTACTAACTAATAGGGAATCTTCAATGTTTTCGTATTTCATAATCATTACTTTTAATCGCAAAGAAGCACACTTCTGAGCTTTTGGGGTTATAAATTTTTAAAGTAATGTTATGCTATAGGCTATAAAGTTAATTTTTAAAACATTGATTAATAGACTCAAATATAACAACAATCGTTCCTAAAACAAAAAAAATGTCATAAATTTTTAATATATCTTTAGAAAAGTAATTCCTTACTTTGTTAATATACGTTCATTTTTTGCTTTTTCAATATTCTTGATTTTGACTGTATGTTATAAGGTTAACATATCTAATTGTTACGCAAATAATATCGAATACCCCTTCATTTAAGTTATATAATATTCATAAGAAAAAATACTTATACTATCTTTGTTGAATTATTTCTTTTACAAGCCTATGAACACCATAATTTCTGAAGTAAACCCAAAAGAAAACATAATTATTAAAGGTGCTAAATTGCACAATTTAAAAAATATTGATGTTGTAATTCCGAGAAATAAATTGGTTGTCATTACAGGGCTTTCAGGTTCAGGCAAATCTAGCCTGGCCTTCGATACGCTATATGCAGAAGGACAACGAAGATATGTAGAAAGCTTATCGAGTTATGCACGGCAGTTTTTAGGCCGGTTAAACAAACCAAAGGTCGATTATATAAAAGGAATAGCTCCCGCAATAGCCATTGAGCAAAAAGTAAACTCTACAAATCCGAGATCTACAGTTGGGACGAGTACAGAAATTTACGATTATTTAAAATTATTATTTGCCAGAATAGGCAAAACCTACTCACCTATTTCTGGGCAGGAAGTTAAAAAGGATACGGTTACAGATGTACTGAAATACTTAAAATCATTTCCAGAACGCGAGAAACTTTTATTACTCGCGCCAATTCATTTAGAAGAAGGCCGTGATATTGAAGAAAAAATTAAAACCTTAGGACAGCAGGGCTATGCGAGGGTGAAAATTAATAATGAAGTCGTTCGCATTGATGAAATAGAATCTATTTCTGAAAACGACAGCATATTATTGGTTGTTGACAGAATAATAATCAAGCATGACGACGATTTTTTTAACAGACTTGCCGATGCTATCCAAACGGCATTTTTTGAAGGTAAAGGAGAATGCCTAATTGAAAACTTGTCTAACAATAATCTTCGTCATTTTAGTAATAGATTTGAGTTAGATGGCATGAACTTTTTAGAGCCTAATGTCCACTTATTTAGCTTTAATAACCCATATGGAGCCTGCCCTAAATGTGAAGGCTATGGCGATATAATAGGCATTGATGAAGATTTAGTAATTCCTAACACAGGTCTCTCTATTTACGAAAATGCAATCTTTCCATGGCGTGGCGAAAGTATGAGCTGGTATAGAGATCAATTGGTTAATAATTCACATAAATTCGATTTTCCAATTCACAAACCTTATTTTCAATTAAACGACAGTCAAAAACAACTAATTTGGGATGGCAATCAATATTTTGAAGGGTTAAACGCTTTTTTTACGGAGTTAGAATCTAAAGCCTATAAAATTCAAAATCGCGTTATGCTATCGCGTTACCGCGGAAAAACAACCTGTAAAGCCTGTAACGGTAAACGCTTAAGAAAAGAAGCTAATTACATAAAAATTGAAGGAGCTACAATTACCGATTTGGTAGAAATGCCTTTAGATAAACTATCGGATTTTTTTAAAAATTTAGAATTATCAGAGCATGATCTCAAAATAGCAAATAGACTCCTAAAAGAAATCAATAACAGATTGTCTTTTTTATCTAATGTGGGACTAGATTATCTTACATTAAATCGTAAATCAAATACGTTGTCTGGAGGAGAAAGTCAGCGTATTAATTTAGCAACCTCATTAGGTAGTAGTTTGGTGGGATCTATGTATATTCTGGATGAGCCAAGTATCGGGCTACACCCAAAGGATACCGAACGACTTATTTTAGTTCTAAAACAATTACGTGATTTAGGAAATACTGTTATTGTTGTCGAACACGATGAAGACATTATGAAAGCCGCTGATACCATTATTGATATTGGACCAGAAGCTGGCACTTTTGGAGGTGAAGTTGTCGCTACAGGAGACTTCAAACAACTACTTGATTCTAAATCATTAACAGCGCAATATTTAAATGAACAGTTAAAGATTGAAACACCTTCAAAACGACGCGCTTCAAAGTATTATATTGATGTATTAGGTGCTAGAGAAAATAATTTAAAAAATATAGATGTACGATTTCCACTAAGCATGCTTACCGTTGTTACAGGGGTTTCAGGAAGTGGTAAAAGTACTTTGGTAAAAAAAATACTTTATCCTGCCCTACAAAAGAAACTCACTGATTTTAGTGATAAAGCAGGTCAATTTACTGGTATAGAAGGTCAATATAGTAATATTAAGCATATCGAATTCGTAGATCAAAACCCAATAGGGCGTTCATCTAGATCGAACCCGGTTACATATATTAAGGCTTACGATGATATTCGATCTTTATTTTCGAAACAAAAATTAAGTAAGTTAAGAAACTACCAGCCGAAGCACTTTTCATTTAATGTAGATGGCGGACGTTGTGAGACTTGCAAGGGTGAAGGTGAAGTAACAATTGAAATGCAATTCATGGCTGACGTCCACCTAGAATGCGAAACATGTAAAGGAAAACGTTTTAAAAAAGAGGTGCTTGAAGTTCAATTTGCAAACAAAAATATCGATGATATTTTAAACTTAACTATTGATGATGCCATTGCTTTTTTTGAAGCAAATAATGAAACAAAAATTAAAAACAAACTCCAACCACTACAAGATGTTGGTCTGGGTTATGTTACTTTAGGACAAAGTTCGTCAACGCTTTCAGGTGGTGAGGCACAGCGCATTAAGTTAGCGTCGTTTTTAGGTAAAGGAAGTAATAAAGAAAAGACACTTTTCATTTTTGATGAACCAACAACGGGATTACATTTTCACGATATACAAAAGTTACTAAAATCCTTTAATGCTTTAATAGAAATAGGACACTCGATAATTGTGGTAGAGCATAATATTGAACTTATTAAATGCGCGGATTACATTATTGATTTAGGGCCTAATGGAGGTGAGAATGGCGGACATTTAGTAGCGTCAGGAACACCAGAAGACATCGTAAAAACGGAATCTGAAATTGGCAAGTATTTAAAAACAAAATTGGATTAATATTTTCTAAAGCTCTAGTATAAGAAAAACGCAGCCATAAACATAAATACTATTGCCAAGGGAACGACCATAAGTACAAAACTGAACAACGCAATAAAACTCTTAAATAAACTATTTAATTTATTTCGCCTATAAAACTGTAGTACAGCAATATAAAAATATATAGTAATTAACAGTATTACCAATAAATTTATCCATGAATGAGGTTCCCAAATTAAATCTATTAGTACCAACAGGCTAAAAACCATAAAAACAAAAGCGAAAAAATAAAGACTAAAGACGAGATGATATGAAAACGGTATAGATTTAAAATACAAAAGTTTTAAAATAAAAGCGAAAATAGGCAACAAAAAAAACATAGCTATTGGCACACTATCATAAAACGCCTCTAGCAAAGAACCGCCATTTCGTTGTTTGTAAAATTTTAAAATCTGTACGTATAATTTCTTTCTAAAAAAACCAACGTCAGCCTCCATCCCCATGGCTTCATATATTTGTTCATCAGGAGCATTAATAGCTATTAAAGAATCTACCTTTCGTTCGTTAAATGAAAATTCATTTTTCAGAATATACTCTGTAGTTTCAACGTGTTTTAGCGAATCTATAACTTGGC
Organism: Aestuariibaculum sediminum; assembly: GCF_014596945.1. GTDB lineage: Bacteria > Bacteroidota > Bacteroidia > Flavobacteriales > Flavobacteriaceae > Aestuariibaculum > Aestuariibaculum sediminum. The sequence goes on along the minus strand of NZ_JACVXB010000002.1, from coordinate 588,259 downwards.
GTTTTAAACTATCATGAACAATTACTGGAATTTCATTAGATGACAGGACATTATTTACCTTTTCCACCTGTGTTCTACTAATAAATGAAAATAGAAAGAAAAAAACGACGGAGATGAACAAATACATCTGGGCAGGATGTAGATACAACAAACGTTTACCCTCCACAAAACGACTGGCCAAATAACCAGGCTTAAACATCAAAGGAATAAAACTCTTAAAAAATCGAGCGTCTACAGAAAAATAATTGCTTATCGTGTTATAGAAAAGTACTGAGACCGTTAATTGATCATTTGCTTTCTGTCCGCAGTAAGGACAAAAACTAAAACCTTGTTTAAATGATTTTTCACAATTTTTACAAGTTTCAAAAGCATTTCCCATTTATGTTCTTTTTCGTCTTTAAAATAGTAAAAATAAAAACACGGCTAAATAATTTTTATTAATTTTTAATCAATAGTGTTTTTGGCACATTAATTGATAACTATTAAAAGACTACTGTTTAAAAAAAACAGTAACCTAAAATTGCAGAAAAAGAAAGATTAGTTTTTATTAGTTAGTTAAAGATGCCCAAATTTGGATTAAGTTCTTAATTTGGGTTTTTTATTCTTTAAGCATATCTGGGGTAGCAACCGTTCTAAATCCTATATGATCGGAACTTGAATTAGGTTCCATACCCATTTTAGCAGAAATTCTAAAACTAGCACAATACGAAGCATTGCATAAAAACGACCCCCCTTTTATTACGTTTTCTTCAATGTATGGCTTACCTATACTATACCCCACTTTAGCTCCTTTCGGATTATTTAAAACGTCATTCGGATTTATTTCAGCGTAATAATTTTCATTAAATAAATCGCTTGTTATTTCCCAAACATTACCCATCATATCGTAAATCCCTATAGAATTTGGATCGTAAGATTTAACCGGAGCTATAAACTCGAACCCGTCGGTAGGTTCATTTTTTACCGGAAATACCCCTTGCCAAGTATTAGCATGACTGTCTAACACATTAAAATCATCGCCCCAAGTATATACATTTTCTCTATTTGTACCTTGAGCAGCTGATTCCCATTCTGCCTCTGTAGGCAACCTTCTGTTAGCCCATTTACAATACTCCAAAGCATCTTCTAAGGCAATATGAACAACTGGGTAATTATCTTTTCCTTTAATAGAACTTTCTGGCCCTTCGGGGTGTTTCCAGTCTGCTCCTGTTTGCCAACGCCACCATTGCTCATAATTTACCATATTCGCTACCTGTTTAACATCTTTATTAAAAATCAAGCTTCCTGGTTTTAGCACGGAGTCATGAGGTCTAGGCGTTCCTTCTGGTAACTCCTTTTTCAAATCTTCCCACGATATGGGTCTTTCAGCAACGGTTATGTAATCTGTAGCATCTACAAATGCTTTAAATTGTTTATTGGTAACTTCTGTAGCATCTATAAAAAACCCATCTACAGATACTGTATGTCCTGGTTTTTCTCGTGGCAAAGCATATTTATCGTTTGGTTTTGCGCCTTGCGTAAAGGTTTTTGCTTCTACCCAAACCATGCCTTTTGGTGTTTTAACCGCTTCGTTATTCTTTTTCTTTTCAATCGATTCTTTATTCTCTACTATAGCTTTATCTTTTTTAACTTCGTTTTTACAGTTAAAAAATAATATTGATAAAACAACTATTACTGCTATTGACAAATTAGATTTAAATTTCATAAGTGATAATTAAGCTTACATGGATTTTGAATGGCAAACAGCACATAACAAATATATATAGAATACCAATTATAAATAAGTCTTTTAAGAATTAATTAGACTTTAGTATTACCATAAAATAAAAAAGCACGATGTAATAAAACATCGTGCTTTTGTTATCAAGAAATCTTGTTATTTATTTTTGGGTAAGCGTTAAAGCCACTTCTTCAACGATTTCATCACTTACATAAATAATACGAGGTCTGTTTCCAGTATCCCAAACATTTCCATCTACAGTGATTGTGGCTCCTATATAATAGTTTCCTGAATCTAATCCTGTAAATGCGAAGTTACCTTCACTGTCCGTTTGCGTATCTCTAAGAAATGATGTGTTCTCACCATATAACTTAACTGTTATTCCTGCTGTAACTTCTCCTCCAGCAGCAGAAGCTGTACCTATAATTGATCCGTCGTTCTTTTTACTACAAGAAGCGAACAAAGCAATTGAAAGTATAAACATTAATATTTTTTTCATATTATTAAATTCTATAGTTAAAATTAATTATTCAAGAACGTTGTTCCATTTTGTAGTACGACCCGTGAACCACATTGGCAAATTAAAATCATCATGTTGACTAATTTGAGCCCAAGCTTCTGGATCGGTTGCTTGAATATTTGGATTATAAAGCATACGCTCTTTCCATGCAAAAGTTTCAAATGGAGCACCTGGATTGTCTCCTAAATATTTAATTAAACGACGCGCCGCTGTATACGGTGTTTCGAAGTTAAACATATTGTAATGTAACTGTAATTGATCGAATATAGCTTTTACTTTTTCCTGATCGGTCATTGCGCTAAATTGTTGAGCAGCAAAATCGGCATAAGCTGAAGCACTGTACTCCATTGATGGGCGATCTCTATCAATTCTAGAGGCATCCATATTACTTGGGAATGCAGGTGTTGTTTGCTGAGAGTAAGCATTATTAGCGTTTTTATCATACCAGTAAGCACAAGATAGCTCTATAGCTTTCTTATAGTGATCAGCAGCATTTCCACTACCAAATCCTCTTACCGCAGCCTCCGCTAATGATAACTCAGATTCTACAGCATGTAAGGTAGGATAACGAATATCAAAATTATATTGTGGACGCACATTATACTCAGAAATCATGTTTTTATCTGTTCCGATAGTCCAACCTATATCTCTATACTGTGAACAATATTCTCTGAAGGCTTTTAATAAAAATGCTTCACGCTTTGTTAAATCCGCTGCAGCTTCATCATTTAATTTAATTGTCATTTCATTTCCAGGAGCACCGAAAGTAATCTCAGTTACAGAAAGATCAGTCATAATAGGGTCGTTAATATAATAACCTCTCATAGCTTTACTGAAATGACTGTTTGGATCAGATCCATCATCCCATCCTGTTTCAGCACCAACATAACGACCTAAAACATCTTGAGAGAATAAGTATTTAACTCTAGGATCAACAGTACCATTCATTATTCCTTCTTCGGCATTATCACCAGCTTCGAAATAATATAATAACTCACCATTAACCAATATACTTTTCTCTTCTGGCATACAGTTCATTACGTCTTCTAAGAAACGCTTTGGAGCACGACACTCATCAGCACGCTCTCTGAAAGCTCTGGTAATACCAAGCTCTACTTGTAATCTATATGGCTCAACAATTGCAATATCCGCTAAACCAGCAACATCTTCAGACTGATCAAATAATGGTTTACTTGTTAACTCAGTAAGTACTGTAGATGTTAAGCTAGGCATTTGCTCACTTACATTCATAGCCCATCTTAAACGAAGCGAATTGATGTATTTTCTCCATTGCATAATATCACCAGCAAATATTACATCCTGTTTAGAGAATGAAGTTTGCTCAGCTGAACCAAGCGTAACACTTGCTAAATATTCTTCTATAGCTTTGGCTTCTTCAAGAATAATTGGATAAATTTCTTCTTGTCCAATCCAACTTGCTTTTTCACCATCTAAAGCTCCTGCAGTACCAGTTTCAAAATATGGTACTTCATCATAAAGGTCAATTGCACGTTGATAGGCTACAGCTTTTAATAAGTGAAGTAATCTCATGTAAAGTTCATCACTTGTCGTTCTGTCTGCTTCTGCAATTTTATTGTATTCCTTTTGAGCCCATAAATACTGTTTAATCCAGTCACTGTTTATTTTATTAAAAACAGTTCGATTAAATCCATTTGATCCCCAATCGTTTTCAACATCTCTTAATACAAGTGATAATCCGTAATCAGCTACAGTGTAGTACAATTGTACACCAGTACCCATTACACGAGATCCACTTCTTAATTGGTGATAAGCAGCTCCATATTCTCCTCTAAGGAAAAATCCTCGAGTTAATTGCGATGTAAAGTACCCTGCAATAATACTAACTCCTGCGGCATCTGCTTGAGCCTTTGAAAATCCATCAGGATCTTGATACAAATCATCCAGTTCACTACAATTAGTAACACTGAAAATCAGTAATATTGACAACGTCAATCTTATAAATAAATTCTTCATAGTGTTTTTTTTTAAATTTTACCTTTTAAAGACAATCCAAACGTACGTTGTAAAGGTAATGCTGTTGTTCCGTACGAACCATCAGCCCAACCTGTACCGTTAGAAGATTCAGGCACCGTATTTGGTGCAGCCCTATAAAGATAACCAACATTATTGGCAAAAACAGATAAAACAACATCTTTTAACCCAATTTTTTGAGATAAATCAGGTAATCTGTAATCTAATGCTATGTTACGAATAGCTATATAATCACTTTTGAAGATTCTATCTTTCGGGAAAAATCCATTTGAAAAATAAGAATCGTAGTAATAATCTTGCGCCGCCACAATGGTTTCGTTCGGTGTTCCATCAGCTCTTACACCATCTAATAATACACCATCGTTATATGTTGGTCCATTAGGATTGGTTCCTGCAACTTTGTTGCTTCCATTTAAATAATATGGTAAACCTCCAGTTTCAGCATCTCTGTATTTTAAACTTTCTTTTAATACACCAGAAGCTAACATGTAAGTTTCAGCCTCATGAATAAACGTAGCACCAAAAGTGTAATCCATGTTTATTACTAAACCGAAATTCTTATAGTTAAATCTACTGAAAACTCCACCAAACACATCTGGAAGTAACTTACCTACAACTCTATTACTACTAGTAGCATAGCTATATCTTGTTCCGCTGTTGTCTACGATACGTTCTCCATTATTTGGATCGTTATCGTCAGATGGGTTAATATAGTGTTGATTACCTCTTTGTTGGTAAATTAAACCATACTCACCACCTACTCTAGCAACGGCATTTAAACCATTGGTTGACCAAAGTGCTAAGCTTTGTAATTCACCATCCAATCTTCTAACTTTTGTTTTACTACCTGAGAAGGTCATATCTACATTCCATTGGAAATCCTCATTTAATACAGGCTTGGTTTTTAATGCCAATTCCCAACCAGTATTAGCAACATCTCCAGCATTAATTCTAAGATTGTTAACACCTAACCCTGGAGGAGCAGTCACTCTCATGATTTGGTCGTAAGTATTCGCGTGGTACACTGAGAAATCCACACCTAAACGTCTGTTTTCAAACAAATAAGCTTCAAATCCAGCCTCGAACTCACGCTTGTTTTCTGGTCTTAAATTTGGATTAAAATCATCATCAATCGGAGGTAAATCTCCAGGAGGATTTAAAATAAATCCACCACCTGAAGCAGATACTCCAAGATTCACATTACCAAAATACTCAGAACCAGGACGACCTACATCTGCCCACGACGCTCTTACTTTTAAAAACTTAATTACGTCTGGCATTTGGAAAGTACTAGAAGCAATCCAAGTAGCACTTAAACCTGGATAAAAGAAGCTTCTGTTATTTTTATCTAAAATTGAAGATTCTTGTTGTCTTGCTTGTGCTTCTACATATAATTGACTCTTCCAGTCAAATTGTACAGATGCAACTCCAGAATATTCCAAAGCCTCTGTATTATCGAAATTATAAACAGGCTGAACTCCAGCAGGTAAATTATTAAACGAGAACCAGTTAGGAATCACGAAACCACCAATTTTTTCAGCTCCTTTTGATTCTAAATAAGATTTCTCAACAATACCTCCAATAAATCCTGATAAATTTAATGATTCAGAAAGATCGTAGTTAAAGTTAAATAAGGCTTGGCCGTAATTTTTTCTAATAATTCTGTTTGTATCTCTGTAAATCGATCCACTGTTTGGACCAATTAACGAAGGATCTTGCAATTTACCTTTGTATTGGTTACGTTCTACCGTATGATCTAAACCACCAAGAAGTGTTAATCCTAAATGATCAGTAAAAGTAAAATCTGCAGTAAGCGATTGTACATAATGGTTTCTGTTGAATATTGATTTATTTTGCGTCCAATCCCATAATGTTCCTACAACAGAAGATCTACCTGGAGAAATAAAGTTAGCATTAAGATCTGGGTTAGCAAAATAGTTATATCCATTCTCAGTTACTAATGATGCACGTAATAAATCAACATCAATATCTCTTGCGTACGCTCCTAAACTAGATCTAGATCCTTGAGCATCAAAAGAGCTTGCATATGAAGAATTCAGGTTATCTGTTGTATAAAAATTACCTGAATACTTTAATGAAATATGATCATTTAAATCATAAGAAGACGTAAAACTCAAGGCATTTTTAGTGTATTTAGCCCCATCATTTATTGGTCTGTACTGCGTATTTGTATAAGAAAAACGTGCAGTAGCTTTATCGCTACCACCACTTAATGCAACATTAGATACTTGTTGAGATCCTGTTCTAAACAATTGATCGTAAACGGATTCCTTATTAGCTCTCCAAGGTCTAACTGACCCATCCCACCAGTTAAGGTTAACGCTAGGGTCGAATTTTGGACCGAAAGCAGCACCCGCTGGATCTAAAGCACGCTCTCCATTCTCGTCAAGAAAATACCCCTCATCATCGGTAGCACTTAAACTTGCACTTCTACCTGTACCATATTTGTCCTGTAATTCTGGATAAAATGCAGCATTTTCCATAGTACTAGTAAAAGAAAACGACGCTCCTAAACCACGGCTTTTAGAACCACTTTTGGTTGTTATTAACATAACACCATTTGCACCTCTATAACCATATAGAACCGACGCCTTCGCTCCCTTAAGAATTTGAATCGATTCAATATCGTCAGGATTAATATCGTTTATACCTGTACCATTATCTCTACCAGACCTAGCATTATAGTTAATATTAGAATTCTCATCGAAAATCGGAATTCCATCTACAACTATTAATGGTCTTGTTGTTGAAGAAGCATCTAAAGAAACAGCATTACGAATGTTAATTTTCATACCTCCTGATGGCCCTGTAGCTGTTGCAGCAACTGTTACACCCGAAGCAGACCCATAAAGAGACTGTAAGGCGTTAACTGGTGTACCACTAGCAAGAATTCGCTCGCTATCTACTTTTGCTACAGAATAACCAAGAGCTTTCGCTTCTCTTTTTATTCCTAAAGCGGTTACTACCACTTCTTCTAATTGGCTTGTATCTTCTATTAAAGATACATTAATTGTTGTTTGGCTTCCAACAGTAACTTCTGTAGACGTGTAACCTACATAAGAAATAACTAATACAGTTGATTGATCCGGAACCTCTATAAAATAGTTTCCATCAAAATCTGTTGAAACCCCATTTGCTGTCCCTTTAACGATAACATTGGCACCCGCTAAAGGTATGCCAGAGTTAGCATCGGTAACAACCCCTGAAACTGTAGTTTGCGCTCCGGCATGCAATATCCCGAAGAAACAAAATACAAAGAGTAGTTTAAATACTTTTTGGTTCATAAATTTTTTAGTTTTGAGTTAATAAGAGTTAAATTAACAATTTTTTAACTCAGAGCGCAATTTTTTTTCGACAAACAACTATTCTGAGGTACTGAATGAAATACTATTTAATATAATTGAAATTAAATACAGTTTTTAACAGAAAAAAGCCTACATAATCAATTGTTATGTAGGCTTTTTTGTTAATATTTTCGTAAGGTATTTTTTTAATTTACTCCTGAATTATTTTTAAATGCTTATTATCTGTTAAATCCGCATGATTTATAAAATAACTGTTTAGTTTTCTTCCGTCAAGTTCTATTCGCTTAATTTTTCCATCACTATTTTTATCACGTTCAATAGTAAGTGTTTTATTACTGTAATAGGTTTCATTAAGCTCTATGGTGATTTTTTCAAACATAGGCGTTGTAATCGTGTAAATTGGTTCGCCTGGAACAACAGGATAAATTCCCATCATGGAATACACCAACCAAGCGGACATAGTTCCTGTATCGTCGTTTCCAGGTAAACCTCCTGGTTCATTTTTAAAATATTTTCCAACAAGTTGCTTTACCAATTTCTGACTGCGGTATTCTTCCCCTTTAACATAATTAAACAAAAAAGGATAAGCTATGTCTGGTTCATTAGCCATATCAAATTTATTTAAATCAAAAACCTTTTGTAGTTGATTAGTAAAAACCTTATCGCCTCCCATTAATTTCTTATAGCCTTTAATGTCGTGCGGATTCATAAATGCATATTGGTATGCATTTCCTTCAATATACCCTACATTTTTTTCAAAATTAGCGCCCTTATCCGGATCGAAAGGAGAATACCAACTGCCATCGGCATTCTTTGGTCTTAGCAACTTAAAATCATTGTCGAATAATTTTTTATAAGATAAAGAACGATTATAAAAACGCTTATAATCTTCTTTTTTACCTAAAGCTTTTGCCATCAGTGCTATAGCATAATCTGCTATATTATATTCCTGAGTCGTCGATACCGGACCATTGCTATCGGTTGTTAAATATCCTTTTTCAATATAATCGCTTAATCCTGGTCTTAACGGATTATTTTCAAGCTGATCAGCACTTTTTATCATGGCCTCATAGGCTTTTTCTACATCAAAATTGGTTATCCCTTTTAAATAGGTATCGGTAATAACAATACTAGCTGGATCACCAACCATGGTAAAGGTTTCTGTAGAATTGAGTTCCCACTTTGGTAACCATCCGTTTTCATCATACATACTTAACATACTGTTTACCATATCAATTTGCTGCTCTGGATAAACCAAGGACATTAATTGATGTAAATTTCTATAGGTATCCCATAACGAAAATACTGTATACCGTGAGCCTGATGTTTTCCCTATCTTACCCGTTTTTATTTCAGGATACTCCCCATTAACATCATTAAGCATATTAGGATGAATCAATGTATGATATAAAGCGGTGTAAAAAATAGTTTTATCGTCTTTGGAGCCACCTTCAACTTTAATTCTGGAAAGTAATTTGTTCCATTTATTATAAGTTTCATTATAAATGGTTTCAAATGACTGTCCTTTGGTTTCAGCTTTAAGATTTTCTCTAGCATTTTCAATACTTACATACGACACACCTATTTTTACTTCAACCGTTTCGGGCTTTTCAAAATTATACGAAAAGTACGTACCTATACTATCACCAACTACCGTTCGTGTAGCATTTTCCATAATACGTGTTTTCCCGTTATACCCCATCCATTGTGCTTCTACACCATCATATTTGGCAGGTGTGTTCCAAACGCCGTAACGCTCAGCTGGTTTCGAAAATTTTGCAACAAAATAAACTGGATAAGCATCTTCCGGGCTGTTATAACAAAATGACCCCACGGTACGCACGCCTTCAATTTCGGTAGGAGATACAATTTTTACCATGGCACCCTGTTCGTTAGTAAGACCTAAACCCAAATTAAGTAAAATATTAGATTGCCCTTTTGGAAAAGTAATTTTACTTACACCAACATGCTCTGAAGCCGTTAATTCTACTTTCGTATTATACTTATCAAGATCAATACTATAATATCCCGCTTTAGCTACTTCATTTTTATAAGTCGTACCATATTTTAAATGATTAGTTTCCAACTTACCTGTGGTCGGCATTAGCAACAAAACACCTAAGTCGGGACAACCTACGCCACTTAAATTAACATGAGAAAATCCTGTTAAAAAGGTGTTTTCGTTTACATAAGGATTTGATAACCATTGACTATCCTTTTCTAAAGCATTTTTAGAACCTGATACGTTAAACGGACTTACACTTGCCATACCACGAGGTGCAATTGGTCCCGGATATGTTGCTCCAAAATTGGATGTCCCAATAAACGGATTAACATAATCGGCTGGCTCCTGTGCCTGGCTGGTTGTAATACCCCAAACACTCAAACAAATTGTGGCCAAAGTTTTTATTGGTTTGCACTTTATCATTTTACTAAATATTTTCATTTAAAACTTTTACTAATTATTCTAATTAATTACAATCTCACCTGTTAACCGAATGTCTTCTGAAGAAGTTCCAACAAAAACTTTAAATACACCAGGCTCGACAACACGCTCCATATTTACATTTAATAACGATAAATCCGAAGACTTTAAAGTTATTGTAATTTCCTTTTCCATACCTGGCTCTAAAGTTATACGTTCAAAGCCACGAAGTAATTTTTCATAAGTAACAACAGATGCATACTCATCCTGAATATATAATTGAGGAACTTCATCTCCTTTATAATTTCCTGTATTTTTGACTTTAAATGAAATTGCAATTTGACTAAAATCACGAGAAGTCTTTTCAGATGAAATTTTTAAATCACTATACTCAAACGTGGTATAACTTAAACCATAGCCAAACGGATATAGCGCTGTATTGACGCGGGTTTGACCGACGTCTTCTTTACCCTGTCCCTTTTGAGAACTGCGTTTGAATGGAAAGTTAAACGGAATTTGTCCCACCGTTCTTGGAAACGTAATTGGTAATTTTCCTCCTGGATTATATAATCCGAAAATAGTTTCTGCAATGGCTTGTCCGCCATATTCACCAGGGAACCATGCTTCAATAACCGATGAAATATGATCATTAATCCAGTTAATACTCATCGGGCGACCATTAATTAAAACAACAACAATTGGTTTTCCTGTTTCGTAAAGTGCTTTAACCAAATCTAATTGGTTTCCAGGTAAATTTAAAGATGTTCTCGATTTCGATTCTCCAACAGTATCTTCGTTATCACCTACAGCAACCACAATCAAATCAGATGATTTTGCTTTTTCCACAGCTTCATCGATATATTTTTGTTGAACATTATCTGGAGACATTTGATATAACTCACTTTTTGGCCAGTTTTTATCGTAAAAATCGCAGCCCTGAGCAAAATCTACATTGACTTGATTTCCTGTTATATTTTTTATCCCATCGTAAACCGATTGCACTTTAATATTAGAGGGGCCATAACGGCTTATAGAATGGTTTATGGCTTTGGCATTCGGCCCTGTAACCAATATGTTTTTCAATGACTTTAAATCTACTGGTAAAAGGCTTTCTGAATTTTTTAAAAGCACTAAAGATTCGCGTGATGCCTGTAGTGCTATTTTTTCACTCGCTGTATTATGAACTATAGCATCTGCTTCTTTAACATGATTTACATAAGGCTCATCGAATAACCCTAATTCAAATTTTACACGTAATACATCTTTTACGCGCTCATTGATAATTTCCATAGGAATCCTACCTTCATTGACTAATTCGCGTAAGGGTAAGATAAAATCTTCAGCAGGTGTGAAATTAGTACGTACATTTAAACCAGCCATTACTGATAAGTATACGGTTTCTTTAAAATCTTCAGCAATGTGATGGCGACCTTTTAACCCTCCAACGGCCCAACTATCAGAAACAACATAGCCATTAAAACCCCAGTTATCACGTAAAAGTTCTGTTAAAAAATAATGACTAGCACTCACAGGTATACCATTGTAATCATTGTATGAAGACATTACGCCTTTAAGTCCTCCTTCTTGAACAACAGTACGAAACGGTTCTAAATATATCTCGTGCATTTCGCGTTCGGTAATATGTGGATCGGTTCTTACATCACCATCGCGACCACCTTTAGGCGCACTATAAACGGCAAAATGTTTAGCTGTAGACACAACATCCTGTGCTTGTAGTGATTGAACCATACCCAACCCTAATTGCGAAACTAAATACGGATCTTCTCCGTAACACTCTACGGTTCTACCCCACCTAGGATCTCGAGCTAAATCTAAAATCGGAGAATATATATTCGTATATCCCAGGGCTCTTGCTTCTTTTCCTGTTATTTCTCCAATTTTCGAAACTAAATTTTTATTCCATGTGCTTCCAATTCCAATTTGAGCAGGAAAACTGGTAGCCCCATCGTGACAAAGTCCTCTAATCCCCTCATTTGTAAAATCTACAGGAATACCTAATCTCGTTTCTTCAACAAAAAACCGTTGCACTTCATTAATAGCTTTTGCATGATTTGATGGTGGCCAGGAATATTGTGTTTGCGCACTTTTATGATAAGCAAGCCCATTTAAATGTTCATCGATATTTCCAATCCCATCTTTATAGATTCTATTTTTCCAATCAGGGTTAGGCAATTCGTCTTTAAGCACCCTTCCAAAACCGTAAAGTGTTGCCATTTGGCAGGTTTTTTCATCAAGAGACATCAAATTCAATAAATTAGCAATTCTTTGCTCTAAAGGTGCATTTACGTCTTCGTAAACATCCTTCTTTTTATTTTTATTGAAATCAATATACTCTTTATGATATATTTTAGGTGATTTTTTCTTTAATACAAATTCCTGAGCATCTAGCTTGAAATTAACAAGCAAAACAATAATAATAACAGAAATTATTTTTTTTAGAATCATAGTGTGTAAATGAATATTAAAGATAAAAATAGGCATCCACCGAAACAGGACGTTTAGCAGACACCTATTTAAATTATATAATATATTATTCTATTGGTTAACTGCTTCTACCTTCAATGTCCAAACATGTTTTGACGGTAGATTTGATCTTAAGCTTTCAGGAATAATCACCTTAAATCCTTCAGCTTGTTTTTCCCATTTTAGTCTTTTATTAGATCCTAACATGGTAATTTTAGCTCCTCGCTTGGGCGTTAGTGATTTCACAAAAACCTCGGCAGGAATCGTCTTTTCACCTTCTTCAGCTAAATACATTAAAAATACATTTCCTTTCTCATTTTGCGTCATGCAAATATTGTCTTCTTTGAAAGGGGCTATAGGTTTAGTTCCATAAATTGCCGAACTATTTACGTCCATCCAATTACCGTAAGCCTCTAATAAATCGTAAGCTCCCTGCTGCCACTCACCTTCAGGACTTGGTGCTATATTAAGTAAAAGATTTCCCCCTTTAGCTACCACATCTACTAACATTTGAATACCTTCTCTTGCACTCATATATTTAGCATTTGGTGTATAAGACCATCCTCCTCCAGAAATAATACATGACTCCCATGGGTAAGGCAATGTTTTTTCTGGCACGCGATTCTCTGGCGTTAAATAGTTTTGGTTCTTTCCGTGCACGGCACGATCAACAACAATTAAACCTGGTTGTTGCTTGCGAGCCTTAACGACTAAATCATCCATTTTTATATCCTGGTTAACCATACGATGTTTTAAATAACCATCTTCACTATTTTCCATAGTGTGTTTATACCATTCATTAATTTCAGCTTTTGGCGATTTCGCAACCCAGCCACCGTCTAGCCAAAGAATATCAATTTTACCGTAATCGGTTAATAATTCCATAATTTGATTATGGGTAAACTCAACATATTCGTTCCACTTCTCTGGGTTTTCAGTTGGTGAATAATTTACGTTTCTGTCTTTAGGTGGATATTTTGGATCCCAATAACTATCAACATTCCAGTCTGGTTTAGAAAAATAAGCACCAGCCCAAAGCCCTTCATTTCTAAATGAATTAAAAATTTCCTTTGCAATATTTGCCTTAGGATGCGTTGAAAACGGCGTTTTAGGTGATGTTATTTTATAATCTGTATACTTGGAATCGAACATGCTAAAGCCGTCGTGATGTTTCGTTGTAAAAACTACATATTTCATACCAGCATTTTTAGCTGCTTTTGCCCACTTATCTGGATCGAACTTGGTTGGATTAAACGTTGTTTGCAATGCTTCGTACTCTTTCTTATACTCGAAATAGTTATCTGGATTACTTCCTTTTTTACGCTCGCACCATCCATATTCTTCAGGACATAACGACCAAGACTCTACAATACCCCATTGGCTATATGTTCCCCAGTGCATTAATAATCCAAACTTTAATCCTTGCCATTCATCTAATTTTTCTAATACCAAAGGATCTGTTTCTGGTACATAGCGTTCATCTTCATAAATAGCTTGCGAAAACATTTGCATAGAAACAAATGCTGTAATAACTAAAAGCGTCTTTTTCATAATTTTGATTACTTTGTTTTAATTGAGTTTGTTAGCGAATAAGGTACTTGTTCTGGTTGGCTACCCCACGCTTTATTTGCTTTATTTGATAATTTGAATTTTAAAATTCCTCCTTTTTGAATCTCATCAGCTTTCAAAAAATTCTTGTTGTAGGCTGTTCCATTTAAATTTACAGAATCGATATAAAAATTAGTATCGGAATTATTTTCAGAAATAATTTCAAATGTATTTCCATTTTTTAAATGAAGTGTTGCTTTATTAAACAACGGGCTACCTATAACATACTGGTCTACACCTGGCGTTACAGGATAAAAACCTAAAGCACTAAACACATACCATGCCGATGTTTGTCCATTATCCTCATCGCCACAATATCCATCTGGAGTCGCAGCGTATAATTTGGTTAAAACTTCACGAATACGTTCCTGTGTTTTATAAGGTGCACCAGCGTAATTATATAGATAAATCATATGTTGAATAGGCTGATTTCCATGAGCATAATTACCCATGTTTACGATTTGCATTTCCCTAATTTCATGAATGGTAAAACCATAATACGAATCGTCGAATTTAGGGGGCATGGTAAAAACACTATCAAGCTTTTCTATAAATGCCTTATTACCTCCCATCAAATTAATTAAACCTTGAACATCTTGAAACACCGACCATGTATAATGTAAACTGTTACCCTCGGTAAAAGCATCTCCCCATTTTAGCGGGTTAAAAGGATATTGAAACGAACCATCTTCATTTTTGCCACGCATTAAACCTGTTACTGGATCAAATAAATGATGGTAGTTCATTGATTTTTCGCGATACTTTTTAGCAATATCTGTTTTACCCAATTTTTCAGCCATTTCTGAAATGGTAAAATCGGCGTAAGCATATTCTAATGTTCTTGCGGCATTCTCGTTAATATCAATATCATAAGGCACATAGCCTAATGAATTATAATATGTTAATCCCGCACGTCCTACCGAATTTACTGGTCTGCCCTCAGATACTGTAGCGTTTTTTAAAATGGCTTCAAATAAGATGTCGGTATCTTTTTCATTTACGTTTCCTTTTAAAAATGCGTCAACGATAATTGGAGCTGAATTAGAGCCTATCATACAATCACGATGCCCGGGACTCGCCCATTCTGGCAACCAACCCGATTCCTTGTACGTGTTTGCCAACCCAGACATAATATGGCTATTCAATTCTGGGTACATCATGTTAAAGAAAGGAAAAACAGCTCTGAAAGTATCCCAGAATCCATTGTCGGTAAACATATAACCCGGTAAAACTTTTCCGTTATACGGACTGTAATGTACTATTTCATTATTTTTATCAAACTCATAGAATTTTCTAGGAAATAATAACACACGATATAAACACGAGTAAAATGTTTTAATATGATCCAGGTTATCATCTTCAATTTGTATTCTGTTTAGTTCCTCATTCCAACTCTGTTTTGCTTTTTCCTTTGTTTGTTCAAAAGTATCTGAACCAACTTCTCTATCTAAATTTAATTGTGCTTGTTCTAAACTTATAAAAGACGACGCTACTTTAACGTGAACTACTTCTCCTTTTTTAGTTTTAAAACCAATTATAGCGCCAACATGCTCACCTTCACTTTGAGACACATCTTCTAAGAGTTTCCAGTCATCAGCCCAGGTGCTTGTTAATTCGAAATCTTTATCAAACTCAGCTACAAAATAATTATGAAAATTCTCTGGCACACCACCGCTATTGTTTCTGCAATAACCAATAATTTTACGTTCTTCCGGAATTATTTTCACCATAGAACCTTTATAAAATGCATCTAAAAGCAGGTAAGACCGATCTGCCTCTGGAAAAGTGAATTTAAAATGTGCTGCACGTTCGGTGGGCGCTACTTCTGCAACAACATCATAATCCGCTAAATACACCGAATAATAATACGGTTTTACGGTTTCAGCTTTATGAGAAAAATAAGAAGCCCTTTCATCTTCCTGGTATTTTAGATCACCTGTCACCGCCATTAACGAAAACGCAGCATAATCGTTGATCCATGGACTAGGCTGATGTGTTTGCTTAATTCCTCGAATGGTTTTTGCATCGTAACTATATGTCCAACCATTTCCCATTTTCGCGGTTTGTGGCGTCCAAAAATTCATAGCCCAAGGCGTTGCAATAGCCGGGTATGTATTGCCATTGGATAAACTAAAGTCCGAGTCAGTACCCATCAACGGATTTACATAATCTGCCAGATTTTGCGTTATTAATTGTTGCTCAGGAGCGATTTTCGCCTCCTCTTGACAAGATAAGCTTATGGCAAGGATAAATCCTGTTATATATTTTAATTTTGTTTTATACATCATTTTATTTAGTTTGTCTTCTTCATTTTACCAAAACATAAGTTCACTAACAAATATCCATGGCGGATTTCCGGCACCCTCATGCCAATTTGGTAATTCTTTAGGGCTTTTAATTAATACTTTAAAATAACGTCCCTCAGTTTTTTGAAATTCTAAACTGAAATTTTGAATAAACACGTTATCATCATATGTTAAACTGCGTTTTAATGCTTTTGAAGCGACCTGTTTAAAACCCGTTGTCTTGTTATTTGATACAAATAAGGTTATTTCGGTTGGTAACATAATCCAATCTCTTGGAAGTGCCAAACAGGAAACTGATATTTTATTTAGTGATGCTTCATTACCAAAATCAACTACCGCATCAATATCTTTTCCTAAAAAACCAGCCCATTTTTCATCTTTAAAGTTTGTTGATCCCAATTGAAAATCGAATAATTTTGAGGCTCCTGGGTATTTTTCATCTGGTTGATGCAACAAAGTATAATCTATTACCTTATGATTTACTTTGTAAAATGTTTTACTGCCGACATCACTTGTATTCCAGCCTTTTTTATAAGCCTTATATGTAAGTGTCGTGCTAGAATCTAACACTATAGGTCGAGTATACGGTGTCGAAGTACTATCAGGTTCTGAATTGTTTCGATTATAAAATATAGCAACATCTTTAATGTTAGTTTCTAATTTTAACATTAAAGTATCTAAAAATAAATCTTTTGAAACATGTAATTCTGGTATTCCTAATTGTGCCGTTTCCGCATAATCCCAGGCTCCCGTATTTATTTTAACGTCTAAATTTCGACTCAAGTCTTCTGCAACATACCTGTCTATACCAGTATTCCAAACGTAAACGGTTTCAATTTGTTCCGTCTCCAATAAAGCTTTTAAACCACTACCTGTTATTCCCTGATTACCGACAAGGTTTAACACTTTAAGCCTTGGTAAAGCTTTCAAAACATTTAAGGTTTTATCGGTAATTTGAGTGTGAGTTAATTCGAGCTTTTCTAAGTTTTCTAGTTTTTTTAACTCCTTTGCTAACGCATCGGTTAAGTTAGTCTGACTTAAATCCAATTCTATAATTTGCTCTTTTAAATCCTGTAACGTTTTTATGTTTTTTTTAGTTATGGTGTCCTTTTTAAATTTTACCCATAATTCTGGATTTGCCGGCACCAGTTTTCTAACTAAAAACCCCTCTGATTCAGCATCTTGAACAGCTTCAATACTTGCTTCGGCAATGTGACGTTCTTCTACAACCAAGTAATCTTTAAGTAATCGATTTAAAGTATCATTTTTTTTAAGTTTTACTACTTTATTATCAATAACTTCACTTTGGTCTAACCAATATTTAATGATCCATAATTCATCTTTAGTAAGTTGTGGTTTACCTTCTGGAGGCATATGATTTTCATCTGAAACTGGTAGCATTATATGCTTATAAAGTAAACTTTCTTCTGAAACCCCTAAACGAATGGCTAGACCTGAATCGCCACCATTTAAAATATCTTTTTTAGAAGCTAAAGACAAACCACCTTTTCGCTTTGTTTCGTTATGGCATTGTATACATTTATCATCTAAAATTTTTAGAACCACATGGTCGTACATATTCAAACTATCAATAACTTCGATAGTTTCTTGCTTTTTAGGAGCTTCAATGTATTCTGTTAGAAAATCCTCACCATGGGTTAATACGCTCCCATAGTGACCTGCAATACTCATTACCACTAATGTTATGAGAAACAATGGAAAAACCAACCGTTTAACGTTTCCTGTTTCATTTTTAGATAAGCTATAAAGTGTAGTTATTAACCCTGCAGTAGTTATTCCTGTCCAAAAATGGATATCAAGGGTTGAACCGCCGTAACCATCTTCTAAGGACAAAAAGTACCCAAAAACACATGCAATTATTGAAAACACCGCAGAAAAACCTAAAGCGAGCGTTATGGTTTGCTTTGGATAATTTTTTCGAATTCTACCTGCAACGTCTAGAAAAAAAGTAAGGATCAACGCCCCTATGGGCAAATGTAAAATTAAAGGGTGTAACCGGCCAAAAGCCAAAACAATTCTCGGTACATCATCACTATTTAGTGCACCAGCTACGCTTGAAAGCAACAAAAATGCTACTAACACCAAAGATTGTTTTTTATATTTAATAGCCTTTAGCATATATATTTAGTTAAATAACCATTCATCCATAAACAGCCAAGCACTCGTTCCTCTACCTTCATGCCACTCTGGGATGGACCTTATATTTTGGACATTAATTTTTAAGGTTTTCACTTCTGTTTCGAGTGGAATCTTAATTGTTTTATTAGATATTTCGCTTGAAGATTCGGTTTTATTTAGTTGTATTGTTTTCATGGATTCCGCATCTCCATTAATAATAACAGAGACTTCCTCAGGTGGAAAAATCCAAGAACCCGTATCTATTAAAAAGCTTATATCTACAGATTTTAAATACGTTTTTTCTTTGAAACACACCGTTGCTGAAGCTAAGGTGTCAAAACCAACCCATTGGGCATCAGTGAAATTTAATAATCCTTTATTTTCATTTATAACTGTTTTTTCGCCTAATCCAGGGTATTTATTACTGGCCTGGGTATGCCAAATTATCGACTCGGCTTGCTTACCTTTCTTATATATTTTAAGTTCTGCAATGTCACTAGATTTCCAATCTGGATGATACGCTCGAAACCTATACAACCCTGGATTTGATACTTTAATTGGGTCTTGGTATTTATTAGATGATTCATTAGGCATATCACCATTTGAGGTGTAGAATATGGTTGTTCCATCTACCTTTAAACTAGCCTTGATAATTACAAAGGAATCTACTAAAACACTATTTGCTATAACTCTAGGCTGTACCAATTGCACTTCTTTCGATTGCAAATAAGCTTTATTTTCTTTAGAAGCACAATTCATGAGCAACAAGCAAAATATCCAAATAACTAACCTCATACGCGCGTTAATTTTATAGGATAGGTTTGTCCTGAATTCCACTGTGCTACGTACATGTTTTCATCATCATCAATACACACATCATGAGGATGCTGAAACAATCTAACCGTTTGATATAATTCATCTAAATTACCGTTAGCATAAGAAGGTGCTGTAGCTCCAGGACAAGATACCACTTCATTTTTCTCATTCATAATCAATAAAAATCCTGAATCACTATTGGGTGCATTTTTCGATTTTAATACGGCGAAATAAATATCATTTTTATGAATAACCGGTCTACAAATAAGTGCACCAGGAACAGGAATAGATTCCAGGAAGTTGCCTTTTAAATCGAATCGTTTTAAAATATTCATCGATCGAGCCGAAATTAAAAGCGATGGATTATTTTTATCTCTATTATCGTAACAAATACCATGAGCATTTAAAAATTGCCCATTTTCTGTTCCCTTTCCTCCAAAAATATTTAACAGTTCACCTTTGTGATTGTAATGCGTAATATACTGACTTCCATAACCGTCGGCTACATAAAAATCGCCATTAGGCAATACAGTCGTTTCTGTAGGTTTAAATTGTTCTTTACGCTCATACAAGCCTGTTTCCGAAGGAAAATCAATTTCGAATACTTTTTTACCATCAATGGTGGTTTTGATAACCTGATGGCGTTCATAATCGGTAATTAACAGGAAATCTTCACCATTTTCCTTTACCAATGTTAGTCCGTGCCCTCCAGGAAATTCCGTTCCCCAACTGGAAATAAACTTTCCTGATTTATCATAAATAATTACATTGTTTTTAGTATGATTGGTAAGTAAAACGATACGGCCTTTAGAGTCCTGAACCATCTCATGACAATCTTTAACCGGTGTTACATTAGCATTTAAATTACCCCAAGCCATATCTACTTTATATTGATGCGAATTATGACCAATAATAACGTCTTTATTGGGCTTAAAAGAAAAGGCACTTGAATATAACGGGCTTGTTAAAATGCCTAACGATGCTAATGACGATTGTTTAAGAAATGCTCTTCGACTCATGATTAAAAAAATTAAGCGATTAAATCGTTTACAACATGACCAGACACATCGGTAAGTCTGAAGCGACGTCCTTGATGTTTAAACGTAAATTTAGTATGGTCTACACCCATTAAATGCATAATTGTAGCTTGTAGGTCGTGCACGTGTACTGGGTCTTTAACAATATTATATCCAAAATCATCGGTTTCACCATACGTAAACCCCGGTTTTACCCCGCCACCTGCCATAAACATGGTAAAGCATTTTGGGTGATGGTCGCGACCGTAATTGGATTCTGTTAATACCCCTTGACTGTAGTTTGTTCTACCAAATTCGCCACCCCATACCACTAGAGTATCTTCCAATAAACCACGCTGTTTTAAATCCATTATTAAAGCACCCGTGGCCTGGTCGACATCTTTGGCTTGCTTTTCAATTTGCGTGGGTAAATTATTATGCTGATCCCAACCCATATGATACAACTGAACAAACCTTACATCGCGTTCTACTAAACGTCTTGCCAATAGGCAATTAGCGGCATATGTACCTGGAACCAACGCATCGGTACCATACATTTGAATGATGTGTTCTGGTTCTTTATCTATATTCATCGTATCCGGGACAGAAGTTTGCATACGGTAGGCCATTTCATATTGTGCTATCCTGCTGTTAATTTCTGGATCTCCAAATTCGGTTTCCTGTTTATGATTTAACTCACTAAGGTGATCTAACATTTTTCTGCGGTCACTTCTAGACATACCTTCTGGGTCTTTTAAGTATAATACCGGATCTTTACCAGACCTAAATTGAACCCCTTGATGCAAAGAACTTAAAAAGCCATTCCCCCAAAGTCTGGAATACAATGGTTGACCATTTGGTCGACCTGTTCCACGCGATAACAATACGGTAAAAGTTGGCAGATTTTCATTTAAACTTCCTAGTCCATAACTCATCCAGGACCCCATACTAGGGCGTCCCGCTTGCTGCGAACCTGTTTGAAAAAAAGTAATAGCGGGATCATGATTAATCGCTTCGGTATACATCGATTTTACAAAACAAAGCTCATCGACTACTTTTGCTGTATAAGGCATTAAGCTACTTACCCAAGCGCGCGATTCGCCGTATTGATCGAATTTAAATTGACTTCCTACTAATGGAAAACTATCTTGTCCAGAGGTCATCCCTGTTAAACGCTGTCCTTGTCTAACTGAGTCCGGTAAATCTTGACCACGTAATTTATCCAACAAAGGCTTATAATCGAACAATTCTAATTGAGAAGGACCACCACTTTGAAACAAATATATAACGCGTTTTGCTTTGGGAGCAAAATGAGGCAATTTTAAAGCCAGTTCGTCTGGAATATTATTTGCTGATACAGAATTAAAAGGATCTAACAAAGACGCAGCAGCAAGCCCCCCTATTCCTAGGCCAAGCTTCTTTAAAAAGTGTCTTCTGTTATTATTTAAAAAATGTTTTGATAATTCTTCCATGATATTATCCTTTAATTACAGCTTCGTCTAAATTGAAAATTAAACTTGTTAATACAGTATATGCATAAACATCAACAGAAGGTGCCTCGTTTTGAGATAGATCACTGTTTGCTGGTTCGTAATTATTTTTTGTGTAAACGAGATATTTTAACAATTCCTCAATTTCCTTGTCATCTGGATAACGTGATGTTATTTTTCTAAAGATATTCTGTATACGTTCTTCATCGGATTGCGAATTCGACTTTAATGACTTTTTTGCCAAAAACTCTGAGGCTTCCATTATTTGTGGATCATTAAGCATAACCAATGCTTGCAATGGAGTACTTGTCTTTTGACGTTTAACTTCGCAGAAATCACGTGTAGGAGCATCAAAGGTTAACATTGATGGTGGAGGCAAGGTGCGCTTCCAAAAGGTGTACAGACTTCTTCTATATCGTCCTTCTCCCGTATCAGGGATATATTTTGTTAACCCTTGTCCGGAAGTGGTTTCTGCCCATAATCCAGGCGGTTGATACGGTTTAACACTAGGGCCTCCAATTTTATTTACTAATAATCCACTAACTGCTAATGCATTATCTCTTATCATTTCTGCAGTTAGCTTATTACGAGAACTTCTTGCTAAAAGCACATTATCGGGATCTGCTTCAAGTAACTGAGGTGTAACCTTGGATGTTTGTTTATATGTACTAGACATTACCATACGCTTAAACATACGTTTCATGTCCCAGTCTTCTTCTTTAAAAGTAACTGCCAACCAATCTAACAATTCGGGATGCGATGGTAAAGCGCCTTGATTTCCGAAATCATCGGAAGTAGAAACAATACCCACACCAAATATTTGTTGCCACATTCTATTAACAGCAACTCTTGCCGTCAATGCGTTTTCATCACTAAAAAGCCATTTAGCCAGGCCTAATCTATTTTGGGGTAATGTATCTGAAAAATTTAATACCACTTCAGGTGTTTGCAGTTCCACTTCTTCTCCAGGAGCATCATATTGCCCGCGCTTTAAAAGATAGGTTTTACGTTCAGGCGCGTCATCCTTCATAACCATCAAATTGACGGCTTTAACAGAATCAGGTAATTTTACAAAAGACAATACCTCTTCTACCTCCTTTGGTGTAATTTTTATATTGGGTTTAGGTATTTCGTTATATTCGATTCGACCTTTTTCATCTAACTTATTGAAAAAACTATAGAAACCGTAATATTCTTTTTGCGATATAGGATCATACTTGTGATCATGGCACTGAGCACATTCCAGCGTTAATCCTAAAAGTGCTTTTGCCGTGGTATT
Source organism: Aestuariibaculum sediminum (assembly GCF_014596945.1). Lineage (GTDB taxonomy): Bacteria > Bacteroidota > Bacteroidia > Flavobacteriales > Flavobacteriaceae > Aestuariibaculum > Aestuariibaculum sediminum. The sequence continues at coordinate 565,117 of NZ_JACVXB010000002.1, read as the reverse complement.
GGTTCTATCTTTAACATATTCTACGCGATACTCTTCGTCGATTACGCCGCCTTCCTGAGTAATTTTATGATTTCGATTAAAACCAGTCGCTAATATTTGTTCCAAGGAAGCATCAGGTAACAAGTCCCCTGCCAATTGCCAAACTATGAAATCATTATATGGTAAGTTTTTATTAAAAGCACTAATAACCCAATCGCGCCAAGGCCACATAACACGTTCCAAATCGTCTTGATAACCATGAGTATCAGCATATCTGGCTACATCGAGCCAACTGGCAGCCATACGCTCTCCGTAAGCAGGTGAAGCTAAAACTTTATCTACAACTTTTTCGTAAGCATTGCTATCTGTATCATTTAAAAAGGCGTCTATATCATCAATGGTTGGAGGCAACCCGGTTAAATCGAAATATAATTTCCTAATTAATTTTTCTTTCGAAGCTGGCTCGGAAGGCGACAAACCTTCCTGTTCCAAACGTTTTGCTATAAAAAAATCTATTTCGTTGGTGGCCCATTCGGGATTAGAAATTTTTGGTTTGTCTTTTTTTTGAGGAGGCACAAACGCCCAATGGTCTTTCCAAACAGCGCCTTGTTCTATCCATTTGGTGAGTAGCTGCTTTTCATAATCCGACAAACTTAAATTTGAAGCCACTGGAGGCATAATTTGCTCGGGATTCTCACTGTGAATTCTACTTACCAACAAACTTGATTCTACATCCCCTGGTACGATGGCATATTTGTCTAAATGTTCCCCTATAGCCGCAAAAGCGCCTTCTTTGGTATCTAATCTTAATCCGGCTTCTCTAGTTCCTTCATCTGGCCCGTGACATAAATAACAACGGTCTGAAAGAATGGGTTTTACATGAAAAATAAAATCTACGGTATCAGGTAATTTACTGATTATTGCTTTATTTTTATTACTTATTTCCGAAGCATTATTTTCTCCAATATCTTGATATACCGAATTGGGTGATTGAATAAAATATTTAAACAATAAAACAACAATAAAAGGCACTAAAAAATATGCTATCAATTTCCACCCTTTATTGTTGTTTTCAGTTTTCATGGAATTTTTATTTTAATTACTTTCTATAACTTGTCCTGATTCTCCGTATAAATCAACTTCTCCATCTAATTGAAGCGCAATTACTGTAACATTTTCATCCTGCACCTCTTCTGGTAAATCAATATATAATAATCCAGGAACTTTACTCCAATACAGTTTACCAACCACATCGGTCTTCAATTTGGTTCCGTTACCTACTACCCAAGCACGATTCACCTTATTCTTTAAACCTTTTATTAATAGCGGTCCATTTGGTTTATTATCTACATACAGATATAATATGGTTTTATCTTTTGATAAGGCTGTATAACCATTAAAATGTCCAAAAGGAATTCCTGCACGCGTACCATAAATAGCGGCAGCATGTTTATTTGTCCATTTACCCAGACCTTTTAAAATATCTATTTGTTCCTCTGGTATCGTGCCATCGGCTTTCGGGCCAATATCTAATAATAAGTTTCCACCCATACTTATACAATCTACAAAAATGCGAATGATTTGATTTACGCTTTTGTATTTTGTATCGTTTGGTTGATACCCCCATGAGTTATTCATAGTCATACATAATTCCCAATATTTGTCTTTTGGCTTATTTACAGGCACACCTTGTTCTGGTGTAGCATAATCGCCGTAACCTTGTAATCTGGAATTAATGATAGTTGATGGTGTCGCCTTAAAAAGCATTTCTCTTATCTCTTTTGCTTTCCATTTTTCTGCAGATTGTTCCCAATCGCCATCAAACCAGTATAAATCCGGGTTATAAGCCGTAAGCTCCTTTAATTGTCCGAAATTAAATTTGGTAAATTTATCCCAACGCTTGGGGTCCTCTTTATAACGTTTTTTGTCTCTTAAAAAATTAGGGTAATCTGGATATGACCAATCTAATAAAGAATAATATAACCCTAATTTTAAACCTTCATTTCTTACGGCTTTTACAAATGGGGTTAAGACATCTTTTTTAGCAGGTGTTTTATCAATCACGTTTAAATCACTTTGCTTCGTATCCCATAAGGCAACGCCATCATGGTGTTTTGTGGTAATTACGGTGTACTTTGCGCCACTTTCTTTTATAAGTTTAGCCCAATATTCAGGATCGTATTTTTTGGCTGTAAAACCATTTAATTGCTGCATGTAATCTTCATGCGAAATATATCCATTATGAAATGACCATGATTCGTCAATTCCGTTTACAGCATAAATACCCCAGTGAATAAAAATGCCCAGCTTGGCATCTTTAAACCAGGCCATACGGTCTTCTTTACTTTGCTCTTGTGCCTGAGCCTCATTTTTGAAAGCTAATAAGGATAAAAACAATCCTAAAGCGATATAGCGTTTTATGTATTTCATTTGTATGTTTTTATTTTGAATTTATTTGAATAAAAATGCCTTAAAATTTTCAGGTTTTAGTTAACTATAATTTCATCGACAAATAACCAACCTGAACCATTTTTAGGTGTTTTTTTCAAACTTTCTGCTACCACTTTTACATGAGTTGCTTTTTGTTTTTCGAACGCTATGGTGAAATCTTTTAGCTCCACATTTCCGCTAACTTCAGCGGGTCTTTCAATAACACCAACACGGTTGAAAGTCTTACCTTCATCATTAGATGTAAACACTTCTATTTTAGTTGGGAAATATATTCCAGGTCCCTGACTTTCCATAGTACCTACAGTTACCTCACTTATTTCTTCAGATGCTTCTAAATTGATAATCAATTCCATATCATTACCAATCCACGCTTGCCACTGGCCATCATGAAAGTTTTTTGTACCTCGCAATACATTTACCATATTTGTAGTTCCCGCTCCTTTGTAACTATCGCTGTACTTAGTTAAATACTCAACAGGTTTACTTACAGCTTTATGATAGTTAAATGTTTTTTCAAACACTTTTCCAACCGGCTTTCCATTTTCGAATAATGAAGCTTTAACCGTTGTTGTTTTATTAATTTCAATTGGTCCGGTATATTGAATAGCATCTTTGTCTAACACCCCATCGTTCAATACATAACGAATATCAGGATTAGGAAATTCATTGTTAAGAGAAATTGCCACAACTTTTGTTGTATCATTAACTGTAGCATTAGCCCTAAGAGTGTATGCGCTTTTCGCATAATTTATACCTTGGTATTCATACCGCTCTAACATATTTTCTAAACGTGGTGTAAATTCATCCCAGTTTCTATTGTCTTTAGGACTCCAAAGTGTTTCAGAGAGGGCAACAACTCTAGGAAAAATCATATATTCAGATTGGTCTGTAGTCGGGATATATTCTGACCATAAGTTAGCCTGACCTCCAAGTACATGTTTCGCTTGCTCTTCAGTCATCTCTTCAACCACAGGATCAAATTGATACACTTTAGACAACGGTAAGTAACCACCCCAAGCTAAGGGTTCAGAATCCATTGGCCCTTGATAATGATCGAAATAACAATGAGAACCAGGTGTCATAACCACATCATGTCCTTCAGCCGAAGCCTCTAATCCACCTTTAACACCGCGCCAACTCATAACTGTTGCTCCAGGTGCTAAACCGCCTTCAAGAATTTCATCCCAACCAATTAATATTCGTCCTTTTGAACTTACAAAGCGCTCCATTCTTTTTATGAAATAACTTTGTAATTCTTCTACATTCTCAAGTCCTTCAGTTTTCATTCGGCTTTGACAATGCGGACACGTTTTCCAATTGGTTTTAGTGGCTTCATCTCCACCAACATGAATATATTTAGATGGGAATAACTCCATTACTTCCATTAATACGTTTTGTAAAAATTCGAAAGTAGAATCTTTTCCTGCACAGAAAATATCGGTAATCGGCCATAAACCTCCTGATGGTACCATCACTGGTTTTTCTAAACAAGAAAACTCAGGATAAGACGCGATAGCACTTGTAACATGGGCTGGCATTTCTATTTCAGGCACTACATTAATACCTCGTTTTTGAGCATAGGCTACAATTTCTTTAATATCATCTTGTGTGTAAAACCCACCATATGTTGCTTTCTCTCCCAATTCTGGTGTAGGCCTTGCATTCCAAGCTTTATTTTCCTGATCTACTCGATACGCCCCTACCTCGGTAAGTTTTGGATATTGTTTAATCTCAATACGCCACCCTTGGTCATCTACTAAATGTAAATGTAAAGTGTTCATTTTAAGGTATGCTAAACGATCTATCGTTTTTAAAACATACTCTTTTTGAAAAAAATGACGCGAAACATCTAACATCAATCCACGCCATTCGAATCGAGGTTCGTCTGTTATACTAATATTTGGAATAATCCAGTCTGTTCCTTCAACAACAGAATTACTTTCTATTTTTGATGGTAATAATTGACGTAAGGTTTCCATGGCATAAAGTTCTCCAGAAAAACCGTTTGCTTCTATTTCAATAAAACCATTGGCTACAGTTAAATTGTAAGCTTCTTTACCTAAAGTTTCATTAGTTTTAAAGGTAATGTAATTTGTAGCTGGTTTCTCTTTTACCACCTCCAACTTTAAATTTGCAGCCGATTGTAATGCTTGTAACAATACTTCTGAAGCTTGTAATTGTTCATCGCTACTAACTACTATTTTTGTATCACCATTAAATTCAAAACTACCTGAATTTAATGTTACTTGAGCTGGCTTAGGAATTATTTGAATATCAGCCTCAGTAAACTGAACTTGTTTGGATTGACAAGAAGCCACCAAAAGTCCCATACCGAGAACCATAGTTTTTAAATAATTGATTTTTATCATTTGTTTATGTTTGTTTTTGATGTTTTTTTAGCTATTAATTATCCCAGGTCATTTTAAATTTAGAATCTTCCATTCTGTTTCCATTTTCTTCATCATAAACCGCATAGTTAAATCCTGAACGTAAACTGTAACCTCCATATTCTCCATTTTTATTCACTGCTATAAAACCAACTTGAAGATACTCCATATCCTTGTGATTTTTATGCTTATTGTAAATGCGCTCTACAATTTCTTTACAAGCTTCATTTGGTGACTTTCCTTGACGCATTAACTCGACAACCATTGCACTTCCGGCAGTACGAATTACGGCTTCTCCTAATCCTGTTGCGGCAGCGGCACCGACTTCATTATCTAGAAATAATCCTGCGCCTATAATAGGAGAATCTCCCACACGACCATGCATTTTCCAAGCTGCTCCACTTGTAGTACAACCTCCGGTAATATCGCCATTCTCATCGATAACCAACATACTTATGGTATCGTGATTTTCTATATTAATTACAGGCTGATACTTCGATTTTTCCAACCAGTTTTTCCAATCCTTTTCTGAGGCTTCAGTTAATAGATTTTCTTCCTTAAAACCTTCTTCCAAAGCAAATTGTAATGCACCTTCACCAGTTAACATAACATGAGGTGTATTTTCCAAAACACGCTGAGCTACCGCTATCGGGTGTTTAATATTTTGAAGAAAAGATACCGATCCACAATCGCTATTAGAATCCATAATACAAGCATCTAGCGTAACTTTACCTTCACGGTCAGGAAAACCACCGTAGCCCACACTTCGCACTTTAGGATCTGCTTCAGGAATTCCGACACCAGCAACAATAGCATCTAAGCTGGATTTTCCTGCTTTAAGTTGATTCCATGCTTCTTCATTAGCTGGTAACCCGTGATTCCATGTTGAAATAATTAATGGTTTGCTACCTTTTTTTACCGAAGTTTCGGGTGCAATTGCACTAGCTTTTGATTCTTCTTTACAACTTATTAAGGTTGAGGCTCCAAGTGTTCCTAAAACGGATGTTTTTATAAAATTTCTTCTGTTTGACATGATTCTTTTATTTGTAAATCTTCGACGATAACGCCATGCTATATTTTGTTTGTTTATTAGGTTTCGACCCCATCACAAATCGGAGTTGACCTCCGTTCATAATCTCTTTATGTTCTATATAATTTCGATGAATTTCTTTTCCGTTTAATATAATGGATTGAATGAACTTATTCTCATTTGAGCTATTTTCAGCTTCTACCACAAAATCCTTACCAGATTCTAAATGTATTATCGCTTTATCAAAGATTGGCGAACCAAATGCGTAAATTCCTTGTGCCGGATTTACAGGATAAAACCCTAAACTACTTAATACATACCAAGATGACATTTGCCCACAATCTTCATTACCACAATGTCCTTTAGGTTCATTTTTATACTGTGTATTCAAAATTTGCCTAACTCTCTCCTGGGTTTTCCATGGTTTACCAATATAATCATACAAATACGCTACATGGTGACTTGGCTCATTACCGTGGGCATACTGGCCAATCATCCCAGTACTAAAAATGGGTAGTTTATCGGTTGGTAGTGGCGCCAAAGAAAACATCGAATCTAGTTTTTTATCGAAAGCATCTTCTCCCAACTCTTGAATTAAACCTTCTACATTTTGCGGTACCGACCACATATAATGCCAGGCATTACTTTCACAAAAGTAAGTCGTGTATTCTTTAGGAACAAAGGGTTCTACAAAGATACCATTATTAAATTTAGGACGCATAAAAGTGCTTTCAGGATCATAAACATTTCGCCAATTTTCAGAGCGTTTTAAAAAATAATTATAATCATCGGTTTTGTTTAAAGCCTTTGCGAACTGGGCAACACACCAATCATTATATGCGTATTCCAAAGTTTTAGAAACAGACCAGTTTTCATGTTCATCATCAACTGGAACATATCCTAAAGTTTTATAGGCATCTAATTGACGGCTATCAACCATAGAGCTAATTTTACAAGCCTCGTAAGCCAGATCGGCGTCTATTCCTTTAATACCCTTAAAATATGCATCTACAATAACAGGAATCGCATGATTTCCAATCATCATATTGGTTTCATTTCCCTGCATAGACCATACAGGTAACAAACCTGTTTCACTATAATGTGCTAACAAGGAATAAATCATATCGGATACGCGATCAGGGTGCAATATTGTATACAAAGGATGTGCAGCGCGGAATGTATCCCACAACGAAAACGTATCATAACGATTAAATCCATTAGCGGTCATTGTTATATCATTAGCACCTTTATACTCATTATTATAATCACTTAATAAGGTTGGCGCTAACATAGATTGATATAACATACTGTAGAAAATATGTTTATTAGTGGTATTATTTGTTACTACCTCTATTTTTTCAAGTTGTTTTTCCCAAATAGCCTTGGCATCGGCTTTATATTGTTCAAAATTGAAATGCTTTGCTTCTTTTTCTAAGGATTGGTGAGCGCCATCGATGCTTGCCGTAGAGAGACCCGTTCTTAAAACCACAACCTCATTTGCTTGAGTACTGTAGTTTAAAATAATTTTAGTGTTTTTTCCTTTCGCCTGATGGCTTATTAAAGAATCATTTGAATAGAGTTGATAGGATTTAAATGGTTTAGAAACTTGTATTTCAAAATAAATACGTTGATCCTTTGCCCAACCTGTTGATTTTCTGTAGCCTTGGATCACACTATCATTTACAACTTTTATAAAGGTATCGGTTGGCGCATCCCAGTTAAGAGCATACCCCAAATCCACATGAATTTGAGTTAACGTATCCTTTGGAAAGGTATATTTATGAATACCTGTTCTTGCTGTCGCTGATAATTCTGCTTTTATCCCATAATCCAATAAATCTACCTGATAGTATCCAGGTGATGCCGATTCCTTTTGGTGTGAAAATTTAGAAAATGGTTTGAAATTATTAGCTTCAATGCGTTTATTGAAACGGCTATTAGTTGGCATTACTAAAATATCGTAAAGATCACCAGCACCAGTACCTGTTAAATGCGTATGCGAAAAACCAGTGATTATTGAATCCTGATAAAAATATCCAGCAATTCGATCCCAGCCACCTATACCAATATCTGGACTAAGCTGAACCATCCCAAATGGTACTGTAGCTCCCGGATACGTATTACCAGGACCATCTGTTCCTATAAAAGGATTCACAAATGAAGTTAATGACACTGGATTAACCGTTTCGGTTTTTGTGCAACTCATAAAAATCATTGCACTTGCCAATACTATTAAACCAAATCGCTTCATAATAATATTTCTATTTAAAACTTGCCTTTGTCTCTTTTATGACTTGAAAAAAAACATCGCTAATGGCATTGCCGTCAAAGAAAGATACTCCTTTTGCTCCATTTTCTTTAGCGTAAATAATGGCTTGTTTTAGGTCTTTTTCTGATTTAAAATCTGGTATATATATTCCTGTGTTCAAGGAAATACTTTCACTTTCCACATCGGTTACCCCTTGTTTTGTAGCATAACCAATCCAATCTAGTTCTTCATTATAAAAACCATGATAAATCATGGGGTATACTTCGTCAATATCCCACTTATCCCAACGCTGACGTACCATATGGTCTGCCATTTCGGGATAAGGGAATACCGCTGCTGTTAACCTTTTGTTGTTATTGTGAGCTATTTGATAGGCTTCATCAACTACGGCTTTAATCGCATTAAGTCTGAAGTTTTTCCATTCCATGTCAATAGCTGTATTTTTACTCTCTAATGGGTTTTTGTGATGTATTTTTTCGAAGGCACTAATACATGCTTCGCAATAGCAAAAATCGAATTCCGGTAATTCTTCATCTTGTACTAAATTGTATTTAGGCAGTAAACCAATAGGCAAAAAGATATCTGGAAAACGAATATAATCCAAATGAACACTTTCTATTCCTTCTACCTTTGCTAAGCCCTCCACTAACCCTAACACATGATTTCTAGAGGCTTCTCTGGTTGGGCAAAGCCATTGGTAATACCCTACATAGGGTCTTGTGTCGAAACATGAGTTACCTTCCTTGCTTACCATGTACCAATCGGGGTGTTTTAATGCAATAGTATCTCCAGGACGGTTCATAGCCATGATCCAAGCATGTACTTTTAAACCATTTTGTTTCGCTAGTGGTACAATACGCTCTAACAACTTGGGATCGGTGCCTGTATTGATTAAGACTTCATCAATCCCACCATTTTTATATTTTTCAAACTCTTTTAAATAATCTTCATCTGATTTTTTATGGCTTGCCGTAGTCCAAACCCCGAATTCAAAGACCTCCTTTTCTGTGACTACGGAAACACTTGAAGTGTCAGATTCATCTGTAGTCTTTTTATTTTGGCCACATCCCATTAGTAATAGGGCTAAAGCCAATATTGTTAGTTTTGATTTCATAAAATTGAGTTAGTTATTAGGTTAGGTTGTTGTTTGTTACGTTTTTTCTACTGCTTCATACTACCGTGCAAGGTGTTTAAAAGTTCCTGATTATAATCTAAACTATATTCCCAAAACATAGCACCTCCAAGTCCTTTGTTCTTTATAAAATTGGTTTTTAATTTAATATCTTTAGGTGTTTCCCATGAAATGAAAATACTATCCTTTGCATTCCATAAATAGGAAGCTTTTGCCGACTCGTCGTATAGTTTCTCGTATTCGCCTGTCTTAATCTTTTCAATGATACCCCAATATGGTATAATCATTCCCGTTGACATTGCTGACTGATAAAACCCGTTGCTTTCAGGGTTAACCTTCTCCCACATTCTACCATAAAAAGGTATTCCCATAACTAATTTATGCGCCGGAACTCCCGCTTCTATATGTCTATTAACAGCTTCTAAACCACTATTCCCATCAAAAAGCTCACCATCTGAAGGATAAAGATTGGCATGATGTCCAGTTTGAAAAAACCATCCATGGTAGTAATCGTAACACATAACATTTATAAAATCGAGATACTGGTGTGCCTTTCCTAATTCGGTATGATCAATATAAGCCTGATCAGCACCGCTCGCGATAGTTAACAAGTAATGTTTCCCTTTTGTTTGTCCAAAAATCTCTAAAGCTTCGCGAATCGATTTTAATAGAAGTGTGAAATTGACCTTATCGGAAGGGCGAAATGCATTGTCTTCTCCTCGTTGTCCTGGGTATTCCCAATCTAAATCTACACCATCAAATCCGTATTTTTGAATAAGTGCCACACAACTTTTAGCAAACCTGTTTCGCGCCTGAGAAGTCGCTGCTATATGCGAAAATTTGTCAGACCAAACCCAACCACCTACAGAATACAATACTTTTAAATCGGGGTTTTTCGCCTTTAAACCTATTAACTTTGTAATTTTCAGCGAGTCAATATCTAATTCAAATTTAGCCTTCCCATCAACAATATTAGCAAAAGCATAATTGATGTGTGTTAATTTCGAAGCATCCACATTAGCAGGATCGAAATCCTCATAACCAGCCACATAACCTATTAATTTTAAGTCATCAACATGTCTATCTTGTGTCTCTTGAGTTGGTGCATTTTTATGTTCGCCATTAACACATGAAAAACATACTGCAAATACCAAAAAGTAAGCGCTAGATTTAAATATTTTTTTTAGACTCTTATACTGTAACATGTATTAAACTTTTATTAAACCATTATCATGGTTTTTAAGAACTATTTTTGAATATTATTAGGGCTTCATTTTTAATGTCCCATCTTCTGTAATAATTATTGTTTTTCCTGAAAAAGGACTTTTTATAGAAATATTATAACCTGTAGAATGATTTTCTAAGGAAGGTTTTAAAGTTTCTCCATCTATTACAATTTCCGAATTGTTAAGATCATTGAAGTTTGATGCCCATACTTTATGTTCATTTTTATAGGCTCGTTGTGCCCGGTAAAGGCTAAACAATGCCCATTTAATTTTTTCATCTTTAGGAATTTCAAAACTATCGGTTTCTCCAATCGCTTTTGATGAAAAATAGACATAACCCCATTTTTCGGGTTCGTGCATGTTTATAACTCCAATAGGCGACCAAACCCAATTGTATTCTGGTAAAAAATCACCTTTGGAATCTTTCTTACGCTTGTATTTTCCGTTAACTAAATCATGCTGCCAATTAACTCTGGAAAAATTAACACGCCAAAAGGTATCTACAGGTACGTTTTTATGAAAATATGAAGTCTTATATGCTGCAAACGGAATAGCAATTTCTAGCATCCATCCTTTATCGGTATCATTAGGGTTATTTAGGGTACCATCAACACTAACAGCCGATTTTAGTCCGGTTAAAGTCCAGTCGTTTAAAACCGCCGGATTATCGCGATAGGGTTTCGTTAAAAATAAATCCCAAACTGTATTCAAGGCATTAATTTCTAATTCGTAATAATTATAAGTATCACTATCCGGATCTATAAACACCTCAAAATCGTTGTTGTAAAAAATAATAGTATCACGTTGTTTTAAGTCGCCCCAAACATGCGGTTCTTCCATTTTTGCAAGAATGTAATAGTACTCGTCATCCCAAAGCATTTTTACTTTGGTATCGTATTTTGGTTTTTTATCGCCTTCAATGTCAATAAATAAATTAGTCCATTCTGCTTTATCCCATGAAACCTCCGAGGCATGACCATCGATAGTCATGTTTTCTGAGGTTTTATAGGCGATATACTGTTGTGGTACTATATCCTGTTTAGGTTGCGCACAACCAAGCGCATAAAAACAACATACAGCACCAAATAATACTTTTATTTTACCTTTCACAATCAAATTATAAACTGTTGTTTTTAGTAAATTCTACCACTTCACTTAGTTTTCCAAATGCCATCGCCACCGAGGTGTCTGCCGCACCGTAATAAATAGCAAGTTTATCTTCTTCGTAATCATGCAAAGCTGCGCAAGGGAAAACTACATTAGGAACATCACCTGTAAGTTCGTAAGGCTCAGCAGGACCTAATAAATAAGGTTGCGTACGATATTTTACTTGGTCTGGCTGATTTTCATCTAAAATAGCAGCACCCATAGCGTATCTAAACCCATTACAAGTGTTAATTACGCCGTGATATAACATTAACCATCCTTCATCGGTTAGAATTGGAATTGGCCCTGCACCTATCTTTGTACATTGCCAGGCACTATCTTCAAATGGCGATGCTTTCATTACACAACGGTGTTCTCCCCAATATTTCATATCAGGACTATAACTAATATAAATATCGCCGAAAGGTGTATGCCCGTTGTCACTAGGACGACTTAACATCGCATATTTGCCGTTGATTTTCTTTGGAAATAACACACCATTTCTATTAAAGGGTAAAAAGGCATTTTCACATTGAAAAAATTCCTTAAAATCGTAAGTATAGGCGATACCAATTGTTGGCCCATGATACCCATTACACCAGGTAATCCAATAACGATCTTCAATAAACACCACACGAGGGTCGTATTTATAATCAGATTCAATCATTTCGGTGTTTCCAGCTTGCATTACTATAGGTTCATGATTAATGTCCCAATTAATACCATCTTTACTAAAGCCTGCGAATATATTCATTTGAACGGCTTTATTATCACATCTGAACACGCCAGCAAATCCATCTTCAAAAGGAACAACAGCACTGTTAAAAATACTGTTAGAGGTTGGAATTGCATATCTATCAATAATCGGATTTTGAGAGTATCTCCAGATAACCTCATTACTATGCTCCGGTTTGTCTTGCCAAGGTATATTAGCCACTTTTTTTATTTATTTAATCTGTTATTTTATTTACTTTATCTAACCAGGTATACTTCAGAATTAACGAAGTCCCTAAAAATACAACTAAAGACACGAATGTTTTAGGATAATCTCTAATTAAAAAGAATATTGGTAAAACTATCATACTCGATTGCCAAACAATACCTATTACACAATTTAACATGTCTGGCCAAAAATCATTATTCTTGATATAATTGCTATCTTCTTCTTTCAATTTTAAATATACAGGTTTCCACCACCCCCATGGGCGTACATTAGTGTAAAAGGATTTTAGAACAGCTTCGTCGGTTGGCTTAGTTAAATAAGTTCCTAATAAACACCCTAACAACGAGAAACTGAATATAATTGGGAAAAGATAAATGGCCGACATATTTAATAATTCGTATAACCACGATCCTTCTGTTAAATTTCCTTTATTCTGATCTAAAATAAATTGAAGTGTTGCTACAACAAGACCTGCAAGCATACCCCAAAAGTATCCCCAACCATTAAATCGCCACCAAACCCATTTTAAAAAGTTTGCAGCAACATAACCACCAAATAATGAACTCGTTATCCATAAAGTTAATGAATTAATAGAGTTACCAAAAAAGCCCATTACCACACCTAATAACACGATTAAAAACGATGCAATATGACTTGCTTTGATATAATGTTTACTATCGGCGTTAGGTTTAAAGTATTTTTTGTAAATATCATTAACAATATAAGCAGGGCCAGCGTTTACAAAAGCAGAAAATGTAGACATAAAAGCCGCCAATAACCCTGCCAGTAATAAGCCTTTAATTCCTACAGGAACATGGAAATTTATAACTTTTGGTAAAATAACTTCCAAATCGGCACCAGTTAATGAAGCATTATTCATTTCGGGCGCTAGAACCACTAAAGCAATAACCACAATCCCTCCAATTAATAAATACCTTGGGATGAACAAAATTAAATTGGTAAATCCAGACATGTAAGCCGCTTCTTTTACCGATTTTGTAGAAAGGATACGTTGTAAATCGTAACTTGGAGTTGGCCCGGCAATACTCGCAAAAAAGCCTTTAAAAAGAGACATTCCAACTAAAGCCCCAAACATTTTATAACCTTCAGTATCAATTAAATTATTAAAAGCCTGATATTTCTCGCCCCAATGCGGTTGTAATTCCCAGCCGAACCATATATTTTTCCATTCTTCAGAAATTAACGACGTAATTTGAATATCAGTAAAATAAATAAGTGTATATCCCGCTACCAAAATACCAGCAATTACCATTATAAGGTATTGTAAAACCTCAGTGGCAACAACTGAAAACATCCCTCCTTTTATGGTATATATAGTGGTTAAAAAAATGATAATCAATGCATAAGCCTGATCTGAAGTGAAAATTTCAGTACCAAAAATATATGTTGTTAAATCCCAAGGTAAAATAATGGTTAAAAATTTACCAACCCCTTCGAAAAAATACGCGATAAAACCAATAGCAGAAACAATAGCGAATATGGCTACGATGATATGCGAAGCTCTACCCGCTTTATCATTTCCAAATCGAGTTAAAATCCACTCTGAACCCGTCATTACTTTAGAACGTCGAATCCAAACGGCCAAAAACATCATGACAAAAATTTGATTCCAAATGGGCCAAAGCCACATAAATAAAAAGCTTTTAACTCCATAAAGGAATAAAATGCCCACCATCCAGGCTGTGCCAGAAACATCAAACATTCCAGAACCATTACTTAGCCCCAAATAATACCATTTAATAGATTTTCCTCCAAGGAAATACTCATCTAAACCTTTAGATGCTCTTTTAGAAATCCAAACCCCCACTCCTACGGTTATTAACACGTAAGAGATAATTATACCAATATCAATTATGTCCATTCTATTAATTTTTTATTCCCCAATTTTTATTAGGTTCTGGTCCCATAACAAAATGTAAGGTTCCTCCGTTTAATATTGTTTTATGACTGATTGATGTTTGATTAAAAGATTCGCCGTTAAGGGTCGCTGATTGAATGTAGAAATTTGTTTGAGATACATTTTCTGCTTCAATGGTAAAGGTTTTTCCATTTGGCAAATTCATGGTTGTTTTTTCGAATATCGGACTTCCAATTTCGTAATCTCCTGAAGCCGGATTCATTGGGTAAAGCCCAATTGAACTTAACACATACCACGCCGACATTTGCCCACAGTCTTCATTACCACTTAATCCGTTAGGTGTTGTATTATACTGCGTATCTAAAATATGTCGTACCCAATATTGCGTTCTCCAAGGTTTATTTGCATGATTGAACATGTAAGCTATATGATGACTCGGTTCGTTACCATGCGCATACTGCCCAATTAAACCAGAAATATCAGCTGAAGTGTGTGTTCCTGTAATTTCTGAACTCTCAGTAAACAATTGCTCCAATCTGGAAGTAAATATTTCATTTCCTCCATGCAACTTGGCCAGATCTTCTACGGCATGCGGCACAAACCAGCTGTGCTGCCAGGCATTACCTTCTGTATAATCTGTATCAACTCGATGATTAGAATGTTTTGGATCGAATGGTTCGCGCCATGATTTACCGTCTTCAGATTTACCTCTCATAAAACCAGTTTCTGCATCTAATATTTCAGCGTAAGCTTTGGAGCGTTTTAAGAAATAATTGTAATCATCGGTTTTACCTAACGCTTTTGCCATTTGTGCAACACACCAGTCGTCGTATGCATATTCTAAAGTTATTGTTACGTTTTCATCTAATAAATTGTAAGGAATATAACCATACTCTTTATAGAATTTTAAGCCACGTTCATCCTGCATCATGGTGTTTTTCATGGCTTCAAAAGCAAATTCTGCATCAAAACCTGTGATACCTTTTAAATAAGCTTCCACAATAACAGGAATGGAATGATACCCTGTCATGGTGTTCGTTTCATTGGCATACAATGTCCAAACTGGAAGTATTTTTTCAACCTCGTAATAAGCCAACATCGAATTGATAATATCCGAAACTTCATTTGGTGCTATTAAGGTTAATAAAGGTTGTTCTGCTCTAAAGGTATCCCAAAGAGACAAGGTAGAATATGCCGTAAAATTTTTAGCGGTCGCAATACTATCGTTTTCTAATCTAAATTCACCGTTAACGTCACTGTAAGTTACAGGAGCTACCTGTGTATGATAGAGTGCGGTATAAAATATGGTTTCTAAAGAATCTACTGAAGATTCGACTTCTATAGATTTTAAGGCTTTATTCCAAGTTTTATCGGCTTCTGTTTTTACGTCCTCAAATTCAAAACCTCCTGCTTGTAAATTCAATTTTGCATTGTCTATACTCACGGAAGACAATGCTACTTTCGCAAGTAACTCGTTAGAGTTCACATTGTCAAAAAATAACTGAACAGCCGATTTAGCCCCTTCGGCTTTATTACCTTCTGCAAGACTTCCATCGGCGTATAATTTTTTATTTAAAATTGGTTTTGAAAATTTAGCTACAAAAAATACTTTTTGGTTTGGTGCCCAACCTTTACTGTAGCGATAACCAGTTATGGTATTGTCGTCTTCGATATTAATAATTGTTTCAACAGTTTTATCCCAGTTTAAAGCGAAACCTAAATCGATTACCACAGACTGCGTATCATTTTCCTGAAAAGTATATTTATGATAAGCTGTACGCTTTTTTGTTGTTAGTTCTACATTAACATTGTGGTCTTCTAAAAATAACTGATAATATCCAGGTGAAGCCGTTTCGTTATTGTGTGTATATTTTGATTTATACGTTATACTATCTCTTGATTTAGGGTAATGCGATAAGTCGACCTCTTTATTAATTGGCATAAATAAAATATCCGCCAAATCACCAATACCAGTTCCACTTAAAATTAAATGACTAAAACCAACCACTGTTGAGTCAGAATAATGATACCCCGAACACCAGTCCCAAGAACTAATACCGTTAATAGGACTTACTTGTAACATTCCAAAAGGCACCGTTGCTCCCGGATATGTGTGTCCGTGACCACCCGTTCCAATAAATGGATCTACTTTTTCACTTAATATTTTGTTTACTATGGTTTTATTAGTAACATTGTCGGCACAACTAACAACCAGACCAACTAACAAAACGATTACCGATAAGTTCTTCATACTAGGATATAAATTCAATTGAAATTTAAAGTTTCTAGTTTTTTTTTGACTTTAAAATTATTTTAGACGGATAACGCATTTTAAGACCTAAACACCAAAAATTTATTACGAACCGTAAAATGGAAGCAAATCATAATAAGCTCTTTCGAATTCCTTTAGCATACCACTTTATATTTTGGTCTATCTATTTTATTTTTAACACATTTCGCTGGGGGAGTTACTTTAATGATTACGCGTATTCGGTAAAAACCAATATCATTGGTTTTCCAATACATATGATATTGTGCTATTTAAATATTTTTATTTTAATGCCCTATTTGGTGTATACCAAAAAGTATATTTTATATGTAATTTCAGTTCTATTATCCATTTTCATTATGGTATTGGTTAAGTACAACTTAACCTATTGGTTGGTAAGCCGCAACGTTTGGCCAGAAGGCCCCGAAGCAATTGACCGACTAACTTTTAATTATACCATAGATATGATGATTGGCGAATTATACGTAATTACTTTTGTTACCGCCATAAAAATTACTTTGGATTATTTACAGGAGCACAAAAGAGTCGCTTTATTGGAAAAAACACAATTAGAAACAGAGTTGCGATTTTTAAAAACACAGGTGTCGCCGCACTTCTTTTTTAACACATTAAATAACATATATTCGCTGTCGGTTGAAAAATCAAATAAAACGCCAAGCATGATTTTAAAACTATCGGAATTGATGCGTTATCTATTATATGAGACAAGGGAAAAAAGACAAACTTTAGAAAAGGAAATCTTATACATTCAAAACTACATCGATTTAGAGCGTGTAAGATATGACGACAACTTAGAGGTGAATATGTATATATCTGGCGATATAAGTAACAAAGAAATTGCCCCTATTTTACTTTTAACGTTTATTGAAAATGCCTTTAAACATGGGGCTAACAAGAATATTGGTAAGGTCAAGATAAATATAAACTTTAAGATTAAAGAAAATTTTCTTTATTTTACCGTTAGTAACCCGCTGCCTCAAATCAATGAACACCTAAAAGAAACTAAACAAAAAGGGGGTATTGGATTAAAAAACGCGAAAAAAAGACTGGAACTGGGTTACAACAAAAACGATTATAAACTATCTATAAAAACAACGAAAAGCAAATTTATTGTCAGGCTAAAAATTAAAGTTTGCTAATAAAACCTCCCTTAAACAAAAACAATAGACCACGATTAATAGACTATGAAAATTAGATGCTTGATTATTGATGACGAGCCATTAGCTGTAAACGTTATAAAAAATTATCTTGAAAAAATTGACAATTATGAAATAGTAAACACTTTTAACAACGCTATAGACGGATTAAACTTTTTAAAAAACAATGCTGTCGATGTTATTTTTTTAGATATTAACATGCCTGTTCTTGATGGCATTAACTTTATTAAAAGTTTACAAAACCCGCCATTAACCGTTATTACTAGCGCTTACGACAAATTCGCTCTTGAAACATACGAATTGGATGTTTTAGATTATCTGGTTAAGCCCATAGAGTTGCCAAGATTTATGATAACCTTAAACAAAATTTCAAAACGCTTAGAGGCTGTAAACAAAGCACCAGCTAGCGTAACTAAAGACACGCCTTTCATTTTCATTAAAATTGACAAAAAGAAAATGAAAAAAATATTTTTAAGTGAAATCTTAATCATTGAAAGTTTAAAGGATTACTTGAAAATCAAAACCTTTTCAGGATCTTATATTGTTCATTATACTTTAAAAGATTTTACCAACCTTTTACCACCTGATGATTTTATAAGAATACATCGCTCCTATACCGTAGCCATCGATAAAATTGATGCGCTTGAAGGAAATAGTGTTGAAATAGAAGGCTTAAGATATGTTATAGGGCGTTCTTACCTTGAAGAGGTAAAGCAAAAGATTTTAGATGCTTCAGTATAAAAAAGATGGCTATTTTTCTATCTAAAAAATAGCCATCAAATAAAACTAAACTCAAATAACATAAACTAAACAATAAAAAAACTAATGATGAGTTTGTTTCAATACTTTTCTCCACGAATAGAAAAGTAATTTTTTGTTAAACTTCTAAAAAAACATTACTTGCGCAGAATCAAACTAATAAAAAAACTGCGTTTAAGTTGAAACCTAAAATAATTAGTAATTTCTGTTTCGTTTTTAAATTTTCGACCAATAACAAACAAACAGCGCCGAAGGATATATTTTTGAATTAATTTTATTTAATCTGTTTATCGTAAGTAATAACACCTAACTCAGCTATGGATAAAGGTTTCGTTTTATTTACCGCTTCTTTAGCCACAAATTTTATGTAACGAGCATGTAATGGTTTAAACTGTATGAATTGCTCAATGGGGTTATTTTCAATATTAGCAAATTCTCCTTCCGTTACCTTATTCCAATTAACAAAATCATTACTGACATAAAAGGTATATTTCGAAATTAAATTTAATTGGTGCCCATGCTGCTTAGAAAGATATGTAAACCCTTGAAGATTCATAACGCTTCCTAAATCTATAACAATACTTTTTTCAGCATTTGCAGAGTTTGTATTAAAAGACCATACTGTATTCGAATTGTTATCAATAACTTGATTCGATGTTTTTAAATCGCCACCAGATACAGATTTTACACCCCAATTTGCTTTCAACATTTTAAAATGAGACGTTTTCAAAGCACTATATTTATTGGCTTTTTTATTAAACGATCTTGCCTTTATGGTTACATTTTTAACCTTTTTAATTGGTTGTTTGTAAAGTTCACTTTCAACAGTTGGAATGGATCCATCGGTGGTAAAATATATGGTGTTTCCCGATTCGCATTCCATAGTTATCATTCCGCTTTGATCTCTTTTTATGCTCGGCATCCTAACAAAATCGGGGGCGTTATATGCGCGAACAGAAGCCAATACAATATTTGCTTTCGAATCGGTTATATTTAATCTTAAAGCTGAAGTCTCTATTCTGGGAAATCTTAAAATGCGTTTATACCCTATGGTTGTTTCTTCTGCAATGGTTTTCCATTGGTTATTAGTTAATATCTGAATTGAAAATCGTTTTACACGCTGTCCTAACTTAATAAATTCTTGCAATTCTAACCTGTTAAAGGCTGTAGCTTTATCAAAGTTAAATGTTACCGAAGCATTTTTTATTGAATCGTTAGTTGCCCAATACGTAGTTTTGTTATCATCGATAAGTCCTTGCGGAGCATATTTATTACTATTTCCACGTACATCAGTTGCTGTTGCTGTACTTGTTCGCAACAAGTCTTCTTTAAAATCGGCTTTTATAACAGCTGTTAACTCCTGTAATCGCTGAATATCATGCGCATTAACCTGACCAGTTTTATCTACAGGAAGGTTTAATAACAAATTCGCATTCCTTCCAATTGATTCATAATATATATCAACCATTTCTTCTAGAGGCCTAACTTTGTCATCTTCCGACTCATGGTAAAACCATCCTGGACGAATTGATACATCGGCTTCACCTGGCACCCATTTTTCACCATCTTCATGTCCATTCATGTACTCGGTGTAATGCACTTTGCCTTCCAAATCATCCTTCTGCCTCAGTAAACACCAATTCGTTTTTCCTGCTCTTCCTCGCTCATTTCCAATCCATCTGGCCTCTGACGGGCCAATCCCCCAAACTAAAGTATTTGGAGAAATATCGTAGATCATTTTATAGGTCTCTTCCCAATCGTAATATTCTAAAGTATTTATTTTTCTAATTTCATTAGCACCTCCATAATACCCATCACCACCATTGGCACCATCGAACCACATTTCAAACACATCCCCATAGTTGGTTAATAATTCTTGAAGTTGGTTTCTAAAATAAGTTACATACGCTGGTTTGCCGTACTCAGGATGATTTCTATCCCACGGTGACAAGTAAATACCGAATTTTAAACCGTAAGTTTTGCAAGCTTCTGCTAATTCTTTAACAACATCACCTTTACCATTTTTCCACGGTGAATTCTTTACAGAACGATCGGTAAATTTTGAAGGCCATAAACAAAATCCATCATGATGTTTAGCCGTTATAATTATACCCTTCATTCCGGCATCCTTTACTACTTTGGCCCATTGATTACAATCTAAATGAGTAGGATTGAATAATTCCGGGGATTCATCTCCATACCCCCACTCTTTATTGGTAAACGTATTTAAAGAAAAGTGAACAAAGGCATAAAATTCCATGTCATGCCAATTTAACTGCTTTTTGGTAGGTACTGGACCGTATGCCGTTGGAGGAGCTACTGCTTCCTTACAATTAAACACTAACACACCACTTAAAATAACTATTAAAAATACTTTAAAGCTCATACTAAATTACTTGGTTGTTAAGATTTAAAATTAGTTTTGATTAATCAATATTTAGTATTATTTCGACTAACAACTAATGAAATGCTCTAAACAAAGTCTTATATTTTAATACTTCATCAACTTTTATCAATATGATAAAAACCACTATTAATAATTACTAAAATCTGTTTTACTACCATTAATTTTTATTCATTTACACAATCAATTACCACACTCGTCGAAAAAATACATATTATTGCATTCGAAAACTTACTTTTCAAAGCAAAATATGCTTTTAAAGTACACTTTTAACGTGTGTAAAAACATATTTAGTTTTTAAAATTTAACGTAACCTTAAATAAACTCGAATGTCGAGTTAAAACAACTAAACAATATTAGTATGAACACCAAAAACCAAACGCCTGTCGTTGAGAAAAAGTTATTAATCCCATTTATTCTGGTAACCTCTTTATTTGCCCTTTGGGGATTTGCCAATGCAGTAACAGACCCTATGGTACAAGCCTTTAAAAAAGTTTTAGAGCTTTCAAATTCTCAAGCTGCCTGGGTACAAATGGCATTTTACGGAGGCTACTTTTGCATGGCTTTACCCGCTGCAATATTTATGCGTAAATATTCATATAAAGTGGGTATATTAATTGGTTTAGCTTTATATGCTACAGGGGCATTACTATTTTATCCAGCTGCGATTACTGAAAAGTTCTGGTTTTTCTGCCTTGGGCTATATATTTTAACGTTTGGATTGGCGTTCTTAGAAACAGCAGCAAATCCTTATGCTCTTGCTATGGGACCAAAAGAAACGGCTACACAACGTTTAAATCTAGCACAGGCATTTAATCCAGTAGGTTTGATTTTTGGTTTATTGGTGGCTCAACAATTCGTGTTAAAGAATTTAAAATCAGATGATATTTCAGATTTTAGCGCACTTGATGAAGCGTCAAAGATATTAATAAAAACTTCCGATTTAATGGTAATTAGAAATCCTTATGTAATTTTAGGATTGGTTATTATTGGGGTCTTTGTTCTATTTTTAGTGAGTAAAATGCCGCAATCAAAAGATGAAGGTACAACACCAAACATTGGCGAAACTTTTGTTGTTCTATTTAAAAATAACAAATATGTTTTAGGTGTATTGTCTCAAATACTTTATGTAGGTGGGCAAATTATGTGTTGGACTTATATTTACCAATATGCTGAAGCCATTGGTGTAGATAGTGTAACGGCAGGATATTATCAAATGGCTGCATTTATTCTATTCACAGTAGGACGTGCTGTTGGAACATACATGCTTCGCTTTATTAGTTCAGGTAAACTATTAATGTCCTTTGCTTTATTGGCTATTATGTGTGTTTTAGGAACCATTTTTATTGAAGGCATGATTGGTTTATATTGTTTAGTTATAATTTCTTTTTTCATGTCCTTAATGTTCCCAACCATTTACGGTATTGCCTTGGGTGATTTAACCGAAGAAGAATCTAAAATCGGTTCAGCGGGCTTAGTCATGGCCATTGTAGGTGGTGCTTTAATGCCAAAGTTACAAGGTATGATTATTGACCTAGGCGGCTCTGGGGTAGCTGATACAAAAATTATAGGTGTCTCAGAAGTAAATTTTTCGTTTATCCTTCCATTACTTTGTTTTGCATTCATTTCATGGTATGGTTACCATGTTTATAGCAAGCATGAGTAATCGCTTATTGAAAATACATTTTTATAAACTTGAAAACCCCAAAAATTAAATTAATTTTTGGGGTTTATTTTTCTTTTAAGTATCCTTTTATTGCGACTGTAAGGCGAAACTACCGAATTGCGTATCTTTAATGCGACCTTTTTTATCTAATAAATCGACTTTGTAATTATAAGTGCCTAAAGGACCATTTATATCAACCACGGAAATTGGATTTATTGTAATAGAACTTCTACCAGGAATTGTAATTGACATATTTACACCAGCCACACTTCCGTCTGGTTTGTTAATCTCTATTTCAGCAGTATAATTAACCGTTTTTCTTGATGAATTGCTTATAACTATCTCACCTACTACAACTCTGTTATCTTGAGAAGTACTATCAGAATTGTAGATATAATGAGAAACCAAGGTATTGCAGCCTGCATAGGTGCAAGTCTGCGAATATATGTAGGTATACCCTAAATTTTTAACATTTACGTAAGTATAGGGATATTGTGTAGAAATTTCAGCTCCTGAATATAAATTAGCAACGTCTTCTGGTGCCATGCCATCACTCACGCCTTGTGCCGTTTGCCATTGGTTATCAGCAGCAACTCCACTTTGATTAATTTCGATACCCGACACCACATTATTAGCATTAAATGTTACGGTTATCATTGCTGTTTCTGGAGTTAACCTAAAAGTACATTGATCTCCACTATCGCAATTTCCATTTTCAACTACAGAGCTTACTTCATTACGACTCATTCCTAGCGTAATTATATCGCCTATACCAACACCCTCTACAATTTCAATTTGGTTTATACTTGAAGTTAAAGGAATCTCAAGTAAGTCTAATTCTTCTTGACTATTTTCGCAGGCAACAAAAGCCATAGCAGTACATAGCAAAATACTCAGTTTTTTCATCTTTTTAGTCTTTAGTTAATGATTAATTAATTCGTTAATAAGTAGATAACTCTTCATTCTATTATCCACTCACTACAGTAAAGTAATTTGCGCTGATTAATGTTTTCTGGTTACTTAAATTATTCAGAATTGCGAATTATTATAAAACTATTGATACAGCAAGCCATTACCTTTCCTATATAATTCTGTCGGAGAGTGTTTTAAATCATTACAAAATGAATCAGAAAAAACTTATTTTTTAACAATAATGGTTTGGGCGTTAAACATAAAAGTCTCTTGCCAGCGTTCATATCGCTCGTCATACCTATCGGTAAAAACTAAATATTGGCATTTACCAATGCTCTCAGGGGTCCTATTAATTTCAGAAACCATATTGCTTTTAAAAACAAAATCGGCATCTTCAACAATAAACATTTGAAGCTTATTTAAGTTAATACCATTTAGGTAAAAGATTCTATTTAATCTTTTGGGTGTTGCTATAACGACATCTACTCCAACATAAATCTCTTCACGTTGTATTTCAATATCATGCTCTTCATAGGCACAATAAAACCTTAAATCGGTTCCCTTGGCGAAGATTTTAAAAGTTTGTTCTAATTCTAAAGCAGACGCTTTATCCTTTACAAAAATTAGGGCACGTGGAGCATCTTCGAAGGCGTGTTGTAATTTATTAATCACACTAATAACTAAACTTGTTGTTTTCCCTGAATTGTCAGGACTAACAACAATCATACTGGCTCCTCCTTTTATTTTTGAAATTATTTTAGACTGTAAAGTATTAGGGGTTTCAATACCATTTTCTAATAAATTTGCTTTAAGAGGCTCTAGTAATTTTTTAAAAGATATGTGATTATTTTTGAAGCAAAGATAAAGTTTATAAAAAGAAAAAGCGTTCATTTCTGAACGCTTCTCCTGTACTATTGTTAGTCACTCAAAATAATCTAATTAAAACTCTAAATCTGTAACTAAGTCAAATTCGTCGTAGATAGCTTTATCTTTTAAATCGTCGAAAAAGCTTGTTGACCCGTAACGTACATCATATTTTGAACGGTCTACTTTTAACGAAGCCGTCGCTTTATTTCCGTATATTGAAATTTGAAACTCAACTTTATTGGTTTTTCCTTTAATTGTTAAATCGGCAGTTACATCATATGCGTTTTTTCCTGAAGCTTTAACCTTTGTAAAAACAAGTTTAGATGTCGGGTGCTTTTCAACTCCAAAGAAATCATCTGATTTTAAATGACCATCTAATTTTCCTTTGTATTCACCAGATAAATCTGTTGAACCGATAGTGGTCATATCAATAACAAACTCACCACCAACTAATGTTTCTCCATCAAAACTTAAATATCCTGACTTTAAATCTACTGTTCCCTCGTGAGAGCCGGTTACTTTATATCCTTTCCATACAACTTTACTAGCTTCCACTTTTACTTCTTTTTTCTCAATATCATTATTTGCGTATGCAAACGAAGTAAATGCTACAATAGCTACTAAAGCTAAATTTTTAATTGTTTTTTTCATTGTAATTTGTTTTAATATTAATTTAATTTATGATCCGTAATAAAATTTTTCTTTGATTATTTTACCATCCTTCCATTCTTGAACAGCAATTTGAGTATAATTTTTAACACCCCATTCTTTATGGGTATAATCAAAATGCCATTCAACCATGGTTGTGTTTTCGCCAACCGTAACTTTTAGAGGTTTAGCTGCTCTAAATTCAGTAATGGCGTTAAAAAATTCTTCTTCTCTTTTTCTATTCAATTCTTTCCCAACGCATTCCGGATTATCATTTTCCTGCATGATAACATCGTCGTGATAATATTCATCAAAAGCCTCTAAAGCTTTGCCCTGTAAAATTAAATCGTTAACAGAGCTAATATTTTCAATTAATGTACAAGATTCCATGAGTATTATTTTTGAACAGTACAAAGTTCAGGAACATAACTCTGAATAAAAATGAAGTAGTTTATTAAATGATGTTAATCTAGTTTAATATTGCCTAAAAAGCCTTAAAAATAAAGAGTTTAAACCAGAAACTATTGCTCCAAAATGAGCTGACTTTTTATTTTGCTTAAAAATTCTTTGGTTATACCAAGGTAGGAAGCAATCATATATTGTGGAATTCGTTGCTCGATAAGAGGATATTGTTCTCTAAAATAAAGGTATTGTTCTTTTGCTGTTAAACTAAAATTTCTAACAATTCGTTTTTGCGAAGCGACAAAGGCACGTTCTAAAATTTGTCTAAAAAAACGTTCCAGTTTAGGAATCTCTCGATATAAGTCTTCTATAATATCATAAGAAAACATAACTAGTTCTGAATTCTCTAAACATTGCACATTAAAATCGGCGGGGGTTTGAGTAATAAAACTACCCATATCTGAAGTCCACCAATCTTCTATAGAAAACATAACAATATGCTCCTGCCCTTCCTGATCTATATAAAATGTTTTGGTACATCCTTTTAAAACAAAACACTCGTAACGACATATGTCACCTTGCTGAACAATGTATTGACCTTTTAAGTAATTACGAACAAATATTTTTGATTGTAGAATTTCAATATCTTGATCTGTTAAAGTAACAAATCTTTGAATATAATCTATTAAGGGTTGTATGGTCATTATTATTGTAGGTTTAATTACAAATTTAATAATATAAATGAGGTTTATTAACCTAAATTAATTATTTCCGTATTTAATCAACCTACCTTTGCGCCATGCAAGAAAAACAAGAATTTAAATTAGAGTTTGTCGCCCTTATGGCATCTTTAATGTCTATTGTAGCCTTAACCATTGATGCTTTACTGCCCGCTTTATCCGATATAGGGGAATCACTAGGCGTAAACAACCCTGTAGAGAACCAATTACTAATTACAATGATATTTTTAGGAATTGGATTTGGTCAGTTGTTTTTCGGACCGTTATCAGATAGTTTCGGAAGAAAACCAATAGTTTATGCGGGCTTCTTAATATTTATTATTGGAAGTATTATTTGCGTGACTACTAATAATTTTGACATCATGGTTGTTGGTAGAATATTACAAGGTGTAGGCTTATCGGCACCAAGAAGTATTTCTTTATCTATGATTAGAGATACTTACAGCGGTAATTATATGGCAAAAATAATGTCTATAGTGGTCATGTTTTTTATATTAGTTCCTGTAATCGCTCCTACTTTAGGGACATTTTTAACTTACTTTTTTAGTTGGAAATCCATCTTTTATTTCAACCTGATTTTTGGAGTATGTATTATGTTCTGGCTTTGGAAACGACAACCAGAAACATTACCTATGGAAAAACGTGTACGGTTTAAGCCCAGCATATTTATTGATGGAACCATTGCTTTTTTTAAACACAAAGATGCTGTAGCTTTTACCTTTGTTTCAGGTTTTATTACTGGGTCTTTTATGGTTTATTTAAGTACCTCGCAACAAATATTTGAAAACCAATATAACCTGGCCGAATTATTTCCTTTTATATTTGCCAGTTTAGCTGTTTCAATAGGTTTGGCCACGTTTTTTAACAGTCGTCTGGTTGTTAGATTTGGTATGTTTAAAATCGGATTTATCTCAGCTATAGCATATGCCATAATTTCAATACTTTATGTCTGTTTATTTTGGTCTGGAGAAAATCCTAGTATATATGTATTAGTTGGCTTTTTTGCCATGCAATTTTTTGCAGTTGGTTTTTTGTTTGGAAACCTACGCGCCCTAGCCATGCAACCGCTTGGGCACATTGCAGGTATTGGAGCCGCTATTAATGGTTTTATTTCTACCGTATTGGCCGTACCCATAGCAAATTACATAGGAAACTTTGTAAAAGTATCAGTATTGCCTCTATTTATTGGGTTTTCCGTTTTCGGAATTTTATCTGTTTTGGTTTTTTTATATGTTAGAAGATCTAATTCTTTGTCTAGATCTTAATGTTTTCTTTAAGATAACGATGTTTTATTATGTCTATATGCCATAAAGCGTGACCTAAAACAATAAAAGCCGCTGCACGAGCAGATATAGGATAACCGTTTGCGTTTCCAACTTCTTTTAAGTCGTCTTCACTTAAAGATTTTAACAAGGCTATAAAACTGCGTCTAACCGTAACAAATTCATCCATTAAATCCTCCATTGTTTTCGTATTGGCCAATGCAGGTTTAACATATGTGTCCTGGTCATAACCAGGTAATTGGGTTTTATCACGTCTTGCAATACAAAAACAACGGTATTGAAAAACACGTTCTGTATCTATAATATGCTGAAATATATCTTTAATATTCCATTTATCCTTGGCATATGCATAATTTAATTTTTCCTCAGGAATCTCCTTAAAAAAGGTCAAAGTGTTATGTTCGCCTTCGATAAAACCGTCAATGAGATGATATTTATCAGAAACCAATTCAATGTAGTTTTTATAAAAATCGTTGTATTCAGATGCCTGTATTTCTGAAATTCGCATTTTTGCTCTTAAATTATTTCATTCTATCTAAAGTTAAGAATTATTTAATGGAATTAAAAAAACTCTCCTTTATTTAAATTTACGTTTTAAATGGTTTAATATTACACAATATTGCCTATTTATTTCAGTAGTAAATTGCTTAAATTTACACCACAGCATAATTCTATTTAATAATGCTAAAACCAACTAATAAATTCTATTACACTTGAAAAATTCAATTGCCGAACGCGTTAACGATTTTATTAAAAACTATCCTCCTTTTAATTTTATCAAACCTGAAAGTCTACTTGAAATTTCTAAACAAGTATCTATTATTTACTTAGATAAAGGAGATACATTGTTTAAAAAAGGTGATCATTATAACGAGCACTTTTACATGACTCGAAATGGAGCGATTACACTATACCATACCTCTATAAATAATACCTTAGAAATCATCAACATAAGCGATGGCGGAGATGTTTTTGGACTTAGGCCTCTTATAGCTAAGGAGAATTATAAACTTACGGCGATCGCTAATGAGGAATCCATTGTATACGCAATCCCCATTGATGCCTTTCAACTAATAACTCAAAAAAATGCAAGAGTTCAAAAGTTTTTAATAACAGCATTTGCAACAAACACCTACGACCCCTACACCGCGGAAGAAGCAGGGAAAATATTTGTAGACTATTTACCAAACAATAATCAGGACATGGTAAATTTTCAAACCGCTAATTATTCTAAAAATCCTATTACTTGTCCTTTAACTTCTACTGTAAAAGAAGCTGCAATCATTATGAGTAAACACCGAATTGGTTGCATTATAGTGGTTAACGAAAATAATCACCCATCTGGTATTATAACAAACAGCGATATAAAAAATAAAATTGCCACTGGCCGATATCCCATTGAAACATTGGTTACTAAAATCATGAGTTCACCCGTAATAACTAGCTCTAAAGGCATTACTGTCGCCGAGGGACAACTGCAAATGATAAAACACAATATCGGGCACTTGTGTATTACCAAAGACGGAACGATTAACTCAAAACTCATTGGAGTACTAACACATCATGACGTTCTTGTTTCGCTAGGTAATAATCCGTCTGTTATACTAAAAGAAATAAAGCGAGCTAAACGTACACGTGAGTTACGAGCTGCCAGATTAAAAGCAGAAACCTTAATAAAAAGTTATATAGAACAAAGTATTCCTATTTCACACATTTTTAAAATAATGGCGCAAATAAACGATGCCGTGACACATCGAGCTGTAAAAATCGCAATTAAAAAAATGCCTAGCAAACCTCCGGTAGCTTTTGTCTGGATGTCTCTAGGTAGTCAAGGTAGAAAAGAACAATTACTATTCACCGATCAAGATAATGCCATTATTTTTGAGGATGTTAAAGAAGGTATTTACGACGAAACAAAAGCTTATTTTCTGGATTTAGCCAAACTTGTAACCAAATCTTTAAATAAAATAGGATTTGAATATTGTGAAGCAGATATGATGGCAAGTAATGCCGAGTGGTGTAAATCTTTAACCGAATGGAAAAGTCAGTTCAATGAATGGATATTAAATCCAGACGAAAAAGCCATGCTTTTATCCTCAATATTTTTTGATTTTAGTCCAACCTACGGTGATGACTCCTTAACACTCAAACTTTCTGAATCGATTTATGACACCTTAGATAAAACGCAACTTTTCTTTAAGTTTTTAGGTCGTGATGCACTTAAAAATCCATCACCTTTAACTTTTTTCAAACAATTTGTATTGGAGAAAAACGGCGACCAAAAAGATCTTTTTAATATAAAAAGTCGGGCCTTAATGCCGTTAATTGATGCAGCCAGGGTACTCACTTTGACCAACAGAATAAAAGGGGTAAACAGCACTTACGAGCGTTTTGAAAAATTAGCTGAACTTGAACCTAATAATAAAGAACTTTACGAATCTTGTTCTTATGCGTTCAAGGCTTTATCTAAATTTAAAACTAAACAAGGTATACTGCACAATAACACAGGTAAATTCATAGAATTAAGTACACTTAACAAGGAGGAGCAGCTTAAATTAAGACGATGCTTTAAACCTATTAACGAGATTCAAGAATCTTTAATATTAAGATTCGATTTAAAAAACTTTGGATAATGAAGCTATTTAGCTGGTTTAAAAAAAAGGAAACATATCCCGATTTTTGGGAAGCGTATTTAGGTTATTTTAAAAACAAAAAAGAACAACCTGTTCCAGATACTCGCTTCGTTGCATTCGATACCGAAACAACAGGATTTAACATAAAAGAAGACAGGGTTTTATCCATAGGTGCTGTTTCGTTTATTGATAAAAAAATAAGTATAAACGAATCGCTTGAGTTATATGTAAAGCAAGACGTTTTTAAACCAGAAACCGTTGAAATTCATGGATTAATGCGTTCTGATAATGTCGATAAAGTATCGGAACTCGAAGCGATTAAAGCATTTTTAAAATATATAAAAGGGGATATTTTAATTGCTCATCATGCCGGATTCGATAAAGGTATGATTAATGAAATGTTACAACGCCATGGCTTGGGAAAATTAAAAAATCAGTTTATTGATACCGGGGTTTTATATAAGCGTTCATTGCATATAATATATCAGGAACGCGCTAAACCTTATAGCTTAGATTTTTTAGGCAAAGAACTTAACGTGCCTATGGTAGACAGACACACCGCAACGGGCGATGCACTTATTACCGCATTGGTTTTTTTAAAAATTTTAGGTCGTCTTGATAAACGGAAACATCTCAATTGGGGCTACTTATTGAATAAGTAACTTCTGTTTTAGTGAAAAAAAGCTGTCCAACTAGTGAAACTAGTCAGACAGCTTTTAAGTCATGATTAATTTTTTAATTACAGTGCATTATCAATAATATCCTGAACGACTTCCGGATTTAATAACGTACTCGTATCACCAAGGTTAGAAGTATCTTTACTAGCTATTTTCCTTAATATACGGCGCATAATTTTACCAGAACGCGTTTTTGGTAATCCTGAGGTAAACTGAATTTTATCCAATTTGGCAATTGGTCCAATCTGCTCCGTAATGACCTGGTTTATCTCTTTTCGTAAATTATTCTGATCCCTGCTTTCGCCTGTTTCCTTTAAAGTTACATAACCATAAAGCGCATTTCCTTTAATATCGTGAGGAAAACCTACAATGGCACTTTCTGATACAGCAGGATGCTCGTTAATAGCGTCTTCAATTGGTGCTGTACCGAGATTATGCCCTGAAACGATAATAACATCATCTACACGCCCTGTAATTCGGTAGTAGCCTACTTCATCACGTAAAGCGCCGTCTCCTGTAAAATATTTATTTTCATAAGCTGAAAAATAGGTATCTTTATAACGCTGATGATTACCCCAAATTGTACGTGCCATACTCGGCCAAGGAAATTTTATACACAAGCGACCATCCACTTGATTGCCTTTAATCTCTTGTCCGTTTTCATCCATTAGGGCAGGTTGAATACCAATAAATGGTAAGGTTGCATAGGTTGGCTTAGTTGGTGTTACAAACGGAATTGGTGTAATCATAATACCACCTGTTTCAGTTTGCCACCAGGTATCTACAATAGGTGCTTTTTTCTTCCCTACGTTATCATCATACCAATGCCATGCCTCCTCATTAATGGGCTCTCCAACGGTTCCTAAAACTTTTACCGATGATAAATCGTATTTCTCTAAATATCCTACACCTTCTTTTGCTAAAGCTCTAATAGCCGTTGGCGCAGTGTAAAATTGTGTTACTTTATGTTTTTCAACAATTTCCCAAAAACGTCCGAAATCAGGATAACTTGGTACGCCTTCAAACATTACTGATGTTGCTCCATTTGCCAACGGACCATAAACGATATAACTATGCCCGGTAATCCAACCAATGTCAGCAGTACACCAGTAAACATCTTCTTCCCTGTACTGAAACACATTTTTAAACGTATAGGCACTGTAAACCATGTACCCCGCCGTCGTGTGTACCATGCCTTTCGGTTTTCCTGTAGATCCTGATGTATATAAAAT
The DNA here is from genome assembly GCF_014596945.1 of Aestuariibaculum sediminum. Classification (GTDB taxonomy): domain Bacteria; phylum Bacteroidota; class Bacteroidia; order Flavobacteriales; family Flavobacteriaceae; genus Aestuariibaculum; species Aestuariibaculum sediminum. Next base: position 533,005 of record NZ_JACVXB010000002.1, on the reverse strand, counting down.
AAATAAAGGATCTTCGGCATCCATAATTTCGGCTTTACACTCGTCTGACGCTTCATCTAATAAAGGTTGTAACCAAAAATCTCGTCCTTCTTTCATATTAATTTCCGAATGAATACGCTTGGTTACCAAAACCGATTCTACTCCAGAACAATCTTCTAAAGCATCATCAACAATACCTTTTAAATCAATAGTTTTAGCGCCTCGATAGGAACCGTCGCTGGTTATTACCATTTTACAATCACTATCATTAATTCTAGCAGCCAATGCAGATGATGAAAACCCTGCAAAAACCACTGAATGAATCGCTCCAATTCTAGCACAAGCCAAAACAGAAATAGCTAACTCAGGAATCATCGGTAAATAAATACATACGCGGTCTCCTTTGGTTACTCCTTTAGATTTTAACACATTGGCAAATGTATTTACGCGTTTGTATAAATCGTTATATGTAATATGCTCTGCTGGTTCTTCAGGACTATTGGGTTCGAAAAGAATGGCTGTTTTATCTCCTCGCGTTGTTAAATGCCTGTCGATACAATTTTCTGTAATATTTAATTTAGCGCCTTCAAACCATTTGACTTCGGGTTTACTAAAATCCCAGCTTAAAACTTTATCCCATTTTTTACGCCACATAAAGTGCTCTTCGGCAACTTCTTCCCAGAAATTCTCTGGCTCGCGTATTGATTTTCTATAAACTTGATAGTACTCTTCTAAATGTTTAATGTGATAATTACTCATGTTTCAATATTATTTTGAATAGTTGTTCGTGTGCCACAACACACTATTGGACTTTCAAATTATAAATTTTATGTTTTTGAATTTAATTTTTTCTATAGATAACGTAATTTGTTAGACAGACAATATGTCTTAACCTATTAATGATTTGAAGCTTCACCTGCTCCACTAGGAATTCTGATATTTTCTACAATTTCTTGTACATCCTCTGGAGGCGCAGGAGTAAATTTCATGATAATGATTGAAACCGTAAAATTTAATATCATAGCTACAGATCCAAAGCCTTCTGGGGAAATACCAAACCACCAGTCTGATTTTCCTCCACCTCCAAACCAACCAAATTTAAATTTCAGCATGTATAAAATCATAGACGAAATACCTACAACCATACCAGCAATAGCGCCCTCCTTATTCATGCGTTTATAAAAAATACCAAGAATTATGGCGGGAAAGAATGAAGCTGCAGCCAGTCCGAACGCCAATGCTACCGTTGCCGCCACAAAGCCTGGGGGATGAATTCCAAAATATGCTGCCACACCTACAGCTACAACAGCAGATAAACGTGCAGCAATTAACTCCCCATTTTCGGAAATATTTGGATTTATCATTTTCTTGATTAAATCATGCGAAACCGAAGCCGAAATTACTAAAAGTAATCCAGCTGCAGTAGACAATGCCGCAGCTAACGATCCTGCTGCTACAAGAGCAATGACCCAGTTTGGCAGTTTCGCAATTTCAGGGTTAGCCAAAACCATAATATCATTATCGACTACCAGTTCATTTTTATCCTGATCAGCCAAGTATTGAATGTTACCATCTTCGTTTTTGTCGGTAAATGTTATTAATCCCGTTAGTTCCCATTTCTTAAACCATTCCGGAACATTACTATAAGGTTTACCAGATACAGTTTCAATTAAATTAGTACGTGCAAAAACGGAAACAGCCGGAGCCGTTGTATATAAAATAGCAATTAAAAGTAACGCTAAACCCGCAGACTTGCGAGCATCTTTAACTCGTTTCACCGTAAAAAAACGTACAATAACATGAGGTAATCCAGCCGTACCCACCATTAAAGCTAGGGTTATAGCGAAAACGTCAATCATGGATTTAGAACCTTCTGTATACTCAGCAAATCCAAGTTCTGTACTAAGCCCGTCTAATTTGTCAAGTAAATACATTCCAGAACCGTCAGCTAACTTATCTCCAAATCCTAATTGAGGAATAGGATTGCCTGTCATTTGAATAGAAATAAAAATGGCTGGGACCATAAAAGCAAAAATAAGTACACAATATTGCGCCACCTGCGTATAGGTGATACCCTTCATGCCTCCTAATACAGCATAAAACAGCACGATAAACATGCCAATCATTACCCCTGTATTTATATCTACTTCCAAAAATCGCGAAAACACCAGACCTACGCCTCTCATTTGACCAGCTACATAAGTAAATGATACTAAAAGTGCACAAATAACACCAACAAAACGAGCTGTGTTTGAATAATAGCGGTCTCCAATAAAATCAGGCACTGTAAACTTTCCGAATTTCCTTAAATAAGGTGCTAATAATAATGCTAAAAGCACGTAACCTCCAGTCCACCCCATCAAATAAACGGCACCATCATAACCTGCAAATGATATTATCCCTGCCATAGAAATAAACGATGCTGCACTCATCCAGTCGGCGGCGGTTGCCATACCATTTGCTAAAGGTGAAACGCCACCTCCGGCTACATAGAAATCTTTGGTTGATGCTGCCCTAGACCAAATCGCAATACCGATATATATTGTAAAAGTAAGTCCAACAATAATATAAGTCCAGGTTTGAACATCTAAAACTTGTGACATTAATATACTATTCACCATCATATCCATACTTTTTATCGAGTTTATTCATCAGGCGAACATATACGAAGATGAGAATTACAAAAACATAGATTGACCCTTGTTGCGCGAACCAGAATCCTAATTTAAATCCTCCTATTCGTATTTTATTCAAGTCGTCCTTAAATAAAATACCTGCTCCGTAGGATACTAAAAACCATACAGCTAATAGGACAAAGAGGTATTTTAAATTCTCTTTCCAATAAGCTTTAGCATTACTTTTTGACATGTTTGTTATTGTAGTTTAATTGGTTTGAAATAAAGTGCAAACTAAAGAATGTAAATACGTATTTATTTCCTTTTTAAGACTAAAAATGCTTAAAATCTAATCTAAATTCATATTTTTTGCGTACTTCTTAAAATTAACACGATTGTGCTAATATACTATTTACAAAGAAAACCACAATTATAATTTAGTTCAATTTATGGGACAATTTTAAGGTTATGTTGTAATCTTAAAATGAAATGTATAAAAAGACCATTACATTATTGTAAATTAGTATAAATTTGCCGGCCGTTTTAATTTAATTTAAATAGTATCTATATCGAAACCAAATCCCAAAAACTATTGCAATCCAATCGACTGTACTTTATTGATGCCGTTAGAGCTTTTGCTATTTTAATGATGCTTCAGGGGCATTTTATTGATACGCTGCTTGACCCTATATACAGAGACAAAACAAATACGCTTTATAACATTTGGTCTTATTTTCGTGGTATAACTGCTCCCGTTTTTTTTACGATTTCGGGTTTAGTTTTCACTTATTTGTTACTTAAAGCGCATGCTAAAGGCAACGATAAGCCTCGAATTAAAAAAGGATTAACTCGAGGTCTACTATTGTTAGGGATTGGTTATAGCCTTAGAATAAATTTAATTAGTTGGTTTAGTGGTTATTTTAACACGTACTTTTTAGTTATTGATGTTCTTCAATGTATCGGTTTAGCATTAATTATTCTAGTATGTTTACATGTTTTATTAAAAAAACATTCCTATGTGTTTTCAATTGTTTTGGCTAGTATTGGATGCCTTTGTTTTGTTTCTGAACCCTTGTATAGAAATTTAGTAATTACCAATCTTCCGTTAATTATAGCTAATTATATGACCAAAGTAAACGGTTCAGTTTTTACCATTTTGCCTTGGTTTGGTTATTCGGCCTTTGGCGCTTTTATTTCTACGGTATTCTTTAGACATGCCCATAGAGACAGATTTAAAATAATAACTATAGCTACATTTTTTTTAGTAGGTTATTTACTCATGTATTATTCGTCCTGGGCGCTATTAGAATTAAATGATCTCACTGGTATTGAATTGTTAAAACGCAGTGCCGACTACAATTACTTATTTACGCGACTTGGAAATGTACTTATTCTATTTGGATTATTTTATAGTTTTGAACGCTTCTTAAAACAATCGATAATAGCCAAAATAGGAGAAAAAACTTTATCCATGTATGTTATTCATTTTATAATCCTTTATGGAAGTTTTACTGGCTACGGATTAAAGCGCTGGTTTAGTAAGTCGCTAGAACCTTCTGAAGCCATAATTGGAGCGGTTATTTTCATAATTGTAGTATGTTTAATTTCATTTCATTATGCAAAAACCAATCACTTTGTTTATAGTGTGGTGAATAAAATAAGTAGCCGCTTAAAAAAATAGAATTTAAATGTATTTTCTCTTGTAGAAAAATTTTTATATTTCCATATTTTAAGGTAATTTTGCTTATTCCTTTTCTTATTTACAAAACGTAGTAAATTGATTTCCAGAGAACATGACAAGCACTTTTAAAACCTTTATAGAACACTATGTTTCTTTACCAGAGGAAGACTGGAATAAAATTTCAGCAGTTTTCGAAAAAGTGGTTTATAAGAAAAATGAATCGATTTTTTCTGAGGGCGAGGTGTGTAATTATTTATTTTTTCTTGAAGAAGGTTTGTTAAGAAATTTTATGAAGCACAATAACCAAGAAATTACAAAATTCTTTATTCCTGCCCCATACTGTGTAACATCAAGAATGAGCTTTATAAATAAAACTGTAACTAAAGAAAATATACAGGCTCTAGAAAAGTGTATTTTGTGGCGCGTAACGCTCGACCAATACAACGAATTAATGACACTAGACTCATGGCGTTTATTCACCAGGAAAATGCTTAATGAAGTGCAAGATTTTACGGAAGAGCGGCTAATAACAAATATGACTGAGACTGCTGAATCGAGATATTATAATCTAGTAAAAGAAAACTCTGCACTAGTTAACAGAATACCGAAGAAATATTTAGCCAGTTATTTAGGTATTGCCACACAATCTTTAAGTAGAATTCGTAAAAACGCACCGAAAAAATAAACTTTTAAAAAACTAAATACCAAAAACAAAGCCCTTTTTAACAAGGGCTTTAATAATTTTAATTTGAAGTATTAGTTTAAATACTGTAATACGTTATTTTCTATTCGATTTTGTATATTATTAACATCGGCTTTTACAAAAGTTTCACCTGTTATATTTTCATACAATTCAATATATCGCTCACTAACCGAAGAAATATACTCATCACTCATTTCTGGTACAGTTTGCCCTTCTAAGCCTTGAAAATTATTACTAATTAGCCACTGTCGAACAAATTCTTTACTTAATTGCTTTTGTGCTTCTCCTCTATCCTGACGTTCTTGATACCCCTCTGCATAAAAATAGCGAGAAGAGTCTGGGGTATGTATTTCATCAATTAATACAATTTTACCATCTTTAGTTTTACCAAATTCATATTTCGTATCTACTAAAATAAGGCCACGTTCAGCAGCAATTTCAGTTCCTCTCTTAAAAAGCTTTCTTGTATAGTCTTCCAAAACCAAATAATCGGCTTCACTAACAATACCTCGTTTTAAGATATCCTCTCTAGAAATATCTTCATCATGATCGCCTTGCTCTGCTTTAGTAGCAGGTGTTATTATAGGTTCAGGAAACGCATCGTTTTCTTTCATCCCTTCGGGCATAGTAACCCCACAAAGCATTCTTTTTCCAGCCTTATATTCACGTGCCGCATGACCAGACATGTACCCGCGTATAACCATTTCAACTTTAAATGGTTCACATAAATGACCTACTGCTACATTTGGATCTGGTGTTGCTGTTAACCAGTTAGGCACCAAATCTTCAGTAGCTTTCATCATTTTTGTTGCAATTTGATTAAGTATTTGACCTTTATAAGGAATTCCCTTAGGCATTACAACATCAAATGCCGAAAGACGGTCTGTTGCAATCATTACTAATTGCTCGTCGTTTATATTATAGACCTCTCTTACTTTTCCCTTATACACATTTTTTTGTCCAGGAAAATTAAAGTTTGTATCAATTATGGTGTTTTCTGTACTCGCCACGAATTTCGTTTTATTTTATATGTTTTTGATCCTGCAAATTTATCAAATTGTTTGCATTACACAGCCATGAGATTTAATTATTTATATGCTTTAAACACCTTTTTATCGCTTGATAATAGCCATTTATTTAAACTATTTTATATCCATAAAATCAAAATTATGACTACCAAATTACGTAAACAGCTTATTATCAAATTAATCTCTGTTTTCTATACTTTTATAAGCTTCAATCACTTTCTTAACTAATCGGTGACGAATAACATCTTTATCGTCTAAGAAAATAATACCTACCCCATCGACATTTTTAAGAATGAGCAAAGCTTCTTTTAATCCAGAAATTGTTCGACGCGGTAAATCGATTTGCCCAGGGTCGCCTGTTAATAAAAATTTAGCATTTTTACCCATACGTGTTAAGAACATTTTCATTTGTGCATGTGTTGTATTTTGTCCTTCATCCAGAATTACAAAAGCATTGTCTAGTGTTCGTCCACGCATAAAAGCTAAAGGCGCGATTTGAATAGTACCGTTTTCTATATAATGCGCTAACTTTTCAGCTGGAATCATGTCTCGTAAGGCATCGTATAACGGCTGCATATAAGGATCTAATTTTTCCTTTAAATCGCCTGGCAAAAACCCAAGATTCTCCCCTGCCTCAACCGCGGGACGTGTTAAAATAATACGTTTTACTTCTTTATTTTTTAAGGCCTGAACCGCCAAAGCAACACCCGTGTAAGTTTTTCCTGTTCCTGCGGGACCAATAGCAAAAACCATATCATTTTTACGAACACATTCTACCAATTTACGTTGATTTGCTGTTTGCGCCCGAATTAATTTACCACCAACACCATGCACAATAACCTCACCACTTTGTTCGGAGGTGTTGTAATCGTCGCTACTCTGACTAGTAAGTACGCGTTCAATAGTATTTTCGTCTAGTTTGTTGTATTTACCAAAATGCTTGAGTAGCATGTTGATTTTGTGATCGAATTCTTCTAGTAATTCTTCATCGCCAAAGGCTTTTACTTTATTTCCTCGCGCTACTATTTTAAGCTTTGGAAAAAATTTTTTTAGCAGTTCGATGTTAATGTTTTGAGCTCCAAAAAATTCTTTTGGAGAAATCTCTTCAAGTTCGATAATAATTTCGTTCAAAAGCGTTGGTTTAAATTTAGGTTATTACAGATATAAATTTAAAATAATATTTAATCTGAAAAAATGATTTATTAGATTTGTGCCACTCTGTTTCTACTCAAAAATACATAAATTTGAGTCACCTAACACTAAAAACATATCAACAATTTTGCCAATGGCGATTATTACATTAACAACCGATTTTGGGGATAAAGATTACTTTGCTGGCGCGACAAAAGGAGCTATTTACACGGAATTACCCGATGCTAAAATTGTTGATATCTCGCATGCCGTTTCTCCTTTTAATATTCTAGAAGCAGCTTATATCATTCAAAATGCATATAGTAGTTTTCCCAAAGGGTCGATTCATATTATCGGGATAGATTCTGAAATCAACAAAGAAAATAAGCATATCGCCTTAAAGCTAGACGACCATTATTTTATTTGCGCAAACAATGGTATAATGAGCATGCTTTGCTCTGAAATTACCCCTGAAAAAATTGTAGAAATTAATATCCATGACAAAATACAATCAAGTTTTCCTGTATTAGATGTATTTGTAAAAGTGGCCTGCCATATTGCCCGCGGAGGTACGTTAGAGGTAATCGGTAAAACAATCTCTAAGATTAGACCAATTAGAAATGTATTACCCTATGTGAACGATGAAAAATCACAAATTATAGGTAGCGTTATTTATGTTGATAATTATGGTAATGTAGTGACTAATATTAAACGCAGTTTTTTTGAAACCATTCAAAAAGGACGACCTTTTGAAATTTCTGCACGCAATCATAAATTCAAGAAAATATATTTAAAATACAGCGACATTGTTAATTTTGATGTGCCTGAAGAGAAACGTCACGATGAAGGTCGAGGTATGGTGGTCTTCAATTCTGGCAACTTTTTAGAAATCGCGCTTTACAAAAGCAACAGCGCCACCGTAGGTAGTGCTTCAACATTAATGGGGCTATCGTTAATGGATACAGTAAGTGTTAATTTTATAACTAAGCCCCTATTACATACGATGTGATAGAAATGTTAATAAGAATTGTAAAAATGAGCTAACACAAGAAACATACTGAAACTTTTCTTAGTAATTTTAACTGCAAATTATAAACTAATAAAACCATTAACCCAATTAAATGCTAGCCATTTTAAAAAAAGAAATTAACTCATTTTTTGCAGCGCCAATCGGCTATTTGGTTATAGCTATTTTTCTACTCCTTAACAGCTTGTTTTTATGGCTATTTAAGGGTGAATTCAATATATTAGACTATGGCTTTGCCGATTTATCATCGTTCTTTTTACTCAGCCCATGGATTTTAATATTCCTTATTCCAGCTGTTACCATGCGTAGTTTTTCAGACGAAAAAAAACAGGGAACGTTAGAGTTATTACTTACTAAACCCATTTCGCACACTCACATTGTTTTAGGTAAATATTTTGGCGTCTTTATTTTAATTTTAATTGCCTTATTACCAACACTTTTATACGTTTATACTGTATATCAATTAGGAAATACTGTTGGAAATTTAGATTTAGGCAGTACAGTAGGTTCCTACTTTGGTTTGCTGTTTTTAGTGGCGTCATATACATCCATTGGCATTTTTACCTCTACCTTGTCTAACAATCAAATTGTATCATTTATAATTGCTGTTTTTTTGTGCTTTTTCTTTTACATTGGGTTTGAAAGCGTTGCCGATTACACCTCAAATGATTTTATAGACCAATTAGGGATGAGTTTACATTATAAAAGTATGAGTCGAGGTGTTTTAGATACCAGAGATATTATTTATTTTTTAAGCATTACCGTTTTATTTATTGTGCTTACCAAATTAACACTTAACAAAGAACAAAAATGATTATAACGCCCCTTTTTGTTATTTTTTTTCTAGCTGTTTTTATTTTAGTATGGTTGTTTACCAACACCATCGATAAACGAAAATGGCTCAGTTTATTATTGGCTATTGTCTTAACGCCTATAATATACTTTTACGTATTCTATCCGTTAATTAATATATTTTCCAGTTATCATCATGAAAAACATTTCGATTCGAATAATTGGAAAAACAAACCTGCTTTACGCTACGAAATGAGTAACGAAATGATTAGCGACCAGTTATTTATTGGTAAAACCAAACCTGAAGTTGAATCGGTTTTAGGTAAAAGTGAATGGTTTGGATGGGACGATACTATTAAGGCAAATTCACCTAACAAATGGAATTATAATTTAGGCTATAAACCTGGCGCTTTTAATATGAACCAAGAGTGTTTAGAATTCATATTTAAAGACAATAAAGTTATAAGTACAAAACAATATCAATTAGAAACCCAGTTTGAATAAAAAGATTACACATACCATAGGTTTTATAGTTGCTTTAATTCTTGTAAATGCAATTAGCATGCGAGTTTTTAAACGTTTCGATTTAACTGAAGACCATCGTTACACGTTAAGCGAGGCAACTAAGGGCATTGTAAATAAAGTTAAATCACCTCTTTTAATTGATGTTTTTTTAGAAGGTGAAGATTTCCCTTCGGAATTCAGAAGACTTCAAAACGAAACGCGTCAAATATTAGAAGAATTTGAAGCTAAAAACAGTAACATAGTATTCAACTTTATAAATCCGTTAGAAGATGAAGCTGCACGCGACCGAAACATTAAACAATTAAGTAACCGCGGATTAACCCCGATGCAATTGAATGTTCAAGAAAGCGGAAAAACATCGCAAGCAGTTATTTTTCCTTGGGCTTTGGCAAGTTATAACGATCAAACAGTTAGCATTCCGCTTATAAAAAACAAAATTGGTGCATCACAGCAAGATTTAGTTACTAACTCGGTACAACACCTTGAATATGCCTTTGCCGATGGCTTCAAAAAATTAGTCACACCAAAGTATCAAAAAATTGCAGTACTTAAGGGTAATAATGAAATAGATGACAAATACATAGCCGATTTTATAAAAAAGATTGGAGAATATTATTTTATCGCTCCTTTTACACTAGATAGCGTTTCAAAAAATCCTCAAAAATCATTACGAGATTTAAATAACTACGATTTAGTAATAGCCGCTAAACCAACAGAGGCTTTTACAGAAGAGGAAAAATTTGTTTTAGATCAATACACTATGAATGGAGGAAAAAGTTTATGGTTAGTTGATGCAGTTGCCATAGAAAAAGACAGTCTATATAACGAAAACAGACGAAACTTTGCTGTACCTAGAGATTTAAACCTTACCGATTTCTTTTTCAAGTATGGAGTACGTATCAATCCAGTTATTACAAGCAGCTTCTATTCTGCCCCATTAACCGTAGCTTTTGGCGAAGGTAGTAACGCTCAATTTCAGCATTTGCGATGGCCCTATTCACCTTTAGCATCAACAAATAATATACACCCTATTGTAAACAATTTGAATTTAGTTCGTTTCGATTTTGCGAATCAATTAGACACCTTAAAAAACAATATCAAAAAAACAATTCTGTTAGAAAGCGCACCACTGTCGAAACTAGAAGGAATGCCTAAGGAAATACGTTTAGATTTAGTAACCCAGGAACAAGACCCAGCAGAATTTAACAAAGGCAACCAACCGCTTGCTGTGTTATTGGAAGGTGAATTTGAGTCGGTTTACAAGAATCGTGTAAAACCTTTTCCTTTAAAACAGGAAAAATCGTCAAGCGTGCCCACAAAAATGATAGTCATTGCCGACGGCGATGTTATAAAAAATGATGTTGTTAGAAATATACCTCAAGAATTAGGTTTCGATCGATGGACAGGTAAAATTTACGGAAACAAAGAGTTTTTACTTAACGCTGTAAACTACCTTCTAGATGATACAGGGCTAATAAACATTCGTTCTAAAACTATAGAAGTAGCTTTTTTAAACCATCAAAAAATTGCAGCTGAAAAAACCAAATGGCAACTTATAAACATTGCTTTACCACTAGTATTGCTTGCAATCTTTGGTTTTACTTACAATTACATAAGAAAGAAGAGATACGCTGCTTAAATGTTAATAAGTTTGTTTCCAATATTAGCTGCTAAGGAATATATTTGTAAGTAGTAAAATTCTAGACTTAAACGAAGTTCTTTTACATGTAGAGTATCAAATTTTTCTTCTGTGTATAAAACGCAGACTGAGTTCTAATATGGCAGCATGTAATCAACCAAAACCATAAAGTTAAAACATGAAATTTATAGTATCGAGTACCTATTTATTAAAACAATTACAAGTTTTAGGCGGGGTTATTAATAGCTCTAACACCTTACCTATTCTAGATAACTTTTTATTCGAATTAAACCAATCAAAATTAACTGTCTCTGCTAGCGATTTAGAAACAACCATGTCTTCTACACTCGAAGTAGATAGTGATAGTGAAGGTAGCGTAGCTATTCCTGCTCGATTACTTTTGGATACATTAAAAACATTTCCTGAACAACCTCTAACTTTTGTTATTGAAGATAACAACACAGTGGAAATTAGCTCTAACCATGGTAAGTATGCTTTAGCTTACGCGAGTGGTAAAGAGTTTCCTAAAGCAGTTGTATTAGAAGACCCGAGCAAAACAGTAGTACTAGGTGATGTTTTAGCAACTGCAATCAGTAAAACTATTTTTGCTGCTGGAAATGACGATTTACGACCGGTAATGAGTGGTGTGTTTTTTCAATTTTCAACTGAAGGTTTAACCTTTGTTGCTACCGATGCCCATAAATTAGTAAAATACACTCGTGAAGACATTAAAGCAAGTCAGGTTGCAGAATTCATCATGCCTAAAAAACCGTTAAATCTTTTAAAAGGTATTTTGGCTGGAAGTGAAGAAGACGTTACTATAGAATACAATGACTCTAATGCTAAATTTATTTTTGAAAATTCAGAATTAATCTGTCGATTGATTGATGGAAAATACCCAAATTACGAAGCTGTAATTCCTAAAGAAAATCCTAATAAATTAGTTATAGACAGAACGCAGTTTTCAAATTCTGTACGTCGTGTTAGTATATTCTCAAATAAAACAACACATCAAATTCGATTAAAAATTGCTGGTGCAGAATTAAATATTTCTGCAGAAGACATAGATTATAGCAACAAAGCTGAAGAACGATTAACTTGTGACTATCAAGGTGATGATATGCAAATAGGTTTCAACTCTCGTTTTTTAATGGAAATGCTAAATAATTTAAGCGCTGATGATGTACAATTAGAAATGAGTATGCCAAACCGTGCAGGAATTTTAACACCAATAGATGGTCTAGATGAAGGTGAACAAATAACAATGCTTGTTATGCCTGTTATGCTAAATAGCTAACACACATTTTTTTAAAATATAGAAAAACGCTCGGTAAATCCGAGCGTTTTTGTTTTCTCAACATTTTTAACTAACTAATAAAATTAAGAGAAAAAGGATACCTAGCAATTTCACCACGACTTGCCCGAATAGCGTTTATTACAGGAAAGATTAAAGAAATTACACCCAGAATAATAAACCCTACGAATCCTATACCACAAAGAAGCATTAAAGGAATACAAATTAAACAGTAAACAATTAAACTTAATTGAAAGTTTACAATATTCTTTCCGTGTTCATCCATTTGATAAACCTTATCCTTTTGGGTTAGCCATATTATTAAAGGTAATAACAAACTTCCAAAACCTAAAACTAAGGTAACTAACTGACTTAAATGTGTTAAAACGATTAATTGATTGTCTTCTCGTATCATTGTATTTTGATTGATACCTGTAAGACTAAAAAAAAGTAAATTTGTTACAATAAAAATAATAAAATCCCATGTGCCGCTATGCTTTTCAATTCGTATTCTTTATAGAATCTGAAAAAATTAGAAATAACTAATTATACTAATACAAATGCAGAAGGATTATAGTACATCAAATAAATTAAATTACTGTTTATGTGAATACACTAATGCCTTTGAATTTTAATAAAAACTAAAAGTTTTGACATTGTTCCATAATGTCATTTGGGTTAGATTTAAATCTTTTCAAAGTATATGTTTCTACCTTACCATTTTTAAATATTACATAAAGATAATTCTTCTTAAAAAAGTTAAATGATTCGTTAATTCGAAACATCCACACATTACTATTCATATCGTTAAATACTTGTCCCAATCGCTCCTTAATTTGATATTTAGATAGACCAATTAATACATCATAACTTTTACTAAAACTATTAGTATTTTGATTATTATCCTCCATAGTCTGTAAAATAAAATCAATATTCTCAATCACATCGGCCTCAGATAAATTGAATTTTTTAAAATCAATATTCAACTCATATTTTTGATTGTTATCGCGGTTTTTAGAAATAATTTCATTCGCCAATTGTAAATAACTTAAAGCACCTGAACTATTCGGATTATACATTAAAGCTGGCTTACCAAAACTAATAGCTTCCGATAAAGTAATATTTTGAGGAATTACAGTATCGAAAGTTATGACTTCGAAATATTCTAATATAGACTCTAAAATGATATTATGCTCATTAAATGATTTATTGAACATTGTAACAAGAATACCTTCAATATCGAGTTTTGGGTTAACCTTTACTATGGTCTGAATTGTTTTTAGAATTTTTCTTAAACCCTGAAATGCAAAATACTCGCATTGTACTGGTATTATTATTGAGTCGCTTATGCCTAAAACTCCTACCAATACATTTCCAATAGAAGGCGGGCAATCAATAATAATGTAGTCGTAATACGCTCTTAATGGCAAAATTTTATCAGCAAAAACACTTTTTGATAACGATTTAAAACCATTAATCTCTATTTTAGAGAGCTCTATATTTGATGGTAAAAAATCAAAATTCATATCTGGTTTAACGGTCAAGCAACGTTCTAGATATCGACCAGATAAAAATTGAAACAAACCATTTTCAACATATTCGATACCTAAACCCAAGGCAGCATTTGCCTGCGGATCGGCGTCAATCAATAATACGCTTTTATTTAAAGCGCCTAAGGAAGCACATAAATTAATTGCGCTAGTAGTTTTTCCTACACCGCCTTTTTGATTAGAAATGGCAATGATTTTTCCAAGGTTAAGAGTCATAAATTAAGGGCATATAACATCGTGTATATTTCATATACAGATTTCGTAAATAAATTAGTTTCTTGTAACCTTAAGTTATTATTCGCTGTAAAGCGCGGAAGTATTAGCTTGGATGGTTTGTATTGATAACGAATATAATAAAAAAATCCGTAGTGTACACTACGGATTTTTTTATTGTATATGAAGCTTTGTTTGTGTATTTATTTATTTGTGTAAACCGATTTAAATAATTCTGTATACTTTTCCTTATTCCCGTTTTTGAATGGAATTAAATAAAAACTATAATTATAGGTTTGGTCTCCAAAAGACATATATTCTTTTTGTGGTTTTGCTCCCCAACTATTATCTCCTCCTAAACCGCGTTGCTCCATGTCTATGTTTAACTGCACTAAATCACGCTCTGCAATATCAATCGTATGCTTACTTACATTCACTTCTGGCATACCATCGCTATAGTTAGCATCTTGCGTCGAATGTTTTTCCACTTTATCATCTGTGGCATAAGATAAGCCTTCAGTTGCATCGAAATCTTCGTTCAACATGTGAAGAGCGCTAAGTCCTAAATCGTTCTTGTTTCCTAAAGAAGATACTACAAGAACACCGCTATTCTTATTGTTAGCAAAGGCGGCCCATTTAACGTCGGTTTTATAACCATTCTCTTGCGGACGGATATATGGCACATATTGGTCTGAAACAGGCGATTCGTAAACATCAACGAAAGTAGATGCTTTTCTGTCGCGATAATTTTCCCATGGACCACGACCATAATATGTCATGTTGCTATAAGCTTTAGGCAATTGCATGCGCATACCAATTCTTGGTATATCGGCTTCATAAGATGTTTTATTTAAGGTGTTATTTACCTTTACCGTTCCATTAGAGAACACGTCATATACCGAACTAAAAGTGGTATCGGCACCTGGCAAATTATAGGTAATTGTTACCGTTGTATTCGTATCGTTTTTTGATGCAGTAAATGATTTTACCGTATAATTTAAAGAAGCTTCTTTCCAACCTATATTTTTGATATGCATTTTATTTCCAAAATCATTATCGGTTGGAGCTCTCCAGAAATTAGGTTTTGGTCCATTTGCCTCATTAATAAGCTCCTCGTTTCCATAAACGTAAGAAACCATCTGGCCACTTTGTTTGTTAAAAACGATCTTAAAATCATCTCCAGTTAGCGTTAAAACATCATTTGCCTCTTTTACTTTCATCTTAGATTCACCAGAAATAGTTTCATCTTTCCAATTCATCTTACTACTTAAAAGTATTTGCTCATGAGCTACCACATATCCAGCTTTTAATAATCCCCAATCCTCTTTAAGTCTTGCTTCTACCAATAAATAGTATTCGGTATTGGCTTTAAAATTAGTATTTCCTAAAGGAATACGTACTAATTTACCTGTATGCGGTTCTACAGAAATACTGCCGGCATCCATTTTTTCTAACAGATTACCATCGGCTTTCAAATAGGCTTTTATTTCAAATTTATCGAGATTAGTAAAATCATAAAGGTTTTCAACTAAAACTCTGGCTTGTTTATCATTATTAATTCCTTTGAATTTGAAATTTATAAATTCATGCGCTTTTTTAACCTCAAACAATCCTGGATGTGGTGTTCGATCCGGAAAAACAATTCCATTATTTAAGAAGGTATTATCGCTTGGCATCCCTTCACCATAATCGCCGCCATAAGCGTAAAAAGTTTCACCTTTTTCGTTTGTTTTCCAAATAGATTGATCGACCCAATCCCAGATAAATCCTCCTTGCAGATTTTCATATTGCTCAATTACATCCCAATAATCCTGAAAATTTCCAGTGCTGTTCCCCATAGCATGTGCATACTCTGAAGGAATGAAAGGACGATCAGTCTTTACTCGCCCAATATTTTCAAAACCTTTTGGTGACGGGTACTGAGGAACGATAATATCGGTGTTCTCATCCATATCAAGCAAGTTACCGTCTACTGGTTTATATGCGCGCTCATATTGAACTGGTCTTTTTTGCTTATCATGCTCTTTTATAGCTTTATACCCTGCAAAAAAGTTAATACCATTACCTGCCTCGTTACCCATAGACCAAATAATTACGGAGGGATGATTTTTATCACGCTCGACTAAACGAATCATACGATCTACATGTGCCTTTTCCCAATTCGCCTTTCTGGCTAACGAATATTCACCGTAATACATCCCATGAGATTCAATATTTGTTTCATCAACAACATAAATACCGTGCTCATCGCAAAGTTCATAAAACCTTTCCTGCTGTGGGTAATGACTTAACCTAACAGCGTTAATATTGTTTTCTTTCCAAAGTTTTATATCTTTTAAAATTTGATCCTCAGAAACTACATGGCCTGTTTCAGGATTATGTTCTTGAGAATTTACTCCTTTTAAAGTAATAACCTGACCATTTATACGCAATAGACCATTTTTAATTTCAACCGTTCTAAAACCAACCTTTGTAGAGGTAACCTCTAAAGTTTTTCCTTTTTCTTTAGTTGTTACAACAACCTGATAAAGATTTGGCGTTTCGTTTGTCCATGGTAACACATTAAAAATTTGCGTTTTCATATTTACGTTTAAAGCACCATCAGAAGGAATTTTAGCCGAATTCGTTCCATTAGCAACAACGGCTCCTTGTTTATCAAAAACCTCATAGGATACATCAACTGATTTAGATTTAGCATCTGAATTTGCTATGGTTACGGCAAGATCTAATTTCCCTGTGGTGTAAGCTCCATCTAAAGTAGCCATAACCTCAAGATCTTTTATTCTAGCTTTGGGTTGTGCATATACATATACACTGCGCTCAATACCACTTATTCGCCAGAAATCCTGACACTCTAAATAAGAGCCGTCGGTCCATCTAAAAATTTGAAGGGCAATAGTATTCTCTCCTGTTTTTAAATATTTTGAAATATTGAATTCTGCTGGCAATTTACTCCCTTGTGAATACCCAACATATTTACCATTAATCCATACAAAACCACCAGATTTCATAGCACCTATGTGAAGAAAAACTTCCTTTTCTATCCATCCTTCATTTAAATTGAAAGTCCTTCTATATGACCCCACAGGGTTATAATCGTAAGGAACCTGACCTGGATTTGAAGGATAAATTCTTTCATCGAAAGTGATTTCTTTAGAAACAGGTGCTTTATAATCTGCAAATTCATATTGATGATTTACATAAATTGGCAGACCATAGCCTTCCACTTCCCAATTGGCAGGAACTTTAATATCATCCCATCCACTAACATCGGTACTTGGATTCACAAAATCTTGCGGTCTGTCAGCAGGCTTTCTAACCCATTTAAATTTCCATAAACCATCCAAGCTAATATAATTTTCTGAAGACTTCCAATTATTTGTCTTAGCTTCTCCTTCAGAAGAAAAAGAGTAAAATGTCGTGTGGGTATCTTCTTTATTTTCAGAAATTACCTGAGGATTTTCTATGTAATGACTGAGTTTGTTGGGTAATTGCTGAGCAAACATAAAGTTTGTCAGGCATAAGATGGATAAGTTTGTTAAGTTTTTTTTCATATAATGATTAAATCTGTTTGAATTCGACCATAAAATTAAAGTTTACATACGGTTTAAAGGGAAATTATTCAGTAATTATCGGGGTCTAATTAGTCTCAATTAATACTTTTAAACGATAACTATTTCACTTATAAACTTTTAATTAGGTTCCTCAAATATATTTTTGTGTTCGAACACAAACTTAAAGAATATTACTTATAGTCAATAAGGTAATTTTCATTTTATTCTGAACATTTACCGATTTTAACATAAATTATAGAAATGAAAATTTTTTAATTTGTTGTAGAAACTAAAAAACCCTTTAGATAAAATCTAAAGGGTTAATTTATTCTAAAAGATCACATTATCTTAAATCAGGAATAGCACTTACATCCATATCTCCATAATCTAAATTCTCACCAGCCATACCCCATATAAAAGAGTAATTACTGGTTCCTGAACCAGAATGAATCGACCATGGTGGCGAAATTACAGCCTGATTATTTTGCATCCAAATGTGTCTGGTTTCTTGTGGTTGCCCCATAAAGTGACAAACTGATTGTCCTTCTGGTACTTCAAAATAAAAATACACTTCCATTCTTCGGTCGTGTACGTGCGCTGGCATCGTGTTCCAACTACTACCTACTTTTATTGAGGTCATTCCCATTTGTAACTGACAAACATCAACAACACTATTCACTATATATTTTCTTAATGTACGTGCGTTGGCTGTTTCTGGCGATCCTAATTCAATAACTTCAACATCATCTGTACCTATCTTTTTAGTTGGATAAGCCTTATGTGCCGGCGTTGAATTTAAATAAAACATTGCTGGATTATCATTCGAAACACTTGCAAAAACAATGTCTTTATTACCTTGACCAACATATAACGCTTCCTTATGATTCAATTCGTAAACAGTACCATCTACAGTTACCGTACCAGTTCCTCCAACATTTATGATTCCTAGTTCTCTTCGCTGTAAAAAGAATTCAGCTTTCAGAGGGTCTATAGTCTCTAAGGCAACCGATTTAGATACAGGTAATACCCCACCGGTAATAAAACGATCGTAGTGAGAATAAACCAAATTTAATTTATCGGCTTCAAATAGATTTTCGATTAAAAATTCGTCTCTTAACTGCGTTGTATCATAGCCTTTAACACCTTGTGGGCTTGATGCATATCGCGATTCGTAACTAACTGACATAATTAATAGTTTTATTTTTTAATTTGATTGCTTAATCGTTTAAGCTTGTTTATTAATAGATATAAGAATATAAGTAAAAACTGTTATTAACTTAATACAGAACTACCGTTAAACTTATTGCTCCGTGGGCACCAACTACTAGACATTGCTCTATATCAGCAGTTTTTGATGGACCCGAAATAAAGGTACCAAAGGTTTTTTCCCGTTTAGATATCACTTCAAAAACCTCATGCATATGCAAATAAACAGCATTTTTAGGGACTACCAAAATTAAATCATTGGTAATAAATGGTAAAGCACGGACAAACATATCTTCATCACTTACCCAAACTGCTCCGTTTTCTGCTACCGCAATTGATCCTTTAATAATAGCTAAATCAATGTCTTCCAAAGTATGTGGATCAGTTTCCTTTGAAACCGAAACTGTTCCTAAACCTGATTGTTTAGTACAAGACACAATTTTTTGCGCTTCAGGATATAAACGTTTAATTTCTGTATCCAGGTGATCTAATCCATTTAATTCTAACAACCTCCCCCCTACAAACTCAATATTTTCTTTAAATCGATCTACAAGATTGATGTCTTCGTCGAAAACACTTAAATCTATGTTGGGTAATGCTAAAGCATCGGGTTTATTGGCCTTTACGGCCTTTAATATAGATTCTCTACTCATTTTTTTGTCTTTTTTTGTACCACTCTTCGAAATTATCTCCTTTTACTTCTGGTAAATCTCTGGCATGCCCCCAAGTGTTTACTTTGGAGTTTATTATGGATTTCGGTGTGTTTTTCAACATAAAACGAGCTGTCTTACCAACAAAATCGTAAGTTTTAGGTTTAGCTAAAACACTACCAGCTGCTTTCATTACTGTTTTCTTTACGAAGGGTTGTGGCACATCTTTAACAATAATTTGTCGCCATTTATAAAGCTGTTCATGTATGTTTATTTTAACGGGACAAACATCGCTACAAGACCCACATAATGTTGACGCAAATGGTAACGAACTGTGTTTGGTTAAATCTTTACCTGGCGACAAAATAGACCCAATTGGTCCAGGAATTGTCGCATCGTAACTGTGACCGCCACTGCGTCTGTAAATCGGACAAGTATTCATACAAGCTCCGCAACGTATACAGTGTAAAGACCTTCTAAAATCTTCACGGCTTAATTGCTCCGTTCTTCCATTGTCTACAATAACAATATGCATTTCTTTACCTTCTTCTGGCTTATTGAAATACGAAGAATACGTTGTTATTGGCTGTCCGGTAGCACTCCTAGCTAATAAACGTAAAAACACGCCTAAATGTTTTTCCTGAGGGATTAGTTTTTCCATTCCCATACAGGCAATATGAACATTTGCCAAATGGGCACCCATATCGGCATTTCCTTCGTTGGTACATACTACAAATCCGCCAGTATCAGCCACGGCAAAGTTAACACCTGTAATGGCCGCATCGGCCTTTAAGAATTTATTACGTAAATGTTTTCGTGCTTCGCGCGTCAAATACTCTGGATTACCACCACTTGGCTGGGTACCTAAATGTTCCTGAAACAATTCATCAACTTCTTCTTTGGTTTTGTGTATTGCCGGTAAAACAATATGGCTGGGCGATTCTTTAGCCAATTGTACAATACGCTCCCCTAAATCGGTATCAATAACCTCAATATCATTTGCCTCCAAATATGGATTCAAATGACATTCTTCGGTTAACATCGATTTACTTTTTACTATTTTTTTAGCATTGTGCTTTTGAAGAATTCCGTGAACAATTTTATTATGTTCTTCGGCATTGGCAGCCCAATGTACATTTATCCCATTCTTTTTAGCGTTTTCTTCAAACTGAATTAAATAGGTATCTAAATTAGATAATACATTGGCCTTTAAAGCTGATGCATAATCGCGAAGGTGCTCCCAACCTTGTATTTTATGTGCTTGACGATCGCGCTTTTGCCTTACAAACCATAAAGCCTTATCATGCCAATTTACCTTGGCCTCATTTTTATTAAATTTTGTTGCTGCTTCTGCGTGTGCCATAATTTTTAGATACTACTGTTTAAAATTTCTGCTATGTGCATCACCTTTAGAGGCTTTTTATTTCGGTTTATTAACCCTTCCAAATGCATTAAGCACGAATGATCGGCCCCTGTAATAACTTCAACATCACTATCAATATGATCCTGAATACGGTCTTTTCCCATTTTTACTGAAATGGCTTCTTCAAAAACTGAAAATGTTCCACCAAATCCACAGCATTCGTCAGCTCTATTTAGGGTTTTCAATTCAAGTCCTTTTACCTCTTTTAATAAATTTTCTTCTGTTGAAAAATGAGGATCCATACGCTCTGAGCAAGACCCTAAACGCAAACCACGTAGCCCATGACAACTTTTATGAATACCTACTTTATGCGGGAATGACGCTCCTAATTTGGTTTTACCAAGAATTTGATATATGAACTGGCATAACTCAAAAGTATTCTCGCGAACACGTTTAACATCCTCGGTTTGCTCTAAAATATCAAAATGTTTTTTAACATGATAAACACAGCTTCCTGATGGCCCTACGATATAATCGTATTTTTTAAAATTCTCAACAAATAACTGACAAGTGCCCTTGGAATCGGCCTCGTATCCAGAATTACCTAGAGGTTGTCCACAACAGGTTTGCCCTAAAGGATATTCAACATCAACACCTAATTTTTCCAAAAGTTCCAAGGTTGCTATTCCCACTTGTGGATAGAGTTGATTTACATAACAAGGTATAAATAAACCGACTTTCATTTTATGTTTTTTTATTTCTAAATTTATATACTTCTTGAAAGACCAAGTGCTAAACCTCGCAACTCAGCTAAACCACGTAAACGCCCTATGGCAGTATAGCCTGCATAGGCTTTGTTGTTCTCTAAATCACTTAACATTTGGTGTCCGTGATCAGGGCGCATGGGTAATTGTATCTTTCTTTGTTTTTCTATTTCTAATACAGCTTTCACCACTTCGTACATATCGGTAGAACCATCTAAATGATTGTCCTCATAAAAACTACCATCGGCTTCACGTCTTACGTTTCTCAGGTGTAAAAAGTGAATGCGATTAGCAAATTTTCTAATCATACTTGGTAAATCGTTATCTGGATTTGCTCCTAACGAACCTGTACAAAATGTTATTCCATTTGATGGACTATCGATAAATTTCACCAAATCATCTAAATCACTTTCAGACTTTATTATACGTGGCAGCCCCATGATATCCATTGGCGGATCGTCGGGATGAATGGCCATGACAATACCGTTTTCCTCACACACAGGAATGACTTCATTTAAGAAAAAAGATAAATTCGCTTTTAAATCAGCATGCGTTAAATAGTCGTATTGAGCAATCATTTCCTTAAACTGCGGAATGGTTAAATCGTCAACTGTTCCTGGTAAACCTTTTAGAACATTATCTTCAAGAGTTTGTTTTTCTTTAGCAGACATGTTTGAAAAACGCTTTTCTGCTAAGGCTAAAATTTCAGGTGTGTATGCTTCTTCTACTCCTTGGCGTTCCATAATGAATTTTTCAAAAACCGCCATTTCAACTTTATCGAAACGTAGCGCCGTACTGCCATCTTCCAGTTTCCAGAAAAGTTGTGTTCGAGTCCAGTCTAAAACGGGCATAAAATTATAACAAACATTTTTAATACCACAAGCAGCTACATTACGTAAACTTTGCTTGTAATTTTCTATTCGCTGCTGATAATTTCCTTTACGTAATTTGATGTCTTCGTGAATGGGAATACTTTCTATAAAACTCCATATCAAACCTGCACTTTCAATTAGGTTCTTTACTTTCTGAATTTCATCAATCTCCCAAACTTCACCATTTGCAATGTGATGTAGAGCTGTTACCACTCCTGTTGCTCCTGCTTGTTTTATATCAGACAATGTTACGGAGTCTGATACTCCAAACCATCTAAATGTTTCTTGCATTTTTTTAATTTGAATTAGATTAAACCCCGCTAAAGGCACTAAACCCGCCATCGACGGGTATTACAATTCCTGTGACAAACTTTGAGGCTTCAGAACATAAATAATGAAGCGCACCATGTAACTCATTAGCTTCTCCAAAGCGCTTCATTGGTGTATTTTTTATGATGGTGTTCCCTCTGTCGGTATAACTTCCGTCTTCATTTAACAATAAAGCACGATTCTGATTCCCTATAAAAAATCCTGGAGCAATCGCATTAACCCGCAAGCCATCACCATATTTTGTAGCTAACTCTACCGCTAACCATTTGGTGTAATTATCTATTGCTGCTTTGGATGCGGAATATCCCGCCACCCGGGTAATCGCCCTTTCGGCCGCCATTGAAGAAATGTTTATTATTACTCCTGATTTATGCTTTACCATTTCCTTTCCAAAAATAGTAGACGGAATAATACTTCCGAACAAATTTAAATCAACAACTTTTTTGAAATCATCCATATTAATATCGAAAAACGACTGATCTGGTCCAATAGTAGCTCCAGGCATATTACCTCCTGCAGCATTGATAAGTACATCTATTTTTCCATATTTTTCGACAACAGCTTCTGCCACTTCCCTACAACTTTCTTCTTCTACAACGTTACATAAATAGCCATCAACTTTATTACTAATGGTTCTCATATGTTTTACCGTTTCCTCTACCGTCTTTTGTTTGTAATGTAAAATAATTACCGTAGCGCCTTGTAGGAGTAAATATTCGGCCATACTTCCGCCTAAAACACCTCCGGCGCCAGTAACTAACACTACTTTACCTTCTAAATTAAATAGGTTCATTTTCAGCTAAATTTTGTTGGTTAGTTTTATCCATATGCACAAATTTAAACATAAACTTTTCTAATACTGTACTGCGCTATACTGTTTTATCATATTATTTTTAATGAAAACAATACTATTCAAATTTCAATCATCTAAATATCAATATCTTAGAATCCTTTAAATTACTTGATCTTCTATATTGACAAAATAATGATTTTACGAATTTAAACCTGATTTATTGTCAATTTCTCAATTTAATTTTCGAGTTACAGCACAGTACAGGATAGAAACATTAAGTTCATAATATATTTTTGAATTGTAATACTTTAACAATTATCATGAATACACTTGAAAGAAAATTTAAATATGTAAGTTACTTGTGGGATGAAAAAAAGGCTGATAGTTTAGGAGATGATCAGGTTGCTCTATTCCTTTACCGCTCAAATATATTAGGTGCAGACCTTAGAATTACTAATTACGGTGGTGGTAATACCAGCTGTAAAACCTTAGAAAAAGACCCATTAACAAATAAAGAAGTTGAAGTAATGTGGGTTAAAGGTTCTGGAGGAGATATTGGAACACTTACGCGTTCTGGTATTGCAGGTTTGTATACCGAAAGACTACGAGATTTAAAAAATGTATACAAAGGTCTTGATGATGAAGATCGAATGGTTGGCTTATTTAATCATTGCATTTACGATTTAGATAGTAAAGCCCCATCTATAGACACACCATTGCATGGCTTATTACCATTTAAGCATATTGATCATCTACATCCTGATGCCCTTATTGCTGTTGCTGCCGCTGAAGATAGTGAGAAGGTAACAAAAGAAATTTGGGGAGATACCATGGGGTGGGTACCTTGGCAACGTCCTGGTTTTGATTTAGGTCTTCAATTAGAGAAATGTTTAACAGAAAATCCTGGTATTCGAGGAATTGTTTTAGGTAGTCACGGTTTATTCACTTGGGGAGATACTTCTCTTGAATGCTATTTAAATAGTTTAGAAGTTATTGAAATGGCTTCCGAATATATTGATAAAAAAATAGCTGAAAAAGGAACTGTTTTTGGGGGACAAAAAGTTAAAAGTTTACCTCAAGAAGAACGTCAAGAAAAAGCAGCTCAATTAATGCCTTTACTTAGAGGTTTATGTTCTTCTGAAAACCGTATGATTGGTCATTTTTCAGACAATGATGTAGTCATGGAGTACATTAACAGCAATGACCTAGAACGTTTAGCTCCAATGGGAACTTCATGTCCGGATCACTTTTTACGTACTAAAATACAACCCTTAGTATTAACTTTAGATCCAAACGAAAACCTATCAGATTCAAAAGGCGTTTTAGAAAAACTAAAACCCGCATTTGAAAAATATAGACAAGAATACGCAGATTATTATAACACCTGTAAACGCGATAACAGTCCTGCGATGCGCGACCCGAATCCGGTAATTATAATTTATCCAGGTGTTGGTATGTTCAGTTTTGCTAAAAACAAACAAACCACGCGGGTAGCCAGCGAATTCTACATTAATGCCATAAACGTCATGCGAGGAGCCGAAGCTATTAGCGCTTATACTTCTCTGCCAAGGCAAGAAGCTTTCGATATTGAATATTGGCTATTGGAAGAAGCCAAATTGCAACGCATGCCAAAAGAACAACCCTTATCGCGCAAAGTAGCTTTAGTTACCGGAGCTGGTGGAGGTATCGGTAAAGCTATTGCTGATAAATTAGCTGCCGAAGGCGCCAATATTGTACTTACCGATATTAATGAAGAAAGCCTGAAAGAAGCACAAGGTACTTACAAACGTGATGTTTCAACTTATGCGATATGCGATGTAACTAATTACGAATCTATTCAAAACGCTTATAAAAAAGCTTGTATAGAGTTTGGAGGAGTCGACATAATAGTACATAGTGCAGGATTAGCCATTTCAAAACCTATTGAAGATACAACCCAAAAGGACTGGGATTTACTGCAGGATGTTTTAGTAAAGGGTCAGTTTGAGTTGGCTAAAGCAGGTGTTGAAATTATGCGTAAACAAAACTTAGGAGGAAACTTTATAAGTATCGCCAGTAAAAACGGTTTAGTTTCAGGTCCTAACAATGTAGGCTATGGAACAGCAAAAGCAGCACAACAGCATATGTCTCGTTTACTTGCTGCCGAATTAGCAAAAGATAAAATACGCGTAAATGTTGTTAATCCAGATGGAGTTATTGTTGGGAGTAAAATTTGGGAAGGCGCCTGGGCCGAAGGACGTGCTAAAGCCTATGGAATTACTGTTGAAGAATTACCGGCACACTATGCAAAAAGAAATCTATTAAACGAAATTATATACCCAGAAGATATTGCTAATGGCGTATTTTCTTTAGTCGCTATTTTAGATAAATCAACAGGTAATATTATAAATGTTGATGGAGGAATGGCAAATGCTTTTGTAAGATAAAATTTTAATATTAGTTTTAGTTTGTAAAAAAACTTCCATAGCATAGGCACCTATTTATGGGAGTTTTTTTTAAAATAGCAAATTTTTTAAACAGATACTAATCGTGTTTATTTCATTCAATAATAAGCCCAAATTAATGTATCTTAAACCACCTATAACAAAATACAGACATGAAAATAGAGCAACAACATATTGAAGGTGTAAATAAGTCCTATTTAAAATCTCATCAGGAAAACTATGATTTTCTAGCCAATAACTTAACCCAAAAAGGAATAAACATATCAAATCTTCTAGGTAAATTAAAAGCATTTCAGGTGGCTATTCCTAGTTGGGCATTGGGTGCTGGTGGAACGCGTTTCGGACGCTTTTCATATTACGGCGAACCTTCAAGTTTAGAACAAAAAATTCAAGATATAGGAATATTACACGCTTTAACGCAAACTGCAGGCGCCGTATCGCTCCACATCCCATGGGATATTCCAGAAGATTATGCTGCCGTGAAAGAATTAGCTGAAGGGTTAAATATAAAATTTGATGCTGTAAATTCTAATACATTTCAAGATCAGAAAGATGCCAAAGAAACTTATAAATATGGTTCTTTAAGCAATACCAACGAAGCTGTAAGACAGCAAGCCATTCAACATAATTTAGATGTCATTAATATCGGTAACCAACTTGGTTCAAAAAGCCTAACTGTATGGCTAGCCGATGGTTCTTGTTTTCCAGGTCAAAACAATTTTCAAACGGCCTTGCAAAATACCGAAAACAGCCTAAAGGAAATTTACAAAGGTTTACCTAGCGATTGGAGCATGTTGATTGAATACAAACCTTACGAACCAAATTTTTACAGTACTGTAATTCAGGATTGGGGCACCTCATTTATGTTAGCAAATGCCTGTGGCGAAAAAGCATATTCCTTAGTCGATTTAGGTCATCATTTACCTAATAGCAATATTGAACAAATTGTTTCTATTTTAATGTTAAAAGGGAAATTAGGAGGCTTCCATTTTAACGATAGTAAATACGGTGACGACGATTTAACCGTGGGAAGTATTAAGCCTTATGCATTATTCTTAATTTTTAACGAATTGGTTTACGGAATGCAGAATAACCCACAAAATCCTGATTTAGCTTGGATGATAGATGCCAGTCATAACGTAAAAGACCCTTTGGAAGATTTAATACAATCGTTAGAAGCCATTCAGGAAGCTTATGCAAAAGCCCTTCTTGTTAATCAAACAGAATTAAAAGAAGCCCAATTAAACAACGATGTTGTTAAATGTCAAGAGATTCTACAAGACGCTTACAGAACTGATGTTCGTCCGCTTTTAGCTCAAGCTAGATTAGAATCAGGAGGTGCCTTAAGCCCTATAAATAGTTACAGAAGATTGAACGTAAGAGAAACATTAATTGAGGAACGTGGTAAATACACGGTAGCAACAGGACTATAAGACATGATAGATGTAACGGCTGTATTCGATATAGGAAAAACCAATAAAAAGTTTTTCCTATTCGATAAAGATTACAAGGAAGTTTACAAGGAGTATTCGGTTTTCGAAGAAATTAACGACGAAGATGGCCACCCAACCGAAAACTTAACGGCGCTTCACGATTGGCTAAAGTCTGTTTTTGAAAACATTCTCAATACCAAAAAATTTAACGTAAAAGCCATAAACTTTTCTACTTATGGTGCCAGTTTTGTGCATCTCGATGAAAATGGAGAGGTACTTACCCCACTATATAATTACACGAAAGGTTTAGACCAAGATATTATTGATTCCTTTTTGGAAAAATATGGACCTAAAGAGGCTTTTTTAAAAACTACGGGGTGCTTCGATTTAAGTATGCTTAATTCTGGTTTGCAGCTCTATTGGCTGAAATACAGAAAACCAGAAATTTTCAAAAAAATAAAATATTCGCTGCATTTACCACAGTATTTAAGCTTTGTATTTAGTGGTATTCCATTAAGTGAATATACCAGCATTGGCTGCCATACAGCGCTTTGGGATTATTATAAAAAAGACTATCATGAATGGGTTTATAAAGAAGAATTAAACCGTATTCTACCTCCTATTGTTTCTACCGAAACCAGTATAAATATGAATTATAATGGTAAACGCATAAAAATAGGGGTTGGTATTCACGATAGCTCATCGGCATTATTGCCTTATGTAAGAAGCATAAAAAAGAAATTTGTATTAGTTTCTACAGGAACCTGGAGTATTTCATTAAATCCGTTTGCTAATAATCCGATTATTGAAGATACTTCCGACAAGGATTCTATTAATTACATGCGAATTAATGGAAAACCTGTTAAAGCTACCCGTTTATTTTTAGGTAACGAATATAAAATACAAGTAAGTAAACTTCATAAACATTATAATGTTCCGGAAGATACTCATCGTCATATAAAATTCAATTACGATATATATTCTGAAATAGCTGGAGATTTTTCACATATGTTTAAATGGGAAAGTATTTCGTCCAATAAAATGCCTTCGGAAACAAAATTACCATTTAAAACCTTTGAGGAAGCATTTCATCAACTAATGATGGAATTGGTTGAACTTCAAATTAAAAGTATAAAAGACGTTATTGGAAACGAAGAAATAAAACGATTATATGTGGATGGCGGCTTTAGCGATAACGATTTATTTATAAAACTACTATCTCATAATTTTAGAAATATGAAATTACGAACCACCGATTCGTCTTTAGGTTCTGCACTTGGAGCAGCGATTTCAATTTCCGATAGTAAACTAAATTCAAAATTCTTGAAAAAGAATTATTCGTTAAAAAAGCATGTCCCTTTTATTATAAGCTAGTCATGTAAAAACGAAACTGATGTTTTAAAAAAGCCTAAAAATAAAAACATTCAACGGTATGGCCTCAAAAATTAACTTAGAGCATCCAAGAGATCAAATCACAAAAATAATTAGCCGAATTTATAAACGTGGTATGACCACCACGTCGGGAGGTAATATTTCTATTATAGATAGCCAAGGCGATATTTGGGTTACACCGTCGGCAATAGATAAAGGCTCTTTAATGCCGTCAGATATAGTTTGCGTAAAAAAAGACGGAACCATTATAGGTAAACACAAACCTTCGTCTGAATTTCCATTCCATAAAGCCATTTATGATATGCGGCCGGATATTAAATCGGTTATTCACGCCCATCCTCCCGCTTTGGTTTCATTTAGTATCGTTCGAAAAATACCAAATACAAACGTTATTTCTCAAGCCAAACATGTATGCGGACCAATAGGTTATGCAAAATACGAATTACCAGGAAGTAATGCGTTAGGGGAAGTTATTGCTGAAGAATTTAAAAAAGGGTTTAAAGCAGTAATCATGGAAAACCATGGAACTGTTTTAGGAGGAAGCGATTTAGATGATGCCTTTCAACGATTTGAAGCTTTAGAGCTCTGTGCCCGAACGATATTATATGGTTCACAAATTGGAAAACCAAACTATTTAACCGATGCGCAAATAGAACAATTTGAAGCGCAAACCCAATCGGATTACCCGGAAATGAAGCAAACAGATTTTCCTTCGGATGAAGTTGAAAAACGCCTGGAAATATGCAATATTGTGAAACGCTCCTGCCAACAAGGTCTCATGATAAGTTCTTACGGAACAGTTTCTATGCGTTGGAAAGACAACGACTTTCTTATTACTCCAACGCATGTTAATCGATGGGATATATCCATTGAAGATATTGTTCAAATAAAAAATGGTAAACGCGAGGAGGGGAAAAATCCCAGCAGAGCAACATGGATTCATCAGGAAATTTACAAACGAAATCCGCATATAAATTCCATTATTATGACACAATCACCATATTTAATGGCTTTTAGTGTAACCAACACTTTTTTAAACGTAAGAACCATACCTGAAAGCTGGATATTTTTACAAGATATTCCTTCAGTAGCTTATGGAACGCATTTTAAAACGAATAACAACACACAAATTATCGATAATTGTTCTACGGCTTTAATTATAGAAAACGATTCTGTAATTATCACTGGAGATAAATTATTACAAACTTTCGACTATCTTGAAGTAGCTGAATTTAGTGCTAAATCTATTGTTTTGGGCACTTCGTTAGGTAGTATGGTGCCTATAGACGATAATCAGGTAGAAGATTTAAGAAAGAAATTTTTAACATAAAACAAATCACACTAAACTAAAATACATGACACAATACCATAAAGAAGAAGATATCATAGAAGAAATAGCCGGAGGCGAATTCGAAAGAACCCCAGTACCGCAATCAAAATTAAAAAGTTGGAAAAGCTTTTTAGGTATGTATGCAGGTGAGCATGCAGCCGGGACGGAATTTATGATTGGTCCTTTGTTTTTAACTGCAGGCGTAAGCGCCTTCGATTTACTTGTAGGCCTCTTTCTTGGAAATTTATTAGCTGTTTTAAGTTGGCGCTTCCTAACCGCCGAAATCGCAATAAAAAATAGACTAACCTTATATTTTCAATTAGAAAAAATAAGTGGTAAAAAACTAGT
Source organism: Aestuariibaculum sediminum (assembly GCF_014596945.1). Taxonomy (GTDB): domain Bacteria; phylum Bacteroidota; class Bacteroidia; order Flavobacteriales; family Flavobacteriaceae; genus Aestuariibaculum; species Aestuariibaculum sediminum. Next base: position 502,349 of record NZ_JACVXB010000002.1, on the reverse strand, counting down.
TACCTGGTATAACTTAGCGAATGGTGTGCTTTTTTGTTTTTTGGCTGGATCTATGATTACTGTTTCGGCCACTGCAGTCGGTATTCCTTTTGATATGCCGATGCCAAAACTCGATGACACCATGCCTAACGGTTTAACATGGATTATAATAGTTATACTAATTGGAGCAGTAATTTCTTTAATTGCGGCTCGAGGTTACGACATGGTCTCTAAAGCAGCTAACTGGATGTCTCCTGTTATAGTTTTAGCCTTTTTAGCTTGTGGTATAGTAGCATTAAATCAATTAGGAGTTTCAAGTCTTTCAGACTTTTGGAATATTTGGGGAGAAGGATCTGAACCTTTTCCTGGGCAAATAAAATATACATTTTGGCATGTGGTAATCTGGTCATGGTTTGCTAATGGCGCCATGCATATAGGCATGTCGGATTTATCGGTATTCCGATTTGCGAAAAAAGCCAGTTCTGGATGGACTACAGCAGCAGGAATGTACGTAGGACATTACATGGCTTGGATTGCCGCTGCGCTTCTTTACGCAGTTTATTTAAAATCACCAGAAGCTCAAGCCTTACTTTCTGGAGGTGAAGCTCCTCCTGTTGCTCCAGGCCCATTAGCTAACAATGCTATTGGTATTTTCGGAATTATCGCAGTTGTTTTAGCAGGTTGGACCACTGCAAACCCAACAATATACAGAGCAGGTTTAGCGTTTCAGGCAATTTTACCAAAACTTTCAACTGCCAAAGTAACTATTCTGGCTGGTTCAATAGCTACAATTGCTGGCTTATTTCCGGCATTTGCTATGAAATTATTAGGCTTTGTAGCGCTTTATGGATTTATTTTAGCGCCTTTTGGAGCAGTAATTGTTTTTGAACATTTCTTTCATAAAAAATTAGGTATTGTAAAAAATTATGCTGAAGCCGCCAACCTTCAATTTAATAAATCGGTTTTTCTGGCTTGGGTTATAAGTTTTGGATTATTTTATTTTATATCGGTACAATTCGATGTATTCTTGTCTTTTGTAACTCTACCCGCTTGGTTACTGTGTGGTGTTTTATTTCTAGTGTTTAGTAAAACATTTCAAAAACAATAATTCAATTTTATCTTTTAACGATAGCAAAGCCCGTAAACAGAGTTTACGGGCTTTTTTCATGGAATTTTTATTAAAACTTTATTCTAAGATAATATTTAATAAAAATTAAACGTAAAAAATACATTTAATATTAGTCATAAATCAAGCTTCTTAACTATATTTGTAAACACTAATCTAATAACGCATTAAAATTGTACCACATATCGTTGAAAAAGGATAATTCTAATGGTTTAGAATATATCCAAATTGAAAACAGTTTGAATAATGTTCAAGCTGATATTTATTTAAGTCTCGGAGCTAGTTTACAAACTTTAATTTTAAATGGAAATAAACTCATTACCTCACTCGAGCCACTACCCTATTCAGACACATATGCATCATCACTATTATTCCCATTTGCGAATCGAATAGACGGAGGGAAATACAATTTTGAAGGTTCCGTATATAAATTTCCTATTAACGAATCTGGAAATAATAACGCTCTGCACGGCTTAGTTTACAACAAAACTTTTAAAGTTGTTAGTAAAAAGGCGGATACCGATTATGCTTCTGTATTGCTCGAATATGACGAAGATAATTATACCGAAGGTTTTCCTTACACGTATAAAATGCAAGTAGAATATGTACTAACGCATAATTCGTTAACCCTAAATGTATCAGTAAAAAACACCGACAATAAAACATTTCCTTTTACTTTAGGCTGGCACCCTTATTTTTATTCAACGGATCTATATAATAGTACACTAAATTTTGATAGTGATCAACAATTGGAGTTTAATGATCGTTGCATAACTTCTGGTGTAAAAAACGTTTCAGGAACAGAAGCATTTGAAATTAAAGATCAGTATTTGGACGATTGTTTTGTACTAAAAAATAATGATGTTACTTTTAAAACTCCTGACTATGAATTTGTATTAAGTAACTCATCTGAAGATGCTTTTTTACAAATTTACACACCCCCAAAAAAAACACATGTAGCTATCGAACCCACAACCGGTGTTTCGGATAGTTTTAATAATAAAATGGGGTTACAAACTTTAAAACCAGACCATACATATCAACTAAACTGGAAAATAATACTAATAAGTTAACCATGAATCAATCACTTATAAACAAAGTAAAACAAAACTTTACAACTAGATTTACAACAAACCCGCTGCTAATTTTTTCACCAGGAAGAATAAATATTATCGGTGAGCACACCGATTATAATGACGGATTTGTATTTCCTGCCGCAGTTAACAAAGGTATTGTTGCAGCATTTGAAAAATCGGACAGCAATACATCTTCTGCTCATGCCATAGACTTCGACGAAACCATTAAATTTTCTACAGATGACATTAGTCCTTTAGAAAAAGAACATTGGGGCAATTATGTTTTAGGCGTTATTGCTGAAATTAAAAAGAAAAAGGGAGATGTTGGTAATTTTAATGTCGTTTTCAGTGGTAATATTCCAGCAGGTTCAGGTATGTCGTCATCTGCGGCTCTAGAAAACAGTATAGCTTTCGGTTTAAATTCGTTATTTAATTTAGGATTAACCAAGCAAGAAATGATTTTAATTTCGCAACAAGCTGAACATAATTACGTAGGCGTTAAATGTGGTATAATGGATCAATACGCCAGTATGTTTGGTATAAAAGATCACGCCCTACTCTTAGATTGCCGCTCAGTTGAAGCCAAGCCTTTTAAAATTGATTTCGAAGACTACGAATTAATGCTTATCAACACAAATGTTAAGCATAGCTTATCTGATAGCGCTTATAATGACCGTAGATCGGTTTGCGAATCGATTTCTGAAATGTTAAATATTAAAGCATTACGAGATGCTACAGAAGCAGATTTAGAAACAATAAAGGACAAAGTAAGCGAAGAAAATTATCAAAAAGCTTTGTTTGTTATCCAAGAAAATCAAAGAGCGGAACAAGCCTCTAAAGCTATGACCGATGGAGACCTAAAAACTTTAGGTGAACTTATTTATGGCTCTCATAACGGTTTACAACACCAGTATAAGGTAAGTTGCGACGAACTAGATTATTTAGTAGATCAATCTAAAGAAAACGATCAAATTTTAGGCGCACGTATGATGGGAGGCGGATTTGGCGGTTGTACCATTAACTTAATTGCGAAATCGGCTGTTAGCGATTTTAAAACTAAAATTTCTAAGAATTACAAAAACAAATTCGGAAAGGACTGCTCCATATATTCAGTAGAATTATCAGACGGAACCGGATTAATCACAGAATAAATTAACAAAACAATGAATACCGATTTACAAGATTACTCGCATAAACGCTTCAATATATTAACTGGAGAATGGGTTTTAGTTTCTCCACATCGTGCAAAACGCCCTTGGCAAGGACAAAATGAAGCCGTATCGAATGAGGTTAGACCAACCTACGACGAAAGTTGTTACTTATGCGCTGGAAACACCAGAATTAACGGTGAAGTTAACCCGAAATACGACAACGTATACGTATTTACCAACGATTTTGCAGCGCTGCAAACTGATTCTAAATCGTTTGAAGTTAATGATGGTTTACTTAAAGCACAAAGTGAGCAAGGTATTTGTAAAGTCATTTGCTTTAGTCCAGACCATTCAAAAAGTTTAGCCGATATGACTCCTGTTGAAATTGAACAAGTTGTTCTGGAATGGCAAAAACAATATGAAGAACTTGGAAATAACGACCTTATAAATTACGTTCAAATATTTGAAAATAAAGGCGCTGTTATGGGTTGTAGTAATCCGCACCCACACGGACAAATATGGAGTCAATCAACTTTACCCAACGAAGTTGAAAAAAAAGACACGCAGCAACGACAGTTTTACAGTGAAAACCAAAACAGTTTATTAGGTACCTATTTAACACAGGAACTTGAAAAAAAGGAACGAATCATTTTTGAAAATGACGACTTTGTTGTGCTTATACCGTTTTGGGCAGTTTGGCCTTTCGAAACTATGATTGTTCCTAAAAAGCATCAACCTTGTATTTCGGACATGAAGGATGCCGAAACTCTTCATTTTGCAGAAGCCATTTCGGTCATTACTAAGGCTTACGATAAATTATTTAATACCTCATTTCCATACTCAAGCGGCATCCATCAAGCACCAACTAATGGCGAAAATAACTCACACTGGCATTGGCACATGAGTTTCTACCCGCCACTATTACGTAGCGCTACTGTTAAAAAATTTATGGTTGGTTATGAAATGTTTGGATCCCCACAACGGGATATAACTGCCGAAAGTGCAGTAAAAATGCTTCGCAATTTATTGTAAACAAAAAAAAAATCAAATTTAAAACCTGATGAAATTTCGTCAGGTTTTTATTTTTCCAACAATACACTAAATCATAATTTCAAAAGTTATATTTTTAGACAAGAAATTAAACGCTTTTAATGAAACGTCATTTATACTTTTTATTCACCTTTTGTTTAATCATCTTCTGGAGCTCTTGCAGAAAAGATTTTGAATTCTCACCAAGCACGGGGCAACTAGAATTTTCAAAGGACACCGTATATTTAGATACCGTTTTTTCTAATATTGGTTCCAGTACCTATAGTTTAAAAGTATACAACCGCAGTAACACCGATATCAATATACCTTCTGTAAAATTAAAACAAGGAAACAACTCCAATTACAGACTAAATATTGATGGTATGGCAGGAAAGGTGTTTAGTAATGTACAAATTCAGGCAAAAGACAGTATTTATATTTTTATAGAGTCTACCATCAATATAAATGATTTTACTAACAATGGAGCGTTCTTATACACCGATCAAATTGAGTTTGATGCAGGAAGTAATTTACAAAATGTTGAACTAGTAACCTTAGTTCAAGATGCTGTTTTTATTTATCCAAACAAAGATTTTGATACCAAAGTTATAGAAACCCTCAGCCTTAATATTGGTGGTGAAATATATGAAACCGATATCGAAGGCCGAGAATTACAGTCTAATGAATTACATTTCACTAACGAAAAACCCTATGTAATTTATGGTTATGCCGCAGTTCCAAATGGCTACACCCTTACCATCGATTCTGGTGCCCGAATTCATTTTCATGAAAATTCGGGGTTACTGGTATCTGAAAATGCTTCGCTCCAAGTAAATGGCACATTCAGCACTGACCAGGAATTATTGGAAAATGAAGTTATTTTTGAAGGCGACCGGTTGGAGCCAAATTTTTCAGAAACACCTGGACAATGGGGAAGTATTTGGCTTTTTGAAGGCAGTAGAAATAACATTATTGAGTATGCTACCATAAAGAATGCATCAATAGGAATACTTTGCGACGGTGGCGCTGAAGCTCCAGAAAGCGTTTTAAAAATAAATAATTCGCAAATTTATAACACAGTAGGATTTGGAATATTAGGAAGAAACACCTCCATTGCTGCCGAAAATGTAGTTCTTAATAAAGCCGGGCAATCAGCATTTGCTGGTACTTTTGGAGGACGTTATAATTTTACCCATTGCACTATTGCTAATTATTGGGAAGGCCCGAGACAATTTCCAGCTGTTCTGCTAAACAACTTTTTTATCGATAATGAAAACAACACATTGGCTACCGATTTATCGGAAGCTAATTTCAACAATTGTATTATTTATGGAAATGACAATCAGGAAATTCTATTAGATGAAATAGAAGATGATGCGATAAATTTCAATTTTAAATTTACAAATTGCCTGATTCGTTTTCAAGACAACTCTAATTTCTTTAATGGTAACAATTATAACTTTGAAGATTTATCGCATTACGAAAACATAATTATTAATCAAATGCCCGACTTTTTTGATGCCAGTAACAATGCATTAATTATTGGAGATAATTCTTCTGTTATAAATAAAGGTAACGCAAACTTTGCCATACAAGTACCAAATGATATTTTAAACCAAAACCGAACGAGTGCCCCCGATTTAGGTGCTTATCAACACATTACATTTCCAGAAGATGATAACGAAACCCTTAATTAACATCTGCATTATATAAATGTGTTTATGAACCAAACCCAACAACGCCCCTAGCCTATATATAACAAGTCTTCTGTAAATATTATATATTTCCAGAAACTTTAATTAAGTAGTAAATTGCGTATCTAATAATATTTATAATTCTAACTAAAAAATTGTAAATAATTTTCACAAATTTTTAATATAAAATAACACAATTTTAAAAGTATTACTATTAAATTTGTAAGATACACATTTACAAAAAATGAATAATTTATTACAAAGCTTTAAAATAGAAGTTCCTAAAGGTATTTTTATAAAAGATCCTGAAACCTCTGAATTAGGTAAACGGATTATAAAGCATAGTATTTTATTAATAAACGAACTGGGTTTTGAGCATTTTACCTTTAAAAAACTTGGAGGCGCTATTCAATCTAATGAAAGTTCTATTTACAGGTATTTTGAAAGTAAGCATCATTTACTCATGTATTTAACTTCATGGTATTGGGTTTGGATTGAATATCAATTAGTATTAGAAACATTTGCCTTAAAGCATTCTGAAGAAAAACTAAAAAAAGGAATAGAAGTTTTAACCAGAACAACCCAAGAAGACAGTAATTTTGAGCATATAAATGAAGTTATTCTTAACCGAATTGTTATTAACGAAAATGCAAAAGCATATTTAACCTGCGATGTAGATAATGAAAATGAAGAAGGTTTTTTTATGCCGTTTAAACGTACTGTAAAACGTTTTGCTGATATCATTTTAGAATTTAATTCTAATTATAAATACCCTTTAAGTTTAGCCAATACTATTATTGAAGGTGCTTTACAGCAGCATTTTTTTAAAGATCATTTTAAGACTATTACCAACTGCAGTAAAACCACAACGGTTACCGAATTTTACACGAACTTAATTTTTAACACGCTAAAGCATGAAGAATAAAGACGTATTATCACCCTGGAAACGCTTTTTAGGATTAATACAATTGGAAAAGAAGGATATTTTTAGAGTGGCCTACTTCGCAATATTCGAAGGTATTCTAGCCTTAACCCTACCTTTAGGTATACAAGCTATTATAACATTACTACAAGGGGGACAAGTTTCGACCTCATGGATTGTTTTAGTGATATTAGTAACGTCTGGCGTGGCCTTTACCGGAATATTAAAATTAATACAAATACGAATTATTGAAAGCATACAACAACGTATTTTTACTCGAGCTTCTTTCGATTTAGCGTATCGTTTCCCAAAAATAAAAATGAGTGAATTGCGTAACTATTATTTGCCAGAATTAGCCAATCGATTTTTTGATACTTTAAGTATTCAAAAAGGATTATCTAAAATTCTTATTGATGTTCCTTCGGCATTTTTACAAATCATTTTTGCATTAATACTTTTATCTTTTTACCATCCATTTTTTATCATGTTTGGTATTCTATTACTTGGTCTGATTTTTATTGTCTTTAAATACACGGCTAAGAGAGGTTTAGAAACCAGTTTGAAAGAGTCGAAACATAAATATAAAATGGCGCACTGGCTAGAGGAAGTAGCAAGAACTGTAATTAGTTTTAAGTTGTCTGGCAAAACTAGTTTAGCCATTAATAAAACTGACGATTTGGTTTTAGAGTATGTGAATAGCCGAGAAAACCACTTTAAAATACTTATGCTGCAATTTAAGCAAATGATTGGTTTTAAAGTAATTGTAACTGCTGGGCTATTGCTTGTTGGAGGATATCTTGTTTTAAATCAGCAAATGAATATTGGTCAGTTTGTTGCTGCCGAGATTATTATATTATTAATTATTGCTTCAGTAGAAAAACTTATTTTAAGTTTAGAATCAATTTACGACGTACTTACCGCCATTGAAAAACTTGGCCAGGTTATTGACAAACCCATTGAAAAACAATATGGAGAAGAAATCACGTTAAACAAATCCTTTGCCATCGAATTTAAAGATGTTGGCTATAGTGTGTCTAATAGAAGAAAGCCTATTCTAAAAGATATTTCATTTAAAATAGAACCAACAGACCGTCTATTAATTCAGGGAGAAAGTGGTTCAGGAAAATCAAGTTTACTACAACTTATTTCTGGTGTGGTTGCCCCTACCGATGGCTTTATTTATATTGATAACCTTTCCATTGAAAGTTTGCACATTAATAAATATCGTTCTCATTTGGGTATGGTGCTATCCGAAGAGTCTCCTTTTGAAGGCACGATTCGTGAGAACGTTACTTTTGGAAATCGCGACATTTCTGATGAAGAAATTTTTAATGTATTTGAAAAAATTGGGTTAAGCACGTTTATAAAGCGACAATCCAAAGGATTAAATACTTTATTAAAACCTGAAGGTAAGCAAATTCCTTATTTTATATCGGCAAAATTATTGCTAGCGAGAGCTATTTTAAAACAACCTAAAGTCCTAATTTTAGAAGAGCCTTTAAAGCAATTTAATATTGAAGAATCAGAAAAAATATTTGAATACTTATGTGATGCATCAAACCCTTGGAGTGTTATTGTTGTTAGTAATTTAAATGTGTGGAAACGCATGTGCAACAAGCATATTATTCTTGAAGAAGGTCGCATTATTAATTCTTAATTACTATGCTAAATATATCAAACAATAAGGTTTCAGAGTTTTTCGATTTAAGTCAATATAAATCGGGGCAAGCCACGGCACATACCAATCAGCACCGCTTATTTAGACGTGTTTTACTTATAAGCAGTTTATTGGTAGTTATTATTCTGTTTTTACCTTGGACCCAGAATGTAACTAGTAAAGGCTTAGTAACAACATTAAAACCAAATCAGCGACCACAAACATTGCAGTCTTCTATTCCTGGAAAAATTGATGCATGGTATGTTCAAGAAGGCGATTTGGTTAAAAAAGGTGATACGATTCTTAAAATTTCTGAAATAAAAAGTGACTATTTCGACGACCGTCTTACAGAACGGACTGGTGATCAAATTAAAGCAAAATCCGCATCGGTAGATGCCTACCGATCAAAAGTAACAGCTTTAGGAAATCAATATAAATCATTGCAACAGGAACAGGAATTAAAATTAGAGCAAGCGAAAAACAAATACATGCAGTCAAAATTAAAAGTAGAGTCTGACAGCATTGATTTAGAAGCTGCTAAAATAAAAGCAAGCATTGCAAAAACGCAGTATGAGCGTACCTTATCACTACAAGAGCAAGGCCTTAAAGCGGTTAAAGATGTAGAAGATTATCGTAATAAACTTCAGGAAGCCAATGCGAAACTTATTTCCCAAGAAAACAAATTACTCGCCTCTAAAAATGAAGTGATTAATGCCCAATTAAATATTTCGACCATAAAAGCAACATACGGTGATAAATTATCAAAAGCCCAAAGTGATTTGTTTTCGGCAGAATCTAGCGCTTTAGATACCGAAGCACAAGTGTCTAAACTTGAAAACAATTTAGCAAACTATGAAAAACGTAATAGTTTACTGTTTATAACAGCACCGCAGGATGGTTATATCAATAAAGCCATAAAATCGGGAATAGGTGAAACTTTTAAAGAAGGTGAGCCTCTAGTGAGTCTGATGCCAGCTAATTACGATTTAGCTGTTGAAATGTGGGTAAGACCTATAGATTTACCCCTCTTGCATAAAGGAGAACATGTACAAGTAGAATTTGAAGGTTGGCCTGCCATTGTTTTTAGTGGGTGGCCCAATGTCTCCTATGGTACATATGGTGCTCAAATTGTAGCTATTGAAAATTTCTCAACAAAAAATGGATTATACCGTGTTCTCATTAACCGTGACCCAGATTATGGACCATGGCCAGATGCACTGCGTGTTGGTTCGGGCGCAAAAACGATTGCCTTGCTAGAAGATGTTCCTATATGGTTTGAAATTTGGAGACAAATTAACAGTTTCCCCCCAAATTTTTATGTTCCGGAAAACGAAGAAGACGGTAAAAAAAGCGAAAAAAAATAACCTGATTTTACAACTAAATAATGATTTTAAAAAACAAATCGATTTACAAACTAAAATCATCCTTAGTCATTTGCCTTGTTTTGGTCGTTAACCTTACCAGTCAGGCGCAAATTGTCTCAGATAGCATATTTACGCTCGAAGAATATCTTGGGTACGTAAAGCAATACCACCCTATTGTAAAACAGGCACAATTAATTGCTACCGAAGGTGAAATTAAGTTATTAAAAGCTCGTGGTGCCTTCGATCCAAAAATCGAAGTAGATTACAATAGAAAAAAGTTCTCCGGTACCGAATATTACGATAAGCTTAATGCTGCATTTAAAATACCTACATGGTATGGTATTGAGTTGAAGGCTAACTACGAGAATAATGACGGATACTATCTTAATCCAGAATCTAATGTGCCAGATGACGGACTTTATAGTGCTGGGGTTTCAATGTCTTTAGCAAAAGGATTTCTTGCTAATGAACGTATGGCAACACTTAAGCAATCCAAATTATACAAGGATATAAGCCTAAATAAACAGAGCCTGGTTGTCAACGAAGTTCTTTACAATGCTGTCGAAGCCTATTTTAATTGGTTAAAAAATTATCAGGAATATAAAGTCTATAACGATTACCAAAACAACGCTAAAGAACGATTAAATAATGTTGTAGCCAGTTTTGAAGCTGGTGATAAGCCAGCTGTAGACACTTTAGAAGCGAGTATAAATTACAACAATAGAGCTCTGGATGTCGAAAAGTCAAGAATTAAATATATTAAATCGCAACTGGAACTTTCCAACTATTTATGGCTTCAGGATGACACACCAGTAGAGCTTGATTACAGTTTAATACCTGATGAAAACTCTCTATTTATAGCGGACAGAGTTTTAAATAGCAGCCTTTTAGAAGTCACGGACGACCTATTAAACGAGCACCCTAAAATACAATCATTAACCTTAAAAAGAGAGCAGTTAGTTTTTGAAAAACGTTTAAATTCTAACAACCTTTTACCCAAAATAGATTTACAATATAATTTTTTAACGAGCGATTACGAGCGTATTAACACCTTAAATACTAGAAACTACAAAGCTGGTTTAAACGTAAGTATGCCATTGTTTTTACGAAAAGAACGAGCAGACTTAAAGCTTACGAAACTTAAACTTCAGGATATAGATTTTAATCTGTCATCAACAAAAGTAACCTTATTAAACAAAATAAATGCGGTTCAACAAGAGATTGATTCTTACGAGAAACAACGCTCTATCGTTGAAAAATTAGTTACAGATTATAAACATCTGGTTACCGCGGAAGAAATGAAATTTGAATTAGGTGAAGGCTCATTATTCTTGATAAACTACAGAGAGGTTAAACTTATAGAGACGGAATTAAAAAATATTGAAGTTGAAAACAAAGTCTTAATAACCAAAGCAAAATTTGCTGAAATTTTAAATACTTTGGAAAACTAAGACGACATAATTCATGACATAAAAATGAATTAAAGCCAGATTTTTCTTTATATTTAGTTGCATATAGCTTTTAATAAAAGTATTTCCTACATGCAATACACATTAAACTATTTAAAGAAAATTTTAGAAGATTGGCAACAATCCGTCATAGATTATATACCAAAACTATTTTTAGCGTGCTTGGTTTTTATCGGGTTTGTGTTACTCGCTCGAATTGTAAAAAAGTTTACTTTAAAATTTTACACCAAAACGATTAAAACCCATGTTGACATTGCTAAAATCATTACGTCTGTCATATTCTTTTCGTTAGTATTATCGGGGGTTTTCTTAAGTCTGCAAATATTAGGTTTAGAAAAAATGCTCACTAAACTATTGGCCGGAGCAGGAATTGTAGGGATAGTAGCTGGTTTTGCGTTTAAAGACATTGCTTCAAACTATTTTTCTGGACTGATTTTAAAGGCACAGCGGCCTTTTAGTGAAAATGACTGGGTTGAAATTAACGGCACATACGGTATTGTAATAAAAAAAGGATGGATTACTACTTCTATAAAAACAGTACCCGGACAGGAAGTATTCGTTCCCAACCAACTTATCTACAACGGTAACTTCACGAATTATTCTACATGGCAAAAACGACGAATTATTCTAAAAACTGGTGTTTCCTATGGTGATGATTTAGAACATGTAAAAACTGTTGCTTTAGATGAAATAAAAAAAATACAGCAACTATTACCTGACGAAGGAATCGATTTTTATTTTACCGATATTGGCGCATCAACTTATAATTTCATGTTACGATACTGGGTTGAATTTCGTAGTAATGATGATTTCTGTAAAGGCATGAACGACGCTATAGTTGGAATTAAAAAGCGTTTTGAGCAAGAAAACATATCTATTGCATACCCTGTTACAACACTAGATTTTGGGGTAAATGGAGGTATGAATATTTTTGATAAAGAAATAAAAGTAAAAAAATCAAATTAAAAAAAGCCTTTCAGTAAAGGTACTAAAAGGCTCTAATTAACAACTAAACTACAGTTAAAGTTCAAAACCATGTTCCCAACTAGTTTCCGAACTTCCACCTACAAAAACTTTAAATTCACCTGTTTCAAAAACGAATTCCCCATTATTATTAAAAAAACCTAATTCAGATTTAGTTAATTTAAAACGAACTGTTTTTTTCTCTTGTGGTTTTAACTCTATTAACTCAAAACCTTTTAATTCTTTGACGGGTCGGGTAACACTAGAAACCATATCCCTAATGTATAATTGCACAACTTCTTTTCCTTTTACCTGCCCCGAATTAGTTACATCGACCGAAACCATAACCTCATCTGCAGATTTCTTGTCTACCGTTAGATTTGCATAAGAAAACGTCGTATAACTCAACCCATGACCAAATGGATACAAAGGTTTGTTACTTTCATCAATATAGTGAGACCAAAAAACCTCATCGGGAGCAGGTATAATTGGTCGTCCTGTATTTTTATAATTATAATATAAAGGTACTTGCCCAACATGTCTTGGAAATGTCATTGGCAGTTTTCCACTCGGGTTATAATCACCATATAACACCTGAGCTATTGCATGGCCACTTTGGGTTCCCAACTGCCATGCTTCAACAATGGCTGGTATATGCTCATCTGCCCAGGTTATTGCTAGAGGTCGCCCATTATTAAGAACTAAAACAATATTAGGGTTAACCTCGTAAACTGCTTCTAATAAATCTTGTTGCACACCTGGTAAATCCAATTTTGTTCTACTTCTTGCTTCACCGCTTTGAAAACCATGTTCTCCAAGAACCATAACCACAACATCGGCTTGTTTTGCTACATTTATAGCTTCAGCAAAGTCACTTTTGTCTGAAACATTAATTTTTAACTCGTTGGCAAATGTAGTTTCTCCATATGTTACATCGGCTCCTTTAGCATAGGTTAATTTATTTCCATGATAGTTTTGCATACCTTCCAAAACTGAAACTGCTGTACTATCCTTGGCTGCTAAACGCCAGCTTCCTAAGGGGCTTGTTTTATCGGAAGCTAATGCACCAATTAAAGCAATGCGTTGTCCCTCTTTTTTTATGGGAAGTAATTGCTTTTCATTCTTCAATAAAACAATTGATTTTTTTGCAACCTCCAAAACTGCTTCATTTATTTCCTTACTACCTATCACCTTCTTCGCTGTTTCTTTATTGCAGTACTTATAAGGATCGTCGAACAAACCCAATTCATATTTCACTGTGAGAATACGCCTTACGGCATCGTTTATAAGAGCTTCATCAACTTCTCCGTCTCTTACTAGATTTGCTAATTCATCCACATAAGCGTAGGATTCCATATCCATATCAGAACCAGCTTTAATAGCTAACTTAGCCGCGTGATTTTTGTTTTTAGCATAACCGTGTTCCATCATTTCTTTGATTGAACCCCAATCAGAAACCACGAAACCATCATATTTCCATTTTCCTTTTAGAATATCACGCTGTAAAAAAGCATTCCCCGTTGCTGGTACTCCATTAAGCTCATTAAACGAATTCATAAATGTTTTCACACCGGCATCGGCAGCAGCTTTAAACGGTGGGAAAATGATATTGTTTAAAGTGGAAGTTCCAACATCTACCGTATTATAATCTCTTCCGGCTTCAGCAAAACCATAACCCGCCCAATGCTTAGCACAGGCGGCAATGGTTTCAGGAGAAGCCAAATCATATCCTTGAAAACCTTGTACTCTAGCTATTGCTATTTTACTTCCTAGATAAGGATCTTCGCCAGCACCCTCCATAACACGTCCCCATCGAGCATCTCTTGAAATATCTACCATCGGAGCAAACGTCCAGTTAATACCTGCTGCTGCTGCTTCTTTAGCTGCCATTTTTGCCGATAATTCAATAGCGTCTAAATCCCAACTTGCAGCTTCAGCTAAAGGTATAGGACTCAACGTTTCATAACCATGAATAACATCAAAACCAATAATTAAAGGTATTCCTAATCGGGTTTCTTCTACTGCTATTTTTTGCACTGCCTTTATCTCGTCTACACCTCTTACATTCAACATGGAACCAACGTATCCCTTCTTTAAATGCTCATATTTTTTAGATGCATCTCCGCTTTCAGGTGTTGGTCCTGTTACATCCCAAAACCCATTGTATTGATTCATCTGACCAATTTTCTCTTCTAAAGTCATTTTAGATAATAAACTGGTCACCTTTTTCTCTATCACACCATTCGAAGTCGTCAAATTATTCTCCGTTTTTATTACTGTATTATCTTTACAAGAACTTATAAAGACAAAAAGAATCACGAGTATAATATATTGCTTTATTCTTGTCATTTTATTGATATACTTTAATGTAATCTATTTCCATTACAGCTTCTGAAAAATTCTCGTCTATGGTAAACCAATTTCCGCCAAGAGCCACATTTAATGTTAAAAACTGTGGTGCATTGTATGGCCAAGTATTACTATCCTTATTGGCTGGTTGGTAGTTGTATTTTACGTCACCATCAATTAGAAACTTAAGGTCGTCTTTGGTCCATTCCAAAGAATAAATATGGAAGGCTGTCGCATAATCGTTTATATTAGTTTCGCCAACTTTGGTTCCTTGGCATCCTCCTGAGCATGCCGGGGTATGGGTTGCACTGGAAACAATAGTAGGATTATGCCCCCAATGTTCCATGATATCAATTTCACCACATTTAGGCCAACCCACTTCATCTATATTTGCTCCTAACATCCATATTGCCGGCCATGTTCCTTGACCACTAGGTAGTTTAGCTCGAACATCTACGCGTCCATAAGTAAACTCGTATTTATCTTTAGTAAGTAATCTCGCCGAGGTATAAGATGCTCCTTGATAGTTTTCCTTTTTTGCAATGATTTTTAAGACGCCGTCTTCAACAATAACATTATCCGAACGGTTTGTATAATACTGTTTTTCACCATTACCCCAACCACATAAATTAGGACAACCATTACCCGTGTCAAAACCCCATTTACTGCTATCTGGTGCACCATCGATATTAAAATCGTCCGACCATTTTAGCTGCAACTCATTATCCGATACATAAACTAAAACTTTCTTAAATGTACTGGCCTCGTTACCTGTACTAGAATATGCAAAAACTGAAATTAAATACTCACTGGTACCATTATCAGTAAAAACATACTTAAAAACGCCACTAGTATTTTTAATTTCAGTCTCTGAATCTACTTTTAACCCATATGTTTTTGCATTTTCAGCAGTTACTGTAAACGTGACTAAACCAGATCCATCACCATTAATGTATTCAGAATTTTCACCTTGTTTATCGACTTCCAATGTAAGCTTACTCGGTACAATTTTTTCTGGTTCTGATGATGCGTCTATACCATCATTACCCACTGAACAAGATATCAACAGCAAAAAGCTTATATTGAGTATGTAATGTTTACTAGTAATAATCATTATTCTTCTCTTAAAATTTTAACTAGCTTAGAAGAAGTTATCATTGCAACTTCTTCTAAGCTAGCAAGTATTCTAGGGTTCAACGGGCTTTTCGGTTTGGAATAAACAATACCAGGCATACCCTGGTTCGGTTACACGCACTTCCAGTGTTGTATCTGTAATTTCAATGATCTCGAAACTGCTACTTCCCACATACCAGCTCATAAATCCTCCATCAGAAAAATTTATAGTTGTTCCACGATATGGTTCATTATCCGGATCATTCTGATCGATTGTAGCTATAGACGTTGAAGGCACTAATTGTACGTTCTTAACGCCTAACAATGATGGGACTACGTCGGCACCATGACAAGTATCACCTGTCACACCTAAATTCCCTGAATAGGTCCCTGGTATATAAGCATCTCCTACTGTTTGCTCGAATGTTAAATTACCATTAGCTGTTTGCGTAAACACCATTTCGGCGTCATACATACAAAGTTTATCAGGATGCCATGCTGACGACTGGAACCAAGCTGGAAATCTATGATCTCCAGAACTTGAAATTTCATCTGGACCTAAACCTATATTTACAGGTTTATCAGCCGCCCAATACCAGGTTTTACTTGAACCTGGACCTCCACTTAAAAAGTTTTTTGCTTCTTCATCTTCAAAAGAACTAAAAACCTCTATAACCATTGATTTAGTGCTTTGCGTACCTCCCGTTCCGGATGCAATTACTGTAACCGTATAGGCGTTCACACCAACTTCAGTAAATCGATGCATAACTTCTCCTGTAGACACTACGTTATCTGTATTGTCTCCAAAATTATAAATATAGGTTATCGCGTTATCAGCTGTAGCGCTAAATTTCACAAATCCTGTACCATCTCCATTTGGATTATCGGCATCTACACCAACAATTTCAAAATTCATTTGAATATTAGTTGGAGTTACAATATCTCCAATCTCCAAATCTTCATCCTGACAGCTCATAATAAGAAGTAAAACTGTACAAAATGGAATTACTATATATTTTAATGTTTTCATCTTTCTGTATTTTTAAATCTTAATTATGAAAATAAATATTGTCAACATAAACCGTTGCACTTCCTCCTGAAGTATCCCAAATAAGCTGCGTTATATTTGAAAAATCAAGATTATACTTCGACAGTGGAATGGTAACACTAACCCAAGTTCCAGTTATCACTTTTGGTAAGAATACAATATCTTCCATAACAGGATCTAATGCTGTATTCACCATTTTAAAACCTAAGGTTGAAGCGTCGGGTGTATAATAATCGAAATGCAAATATTTAACTCCTGTTAAATCGGTTGGATTCCCATAATCTGTTACAATACCTGAATAATTTAAAGCTTCGTACAACCAAATATTGTCACCACTTACTGAAAAATCAGTCAAGGTTGTGGTTTGCCCCCAATTCGGGTTTACTTCATTTAAGGTTACTCCCGTATAAGCATCACTATAAATTGAAATAACATCGGACTGTGCAATGGTTGGCATCGGCGCCGCAACTTCTGGTTGTGTCGAATTATCTGCATAGAAATATAAATTGTCGATATAAACTTTAGCACTACCTCCTGCCGTATCAAATAACAATTGTGTAACACCTGAGGCATCGAGATTAAATTCAGACATCGGAATCGTCACACTTACCCAAGTCCCTCGAACTATTTCGTCGACAAATACAATGTCTTCTTGAACCGGATCCAAAGCTGTATTTACTATTTTTAATCCTAAAGCTTCTGCATCTGGTGTGAAGTAGTCGAAGTGTACATAATCCATACTCGAAAGATTTGTTGGATTACCATAATCGGTTACAATCCCGGTATAGTTTAAGGCTTCGTACAGCCAGATATTATTACCGTTAATGTTTACTTCTGTTAAAGTAGTAGTTTGGCCCCAATTTGGATTCAATTCACTTATTCCAACATTTGTGTATGCATCACTGTAAATAGATACTACATTCGAAGCATTTTGTGTTGGCGTCGGTGCATTATACTCCGGCGTTTCAGCTACCGTTGATGGTTTATAGAAATAAATATTATCAATAAACACGGTTCCTGCAGCCCAAGGATCGCCTACAAATTTCATTTGGAAAATTTCTGTTACAGTAAGTCCTTGATCTGTATATTCGCTAATAGGAATATCAAGGCTTGTCCATTCTCCTCCTGTTAAATCTCTCCAGACTGGTTTCTCAGTGACATCTCCAGAAGCATTATTAATAAGTGATGTTTCAATTTTTAAGCCTTCAGTAGCCGTCCAAACATCGAGGTGTAAATATTTCATGCCTGAAACATCTACAGTAGTACCATCGGCAAGTGCAATACCCTGATAACTTAAATTAATATACTGAAGCATTTCATCACCATTCAAGTCGAAAGTTGCCCAGCCACTACCCTGACCAGCTTGTCCCCAATCTGGAAAATAATTGGTTCCAGCAACATCATTATATTTTGCACTATAAATTGAAATGACATCTTGCTCATCTCTATTTGGTGGTGCCGGTGCAGATTCTATTGGTTGTAAAATCTCAGTGACTTCAAAATCAAAACTACACTCGGTAGTTTGAGATGATGCACTCATAACTATAACTCTGATGTTATAAGTACCTGGCTCCTGGTAAACATAAGACACAGCATCGCCATTATTACCTACAACTGGCTCTTCTCCTTCTGTTTCTCCAAAATAAACCTGATAGCTCAATCCATATTTTGCGCTTACCTGAATATCTACTTGTTTAGAGATAGCTTCATTATTTGATATTTTAATATCAGAACCATCTATAATATCACAATTAAGCTCTGGAGCTTTAAATACTACTTCAAGATTCTCTGTTGCAGTAGTTTTTAACCCTGTTAATCCTAAGGCTTCAATAGTTACTGTATAAAATTCACCTTCTGGCTTTTCTTCATATTTATGCACGACACTCTCGCCTTGCATAACTTTAGCTTTTTCGGTGGTACCATCTCCAAAATCGATATTATAAGAGGAAGCCCCAATACCGTTAGGTGTAATAGTGATCAATCCTAAATCACCTGTATTTTCATCTAATGCTGGAAGAAAGGTAGCTGAAACCTCTGAAGGTGCAGCAACATCATCCAAATACTCAAAGTTATCGTCGTCGCTACAGTTCAAAACAAACAAAAGCGTTAGACATAAACCAAATATATATTTTACTGTTTTCATAATTATCTTTTTTAGTATCCTGGGTTTTGATTCCATCTGCCTCCCGACAACTCTATTTCTTCAACTGGTATTGGAAACAATTCATGTTTACCAGCGACAAAACCATCTATTTCTTGAGCTGCTCGTCCGGTTCTAACTAAATCGAAAAAACGATGACCTTCACCAACCAATTCTACGCGACGTTCTTTGTAAATCGCATTGGTTAAATTGGTTCCCTGTAAATTAAGTGGTAACGGATCTAAAGTTGCTCTTTCTCGTATTCTGTTTACATACCCCACTGCGCGTGAATCGCTTATTTCTCCTCGATTCAAGGCTTCAGCAGCCATCAGTAATACATCGGCAAATCTTATAGAACGATAATTGTTTGGGTTGGTTAAAGCGGCATCAGGTTGATTTAAATCGCCTTTTCGGGCAATATATTTTAAGTTAAAATACCCCGTATGCTCGTAACCTTTATCGTATGTAGCACCTGTTTCCTGAGCCCAGGCTTCAATATCCAATATAGAGTATCCTAAACGAATATCTCCTTCTTCAAAAGCATCTACAACTTCTTGAGTTGGGACATTAAAGCTATATCCAAAATCGTATAACGGACCATTGTAAGATCTAACTCCATTAAAACCAACAGCATAATTCCCTTCAAGACACTGAAAACAATCATAGCTTCCTCCATCAACATCGGAATATTGTATTTCAAATACAGATTCTATATTATTCTCATATTCATTTTCGAACATTAGCGGGGCTTCATCAGAATTTAACAATCGGTGAGGTCCATTTAAGATTAAATCCTCTAAAACCGTAGCTGCTTCAGAAAATTTATTTTGATATAAATACGCTTTGCCCAATAAAGCCTGAGCGGCACCTTTAGTTACACGACCTGTTTGACTTTGTGTATAAGGCAAATTATCTGCTGCAAATTTTAAATCTTCCTCAATTAAAGAATAAACATCGGCTTTTGGTGCTCTGTCAATATTGAATTGCTCACCAAACTGAATACGTTTATCAATGGCTAATGGTACATCGCCAAACCATTTCACTAATTCGAAATAATAATAAGCCCTTAAAAATCTGGTTTGCGCTAAAACACTCGTTTTGCTTGGAAAATCAAGTTTATCCTGAAATTCCATAATGTAATTGGTACGATTTACACCTGTATACATCCACGTCCAAATTTCACGTAAATTAGCATTTATAGGTGTATGAATCATATCATCTATTTCTTGAAAACCAATTACGTCGGTAGCACTTTCTCCTCCACAAAGCGTGTTATCGGAAGCAATTTCTCCAAGTTGTACATTTCTTGCTGTAGCTTGTAAATAATCGTAAGCTGCCACCAAGGCATCTTGGTAATCTTTTTCAGTATTGAAAAAATCTTCTGAATTCGTATCTTGTGAGGCCACATCTACAAAATCGTCGCTGCACGACAGTGTTACTAAAGCCATCAAAAAGATTATATTAAATTTTATATGTTTCATGATGCGATTAAAATTTTAAGTTAACACCTAGTAAATATGTTCTTGCACTTGGATAAAAGCCTTGGTCGATTCCTCCTCCAATAGGTGCACCACTTGATGCCGTTGGATCGTAACCTGAATATTTAGTTAGCGTAAATAAATTATTTGCTGATACATACAAGCGAAGTTTCTCAATTTTGGAACCTGAAAATAGCTTATCTGTAAAAGTGTATCCTAGCTGAACATTTTGTAGTCGTATAAAAGAACCGTCTTCCACATAGAAATCTGAAAACACGATATTTGATGTTGCTCCTGTTGTAACTCTAGGGGTTGCATTGGTTGAACCTTCTCCTGTCCATCTGTCCAAATAATAAACCGTCTTGTTGGTCAAAGCCTGATTACGTTCAAAATTGCGGACTATTTCATTTCCTAATGAAGCAAAAGTATAGGCTGAAAAATCGAAGTTTTTAAAATCTAGAGATAGATTTAATCCCATCGTTGCGTCTGGAATAGGGTCTCCGATATAGGTTTTATCCTCATCGTTTATAAACCCATCATTATTGATATCTACAAACCTTAAATCACCAGGCTGCACTCTATTATCTACTGTTGGATAATCTGCAACTTCTTGAGCGTTCTGGAAAATACCATCGGTTTTGTAACCTCTAAAATATCCTATTGGATACCCTGCCTCCATTCTTGACGGTGTTGGTTGTCCAATTCCAAACGATCCTCCAGTTAAAAAATCGCCATCGGTATTTACCGCAATAACATCATTGTTTAGGGTTGTTAAATTATAATTTATGTTCAATTTAAAATCATCGTTAAAGGTGTTTGAATACCCTATGGCAAACTCGAAACCGGAGTTTTCAATAATACCTCCATTAATTACTGGAGCTCCCCCGGTCCCTAAAAGACCCGAAACCTGCGGTATTACTAATAAATCTTCGGTGCGCTTTTTAAAATAATCGGCGGTGATATTAATTTTATTATCAGCAATTCTCATATCAACACCAATATCCAGTGTTTTTTGTTTTTCCCATTTTATACCTGGGTTAGAAATGGCACCACTAGCTACACCAAACACTTCCTGATCGTTAAAAATATAAGTACCTTCTCCATTTAATAATGAAACAAAGCGATAATCTGGAATTCTATCATTACCCAAAATACCGTATGACGCCCTAAATTTTAATAAATCGAAAAACTTACTTTCGGAAAGAAAAGCCTCGTCTGAAGCCACCCAGCCTATAGATCCTGAAGGGAAAAAACCGAATTTATTTTCAGGCCCAAACTTGGTTGAACCATCGCGACGTAAAACAGCTGAAAATAAATACTTTCCCTTATAATCATATTGCAGTCGTGTAAAATATGACAATAAGCGAGAATCGAACGTTTGGTTTCTTCCAACGGCTTCAAACCTATCCTCAATATCTACAGCTGCCTCTAATGACGGATTGGCAATCGTTACGTCATAGCCAGTTTTACCAGAAAACTCACCTGTTGTTTTAAATACCGATGTACCTAATAATACATTAATATTGTGTGTATCGTTTATTCTATTTTGATATTTAAAAAAGGCATCAAAAGTGTAATCTCTGTAATAGTCAAGTGTGGTCACAATAGAACTTCTATCCACATTACTATTTTTTCCACTACCGAAAAAGGCCACTGGATTAAAAATATTTGAGCTAACCTCTGAATAATTCCATTGGATATTAGTCTGAGCGGTAAAATGATCTAAAAAATTATAAGATAAACCAGCATTACCACTTAGCTTTAACACTTTACCTCTGTCGTAAGTATCATCAATTTGAGCGAGTGGATTAATCACCTCGCCACCCAAACCTTCTGCCAAGGTGTAATTACCTTCTTCATCATAAACAGAAAAAGTCGGTGCCATATTCAGCGCGTTAAATAATACCGATGAGTTTGAATTTTCTGGAAGATTACTTTTATTCGTTCTAATTAGCATTAAGCCAGACGTAAACTTAAAATTCTTTAAAAAATCCACGTTATAGCTAAGGTTATTTGTAAAACGAGTAAAATTCGAATCGGATCCACCAACAATACCATCTTGTGTTAAGAATGAACCGCTATAAGAATAATAAGAATTTTCGGTACCACCTTTAAAAAGTATATTATGGTTTGTAATAAATGCATTAGTGAACACTTTATCCTGCCAATCGGTACCAGATCCTAAATTTGAAACGTCGGAAAAAGGAATAGCACTGCCTCCAGCGGCATGAGCTTCATTAACTATAAGTGCATATTCTGTTGCATTTAAAACCGGAATTTCGCGTGTAGTTTGCTGAAAACCCCCGTAAGCATTGTACTCAACCTGTAAAGGCATTTCTTTACGTCCTGTTTTGGTTTTGATAAGTATAACACCATTTGCTGCCCTAACACCATAAATACCTGCAGTAGCATCCTTTAGGATATTTATACTTTCAATATCGTTAGGGTTCAAAACGCTTAAATCTTCAATAACATTTCCATCAACCAATATTAAAGGTCTGCTATCGCCATTGGTGGACACACCACGAATATTGATTGTTGCTCCTGCTCCTGGTGAACCCGATTGCGTTGTAATATTTACACCAGCCACCTGACCTTGTAAAGCTTGCTCGATACGTGTAGGTTTTAAAGCTTCAATGGTCTCGGCTCCTAATACACTAACAGCTCCTGTTATTTCCTTTTTAGTTTGTGTACCATAACCGATTACAACAACCTCATCTAATTTAGCAAGATCTTCCTGCAATTGAATATTTAAAAAGGTGTCGTTAGTCACAACAACATCTTGGGTAACATAACCGATGTAACTAAAGGTTATTGTTGTACCTATTTCGATATCTGACAAAACAAAATTTCCATCAAAATCGGAAACCGTTCCTTTTGCCGTATTCTTTTGTAAGATATTCACTCCGGGAATAGGCATACCGGATCCATCTTTCACATTCCCCTTTACTTCTATGCTTTGAGCACTCAAATATGAAGTAAAGACTAATGCCAAAATCATTAAGAGATAATGTCTCATGTTTATTTAGTTTTAGTTTTTGTTAAAATTAATTTTACAATTTGATGTAATCTAATTTTTAACCCCTACAAAAAATATACACTTAAAAAAAAGGACATTAAAATTTATAACTTATTGATATTAAAAGGCTTTTAAGAGATTTTACCTCTTATTAACAAGATACAAAAAAACCAACTTAGATACAAATGTTGTGGTGTTGTATAGGTAAAAACACTAAATGTATTGCTGCTTTCTTTTATATAAACTGAAGAGCAGCTTTATTCACACAAATAAAAAAACTATTTTTATTATTAGTCTTCTATTTTGAAAACTAAAACAGCAAAAGTCAATAAATTAAAGTTTACTAATTTACGTTTCAATTAAAATTGAAAATATTGTTTTATAAATATTGAAAAGGTTAAACAATCTTAAATAGAAACTACAAAACGTTTCTCAACATAAGTCTATATCGTTTCATTTTGATCCTTATGTTAAAAATTATTAGTACTTGTACTAAGTTCAAGTTTAACAAATTAACATAGAAAGCAGGTATTAATATTGAGTAATATTGTTTAATTGTGTTTGAGTATAGACAATTAGGAATGATACATTTTTGACATTGTAATATACTTAACAATTGACTAAAGAAGTAGATACAGCGTTTAAAATGGTAGTTTAAACACATCTGTATTTCATGTTCGAAAAGAATTCTTTAATTCAACTTAATTAAAAACTATTTAAATCACAAAAAAAAAGCGCATCCATTTAAACGGATACGCTTTCGTAAAAATAATAGTAAAGTATAAAATTAATTCTTATCTCTTGACCAACTTCAACGTTTGGCTTCCCGTGTTATTTGAAATTCGTGCAAAATAGATACCAGATAATAAATTAGAACCATCAATTCTAGCTTCTCTTTTATTAGGAGTCATAAATAGTACTTCTTTTCCAAGTATATCAAAAACTTGAATAGTGTTAATATTTAAATCCTTTGATGATACCATCCAAAGATCGTTCGTTGGGTTAGGGTAAGCATTAAATGATGTCAACACATTATCTTCTACACTAGCCGTTGCCGCATTATAGAAATAGATATTATCTATGTATACAGGGCTAAACACTGGTCCCGCTGCCACAATTTGAATTTGTTTAATATTATCTTTTGTAAATCCTCCATTTGTAAAATCAGCTAAAGCAACCTCTCCAGAATACCATGTTCCATTACCTAAGTTACTTTTACTAGTACCCGAAGTTTTTGTTGCTGGAGCTTCATAAACATCAAAGTTGTAATAAATACTATCGTCTACCCCATTACTGGCGTTAAACTGCTGAATGAAAATTTGTAAAACCGAACCTAAATCTGTTGTTCCATCAATATAAAAATCGATATGAAAATGGCTATACGAACTTAAGTCTAATGCTGGATTTGTAAAATATTGGTACTGAAAACCAGATCCGGCTGTAGAATATTCGAACATTAAGGTGTTATTGCCTTGTAGTAGACCACAAACTTTGTTTTTTTGTAATAAAGTTCCTATACAAAAAACATACAAGCCATAATAAAACAAACTAATCATTAAAACTCTCAGTAGATATGTAGCTTTACCGCTATTTTTGAACTCTTCATTTTTGAAAATTAATCCCTAATCAGTTAATTAATGTTCCTGTTGTTGTGGTAATATTGTGGTAATTAAGTTTAGGTTGTACTATAACCTAAACCAGTAATTTACTGTTTTTAAAAAAATTAACCTCGTTGTAAAACTTAGGCTTTTCATTTTTATCCCATAGTCCCCAAAATGCACCAACGTCCCCCTCATCACCTATCTTCCATGATTCGTCGAAAGATGAAAAATAGAATATGTCGATATTGTCTTCTTTAGACCATAATTGGGTATTAATAAAATATTTCATGGCATTTTCAAACGAAGGTTGTGCACCATTAAGACCAGAACCAAAGCTTGGCCAGCCAGTTTCACTAATGATTACTTTTTTGCCATTAGCAGCCTTTAACGCACGATAATACATATCTTTCATGTATACTAATGCATATTCTATACTACAACCTTCCCAATACGGGTAGCAATTGGCCAAAACGACATCGCAAGCCTCTGTTATTTTTGGACGCTGAGTAAATTCGTAATAGGCATCAACGTAACCTACTGGAATATTATTTATATTACTTTTTACATCGTAAATGTACTCGAGTAATTCGGCTTCGGTTAAATCGCCTCGATACATCACTTCGTTTCCTACGGCTGCTATATCGACATAGCCTTCCTTAGCCAATTTCTTCAATCCTTTTATTTCATCAGCATTTGTTTCTGGATCGTCTCCTAACCAAGCACCTACAAGGGTTTTCATTCCTAATTCTTTAGCTATAATTGGAATAAGTTCGTTCCCCTCGGTACAAGAAAACGAACGCACCCATTTGGTGTAGGGTTTAATAATTTCTAAACGACGTCTTACTTGGGCTTCTGTTAATTGATCGCCTGGTTTCTGACCTTCCTCATACGGACTAAAACATAGGCCGTGCATTCCACCTTTAAGCACACGTTTTAAATAATTTTGTAAACCTTTGGTTGTTTTTTTATCAAGTTCTCCTCCCGATAAAGACATTATTTTATCTGCTCTATACGACATAATTTCTGTATTATAATTCTCCTCTTCGTTCTATTAATTCCGCTTTTATTTCTTCTGCCCTAGATTCGTTTAAACTATACCTCCACATAACAACCATGGCTAATGCTGCCGTTACAGCAGGCACGACAATGTCGGCAATACGAAGACGCGTCATTGTTTCCAAGGCTTGTTCGCTAATATTTTGGTCGAATCCAACAAATTTCAATATCACACCACTTAAAATGATAGCTAAAGCTTGTCCCAACTTTACCATCCACCAATAAATAGCTCCAAAAGTGCCTTCTTTTCTAGGCATGCCATTTTCTAACTCGTCTAAATCACAAACATCGGCTGTCATAGACATCATAAGAGTAAATAATCCTCCCATACCAAAAGCAAATAAGGGAATAGGTAAAAAGATTAACCAAGGTATGCCATTACTAGCATCAATACTAAACCATGACATGCCTACTTTGTCTAAATACGGATTTAAAGCATCGAATATTGAAGCCACACCGTGATTTAACGATTGCCCAAAACTAGTCTGATTGAAAGCATCGTTAAGTTCAATATCGAATCCCCACCATTTCAATCCGTAGCCTACAATTGATAAAAATGTAGAGATTAAAAAGGCATTTCGCTTGCCAAATTTTGTAGCCATTCTGGAAATAATAGGAATAACTAAAAAGGCGGTTAAAATAGCGTTTATAGTATTAAACCAAGCTGGCCAAGTACCTGCAGCCTCCCAACTTCCTTTATTCATATAAAACACAATAATAAATACCGAAAAAGCAGCAACCAATTGAAAGCCATTAAATACTAAAAACGTAGCCCCACAAAGTTTCATAAAAGGTTTATTTTTAGAGACTTGCTTTATACCCCTTACCAATTCTTTCATATTAGCAGCAAGGGTTCTAAAGTTTATAACCTGCCTGTTTTCCATGTTTGCGGCGTCAATACCCCTACAGAAAATTGCTGGAAGAATACCAAACGCCATACATACACATCCCACAATAACTGCCATGGTTCTTACCCCTTGTGCTGGGTTATCGAAGGTGTTAACATCTGGAATTACCACGTAAAGCCAAGGTACAATCATCCAAGCGATTTGCCCCATGGAATTGGCCAAACTCATTAGTCTGGTTCGTTCGTTATAATCGGAAGTCATTTCGTAACCCAATCCTACCAAAGGCGTTGCAAACATGGTATTCCCAACAAGGAATAAGATTTGCAAAATCATGACATACCAAAAGTTGAAGGTTTGCGATGCATTTTCATCTAATTGCCACATTAAAATAAATAGTACCCCACTTATTATAGCTCCAGTAAATATGTATGGACGGCGGCGACCGTATTTAGATTTTGTATTGTCTGAAATAAACCCCATTATGGGATCTGTTAAGGCATCAAAAATTCTTGGTAAACCTCCTAAAAGACCAGCCCAAACAGGATCCATACCAAAAGCCGTTAAAATAAATACTTGAAGGTATACCCCCAAAACCCCTGGAAGCAGGTTAAGAACAAAATGTCCGGCACCAAAAGCTGCCTTTTGTCCAGCTGGGACTTTGTCGCGAGTTACTTTTTTCATCTTATAGTCGTATTAGTTAGTGATGTTCGTTATTTTATGTTTTCTGTATAAATACAGTTTGTAAGGCTTGTCCATCTATGTTGAAGTCGGCTGTTTTTCCTTCCAGCGAAAGCGAAATAGATTTTGGTGTTTCAAATTCATTGAAAATTACAACTGCTATAGATCCGTCGAGATTTTGAGCAGCAGTAACCTGCAATTTTTCATCTTGATTATCTACCAAAATTACCTTTGCACCTGGCCTGATGTATTTACTAAAATGCGCCATGGTGTAGTATAAGGGTGTAAAATACACCTCGTCATTTTCATCATCTACAATTACAGGTGCAACGCACCAGTTTTTAAACCAGTTTGGTCCACCTTGTCGGTCTAAAACCATATTCCAGTCTACCCAACCATCTACCCAATTATTAAGGCAGCCAATAATATCTCTGGCATAACGGTTTACAGGTGCGTATTTTGGGTGTAAATATTTTTCGTCTGCCGCTGCCCAATCCCACCCCCAATCGGTAGCTTCTTTTTTCCAGTACCAGGCATCGTCTTTCCATTCGGGCACTTGAGAATCGACACAACCTTCGGTTTCAATTAAATATTTGTTAGGCGCTTTGTTATGGGCATACTGCAAGGCTTCAGGAAAAACCTCATAGGTACTTTCATACCAATGTATGGCTGTTCCGTGGAAATACTTAGACGATTTTTCATCGCGATACATTTCGTCTACCCATTCTTTTAAACCTGCTCTATTCTGGTCGTAGCCTAAAATAATTTTATCGCCATAACCATCGGCTTCTAATTTTGGTCCTAAATGAAACTCTACAAAATCGGTCATTTCCTTGGGTGTAAAATGCATACTTTCCCAATTATTGCCGTTACCATGCGGTTCGTTTTCAACAGTAAAACCCCAAATATCGATGCCTTCTTCCTGATACGCTTTTATATATTTTGAAAAGAAAAGTGCCCAAGTGTCGTAATACTTCGGAAGCAGTTTACCGCCAACCCAATGGTTGTTATCTTTCATCCACGGTGCCGCTGTCCAAGGTGATGCAAAAATTTTAAAACCATCTTCTGAAACTTTCATAGCATCTTTAATCATTGGAATTAAATCGGATGTATCAGCTTCAATGGTAAAATGTTCTAGATTGATATCATCTTCAACAGGCGAATAACTATACTGACTTAAAGAGAAATCGCAAGAATTCATGTGTGTTCTCGTTAAGGAATAATTCGCACCATCTTTCGAGAAATACGCTTTTAAAATAGTATCTCTGTTTTTCTTGCTTAACTTATTTAATAAATACGCCGAAGACTCTGTAAAAGCACCTCCAAAGCCTGTTATGGTTTGAAATGTTGTTTCTGGAAATAATTCGACCTTTACAACCGAATCATTAACTTGATTTCCAAAAGTTTCAATCTTGGTTAATGCATGCCCTTTAGCTGAAGTTTCAAAAATTTCAACTTGTAAAACCTCTTTATTTTCCATACAACTCATAACAGTTAACAGACTTAAAATAATGTACTTTTGTAGCGTCTTCATTTTAAATATTTTTAATGGTGCACAGCTTGAAATTCCTCTTGAGTTGGTGGTGCTAAAACATAACTTTTTAACAGCTTTAAATCGCCTTTAAAGGTTTTTGTTATGGGGTTTCCGTTTCGTGTTAAACCTTTAAATTTATCTTCATCTACTAAATTCCAAATGGCATATTTGGCTTCTCCTTTAAGGTTTATTAAGCCAAAATGATTTTCTGAACCACCCGAATTATTTGCATCCTTCCATTGTTCATCGAAAGCTTCAAAATAGAAACAAGTAATATTGTTTTTGTTGGTCCAATCTCGCATTAATTTATAATACAATCCAGATTTATATTCGTCGCAAGCACGAGAACCATGGTCGCCATAGAGTTCGTTTGAATAAGTTGCCCAACCTGTTTCGCCAATATGAACCGGTTTATTTATGCCCAAGCTTTTCATGTAATTAGTTACGCTATCGTATTGTTTTTGAGCAAATTTTAAAGCACGTTGCATCGCCAACTCCACTTGTTTTTCTTTTGAAAGCGATTTTTCAGATTCTGGCATTAACCAGAAATCTGGGTTATAATGCGAATTATGCATTGGGTAGGTATGAAAACTGATATAATCTACAGCACGCATTAATTTTTCTAAGTCTGGCGTATGATAAGCCGGATCGCCCCCGCCCCACGATGAAAAATCGTCGGAACTTGTAATCCACAAGGTTTTAGGTAATTTCCCTTTTTCTTTTAAGTCTTGTAAATAGTTTACATATTTTAAAATTACCTTTGGTCTAACAAAATAGCTGGTTGCCCAATGTACCATCGCCTCGTTTCCTACTGCTAATATTTTAACAATATCGGGGTACTGTTGAGCCAAAGCTACGGCACGCTCTATTTCGGCTGCATTTTGAGTGCTTTCTATTTCATGATTGGGTTGAAGCCCTGTCCATGCATTTTGGCAATCTATCCAGGCACCCAACATCACATACATTTCGAAGTTGGGGTCTTCTGCTTTTAATTCGCTAATCGCTTTAATTACGTTTGAAGCATGTGGCAATTGCACATTGTAGGTTCTTAACAATTTAACGCCCATGGCCGCTAAAATCTTCATATCGTCTTTTAATTCGTCGATGGTTGGCTGCACATCTCTGGTTTTTTGACGATAGCCACCGTAAGAAATAGCTAAATATTCTGGATTTCCTAAAATCTCGGCTGCTGTTGCATCTTTAGTAGCCGTTGGCTTTTCGTTGCATCCTAACATAAATATTAGTATTGAAAATAGTATTAAACAAATATGTATAACTGTTCTTAACATGTTTTTTTATTTGCCGAAGAACACTTCGATTCGGTTTATTTTTCCATCTCTTTTGAAAATCGATTTGGATACTTTTCCGTTTAACGATAAGGTTTCAAAAGTCTCTTGTGTTCCATCGTTAAAGAATACTTCTACTTTTTCTTCGTTTGAAAGTTTATAAACCACAGGCACTTGGCAATACGAAAAAGCAAGACTGTTTTCTGTTAAAGCAATCTCTTGCTTTTCTTTATTGATATTTACAAATTGAAAAACAGCAGGCTCACTTAAAAACTCTTTGGTTTGAAGCAATCTCGGATTAAAGATGATGTTTCCATTTTCAACAAAAACACCTAATTCGCCAATTCTACATAACACATCTTCTTTAACCTGACCAGTCATTCCTGGTTGTTGCGCCCCTTTGGTTGCCGGCGTATGCGAGTACGGATCTGTTGGGAAAGCACCATATAATTCTGGCGATTTATGTACCCCGATTCCAGCATTTATTTCGTAATAATGCTCTAATAAACGGCCAATAGTTTCTGCACTTTCGTTGGTATTAATCGCTAACCAGCAATTCTCTTGAACGGCTAATAACAATTTGGAAACCATATGCCAGTAAATTGACCCTAAACCTTCGTAACCAAAGAAAGTTCCTGAACGCCCAGTAAACGATTTATGATCGAAAATGTCTTCGAAAATCTGCAATAGTAAACCTTCTTCTTTTTCAACTAAATCCTGATAATTTTTATCTAACGACTCTAAAGCCGCCTTTAAACTATTGGCATTGTTGAAACTGGCATTAAAATGATAATTTCCGTTAGCATCCTGTTCAATAACCTGTCGGTTGCCATTTTTTACTAAGGTTTGTAATAATTGCGATTGCTCAACTTTATCTGAAGAAATATTGTTTTTCTTATCGAAACGTGGCAATTCTTTATTCGGGTATAAAATATAACTGTACTGATCGTCTCTAAACAGTGCGCTTTGCTTTAATCCGTCGAGTAATTTTAAAGCCTGAACCGGCGATAAATACCCCGAACTTAAAACGGCTACCTGACCTTCTAACATTTCAGATAAATACGAAATTGAAACTTCAGTATCGCTTTCAACCGTCATTAAATTATAAGCGTGATACAAATTATCTGCACGTTTATTGGCATTGATACTTTGCTCTAAAAAGGCTTTAGACGTTGCTATAAAATCGATAACCTTATCTAAACTTAAAGTAGATTTTTCACTAGAAAAACCTTCGTTGTAAATTTGTGTTCTGTAATTGCTTGCCGCTTCACCAAGGCCATCTAAAACGGTCTTTCTATCGGTATCGGAAATAGCTTCCGATAATATATGTATATTGTTTTCTAAGGTGTTAAGAATAGTTTCAAAACAAGTCAGTAATTCCTGAGATACTTTTACCTCTTTGGTTTGTGCCTTAGCAACTACTTTTTCAAAGAAATTTAAAAATCTGTATAAATAATACAAGGTTACCATTGAAACACCGTTACCCACCAATGCGTTGTTGGCATCGTTCCATTCTGGACGTTGTGTATTTAACCAAATACCACCTTCTGGAATAAAGTTTGACATTTTAGCCAATACCGTTGCTAATAATTTTTCAATGAGGTTAACATGGTAAATATTAGCGCTTCCATCGGTTAGTAAAGCACCATCGGCACCTTCTTCATCTCTTTTATTATGGATTTTTTCATCGAGTTTATAATCGAAATCGATAGTATCTTTCGGATTCTTTAAAATATCTTGATACGCCTTGATTTTATAAGGCACATTGGCATAAACAAACACATTGTCGTTAAAAAGTTCTTCCAGTTTACCAGGATAATAATCTTCAATAAATTCAAGGAATTTAAGCAAGTATATAATTTGATGATCACCCCAATAACCTATGTACGACCACGGATCGTTTTCTTCAATAACTTCCCAGTCGAAACCATCTTTTGTAACACGATACGGATTGTAACCTTCAAATGTTGTGGCGTTTAAAAACTTATGAATCATACCCTCGATAAACTCAGGATAGGCATGCGCTAACGCTTCCCAGTTCTGGAAAATATCGCGCCAGTTTCCTTCGTAATCTAACACTTTAGAGCCGTCGACTTCGTTTCTTGTATTAATAGAAAACTTGTTCCAAGGTCTACTTGGGTCGCCGTGTCTACGGCTAAATTTTAATGGCAGATATTCTAAACACAATCTTTTAAAATTGGCGTTATCGTCTTGATCTGCCAGTTTTTTAATCTGATTTAAACTTAAAATGTCTTTTAAACCGTTTAAAACAGTTTCTTTTTCTTTGTAAAGTTTATGATTGGCTTTAGCAATGTATTTTACAAAATCTACCTTTTCAACGGTATAATTATCGTCGAAAATACCACCACGCATAATATTAAACAGCGTATTGGAGAAATGACGCGTGTTAACTAAATCGTCGGCAGTAAGTTGTAAACCATCTGATGCTCCTGCTAAACCAATTAAGTTTTTGGTACCTGCATCAATATCAGCTTGCACAACTTCAAAAAGGTTATTATCAGATTTTATTAATTCTGAAATTCTAACCACATCGGCAATCGACTGATTTACGTTTGCAACGAACATCCAGCTTTTTTCAGATTGTCCTTCAATAGTAATAGTTTCTGAAATAAAATAAGCTCCTTTTTCAGCTTTAACATCTATTTCTTCTGAAATATTTTCTAATTTTCTAAAAGCATTTAATTGCTGCGAAGACAATAAATGTGTAGGATTATTGAATCCGGCAGACCAAACCGTATTGGCTTTTAAAGCTTCGCTTGGTTCGGCTCTATCAACAATAACAGCACTTAATGAAAAAATGCCCAAACCAACTTCGGTTTGTAACTCAGATTTTTTATAGGCATCAACCAGATTACTTTGTCGGTTTTGTAAATCGGAAGTGACACTTGCCGGAAGAATGTTTTGTAAACCATCTAAAACGGTCACTTCTACAGCGTCATCATTTTTGTTAATTAATGTTGATTTTTTAACAAAACCGAATTCATTACTAGAATTCCATTGGTATTGAAACACCAAACCTAAATCTAAGTTATGTTCTTCGAAAATAATTTTGTTTCCGTATTTATTCTTGTAAAGATTGGTTTTGGTTTGGTAAATCCCCATTTGACGGATAGAGAATGGTTCCCAAATGACTTTTTTACCGTTTTTAAGCACCTGAAATATGGCTTTACTGCCTGTAATTTCGGCCATTTCGGTAATTTTATCGTCGGTATAATAAGGAAATAAAGCATATTCGGCGTTTTTTCTTCCTGCTGTTAGTCCGCCATTACTGGAAATAAACATCCAGTGGTTCGAATCGCTAACAATACTCATAAAAAACGGGCGCATGTTATCGCTGTTAGATATTTTATAATACACCTCGTTATTCAACGTTACATTTTCTCCTTTAATGCTTTCCATCACTTTTGAAATTTTAAAATCTTCTTTAAAAATTGTACTATCCATCTAAATCTTAAAAGGAAGTTGTCTTAAAAGTCGTTACATCCGTCATTTTGAATTCACATGCGCTGTATTTATTTCAGCACCTCGGAAACTCATTACTTTCATTTGAAACATCCGAAGATTTCTCAGGTCTGTTCGAAATGACAAAACTTCATTTAAGACAACTTCATCTATATTATTTTTAATTAACTGTTACTGAAACGTTATCGATATTCATGGTTACACCACAGCCACTTACAGCTCCACAAACCGCTTCAATTAATACAGAAATACCTTCGGACACATCCGTACCGGCAGGAATGGTATATGTACCTGTAAATGTGCTCCAAGAAGCCTCTGGGTTGGGTTTAGGGTCGAAAGTATGCGTAAACGACGCTCCACCTGCACCTTCACCAAAAAGAAGCACGTTAACTACAGCACCTGGCTGACTAACAGTTCCAATAACATCGAAACTAACGGTTACGGTTTGTCCGGCAGTTACATTGCCAGTTCCAATACGCTCTTGCTTAAAGGCTGGATTTCCACCAGTATCTCCAACCACTAATTTACCAGACCAAGAACCTCCATTATTTACGGTATTATCTAAAGCAGCACTTCCACCGTTTTGGAAGATAGCCCAACCAGCATCTGTTCCTGTTTCAAAATCGCCATTGGTAATTAGGTTACTCCCTGTTGAACCACCGCCACCAGTAGAGCCACCGCCTCCGGTAGAACCACCGCCATCGCTAACTACAGTAATATCGTCTATATAAAGTGTACCCGTATTTGGCTTCATTCCAGTTTGGTTTCCTACATCTGGACGAATTAATACTCTGTTCACTCCTGCAGGAATATTTGCTAGGGTAAACGTAAGTTCTACCCACTCGTTAGCAGTAGTGATTTCTTGAACATTACCAACAGGCGCATTTGTGCCGTCTACTTCTACTTGAAATAACACATTAGTTGGTGCCACTGTAGAATAGAATTTTGCTTTATAAACGGTATTTGCTTGATCTAAACCACTATCAAAAACAAATCCGATACCGCCCCACCAGTCATTACCAGTGGTATACGCAGCTTCATAAACATTTGCACTCGTGTTTATTCCTCCAGAAACAGGATTAGCAATTAATGCGCCCCCAGTACTAAATTCTGTAGCAGTAACTCCAGCAAGATTGTTTTCGAAATCTAAAATAACAGCATCATTAGAACCACTACCGCCAGTACCAGTTCCGTAAAGCATGAAATCGTCTATGTAATACGTATCCGTATTATTTGCGTTAAGATCTAAGAATAAAACAACCTTATCAAATTTA
The DNA here is from genome assembly GCF_014596945.1 of Aestuariibaculum sediminum. Classification (GTDB taxonomy): domain Bacteria; phylum Bacteroidota; class Bacteroidia; order Flavobacteriales; family Flavobacteriaceae; genus Aestuariibaculum; species Aestuariibaculum sediminum. Next base: position 467,012 of record NZ_JACVXB010000002.1, on the reverse strand, counting down.
TTGCTATCTGCGGCATCGAAATCGAAGGTTAACTCTTCCCATCCACTAGTTACTGTAGTCGTTGTGAATTTTTCCACGTTATTACCTGGGTTTCCAATTTCTTCAAGTTTTATTCTTACTTCGGAATTTGCCTTTGGCGACCATACTTTCATTTTAAATCCGCTATGCGCATTGAAATCCAGTTTAGCGTCTAAATCAATTTGATTGTTATCCCACGGATTATTGCCTAATTTGGTGATTTTTCCAACTTTACAAGACATATTCACATCGTTATCGAAATCTGGGTTATCTACCCATTCAAAATCGGCACCATCTTCAAAAATATTAGAAGTAGGGTCTGCCATAAACGTTAAATTGAAATCGGCTGCAGTCAACGATTGCATAGTTTCGGCCTCACATACAGCTCCTGTAGTTTGCTCGATATCGTCGATATAGAATGTTCCTGCAGCAGTTCCTGGACCATCTACAAATATTACCATATCGTTATAAGACGCCGTAGAATTATAAACAAACGTTAGCTCTTCCCAACCTGAACCAGTATGATTTACGTCGGCTTCAATAGGAGCTTCTGTACCGTCTTCAAATTTTAATTTAATTGGTAAAGCTTGCGTAGAATACAATTTTAATTTTACGGCATTTTGTTCAGAAAAATCGACTGCAGCATCTAAATTAAAAAATGCATTTTCCCATGCCTCCCCAGAATTTGTTATTTGCCCTACCATACCGGCTTCGCTATTAATTCCTGACAACTGAGGATTTTCCAACACTGTAAATGATACATTTCCAACTATTTTTGTTGCATAATCAATACCATTACATTCAAAATCTATAGGAAATTCTAACGCAGTTTGCGGACAAGGCACATCGGCCTCGTCGATTTGTTCTAAGTTATCTATGTAGAATGTACCGCTTGTTGTTCCGGGACCATCAATAAAAAGTGTTAGTACACCATAACTGCCTACAGAATTAAATGTAAAATACAAGGTTTCCCAGCCGGTACCTGTGTGGCTAGCTGAAACCTCTGTATTTTCGGCATTACCTTCTTCTAATTTTGCAAGTAGGTCTACTGCTGTATCTGACCAAACATTAAGTTTAACGGTATTGCCCTGACTTAAATCAAGATTAACACCTAGATTAAAAAATATGCCTTCGTAAGCCGCACCACTATTGGTAATAGCACCAACCATAGACGCATTGGCATTGTCGCCTGTTAAATCGGGGTTTTCTACAATATCAAAGGACGCCCCATTAAAGGTTGTAGGCATGTAGTTTACATTACCATCGTCGAAATTAATAGGAAAAGCAGCGTCTTCAGGTATTAAAATTGTTATAGTATCTTCAAATGTATCGGAAGCCCCACTTACATTATTAACGGTTAAGGTAACGTTATAGGTACCGTTAGCATATACTTTAACAGGATTAATTAATGTTGATCCCGTTTCGTCTCCAAAATCCCAATGATATGTATTTCCGTTTTCTGAAACGTTTAAAAAGGTAACTGTTCCTGTATTAATATTAACTGTGTAGGTGAAATTAGCTTCTACCTTAGGAAGTATGGTTTCGTCATCTTCACACCCTGTAAATAGAGCTATGCTTAGTACCAACAACATAAATTTCTTTATGTGATTTATTAAATTTTTCATTAGTAATATGTTATTTTAGTTAGTTGAAATTGTATTATAAACCCGTACGTAATCAACCAACATGGTTTGTGGAAATACGGTTTCGTTATTAGGTGCTGCTACAAAATTGCCGCCAACAGCCAAATTCATAATGATATAAAACGGATGGTCGAACACCCATTGCCCCTCAACATCATCTGGAGTAATTTGATTATACAAAACATCGTCTACGTAATAGTTAATGAAGTCTGGCCCCCATTCTATACCAAACACATGAAATTCTGTATCGAAACGATCGTTTTTTAATTCATAACTTTTGCTAACGGCATTAGCACCGGAATATCCAGGGCCGTGGACACTACCTAAAACAATGGTAGGATTTTCGCCTCGATATTCCATAATATCTATTTCGCCACAAGCTGGCCATAAGCCTTGACCGAACGGTAAACGTATACGAGCTTCAAAACGTCCATATTTTTGCTCAAATAAATTTTTACTTGTTAATCTTGCAGAAGTATATGCTGAACCATTATAATCTTCTTTTTTAGCTGTAATAATCAATATTCCATTCTGTACTGTAACATTTTCAGTTCGGTTGGTATAATATTGGAGCTCATTGTTCCCCCAACCGTTTGTTCCTGTACCTATGTTATAATTCCAAATGCTAGCATCAGGAGGGCCATCGGTGTTAAACTCGTCGGCCATAGTTAAATTATAAAAATTAGATACCACATCTTGGTTTTCACTGGTCGAGCAACCAAATATGAAAACTACTGTTAACAAGGATAATACCCCTTGTAGAAATAATTTATACTTTATATTTACTTTCATTTGTTGCTATGTTTTATTATTGATACAAGTAAATGTTATCGACTAGCATACTAGTAATGGTAGCATCGGTAACAAATATGATTTGATACAAACTTGAAGTTGAACTCAGTCCTGCGAAATTGGCGAGTGGAATATCTAAACTTGTCCAGGTATTTGAGGCTAAGTCTGAAACCGGCACTGTATATTCTCCTGTCGTTTCAGAATTTAAATCGACTATCTGTATTTTTAAATAATCTGAAGTATCTAAGGTTTCGGATGTATACACATCTAATCTAAGGTTGGTCATTGCTGAAGCGTTAATCGTTGGTTCCGAAAACTGAATACCTACAAAGTTCAAATCTGTGTAAGAAATAATATTATTTCCGTTTATAGTAACATCATTTTGACCTTGTGTTGTTTGAAACGGTGCCCAATAACCGTTATAATAATCTACCGGTGCATTAGTATAAGCATCACTAAAAATAGATATTACATTTGCGGCATCATTTGTTGGATTTGGAGCCGCTGTAAAGTCTCCCGAAGATTCTAAAACAAGTGAACCTTTGGCTTCGACACCAGCTAATATTGCTGTAATTTTTGATAGTCCTGCTTTCCGTACTGAAATGTTTCCAAATTCGTCTATTGACGCAATTTCAGGATTTGAAGACATAAAATCGAAATACGACGGCGCAATGTATGTGGTCATGTTATCTCCAGACCCTAAATTAAATGTTTGTGTTAGATCCGATACATTAATGGTCGTTCCGTTAAATGTCGATACATTAACATTTTCACCAGCCATTATTGCGGGTTGTGGTTGTGCAATAGTTCCTAGTTTTTCGTATTTAATGTCGTCGAACCAAAAGGTATACCCAGATTCATCGGTTTCATTTTCAGCACCTTCTGCCAGCCATAACAAGCCAGTTTCAGCGAATAATTTTGAAGGATCTGGAATAGGAATAATATACTTTTTCCATTGTGTTGTAATTTTTAAATCTTTAGCACTAACTTGATATTTACTATCGTTATAATTATTAACACCAAAACCAATTTCGTTTATATCGGCAGACTGGCTAGACTTAGCATAAAATGTTAATGCATCAAAACCTGATAAATCTCTCGGGGCATCTACAAAGAAAAAAGCTCCAACATAACCTTCACCAAAGGCAGGTACATCAAATCGCATTGAAGTTGTCCCTGAATACTTATTCTCGGAATCAATACTGAACGCATCGGCATAAGCCCCATCAAATGGACCATAATCCAAACCAGCACTAAAATTATCGATAAACACTTCTGGATTTGCAGAAAATGTTGCAAACCGTGTATCGTCTGATGGTTCTCTCTCACAACTTGTTGCAAGACTAAACAGAACACCAAACAGCACCGGCATCATATTATATATGTATGTTATATTTTTCATTTATCTAATTTTTTATTTACCAATATTAATATGAACATAGGTTCTAATTTCCCATTCGTTTCCATCATCAAAACCAACTGGACTTATAATTGGTTGTGTAGCAAAATCTGAAGCGGTTACATTTGGAGCGTACCGCGGAGAGTATTGATCTAATGATCGCCATGTGCCGCGAATACCTACTCGCGTATTAGGTAATATAAACCATTCCGGTTTTCCTAAAGACGTCGATAAATCCAACATTAATTGCACTGGATACGTTAAGTTGAAATCTCTGTGATAATCAAAAGGCCCCCAATCATTAATTTTGAAGGAATGTGTTAGTTTTAACTTATTATAAATTAATCTAATGTCACCACCAACACGTTTAATTAATCTATCGTCACTACCATTTGCTTGTCCGTTTCCTGCATATAAATTTGCAATAATTCCAAGGTCTGGGTGCACTTTAGAAACAATTCTAGTATGTGCCTCCCATAAATCCTGAGCTGGAGCCGAGTTTGGAAAAGCGAACAAAGTACGATCCTTAAGAAAGCCTATTGCAGCATCTTGAGCAGTAGGATGATGACGATAAACAAAACCTAGATTAAATGCTAATTTCGCATCTTCAGCTCTGTCGTTATCCCATTCATACATCCATGTTGCAGGTGTAGGATCGTAAGAGAATAGAATTTCTCCTGCTGTTGTCTCTCTATTCGATCTTACAGCAAAAGGATCATCAAAAATATTACGTAACCTGCCTGGTGCTTGTACATCGTTTGGCATAGGGCCTACGATTGGTTTTTGCCACAAAAAGTTAGGTGCAATTTGCCATTTTCCGGCAGTTAGAGCAAAACCTGTTAAGAAATTTGTTTGGTTTCCGCTACCAGAATCTTTAAGTTTCCACCCTGTAAAGGTTTTAGTATAATCTCCACCACCGTTGGCAACCAACCCCATAGCAGCCGCTTGTGCATACCAGTTAAAAATCCCTTTTTGAAAAGTTATTTTCGCTTTACCTCCCCAGTTATCCTCAGAGTTTACTTTATCTACATAAACAGTGTAATTACCTGGTTCGCCCTCTGTGAACTGAAATTCACGTCCATTTAATGGCTGTCCAGCCCAAATACCACCAATTTCGGCTGTAAACGCTCCAAACTTGCGCTTAACCGCTAAGGTAACTCTTCTGGTTTTTGGCATCGGGATAGCAATAGAGGTCACTGCTTCGCCAATATCATCGATGTCTTCATGATAAATTGTCGTAAAGTCGAACTTCCCTAAAGATTTACTATACTTTAAGAGTATTGCTGGATTGGCACCCCACCATAATTGAGATCCAAATGCCGCCTTAAAACCGTCCAAATCTTTTTTACCATCAAATTCAAAACCGGAAATTTCGCCATTGTAAATATCTAAATTTGGCCCATAGTTGGCTTCAGGATACAGACCAAAGAAATCGCCTTCGTAGCCCCAATGGTAGTGTCCTGTTCTATAAAATCCTCTAATATCAAAATGTTTTGCATTCCATTCGTAAGAGGCATTATAAAGTTGAACTCTGTTATTATCTGAAATATCAATTATTTCGCCATCGGCTGTGCTTACAGGATAAGTTCTTCCCCTATTTTCATAAAATATTTCATCAATTGGATTTTCAGCAACATGCCCTAAAATACTTACATTAACTTCAGCACGCATATTAGGCGCAGGGTTTCCCTCTACCCCAATAAAATAAGATTGCATATGGTCGAAGCCTAATTGATTAGGGTAAATATTTTCGTCCGGATTAGCATCTTTAGGTGTGGTTAGCAAAGACCCGCCCGTATTATAAGTTGTAAATTCCGCTCTGAGATTGCTTAATCGAATTTTATCTGAGCTGTTTTTAAGTGCTGCTTTCTGACCTCTAGCTTTTAAAACCGCATCGGTTAGCTGTATATTTTTAAAGTAATTTTCAACAAAATCTGAAGTTACATCTTTAACATAAGGATTTAAATCGTGAGCCTCTTGTAATGCAAAATATGCTGCTCTAGGATAGAGTTCGTAAAGCCCCCGTTCGTTGGTTACTCCTTTGGCACAAATACCAAACCACTCTTCGTTCATATTATTCTCACCAGGTTCTAAATCAAGATAATACCCCCCATTAGCCCAGGAAGCGTTGTTGTCGTGAACATCTAAATTTTTTGTTTGTCCGTATTTCCACCAACCGTCACTAAACTGAAATGTAAATCCTCCCAACGAATTTCCTGCTTTACCTAAACCAGCAGCATTTTCATAAATTTCCTTCCAGTTTTCAACCAAGAAAAAAGCTTGCATTTTCTGATCTTCCTGATTAGAAATAGCATTGAAAGCATCACTACCAAATTCAGTGAATAGTATTGGTTTATTTAATTCGTTTTTTACTCTTTCAAAAGCATCACCAAATGATTTCCCTCTATACATATTTACGCCTATAATGTCCACATCTTTACATTCATCGGCAATAATATCGGCGAATAATAAATCACCATTACATATAGCAACGGGATGAGAATTATCGATGCTTTTCATTTTAAGAACCGCATCATTCATTAATTTGTACATGGGTCGGCCACGCTTTTCGCCTACTTCCCGTTTCTGATCTTCTTCATCCGGAAAATCTTCGGTTTCGGCACCTGCCCAAAACAAACCGTAGTTATTTTCATTTCCTAAAAGAAACAAAAGCAAACCCGGTGTACTATTGTAGGTTTGGGCCATTTGTGCCACCTCATCCAATAAAAGTTTTTGAGTTGCTGGATCCCTATAATCTGTTACAGCTTGCCATGCCCCTTTAATGGTTAGACCATATCGTCCAAAAGAATGATTAAGCATGGTATAAATACCATAATTTTCGTAGATGTACTTAATCCATTTTGGAGGAACACCTGTGTATTGCCTAATAACATTTACCCCCATGTTTTTGAGTAATCCCATTTCGGCATCGAGGGCTCCTTTGATGACATTGTCTGATTGTTTCCAAAGGCTATAATTGTAATTAGTTCCTATCGGAAAATAATCCCAATTCATTCCATTAATCATAAATTTCTCTCCATCAACAGAGAGAAACATGCCTTCACTATTTTGTTCTACAACCACCTTACTTTTTTGAGCATGTAAGGAAACTGCAAGACATATGAAGACCAATCTTAAAAAGGCTTTTATCATAATATTTAGTTTAGTTGAATTTTTTAGTTTGGTTGATTTGAAAATGATAGCAACATTACAGCCAACCGTGTTGGTTAAACACTTTAAGTAGGTCTTATAAAGATAAATGTAATAAAGGTAGTATTAAAGATTTGGTGGCATACAAAACCCATACAGCAAAACCAATTAAATAAGGTTTTAGTAAAACCTTCAATAAAACCAAGGGCTAGACCTAAAGTTATAGCTGTTAAAAAATTCGCACAAAAGAATATTTAAAGCACTATTTCTATTAAATGTTGTGGTAATGTATAGGTTAAAAATAAGAATGTTCAGTCCTTATAATTCAAGAATATAATTTGTTAAGCTATCTTCATGCGGTAAGTCTAGCTTTTTTCTTAAACGATAACGTTTTACTTCTACACTTCTTGGTGTAATATTTAATAGAGGAGCTATTTCCTTGGAAGATAAATTCAACCTTAAATAGGTACAAAGTCGCAAGTCATTGTTTGTTAATGAAGGGTGTAATGATTTTATTTTTTTTATAAAATCTTTATCTGTATTATTAAAAGCTTCTTCGAAAGTTTGCCAATCATCTGAATTATTTAAATTTTGATCTATAATTTTAATAACATTATTTAGAGACTTATCTCCACTAACTTTTTTAAGTTCCTTTTTAAGATTGTTTAAGAATTCATTTTTCTTTATCAGGTTCATAGTCGATAAGCTTAATTCCCTGTTTTTATTCTCGATATCCTGAAGCAGCTTTTCATTATTATAGCGCATTAATTGCTCTTTATTTTCAAGCTCTTTTAACTCTAATTCTCGTTGTGTTTTTTGCAATAATTTTTCACGTTGCTTTTTATAATATCGTTTATAAATATTATGCATTAAAACAGAAAACAAAGCGATAAACACAACATATAAAACCAGTGCCACATTGGATATATACCATGGTCTAGCAATAGAGAAACTGTATTTTTCAATATTATCTGAAATTTCATCACCTATTCTGGATCTCACGTAAAAAGTATATTCCCCAAACGGTAAATTTTCAAAAAACACCTCCGAACCAGTCGACCATTCGCTCCAATTATCGTAAATCCCTTCCAATTTATACTGGAATTCTGTTAATGCGTATTTATCATAGTTAGGCACATTAAAATGAAAGCTTAAACTATTTTCATTATTACTATATTCTCCATAAGCAAATCTATCTACAATTACTTTACTATCAATTTTCTTTAAATTACTATTTGATATTAAGTTCAAAAAAATCTTATGCTTATGATTCTCAAAACGATTTAAATCAATTATAACATAACCAGTAGTTATTCCTACTAGATATTTTTTATTGGTTAGGTAAACTATGTTTTCATAGCCAGAAACATCATTTCGAATTATACTAGGAAAATCAATAGTTCTCAATTTTAGCGAATTACTTAATTGATTAGGACCTAAATAGTTTATTCCTTTTTTTGAAAACGCCCAAAGTTTATTAGTTTCTGGGGTATACTGCAACTTTCCAGAAGTATAGTCATTAGTTTCATATAACCTACTATAAATGGTGTCTTTTTGAAAACTGTTTGCTTTTACATCGTATTTAAAAACTCCATTACTTTGTGCATAAAGAATGTTATCTCCATATTTTATTAATCCAGATTTTGAATCTCTTGTAACCGAAGAATCTTTAATAATTGAGAGAACATTATTGTATAATTGATTTAATTTTAATTTAAAAACGCCTTTATACTCATGACTTACAAATAACTCTGTTTGAGTTAAAAATTCAAAAAAGCGACTAGATATATCAAAACCATCTAATTTATTTCGAAGAACCCAGGTATTATTTCTTTTTTCCAAAATATATAAACCACTATAATTACCCTGAATCAGAAAATTATTATTTCCCGGAATGGTTTTAATATCCCATGTTCCTAGAACATCTACAATTAATTTAGCTCTACCTTCTTCAATAATAAAAGTTCCTGAATTATGACCACAAAATAGTGTATCATTAATATTTTTTAAACACCAAACTGCACCTTGCGTACCTTCTATAAATTTATATTTATTATTACTATTATAGGGCTTATAAAACAAACCCTGGTTTGTACCGATGTAAAGATTATTTTTATAGCGTATCGACGTGTTTACAGATCCTATTTCGCCGCTATCGTCATTATAAATTCTATATGGGGATTTTATATTTATGCAATTAACACCGTTTTCGAGACCGAGCCATAAATTATTATCGATATCCTCAAAAACCGATAAGACCGTATTATTACTTAGTCCATCGGTTTGGTTTATTTTAGAGAGCAAATCTCCTTCCGCCGAAAGGTGAATTATTCCGTTTGAAATACTTCCTAAAATAAACGTATTATCTTTGAGTTTTGTGCTGCAATAAATTCTATCGTTTAAAAGTAAATTGTTAGTCGAAATATCCCAAGGCACTAAACGACCTTCTTTCCATACAAAAAAACCATTATCTTCCGTTTGAAATAATAATTCGCCTAGGTGATTATAAATATTTATTAAATAATTATCATAAAAAATAGGATCTTCAAATGCCAAAGTAGGTTTTCCCTTTGTAATTTTAAATACACCTTCTTTTGGTTTTTGGAAATATACCCCATCATTAACCTTAAATATTTTATACACACCAGAATTCGAATCTATTATATTTATATGTTCTGTGTTTTTATTATAAACATATATCCTTTTAAGTGATTGGAATAAAATAAATTCATCAACATCCATAATATTCCAGATTTCTTCATCTTCTAAAAATTCAATTTGAAGCTTTTTTGATAGCGATGTGTATTCTAATAATCCAAAATCTGTTCTATTCCAAAACCCAAATTCCATATAACACCCCGTATAAACCACATCTCTTATAACTTTTACAGATCGCACAATGGTTTTATTCGGCGATTCGTATACCTTCCAATTGGCGCCATTAAATTCTAATAACCCCTTATTATTTGCTACGTAAATGAATTTTTCGTTGGATTGAGAAATAGACCAGTTTTGGTTATCGGCACCATAAACTTTAGGTGTGTAAACCTGAATAGGAGGCTGTTCTTGAGCGAAAACAAATAATCTCAAGAAAAAAATAAGATAAAATAGTAATAGTTTAGTTGATTTCAATACAGTTAGCTTAGTTGTTCTTCCTTATAAAAATAGGTAAACACTAGCAATAATCAAACCTAGTTAAACAACACTTTATAAAATTGGTGTTTTATAACTATTTGCCGATACAGAAATATAATTCTCTTTATTTACAAGGCTTATACAAAAATGAGGTACAATAAGTCTAGGAAGTTCCTCGGAAATTAGCAGTGTGCTTATCTTCTAATACAATAATTTATTCTAAAATTAAGAAATTTTACAACTTTAGTAAAGATAATCTTTAGAGAAATTATGTCTCAATTTTAAAAATATATGTTTAATGTTAACATTTTCACCCTATCAAATTACTATTACAAATGAACTTACTCAAAAAGAGACAAAATCAACATAAAATTATAATTAATCATTATGATTTTCTTTCTTGATATTTGAGATATAATTGTAATTTAGTCCGTAAAATTAAGTCAAAAACAGAAAACTAGTTGTTAATAAGGGAATTAAATATTTTGCTTGACATGATGATCAAATGTCGAACCTAACAGTTAAGTTTTCCTAAATATCATGATAGAGATTACACTTAAATAAAGAATTAATAATCTCCTACAAAATGCAATTTGAAATAGACTTAAAAAATTATAGTTAAATAAAAAATGCACTGAAAATGCTATCAAATGAATTAAAATCAAAAATAAATAAACTTTGGGATAAATTCTGGAGTAGAGGTATCACCAACCCCATTATAGCTATAGAACAAATATCGTATTTGATTTTTATGAGAAGAATAGATGATACAGATACTTTGGAAAAAGCAAAAGCAATTTCTGCAAAGAAAAAGTATAAATCAATTTTTGACGGTCAGGAAGATTGTCGTTGGTCGCATTTCTCTCAACTCGACCCTGACACTATGTTGGAAGTAGTTTCTAAAAAAGCATTTCCGTTTATAAAAAATCTTAATGATCCTTCTCAACCTTACTCAAGGTATATGGAGAATGCCATTTTTATCATCAATAATTCTTCATTATTGGATGATGCGGTTGAATCCATTGATGAACTTTTTTCCGAAATAAAAAAACAACAAGACGAGGGACAGCAATTTCAAGATACACAAGGTGATTTGTACGAATATCTGATTGATGAAATGGGCTCTGGAGGGAAGAACGGTCAATTTCGTACCCCAAGGCACTTGATCCAATTGATGTGTGAAATAATTGACCCAGATGTGAATGATAAAATTTGTGACCCGGCATGTGGTACAGGTGGTTTCTTAGTTGGTGCATATCAACATATACTTACTAAGCACACCAGTCCCAAAGAAATTATCAAGGATGAAAACGGCTTGCAACGATTTAGAAGATTTGGCGGTGATAAAATAACCGAGCAGGAAGTTTGGGATAACCTCTGGAAAAAATCATTCTTTGGTTTTGATGTTGACCAAACTATGGTGCGGATTGGTTTGATGAACTTAATGCTACACGGTATCAAAATACCTCAAATTGAAAATATAGATTCGCTTTCCAAAAAATATGACAAAGAATATAAGGATGGTGAATATTCTGTGATTTTGGCTAACCCACCTTTCACAGGTAGAATTGATAAAGACGGGATGAGTGATAAACTCAAAATTACGGGTACGCATAGTGAATTGCTCTTTCTTATGAGGATTTCCAAAATGTTACGTTCAGGAGGAAAGGCCGCCGTAATCATTCCTGAAGGTGTATTGTTTGGAAATAGCAAAGCTCAAAAACAAACACGAGAAATACTTTTAAAGGACAACAAGCTAGAAGCGGTAATATCTCTACCTGGTGGTGCATTCAAGCCATACACAGGTGTAAAAACAGCCATATTGGTATTTACCAAGGCAGAGGAAGAAAGCACAACTTGGCATACAGAGAAAGTATGGTTTTATGAACTAAAAAATGACGGTTATAGTCTTGATGATAATAGAAAGAAATTAGCTGAGAATCCATTACCCATTGTAGTGGATGCTTATAAAAACAAGGCATTCAAAACGCCTATTGAGAGGACCAATCATTTTTTTGTACCACTTGCTGAAATACAAGAAAATGAGCTAGACTTGAGCTATAACCGCTACAAAAAATTTGAGTACGAAGAGCACAGCTATGAGCCGCCTCAAAAAATATTGGAGGCCCTTTTTGTATTGGAGAATGAAATACAAAAGGACATGGATGAACTGAAAAACCTAATTGGATAATGGAAGAGTTACCATTTGAAAAATGCTTTATTGACGTAACTGGTGGAAATATTAAAATAAAGCAATCTAATTACAAGGAGACAGGGCAAATCCCTATTATTGATCAAGGTAAAAAACTGATTGGTGGATACACAGATGATAAAAACACAATAGTAAAGTGTAAAATACCATGCATTATTTATGGTGACCATAGTAGAAACGTTAAATATTTTGATAAAGATTTTGCTATCGGTGCGGATGGAGTGAAATTATTAGAAAGCACTAATAAAATTATACCAAAATACGGGTTTTACTTTTTGCAAACAGTCAAGTTACCTAATGCTGGATATGACAGAAGTTTTAAGTATTTAAAGCGAATTAATATTCCAGTACCTGACGTAGAAACGCAAAACAAAATAGTAGCCATCTTAGACAAAGCAAACGGCATTTTAGATAAGCGAGAAAAAACCATTGCCCAATACGATGAATTGTTGAGTGCGACCTTTTTGGATATGTTTGGCAATCCAATGGAAAGACCTAATCAATGGAAAATTAGCCCAATTAATGATTGTATTGAAAAGATTACTGCAGGTTCAAGTTATGGAGGTGAAGACAAAAAGGAGTTGCAAGATGATGAACTTGGGGTAATTAAAATCAGTGCTGTCACCAAAGGAATTTTCAACCCAGAGGAATATAAAGCGGTAAAAAAAGATAAAATAAAAAAACAACTTGTACATCCAAGAAAGGGAGATCTACTTTTTAGTAGAGCAAATACCTTAGAATTGGTAGGTGCAACATCTATAGTTCATGAAGACTATGATCAACTATTTCTCCCAGATAAAATATGGAGAATTGATACTAATGAAACTTTAATAAATAAAGTTTACTTACACTACGTACTTCAAAATAAAGATGTTAAAAAATCATTTCTTTCAATTGCTACAGGTTCAAGCAGTTCAATGCTGAATATTTCTATGAACAAATTCAGGAATATACTCATCCCCTATCCAAGTATCGAATTGCAAAAGCAATTTGAAGTCAAATACAACAAATACATTGAAACAAGAAGGAAGTTAAACCTTTCTAAAGAGTCTATAGAAACTTTACAAAAGGCATTATCTCAACTGGCATTTAAAGGAGATTTAGAATTTGGAAAAGGAATAGACTTAGAAGTTTTACTGGAAAACGACTATAATTTTTTCAAAGAAAACAGCAATACCAAATCCATTCAACTACTTCTTGAACGGTTAGATAAACATGAACTGAATGATAAGAAGTTTTCCGAACAGGAAGTATATGACAAAGCCAAAGAATTTGTATTTGAGCTTTTGAAAGAAGGTAAAGTAGTGCAGATCTTCGATAAAAAAACAAAACGAGTAAAGCTAACTACCTGATGAAACTACTAAAACTCAAAATAGAGAATAAAGAAGGTTTCAGAAGCTTGCAACAAGGTTTTGAAATCAACTTCCATTCATTATCTGATACGGAAGCAATGGAACATTTTCGTCCATTCTGCTTTGCTGGATTAAACGGTAGTGGTAAATCCAATGTATTAGAAGCCTTGGCGAATATCTTCTATCATTTGGAAGTTTGTGTAGCTAAGTATTTACCCGAAAGTATTAAAAACCCAAAGAATTTTAAACGCAATGAGTGCACTCCTGATGCTTTTACTTTAGAGTATTTGATTGGGCAGCATAATAGAAAGAATTACACACTTTATTATTTTGATAAGGTAATTATCTCTAAAAAAGAAGGAAAAGAGCCACAAATGTTTATTCAACCCTTTCCGTTTGATAGTTCCACGGAAATAAGAGAAATTTCACTTCATCCTCCAAAAATTAGAGACAGTGCAGCTGATGGTAAGGATTATTTACCTGCTCACGTTATAGGCTATTCATCAGGTGAAAACGAGATTTTGAGTTTGCCATTTATCAAAAGTCGGTTAATCCACTTAGATGAATTTCGACAAGCTACAGGAGATAATTACGATCGTTTTGATGAGCCTGAAAATAGCTTGATTTACATAGACAACAATATGAGTCAGGCAGTACTATTGGTTTGTTTACTGTTTGAAAATAAAAACACACTTGTCCCATTAAGACATATTGACAACACTGGTATTTTGGGATTGAGAAGTTTTAGAATGAATATACACTTACATGATTTTGAATTTCAAGATCAGAAAACAAAAAAAACTGTAAAAGTTCCTATTCTTAAACTGCTTGAACAACATCAATTAGATGACTTAAAAAAATGTGCTACTTCGTGGTTTTTGGATCAAAAAACAAAAACGCTTTGGTTAGACTTTTATGTTAATGAAGCTACCAAATTAGCCTTCAAAGAACATTTTCATTCCTCATTAGAATGCTTTCAGTTATTCAGATTGTTATATGAATTGAACAATCATTTTGTTGACGAAGTAACGAAAGATGATGTATATCGTTCTAAAGGCGTTTATACAGATGGGAAATTGCCAGTAGGAAGTCCGAGACAAGATGTTTTTCACTTTTTGGATTTCTACATTACTAAAGAGCTTAAAACGGGCAAAGTAAAAGATTTGCTTCTCAGAAGCTTTTCTGATGGAGAACACCAGTTTATCCATACTATGGGAATTTGTTTATTACTAAAAGACAAACGTTCTTTATTGCTCCTAGACGAGCCAGAGACGCATTTTAACCCAAGTTGGAGAGCCAAGTTTGTTAAAGTATTAAATGATAGTATTTCCTCAGGGAACCCAAAAGGTTTATCAAATGGAGACTTCAATGTTCACCTACTTAAAGACATATTACTGACTTCTCATTCACCATTCATTATTTCAGATTGTTTACCAGACAATGTAGTACTTTTTGAAAAAAACGAAGACGGAGATACAACATCGAAAAAGGTATCGGAGCTAGACAATGCATTCAACACCTATGGAACTTCTGTTGAGTTGATACTAGATAGATTATTTAATTACGATCAATCAATTGGTGATTTGTCTAATTCTGAATTAGACGCAATAGAATTTAGCGACATCAAATCAAATGATGACATTATCAAAATAAAATCAAAGCTTAAAAAGCTAGGAGAATCAATCGAAAAGGATATGGTTTTAGCACGTTTAAACAGAATTAAAACTAAGAATTAATGCTAAGAACCTATAAACCTATAAATCACCCGATTTTCACATTGCATTCACACCTAGAACATTTGGTTTGTCAAGTTTGGTGCAATGCGTCTAATAATAATTCTTGTTCAGATTTACTTGATGAAAATTTTGAGGAAATTTACAATGCTTATGATTGGTTGAAAGAAAAGGTTGATGCCATTTACGAAAAGTGTAAAAATCTAACTGATGACCAAAGAGCACTTATTAGAGAAGCTTTTATTACAAATAATAGAATTGAAGAACTTTGCGAAGGAAAATTATTGCCAATTCCATTAAACGAATTGCCTAACGTTGTAAAAGACGACATGAAACCCTTAATGATCAAGTTTTACGATTATTTAATAGACAGAGTAGAAGTGCCAGGAGACAAGCTCGATTATTATAATAAATTATTAGAGAAAAACCCTACTTTTGAAACATGTCCATGTTGTGGTCTATCTCGTATCGAGTCCCCAGAAACTCATTATAGAGAAGACAATGACCATTATTTGCCAAAAGCTAAATATCCTTTTGCTTCTGTCAACTTTCAAAATCTAGTACCTCTTTGTAGTAAGTGTAACAAGAAATGTAAAAGCACAAAAAATCCATTCAGTTCTAACAGAATTTCATTTTATGCATTCGATACAAAACATATTCCTATTGAAGTTACTGTAGTAATTAAAGATAGTGACGATTTAGATTACCTTAAATTAAGAATAAAAGATATTACAATAGACTTTGGCAAAGCTAATGTAAATAAAATATCAACATGGGATTGGTTATTTAAAATTAAGGAACGTTATAACAAAGAAACTAGAAGTTTTTCAAAAACAGAATTAAGAACAATTGCAAATAGACAATTAAGAAATAATAAAAGGAAGACCGGTCTTACGTATGAAGAAATTTTAGATGATGCAATTGAAGATTATGAAATAGAAATTTTTGAAGATCGAAAATTCTTAAAGGTACCATTTTTAAAGTGCATGAAAACAAAACCTGAATGGATGGCAGTCTATAGTTTCTATACATAAAGATTTAACCTTTGATCTAATTCAAATCAAAGGTTCCTAAATACTTTCTCTATCAATATTTACAAAGAGTTCGTCTTCCTTTTCAATTAATGGATCGTACCAATCGGCCTTATCATTAATCCATTTAAGCCAAGTTTTTAGTTCTGGGGTTAACTTATTGTTTTCAATTGCATTTTGCTCTACAGCTTTAATATAATTACGTAAATCCATAGATTTTTGCCATCCACTAGAATGATTTATTACAGCTTTAAAAGCCCTTAATTCCTTGTCTCTTCGTTGTTTTTGTTCTTCCTCTATTTTTCGTAACCTTTCTCTTTCCGCCTGCCTAATTTTTCTTTCTATTTCTTCCTGAATATCCTTTTTAGCTCTTAATTCCATAAAAGCAAGAATTTCAGCCAGCTTATCTTCAAGTAGTTTTGTTTTTGAGTCACTCCAGGTATAACCATAAAAATCGTCTAACTTTAGTGTTAGTTTTCCAGATGGATAATATTTAGCCTCCTTCCAACTAAATTTAGGGTGTTGTTCCATCACCCTAATATTACTTTCTCTGATCCTTATAGAATAACGTTCTCCAAAAACAAACATTTTAGTACCATTTTCATTATAATACTGCTGATTTGTTAAGATTTTTATATCATGGCCTCTCTTCCTAAAAAGTTTAATTAATGCATCTGCAAAACGATAGGTCCTACCCTCTATCCCCTTTGAAACATCTACACTAAAAACACCTTCCTTGGGCATTTTAGTTTGATGCCGGTAATCATCGCTTTTTCTTCTTTTATAGTAATCTTTGGTCCTTCTAATTATAGCATCCGGATTTACTAATTTTTCAGGAACTTTTAATGGTAATGTTTTATCATTTTTGATATTTCTAACCAATAAACTAAATTGAGACAATCCCCTAAAACTGTCTGGATCATTTTCATCAGGACTCACAAATAGTTTTATAAGACTATATTGCTTATTGGTTTCAGGCAATTCAATTTTATCTACTTTCTTTTTATGCCTCAACTTTTGCCAATAGCCATTAATAGGTAACGGAATATCGTTTGCTTTGCATATTTTCTTGAATAGAGAGTGAGTAATTGAATATTCATCAAGTATTTTATAGACAGGTTTCGACCAAACTAAATCATAAAGCTCTTTACGGCTTAAAGAATTGTCCGCTTCCATAATTATTTAATTTATAAACTTTGCCTTTAATAAATTTACTCATTTTTCAAAATCTATTAATTATGGATAAGTCATATTTTGATTAAAAAATATGAGTTCAACGGTAATCAAATTTAACAAAGCTTGACCGTTGATTTAACCGTTGCTAATTTTATTTGACCGTTGCAAAATAAATCTAAACCGTTGCCTTAACCGTTGATTTTACTATATAACCGTTGGTACTGATTACAATTGAAGTCAAGACATTAACCCAAACAACAAAACGTTAGCAGAAATTTCATCTATTATTTATGCATTTGTACGAATAATAACTTTATTAAATGAGTAATAACCATATATTGGCTGTTAAAATATTAGGAATAAATGAACTAGTGTGATACAATATTTAACACATTAACCCCTAACTACAAATGAGAAAAATCTATTCAATTTTAATTTTGACATTTTTAATATTTAGCTGTTAAAGTGATAGTGGTTCAGATACTGAACAAAATCAAGACCCTACAGTTAGTAGTATCTCTTCAAGCACTGGAAACATTGGGGATGAAATCACAATAAATGGACAAAATTTTAATTCAAATGGAAATTATATCATTCAGTTTAATGGAGTAAACGGAGTCATAACCGAAATTACATCAACGGCTATCAAAGTACAAATTCCAAGTGGAGCTACTTCTGGTGATATCGTTTTAGTTTACAATGACATTTCAACAGTTATTGGCAGCATTACGATTAATTTAAACAACCTTTACGGCTACAAATATTTTGGAAATCCATCTGGAGACAGTTCGGAGCAAAAACAAATTGTAGAAATAGACAAGTCAAACGGAACTTCTCAACTTGTTGCCAGCTTGAACGTCAACAGTACTTACTTTGAAAACATTGTGTTTGATAGTTCAAGTAACAAAATAATCGGACTTTATGATGTGGACGACAACAATGTTTCCCAATCCCTACTAATAATTGACCTTAACAATGGTAACTCCCAAACAGTCGACTTAAACAATGTGAGTGAAAACTCAAGGTACAGCGGACTTGTAGTTGGAAATAACAGTAAAATTTACGGCTACAAATATTATGGAAATCCATCTGGAAACAGTTCAGAACAAAAACAAATTGTAGAAATAGACAAGTCAAACGGAACTTCTCAACTTGTTGCTACCTTGAACATCAACAGTACTTACTTTGGGAACCTTGTGTTTGATAGTTCAAGCAACAAAATAATCGGGCTTTATGATGTGGACGACAACAATGTTTCCCAATCCCTACTTATAGTTGACCTTAACAATGGTAATTCCCAAACAGTCCACTTAAACAACGTTAGCGAAAACTCAAGGTACAGCGGACTTATAGTTGGAAATAACAGTAAACTTTACGGCTACAAATATTATGGAACTCCATCTGGAGACAGTTCAGAACAAAAACAAATTGTAGAAATAGACAAGTCAAACGGAACTTCTCAACTTGTTGCCACCTTGAACGTCATCAGTACTTACTTTGGGAACCTTGTTTTTGATAGTTCAAGCAACAAAATAATCGGGCTTTATGATGTGGACGACAACAATGTTTCCCAATCCCTACTAATAGTTGACCTTAACAACGGTAATTCCCAAACAGTCGATTTAAACAACGTTAGTGAAAACTCAAGGTACAGTGGGCTCATAAATGAATAAAGGGTTCAATTCCGTGTCATAAACTCAATAATTTAAGAGCTCTCGATGTTTTTTTAACAAATACATTCTACTTAATTTTAAAAGGTTACAACTGTAATCAATTTTAACAAAGCTTGACCGTTGATTTGACCGTTGATTTTACAATTTAACCGTTGGTACTGATTACAATTGAAGTCAGTTTTAGCATTATTTAGATTAATAATACTCTTTAATATAGGCATAAGCTCTGTCAAACAGTACTTGGTCCTTATGTAGTTTGTATTTTAATAAAGCTTTGCGTAACGATTTTTGCACCTCACGTTCGCCGGAGCTTGTTTTTTGCCAACCTGGAAAACGTACAATTCGTACAATAGCATCAATATCTTCTACAATGCGTTCTACTACGGCAGGGGTCTGATCGGTTTTTAATTCTATAAACAATTCAGTCAAGGCGGCTTTGGGTGTTTTTTCTGCTATAATTTCATCTAATTCCTTTTCTGCTTCAACCGTTTCTTTGGCTAATTTACAAAGCTCCTTTACAAATTCTATAGATGTAATCAGCCCTTGTTCAGCTTGATCGCGTAAAGCTTCCAAACGTTCACTTAACGATTTAAATTTCGGATCACCAGCGTGTTTTTTAAATCGTTTAACAAGTATTTTTTCTAGCTTCTTAGCATTTTTAGGATCTGGGTTATTAAAAATGTCTTCAATAACATCAGCATCTAAAACAAATTCATCCAAATGGTGCACCTCTCCTACATGGATATTGTCATGAATTAGTTTTGTGGTTTGTGCTCCTAAAGAAAACCATAACAATTTACCTATATTATCTGCCGCCGGACGTACAGACTCAAATACTTGAGTTAACCATTTATAATCACTTTGATATATATTTAAAATGGTATCGGGGGATAAAGACTCCCACAACTTGGCTAGATATTTATAATCTTTGGCAAAGGCATCCTTTTTATCATTTGTATTGATAGCATTTTGCGCCAATTCTAAGCCTTCAAAACCATCTACAGATCGATCTACTCCTTTGAAGTGAGAAAGAGCTTGTTTCATTGCATCTGGTAACTTTTCTCTTAATTCTGATAAATTGGAGATAACGGTCTTTATACTTTCTTCATCAAACTGCAATGCTTTAGCGGCATCATCAAACACGCCAAAATAATCGACTATACGGCCATATGATTTCCCTTTACACAACCTATTGGTTCTACAAATAGCTTGTAAAAGTGTATGATCTTTCAACGATTTATCCAGATACATGGTTTGTAAAATAGGCGCATCAAAACCTGTAAGTAGTTTGGCAGTAACAATGATAAACTTTAACTCAGATTGCGCATCGTTAAACTCATCGACTATCTTTTCTTGTTGGCTTTTATCGACTCCCCACTTTAGTTTGAAATCATGATCGTCATTCGCAGAGGTAGAAATTACCACTTTACTAGCCTCTTCTGGGAAATAGTTGTCTAATTCCTCTTTGTATTGCACACATGCAAAGCGATCGGGCGTCACAATCATAGCTTTAAACCCATGAGGTGCAACCTTTTCTGTAAAATGCCCGGCTATATCTCTAACAATCTTTGCAACACGCTCTGGCGATTTTAAAAATGCGGCCATCTTTGCCGATCTTTTGTTTAAAGCGTCTGCTTCTTCATCGGATAAGGCTGTGCTTTCTTTAAAAGCTTCAAAAGCTTCATCTATGGTTTCTTTGTCGACATGAACATCTACTAACCTCGGTTCAAAATGTAAAGGTTTCGTGGCGTCATCCCTTATAGAGTCATGAAACGTGTATCTCGACATATAACCGCCCTGGTCCTCTTCTGATCCGAACGCCCAAAACGTATTTTTATCGGCCTTATTCACCGGTGTACCTGTTAAACCAAATAAAAATGCATTAGGGAGTGCTGCCCGCATTTGTCGGCCTAAATCACCTTCTTGCGTTCTATGCGCTTCATCTACCAATACAATCACATTATCTCGTGTATTCATATTGGGTTTAGCATCACGGAATTTAAAAATGGTAGAAATAATAATTTTTCGTGTATCACGTTCCAACAACGTTTGTAACTCTGTAATACTATCTGTGGTTTCTACATTGGCAATATCGGCTGCATTAAAAGTTCCTGAAATCTGGATATCTAAATCGGTACGATCGACTAAAACAATCACTGTCGGACTTTTTAAATCTTTTTCACGTCGGAGTTTTTGAGCGGCAAACACCATTAATAACGACTTTCCTGAACCTTGAAAATGCCATATCAACCCTTTTCTAATCTTACCTTCTTTAACACGATCTACTATTTTATTAGCACCTTCGTATTGCTGAAATCGTGGAATAACTTTTATACGCTGTTTCTTTTTGTTAGTGGTAAACAAGGAAAAGTTCAGTAAAATATCCAGTAAGCGTTTAGGGTGTAATAAATCGGTTAACTCCTTACCTACTTCACCTAAACCTAAACGTTTTGCAATAGCATCTTCATCGTTTTCTAAACGCCATGGCGCCCAAAATTCTAAAGGAGTTCTAACGCCTCCATAATACAAGGCCTTACCTTCTGTTGCAAAAGATAAAATATTGGGTACAAACAACTGTGATACTGCATTTTCGTAAATATCATGAATTTCATGTGCGCCATCTAACCAACTAACCGACGGTCGTATTGGCGTTTTAGCTTCGCCAATAACCACCGGAATACCATTAATAAAAAAGGCTACATCTGGTATTTTGGTCTCTCGGTGATGTACACGTAATTGTGTAGTCGCTATATAGGTGTTATTCTCTAAATTTTCAAAATCGATTAAACGTATGGCTACATGCCTATTATTTTCTCCAAAAGGCATGGTTTTATGCCCCTGTAACCATTTGAAAAATTCCTCATTGGCACGAACTAAACCTACCTGGTGCACCGAAATTAAAATAGCACGCAGTTTATAGATAACTTCATCGGCTAAATCGGGATTACTATTTATTTCTGGATTTAAACGAACTAAAGCAGCTTTTAATTCTGTTTCTAAGAGCACCTCATTAACATTTCGCTGTAGGTCTTGTGGTGATTTATACTTCCATAGTCCGTTGTACGTTGTGGTGTCCTCAGAAACTTGTTGTGTATTTAAATTAACGCCGGTAAGTTGTTTAATAATGTAGTTTTCTACACTGTTTTGTTCGTTAAATCCCATGCTATAGATCTAAAATTCGGGTTATTTTTTCTTGTACTATTGGCATACGCTCTTCTAACATTAAAGGATGGATATGTGACATGAGCACCTCTTCCAAGAGCCCTTTTGATATGATATTTTGAAGCTGTTCTTTCAAAAAAATTTTAATACGTATGTCGCTTTTTTCTATTTCTTCAACAATTGTTGTTCTGTTATCTAAAATATAAAAAACATCCTCAATATCATGACTTGTACGAAAATCTTTTCCACGATCATTAAATGCTTCGAATTTGGTTGCTAAATAGCACGGTGCCGACAAAATTTTAATGTTTTGATCATGGGCCTTGACGGTCCATAAATCCTCAAAACCTATTTTATACCATCGGTTTGCAGGTCCTAACGGACCATCATCGGCCGCCATAATATCAACCGGAATATCTTTAAACTTATAACTACAAATGGCATGTCCAAAAGGGTCTGGAGAAAACCCTAATTGCACCAATTGTGTTTGAAGCTGCTCCCAGTGTCCTAGATTTACAATATTTAGAGTCATATCGATATCTTGAGTGGGACGTATTTCGTCTGCTGCCGGATCGTCGGCATATAAACTTACTACGGCTCCACCAACAAAAACGACTTGTTCTTTTATGGTTTGTAAAGCCTCCGCTACTTCGGCTACAACAGCTATATTGATTACTCTATTCTCCAATACCAAAACGCTTTTTTAATTCTACCATAGCTAACTCTTTTTCTCTCGCTCTACCAACACGCAAAGCATCAACCAAAGCTAGTAATTCATAAAGTTTATCGTCTTTTAAAGCTGCTTCTGGTACCGAAGGATACAAGGGAGTAATACTATGACCACGAACAGAACCTTTACCATATGGCCATACGTAATGCTCTGTACTTTGTATTTGATTATTTAATGGTAATCCCGAATGGGCAGTTGGTAAACCTCGAACCACCGGACCAGGCTTTTGGGGAAATACAAATTGTATCCCATATTTTAAAAAATCTAGAAAGCCTAGTTTCATTACGATTTTTCCCTTTGGATCCAGTAAACCTGAATATTTACATCTAGAGACAGCTTCACTAACTTCGGACTGACTTAAACCTAATGAGTCTGCCATCGGTTTTTGGTTCCATTTAGGATCATTTACACTCACTATCTTCAGTAATAGTAATATATCTTGAGGTTTTAATTGATTATTTTGATTTCTCATAACACTAATATTGCATATCGCGATATGCAATATTAAGAATTTTAAAACTATAAATCAATCATTTAAGATAAAATATCGCATATCGCGATATGCGATATTTTTATATAAGGGTTATTAAAAAAATCTACTGCACATAAATAATTAAGAAATAGAAATTATTACTTTAAAGCATAAATAATATCTATACCAGAAAAGATACTTAAACAAATGTTATTAGTTTCTTCAATAACATCTAACTCATGACTTTCTTTATTTCTAATCTCTTTAAGTAAAAGTCCATTTTCAAACTGTCTACTGGTAATCCATTGACAATTCTTTGCATACTCTAGAAGATTATGTAACATTGGTTTCCCTTTAAAGCTATCCTCTTTAGCAGCCTTTTCTTTAAGTTTATTTTCAACCACCTTTGCTAACAACCTTACAGCCTCTTCTGGATTACCATTATTTAAACTAGTTACTACTTTTTCAAGTTCTATATGCACTTCAAAATCTAGTGTATCTATGGATTTTTGTAGTTTTTGTAATTCCATAATAATACCAACGTCTACATTTTTTTGAGACTTTAAATACTTTTCTAATAGACTTAAATATGCTTTTTTAGTTTCATAGTTATCCTTGCGCAACTTTTTAATTATTCTATCCATTTTTTGCGCACGTTCCTTCTTATCATAGTAAAGCCATAAAACAGCTAGACCTAAACCCAAAATTATTAGGTATAGCACATCTTTAATTCTCATAATTTAAAATATCTGGTTAATTAAACTTTTTTGAAGGGATTTGGAGCTTGCTATTTTAGATTTAACCAATAAACAGTTCTTATCAAATCCATCAAGTTGGTTTACTATATTACGAATTGTACTTTTATCTTCCTTTGGTATTGCTATTCTAAACTGTTCAATATCTGTAGGTGTAATTGCAGGATAGTTTGTACCTGTCATTCTATCTTCGCAGTATCTTATAAACCTTTTAGAAAAGAATTGATGAAAAACAAACTTACTATTTACCTCAGGATTTAAATTGATAACACCGGTACCTGTAGATGCTATCAAATCATCTGCCTTTTCAACATAAACAAAAGATTGTTGGTATGGCCTTACCATTGACAATACTATCGAGTCATTTCTTACTATACGTCTTGCTCGACTTGGCGACTCTGAAAACCTTATTTTCTTTAATTCTCCAATAACCTTAGGTTCTACAATACTTGCAATATCCAAATATGAAAATTCATAATCAGGATTGGTCTTACCTTTTAAACTTTCTGCATTTATTATGCCTATTTTATCCAACGTCTTATAACCCCAATTTTCAAGCTTTATCGAAAACAGATTATCAACTGTTGTCTGGTAGGTATTTTTTAAACTTTCCAAAACTTCTATTTCCCTCTCAATCACATCATCCATAGCCCAAAGGAGTTTGGCTAATTGGGTTTGTTGGTCTTTTGGTGGGAGGAGAAATTCGTAGTTGGCTAGATCTTTCCAGTTTACATAAGGGTTTACAGAACCTTTAGAATTACGAATTGAATGCTCTGTAAACCCTTCGGACATCATAACAAAAGGTAAAAGAGCTTTATCTATATTCTTTTCGTTTGCTTTAATCACAAATGTTGTATTGGAAGTAATTCCTGAAAACGGAGCTATTACAACTTTTCTTAAGTAAGTTCTTCGGGAACCATATAAAATATCTCCCTCATCAAATCTACGTATGAAGGCCGGACCTAAATACTCGTCCTCTAATTCGCCCCAAGACCTCAAATGAAGGTCTTCAGATCCCATATGTTCCCCTTTTACATATCTGGTTAAAGATGTATTATCTCTATCTACGTTTTGTTTTTGCTGAATAGCAACATCTCCAAATTTGGTTAATACCCAATTTGATTTATCTATTTGAAGCTCCTCAATTACTTTATCTAATAATTCTTCCATTTATTTTAATACTTCAAATAATTCACCCATAGACTTCTTCAACTCTTTACTACTCTCATTCCAAAGCGAAAAAGTCTTTCCAAAAGAAAAGTCTTCACTCGATTTTTCCTTTTTCACATAAAAATTAATATTCATATTCCCATCATGCGATAAAATTTCTTCAATTGAAGCAACTTTTGCGTAATTAGGTATATCGTTAAAGTTTTTAAAAGCTTTGTAAAATTTATCGATATGATCGTTAGTCAAATAAGCTAACCCTTTATTATCAATAACGTCTTCTTTACCATTAATAAATAATACTTTACCCTTTCTTTCTTTAGGCTTATTAGTATTTCCAACTAATATCATAGCTTCCATTGGCGAATTGTAGAATAAATTTGGTCCCAAACCAATAACAGCTTCGATCTGATCTTCTTGCACCATTTTTCTTCTCATTTCTGCTTCCATATCTCGAAACAAAATTCCATGTGGCCAAAGAATAGCATATCGACCATTTTCTTTATCCATACTCTTATGAATGTGCTGCTGAAAAGCATAATCGGCACATCCTTGTGGGGGCGTTCCCCAAAGGTTACGCCCGTAAGGGTCGTTTTCAAAGGTTTTACGGCCCCAGGCTTTAATGGAGTACGGTGGGTTAGCAAGAATAACATTGAAGGTTTTCAATTCGTCGTTATGTAAAAAGGCCGGTCTTGCCAAAGTATCACCACGTACAATACTAAACTCTTCAATACCGTGCATAAACATATTCATACGGGCAATAGCAGACGTTATCAGGTTTATTTCCTGTCCGTATAACTTTAAGGTTCGGTATTCTTTGCCTTCTTCCTTTAAATGCAAAGCACAGTTTAATAGCAAACCACCAGAACCACAAGTAGGATCGTAAACGCTTTCGCCCGGTTGCGGGTCCATAATTTTGGTCATTAGCGTTACTACGGTGCGGTTAGTGTAAAACTCGGCTGCCGTATGGCCGCTATCGTCGGCAAATTCTTTTATTAGGTACTCGTAAGCGTTCCCTAACTTATCGTCCGGCACATTTGCTAGACTTAAGGTATGTTGCGAAAAATGCTCGATTAAGTTAATCAGTGTTTCGTCGCTTAATCGGTTTTTGTTTGTCCAGGACGCATCACCAAAAATCCCGTATAAGGTCTCCGGGTTTGCTTTTTCAATATCGCGCATCGCATCCTGTATAGCCACGCCTACATTAGTGGTGGTTTCACGAACGGTTTTCCAATGCGCGCTTTCCGGCACTTGAAAATGGTGATTTTCGGCAAAAGCCGCATATTCCATATCGCCATCGCTATCGGTTAAGGCTCGTTCAAATTCTTCGTCGTATACATCGCAAATACGCTTATAAAACAGTAATGGAAATATATATTGTTTGTAATCTCCGGCATCGATGGTACCACGCAATGCTGTAGCTGCTCCCCAGAGATATTTTTCTAATTCTTTTTGAGTCATGTTTACGTTAATTCTTCTTCAATTATCTCACCTTCCTCTTCTACTTCATATTGTTTATCTGAAACATTCAAAACTTTTAAAAGCTTAGACTTTAAAATATTTCGGCGTTCTTCATAAAACTCTAAAAACTCATCCATAGATAAATCGTTCTCTATAGGAATAAAATGCATGTTTTTATAGTTTACTAAACCTGCACCCGAATAGTTTTCGTACAACCAATCTTTGAATGGTGTTGCATTTTTCTCTAGGTTCTCAGTTTCTTGAATAAGCTGTAAATTACCAATAGTATTAAAAGCTTCCATATATTGCTGACGTTTTGCTTCATTAACTATTCCCAACTTAGTTAACTCTCTATTATTAAAGTATTTTTTTGGATGTATATGGTCTTGGTGAAATTTATAATTATGATTTAATGGATATAATAAGCTTAAAACCATATAAGCAAAAGCACTACCATACTGTGTATTTAGTAAATGCTCTATAGTTTCTTCATCGAAACTTAAAGACTTATTTGTTCCTTTATACCTATCCATTAACTCTTGTAATGGAAACTTCCCTAAGTTTTCAGAAATTATAGTTCTATAAATTGGATAAAGGTTATCTGGTGTACCTCCAAAAACTCTTTTTAGAAGTGCTCTAACAAGCCATTCCTTAATTAATTTCCTATTATCCAATTGATTACTACTATGCAGCAGCTCATCTCCAATATTATTCTTTTTTATAAAGTAAGCTATAGGGATAATAGCATTATAGGCTGTTAATGTCTTACTATTGAAACCAAATGAAGCTATCAACTGAATTGATAGATTTATAGATCTAGCAATATCATCCCACTCGGACTCTATTAAAGCCATGTTCTCGGATGAAAAATTATCTACTTTAAACTTAATATCTTTTATGTCGGATAACACCAAACACGATTTTAAAATTAAATCTTTGTTTATATTAAATCCGGGATCTATCGCATTAAGTTGATCAACGAACTTATGAATAATTTCTCGTGCATCCTTTTCTTTCCACTGTGCAGTTGCTATCGACAATAATAAATCTGAATAACTTAATTTAGTTCCCCCACTATTTACTCGTATAAAGATGTGAAGTACTTTATCCAGTTCTTCAGATTTTTCTAAATAGAAATTGATAAGTTCCTTATCATTAAACTTCTCATATAAATTTGAAAGTGTATTAGATGCAAAATCGATTTGTTCTGAGGTGTATTTTGACGAATCAGCTAATGAGTTTTTAGTAATATAATTCATCAATTGAATTAACCCTGTGTAGCCTAGTATATCACCAACTTTAAACCAGTGATATTTATCACTGAAATTAGTTTTGAAATTATTTAATTCATCCTCTGACAAAAATCTAAAATCATATAAAAATTCATTGTTGTCCGCTTCATTTAATAAATTTATATACAAGTGTCTTTCAGGAAATGCATGATTACTTTTCCAATTATAATTAGCTAATTTATAAGCATAACTCCCTTTTAACCCCAAATATAGTGACGTCAATCTTTGTTGACCATCTAAGATTGCAAACCTATCTTTGTCTCCAGATAATTCTAATGGTTCGTTATGTTTTTTATCTCGTTGATGATACTTTGATAAAAACTTATAAAATTTAAATCTTTCAATATTTTCGGCTTTTACCTTCCAAAATAAAAAAGTACTAATCGGATAATCCCTCATTATTGAATCAAATAGCAATTCAATTTGTTTGGTGTTCCATACAAATTCTCTTTGTATAGCCGGTAGAATAAACTCTTGATCACTAATTGAAGTTATCGCCTCTTTAATTGTTATCGGTTTTTCGTAAGCCATATTATATAAAGTCTTTTAATATTTGTTTAAACTTTTCTTCTGCTTCTTGACAAGACACCCATGCTGCCTTCAAGTCAGTTAGAGCATCCTCTACACTTGGTAAATTATCCTCTATAATTTTCTCTACATATAGTGGAATATTCAGGTTATAGTCATTCTCTTTTAAATCACTTTGAGAAGCTACTTTTACATAATTCTCAACATCTTTAAAATCCTGGTACCAACTGTAAATTTGCTCAACATGCTCTTTTTCCAGATAGTTTTGAGCGCGACCAACACGCACCTGGTTTGAAGCATCTATAAACAACACTTTATGTTTTTTATCGGCTTCTTTATTTTGTTTGAATACCATTACACAAGCTGCTAGTTGGGTACCATAAAAGATATTTGGTCCCAAACCTATTACTGCTTCCAGTAAGTCCTGTTTTAATAAGGCTTCTCTAATCTTACCTTCGGCTCCTTTTCTAAATAAAGCACCGTGCGGTACTATTCATAGATTTAATCATGTGTTGTACCCAGGCCATGTCACCATTACCTTTTGGTGGTACACCGGCAATGTTACGACCGTATGGATCGTTCGTCCAATTTTCAGCACCCCAATCTTTTAATGAAAACGGCGGGTTAGCAATAACACAATCGAAGGTTTTTAAGCCATCAGCAGCGAAAAATGCCGGATCACGTAATGTATCTCCTCTATAAATTTGAAAATCTTCAATATCGTGTAAAAACATATTCATTCGAGCAATGGAACTCGATGTTAAGTTTTTTTCCTGACCGAATAATTTAAGCGTCCGGTAATCTTCGTTTATTTCTTTAAGGTGGTCCACACATTCTAATAACATACCACCGGTACCACAGGCCGGATCGTAAATGGTTTCACCTTCGTGCGGATCTAATATCAATCCTAAAAGGTGTACCACCGACCTTGGCGTATAAAACTCCCCTGCTTTCTTATTTGTTAAATCGGCGAAATGCTTTATTAAATATTCGTAAGCATTACCAAGGATATCTGGGTCTACTAACGAATTAGATAAGGTATATTGCGAAAAATGCTCAACTAAATCGATTAATAATCGATCAGATAATTTATTCTTATTACTCCATTGAGCATCACCAAAAATGCCATACAACAATTCCTGATTAGCCTGTTCTATGCCTCTTAAAGCTTGTTCAATAGCCAATCCTACATTAGTCGTAGTTTCTCTTATATCTTGCCAGTGACATCCTTTGGGGATTTCAAAACGATGGAACTCTGGTAGCGAAGCATATTCAACATCACCTTCAGACTCTTCTAATGCTTGTTTGTATTCTTCATCATAAACATCAGATAATCGCTTAAAAAATAATAATGGAAATATATATATTTTGAAATCGGAAGCATCTACCGGGCCTTTTAAAATCCAGGCTGCTTTCGATAGGTATTGTTCTAATTGTGATAGAGTTATCTTATTTTTTGTCATAGTTAACTTTACAAACGCTGTAATTTCTACAGATTTGTATGTTGTTTTAATTTCGAATAAATCGCTTTGCTATTAATCCTTTTTGGAGAGTCTAAATATATAAAAAGGCTTTATAACAATGTATGAAGTTAGAAAAGAATTATAAACAGATATAACCTTTTGGTCGTTTACACCTGTATATCAAGAAAGAATTTCGAAGATTTAAATTACCCAGGCCATTTAGCTTTGCTTTGCATCTATGACAAACGCATAATTCCTGAACTAATAAAATTGAAGACAATAAATAAAAGGGTGTTAACGAATTACCCTAATAAATTGGAAAGACGAGTAAACATCATTAAACTAAGATTTAATTTGTTTAATGTTTGCTGTAAAATTTAAAATGTAGTTAAAATATAAAACCAAATAATTACCAAACCACATTTTAAAATTACTTAACAACGCATGCTTTTACCGGGAAACTCAATAATATTAAACATTTGAAAAATACGGTCGTAAATATGACCACCATAGCGTTCACCGATTTGCTGTAATGCCATTTCGACATCACCAGGATAATCAGGGTGATAATTTAAAGCCGTATGCGTTTTTCTTTTATTCTTATATCGGGCTGTGAATATGTCTTTTAAAATATCCTTTTTACCATAATTTGAGGCCACATCTTCGTTTAGTAAATCATCGTAAATTCTGGTGCCATAAAAATGTTTATCCATAAACTGTTTAATATCTTCAGCTTCTTTCATAGACTCATATTCAGCTACCATTTCAGAACATAAATGATATGTCGCTCTTAAATGATGAATTTTAGCAACGACATCGCTCATAGCTTTTAAAAGGGCTGATTTCCCTGTACCATATCCACCAACTATCAGCAATCCTTTATCAAAAGATGGCTTTGATTGCTCTTGCATTTTTAATAGCGGCGAATTAAAAAACCGCTTGTCTCTTGTTAAATAATAGACAATCGTTTTGAGTTTAAGTAAATTCTCTGGTGTTTCTATAAAAGGTACACCTTCATTTTCTTCAAACTGAACTAACAACAATTGCTTTACGGTTTCATAATTCCAAGGCTTTTTCTTCACCTCGCCATCTTTATCATTTTTTACCGTATTCTCTGTAATATCAAAAGTTTTAATATTAACAGCCTCTTTTATCGTTTGCTTTATATGCATTATCGGTTGGAATTAAATTTTGGAGTTAATTTTTTAGTTTTTGAAGGTTTTTGGTTAGCATTCCATTTTGCCAAGCGTTTTTTCAACTCCCAAAATTTCTCGTTTTCAAATCGCATAGTTTGATCTGGGCCTAGTTCACTCCAATAATAAAAAAAACTATTTAAAATTAATTTTTCATATTGGGTGTTTTCATAAACCTGGTCCTTAAATCTTTTTATTCTATTTTCTATTTTTAATTCTTTATTATTCTTAGTTGTTGCGATTTGTTTGCTATTAGCCTGCGATGGGTTTGCCATTTGTTTGTTATTTGGCATGCTATTTAGCTTGTCAAGCTTTTGTAAATCGCTCTTTGTTATTAAGTTCTCCAAATGCTTATCTGCAATCCTTATTTTACTGTGTTTCATAGTGGTTACAACAAAAACATCCTGAGTACTTTCTAGCTTTTTAAGTGCTGTTCTTACTTTGCTAACACTTAGCCCTGTTTCAATAGCAAGCTTTTCTAATGAGGTTACAAATTCCCCGGCCTTAATGGTTATACCTTGCCACTTCTTAGTACTATAATTTACTTTAAGCAGACAATGAAAAAATAACTTACATGTATTTACTTCGGTGTACCACTCCCAATTCACCAAAGCACGCTGAAATTTTACAAAACCGTAATTATCCATAAGTATTTTGCGTTGAACTAACTGTTAAACAAATGGATTTTCACGTAAATAGTCGTTGACCTTAGAATGAAGGTCGGCTTTTGAAGAACGCCTACCCGACCTTATCCAGTCCAGCAATTCGGATTTTTCAAAGTAGAGGCGCTTCCCTTTCTTTATAAATGGGATTTCCTTTCTATGAACTAGACCATAAATCGTCGGTTTAGTTAATTTAATAAGCTTAGCAGCTTCTTCTATAGTTAGTAATTCATCTTCGCTATCGTTTAAAGGAATTTTAGACGATGCTTGTAGTTTATTGAAGATGCTTTCGGCTAGCATTTCAATATTTTCTTCGGTCATTAAATAAATTTGGTTTGTCATGTGTTTCTGGGTTTTAATGGTTTGACGGCAACAAAGCTACAGCCAACATCAAAGTTTTTTTTTGATGTGCGAAACCCACGCGAAACCCACGCGAAACCTTTAATTAATTAAATATCAACCACTTAAATAAACAAAACAAACTCAAAACAACACAAAACAAACCAAAAGATTGAGCCAAAAACTTTGTTTTATTTTATTTTCTTATTCTTTGTTCACTAAGAACACGTAATTTTAACCTCTTCAATTCCTCCTCAATAATCTTAATATCTAAGATTTCAATTTTCTCCAATGTAGAGTCTATTATATTTAATTTACCCTCCCCTCTATAGTAACCAAGGCCCTTGGACAGTTTATTATATGAAGTACATCTTTTTGCTTCTTTGTAGAAAACAGAAATATCTGAAAACGCCCCCACTATCTTTAAAAGTTTCATAAAAACTGCTGCACTTATTTTTAATTCCTGTACAGTTTCGTTAATAACATCATTTTGGATTAATTCATATAGGCAATTGGCTATCAAATAACGTTCGTCATCTGAAAAACTATCTAAAATCGCCCGATAGTTACTTTCATCTTGAGATTTAACTTCCGGTTTTACACTTTTCTCAACATTATCTAAACTAGCTAACTGAACTTCCGGCTGCACCAATTCCTTTTCTTCCGGGTATTTTAAAAGTCTCATCTCTTTATACTCTGAAGAACTTCTAAAATCTATACCCTCAAAATCCTTCAAATAAAAATACTCGTATTTATCTATCCCATAAATTAATTGGTAATAGTCGTAATAATTATGAAAATGTCGTCCAGCTTCTTTTAATGCCTCAAATACAGCTAAATCAGCTATAAATGAATTATAAGAACCTACACCGTATTGACCGAAGGCATTTAAAACCTCCTCTTCCAAAACCCAGGATATAACATCTTGTCGGTTCCCTTCGTAATATTCAAAACGCTTGCCAAACTCAGAAACAGCTTTTTCCGCAACATCCAACAATTTTTTATCCATATTGTTTCTGTAATTATGTATTTCCTTTAAAATGGCATTAGCCATAGTCAAAAATGGCCTTCTCTTTTTCTTAGCTTCTTTAAATTTTTTAATTACTATTTCTTTACAAACATTTGAGGTTTTACTGTAAAAATAATTGTAAGTATTACTATAGTCCATCTAACTTTAAGTTAATTCGATTTGCGGCTTCTATTTTATTTTTGTCCATTACTTTAGTGTAAATTTGAGTGGTAGATACATTCTTATGTCCTAGCAATTTTGATACCGTATATATATCCGTACCATTTGCCAACTGCAACGTAGCGTAGCTATGACGGAAATTATGAAATGAGATTTTTTTTGATATGCCAGCATCTTCAATCCACTGTTTCAATGGTCTTGTTACTTGAGAATATTTTATTTCACCAAAAACAAACCCTTCTTTGGTTTCTTGCATTTTAAGAATACCATATGCCGTATCTGAAATCGGGTGATTATTAATATTACCTGTTTTCTGCTCTCTTAACTTAATATAAACTCCTTGATGTGTGTCTTTAAATAAAGTTTCCCATGTGAGGTTTTTAATATCTACAAACCTTAAGCCTGTTAATGCAGAAAAAATAGCCATATGCTTAACTTTTTCTATTTTAATATTGGTATTCCACAACTTAGCCAACTCTTCTTCTGTTAAGTATTCTCTATGCGTTTCTTCCACTTTAATGTATTCTGCATGTAACGACAAATCAGATGTTATAATACTTTGTTTATAGGCTTGCTTTAATACATAAATAAACTTCTTATAGTAAGATGAAGCCGTATTATGTGAAAGCTTTCCTTTTTTGGTTCTCAAATTTTTAGTAGTCAATAGAAACTGTCTATACTTTTTTAGATGCAAAACAGACAGTTTGTGCGATTGAATTTTATTACCGGCAAAAGCTTTAAAATAATGGAGTGACGCCTTCCATGCCAAATAATTATTATAACTACCTTTATTTAAATACTCTTCAACAACCGTATCATAAAAGGCTACAAAATTTATATCGAACACCGTGTTATCTTTAAATCCATATTCTTTATCTCGAACCTGAATTAAACGCTTAGATCGAATAAGCTCTGCAAATTCGATAGTTTCCTTATTATGTTGCTTTTCTAAATCAGACTTTGGAAATTCATAAATCTGCAATTTTAAAAACTCGCGCCTGGTTTCCTTTCCGGTTTTTGAATTAATTATAGGCGGATAAAAATCTAGGTATAGACTTAATTTGCCATTCGCAATTTTCTTTTGCCTTAAAGTAACATTTGCCATAAGTTATATTTTATTAGGAGCTCCAAACAGCTTCTTTATATCAGACTTTAGAACGTAACTAAACCTTCCTTTTTTTACCTTGTTAATTTCATTTGCTTTTATATGCCTCTCAATTGATTTTAATGATACATTGTAGTATTCGGTAATTTCACCCATGTAATAGTAATTCTTAACATTAAAAAACTTTTCTCTATTACTTTTTACCTTAACTATTTTTTCTTTATTAACTGGCTTTTTCAATTCACTCTCACAAAACAAATTAAGATCCTGTCTTGAAATTAAAACCCGACTAAAAACATTAAAACTTGCTAATTCGCCCTGATTAATTAACCTCTTAATTGTAGACCTACTAACATTTAATAATGTAGCACAATCCTCAACACTTAAGTAATCTTTAATCTTTATAACCTCAAGCTGATCTTTAAACGGAACCACCTCTTCCTTTAAAACCCCATTAGTTTTTAACTCTTTAATACGCTCCTTCTTAACCTTATGCTTATAATGCTTTTGATTGCAAGCGTGACTACAGTATTTGGTTTTTGTAGTTCTAGCCTGAAATTTTTTTCCGCAATATGTACATTTTTTATTTACTAACATACGTCAAGTTCTCACCCCTATTTTTTCCACATTATGAGGTTCTATAAGGGTCTACGTGGTTCTACATGGGTCTATATGGTTCAAAAAAATCAATATACGTCACATTTTTAACAAACATATAAAAAAATAAAAAACGAGGTACAAAATAGGTACAAAAAAAGACAGAAAATGCATAATTTTTAAAAAACAACAAAAAACACAAACAACAAAAAACCCTTATATAATAAGGGTTTTCTTTGTTTTACTTTGTTATGTTTTGCATGATTATTTGCCGATACAGAAATTAGCAAAAATATTTCCTAAAAGATCATCGTTGGTGATTTCACCAGTAATCTCTCCAAAGTAATATAAAGCCTGACGAATATCAATTGCTAATAAATCCCCTGAAAGTCCCGTTTCCAGACCGTATTTTACTTTTTCAATTTCTTCTAAGGCTTTCAATAAAGAATCATAATGTCTTGTATTTGTAACAATGGTATCGTTATTACGAAGCGCTCCTGTATTCACAAAACTTAACAATTCATCCTTTAATTCATCTACACCAGTATGCTTTTTGGCAGAAATCGTTTCTAAGGTAATGTTTAGAGGGGCTAATTGATTTTTAATAAAAGCTAACTCGTCGTCATTTAGTAAATCGACCTTATTAATGACTACAATTAGTGGCTTTAGTGGGTATTTATTTTTTACTTTTTCAATTTCAGTAATGTATTCTGAACTCTGATTTTTGAATTTTAAACTTTCAAACAAATAGATAACTACTTGCGACTGCTCTATTTTTTCAAAAGTCTTTTTAATTCCAATACTTTCAACAACATCTTTAGTCTCTCGTATTCCCGCAGTATCAATAAACCTGAACCCAATACCTCCTATCGAAATTTCATCTTCAATGGTATCGCGGGTAGTCCCGGCGATATCAGATACAATCGCTCTTTCCTCATTTAATAAGGCATTTAATAAAGTGGATTTGCCAACATTTGGTTCTCCAACAATAGCTACAGGGATACCATTTTTAATCACATTCCCAACAGCAAAGGAGTCTATTAAACGTTTTAACACTAAGCTAATGCGTTCAATAAGTTCCTTGAATTGCGTTCTATCTGCAAATTCTACATCTTCTTCAGCAAAATCTAATTCCAATTCGATTAATGACGCAAAATTCATTAACTCTTCTCTTAGTTTCGCTATTTCTGAAGAAAATCCACCACGCATCTGCTGCATGGCTATTTGATGCGAAGCCTCATTATCGCTAGCAATTAAATCCGCTACCGCTTCAGCCTGACTTAAATCTAACTTACCATTTAAAAAGGCTCGTAGCGTAAATTCACCAGCACTTGCCATTCTACAGCCTTTACGCAAAAATAACTGAATAATTTCTTGCTGAATATAATTAGAACCATGACAAGATACCTCTACCACATCTTCACCAGTATATGAATTCGGATTTTTAAACACAGAAACTAAAACTTCATCGATGGTTTTAGCCCCATCTATAATATGTCCTAGGTGAATAGTATGTGTTTTCTGCTTGGTAAGTGATTTATTATTTGTAACCGATTTAAAACAACTGTCGGCTATCTTAATGGCATCATTACCAGACAAACGAATAACCGCTATTGCTCCTGCCCCTGATGGCGTGGCTAAGGCCACGATAGTATCTTGATTTATCATGCTGCAAAAATAAGAATTTTAAGCTGCTAAATAACCTTAGTCTCTATATTTAAACCCCTAAACTAATTTACATGAATTAATATAAGATGAAATGACAATTTATTTTAAATTTACATTATAGCAGCCAAATAACTAAACCAAATAAACACCCTAATTACTTATGCTTGTTAAAGATCATCCTTTTGTTGAAAAAATTACTGGTTCTGAAACCAATAATTTAGGTACCTTTTACTTTCTCGAAAACGTTGTAATTGCTGAATTTAAAGATGGTGCCATTATTAATATAAAAAATTTAGAAGCAACCGATAAAGCGATTAAAAAATATTTTGGAGACAAAAATTTTGCGCTTATTTGTAATCGCATCGCACCATATTCTATCGATTTAAACGATACTGCTGCCTTTAACGAGAATTATAAAAATTTAAAGGCTGATGCTACGGTATTCTATTCTAATATAGGTCGTAATACATGGGAATTAGAAAGCCAATTTTTTAATTATCCGAGAAAAAGTTGTGATAATATTGAGCAAGCCATGACATGGGTGCTTAACGAGTTGAAAAAGCACCACTAAAATATCTCAATTGAAATAATCTTATAAATAATCATAAATTTAAAGAAGATATTTTTCACCTGGAATAATTACATTATTCGGCTTTAACAAAATGGCTTAATGGATTTATTAAAGGTATTTATTACAAAATAAATAATACATTATGTTGTAGTTATAGCTTCATTTTAATTTACTCGCTAATAGTTTATTATTTTCACTCAGTACATAAAAAAACTGAATAACAACATATTCTCACATTATTTTAACCTAACAACTAGTAGACCAAATGACCGCAAGTAAAAGCCCTTATTACCCTATGGTGAAGCACCATTTAAAATTAGATATTTGTGAATTATTTATTTTTAAAAATTTTGTGATAGCAGAATTTAAAGAAGGTTCATGTATTGGATACCCTGATTTTTGGGAGGCTCATGAGCTCATTAAAAAATACTTTGGAAACAATCAATTTGGTTTTATTACAAATAGAATTAACTCATATGCTATAGAAGTTACTGATGCCAATATTTTCAATGATACTTTTAAAAACTTAAAAGTATTTGCTACTGTAACTTACAATGGAACAACCAGAAAAATCGCTGAATTAGAAAATCATTTTTTTAAAATCCAAAGGAGCTTTTTTTCGAATTTAACAGATGCCATCATTTATGTAAAGTATCATTTAGATTAAGTAATTGATGTTGTAATTCAATTAATTAATATTTGAAAACACCTTAATATTCTAAACCAGATAAATACCATCTGGTTTAATTTCAATTTTCTTTTCTTTATATAAAGTCCCAATAGCTTTTTTAAAACTCTTTTTACTCATTTGTAAAAGTTCCTTTATATCCTCAGGATTCGATTTATCGCTTAGCTCTAAAAAACCACTGTTATCTTCAAGCTCTTTTAAAATACGCTCGGCGTTAGGTTCTATATTTCTATAACCTATTTGACCCAGCACAATATCTAATTTATTTCCTGGACGCACTTTTTTAACTACGCCTTTTAATTTGTCACCTACACTAAGTTCAGTAAAAATCTGGTCGTTATAAATTAATCCTGTATGCTTTTTATTAACGATTACATTCATTCCAATTTCCGATGGGTGCGACACAATTAAGTCGACCTCATCAAATGGTTTTACGGTAAGCTCCTTATTGCTTAAAAACCGATTGGTTTTACTCGAAGCCACAAGCCTTTCTGTCTTCTCATCTAAATAACAATGCACCAAATACCAGCCCTTAGGCTTCATTTTAAATGCTTGTTCTTTAAACGGGCAAAATAATTCCTTTACCAGTCCCCAATCTAAAAACGCCCCATAGTCATTTACTTCACTGCATCGCAGCAGGGCAAATTCACCTAACTTTATATAAGGCATATCGGTAGTTGCCACTGGGCGTTCTTCGTTGTCTAAATACACAAAAACATCTAGTTTGTCCCAAATTTTAAAATTTTTAGGTACATATCTATTTGGTAATAAAACCTCATTATTGTCTTGGTCGACTAAGTATATTCCGTGATCCGTTTCACGTAGAATTTCTAATGTATTAACTTGCCCTATATTTATCATG
Source organism: Aestuariibaculum sediminum (assembly GCF_014596945.1). GTDB lineage: Bacteria > Bacteroidota > Bacteroidia > Flavobacteriales > Flavobacteriaceae > Aestuariibaculum > Aestuariibaculum sediminum. Next base: position 427,794 of record NZ_JACVXB010000002.1, on the reverse strand, counting down.
CTGCAAAGGTAATACAATTAACATGAGTTTTTCTAATAAAAATAGGGCATAAAAAAAGCGCTGTAACTTTATATTACAACGCTTGTTTTAATTTAATTAAGTGTATATTAATAAACAGATTCTTTACCAAAATGCTTTGTTAATAAATAATAAACTACAGCTCTGTATTTATTTCTGTTAGACTTCCCATATTGCTCCATGACAGCTTCAATTCCTGCATCTAAATCTGCGCCGTCTGATAATCCTAATTTTTTAATTAAAAAATTATTTTTAACGGTATCTAATTCAGATTGATCTGATCCCGACACTGTCGCTGCGTCTGCATTATAAATAGCTGGACCGCATCCAATAGTTACTTTCGTTAATAAATCCATATCGGCTGAAATACCACATTTATCTTTTAAATCGGCTGCATATTTTGCAATAAGTTCATCTCTTTTACTCATAATTGTGTCTTTTATAAATTAATAAATTAGTGTTATAAATATACTTAAATATATGACACTTTAAAAACCTAAAAGTCACAAATAACGCAGAGTTTACATATCCATTTATGTTAATGACTTCCAATAATTACTAAGCACCGTCAGTCTAACAAAATAAAATAACCTGATATAACCATTTAGTTCAAGAACAATATACTATTACTTCAAGAATTCGAAATAGTTCAACAACACTTTATCGTTAACCTGCTTAGGGGTAAAAACCTCAAGCAATTTTGGTTTTTTACTTGTTTCATAGAATCCTTCAAGCGCATAAGCAAGTGATGTTTCTTCATTAGCGGTAACATATTCAAAGCCATGCATTTCACATAGTTGTTTTGCCGTTAAATTATGAGTAGTTTCAAAATAAGTATCAAAATTTTCGGTGTCTTTATGACCTGGTAATATTCTAAAAATACCGCCGCCGGAATTGTTTACAACAACAATTCTAAAATTAACGGGTATATAGTTATTCCATAAGGCATTACTGTCGTAGAAGAAGCTTAAATCTCCAGTAACAAAAGTCGTTGGATTTGCACTTGCAACAGCACAACCAATCGCTGTTGAGGTACTACCGTCTATACCGCTTGTACCGCGATTACAATATACATGTAACGTTTTATTTAAATTAAACAATTGCGCATAACGAATGGCCGAACTATTTCCAATTTGTAACACATTATAATCAGGAATGGCATTGAAAATAGCATCGAAGACTTTAAAATCGGAAAAAGGAATTTGATCCAAATATTGTTGGTGTTTTTCAAGCCTATTTTCCTTAATTTTCATCCAATTAGAATGGTAATGGCTTTTTACGTAGTGTGTTAATTTAGGTAAAAACGTTTCGAAAAACTGGTTAGGCATTACTTCTAGATGGTTATTTAAGCAGAAAAAAGTATCATTCGCGTCTTTTTCTCCGATATGCCAATGCTGCTTTGGTTGGTATTTACGTAAAAAAGCTTTAATTTTTTTTGAAACAATAAGACCTCCGAACGTAACTAAAATATCTGGCTGCAATGCTAATTCTTCTGCTTTAGTTAAAGGCGCTATCATTTGATCGATACTCGGGAAGAAACTATCGTGACTTAAGTTAGAAGTTGTTTCTGTAAATACAATTACACTATCGTCTTCCGCCAATTCATCTAACCATTTTTGCTCTATGGAATTCGGTGCGTTTACGCCAACCAAAATCATTTTTCTGGTAGCCGCATTCCAATCTTCTAAACATTCCTGTAAGGTATATGATTCTATCGACTTTTCCTTCACCACCATTTCGGTTACTTTTGGTGAAACTCCCAGCTTTTCTACAGTCTTATAAAGTGGCTCATCAAAAGGAATGTTTATATGAACTGGCCCTTGCTTTACATAAGCATGGTTAATAGCGAGTTGTATTTCCTCCTCATTATATGATTGAATATCCTTTTGAAGTCCTAAAAATCGTTCTAACCGATCTTCAAAATTCTTAAAAATTGGTAATTCTTCATTACCGGGTAAATTATGCTCGTCTTTTAAATCTAATTTAAGATTTGCTGAATATAGGATATGGTTGTCAAATACATTTTTTTGATTTATAGTTTGTCCATCTCCAATACCAACTAAATGTTTTGGTCTGTCGGCCGATAACACAATTAAAGGGATATCGCTGTAATAAGCCTCGGCTACCGCAGGATAATAATTCAACAATGCGCTACCCGAAGTACAAACCACTGCGGTTGGTTTTTGTATTTGTTGCGCTATTCCTAACGCAAAAAAGGCGGCACATCGTTCGTCGACAATACTGTAGCACTTAAAAAAAGAATCGTTAGTAAAACCAATAGTTAAAGGTGCATTTCTACTTCCGGGAGAAATAACAATATGCTCAATTCCTTTTGCTTTACATAACTCGATAACAGTTTGAGCAAGAGGGATACTTGGGTAAATCATAGCTTTTTTATGTAGTTGTAAAAATAAGAATAGGAAAACAAATACCCTAATCACAACACGTTTTTAATCACTTTTGATTTCGAAACAGTTTCCTCCCATTCGCTATCGGCATCTGATTGAGAAGTTATTCCGCCTCCAACATAAATTAAAGCCGTATTATCTTTGATTTGCATACATCGCAAATTAACGTATAACTGCGTGCTTTTTTTAGGGATAGCATAAGCCCTGTTTTCTATATTTCGCTTTCCTGAGCGTGGTTTCGCGATGGTATCCAAATTTAATTCTCCTAAAAAACCAGAATAAAATTCACGTTCATAATTTTCATGTTCTAGAATAAATGCTTTCGAAGCCTCCTTAGGTAAGCCGCACACTGCTGGTGTTGGATGAATAATTGAAATAATATCCTTTAATGTAGAATTAGCCTCTAATCGTGCTGATACTAACGTCCTTAAATGCACTAAATTACCCGCTTTTACTGTTTCGGTAGCGGATACTTTTAATTGGTCTACAGATGATTTTAAACTATTTACGATAAAATCGGTTACAAATTGCTGCTCTTGTTTTTCTTTAGTCCCCCATACAACGTCACGTGTTCCTAAGTAATCCTGTGTGCCAGCTAAAGACATTATGGAAAATTGCCGACCTTCAATTTTAATTAAAGTTTCTGGGGTTGCACCTAGCCATAATCCAACTTTTGGATGATACCAACAGTACACAAAAGCCAAAGGATATTCGTCTAAAAGTTTCTTGAAAATTTTTACGGGATTATTGTCTCTTAAATCCGTTTCTTCCTGTCTTGATAAAACCACTTTTTCAAAATCGGAATTCCTAATAGCATCAATACCTTTGTTAACCAATTTAATATGAAAATCTTTTGCTTCCTTCTTAATGTTCGGAGTTACTGTTTTCACACTGTTTCGATCTTCCGATTTATATTCTGAACAAACTATTTTTGAAGCCTCTTTAATAGGAAGCAAAACAGCATCTAGAGCATGATCAAATGGTGCAAAAACAAATCCTTTTTCATCAAAATTTTTAGTTATATTAAGCGTACTGTTTTTCTGTAAAAGTGCCGTAATTAAGGTTTCATCGGGTTTACGGTAAACAACAAATGGTAACTTATTATTGTATTGAGTTTCAATACAAGTAAAAAAATTAAATAAGGTCATTAACTATCGTTTTTTTGGTAACGAAATGGTAGATAATTTACAAACCGAAATCAGGTTATTAGCGTCGTCGGTTACTTTTATATCAAGCAACTGGGTCGTTTTTCCTTTATGCACAAACGTAGCTTTTGCATAAACAAATCCCTCTCGTATACTCTTTAAGTGGTTTGCAGAAATTTCTATGCCACGAACAAAAAATTGCTCTGTATCGATAAAAATATGCGACGCAAAACTACCTACACTTTCAGCTAGTGCAGCTGTAGCTCCACCATGTAATACACCATCCGGCTGATGGACTCTGGAATTTACAGGCATGCGTGCAACTAAAAAATTTTCGCCATAATCAACAACTTCAATCTCCAGAGTTTCCATTAAAGTATTTTTGCAGGCGGCATTCGCTTGCGCGATCACATTTTCTTTAGATAATGGCATTTAATTTTGTATTTTTATTAGCGTTGGTAAAAATACAAAATGACTTAGTAAAGCCATCAAAAATTAACCTTTAATTAAAATTCAGGATGAACCAATATTATGTACACTCCTAACTTCTGAAAATTCACGTACGAAACCTTTTATTACTTGATTTGAGTAATTACAACAACTTACTAGAAATCACTCAGGAGCCCAATCTCGTTGAGTATTCTCCTAGTAAAATTGACACTGCAGAAGATTTTAAAGAATATGTTAAAATTGCTGTAGATGGATATTATAATAAAACAAATATACCCTTAATTATTTTCGATAAGCTAAAAAGAACATAAGCCAGAAGTACGCCTTTGTCTCTAATAAACTGGCAGTATAAAATCTTACATATAGGTTGGGCCTGAATAGGAAATGAATTTCAAGATAGCTGACTAAAATTACATATGAAATTTTTAATGTTAGAATATGCTTCTGAATCACTTAAGTTCGAGAAAGTGTATTTTCCTGTCGATGAGCGTAACACGCGATCACGCCAAGTCGTTAAAAAACTAGGCGCTACACTTGGAGGAATCCTCAGAAAGAATGTTATTATACTCGACGGTTACAAACAATACACCTGTAATTATGGTATTTTAAATAACGAATGGCCTAAAATTAAAATGAAATTATTCGCCTAAATTTAAATCTGGAACACCCACTACATATTTTTTTCTACATTCTTAAAACGCATCATTGGAAGGTCGCCCATCATTAAATTTAATTTCCCGTCGACATCGATACTAAATCCGTCTATTTTCTTCATGGTCTTTAAAAATAGAGCCTCTCCGCCTCCTTCGCAAAATTTCAGTGTTGCAGGTCCTGGTTCTCCAAATGAAATAGTATTGCCATCGACAGTAAAATCTGAAATATAACCATTACAACTATTGCTTCCAGATACCTTTCCGTTTTCTTTATTAAATACTAGATAAGGCTTAGCATTAGGATATATACCATCGAAAGCCATGCGCGGCCCTGTAATATATTCTAATTCCCATTGTGCATTATATAAAGCATCTGCTGAAGAGGTTGTTGATTTACAAGAAAATGAAATGATTAGTGCAATTACACTGAAAACAACGGCATATGATTTCATGATTTATTTTTTTAAAGTGTTTCACTAAGTTAGGTTTTTAAATACTTAAAACCAACCTCTTTAATTCACAATCTATTTTTTTATAAAAATTTCTTTGTGCTTTTTTTTAATAGCCTCCACGAATATATTTATGCACCTTTTCTTTATACAACTGTTTAATGTTATTATGAATTTCATTGGGTAAGCTACTTAATTCTGAAACCGCTGAATTCCCAATAACTTGCTTCACGGAGCTGGCTCCCGGAATAATCGTGCTAACCGCTTCATGATCTAAAATCCATCGTAAAGCCAATTGAACCATAGTCCAATCATCTGGAAGTATATTGGATTTGATTTTATCAACTACCTCTATACCTTTTTCAAACGGAAGACCTGCAAACGTTTCTCCTACATTAAAAGCCTGGCCATCTCTGTTAAAATTACGATGATCGCTTTCTGCAAATTTTGTATTTATATCAAATTTTCCAGCTAATAAACCACTAGCCAATGGAAGTCTAACTATTACGCCAACGCCTTTCTCGTGAGCTTTAGGTAATAATGTGTCGACTAGTTTCTGTCGAAACACATTAAAAATAACTTGTAATGATAGCAGTTGGTCTTGCTCTAAACAAATCAAACCCTCTTCTACGGTTTCCACACTCGCACCAAAATGTTTTATTAAGCCTTCTTGTTGCAATTCTCGTAGCCAATTGAAAATATCGCCTTGTTCTAAGTAATTCGTAGGAATACAGTGTAACTGTAATAAATCTAGTTGTTCAATTCCTAAACGCTGTAACGAACCTTCAACAGATTTTCTTAAAACATCCTTAGAATAGTTATTAGGATAAACGTTTGATGCCCTCCCAAATTTGGTAGCTACACGAATTGGCGCATGGCATGTTTTAATGAACTCCCCTATAATAGATTCGCTCTTTCCATTTCCATATACATCTGCTGTATCAAAAAAAGTAATACCATTTTTTACTGCTGCATCTAAAATATCGAATGCCCTTTCTTTTGAAATATCTTGCCCCCAATCGGCACCTAATTGCCAACAACCTAAACCAACCTCGCTTACCTTAAAACCTCGTTCTCCCAGTTGTCTAAAATTCATTTTTCCTTAAATATGTATTGTTTAACTTATATGCATCACAAACTTACTTAATTAATCGGGCAATAATTGATGAAACCGGTAAAATTTCGGTTGTATGCTCAATACTGGGCCCAGCAACCCAAACGGTTTTATAAGTCGCTTTAGTAGCAGCATTTTTTGTCGCATTCATTCCTATAGCAAATCGAATCATTTTAACCCATTTTTTTAGCTTCTTGTTCTTATTTAAAATGCGTTCTAACCAGGTAGCTTTCGTTCCTATTTTTTGAACATAGGGCGTATTAATTACGGTACATGGAGTACCCGAAATTCGTTCGGTTACAACAATATCATCTGAACCATAATCCACACAGGCTTGTTTGTATGCTGCTGTAACATTCGCTTCTTCTGAGGCTATAAACGGACTACCCACGGATACTCCGGCAGCTCCAAAGCTTATCATTTTGTCTAAATCTGCCTTACATCCTACGCCACCTGCCGATATGACTGGAATGTTACATTTCGCAGAAAGTAACTTGATCAATGTTTCGGGAGATAGATCACCTCGATGACCACCTGCCTGATTGTTTACAGCTATAACAGCATCGGCATTTAAATGTTCTACTTTTTTGGCGTAATTTAAATCTACCACATCGCAAAAAACTTTTATACCCACTTTATGTGCTTCTTTTATCGTTTCCTCCGGACTTCCCAATGAGGTTATAATAAAATCACAACCTTCTTCACATAAAACTGCAAGTTGTTCTTTGTATTTAATATTGGATTTATTTACAATTAAATTAAAACCAAAAGCACCTCCCTCTACCTTAGCATTTTTTAATTCCTTTATTGCAGCTCGTAACGCATCTAAAGTTCTGTAATTTAAAGCTGGAATGCAGCCTGCTATTCCTGATGACATCGCCGATTTTACCATTGCGGTATTGGATACTAAAAACATTGGTGCCTGAATAATGGGATATTTTATGTTTAAAATATCGGTAAGTTTAGTTGAGCTCATAAATATGAATTTCAACAAATATATTAAATTATTATGCATGCATAACAACCAACCAGTACTTCTTAATTAAAATTGGTAATATGCACATTTTAAATAGGCGCCTTCTTCAAAAGTAACAGGGTGATCGACATCATGATACGTTTTTAATTTTATTTTAAACGATCGATTACTTTTACTTAGCTGCTGCTGATTGATGTCGAAAAAAGCCTGTGCTGTCACTCGAGAAGAACAAGATGCTAAAACTAAAAGACCTTTTTTTGCGGTTAATTGTTCTCCCAATGCAGCCAACTGTGCATACTTTTTTTTAGCTAATTCAATTTCTGAAGCTTGTTTGGCAAAACTGGGCGGATCAATAACAACCACATCAAATGTCATTTTTTTATTTATTAACTTTTGAAGCTCTTCAAATGCATCGCCTGCTATGATATGGTGTTTTCCTGAATATTTATTCAATTTCCCATTTTCAACAGCAATCTCCAAAGCTTGCTTGCTTATATCTAAACTAGTTACAGATGTTGCTCCACCATAAAGCGCATGCACCGAAAATCCACCGGCATAACTAAAAACATCGAGTACCGATTTGCCTTTACTCCATTGTCCTACTTGCTTTCTATTTGCCCTATGATCTAAAAAATATCCTGTTTTATGCCCTTTAATAACATTCGCTGAGAATTTAACATTGTGCTCTACAAATTCGACCACCTCATTTTTCAAAGTACCAAAAACCACTTCACCGTTTTTTAATTGATGCGCGCTCGATTGTTCCAAATTTCTACTTAGCCTTATCACCACGGTTTTTACTTGTGAAATTTCCTGTAAACCCGGAATGATATTTTCTAAATATGGTAACCATATTTCTGAATACAGTTTAACCACTAATACATGACTGTAAACATCGGCTATAAGCCCTGGGAAACCATCATTTTCTCCAAATAACAACCTGTAACTATTAGTATTCGTTTTAAACAATGGCATTCGTTTATTAAAAGCTGCTTCAATTTTATTTTTAAAATAATCTTGATTTATTTCTACTTTATTGGCACTATTATGAAGCATTTTTATCCGGATTGGCGAATTAGCATCATACAATCCTAAGCCTATAACTTTATTTTTATTCTTACTAAAAATAACAGCCAAGTCTCCTGTTTTAGCATTATCCTTAATTTTTACAATATTGTTAGAAAAAACCCAAGGATGCCCCTTTAAAACAAACAATTCGCCTTTAGCATTTAATTTAACAGCTTGTCTATTTGGTATAATATTTGACTTTAGATGCTTTGAAAAGGTCATGAATTATATGTGTTTTTAGACTTCAAAAGTATTTCTTTTATAACGCTTTAAAAAATAAATATCCTTTAAAATATACCCACATGATTTAAATTGTCTAAATTTGTGATAATCAAAGTAAAAGATCCTCCTTAATAATCTTTATTAGCCTAAACCAACCCCTAGCATGGCAGAAAAAAGTAAAGATTATATCATTCCTTTATTAAAAGAAAACCCTTTATTCGAAGAGATTTCTGAGGTAAACCTGCGTGAATTTTTAGAAATATCATCCATAAAAATATGGCCTAAAAACACTTGCTTATTAGACGCCGAATCAACTAACTATAATTTTTACATTATTATTTCCGGCAAAATAAAACTGTATTATTACAATCCAGAAAAAGACAGAAAACTTACCTTGTTTTTACTTGTTAAAAATGATGCCTTCGATATCTCTAAATTATTAAATATTTCTCATAAGAAAGTATATTACGAAACCTTATCTCCATCTGTAATACTAAGTACAAATGTCTTACTGCTAAAGGCATGGATGATTAATAATTCTGAGTTTTATAAATCTTTACTGCACTATACACTTGCAAAATTAAAACAAATGGAAACCTATGTTTCCAGTGCATCTATGGAAGACACTTCTACCAAATTAGCTAGACTTCTTTTAAATAACTTTGATGAAACCTCTAATAAAATTAAAACTATTAATGACTTACCACACAAAGAACTGGCACAACTAATAGGTACCACAAGAGCTGTAATAAATCGTCAGCTTCAAATATTTAAAAAGGAAGGCATAATCGAAATAAAAAATAGAACCATTGAAATTAAAAACCTTTCCTTGTTACAGAACAAATTAAATAGGTAAAATACAAATTCCATTTTTTTTTAAATCTCTAAAAACTGCTACCTAGGTAGCATACTGGTTTAGTTATTGTTATTAGTTTTACATTATAAAATTTCACTCCCTCGAAATAATAATAGTAGCATTTTTATTAATTAAAATCTATTATTATGAAAAGTTTATTATTTGGTTTAACTCTTATAGGACTTACCACCCTATGTCACTCCCAAGTTGATACTAAAGTTCATTCAGAATATTTAGCTTCTGAAACAGATTTTTTACTAAATGACCCTTCTATGTATTTAGAACGAGGTAATACGTCTCATTTAATATTCAGAGATAAAGGCATGCCAATATCAAAACCAGTTAAAGCTTTAAACGCCAATTACCTTGAAGCGGTAACTGTAACTGTAAATTGCGAACGCGTAAATGCTTTAGAAAGCCTTGTTGCTAATTACGATTTAACCAAGCAAAAATTCTTTAATAACAAGACAAAGTCTTATGATATCGAATTTAAGGAAGGTAACAATCATAATGGCAGTATTAAAGTCGTTTACGATAATAATGGAAAATTAATAAGTTCATTGGAATCATTTACAGACATAAGACTTCCGAGGCCTATTTTAGATGCCATACATGCTGTTTATCCTGGTTGTATTATTTTAAAAAACACCTATAAAGTGTATTATAGTGTCAAGAAAGGCACGCAAAAATTGTATAAAGTTAAAATTGATAACCATGGAAATAAAGCCATTATAAAAGTTAATAATAATGGTGATATTATTTAATTATTTTATCGAATTAGTCCACTAAAAGCATAATCTGAATTAAAATAGGTTATGCTTTTTATTTTATTTTGGTATATCTAAAGGTAATTTATTTATTAAAGCCTGAAATCTAGGATTGCCATGCAATGGTTTAAATTTTATATCACGTTTTAACCCCCAGAAGAACAAGCCTTGGCCACCTACCTCGTAATCCTTTTCTAACCAGTACAGGGCGTTTTCATAATCTTTAAGCCCCATATAAATTGTGGCTATCATATAAGGAGGAACATGAACCATTTTATTTTTACTTAATTGATAATCAAGAATATTTTTTGCTTTATCATAATCACCTATCATGCCATAACAATAGCCTAACATCCAATTAGTATTGGAAGCCACACTTCTTGAAGTATAAAGATGAATAGCTTCCTGATACCGTCCTAAAGCAGATAAATTAGAAGCCTTCATCCAAATAAGCATATTATTGTTAGGGAATAGTTTTAAAGATTCATCCATCTTCTTAATACCCTTTTCAAATTCACCAAGGTAATAATACGATTGCGCCATATCTCCTAAATATTTAGGTGACAAAGGATCTAACTTAATTACCTTATTAAAGTTCTCCTCCATCAATTTTAAATTACCTTCAAAAGTATAAATCCACGCCAGCTTATTGTACGCACTTACATAACTGGGATTGATTTCTATGGCTTTTTTTAAATATAAAATAGCAGTTTCCTTTTCAAATTTATAGTAGCTAATTGAGCCAAGAGCTCCGAAAGTACCTCCATCATTAGAATTTATTGCAAGTGCCTTTAAGGCTGGTTTTGTAGCTAACTCCAACATTTTTTCTGGAGATTCCCTTCCCCAGAAAATATATTCTAAGTATGTTTCGGCAAGACCTACATAAGCTCTGCAAAAATTAGGGTCATAATCTATTGCTTTTTTAAATAATTCTTCAGCTTTTTTTAACTCCTCAACTTTACCTCCGCCTCTGTGTAAATAGGTTTGACCTTCTTTAAACGCATTATAGGCTGCCGGATTATTTGTTGGTGTATTATTTAGTCTAGATTCTTCGGTTTCGGTTAATCGAATTTGAAGTGCATTTGCAATATCTTTTGAAACATCTGTTTGAAGTTTAAATATTTGAACCAGTGTATTATCGTAATTGTTTGCCCATAAATTTTTATTGCTCGATGCATCGACCAAATTTGCATTTATGCGTACCTGATTATTATTTACACGCACACTACCTTCTAAAATATAATTCACATTTAATTCTTTTGCTATGTCCTGCAAAGACTTGTCTGAGCCTTTGTAATGCATAGCTGATGCTCTAGAAATAACTTGTAAATGCTGAATTTTAGATAGATGTGTTATTATATCTTCAGTAACCCCATCGGTAAATGCTTCAGAACCATCATCCAAGTTAACACTGTTAAAAGGTAGGACAGCTATAGTTAAATCATTCATTTTTTGTCCTGAACCAACTTTTTGCCTTGTAAATAAAAGCGTGGCTATAAATGCCAACAATACTACCAACAAAACAGCAGCTTTTCTTTTAAACCTTTTAAATGATTTACCTATTCGCTCTTCGGTTTTACCTTTCAAGTCTGATAAATGCGGGACAACGACACCTTTATTCGCTACAGCAAATACAGGCATAACCTGATTTACATTTTTAAATTCGAAAACGTCCAAGTAAATGGTTTGAATATCACTCTTATTTCTTAAATCGTCATTTATCTTACTAGAAACCAATATACTACCTGCTACAGCAAGCGATTCAATTCTTGAAGCTATATTAACCGCATCGCCAATAATATCGGTTTCGGTTCTTATAATATCGCCTAAATGAATACCTATTCGCACTGGAATTACAGGGTCTTGATTAAAATAATGTTGCATTTTTAAAGCGCACTGCACAGCAGCTATCGAACTTTTAAATATGCTTAAAGTGCCATCTCCATAATATTGTATGAGTTCGCCTCCACAATCCGTGGTATTCTTATTAAAAATTTCACGATGTTTTTGCCTGATTTCAACAGCTTGTTGCTCATCCCTTTGCATTAAAGCGGTATACCCTTCAATATCGGTAAACATAATTGCAACTAACTGTCTAGTCTGAGTCATTTTAGGGGTTTGTTATGGTTGGTTATACTAATTTAAAACATTCTTTCTAAAAACTAATCATTTCACATAATTACTTAGCTAACAGTTTAGTACAAATATTTACTTATATTTATAATTGTAATTAACCCTACATGCCAAAAACCACGAAAAATAATATTGCAAACTTTCTTGTAGATGTTCCTTTTTTCTCCGAAGTAGATAAAACATCATTAAATGCTTTATGTGAATCTTCTATTATTGAGAGCTATATAAAACATGAAAATATTCTTAAAAAAGGAGACATTGGCGACTCTATGTATGTTATTCTAGAAGGGCAAGTAAAAGTTCATGAAGCTGAACACGTTTTCAGTATTTTAAAAGCTGGCGAATGTTTTGGTGAATATGCCTTGATCGACGATTTAAAGCGTTCAGCTTCGGTTACCGCTATCGATAAGACACAGGTGCTTAAAATTAATCGTGAAAATTTTGTTCACCTCATAAAAACAGATCGCGGTTTTGCCCAAGGTATTTTAACGGTCATGATTAAACGGCATCGCGAATTAGATATAATACAGGAACGTTTGGCATCCTCAAAAAAGGAAATTGAAATTGTAAATTCAAAAATGAGTGGCTTGATAAACGGTGCTATGGATGCCATAATTATGTTTAACCAAAAGTTTAACATCACACTCACCAATCCGTCGGCCAATAAATTGTTAGAAAATAATGATGTCTTACAACGCAATATTTTATTTTTTTTAGATGAAGATAGCGCGCGGCTGTTGGAATCAATTGTCATTGCAGAATCTGATAAACCTACACTAAATAAATATCTTCCAAAGGTGATAAAGGTCATTGGATCAAATAACACCGAAAGTCTCAATGAAGGAACTATTAGCAAATATGGCAGCGACCAAGATTCGTTCTACACGTTAATTCTTAGAAATATTGAAAATCGTATTCAGGCCGAGCACACCATTCATCTTTTAACCAACAGAACCCAGTACCTCGAAGAAGAATTACAAGAACTTACTAATAGTTATGGTATTATTGCTGAACATCCAAATATGCAGGCTGTTATTAAACAAATTCATCAAGTAGCTAACACAACAGCTACTGTTCTTATTCAGGGTGAAACGGGTACAGGCAAAGAATTGGTGGCTCGCGCTATTCACCGAGAAAGCGATAGAAGCGACAAACCTCTCATTAGAATAAACTGTGGTGCTATTCCAGCAAACTTAATTGAAAGCGAATTATTCGGTCATGAAAAAGGCGCTTTTACGGGAGCTACCTCAAGCCGTAAGGGTCGTTTTTTATTAGCTGATAAAGGAACCATATTTTTAGATGAAATTGGTGAAATGCCCTTGGAGTTACAGCCTAAACTATTGCGGATCATTCAGGAAGGTGAATTTGACCCCGTAGGAAGTTCGGAAACCATTAAGGTTGATGTACGTATTATTGCGGCCACACATCGTAATCTCAAAAATTTTGCTAGTGAAGGTAAATTTAGAGAAGATTTATATTATCGATTAAACGTATTCCCTATAGAGGTTCCTGCATTAAAAAACAGAGGCAATGATATTGTTTTAATAGCTCAGGAAATGATTAACTCGTTTTCAAAACGATTAAATAAACCTAAATTAAAATTATCAGACTCAGATAAAACTTTATTACTACAATACGATTGGCCTGGAAATGTACGAGAGCTACAAAACATTATCGAACGTGCAGTTATCATCTCTAAAAACAATCAGTTAGACCTACAACATATTATTCCGCGTAACAAAGAAAACTACCAAGCTCAACAACTTCATATCGAGAGCAATATTTATACCGCGAAAGAATTACTAAGTTTAGAAAAGGAAAACATTTTAAAAGCACTTAAGCAAACAAAATGGAAAATTTCCGGAACTAATGGTGCTGCTGCTTTATTAAAACTTCCGCCTACTACTCTCGCTTCAAAAATTAAGGCTTTTGGTATAGAGCGGCCTTTATAATTTCACGAAATATCGTAAATACATTAACGAAATATCGTAAATACACGATATTCAGTGACTTAAATATACGTTGGTTTTTTATTTAAAATGTTGACTTATAGTGTCTTATGTGTTTTGGCACGCCAAATGCATTTAATACTGCAACGAATCAATAATCAATTTAAAATTTTAGAAAACATGATTACAACAGCAAATGTAAAAAACGGAGTAAACGTAGATCAATTAGTAGAAACTATTGGAGCAGTACAGCAAAATCCTGAATTAGCAAAATTTGAATTTAGAGCTAAAAACAACTGGATAGATGGTGGACATTGCGTTTCAAGTATTAAAGAATTTTATGGCGTTGGTCAGGAAGACACCTCTCGTAAAGAAACCTTTACCATGGAATGTGACCACCCTAATGTATTATTAGGTAACGACACTGCAGCAACGCCACCAGAAGTTGTACTTCACGCTTTAGGTTCTTGTTTAACAGGAGCTATGGTTTATCATGCTGCAGCCAACGGCATTACCATTGAAGGTGCTGAAGCCTCTTTAAAAGGTGGTGTAGATTTACATGGTTTCTTAGGTCTAGACCCTGAGGTAAGAAAAGGTTTCGACGGTATTACTTTTACTTTAAAAGTAAAATCGGACGCCACAGAAGAACAGTTAAAAAATCTGGCTATGTTCTCACCTGTATTCGATATGATTTCTAATCCAACACCTGTTAAAATAGAAATTGTAAAACAATAAGCCAACCAAAAAAATGGCTACTAAATCCTGGTAGCCATTTTTTTTATCTCATAATTTTTAAAACACCATGGAAACTTCAAGCTATAGCATTTTAAACGCAAATCAGGCCGTTGCTCATATTGCTTACCAAACAAATGAGGTCATGCCTATTTATCCAATTACCCCAGCTTCAGAAATGAGTGAACTAGTAGAACAATGGGCTGCACAAAATATAACCAACTGTTTTGGTTCAACGCCTCAGGTTTATCAAATGCAAAGCGAAAGTGGTGTTGCGGGTGCTATGCATGGTGCTATTACCACAGGAGCATTATCTACCACGTTTACTGCCTCTCAAGGGTTATTGCTTATGCTGCCTAACATGTATAAAATTGCTGGAGAACTAACCCCCAATGTCATTCATGTTGCTACACGTAGTATTGCTACTCATGCCCTATCTGTTTTTGGTGACCACAGCGATGTTATGGCTGTTAGACAATCAGGATATGCGATGTTATCCAGTGCCTCTGTACAGGAAGCTCAGGATTTTGCTCTTATCGCACAAGCTGCGAGTTTACAAAGTAGAATTCCTTTTCTTCATTTTTTTGATGGATTTAGAACTTCTCATGAAATTACTAAAATAGAATCTATTTCAAACAATGTAATTCAACAAATGATAAACCTCGACGCCATTCAAGAACACCGAAATAAAGCTTTAAACCCTAATCGTCCCGTAATAAAAGGGACATCACAAGCTCCTGATATATTTTTTCAAAGCAGAGAAGCTATTAATAGCATTTACAATGCCTGTCCTAACATTGTTCAAGATGTGATGACCAAGTTTAAAGAACTAACAGGAAGAAGCTACAGACTATTTGAATACACGGGGAACCCTAATGCAGAACACATTATTATATCAATGGCTTCCTCTACTCAAACCATTGAAGAAACTATAGCGTATTTAAATAATAAACAGGAAAAATTCGGTTTAATAAAAGTGAAACTTTATAGACCCTTTAGCAATGAACACCTGCTAAAAGCCTTACCAAAAACTTGTAAATCTATTGCTGTTTTAGACCGAACAAAAGAACCTGGCTCTAATGGTGAGCCACTTTTCTTAGACGTATCGCAAGCCTTATTAGAAGCTTACCAAAACAATAAAATTAACCACTTACCCAAAATCACAAGAGGCCGTTACGGTTTATCTGGAAAATCGTTTACCCCTGATATGGTTTACGCCATTTTCGAAAACTTAAAAAATCCAGACTACAAACCTCAATTTACTGTTGGAATAAATGACGATCTTACTCATTTAAATCTTGATATAAAAAATAATATGCATCATAGCTCCGCATATCAAGCGGTTTTTTATGAAACAAAAAATAAAACTCTAAACAAAAGTTTAACTACAATAATAAAAGAGATAGGTAAAACGCCTTCAAAATTTATCCAAGGGTATACAACCATCGATTATAAAAAATCGAATACCAGAGCGACAACTCATATAAGAATTGACAAGCAACCAATTAAATCGGCTTATCTAATTAATAATGCCAACTTTATTGCTGCAAACAGTACCTCTTTTGTTGAAAACGATACTGTACTTGAAACAATAAAACGAGGGGGCACGCTACTTATTAATACAATAAAATCTCCATCATTGCTTTGGAAATCGCTGTCGGTTAAGTCACAAGAAATGATTCAAAATAAGAAGATAAAAGTGCTCGTTGTAGATTGTCATTCTATTCCGAAAGCTATAAATATTTCATCATACAATATTTCTTCTTTACATGCCTGTTTTTTAGCGCATACAAGACAAGTTTTAAAACCTATTGATATACAAAGTATAAACGCGATAATTAATACGGTTGATACTTCTGAAATAAATTCAACTGAAGAAACTGTTAACGGGTTCAACAATACCATTATAGGCAAAATAATGGCGAATAAAGGAGATGATTTAACAGTTAGCCAAATGCCTGTAGACGGAACATACCCAACAAACACATCAGAGTTTAACATCATCGAATCTTCGGAGTACATACCTCATTGGGATCTTAATTTATGCTCACAATGTGGCGCTTGTAGTATGGCTTGTCCGCAAGCGGCACTGCGAATAAAAGTTTATAACGATGAAAAATTAATAGATGCCCCCATTCATTTTAAAAGTACAAAAGCTATTGATCCCGACTGGAAAAAGGAGAATTTAAATTATACTATTGAAATAAACCCAAACCAATGTAATGGATGTTTTAATTGTGTAGATGCTTGCGCAGACAAAGCTCTAAGTATGGTTTACAAAAATGAAAATACATCCTCTGAAAATTGGAGATTTTTCGAAGAAATTCCTGAATTAGATCGCAATAAAATAAATCTGAAAAAAGTAAGCCAGCAACAACTTCAAGAACCTTTATTTAAATATTCTATGGGTGTAAAAGGGTGTGGCGAAGCTCCATACCTTAAACTTTTATCTCAGCTTTTTGGGGACCGTTTACTTGTTGCAAATGCAACCGGTGCAAGTTCTATTTTCGGAGGTGCATTACCAACAACACCTTGGAGTAAAAACGCTAATGAAAGAGGCCCTGCCTGGGCTAATTCATTATTTGAAGATAATGCAGAATTCGGTTTGGGTTATAGATTATCAATAGACCAACAACTATTACAAGCCCAGTATTTACTAAAAGAGTTATCCCACGATTTACCGTTAAATATGGTTTATGCCATTTTAAATGCCAAACAAAATAATGATGCAGAAATTAATGCACAGCGCATACGTGTTGAAAAAATTAAATCTTATCTAAAAGTTATTAAAACAGAAAAGCATAGTCAGTTGTATTATTTAATGGATGCATTTGTCAAAAAAAGTATCTGGATTGTGGGTGGAGACGGCTGGGCCTATGATATCGGTTATAGTGGTATAGATCACGTTCTGGCTTCAGGAAAAAATGTAAATATTCTAGTTTTAGATAATGAAGTTTACGATAACACGGGAGGTCAGGCCTCGAAAGCTACACCATTTGGTGCTCAGGCTAAATTTACAAGTTTAGGAAAAAGAAACCATAAGAAAGATTTAGGCTTAATAGCAATGCAATACGATAACGTTTATGTGGCTTCGGTTGCCATTGGTGCCAACCAGGAACAAACGTTAAAAGCATTTGTTGAAGCCGAAAGTTTTAATGGCCCATCTATTATCATAGCATATTGTCATAGTGATTCGCACGGTATTGATATGCAACAGCCTTCACAATATCACAAAGCCGCTGTGAATTCAGGACAATGGATTTTATACCGAAATGACCCACGAAAACAAACCAATGATAAAACATCATTTCAATTGGATTCAGCACCTCCATCAATTTCAATAGGTAATTATTTAAGCGTAGAAAGTCGATTTTCTAACCTCATAAATGCACAAGAAAATTTTAATACATATACTTTGGATAACTACCAAAACCATATAAATAACAAATTTACTGCCTTTGCATACAAAGAAAATTTAAACCACCTAAAAAACAATCTTTTAAGTTATGTTTAAAACTATTTTTTTTTCGTAATTTTAGTAAACATTCAATCACAAACCCCTGATTTACAACCAACAAAAGCTTTAATTTTAAAAGCTACGTTTACTCCTACTCGTATTTCCCCATAACACTATTTACTTAGCCATTGTTTGTTTTAATACCTAACAATGAATAACCAACCAATCAAAATATTGGCACTGTTGAAAAAACGAGTGGCTTTTTTCGCCATTTCCATTGTTTGCATATCTGCGTTTTTAATGCTGTTGATATTAGATATTATTAGTATTAATTCAGGTTCGCGAATGCCTAGCATTTATTATATGAATTATGATGTGGAATCCTTAAGTGATTCAGAAAAAAATTCATCTGTAAGATACGGCTACCAATTATTTAATGAAACCCCTAAATATATTGGTCCAGACAATGGAGATTTAACGATGGCTTTTCAAGGAAATCGCTTAGCTTGTAAAAACTGTCATTTAAATTCTGGAACTAAACCTTATTCCGCTCCGTTAATAGGTATTATACAACGTTTTCCACAATTTCGAGGACGAGAAAACAAAATCGGAACCATTCAAGAACGAATTAACGGGTGTATGGAACGTAGTATGAATGGTAATATGCTTCCAGAAGAAAGCAAAGAAATGAAAGCCATAGTAAAATATCTAGAATACCTGAGTCGATATGCCCCTGAAGATGGAAAAATTGAAGGTCAAGGTTTTGTTTCGCTTAGAATACCTAACAGAGCCGTAAACCTGGATCATGGAAAACTTGTGTTTGAAAAAAACTGTATTGTTTGCCATACCAGCAGTGGATTAGGTGTTTTAGAATCCAATGGTTTCACTTATGAATACCCACCCCTATGGGGCGACGACTCATTTAATCATGGAGCCGGAATGGCTAGGGTTATTACCTCAGCAAAATTTATCAAAGCCAACATGCCTTTTGGAACAACATACGATGCTCCTGTTTTAACCGACGAAGAAGCTTACGATGTTGCGGGCTATATTAACCAACAGCAACGTCCATTTAAAGCAAATCCAGAAAAAGATTTCCCTGACTTAATCAAAAAACCCGTCTCTACGCCTTATCCTCCATACGCCGATAGTTTTTCAGTTGAACAACATCAAAAAGGACCTTTCCAACCTATAATAGATTATTATAAAAAGAAGTATAACGTAACAAAAACCAAGTAATTATGATACCAACAACAAACAACTCCAGACGACAATTTTTAGGCGCCTTAGCTATGGGGGCTACAGCGAGTACTTTATCTGTACTTACAAACCCCATTTATGCAGAAACATCGCAATTTGATGACATCAAAATAAAAGAAACCTCCGATTGGTTTGATCAAATAAAAGGGACACATCGAGTGGTTTATGACGGCTCTACACCACATTTCGGACTACCAATTTTATGGAACTGGGCGTTTTACCTGAGCAATAATGAAACAGGATCACCTGATTCTGATATTACAGCCATGTCTGTGCTACGCCATCGTGGATTATGCTTAGCTTTTAACGATGATATTTGGAAAAAATATGAACTGGGTGCTTTTTTTGACGTTAAAGACCATACTAAAGATTTTGCTGTTAGAAATCCATTTTTCGAACCTGAAGATGGAGACTATCCTATTAACGGTCCCGGAGGTATTAAAAGCCTAAGCGAACGTGGTGCCATGTTTTGTGCCTGCGACCTTGCCACTAAAGTTTATAGTAATAAACTAGCAGAAAAAATGGGGCTAGATCCCGGGGAAGTTTATCAAGATTGGGTTAATGGCTTGATTAAAAATGTAAAACTGGTTCCTTCGGGGGTGTGGGCATTAGAGCGTGCTCAGGCTCATAATTGTGCCTACATATTCGCAGGTGAATAAAAAGTTAACTTATGAAAACAATTATAACTAGTATTTGCTTTAGTCTATTATCCTTATACATTCACGCTCAGGACACCAAGATTAAAATCGTTTTCGACGTAACGAGCGCAAATACAAAAGTACATCAGGCAGCTGTAAGACATGTAAAAGGCATGTCTGCGGCTTATCCCGATGCACAGTTCGAAGTCGTAATGTATGGTGGTGCTATGGACATGGTGATTAAGGGAAAGTCTTCAGTTGCTAATGATATCGAAACCCTTGCTAAACAGGACAATATTGATTTTGTAATTTGCCAAGGTACCATGAAACGCCATAACACCAAAGAAAGTGATTTAGTTTCCGGCGTAAAACAAGTTCCTGATGGCATTCTTGAATTAGTTTCCAAACAAAACAAAGGTTGGGGATATATAAAAGAAAGTCAATAATTATTGTTATCAACTATTAAGAAAACCGTTAATTTTAGCGGTTTTTTTCGTTTAGTCAAACTAAAACCTGACTATATATTTTAATTCAAAATGTAGTTCTTAAACCAATTACTAATTGTTTACAAAGTTTTTCATATTTTTCAATCTGAAACCAACTTAATCCATTTATTAATGAAAAACCTCGTATTAATTACTATTTTATTATCTTCTGTATTCACCTCGAAAGCCCAGGAAAACAAAATTTGGAATGAAACCGAAACGGAAAAAAAAGAACGTTTAGCTTGGTGGACCAATGATCGTTTTGGCATGTTTATTCATTGGGGAACGTATTCTTTAGCAGGACGCCATGAATGGGTAAAAACCAGAGAACGAATACCCGACTCCATTTACAATCAATATTTCGAACATTTTAATCCCGACTTATACAACCCTAAACAATGGGCTAAAATGGCTAAAGAAGCTGGAATGAAATATGCTGTAATTACAACGAAGCACCATGAAGGTTTTACCCTATTCGATTCACAATATACCGACTATAAAATCACAAACACACCATACGGCAAAGATGCTATAAAAGAATTTGTTGACGCTTTTAGATCTGAAGGTTTAAAAGTTGGATTTTATTATTCTTTAATAGATTGGCATCATCCTGAATATACTATTGATAATATCCATCCTCAAAGACCAAATTCTGAAGATGAATACAAAACACTAAATAAAAATCGTGATATGGCCAAATACAGAATGTATTTAAAAAATCAGGTGACTGAAATCTTAACCAACTATGGAAAAATCGATATCCTTTGGTTAGATTATTCATGGGGTGGAAAACACGGAAAGGGTAAAGATGACTGGAATTCAGTTGACCTTATTAAACATGTTAGAAAGCTACAACCCGAAATCATTGTAAATGATAGATTAGATTTAAAAGATTACTGGGGCGGTGGGGATTTTGTAACACCCGAGCAATATAAAGTAAACGAGTGGCCTACTGTAAATGGTAAAAAAGTACCTTGGGAAACCTGCCAGACTTTTAGTGGTTCATGGGGTTATTATCGCGATGAAATGACCTGGAAGGATAACAAACAACTTCTTGGACTTCTTATAGAATCTGTTAGTAAAGGTGGTAATTTATTGCTAAATGTAGGTCCTACAGGACGGGGCGTTATAGACTACAGAGCCGAAAAGGCTTTAAATAACATGGGCGAATGGATGGCATTTAATTCGCGTTCCATCTATGGATGTACTCAGGCACCAGAAGAATTTACAACACCGTCTAATTCATTATTAACTTATAATCCAAAAACAAATCGACTTTATATTCATTTATTAGATTATCCGCTGCAGAATTTCACAATCAAGGGAATGAAAGGAAAAATTAAATATGCTCAATTTTTACACGATGCTTCCGAAATAAAAATGGCTCCTATTTATGGGCATGGAATGAAACAAGACATCGCAGAAGATGCTGTTAATTTAATTTTACCAGTGACCAAACCACCATTAGAAATTCCGGTAATTGAAATTATTTTAAATTAAGTCCTCTAGTTATTAGCCTAATATTGAATTCATTTATGCTTTGAAAATTCAAATTTTTCACTACTATTGCCAACCTAAGTTAAGAATATTACTTTTATGTCAATGAAATGGGAACATGCCTTAAAAGATTATCAAATGTATTTAAAGATAGAACGCGGGCTATCGCAAAACTCTATTGATAACTATACGCTGGATATTAGAAAACTTATAAAGTATCTGGAAGCGCATAATGAGCATATTTCTCCCGTTGATATAAATCCTCCTATTATTCAACAATTTATTTATGACATTTCCAAGAAGGTTAATGCACGAACTCAATCTCGCATTATATCAGGTTTAAGAAGTTTCTTTAATTATCTGATTTTTGAAGATTATAGAAAGACCAATCCACTTAGCTTGATAGAATCGCCAAAAATTGGACGTAAACTACCAGATACACTATCTGAAGAAGAAATAGATGAACTCATAGGAGCCATAGAATTGGGTAAAAGAACCGATGGTTTATACATAGGCGAAAGAAATCGTGCCATTTTAGAAACCCTTTACGGTTGTGGCTTACGTGTAAGCGAACTTATTAATCTAAAATTATCTGATTTATTTTTTGATGAAGGGTTTATTAAAATTACTGGTAAAGGCGATAAACAACGTTTTGTTCCGATAGTAGAAACTACACAAAAATATATTAACATTTATAGAAAAGAAGTAAGAAACCATTTACACATAAAAGAAGGGCATGAAGATACTTTATTTTTAAATCGACGTGGCAGGCAGCTTACGCGTGCCATGATTTTTACAATCATTAAACAGTTGGCAGAAAAAATAGGATTGAAAAAAAATATTTCACCCCATACTTTTAGGCATTCATTTGCTACCCATTTATTACAAAATAACGCCGATTTACGTTCCATACAACTTATGCTTGGTCATGAAAGCATTACAACCACAGAAATATACGTGCATTTAGATAAAAGTCATTTAAGCAAGGTAGTGGAACAATATCATCCTAGAAAATAATTTAATTGATTCTATTTAAAATGATTAAAATTAATTTCCTTTAGCTTTATAAAATTAAAAGCAAAAACAAAACTATTATAAAAAAAGAAACTCCGATAGCTTTAAACTTCGGAATTTCTTTTATTTAAGTTTGAGATTACATCTCTTATAATTTTACTTCGCAATATTTACTGCTCTGGTTTCTCTAATTACCGTTACCTTAACCTGTCCAGGATATGTCATGTCGGTTTGAACCTTTTGAGAAATATTAAAAGATAAATCGGCTGCTTTTTGGTCGTCTACCTTTTCACTTTCAACGATCACGCGTAACTCTCTACCCGCTTGAATAGCATAAGCTTTCTTAACACCGTTAAATCCGAATGCAATATCTTCTAAATCTTTTAATCGTTGAATATAACTATCTAAAACCTGACGTCTTGCTCCTGGCCTTGCTCCTGATATAGCATCACAAACCTGAATTATAGGGGCTAATAACGATTTCATTTCTATTTCATCGTGGTGCGCACCAATAGCATTACAAACATCATCTTTTTCTCCAAATTTCTCTGCCCATTGCATTCCTAAAATAGCATGTGGTGTTTCCATATCGGCTTCAGCATCTGGCACTTTTCCTATATCATGCAACAGACCTGCTCTTTTAGCTAATTTTGGATTTAATCCTAATTCGGCAGCCATAACCCCACAAAGCTTAGCAACTTCACGCGAGTGCTGTAACAAGTTTTGTCCATAAGATGAACGGTATTTCATTCTACCAACCATCTTGATAAGCTCTGGATGTAAATTGTGTATCCCTAAATCGATTACCGTACGTTTACCTACCTCAATAATTTCCTGATCGATTTGTTTTTGAGTTTTCTTAACGACTTCTTCAATACGCGCCGGGTGAATACGACCATCGGTTACTAATTTATGTAAAGATAATCGAGCAACTTCACGACGTACAGAATCAAAGCATGATAAAATAATAGCTTCTGGAGTATCATCTACAATAATCTCTACACCTGTAGCAGCTTCAATAGCTCTAATATTTCGACCTTCACGTCCAATTATACGTCCTTTAACGTCATCAGATTCTATATTGAAGACAGACACACAGTTATCTACCGCTTCTTCTGTTCCTATGCGCTGAATCGTATTGATAATTAATTTTTTAGCTTCTTGTTCGGCAGTTAATTTGGCTTCTTCAAGGGCATTTTGAATATACCCCATAGCATCATTTCTTGCTTCTCCCTTTAAAGATTCAACCAATTGTGTCTTCGCTTCCTCAGCCGATAAACTGGATATAACTTCCAATTGCTCCACCTGACTTTTGTGCAGGCGGTCAATCTCATCTTGTTTTTTATCTAATACGTCCAGTCTGTGATTGTAGTCTTTTAACTTACTTTCCAGACTTTCATTAAGCTTTTTGTTTCTGGCTAATTCACTAGAAACCTGAGATTCTTTATCGCGCGTACGCTTTTCGGCATCCGCCATTTTTTTGTCACGGGTTAAAATAACCTTTTCGTGTTCTGCCTTTAGTTCGATAAACTTTTCTTTGGCTTGAAGAATCTTATCCTTTTTAATCGATTCGCCTTCGCTTTTGGCTTCTTTAATTATTAAGGTTGCATTTTTCTTTGCTTCCTTAACCAATTTAGATGCATTATTTTTCTCTAATACTTTAGCTATTATAAAGCCTATAAATATGCCTAATAGCACTCCTCCTGCAATTAATATAATTGAGTTATCCATTATTGATTTTAGTTGATTTATATATAAAAAAAAGCCTACACCAGTATAAAGTTTTGTATAAACTCCTTAAAAACAAGTTTAGGGCTAACAAGCTGATCAAGGGTCTGCTAAAAACTAAACTAATTTAGTTGGTGCAGCATGCTTTAACAACTTAAACTCACCCTTTTTAAAGAATTAACGTTGAGTTTATCAAAAAAAATCACTAATGCAGGCAGTATTTTTTGCTTATTTAAAAGAACGTTTAAGAGACCAGATAAGACTGTAGCAAATCGTTTAATGCGTTTAATTTATCTTCTACATGTTCGTTTACATGTTCCTTATCTATAGACTTCTGTTCAACTTGCGCGGCAAACTGTAAAGCGCACATAGCTAATACATCTTGCTTATCTCGCACAGAATAACTTTGCTCAAACTCCTTAATCATGGTGTCAATATTTTTAGCGGCTTTACGCAATCCTTCTTCTTGACTTGGGTCAATATTTAAAGGATATACTCTGTTTGCTATAGATAGCTTTATTTTAAGCTTTTCTGACATTGATTGTAAATTACCTTAATCTGAAAGTTGAGCAATACAATGGTCTATATCTCGAATTAAGGCGTTTATTTTAAGCTTAGTTTCTCTCTTATTTTCGTCACTGCCAAGTATTGAGTTTGCCATTCTTAGCGCTTCATATTTTTCTTCCCAATTTTCAAGTTGTACTTTTTGGGTTGAAACTTCTTGTCTTGATTTTGCTAAATCTTCTTTTAACTTCAAGTTCTCAAGCTTTAAAAGCTCTAATTTATGTAATACCTTGCTAATTTTGCTTTCTAAAGAATCTACAATATCTTCAATATTACCCATTTGCAAATTTCAATACTTAATACACAAAGTTAACATACCTCACATAAAATAACAATTGTTTTTTAATAAAATTTCAATTTTACCGTTATTACTCAAAATCAACGAAATGGCTCAATTTTTCTTTTATTTTTGCAATACAACATCTAAAATGCAACCCAGTAACAACCTATTATTTTTATGAGACTAGCCCTATTTCTTTTATTCACATTTTCTTTAACGAGTCCTGCTCAAAATAATTATCCTCAGAATTATTTTGAATCTCCTTTAGAAATCCCCCTTATTCTAAATGGAACCTTTGCCGAACTTCGTTCTAACCATTTTCATAGTGGATTAGATATGAAAACTCAGTATAGAGAAGGATTAAGAGTAAAAGCAGCTGCTCATGGTTTTGTGAGTAGAATTAAAATTTCTCATTATGGCTATGGCAAGGCATTATACATAACTCACCCTAACGGTTATA
The DNA here is from genome assembly GCF_014596945.1 of Aestuariibaculum sediminum. Classification (GTDB taxonomy): domain Bacteria; phylum Bacteroidota; class Bacteroidia; order Flavobacteriales; family Flavobacteriaceae; genus Aestuariibaculum; species Aestuariibaculum sediminum. The sequence goes on along the minus strand of NZ_JACVXB010000002.1, from coordinate 401,471 downwards.
CAACTGTATATGCGCATTTACAAAAATTTGCACCTAAAATCGAATCTTACATTAAAAAGAAACAATATGAAGCCGAATCGTTTGAAATTGAATTATTTCCAAATGCCGACGAACTTTTAGTTGCTCAAGGCGAATTAGTGGCTTACAGTGGTAATACTGGAGGTTCTCAAGGTCCTCATTTACATTTTGAAATTAGAAACAAATTAGAACATCCTCTAAACCCGATGTTATTCGGCATTGATGTAAAAGACACCACAAAGCCCTTCATAAAATCTATTTATGCTTACGCTTTAAACGACACGTCTTATGTAAACCATTCAAACCAAAAACAAAAAATACGACTTATCCCATCGGCCACTGGCGATTTTACCACAGAAAAAATAAAGGCCTATGGCGCCATAGGTATTGGGATTGAAACAAATGACAGGCAAGATTTAGCGGCTAACTCCAATGGTGTGTATCAAATTCAATCGTTTTTAAATGGAAGTCAAAATTTTGAAATTAACTTTCAGTCATTTTCTTTCGATGAGACAAACAATATTAATCAGCTTATCGATTACGAACATTATAAAACCACAAAACACAGAATTCAAAAGCTATTCAATATTAACAACGAATTAAGCCTATACAATCCCGAGTTTAATGATGGGAAAATTATAATTAAAGACAGTACCGATGCTATTTACAAAATAAGAGTAGTCGATTTTAAAAATAATGATAGCTGGGTTACTTTAAACCTCGAAGGCAGCAAACCAGAAAGTCTAAAAATGTTAACGCCAAAAGAATCTCCTTATTTCGTTTATACCAACCAGACTACAAACTTAAAGTCTGGGAATATTGCTGTTCAAATTTATCCTGACACTTTCTACGAAGATTTCTTTATTGATTTTGAAGTAAAAAACGATACCCTAACTTTACATGACGACATCGTTCCTGCAAAAAAGAATTTTAATATTAGTTTTAACATAGAGAAATACAACGATAGTGACAAAGAGAAATTATATATTTCGCGATTAGTGGGTAATAATAACAATTATCCAGTATATACCGCTACTAGAAGAAAAGGAGATTCATTAATGGCTAGTACAAAATACCTCGGCGTTTACGCATTAACCTCGGATACAAGCAACCCTCGAATTTTTTCTCCTAACTTTAAAAATGAACAGTGGATTAGTAAGTACCGCTTTCTAAAAATTAAAATAGACGATTCGGGTTCAGGTATCTCAAATTACCGTGCTACAATTAATGGGAAGTGGATTTTAATGGAATACGATTACAAAAAGAAAACCCTTACCTACGATTTTAACGATAATATTTCTTCGGAAACCAAAAATAATTTCAAACTTATAGTTACCGATAATGTGGGAAATAGTTCTACATTTGAGTCTGTGTTCTATAGAAAATAAATTTAAAGACTATTGAAAGCTTTTTTCTATTCTGTTTTTGCCTTTTGTTTACTAATATCGTTTTCAGGTATTTCACAAACGGCTACGATAAAAGGGGTAATTTTAGACAGTAATAACGTGCCGGTTTCTAATGTAAATATTACATGGAACACAAGTGGTACAACAAGCAATAATAATGGGTTTTATACGCTAACCATACCTGCAAATCAGGATGTGTTTATAGAATTCTCTCACCTATCATTAAAAAAAATTGCAAGCCATTTTAATTTAAAAAACGGCGAAATTCTGGAATTCAATCCCGTAATGAATACGAATACCGAACAAATTGCTACGGTAATTATAAATAATTCAAACCAAAGGGATGTTGAAGGTATAATTACACTTAATCCCGAAACCATTAGAAAAATTCCTGGAGCGAATGCCGGAATAGAAAATTTACTTCTAACCTTACCTGGAGTAAGTAATAACAATGAACTGAGTACTCAATACGCCGTTAGAGGTGGAAATTACGACGAAAATTTGGTGTATGTTAACGGCATTGAGGTATACCGTCCGTTTTTAATTCGTTCTGGGCAACAAGAAGGTTTAAGCTTTGTTAATACCGATTTGGTTCAAAATGTAGATTTTTCGGCAGGAGGATTTCAAGCAAAATATGGTGATAAGCTCTCATCTGTACTTGATATTACCTACAAAACACCATATCAGTTTGCGATTAATACCGACTTAAGCCTTTTAGGTGGAAGTGTTTCGGTAGAGAACATTAGTAAAGATTCCAAATTCACTGGTATTGCTGGGTTAAGATACCGAGACAATAGTTTATTGGTAAATGCAAAAGAAACAGAAACTAATTTTCAACCGTCTTTTTCGGATATTCAGACTTTTTTAACCTATAAATTTTCCAATAAGTTTCATTTAAGTTTTTTGGGCAATGCCAGTATAAACAAATATAACTATCAACCTGAAACAAGACAGACGAATTTTGGCACTTTTAGTGAGCCAATTGCCCTTTTAGTTTTTTATGAAGGCCAAGAAAAAGATCAATATCGCACTATATTTGGCGCACTAAAGGGCACCTATTTCGCTAACGACAACTTAAATTTAAAACTTTTATCCTCTACATACCATACCACAGAAGAAGAATATTTCGACATTTTAGCACAATATCGATTAGGTGAAGTTAATACCGATATTGGCGGAGAAGATTTAGGCGACGTTGAATATAGTCGTGGTATAGGTAGCCAGTTAAATCATGGTAGAAACGATTTGGATGCACTTATTTCCAATATTGAACATAAAGGAGATTATAAATATAATAGTCATAGGTTTGAATGGTCTGTAAAATATACGCATGAAAATATCAGAGACCGTTTAATAGAATGGGAAGTAATTGATTCGGCAGGTTTTTCAATTAGGCCGCCAAAAACATTGCCCTCCAATGAGCAACCATATATAGCTTACACAGGGCCGCTGGAAGCTTTTCAAAATGTTAGAAGCGTTAATAAAACGCAAATAGACAGAATTCAGGCGTATTTACAATGGAGTAAGCGCAGTACAATTGGCAATAGCGATGTTTGGTATAATGCGGGTATTCGAGCACATAACTGGAGTGTTAGAGGCTTAGGGATTGCAACAAGCAACCAAACGGTTATTAGTCCGAGAGGGCAATTTGCAATAAAACCAGATTGGGAAAAAGACATGCTCTTTCGCTTAGCCACAGGCCTTTACTATCAGCCACCGTTTTACAGAGAGTTACGAGATGCCAATGGTATTGTTCAACCAAATGTAAAGGCGCAACAATCTTTCCATTTTGTAGTTGGTAATGACTACAGTTTCCAATTATGGAATCGTCCTTTTAAATTAACTTCCGAAGCCTATTACAAGCATTTAAACGATGTAAATCCATATACTATTGAAAACGTAAGAATTCGCTACCGTGCCACCAATAACGCTAAAGCCTATGCCTATGGATTAGATATGAGACTAAATGGCGAATTTGTTCCTGGCACAGAATCATGGTTTAGTTTTGGCTATTTAAAAACCGAAGAAAACATTAATAATCAAGGTTATATTTCCAGACCAACGGATCAACGTTTAAAATTTGCAGCTTTGTTTCAGGATTATGTACCAAATGTACCCAACTTAAAGCTTTATTTAAATTTAGTTTACAATACTGGCTTACCGGGTGGCTCGCCAAGCTACGCCAACCCCTACGAATATCAAAACCGATTACCAGATTATAAGCGTGCTGATTTAGGATTACAATTTGTTTTGGTTGATGCCAATAAACGATTTAACAGTGGCTGGAGAAAACCATTTAAATCAATGTCTTTTGGTTTTGAAATTTACAATGTTTTTGATGTACAGAACTCTATCACCAACACTTGGGTTCGCGATGTTTATACCAAAAGACAATACGGCATTCCAAATTACCTAACGCCACGTGTTTTTAATGTAAGAACTACTATGAAATTCTAACGAAATAAAAAGGCTATTTTACTAGTTACGAGTATGTATTCTTGATATTAGCAAACTAAAATCGGATAACGTTACGTTGCCCGGTAACCCGCTAGTTGTAGAGTAACCCACTTTTAGTTTTGCACCGTTAGTTACAAAACTTTCTAATTGATATACCATAATAGTTTCACTTATTTTATTGGAATCTCCAGAACTTCTCAAAAGAGGTATTGTTTTTTGAAAAATAATGTTCCCATTAGGATTTCCAATATCTAAGGCAATAACCAAAAAACTGTTGTTAGCATCAGGCACAGCATTAAAATTTAAATGTAATTCTATGGTATCACCCTCCTGTATAGCTTTAATTTTATGTGTTTCATTATCGAAAAAATCAGAAGCTGAAAAACCATCAGGTGCATAGGTTTCAATGACTTGATCTGATGAATCATTTAAGAAGTTTAATTCTACATCGGAGAAATTAGTGGGGTCACTAGACTCACTTAAAGATATACCAGACAAAGTTAATTGATAATCAGCATCGATTAATGAGACCCACCCTGTTGGATTTATACCTGAGTTTATTCCTCGTGTTTTACCAATGGTGGACCAGGTTTCCCCATCTGAAAATACAAAAGCCAGTAAATCCGTATCAAAAACTAATAAGCCTGATGCAGGAGAACTAATGGATTCTCGCTCTTGGCTTGACATTCTGGGGATTAATAAACCTTGTGAATTTGATGAAATATCTAATACTGACGAAGGGTCTGGATTTGTTGTTCCTATACCCACTTGGGCGCGCATAACGCATGAAACTAACATAAGAACAAAAGTGTGAGAGACTATTCTTATCATTATATATAAATAATTAATATTATGTAAGCCGAAAATACATACTCTATTAGGAATTCCTAGAAGATTTTGACAGAATTCACGAATAAGTTGACATATATCAATTCTTACACATATATTAAAAAAAATTATACATCAAAAACACTTCATTAATGATTAAACTCGAAAAAATTCTTGACATTTTACAGTTTAACCATTATAAACAATAGTTATTCTCCAGCGTGAATCCTAGAGATAACCATACTGAAATCTGATAAAAATACATTACCAGGGGAACCGCTGGTAGCTGAATACCCAACCATCAATTTAGCACCATTGACCTTAAAAGTATTAAGCTGATACAGCAATAGGGTTTCACTAATTTTATTAACATCGTCCGCGCCTCGGAGTAAAGGAATCGTTTTTTGATAAATAATTGTACAATTATTGTCTCCAATGTCCAGTGCTATCACTAAAAAACTGTTATTAGCCTCTGGTATTGCATCGAATTGAAGTCGGATTTCGACAGCATCACCCTCATTTAAAGCTTGTATTCTATGAGAATTATTGTCAAAATAATCGTTTGCCTCGTATCCCTTCGGCGCATAATCTTCTATGACACCGTCCGAAGCGTTATTTGAAAAATCCAAATCTATATTAGTAAAATTCGTTGGTTCTGTTGATTCGTTTACTGTAATTCCAGCTAAAGTCAGGCTATAATCTGCATCCTTTAAAGCGACCCAACCTGTTTTACTAGTTGTTTGATTAGCACTTTTTGCATTTCCCAGAGTAGACCAAGAGCCGTCATTTGAATAAGCAAATTCACCTAAACTTGTATCATATACTAACAAACCTGTGGCAGGATTATTTATTGCAATACGCTCGGCTGTAGTCATTCGAGGCACCAATATACCTTGGGATGTAGATGAAATATCTAATACAGAAGATGGATCGGGATTCGTTGTGCCTATACCTACTTGGGCGTGTACAACACAAGACACTAATATAAGAATAAAAGTGTGAGAGACTATTCTTATCATTATTTTTAGTTAGTTATTGTTCAGTTAGACAAACCTACACATAATCCCGATAAAAAGCAAATAAAATACGATCAAGTGTAATTTTATAAAAATATACTTATACCGACTTTACAATAAACGCTTTCAGAATATGAATAACAAAGTCCACTTCTTCTTTTGTATTATACTTACTAAATGAAAACCGAATAGACGGCCTTTGTAAATCTTCCTCGTTTAAAATTTCGGCTAACACATGCGATTTTTGATTACTTCCACTCTGACACGCACTACCTTTAGAACATGCTATACCTTTTAAATCTAACTGAAATAATAACATGGAAGCTTGCTTTTCTGATACCGGTAAACACACATTAACTAGCGTGTAGGTACTATGTTTGGTATCTGCGGATTGCCCATTCAATTTCACTCCAGGAATATTCTTTTGTATGTTTTTTATGAAATATTCTTTTAAGTCGTTTACAAAATTACTTTCCTCATTTAAATTGTCGTATGCTAACTTTAACGCCAATTCCATGCCTACAATATTATGAACACTTTCTGTTCCAGCACGTAATCCACGCTCCTGCTCCCCTCCTGATATTAAAGGTTTTATTCCGCTTTCCTTTCTTATATAAGCAAATCCTATTCCTTTTGGTCCATGAAATTTATGAGCCGAAGCAGCAAGAAAATCAACCTTTATTTCACTTAAATCTAATTCATAATGCCCTATAGACTGGACGGCATCGGTATGAAATAAGGCATTGTAACTTTTACATAATTCAGAAACTCGTTTAATATCTAAAATATTTCCAATTTCATTATTTATATGCATCAAACTTACCAACGTTTTTCTTTCGGTATCCAGTAAGGTTTTTAAATGTAAATAATCCACATTTCCTTGAGCATCCAAATTCACATAGCTTACCTGAATTTTGTATTCTTTTTCTAATGCCTCAACTGTATGCAGAACCGCATGATGTTCTATTTTTGAAGTAACAATATGAGTAACTTTAAGGTCTCTAACAGCACTTACCAATACTAAATTATCGGCTTCTGTTCCTCCAGACGTAAAAACAATTTCACTTGCAGATGCGTTTAAATATCTGGCAATTGTTTTTCTTGATTTTTCAATTAAAACTTTTGATGACCTTCCATAACTATGTGATGATGAAGGATTTCCGTAACTACTTTTCATCACCTCAGAAATCACGTCAATTACTTCCTCACGAATTGGCGTTGTTGCTGCATTATCAAAATATACTTGTTGCATAAAAATGATTTTCTCGCTCTACGAGTTATTTAAATTTCGAGATTTTCCTCGAAACCAAATTATTATAATTCAAACTGCTTAAAACATAATTACTATGGCAGTTACACAACAAAATTACTTAGAATAAAATTATTGGCAATAAGCTACGTTATAAATTACAATTATTTACTTTTGCCTTAAAATCCAAAGAGAATGCGTAAGATATTTTTTGTTTTAACTATACTGAGTTTAATTACCTATATGGCCTGTGATGATGGCGATGTTCTTGATGTAGAATTAGATTTTGACAATGAATTTCTAGTATGTGGTAGTAATGGTTTAGTGTTTTATAAAACAAAAAGTAACCCTTCAGAATCTTTATCTGTAAAAATTTCGGAACTCGATAATTTGAATGATATTCTAACGGTTGGCGATAACAATGTTTACAGAGACACTTTTAATTTATCGGCCACAAACAAACTCAATTACCGTACCTACAGTAACAGCACTTTACCTAATGATATTTTTTGTAATGACATCCCTAATTCTGAAGCAATAATTATAGAAGACTATGAAGCTATTAGCGGTTACGTTGTTATAGAAACAAAATTAACAGAAGATGATAACGACGGTATCCCTTCACTCCTTGAAGATCTAAATGGCGATGGCGATTTAACTAATGATGATACCGACAACGATGGGATACCAAATTACTTGGATGCAGATGATGATGGTGACAATGTACTTACAAAAGATGAAAACCCTGATCCCGACGGAAACAATAATCCTGATGATGCACAAGACTCTGATGGCGATGGCATACCGGACTATTTAGATAATGATGATGACAACGATGGTGTTTTTACTCGTGATGAAGAGAATGAGTCTCAGGATAATAATCCGGCAAACGACATTATTAACCCCGATGTTGGTCCTGATTATTTAAATCCAGAAGTGATGACAACCGTGCCAGCAACATCCTACAGAGCACACAATATTACCAAAGAGTTTAAAGTGAGTATAACAGTACATGATTTTGATTTAACTGTTATTTCTTATGATATTTTGGATTTTGGAACTTTAAATGACTCTGAAATTAGCAGCAACTTAAAAACAGAAACATTATCTCCTGTTTTTAATTAATCGTTAGATGGATTTTGGTAAATGTAAACTTCGGTAGCGCCTAAACCGTATTTTTGGTAATTGGCATCGTAATACTTTACGTTGTTATAGCGACCAAATAGATATTCCAACTCAACTTTTAATACACCTTCACCTACCCCGTGAATAAATACAACTTTTTGAATGCGTTTTTTTATAGCAAATTCAAGTTGTCTGCGAGCAGTGTCTAGTTGTAAGGTAAGCATATCGTGATTAGTCATACCACGAGACGATTTAACTAACTGATGAATATGTAAATCGACCTCCATCGTAGGCTCATAACGCTCTTTCGCCTTTCTCTTACCTTGATTTTTATGCTTCCTTTGCTGTTCCTTTTCGCGAATGGCTAGTCCAATACCTAAATCCAGATCTACGGCTAAATCGTTTTTAGACTTAACACCAATTAATTCACTTTCATTAAAATTAAGAAAAAAGCCATCTTCTGTCTCAATAGTAACCTGGTCATTTTTAATTACAGTTACAACCCCAGACATATTTTCATCTAAAACTAATACCTTATCGCCAATTTTAAATTGCATCCTTCTACTTTTCTTTATTTTCGTTGTCGTCGTCGGTTTCTGAATATTTACTTGGTATTGTTTTTGAAATTCGATAAACCCCAAACATCAAAATAATTATACCAGCTATTAAAATGTATTGATTTTGATTAGCACCAGCCTTTGAGTAAATCGCTATTACTGCACCTATCATGATTAATATGTAATTTAAATATTTCATTTTAGGAATATTAAATATAATTTGTTTTAAAGTGGTAAAATTAAGCCAAATTATGTTCAGTACGAACTAAAATGGTTCTCTATTTTAATGAGATTACTTCGATAAAAAGTATTTTTTTATCGATAAAACGCTAAATATTCATAAAATATTATATATTTGTACTGTAAAATGCCCTTAAAATCATCATGATACGACAATTTACCTACCTTGTTTTATTAGTTAGTAATCTCACTTACGCACAACTTTCGGTGAGAAATGACAGTTTTGTATTTGTTAAAAACCAAGTTGTTTTTGTAAACAAAGACATAAACCTAAACGAATCCGAAAGCCGAATTTATTTAAGAGATTCTGGACAACTTGTTCAAGGTGAGGAAAACGAACGAAACACTGGTGAAGGCGAGTTAAGTGTATATCAAAATGGAAATGTAGACGCTTATGAATACAACTATTGGTGTTCCCCTATTGGAAATAAAAATAGTAGTGCCGACAATAATACTTTTGGTATTTCCTTTTTAAATGATGTTATAGATCTTACCACTTCTACCCCCGCCACTTTTAATCATAGTTCAAATTATAATGGAACATCAAGCCCTTTAAACATTGAACCATATTGGATTTGGAAATACATAGCCAGTACCGGTTATTATGGTTGGGTTCATGTGCAAGGGAATACAACAATTAATCCTGGTGAAGGATTTACAATGAAAGGAACAAGTGGATCTAGCGCTTCACAACGTTATGATTTTAGAGGAAAACCTAATACAGGAACTATACCTGTTCAAGTTGAAACAGGAAAAACCTCGTTGGTTGGAAACCCTTACCCTTCCGCCTTGGATGCCGCAGCATATATTCATGATTCAGAAAATCAAACCGTTATCGATGGTACTTTAAGCTTTTGGGAGCAAGATCCTAATGTAAATTCTCATAGAATTAGAGATTACCAAGGCGGTTACTCGTCTTATACCATTAGTGCCGATGGCAAACTTATTACCTTCACTCCCGCCACCTTTAAAACATATAACGGGGATGGTACCATAAACACTAATAGTGGAGGTACAGCAAGTAAATCGCTTGCCAACTCAAGATATTTACCTATTGGACAAGGATTTATGGTTTCAGGGATTGCTTCTGGTTTTGTTAAAGCAAAAAATAGTCATCGTGTATTTAAAAAAGAAAATGTGGCCACCGATTCCTCTACATTCTTCAAAAACACCTTCAATAAACAATTTTCTCAGAATACTTCTAGCAATAAGTTTTCGAAGGTACCATTGACGTATCAGCGATTCAGACTAAACATTGATTTTAACAACCAATATACCAGACAATTGGTAGAAACATTTCATGAAAATGCTACAACAGGATTTGACTATGGTTTAGAAATAAAAACCTCTTTAGATAAAAGTTTAAAATCGGATGCGTGCTTAAGAACAGAAAGTCAAGATTATCTCGCACAGGCTCTTCCTTTTGATGACAATACAACAATACCTTTTGTGGTGAAAATTGCAAACGATATGCCTTTAGCTATTCGAATTACTGATATCCAAAACATAAATATAAGCACACCTATTTACGTGCATGATAAAACACTGAATACATATGTAAACTTAAGACATCAGGATTATCTAACGCAAATTGAAGCTGGCACCTATAGTAATCGTTTTGAAATTACCTTCAGTAAAAATGAAGAGACTTTAAATACTCAGTCTGAAACTTTATCACATTTTAACGTCTTTCAAAATAATCGTATCGCGGAATTAAAAATATACAACCCTGACCATATAGATTATAAGCAATTTCAGTTAATAGATGTTACAGGAAAACAAGTCATTAACAAACCTATTCGTTCGATAAATACCAACCAGGTCTTTTCTACAAAAGCATTAAGCAATGGTGTTTATATTGCTAGAATTTTATTAAAAGATAACCAAATATTCACTAAAAAAGTTGTAATAAACAACCTTAAATAACCTTAAGCAGTCCTTATTTTTTTTACATTTGAAGAAATATGTAAGAAAAAATGAGTGGTATAGAAGAATATATGTTACCCTGCCTAAACAAAAAATTTTTTGGTGTTGATTGTCCTGGTTGTGGTATGCAAAGGTCGCTATTATTTATTTTACAAGGTAAATTTGAGGAGGCTTTTATAATGTATCCAGCTATTTATACCATCGTACTAATGTTCATCTTTTTAGGACTACATATTAAATTTAGGTTTGATAATGGACACCATATACTTGTCGGTTTATTTCTCCTAAATTTTACAATTATAATAACCAATTACATTTATAAATTCTTTTAAAAACCACAACATGGAAAAACAAAATTTACCTAATTCGACATTAGTACTCGTTCTTGGTATTCTATCTATTTTAGGATGCTGCTTTTACGGAATTCCTGGTTTAATTTTAGCAATTGTTGGCTTGATATTTGCTTCAAAGGCCACAAAATTGTACCAATCGAACCCCGATTTATATGAAGGCTACGGCAATGTAAAAGCTGGAAAAATAATGGCAATTATTTCACTTGTTTTAAGCATTATATTCATTCTATTAATTGTTTGGGCTATCGTCTACTTTGGCTTTGAAACGCTACAAAATGAAGAATTATTAAGAGAGCGCCTGGAAGAATTGCAGCAAAGCTAAATTCAGATTTAAAACATAAAATTAAAAAGCGACCTAGTGGTCGCTTTTTTTTTAATCAATTTTCAAACTTTTCGAGTGTTTTTTTAATAATCCCGATACAATCAAATAATTGGTCTTCATTCATCACTAAGGGTGGCGCAAATCGAATAATATTACCATGGGTCGGTTTTGCTAATAAACCATGGTCACGCAAAGCCAGACAAATATTCCAAGCAGTATCACTATCTTCACTATCATTAATTACAATAGCATTTAATAAACCTTTACCTCTAACTAATTTAGCAATAGAACTCGTTGTAATATATTTATTTAACTCACTTCTAAATATTACACCTAACTTTTCAGCTCTATCAGCAAGATGCTCGTCTTTCACCACATCCAAGGCGGCCATAGCTACAGCTGCAGCTACAGGATTTCCTCCAAAAGTACTACCATGGTTACCTGGTTTTATAACATCCATAACATTATTATTAGCCAATACAGCACTTATTGGATAAACTCCGCCGCTTATTGCTTTTCCTAAAATTAACAAGTCAGGAGTTACGTTTTCATGATTTACAGCTAATAGTTTTCCTGTTCTGGCAATCCCTGTTTGTACTTCATCCGCTATAAATAGAACATTATATTTTTCACACAAGGCTTTGGCTTTAGCTAAATAGCCGTCGCTTGGTACATAAACCCCAGCTTCGCCCTGTATAGGCTCTACTAAAAAGCCAGCAACGTTTGAATTACTATTCAAAGCTTCTTCTAATGCCTTTAGGTTATCATATTCTATTTTAATGAATCCTTTGGTGTATGGTCCAAAATTTTCACGAGCCACAGGATCGTTAGAAAACGAAATAATAGTTGTGGTTCTTCCATGGAAATTGTTCTCACAAACAATAATTTCAGCTTCATTTTCTTGAATTCCTTTAACCTCGTAGGCCCATTTTCTACAAATTTTCAAAGCGGTTTCCACAGCTTCAGCACCCGTATTCATCGGTAACAATTTATCGAATCCAAAATACTCGCAGGCATATTTTTCGTACTTCCCTAACATATCATTATAAAAAGCTCTGGAGGTTAAGGTTAGTACCTTTGCTTGTTCTACCAATGCATTAATAATTTTAGGATGACAATGCCCTTGATTAACTGCAGAATATGCTGATAAAAAATCGTAATACTGTTTTCCTTCTACATCCCAAACATATACACCTTCTCCGCGACTTAATACCACGGGTAATGGATGATAGTTATGAGCTCCATACTTATTTTCTAAATCTATTGCTTGCTGCGATGTTAATGTTTTTAAAACAGCCATTTTAATGAAATTTAAATTAATAAAACAACCATTCCTACTGTACCTTTATCCTTTCGAAGTGTCCGAAAATTCAGCGTGGGAGAGAAATCATCCCTAGAGTGCGCAAATTAATAAATATATCTACTATTGAAAAACTAATAATGGGATTTTAAAAGTCATGTTATCTCCAAATTTTGTAAGAAAAGTGACATATTGATTAAAAATGGGTCTTAACAATGAACTTATTCACTAATCAACAAACTAATCACCATGGATTTTTTTACAGAGTTACTTGATACTCTTCAACAATCATTTTCAGGATATTTACCTAATGCCATTATCGTTATTCTTATTTTAATTTTAGGTTATTTTATAGCTAAATTTTTAAAGCGAATTACAATAAAACTTATAGAAAAAACAGGCATAGATAAAAAAACAGACTCCTCTAAAGTAAGTGTTTCCAAGTTTATAGGTAAACTGGTTTACTTTTTAATTATGGTTTTCACCTTTATGGTTGCCCTAGAAAGATTGGGTATGACCAGCGTTTTAGAGCCTGCTAAAAATCTACTTAACGGTTTCACAGAATTTATCCCAAACATTGTTGGTGCCACTCTAGTAGGTTACATTGGGTATATGCTTGCTAAAATTGTATCTGAATTTGTTGGACTTTCAGGAGAAACTATCCAAAATCTTGTCCCTAAACTACACCTTCCACAAAATATCAATTTAGTCAATATTCTTAAAAAAGTAGTATTTATCTTTATTTTTATACCTCTATTAATCGCTGCATTAAACATATTAAATTTAGATGCTGTTTCGCAACCTGCTACTTACATGCTACAAAGCTTTTTCGATGCTATTCCTAAAATTTTATTGGCCACGGTCATTTTAATTTTCTTTGTTATTGGAGGACGTTTTGTAAGCGGACTCATTAAAGACCTTTTAGATAGCCTAAACTTTAACGAAATTTTAGAAAAAGCGAAACTTAATTCCTTTCTAGGAAATACAAACGTTGAAAAACTAATTACTAACATAGTTTATGCATTCATAATACTTTTTGGACTAATAACTGCACTAGAAAAATTAGGTTTTGCTCAATTAACCGAGATTACATATAACATTGGCGAAATGGCTGGCAATATTATTTTTGGACTTATTATTTTAGCTGTAGGGAACTGGATTGCAAATATTGCTGTTACTATTTTTAATAAAAGTGGTAACAATCCTTTTGTAGCAAACATTATTAAAGTATCTGTTTTGGCGGTGTTTTTAGCCATTGGCTTAAACAGAATGGGAATTGCAGACGAGATAGTTAACCTTGCATTTGGCATTGTGTTGGCTACGGTAGGATTAACTGTAGTACTATCGTTTGGATTGGGTGGTCGTGAAGCGGCTGGAAAACAAATGAGCAATATATTGGAGAAATTCAATAAAAAATAAAAGAAAAACACCGTTTTATGTAATAAAAAGTGATCATTAATTTTGGTCACTTTTTTTATGGAAATTATTCCTCCCTAACAATTGCTTTACTACTTTTGCATCATGTCTAGAAAAAAGAGAAAACAATTATTTACAAACGTTGAAGTTGTAGATGCAGGTGCCAAGGGTAAAACCATTGCCAAAGCACCAGATGGAAAAGTTATATTTTTACCAAACGCAGTTCCTGGTGATGTTGTAGATGTGCAAACATTTAAAGCTCGTAAAGCCTATTACGAGGGTAAGGCAACGGTATTTCATAAATTATCCGATAAACGAACCGCACCTGCTTGTGAGCATTTTGGTGTTTGTGGTGGTTGTAAGTGGCAAGATATGGCTTATGAGCATCAACTGTATTATAAACAAAAAGAGGTTACTAATAATTTAACTCGTTTAGGTCATATCGAACTTCCTGAAGTTACACCTATTTTAGGCTCGGAAAAACAATATTTCTATCGAAATAAAATGGAATTCTCTTTTAGTGACAGTCGTTGGTTAACCCTAGAAGAAGTGCAATCCGACAAAGATTTAGGCGATAGAAACGCCTTAGGGTTTCATATTCCAGGCATGTGGGATAAAATTTTAGATGTTAAAAAATGTCATTTACAACAAGATCCTTCTAACGATATACGTAATGAAGTTAAAGCTTTTGCAATTGATAACGGTCTTGAATTTTTTAACACCCGAAATCAAACAGGATTATTACGTACCATGATGATTCGTACTTCAACTACTGGCGATATTATGGTGCTTATTCAGTTCTTTAAAGAAGACAAAGAAAAACGCGAGTTGCTGTTAGATTTTATTTCTGATAAATTTCCCCAAATTACGTCACTTCTTTATGTAATAAATGGTAAAGCCAATGACACCATTTACGATCAGGACATTATTTGTTACAAAGGTGAAGACCACATTTTTGAAGAAATGGAAGGCTTAAAGTTTAAAATTAATGCAAAATCCTTCTATCAGACCAATTCTGAACAAGCATACGAGCTCTATAAAATAACTAGAAACTTTGCGGGATTAACTGGAAATGAATTGGTTTACGACCTGTACACAGGAACAGGAACCATTGCTCAATTCGTTTCTAAAAATGCCAAGAAAGTTATAGGTGTTGAGGCCGTTCCTGATGCCATTGCTGCTGCAAAAGAAAATGCTGAACGCAATAATATTGATAATTGTGAGTTTTTTGTAGGAGATATGAAAAACGTATTTAATCAAGAGTTTATTAATACACATGGAATTCCGGATATTATAATTACCGATCCCCCTAGGGATGGAATGCATAAAGACGTCGTTCAGCAAATATTAAATATTGCACCCAAAAAAGTGGTTTATGTGAGTTGTAATAGTGCCACTCAAGCAAGAGATTTAGCTATAATGGATGCTATGTATAAAGTAGTTAAAACACAGGCAGTCGATATGTTTCCACAAACATTTCATGTTGAAAATGTTGTACTCCTAGAAAAGCGATAGTTCATATTAAATCCCTAAATTGCCAATCCTAAACAAATAGATTCAACCTATTTAAACATAAGAATGAAATACTTAAAAATTATTTCTCTATTAGTTTTAACGCTCTTAACAGGCATTAATATCGGTTGCGAGCGCGACGATTTATGCCCAGGAAGCACACCGACTACGCCTAACTTAATTGTAGATTTTTACGACGTTAATAATCAGGAGAGCAAGAAAAAAGTTGTAAACCTTGCCGTATCTGGTATTGATGATGATGGAAATCCACTACCTATCAGTACCACTGGCTCGGTAACGCAGCTAGCTTTACCTCTTAAAACTTACGAAAACACAACTCAATTTATAATTTTTAATAACTTTTCGGTAAACGATAATGGTACTCCAGATGACACGAGTGACGATTTCCCAAACGGCAATCCAGATTTAATCACCATAAATTACAGCCGAGAAGAGGTATTTGTATCGCGAGCATGTGGTTATAAAACCATTTTTAAAAACGTAACGCTTACAGTTGAAAGCGATAATGATAACTGGATAAAAGCAAGGCAGCCTCTAAACGATAACCAATCTGTAGAAGATGAAACAACAACACATTTCAATATTTTCCATTAATAGCTTGGTATGTCTACTGTTGTTTTGTTTTAGCGCTCATGCCCAAAACGACAGCATTACCAGCATCGCTAACGACTCGGTTAAAATAAAATTAAAATATGGCCTGCGTGTTGGGGGAGATATTGGAAAACTTATCCGCTCAACCCTCGATGATGAATATAGTGGATTTGAAATTTCGGCAGATTACCGAATAAAACAAAAACTCTATATAGCAGGTGAATTAGGTTACGAAGAAAAAACCAACGTCAATGAGTATTTAAACGTTACTACAAAGGGAGGATATATAAAAGGTGGAATTGACTATAATATGTATCAAAACTGGCTAGACATGGATAACATGGTTTATTTCGGTTTTCGAGTTGGAGGCAGTACATTTAGTCATGATTTAAACAATTACACCATTTATAATACAACCCAATATTGGAATCAGTATACTTCAGAGGAATCTAAAACCATAGATGGTTTAACGGCATTTTGGGCAGAAATCATATTAGGAATAAAAGTAGAGTTATTTACCAATTTGTATTTAGGTCTGAATGCGCAATTAAAATTCTTAGCTACCGAAACAGACCCTGGTAATTTCCAGAATATTTATATACCCGGTTTTCATAAAACATACGATAGCAGCGGCATTGGGGTAGGCTATGGTTATACATTATCGTATCGCATTCCATTGTACAAAAAAGAAAAGTAACTTTTAAACGTTTTAAATTATAAAGCCTCGCACGTTATACAAAACTGCAAGGCTTTTTTTTTTATTTACACACTATAAAAACAATAAGATATAACACCTAATTTTGCTAAAATTTCGTTCAAAATAATTAAACTTCTTCATTTAAAAATTATATATCTTTGTTTAAAATTAATAGTTTAAAATGCCTAAAAACACGTATAAAATTGCTGTTATTCAATTAAACTTGAATAACACACCTGAAAACAATTTAAACAAATGTATTCAGTGGGTAAAAGATGCTGCCAAACAAGGTGCAGAGGTTATCTCATTACCCGAACTTTATAGCAGTCACTATTTTTGCCAAAGCGAAGATGTCGATAATTTCGCGTTTGCGGAACCATTATACAGCACATCGTTTAATGCATTTAGTAGTTTAGCCAAAGAACTTGGCGTTGTAATTATTGTGCCATTCTTCGAAAAACGCATGGCAGGTGTTTATCATAACAGTGCTTACATTATCGATTCCGATGGCTCAGAAGCTGGGTTATACCGAAAAATGCATATCCCGGATGATCCGCATTTTTATGAAAAATTCTATTTTACACCCGGCGATATCGGATTTAAGTCCTTCCCTACTAAAAAAGGAAATATAGGGACCTTAATTTGTTGGGATCAATGGTATCCTGAGGCGGCTAGGTTAACGGCAATACAAGGTGCCGAAGTACTATTTTACCCAACAGCAATTGGTTGGCACCCTCAGGAAAAGGCTGAATTTGGAGAAAACCAACAAGGCGCTTGGATGAATGTAATGCGCGGACATGCCGTTGCTAACGGAATTTATGTTGCAGCAGCAAACCGTATTGGTTTAGAAAAATATTTACCAGATACCAACGGTATAGAATTTTGGGGATCTTCATTTATTGCTGGTCCTCAAGGAGAAATATTAGCGCAGGCCTCGGTAGATCAAGAAGAAATTCTAATAGCCGAAGTTGATTTAACCCTTCAAGAAAATGTACGTCAGAATTGGCCATTTTTAAGAGACCGACGTATTGATAAATATGGAGATATCACTAAAAGAGTCATTGATTAATGAATAAAGAGCAATGGATATTCCCTGCAGAATGGGAACAACAACAAGCTGTTTTACTCTGTTTTCCACATAATGGAAATGATTGGCCGGGAAAATACGAAGCTATTCAATGGGCCTTTGTTGAGTTTATTAAAAAAGTAGCGTCCGTAGAAGGGGTTATTGTTGTGGTTGCATCCGAAAAATTAAAGGCAAAAGTTATTGGATTGTTAGAAATGGCACATGTAAACATGAGTCATGTTTCGTTTATGGTGCACAAAACCAATCGAAGCTGGATGCGAGATTCTGGGCCTATTATTGTTAAAAAAGGAAATGAACGCCAAGCTTTAAACTTCAATTTTAATGGTTGGGCAAAATATAACAACTTTAAATTAGACAAAGCCATTCCTCAAAAAGTAGCTGATTTTTTAAACATTCCACTCACTCAAGTCACCTATAAAGGTAAACCTGTTATTGTTGAAGGCGGCGCTATCGATGTTAATGGCAAAGGCACCCTGTTAACCACAGAAGAGTGCTTGCTACACCCTAGTATTCAAGTACGAAACGAAGGTTTCACCAAAGCCGACTACGAAACCGTTTTTAAAGAATATTTAGGGGTTAACAATGTCATTTGGTTAGGTAATGGTGTTGAAGGCGACGACACCCACGGCCATGTCGATGATTTGGCGCGATTTGTAAACGAAGACACCATTATTACCGTTGTAGAAACGAACCCTGATGATGCAAATTACAAACCACTTCAAGATAATTTAAAACGTCTTCAGGAATCAAAATTAGAAAACGGCAAAACGCCAAATATTGTTATCCTACCAATGCCTAAAAAATTAGACTTCGATGGCATTCGATTGCCGGCCAGTTATGCTAATTTTTTAATTATTAATAAAGCTGTTTTAGTGCCTACTTTTAACGATGCCAACGACCGAAAAGCATTAAATATTATTGCTGAATGTTTCCCTAATCGCGAAGTTATTGGAATATCGGCAACGGACTTTATTTGGGGATTTGGAACACTGCATTGTTTAAGTCAGCAGATTCCTGAATAACTTAATCCCAATTTTTGTAATAAAAAATAAAGCCAGTTATTAACTTTAACTGGCTTTTACTTTTATAATAATGTAGTAATAAATCTAACGCTTTACTTCATATACTTCCCTTTTTTACTACCAGCGTAAATCTCGTATTTTACCAAACGTGATTCTAATTTGGCATTGTATAATTGAATTTTTCTTGATGGACGTAAGCCTACGTATTTTAAAGCTTCAAGATTACTGGTTATAAACCAGGCATCGGTATTAGGGTAATTCTGTTTTAAGGTATCACCTATATCTTTATAAAATTCTTGTAAATCTATATTTAAGCGCTCACCATAAGGCGGATTAAAGACCATATGTAATTTTCTTTCGCCCCCTTTTTGAGTTTTAAAAAAATCTTCATGCTTAACAGTAATAAAATCGTCCAGTTCGGCATGTTTAATATTTTCAATAGCTTTTTTAACTGCACTTGGCGCTTTATCGTATCCTGTAATATTAAAATGGAAATCTCGGGTTTTATTTAAAAGCGACTCTTCTATTTTTTCAAACAAATCAACATCCCAATCTTGCCAACGCTCAAAAGCAAACTCTTTTCGCATTAAGTTTGGCGGTATATTACAGGCTATCATTGCCGCTTCGATTAGCATCGTACCACTACCACACATTGGATCCATAAAATCACTTTGCCCATCCCAACCAGATAACATAATTAATCCTGCGGCCAGAACTTCATTAATCGGTGCTATATTAGTAGCCAGTTTATACCCTCTTTTATGTAAAGAATCTCCTGAAGAATCTAACGAAATAGTACACTGGTTTCTATCAATACGAACATTAACCTTTAAATCGGGAAATTTCAAATCGACATTAGGACGTTGTCCCGTCGTATCGCGAAACTTATCTACAATGGCATCTTTAGCTTTTTGTGCAATAAATAAGGAATGTGTAAATTGTTTTGAATGAATCGTGGCATCAATGGCTAATGTTCCAGTAGGTTTTAAATAATCAGCCCAGTTCATAGCATACATTTTGCTATACAATTCTTCTTCACTGTTAACCGTAAAACTTGTAATGGGTTTTAATATTTTTATGGCAGTTCGTAATGCTAAATTAGCCTTATACATAAAGCCTTTATCTCCAACAAAAGAAACACTTCTCACTCCTTTTTTTATGTGCTGAGCACCTAGTTGCGTTAACTCTTTTTCTAATAAATCTTCAAAACCAAATAAGGTTTTGGCAACCATTTCATAATTTTCTCCCATTATTTTATATGACTTACTGTCTGTTCTTTTTTATTACAGCAAAAATAGCGTAATTTTGCGTGAATTTAACGATATTATCAATTTAGGTTAAGGATTGAAGTGGCATCCTTTTTTATAATTGCCCAATGGTAATTGATAAAAAAGATATAACTGAAAGCCTGCCCCGAGTATTCGGGGAACCCCATAAAACATCTATGAATAAAGATACTACAAAATGGTTTACCTCATGGTTCGACACACCATTTTATCATATATTATATAAAGACCGAGACGATAGTGAAGCGCAGCATTTTATGGATACGCTTACCGAGTATTTAAACTTACCAGAAAACGGTTCGATATTGGATTTGGCTTGTGGTCGTGGCCGTCATGCTGTATATTTAAATTCTTTGGGGTACCATGTAACGGGCGCCGATTTAAGTGAAAACAGCATTGCATTTGCTAAACAGTTTGAGAATGAAAACCTGCATTTTGCAGTTCACGACATGTGTAAACCGTTTAATAAGCAGTTTGATGCCGTTTTTAATTTGTTTACTAGTTTTGGGTATTTTGATAAAGATGAAGATAACTTAAACACCATAAAAGCGATAAAAGCCAATTTAAACACTTCTGGTTTTGCCGTTATCGATTTTATGAATAGTGAATTTATCATTGATCATTTGGTACCAGAAGAAACAAAAACTGTAGAAGGTATTGAATTTCACCTTAAGCGATATGTGGAAAACGATTATATCATTAAAGACATTAGTTTTTCTGCCGATGGTGAACATTTTAATTTTCAGGAATGTGTAAAAGCGTTTACCTTAGCCGATTTTGAAGCCCTTTTTGAAGCGGCCGGAGTGTTTTTACTAGATGTATTTGGCGATTATAAATTACGTAAATTTAATCCTAAAACATCGGAACGATTAGTAATGATTTTTAAATAATACTTAGTTGAGTATCGTATCGCATGAATAAATTTTTATTTCCGTTTTTAGCAGTTATTATTGGTTTTGTTTTAGCGCAAGTTACAAACAAGCAAAAATCGGTAAACACCAAATTATTACTCTCGTTTAGTGGGGCCTTTTTACTGGCATTAACATTATTTGAATTACTTCCCGAAGTGTATCACCATTTAAATGCTAAATTAGCTGGTGTTTATATTGTTTCAGGTATACTTCTACAGCTCATTTTAGAGTTATTTTCAAAAGGTGCTGAACATGGACATGTTCATGTACATAAAGAAGACACCGCTTTTCCGTGGTCGTTATTTATTAGCTTGTGTTTGCATAGTTTTTTAGAAGGTTTTGCTATTCATGACCATAACGATATGGTGTATGGTATTTTAATTCATAAAATTCCTGTTGCCGCCATTATTACCATGTTTTTATTACAATCGGAATACAAAAAAATTCAAATTGCTGGATTTTTATTAGTTTTTGCATTAATGACACCATTAGGGACTTTAATTTCAACAACTTCGGAAACCATAGCACATTACTCGCAAGTGTTTAATGCACTCGTTATTGGTGTATTTTTCCATATTTCTACTACGATTTTATTTGAAAGTTCCGACGGTCACAAATTTAATTTATCGAAATTTATCTCGATAATTTTAGGTGTTGGAGTAGCATATTTAATTTAATTCGTTGTTTAGAACAGACTTTATTTTATGTTTAGTAAAGAAGAATCTAGAAAATTAAAACAGGAATTTTGGACGAGTTTTGGAAAATCATTTCCCAGAAAATGGATTTTATACAACACGAAATTAAAAGGATTTAGTTTTAAATTTTACTTCGATAATAAAAAGGCTTTAGTGGCTTTAGATTTAGAGGACGATCTGGAATATCGTATAAAATTCTGGAAAAAATTAGAGGCTTTAAAATCTATTTTGTTAGACGATTATTTACCTGACGCCATTTACGATGAAACTTATTTTTTAGACAACGAAAAGGAAATTTCAAGAATTTACGTGCCTTTAGATCAAAAAGTGTCAATTCACAATAAGAATACCTGGCGTGATGTTATGGAGTTTTTTAATGAAAAAATGTGTTTGTTCGAAGCATTTTTTGATGAATACAAAGATGTTATAGAAGGTTAAATGAGCCCCACAAATTTGTTTAAAGATCTCTTATCATTTAAGAAACATCGCTTATGAGATGCAGAAAGCATTTTAGTACGACGAATTGGACTTAATTTTTGTTTAATTCAAATCAGATTTATTAATGTATTGGTTTCCTCATATCAAAATCATCCATAATAAATCCATTTCCTATATCGGCTATAATTGACCCTTTATTAATAAAGCCCAATTTGGAGTAAGCATGTATTGCCTCTTTATTATTTACATTTACCGTTAAACGAATTTCCTTTAAATTATATTTTTGGGCTTCGTTTTCTACAAAATTCATAGCGCTTTTTGCAATACCCTTACCTCGATAAGCTTTCAATACATAAATTTTACTTAAAAACATGGTTTGTTCTTCTATCTGAATGGCTATGTACCCAACCGGAATTTTATTAAAAAATAAAGCAAAATACATCATACCATTAGCCACTTGTTGCGAAATAGCTTCGGCCGTCTGAAACTTTTCTAACATGTAATCAATTTGTGGTTTTCCGACAATAGGAATGTAATGTTCACGCCATATAATATCGGCCAACTTTTCAATGGTTTTAAAATCGGTTACAGAAGTAGCAGAAGTTATTGTTATCATATTTAAATTACATAAAAGAAAATCATAAAAAAATGGCAAATGGCTCCAGCCAAGACAAACAGATGCCAAATAACATGGTTAAATGGAATTTTTTCAATAGCATAAAATATAATACCTACCGTGTAAGCTAAACCTCCAGCAAAGAGCAACAATATACCGTTACTATGCATAATTGCATTTAAATTGGTAAAATCAAAAACAATTAACCATCCCATAACCAAATATAGTAATGTAGAGAACACGCCAAATCGTCCAGTAAAAAACAACTTAAGAATGATACCAAAAAGCGCAATACCCCAGACTATCCAAAACAACAGCCATCCTAAACTATGCGTTAGCAAAATTAGCAAGACCGGAGTATAAGTACCCGCAATAAGTAAATAAATACTCATATGGTCTACGATTCTTAAATATGTTTTCTGGGTTTTATTAGTTACCGCATGGTATAACGTAGAGGCTGTAAACAATATAACAATAGAAGAACCATAAACAATAACACTAAATAAACTAAATGGTGTTTTATGAGATTGAAAAAGGATTAGCATAATTAACCCTATTACACCAAAAATAGCGCCAATAGCATGAGTGGTAGCATTAAATTTCTCTTCTAAAGCCGATTGTTTTCGCATGTTATTCTTCAGGTTTCGAATGCATCCATTTATCGGTTAAATCATAAAAATTATATGGTATTGCAGATTCTTGTCGCTCTAGTAACCCATTTTGAAAACTACGTAACAATATATCTTCAATGAGATAATCTTCTTTTACATTTAATGGATCAAACTCCTTTTTTAAAGAAATATCGAACATACTTGCCGTGGTATTATACCAAAACGCCCGCCAACCGCTTCGCAATTCTTTTACTAAATCGAAGGCAGTAGTTCCTGTTTGACGATGTATCAATTTAACCAAAATTTGTCCTTCAGTGCGTGAAAACTTTTTGAGTTTTTCTGAAAACTCCCCTTCTATATATTTTTGCACCTGTCGGGTATATCTTTTTTTCTGGCGGTTTCGTTTTAAGGTTGCCAATCGTTTATTCATAGAATCTAAACGTTCGGCTGCCATTTTTGCGTACGGATACACCTTTAAAGTTTTCCGCCTTAGTATTAAATACCTTAGCCTATCATCTCTGTTATCGAATTTTAATTTATTTAGAATGTAAACCTCCTCTAAATTTATAGATGTTTTAGGAATAGAATCGCCATCAATAATGAGGTAAGTGACGTCGGTAGAATCTTGAATAATATCATTAACCTGAGCCAGAGATAAAACTGGAATTAAGCAAATAAAATATATTAGAATATTCTTCATAAATACACTGGAGCAATTTTCTTTCCAAAATTACTAATTTACAATCTTAAAACATTTTTTTACAGGAGTTAATTTAATTTGAAATTGGTTAGTTTTCATTAGAAATTTAATCATCAAAAGATAAATTAATTCCTTTGATATAGCGCTCGAATTCTATTAATATTATTATTTTAGTGCAAAATTTTTTAAACATGACAAAGAAGTCAATTCTTAACGATAAATCAATTGAATTTTTAGAAAAATATTTAAATAATGCGGCTCCTACCGGATACGAATGGACAGGACAAAAACTTTGGATGGACTACCTGAAACCATACGTAGATGAGTTTATTACCGATACTTACGGAACCGCTGTAGGTGTAATCAATCCTAAAGCTGAATATAAAGTCGTAATTGAAGGCCATGCCGATGAAATTTCGTGGTACGTAAATTATATATCAGATAATGGTATGATTTACGTGATTCGTAATGGTGGTAGCGATCATCAAATAGCACCAAGTAAAGTTGTAAACATTCACACAAAAAACGGTATTGTAAAAGGTGTTTTTGGCTGGCCGGCCATTCATACCAGAAAATCAGGTAACGAAGAAGCTCCAAAGCCAGACAATATCTTTATAGACTGTGGTTGTAAAACAAAAGAGGATGTTGAAAAATTAGGTGTTCATGTTGGGTGTGTTATTACTTACCCTGATGAATTCCATATTTTAAATGGCGATAAATTTGTTTGTAGAGCGTTAGATAACCGTATGGGAGGTTTTATGATTGCCCAAGTGGCTCGTTTACTTAAAGAAAATAACAAAACTCTTCCTTTCGGTCTTTATATTGTTAATGCTGTACAGGAGGAAATTGGCTTACGTGGTGCTGAAATGATAGCGGAAACTATAAAACCAAATGCAGCCATTGTTACCGATGTAACGCATGACACGACCACACCGATGATTGAAAAGAAAGTACAAGGTGATTTAGAAATTGGAAAAGGTCCTGTGGTTGCTTATGCTCCAGCAGTACAACAAAAACTACGAGACCTAATAACTGATACCGCCGAAGCTAAAAATATTCCTTTTCAGCGTAGTGCGTTATCTCGTGCTACAGGAACCGACACCGATGCCTTTGCTTACAGCAATGGTGGTGTGGCCTCTGCCTTAATCTCACTTCCGTTACGTTATATGCACACAACTGTAGAAATGGTTCACCGCGACGATGTTGAAAATGTTATAAAACTGATTTACGAAAGTTTATTAAACATAAAAGACGGCGAAACATTTAGCTACTTTAAATAATAAATTCCCGCTTTGGCGGGAATCTTTTTTTATAGTTTTATGATAGAAGAATACATCGATATTGTTGATGAAAACGGATTTCCAACAGGGAAATCGGAGTTAAAATCGGTAATCCATCAAAAGGGGTATTATCATAATACCGTTCATATTTGGTTCTATACAACAAATCGTGAAATTTTGTTAGCCCAACGATCTGCTAAAAAAAGTATCTGCCCCTTAATGTGGGATGTATCCGTAGCTGGGCATATTGATGCTGGAGAATCCATAAAAAAGGCGGCTCAAAGGGAAACTAAAGAAGAAATTGGTTTAAATATCAGTCAAGATAAATTGAAAAAAGTTGGAGTTTTTAAATGTTTTCAAAGTTATGATAATGGTCTTGTCGACAATGAATTTCACCATACCTACATTTGTAAATTAGAACAACCTATAGAAAGCCTAATACTTCAAGAGGAAGAAGTAGAAGCCTTAAAGCTTGTTTCGTTAGATGAGTACCAGTATTTAATAGATCATATTGGAGTAAACAATCACTTTGTTCCATCTAACAAAACCTATTATCAAACTGTATTAAATTTCATAAAAAACTCATAATACAACCACTATTTACATGTATACTAAATGAATTTAATACTACTTGCTATTGCCCCAATTTTTATCATTATTCTTTATATATATTATAAAGATAAATACGAAAAAGAACCGCCAAAATTACTCCTAATTTCGTTTTTACTGGGCGCTATCGTGAGTATTTTTATAACCTCTTTAATGTACTATGGTTTTGATATCTTATTTCCTCTAAAAAACAAAAACAATGTCATAGAGCAATTTATTAAAGCATTTTTTATTGTAGGTTTTACTGAAGAATTTAGTAAATATATAATTGTAAAATACTATGCCCAATGTAAAGCCGATTTTAACGAACCTTTCGATGGTATTGTATATGCTGTTATGGTATCCATGGGGTTTGCTGCTACCGAAAATATCATGTATGTCTTAAATGGTGGTGTACAAACGGCATTGCTAAGAGCTTTTACCGCTGTGCCTGCTCATGCGACTTTTGGAATTCTTATGGGGTTTTATATGGGCAAGGCTAAATTCTCAACAAATCGTATTAAACTTAATATTTCTGGGTTAATGTTAGCTATTTTATTTCATGGGGCTTACGACTTTTTCCTATTTATTGATTTTGTTCCAGGGATTTGGATTGGAGCGTTTATTTCTTTGTTTATTGGAATCATATTATCTAGAAAAGCAATTACACGGCATCAAAATAGTTCCTACTTCAAAAACAAATTCAAATAATACCTAAATGACATATGAACATTAATTAGTATAGATTTCATATATAAAAAAAGCGTCTGGAAATTCCAAACGCTTTTTTTATTGGTAATGAGGTAAGGAGTAATTAATTCCCTGACTCTATAGCTTCAACCTTAGCTTTCATATCTTTATACTTCTCAGTTTCTCCAAGGCTACTGTATATATTCATTAATGTTTTTGCAGCATTAATATTTTTGGAATCTACTTGTAAAGCTTTATCTAAATATGGAATTGCTTCTCTATATAAATCCTGACGTTGCTCTCTTAGTTCGTCATAACGTAAATCGTCCTTTTTAGAACTTCCTAAACCATTCATTTCTTTAATAATTTCTTCTTCTCCCGATAAAACTAAAGCTGAAAGGTTGATATACGCATTTACATAATTAGGGTCTAATTCTACAGTTTTTTGGTAATACGCTTTTGCCTGATCTTTCTCTCCTGATTCTGACGCGATAACACCTAAGTTATATTGCAATTCTGGATTTGTTGGATCCATTCTTGTAGCTTCTTGCAATAATTCTTTGAATTTTTCAGTGTTGCCCATTTTGTAGTGAACATTTGCCTCTGTTAAGATCAAATTCACATCGTCAGGACTTTGAGCCCTTGCCGCTGCCATGGCTTCAATTGCTTTTTCATTATCGCCTTTGTTTACATAAATGATAGCAATATTCTTAACAATTTCTGGTTCCTTTGATTCAGTGACACGCTCACCTGGTTTTACATGTGTTTTTGCTTTTACCGATAAATCACGAACACTGGCACTATTAAATAATTCTTCTTCATTAGTCTCTACATTTGTTGCAAAGAATTCCTTTTTAACACCAGTATAGCCTAAATCTTTAAGTTCTTCGTAAATCGTTAAGGCTCTATCATAATCAGGAACATTAATGGCTGTAGCTGCTGCATAGTACAAATATGTGGTGTCTTTTGTACTTAATCTGTAGGCTTTCTCAAAATACTCTGATGCTTTTGAAAAGTCTTTGCCTTCATACGATTCATTACCCTTAGTTAGTAATGAATTAACCATTTTTGTTTTTAACTCCGCACTTTCTGGAGATGGATTACCTTCTATGTTATTTAAACTTTTTATGGCCTCATCGATATCGCTTAAAGAGCCTGCGCCTCCTGCGTATAACGCTTGAGCGTATAAGAAATAATAATCCGCTTTGTATTTATCATCAATATTTGGCATTAACGCTTCTACTTGCTTTAATGCTGATTTGGCTTCGGCGTAATTAGTGCCTTTAATAGCTTTTTCTGCAGCTCTCAATTCTTTTTTTTGTGCAAATGAAAGTGCACCAATTGAAAACGCTAAAGCTACAATTACTTGTTTCTTCATTTTTGTTTTATTTAATTATCACTGTTATTTTCTTCTGTTGAATTGGTATCAAGAGTTGTGCCACCTTCCACATTGTCAGTGTTTTGGGCTTCAATGCCGTCTTGTTCTATCTCTTGCTCTTCCTCATGCATCACTTTAGCAACAGCCGCGATAGAATCTTTGCCTTTTAAATTTATAAGCTTAACACCCTGAGTAGCTCTACCCATGACACGCAGATTACTAACGGCCAAACGAATTGCAATACCAGATTTATTGATAATCATTAAATCATCATTATCTGTGACACTCTTGATAGCCACAAGCTGACCAGTTTTTTCAGTTATCGAAATGGTTTTAACACCCTTTCCTCCTCTATTAGTAATACGGTAAACAGGTTCTCCATCTTCAGGATCATCAATATAAGTTCGTTTACCATAACCGTTTTCAGAAACTACCAATACCGATTCTTCCTGTGAATTTTCAATGGTTACCATGCCTATTACCTCATCGCCTTCATGTGCTAAAGTAATACCTCTAACCCCAGAAGCCCCACGACCCATTGGACGCGTTTTAGCTTCTTCAAAACGAATAGCTTTACCAGATTTTAAAGCTAACATCACCTGACTGTTGCCTGTAGTAAGTTTAGCTTCAAGTAATTCGTCTTCTTCCTTAATGGTAATCGCATTAATACCATTAGTACGCGGACGGGAGTATTGTTCTAAAGATGTTTTCTTTACCTGACCATTTTTAGTTGCCATAATCACATAATGACTATTTATGTAGTCTTCATCTTTTAAATCTTGCGTACAAATAAAGGCCATAACTTTATCATCTTGCTCAATATTGATAAGGTTTTGAATAGCACGCCCCTTAGATGTTTTACTTCCTTCCGGAATTTCGTACACACGCATCCAGAAACATTTTCCTTTTTGCGTAAAGAATAACATATACTGATGGTTAGTACCCACAAATAAATGCTCTAAGAAATCTTCATTACGTGTAGTCGAAGCTTTTTGACCTACTCCTCCTCTATTCTGTGTTTTGTATTCATTAAGTGAAGTACGTTTAATATATCCCGCATGCGAAATGGTAATTACCACTTGCTCGTCTGGAATCATATCTTCAATACTTAAATCACCTCCAGCATATTCTATAACCGAACGACGTTCGTCTCCATACTTATCTTTCACAACTTGAAGTTCTTCTTTTATAATACCCATGCGACGCTCTTTTTTGTCTAAGATATCTTTTAGGTCTTCAATGGTTATAAGTAATTCATCGTATTCAGAACGTAATTTATCTTGCTCTAGTCCAGTAAGCTGACGTAATCGCATTTCTACTATAGCCTTAGCTTGAATTTCAGAAAGTTCGAAACGCTTAATTAAGCTCGATCTTGCTTCATCCGCATTAGATGATGCTCTGATAATAGCTATAACTTCATCAATATTATCGGAAGCGATAATTAAACCTTCTAAAATGTGAGCACGCTCTTCGGCTTTTCGTAATTCGTACTGGGTACGTCTAACAACCACTTCATGTCTGTGTTCAACGAAGTGATATATTAAGTCTTTAAGATTTAATAATTGAGGGCGCCCATTTACTAAGGCAATATTGTTTACACTAAACGACGATTGTAACGCTGTATATTTGTACAATTTATTTAGAACAATATTTGGTATAGCATCGCGCTTTAACACGTAAACAATACGCATTCCGTTTCTATCGGATTCATCGCGAATTGTAGAAATACCTTCTAGTTTTTTATCGTTAACTAAATCGGCAGTTTTCTTAATCATTTCCGCCTTGTTTACCTGATAAGGTATTTCGGTTACAATGATACATTCACGACCTTGTACTTCTTCTATATTTGCTTTACCACGTAGCACAATTCGACCACGACCTGTTTGAAAAGCTTCCTTTACGCCATCGTAACCGTAAATAATTCCACCCGTAGGAAAATCAGGAGCT
The DNA here is from genome assembly GCF_014596945.1 of Aestuariibaculum sediminum. Classification (GTDB taxonomy): domain Bacteria; phylum Bacteroidota; class Bacteroidia; order Flavobacteriales; family Flavobacteriaceae; genus Aestuariibaculum; species Aestuariibaculum sediminum. Next base: position 371,188 of record NZ_JACVXB010000002.1, on the reverse strand, counting down.
TTAATATGCTTAATGAGTTCATCAACTTCTATATTGTTATCATCAATATATGCTATTGTTCCATCAACTACTTCTGATAAATTGTGAGGTGGCATATTAGTTGCCATACCTACTGCAATCCCCGAAGCACCATTAACTAAAAGTCCAGGAATACGCGTTGGTAATACTGTTGGTTCTTGTAAAGTATCGTCGAAATTTAATTTATGGTCTACGGTTTCTTTATCTATATCGGCAAGCATGTCTTCCGATATTTTTCGCATACGAGCCTCGGTATAACGCATTGCTGCCGGGCTATCACCATCTATAGATCCAAAGTTCCCTTGCCCGTCAACCAACATATATCGCAAACTCCACTCCTGTGCCATACGAACCATCGTATCGTAAACTGAGGTATCACCGTGTGGGTGATACTTACCTAGAACCTCTCCAACAATTCTTGCTGACTTTTTATATGCTGTATTCGATTTAACACCAAGTTCATGCATCCCAAAAAGTACACGTCTGTGTACTGGTTTCAATCCGTCTCTTACATCTGGTAACGCACGTGACACAATGACCGACATTGAATAATCAATGTAAGCCGATTTCATCTCATCTTCAATATTAATAGGGATCAATTTTTCTCCTTCTGCCATAAATATTTAATTAAGTTTTATGTGTTTTTCAAAACACGCTAATATAAGTATTTCATCAGTCACAATAAGACTTTATATTATATTTTTTCATGTTTTTTATTAACAATTTTAACACCTTTTTTAGTTAATAAATATGAAGAGGATTATTTTGATATTATGAAGTTTTTTTTGTCACTTAGCAACTTTCACATAATTTAAGGTATAGTTTTTGCCTTTAGTAAAATGTTTTAGTATTTTTAATGCAGAAAGGAATTGATTATGGATGATAATTTTTCACCAAGAGTAAAAGACGTTATTGCCTACAGTAAAGAAGAAGCACTTCGTTTGGGTCATGATTTTATTGGCACCGAACACCTCATGCTTGGACTATTGCGTGATGGCGATGGCAAGGCTATAAATATTTTAAATGCTTTAGATATCGATTTAAACCATTTAAGGCGCAAGGTCGAAATATTAAGTCCTGCAAACCCTAATATTACAGCAGCCTCAAACCAAAAAAAGAACTTGCACCTTACCAGACAAGCCGAACGCGCCCTAAAAACAACGTTTTTAGAAGCCAAGTTATTTCAAAGTTCTTCTATTAACACAGCGCATTTGCTACTGTGTATTTTAAGAAATGAAAACGACCCAACTACTAAGCTTTTAAATAAGCTGAAAATTGACTATGATAATGTTAAAGAACAATTTAAGTTTATGATTACAAATGACAACGACTATATAGAGCCAAAAGCAGAATCGTTTCAAGACGATGCGAGTTCTGATGACGATACTTCAAAAGACATCTTTAATTCTCCTACTGGGAAAACCAATAAGAAGTCTAAAACACCTGTTTTAGATAATTTTGGGCGAGATTTAACAGCTTTAGCCGAAGAAGGTAAGTTAGACCCTGTTGTAGGAAGAGAAAAAGAAATTGAGCGTGTGTCTCAAATTTTAAGTCGTCGTAAAAAAAATAACCCCCTATTAATTGGCGAACCAGGGGTTGGTAAATCTGCTATTGCAGAAGGTTTAGCGCTAAGAATTGTTAAACGAAAAGTATCCAGAATACTTTTCAATAAGCGTGTTGTTACGCTAGATTTAGCAAGTTTAGTTGCCGGCACAAAATACCGTGGACAATTCGAAGAACGCATGAAAGCCGTAATGAACGAGCTTGAAAAAAATGATGATGTTATTTTATTTATTGACGAAATACACACTATTGTTGGCGCCGGTGGTGCTACAGGGAGTTTAGATGCTTCAAACATGTTTAAACCAGCTTTAGCCAGAGGAGAAATACAATGTATTGGAGCTACAACGCTAGACGAGTATAGACAGTATATTGAAAAAGATGGCGCTTTAGAACGTCGCTTCCAAAAGGTAATTGTTGAACCTACAAGCGTAGTTGAAACCATTGAAATTTTAAACAACATTAAAGCGAAATATGAAGAACACCATAACGTTGATTATACACCCGAAGCTATTGAAGCTTGTGTAAAATTAACTAACCGGTATATGACGGAACGCTTTTTGCCAGACAAAGCCATTGATGCTCTTGACGAAGCTGGATCGCGTGTTCACATTACCAACATAGAAGTTCCTAAGCAAATTATTGAGCTTGAAAAACAACTTGAAGCCATAAAGGAAACTAAAAACGCAGTCGTAAGAAAGCAGAAATACGAAGAAGCAGCGAAACTAAGAGACGACGAAAAACGTATTGAAAAAGAACTATCTATAGCCCAAGAAAAATGGGAAGAAGACACCAAGCAACACCGCGAAGTCGTTAGTGAAGAAAATGTTGCCGATGTGATTTCTATGATGACTGGCATTCCTGTAAATCGAATTGCTCAAACCGAAATCAATAAATTAGCAGAATTACCAAACTTAATAAAAGGCAAGGTAATTGGTCAAGATGAAGCAGTTGCTAAAGTCGTAAAAGCCATTCAGCGTAACCGAGCAGGACTTAAAGACCCTAATAAACCCATTGGTTCATTTATATTTTTAGGGCAAACAGGGGTAGGAAAAACGCAATTAGCTAAAGTATTATCGCGTGAGCTTTTTGACAGTGAAGATTCATTAATCAGAATAGATATGAGCGAATACATGGAAAAATTCGCTATTTCTAGATTAATAGGTGCGCCTCCAGGATATGTTGGATACGAAGAAGGTGGGCAATTAACTGAAAAAGTTAGACGTAAGCCTTATGCCGTTATTCTATTAGATGAAATTGAAAAAGCTCATCCAGACGTTTTTAACATGTTATTACAAGTGCTTGATGATGGTTATTTAACAGATAGTTTAGGTCGTAAAATCGATTTTAGAAACACTATTATTATTATGACCTCTAATATTGGAGCACGTAAACTTAAAGACTTTGGTACTGGTATAGGTTTTGGAACCTCGTCACAAAAAGCGCAAGAAGATGCAAACGCTAGAAGCGTTATTGAAAACGCACTTAAAAAATCGTTCGCACCTGAGTTTTTAAATCGTATAGATGACGTTGTTATGTTTAATGCTCTTGAGAAAGAAGACATCAATAAAATTATCGATATCGAACTTAGCAAATTATTAGTACGCATAAAAGATTTAGGGTACATTCTTAAACTTAGCGACAAAGCTAAAGATTACATAGCCGATAAAGGTTTCGATAAGCAATATGGGGCGAGACCTTTAAAACGTGCTATTCAAAAGTATATAGAAGATGCTTTAGCTGAAGAAATTATAACTTCGCAAGTTGAAGAAGGTGATACCATTTTGATTGAGCTTAATGAGAAAACTCAGGAACTTGATATTAATGTTCAAAAATCTGAGAACAATCCAACAGAATCATAAACTTATATGATATCATAAAAAAAGCCCGAAATTAATATTTCGGGCTTTTTTTTATTATTGAATTATAGAAATTTACTAAATTGGAATACTATAAGTGTTTTTAATTTCTCCCATAACAAAAGTACTATGGGCACTACCAATATTCTTTATACTTCCCAATCGATCTAAAACGAAATTCTGATATTCTTTCATATCAGTGACCAAAATCTTTAAAAAAAAATCATAATCTCCTGAAATATTAAAACACTCTACCACTTCATCCAGTGATAATATATCTTTTACAAATTGATTACCAATTTCCCGGGTATGTTCTTTAAGAGTCACGTTGCAAAACACCATTAACCCTTTATTTAATTTTTCTGCATCTAAAACAGCTATGTAATTTTTAATGAAACCTGCTTTCTCTAACTTTTTCACTCGCTCAAAAACAGGTGTATTAGACAGGTTAACTTTAGCGGCTAACTGTTTTGTAGTTAAATTCGATCGGTTTTGCAATATTTTTAGAATTCTAAAATCAATCTCATCCAAAGTTAGTGTAGAATTATTTTCTGTTAAGCTCATCTTATTTCTATATATACAGATTAATATTCCTTAATATCTTACAAATATAGCGTATTACACCAAACAATAACCAATTAACTCTATTTATATTCTTTAAATATAATTTTGAACAGTATTAAAATCTAATAAAACTTTTATGAAAACAACCATTTTAGGTTATCCAAGAATTGGTGCACAACGCGAACTAAAGAAAGCCTGTGAAGCCTATTGGAAAAAAACAATAACCAAAAAAGAATTACTTAAAACTGCTAAAACCTTAAAGAAACAAAACTGGCTTATTCAAAAGGAACTCGGTATTGATCTAATTCCTTCAAATGACTTCTCTTTATACGATCAAGTCCTGGACACCTGCTTATCTGTAGGCTGTATTCCTCAGCGCTATAAAAGCATTGAACAAACAAATGATTTAGAATTGTATTTTGCTATGGCACGGGGCTTACAAAACGATGATATAGATGTAACTGCCATGGAAATGACCAAGTGGTTTGACACAAACTATCATTACATTGTTCCTGAATTTGAAAAAAACCAAAGTTTCGCATATTATTCAAACAAAATTACAGAAGAATTCAAAGAAGCATTAGCTCTGGGAATAAAAACCAAACCTGTTTTAATTGGTCCTGTTACATTTTTACTTTTAGGAAAAGAAAAAGAATCTGGATTTCATCGAATCGATTTACTAAACCGATTACTACCTGTCTATCTTGAAATCATTGAAGATTTAATTGATTTAGGCGTTGAGTATATTCAGTTCGATGAGCCTTGCTTAGCTTTAAACCTGAGCGACAAAGAACGTGCTGCAATAACAACTACTTACAATGCCATTCATAACAAATTTCCTAAATTAAAGATTTTCCTTGCTAACTATTTTGACTGTTATGGTGATAATTTGGAAACAGCACTTAAATTACCAATTGACACCCTACATCTAGACTTAGTTCGATGTCATTTGCAGTTAGATGATATTTTAAATTCTAAATATTTTAATAACCATATTAAACTATCACTTGGTCTTATAGACGGTCGAAATATCTGGAAAAATAATTTTGAAGACTCCTTAAATGTCGTACAAAAAGCCTTAAAGAAATTGCCCCCAGAAAATTTATGGATTTCAGCGTCTTGTTCGCTTTTACATACCCCTTACGATTTAGAATTAGAAAAAAATTTAAATTCTGAAATTAAACAATGGTTGGCGTTTTCGAAACAAAAGTTAGAAGAAATCAGTACTATTCGAAATTTATGTCTTACGGAAAATGAACCTTATTTATCGCTTTATGAAGAAAATAAACTCGCTAATCTAAATAGAAAAACTTCTAAATTAATTCACAATTCCAAAGTTAAAGAACGTGTATCAAATCTTAAGGATACTGATAGTCATCGCACCCATTCTTTCGATATTCGACAAGCTAAACAAAAAGAAGCTCTTAATTTCCCCCTATTCCCTACTACAACTATTGGCTCATTTCCGCAAACAAAAACCGTTAGAAGCTGGCGTTTAAAACATCGAAAAGGTGAACTATCTAATGAGAATTATGAGATTTTAATAGCGAAAGAAATCGAAGACTCTATTCGATTTCAAGAAAATATTGGTTTAGATGTTTTAGTCCATGGTGAGTTCGAGCGCAATGATATGGTTGAATATTTTGGCGAAAAACTAGACGGGTTTGCATTTAGTGAATTTGGCTGGGTACAAAGCTACGGTAGTCGCTGTGTTAAGCCCCCAATTTTATTCGGTGATGTTTCTCGTAATACCCCAATGACTGTTTATTGGTCAGAATACGCGCAGTCGTTAACCCAGAAACCTTTAAAAGGTATGCTTACAGGACCTGTAACCATTTTACAATGGTCGTTTGTTAGAAACGATCAACCACGGGAAACCACCTGTAATCAAATTGCTTTAGCAATTAGAGATGAGGTTATTGAGCTTGAAAAACATGGTTTAAAAATTATTCAAATTGACGAACCTGCAATCCGCGAAGGCCTGCCTTTAAGAAAAGAAGAGTGGCCAAATTATTTAAACTGGGCAGTTAAAGCCTTTAGAATTTCTGCCAGCGGCGTAAAAGATGAAACACAAATACACACCCACATGTGTTACTCTGAATTTAATGATATAATAGCAAGCATCGCTGATATGGATGCTGATGTTATTACTATTGAAACCTCCCGATCGGAAATGGAACTACTGGATGCTTTTGTAAACTTTAAATATCCCAATGAAATAGGACCTGGTGTTTACGATATTCATTCGCCTCGTGTTCCTACATTGGAGGAAATTGAAAAGTTGCTGTCAAAAGCAAAACAAGTTTTACCTAAAGAGCACATTTGGGTAAACCCAGATTGCGGGCTAAAAACCAGAGATTGGCCAGAAACAAAACGAGCCTTAGAAAACATTGTAAACGCCGCAAAAAAGTTAAGACAACAAGAGATTGAATTGGTTTAGCATAAGACTAAAAAAAAGCCCGAAAATTATAAGTTCGGGCTTTTCATATATTGGTTTAAAACTTAATCTTTAATATTGTCCTTAGGCACACGTAAAAGTAAAATTATTCCAATCAAAAAGAATATAAATAAGAACAGTACGGCATTACGCATATTCCCAGTAACTTGTGCTACAAAACCATACAAAAATGTACCAATGATTATCCCAATTTTTTCAGCAACATCATAAAAACTAAAAAACGAAGTTGTATCTGTAGTGTCTGGTAAAAACTTTGAGTAAGTAGACCTCGACAAGGCTTGAATCCCTCCCATTACAATTCCAACAAAACCTGCTGCAATATAAAAGTCCATTGGGGTAATAACGTAATAAGCATAAACACAAATAATAGCCCAAATAACATTAATTCCTATAAGCGTTTTAATGTTTCCAAAAACTTTAGAGATTCTGGCAGTTACCATAGCACCTACAATAGCTACCACTTGAATAACCAAAATACTAACAATTAAACCCATTGTGCGTTCAGCATCTGTACCCCAAGCTATTTCTTCTTCACCAAAAAATGTAGCAATTAACATTACGGTTTGCACGGCCATACTATACACGAAAAAGGCCCCTAAGTAACGTTTTAATTTTACATTTTCACTAAGCTGATTCCAGACTATCTTTAACTCTTTGAATCCGTTTAAAATAATATGTTTTCTGGGACTATCCTTTCTATTCCCTTTAGGTAAATAATAAAATGAATACTGACTAAAAACAATCCACCATATACCAACAGAAATAAAAGAATATTTCATCGCTTTAATTTCAGCCCCACCACTTGCATCGGTGGTAATACCAAAAACTTCTGGGTTCATTACCATAGCTAAATTTAATAGTAACAGAATAACACTTCCTATGTATCCCAATGAAAACCCTTTTGCACTTATCCTGTCTTGTTGATGAGTAAAAGCTATATCTGGTAAATAAGAATTATTAATTGCAAAACTCACCCAAAACCCTACTAATCCAAAAAAATAACAAGCAAGACTAAAGTAAATATGTTCTAAAGAAAACCAATACAGCCCAATACAAGAAACCCCTCCTAAGTAACAAAAGAATTTCATAAATATTTTTTTATTACCCATATAATCGGCAACTCCAGAAATTAATGGGGTTACAATAGCTATAAAAACAAAGGCTAACGAGGTGGTATAACTAATTAAAGGTGCTCTTGAAATTTCTCCTCCAAAAACCGTTACTTTTTCTATTTCGGCAACTCTGAATAAAGCCCCATAAAATATCGGAAAAATAGCTGATGCAATAACTAAACTATAAACGGAATTGGCCCAATCGTAAAATGCCCAGGCATTTAATAGTTTTTTACTTCCTTTTTCTAATGGCTTCATACAGAGGATAAATCGTAATTAAATAAAAAAGACTGCCCGAAATGGGCAGCCCAAAGTAAACAAATATTTTTAACTTCTTATAGAATTCCCCCTACTTAAATGAGGTTACTCCAAATTTAGCTGCTTCAGCTTTAGCCTTTGGAGCAAGGGCTGATAAATTAGCTATACGTGATTCGTTAGAAGGGTGTGTACTTAGCATTTCTGGTGGAGCTTCCCCTCCTAAGGCATTCATACGTTTCCATAATTCGGCAGCTTCATCTGGGTTATATCCAGCAATTGCCATTAAGTAAAGTCCTATTTCATCTGCTTCGGTTTCATGTGAGCGACTAAATGGTAACATAACGCCAACCTGAGAACCTACACCATAGTATTGATTAAATAAGTTCCTGTCATTTTCATTCTGAATAGCAATATTACCAGCCAGAGCCACGCCCTGCTGCACATAAGCTGCACTCATTCTTTGTTGTCCATGATTTGCTAAAGCATGTGCCACCTCATGACCTACTACTGCGGCTAATCCCGCTTCACTTTTTGTTACGGGTAAAATACCTGTGTAAACCACTATTTTTCCACCAGGCATACACCAGGCGTTTACCGTTTTATCATCTACTAAATTATACTCCCATTTATAGTCATTCAAATACCCCTGATAACCATTTGCATTTAAATAACGTTCGGCTGCAACAGCAATTTTCTGCCCTACTCGTGTTACCATGTTGGCTTCAGATGTACCTGTAACAACTTTATTCTCAGATAGAAACTGATTGTATTGCGCAAATGATGTTGGAAACAACTGATCATTAGAAACTAACGCCATGGTTTTCTTACCTGTAAAAGGATTCGTAGCACAAGATAAGACGACTGCTAATGTACCGGCTACTATAAGTGATTTTTTAAGTATCATCGTAATTTGGATTAAAAATATGGAATAAAAGTACAAAAATTGTACCTTACTATTTTAGACGCTTCTATTTTTTATAAGTCACTTATGTAAAATATAAAATGTATACCAACCAAGTGTTATTATTTGTCCACATACACGACTCATTCTTAGAAAACTATCAATAAAATGAAAAAAATATTAATTCTTATCGTAACATTAGCTGTGTTTAATTGCAAAGGTAACGCCCAAAAAGAGGAAACTACAACCTATAAAGTAACTAAAAGCAAGACTGAATGGAAACAGCAACTTACCGATACCGAGTATTATGTTTTACGAGAATCTGGCACCGAACCTAAATTCTCAAGTCCCTTAAATAAAAACTATAAAAAAGGGATATATGTTTGTAAAGGTTGTGAGACACCACTTTTTAAAAGCGAGCATAAATTCGATTCTGGAACTGGATGGCCTAGTTTTGACCAAGAAATAAAAGGTAATGTAGCATTTTCTAAAGAAGATCATATTTATTATGGACAAGAAGAGCATTGCGCGACTTGTGGCGGGCATTTAGGTCATGTTTTTAATGATGGCCCTAAAAACACCACAGGTATGCGTCATTGCATAAATGGTGTTGCTTTAAAATTTATTCCTTCTGAAAAGTAAGTATGTTATCTATTGAAAGTGTGTACCAAGTATAATTAACCTATTTGAAAATTAAAAAAGTCTTGGAGATAAAACCTTCAAACAAATAACGTTTGATGAGATGTATTGGCAAAGTCATGAATGCGACATTAGTATTTCAATTATTGTTAAACATATTACAGGGTAATATGCTTAGTCGATGAACCAACTTTTTAACTGAAGATGTTGAAAAACCCTGACGTAACCGAGATCATGAATTTGCCAATACCTATTCTTCGAAAGAATATATCATTCCTTCTTGGAAAAACCGCTGTCATTGTTTATTTAAAGCCATAAAACCAATAGAATCAACCGATTTAGAAAGTATAATTTTCATTAGAAATGAAGGTCATACAGTTTTCGAGGCCATCAGCCGGCAACTTTCATATTATGCTTACCATGTTGGTCAAATTGATTTTCTTGGAAAACTTCCAAAAGGCGACCAATGGCAGTCCGTTTCTTTTACGAAAGGGCAATCTTCAATTTATAATCAAAAAAATTCAATCAGGAAAAATCAAGAAAGCACTTTACTGATAATGTTTAAATTCATTCCTCTTCCCTTACGATTTTTGTAATATTCTCAAAATAACAATACCTATTCTAGGCAGTATAAAAGTAATGCTACCAAAAACCGTTGTTAAAAAAGAGACTTTTAAGCCACCCGCAATCATACTTTGACTCGCATTTCCCAAAGCATCAATCGCATCAAAAGCCATTATCATCCCTATAGTAGAGCCTAGTAAACCTAATACCAATCCTAAGATACTCACATCGGATGTTAATTTGGCCATCTTTATAGATAAGTTCACATTTCGTTTTGCATTATAAAAGCCCAAGGCCAGAAAAACAAATGCCAAAATGAAACAGATAAGAATTAGTGACATAAATAATGGCCCTCCTTCGTAAAACCGTTTTGCCAATTCTGAAAAAAATCCATGTTGTTGTAAAAATAAATAGTTCATAAGATTTAAATTTATTATTATTTTTCTAAATAAAACACCTTTCGTTTTGGTTAAACTTCGCTTCGAGAGATGTTTTATTTTTATTGATATACAAACTTACTTTTCTTGGTACTTCAAAAAATTAAAATGCGACAGTTAACCTATTTAAGGTGGTTTATAACCATTTGTTAAAACCCTTGCTAAATCAGTTATTCGTCTACAAAACAATAACTGTTTTTAAAAATATAGTAATATTGTAGTAGTATGTATTTATCATGTTGAAAAAAATAGTTTTACAAAAGCTAGCACATTTTGGGCTTCATATCATATTCTGGTGTGCTGTACTACTTTTTTATACCTATTTCTTTGGTTTTAATAGCAATGATTTTGGATATGTTTTTTCTTTTTCATCGTTTTTAATGCCAATTACCATTGCGACAACTTATGTTTTTATTTATAAACTCATACCTGATTACCTAGTTACCAAACATTACAAACGATTTACATTATACAGTTTTTACACAATTATTATTTCAAATTATTTGATAGTTATATCTGTTTTTTACGGACTGGTTTATTTATCTAATTTTCAGTATAGCAACATGGCGCCTATCAGCCGCAGCTTAATATTCGTAGCTACTGCCGTATATATGGTCGTTATTATCGTAAGTGCTTTTAAACTTCTAAAATTAAATTTAAGTCAGGCAAAAAAAACGAAAAAACTAGAAACCAAATTTTTAGAATCTCAGTTAAAAATGAAGGAACAGGAACTTCATTATTTAAAGATGCAAATTCATCCGCATTTCTTATTTAACACCCTTAACACCTTATATGGTTTTGCTTTAAAAAAAGCCGACGAAGCCCCTGAAATGATTCTTAAGCTATCTAATTTATTAGACTATTTACTTTATAAAGTTGATAAACCATTTGTGCTTTTAAGCGATGAAGTAAACCATATTCAAGATTATCTAGAACTTGAAAATATGCGTTTCAATAAAACCTTAAATATCGATTTTAAAGTGGACAATGTTTCGAATGAACTTAAAATAGCTCCTATGCTTTTATTGCCCTTTGTTGAAAACAGCTTTAAACATGGCGCTATAAAATCAGGAAAACTTAACATTAAAATGCGTTTAAGCTGCAAAGCAAACACACTTTATTTTTATATTGAAAACTCACAAAACAAAACAGAATTTAATAAAGAGGAAGGCATTGGGTTGAAAAACATAAAAAAACGACTAGATTTAACCTATAAAGATAACTATACATTTAACATTAAAAATGAGGCATCAGTTTTTAAAGTGGATTTAATAATAAATTTAAACTAAGTTTTGGAACGTAAAAAATTGATATCGTGTATTATTGTAGATGATGAGCCTGTGGCTCGCGAAATAATTGCCGATCATTTAAGTAAAATACCCAGCATAAAAATTGAGGCAAGCTGTAACAGCGCCATACAGGCTTTTAATTGCATTCGTGAACACGACATAGACTTAGTATTTCTAGATATAAACATGCCTGAAATATCAGGTATTTCCTTTGCTAAATCGATTAATAAAGCCATTAAAATAATTTTTACAACGGCATATAGAGATTATGCTGTTGAAGGCTTCGAGTTACAGGCAGTAGATTATTTGCTTAAGCCCATTTCATTTGATCGCCTTTTGAAAGCAGTAAACAATTACTTTGAAATTTATACGAAAGCCATAGAGACAACTCCTGCTAATCTAGAACCAAATACCTTCATGTTTATTCGTTCGGAACGGCGCATGATTAAAATAGATTTTGAGGACATTACATATATTGAAAGCTATAGCGATTATTTAAAAATTCATCTAACTAACAATACTTATATTACCAGAGAAACCATAAGTGCTATAGAAGCCAAGTTACCAACTGATAGATTTTTAAGAATTCACCGTTCGTATATTATCTCACTAAAACATATTACTTCCTTCACCAACGAAGAGATTATTATAAAAAATAAATCGCTTTCGATTAGCAGAAGCTACAAAAAAGACGTTTTACGACTTTTGGAAACCTTTTAAATATAAATTAGCGTCCTTTTTAAGGTTTCAGTCTTTTTTTAAACGGCCTAATAATTAATCGTGCTTCCCGATCAAAACGTACATAATTATATACCCAGTTTACAAAAACAACCATTCGGTTTCTGAATCCTATTAAAAAAAACAAATGCACAAACATCCAAACGTACCAAGCAAACACACCTTGAAACTTGAATTTGCGTAAATCCACCACCGCTTTATTTCTTCCGATGGTAGCCATAGCTCCTTTATCTTTATACTTAAAGGGCTTCATAGGCTCCTTTTCAATCAGGCGTATCATATTATCTCCCAGTTGATGACCTTGCTGAATTGCAGGTTGCGCCATCATGGGTAATCCATTCGGGTAAGTCTCTGTTTGCATACAAGCCACATCACCTACCGCAAATATATTTTCAAAACCTTTAACCTGATTAAACTCATTTACGAGAAGTCTATTTCCCCGTACAAGAAATTCCTGAGCATCTAATCCTTTAATGGTTGCTCCCTTAACGCCAGCAGCCCAAATAAGCGTCGCTGTTTCGAAGGTTAAATCAGTATTGGTCGTTACTGTTTTTCCGTTATAATTTGTTACACGAACATTTTTCCAAACGTTCACGCCGAGTTTTTCTAGAAAATCTTCAGCTTTCTGAGAAGCCTTTTCACTCATCCCTTTTAAAAGACAATCGCCAGATTGAATAATATGAATTTGAGCCATTCGAGTATCTAAATCGGGATAATCCTTAGGTAAAATAACTTTTTTAATTTCGGCCAGAGCCCCTGCTAATTCTACGCCTGTTGGTCCACCGCCAACAATCACAAAATTCATTAAAGCGTTGCGCTCATTTAAATCGGAGGTAAGTAAGGCATCTTCAAAATTTTCGAGTATTAAACTTCTTAAATTTAATGATTGTGGTATAGTTTTCATGGCCATACTGTACTTTTCAATTTCAGTATTACCAAAGTAGTTGGTTTTGGAACCTGAAGCCACTACCAAATAATCAAATTTCAAAACACCTATATCTGTAATTACTTTTCCATGATTGGCATCAATCTCCTGTACATGAGCCAACCTAAAATGAAAGTTTGGAAAATCCTTTAATATTTTACGAATAGGGTATGCAATAGAATCGGGCTCTAACCCTCCTGTAGACACCTGATACAGCAATGGTTGAAATGTATGATAGTTATTTTTATCTAGCAAGACTACTTGTAATTCTTGTTTCGATAATTTTTTTGCTAAGGCTACCCCTGCAAAACCTCCCCCAACAATTACAACTCGAGGAAAACTTGTTCTTGGTATGTTCATATGGTCAATCTTCCTAACAAAGGTAAGAAAAGATATAAATTTAAAGCCTTGTAAATTCTTTATTCGAATAAGGTTTTGTAAATTCGTAGCCGGAAAAATAACGATTAAAAAAAATCATGAGTAAATACGATATCATTGTTCTTGGAAGCGGTCCCGGTGGTTATGTAACAGCCATTAGAGCATCGCAATTAGGTTTTAAAACTGCCATTGTTGAAAAAGAAAGTCTTGGTGGTATATGTTTAAATTGGGGATGTATTCCAACTAAAGCCCTTTTAAAATCTGCCCAAGTATTTGAATATCTTAAACATGCTGAAGATTACGGGCTTAAAGTTAAAGATGCAGAACACGATTTTGATGCTGTTGTAAAACGTAGCCGTGGCGTTGCGGAAGGCATGAGTAAAGGTGTTCAGTTCTTAATGAAAAAAAATAAAATAGACGTTATTAACGGATACGGCACATTAAAACCTGGTAAAAAGGTTGATGTAGACGGTACAGAATATAGCGCAGACCATATTATCATTGCAACAGGTGCACGTTCACGTGTTTTACCTAGTTTACCTCAAGATGGTAAAAAGGTTATAGGGTATAGAGAAGCGATGACTTTACCAGAGCAACCTAAAAAAATGATTGTTGTAGGCTCTGGAGCGATTGGCGTTGAATTTGCCTATTTTTACAACTCTATGGGAACCGAAGTAACTGTTGTCGAATACTTACCAAATATCGTCCCTGTTGAAGATGAAGATGTTTCTAAGCAATTAGAACGTTCATTTAAGAAAAGTGGTATTAAAGTTATGACATCGGCCGAAGTAACTAAGGTTGATACTTCTGGAGATGGTGTTAAAGCTACGGTTAAAACAAGTAAAGGAGAAGAAGTGTTAGAGGCTGACATCATTTTAAGTGCAGTTGGTATTAAATCAAACATTGAAAATATTGGCTTAGAAGATGTAGGTATCGTGGTTGACCGTGATAAAATATTAGTAAACAACTTTTACCAAACCAATATTCCTGGATATTATGCAATTGGTGATGTCACTCCTGGTCAGGCATTAGCGCACGTAGCTTCTGCTGAAGGTATTTTATGTGTTGAGAAAATCGCTGGACAACATGTAGAGGCTTTAGACTACGGTAATGTTCCTGGATGTACTTATTGTACACCAGAAATTGCTAGTGTTGGTTTAACCGAAAAACAAGCAAAAGAAAAAGGATACGATGTTAAAATTGGTAAGTTCCCATTCTCTGCTTCAGGTAAAGCAAGTGCTGGTGGAAATAAAGACGGATTTGTAAAAGTAATTTTCGATGCAAAATACGGTGAGTGGTTAGGCTGCCATATGATTGGTGCTGGTGTTACCGATATGATTGCAGAAGCTGTTGTAGCGAGAAAATTAGAAACTACAGGTCATGAAGTATTAAAAGCAGTTCACCCTCACCCAACCATGAGTGAAGCGGTTATGGAAGCTGTCGCTGCTGCTTACGACGAAGTCATTCACATCTAATACGGGCTTTTTTGATAAGTCGGAATATTATTAGACTTCTTAGATATAAAAAAGGTTTCAGAAATACTGAAACCTTTTTTATTTGATTAAATCTTCATTTTTCTAAATATCTAAATAAAACTTTGAATAGCTAACTCATAACTCTGCAAACCAAAGCCTAAAATAACCCCTTTGGCATTAGGAGAAATATACGATTGATGTCTGAATTCTTCACGGCCAAACGTATTCGAAATGTGTACTTCCACAACTGGTGTTTCAATACCCTTTATAGCATCTCCTATTCCAATAGAAGTATGCGTGTAAGCGCCTGCATTTAAAATTACCCCGTCGTAACTAAAACCTACTTCGTGTAATTTATTTATAATCTCCCCCTCAACGTTCGACTGGTAATATTCCAATGTTAAGCCTTCGTACTTCTCTTTAATGGTTTCAAAAAATTCTGTAAAGGTTAAACTGCCATAAATCGCAGGTTCTCGCTTTCCTAATAAATTTAAATTAGGACCATTAATAATTATAATTTTTTTCATTTTAATATCATGAACTTATTTAGCTTTTAAAAAATCGATTTGTGTTGTTTCACCTTTATTTAAGTTAGACATGGCTTTTATGGTATTTTCACCATCCTGCAATTCTACAATAACCGTATTAGGCGCAATACTTCCTTCGTTTACAGCTTTTATAACAACAGAGGTTTTTACTGCGCTTAAATCAACCGTGATAACCTTTTTATTATTTTTAGCCTCAAAGTTAGTCAGCACAGGTTTATTATTTATTGAAATAGTAACTTTATCACCATCCTCTTTACCTCCATCATAAATTACTAAGTTCACTTTTTTTGATTTGGAAAAAACACTTAACGTCTGATTTTTTCTTAATACATTCATGTTTATCGAGTCCATCATTTTCATGGAACTTAGCTTGGTTTTTATACTATCTGGAACCTTTTTAGAATTATTAACTTTCTTTATTACTTTGCTAAACTTAGCTTCTATCTTTTCTAATGGACTTAAAAACAGTTCTCCGTCCACGCATTTTGAATGGTCGGAAAACAAACCAACAAAATTTGCTTTAATCTTATTACTCTTTTTAAATGTAAAATCCTCGATGGTTGTATTAATAAAGCAAAAATCGTTTTGGGTAATGGGTGATTTGGTATAAACAATTCCTGTTTCTCTAAAATTTAATTCCTTATTTGAGGCATTGTATTCTCCTTTAATTGTGGAACGGGTTTCATGCTCTCCGCCTAGATCAGTTAATGAATACCCGTTTACCTGACCATTATTTTCCATTAATGATACTTTATAAGAAATATTAATGGTGTCATTTATTAAAATCAGTCCAACGTACTCGTACTTTTCCTGAGCTAGTAAGAAAATGGGAAAAAGAACTGCAAGAAAAATAACTAGATGTTTTTTAGACATATACAGGATTTTTTACTAAATTGTATGAACAAACATAAAATAATTAATTATGAAAATTAAATTTTTACTTACATTATTAGTAGTTTTAGTTTCGTACACTGCAAGCTACGCATCTTTCCCTGTTAAAAGAACTGTGACTACAGCTACAGAGATTACTACTGGAGACACCTCAACCACTGAAATTTTAACGCCAATAGCCTCTGCAGTTGGCGATAATTTAGTGATTGGTATCTTATTATGGTTCTTCTTGGGTATGCTGGCAGGACATAGATGGTACTATGGTAAACCAATTCTTTGGAACATTGTATTTATTTTAACTGCTGGAGGATTAGGTGTTTGGTGGATTATCGATTTAATTAATATGATTACTGGTCGATTCTAAATTTAGTTTCATAATTAAATACCAAAAATCAACTAAAAATTAAATTAGTAACCCTAGAGTTTTGCAAGAAACTTACGATTAAATAAAAAAGGCTGTCTTAATTAAGACAGCCTTTTTATTTTCTTTGTTCAAATTCGATTTACACAGATACCGAATACATTTTATTACGTAACTCCTTTATTTTAGGATCCTGCATATATTCGTCGAAAGTCGTATAGCGATCTATAACACCGTTTGGCGTTAATTCAATAACACGATTGGCAACTGTTTGAGCAAACTCATGATCGTGGGTAGTAAATAAAACCGTTCCTTTAAAATTGGTTAATGAGTTATTAAAGGCTGTAATACTTTCTAGGTCTAAATGGTTGGTTGGCTCATCTAACATTAAAACGTTAGCCCTAATCATCATCATTCTACTTAACATACAACGCACTTTTTCCCCTCCAGACAAGACATTTGATTTTTTTAAAGCTTCTTCTCCACTAAAAATCATTTTACCTAAAAACCCACGAATATGGACTTCTTCGCGTTCTTCTTCAGTTTTAGCCCACTGGCGCAACCATTCAACTAAAGTTAAATCATTTTCAAAATATTCACTATTATCTAAGGGTAAATAAGATTGCGTTGTAGTTACACCCCAGTCAAATTTACCAGCATCGGCTTTCTGTTTATTATTAATTATTTGATAAAACGCAGTTGTTGCACGAGAATCTCTTGAAAATACGACAACCTTATCGCCTTTTGCTAAATTGATATCAATATCTTTAAACAAAACTTCACCATCTATCGAGGCCGCTAATCCTTGTACATTTAAAATTTGATCTCCAGCTTCTCGCTCGCGCTCAAAAATAATAGCAGGATAACGACGACTTGTTGGTTTTATATCGTCTATATTTAATTTATCAATCATTTTCTTTCTACTTGTTGCTTGTTTACTTTTTGCAACATTGGCAGAGAAACGACGAATAAATTCTTCTAATTCCTTTTTCTTTTCTTCCGCTTTCTTGTTTTGTTGAGCTCGTTGACGTGCAGCCAATTGTGAAGATTCGTACCAGAATGTATAATTACCTGAGAAATGATTTATTTTTCCGAAGTCTATATCCGAAATATGTGTACAAACGGCATCTAAAAAGTGACGGTCATGAGAAACCACAATGACACAATTCTCGTAATTCGCTAAAAAATTTTCTAACCAGGAAATGGTTTCGTAATCCAGGTCGTTTGTGGGCTCATCCATGATTAACACATCAGGATTTCCAAATAACGCCTGTGCTAAAAGTACACGAACCTTTTGTTTACCGTCTAAATCCTTCATTAAGGTATAATGAAACTCTTCCTTAATATCTAGATTTGAAAGCATTGCTGCAGCATCGCTATCGGCATTCCATCCATTCATTTCCTCAAACTGCACTTGAAGCTCTCCAATTTTTTCAGCATTTTCATCTGTATAATCGGCATATAAAGCATCGATTTCAGTTTTAATTTTATATAATGGTTTGTTACCCATTAAAACTGTTTCTAACACAGTATGCTCGTCGTATAAATTATGGTTTTGTTCTAAAACCGACATACGTTTTCCTGGCTCTAAGTGCACATGACCTGAGGTAGCATCCTGCTTACCTGAGATAATTTTTAAAAAGGTTGATTTACCGGCTCCGTTAGCTCCGATAATTCCGTAGCAATTTCCCGTAGTGAAAGTGGTATTCACCTCGTCAAACAACACGCGTTTTCCAAACTGCACTGATAAATTTGATACTGATAGCATAAGATTTATTGTCTTTTAGATCAAATATTTAATCTTGATTTCTTTTTCTTTGAATATTTTATAATACTGTTTTTAATACATATATAATATTAGTGGTATTATAAATTTGTGCAAAAGTAGAAAAATCAAACGGTAAGACGAAACTTAGCTACTATATTTTAAATTCACTAAATGATGTTTTTATTATCTTCGTCGTTTTTTGGATAATTCAACTTTAACAACGCATTAACAAGAGTTAACAAATACATCGCATATTTTTGTACTGTAATAAAAGTCTACCAAAGTTCCTATGAAATTATATTATATATGCATATTCGCAATACTAACACTGTTTAGTTGTGTAAAAGACAACAAAGCAGATACTAATTATGCATATTTTGGAGGTGAAATAATCAATCCCGGGAACAATTATGTGGTTCTTTCTAAATCGGGTAAAACTATAGATACGGTAAAATTAGATTACCGAAACCGCTTTTTATATAAATTTGAAAACCTAGAAGGTGGTTTGTATACGTTTCATCATGGTGGAGAAATACAATTAGTTTTATTGGAACCTCAAGACAGTTTGTTTTTTAGACTTAACACTATTGAATTCGATGAGTCTTTAGTTTACACTGGTCGAGGTGACAAAAAAAATAATTACTTAATCAATGAATTTTTAACAAATGAACTTCAGGAAAAAAGTATTTATAAATTTTGTCAATTAAATCCTGAAATGTATTTAAAGCGTATCGACTCTTTAAAGTTTGTTAAAGAAAAGAACCTTAAATTATTCGAAGACCGCTACGAAACTTCGGAGTTATTCCAAAAAATAGCCAAAGCGAATATTAATTTTAACTATTACATTAGTAAAGAGGTATATCCATTTATTCACTACGGTAGAGAAAAAAACTCTATTTTAAAGTCGTTACCCGACGATTTTTATGCATATAGAAAAGACATTGATTATAACAATTCATTCTATAAGGACAATCATTACTACAGCAAATTTATAAAACACAGTTTTAATAATCTGGCG
This sequence comes from Aestuariibaculum sediminum, assembly GCF_014596945.1. GTDB lineage: Bacteria > Bacteroidota > Bacteroidia > Flavobacteriales > Flavobacteriaceae > Aestuariibaculum > Aestuariibaculum sediminum. The sequence continues at coordinate 351,427 of NZ_JACVXB010000002.1, read as the reverse complement.
CTTTCTGAACATTACAAACATAATGACAAACGATTTTTTAATAGAAAATCGCTGTGTTATACCTTAGACAAACTTGATCTCATTGATAGTTTAATAGTAAATCCAGAAATTAAAAATGAATTACTACATTCTTATACCGTAAACTATTTAGCAAAAAGTGCAGATACTGATGGTAATGATAAGTTGTTAGCTTCATTTTTAAATAAAAGTTCTGATGAGAAAAGTAAAGAAAGTTTAGAACGCTTTGTATCGATGCTTAATGTTACAAAAAACGGATCGACATTCCCTGATGTAACAGTAGTTAATTATAACAATGTTGAACTAAATTTAAAAACGGTCATTAACAGACCTACCGTTATTACGTTTTGGTCACATTTATATTACGACCACTTTAAAGAGAGCCATTACAAGTTAAAAGAATTACGATTAAAGTATCCTGAAGTTAATTTTATATCTATTAATATTGATAACTACGATGTAAGTAAGGTTCGAAAATCGTTAACAGAAAAACATTTTCCTGTAAAAAATGAATATGTTTTTAAAACACCCAATGCCTCAAAAGAATTTTTAGCTGTACAAGCCATGACTAAAACTATTTTGGTAGATAAGCATCAAACAATAGTTAACAGTAATGCCAATATATTCTCTTCACGTTTTGAACAAGATATATTAGGGTTAATTAATCGTTAGCATCTATTATTATTAAACCATTAAAGTTTATAATGGTTCATTAGCAATTTTTCGTATAATTTATCAGGTAATATACGTTTTAAAACCACCGAAAATTTCTGCATAAACTCCCCTACTTTATAATGTACTTTAGGATTTTTTGTATTTATAACCTTATGTACAGCCTTAGCCATCATTAAAGGATCACTTCCACTGGCTACATGCGTGTTCATTAACTCTAGTGTATTTCCATAAGGCACTTTGTAAGGTGAATCGTCCAACAGTGGTGCATGGTAACGGCCCGCTGCAATATTGGTGGCAAAATCACCAGGCGCAATATTTGTCATATTAATATTGAAACCTTTTAATTCCATTCTAAAGGCTTCGGTTAATAATTCCAACGCCCCTTTACTAGCGCTGTACACACCACGATAAGGTAAGCCCATATAACCTGCAATGGAAGTAATATTGATAATAAGTCCAGATTGCTGTTTACGCATTTGTGGTAACACAGCTTTAATAACATTTATTGGCCCAAAAAAATTGGTATCAAAATTGGCTTTAATTTCTTCTTCTGGAATTTCTTCAATAGCTCCTGTAATTCCAGCACCTGCATTATTTATAGCTACGTCTATTCGTCCTTCGTTTTTTATAATGGTAGAAACTGCTTCCGAAATCGTTTTACTGTCTTTTACATCTAAAGCAAGAATTGGAAATTTACTTTCAGGATATTTTTCTGGCGTTCTACTGGTTCCATAAACAATAAATCCTTTATCGGTAAGATATTCTCCAATAGATTTTCCTATACCAGAAGATCCTCCTGTTATTAAAACAACTTTAGACATGTGTAACTTTTTTTTGAAGCGTAAAGGTAATATTTTGATTGGCTTTTCAGGAAAGAAAAAGGCATAAAAAAAGGCAAGCTACCTACATCACACCGCTACGACCGTTTACCTTTGCTGCGTTCCCGCCCTGGAGGATTCAACAGGAGCTGGTTGTGTAGGACTTGCCGGTGCAAATATACAACCTTTTAATAGTTTCACAATGATTTTTTACTCTGATTTTAATCATTTATCTTGCTTTAAATTTTAAATTTCTCATGAAAATATTCAAGTACTTAATAATCATATTTTTAAGCGCAACATTAGTCAACTGTGGTTCGAATGCCGGAGCAAAAAAACATGGGTTTTCAATTAAAACCAATGCTGAAAAAGGTAATATTTCTAATAATGAAACACTAAAATTAGCATTAGAAAACACCAAATCGCACCCAATAGATTCTATTTCTTATACTCTGGATGGAAAACAAATTGAAACAACAATCGACCTTTCTAATTATAAATTAGGAAAACACATTATTGAGGCTAAAGTATACTTTAGTGGGGAAAATGAAAGCGTAAATACGGCTATAACCATTTTAAATCATGAATTACCAAAAGTTTTCGGTTATAATATAATTAATGAGTATCCTCATGATATTACCTCCTATACCCAAGGGTTAGAATTTCATAATGGAAAACTGTATGAAAGCGTTGGTCAATACAAAGAATCTAAACTAAGATTAGTAGATTATAAAACAGGATCCGTTTTAAAAAATATAAATTTAGAAGATCAATACTTCGCTGAAGGGATAACCATATTTAATAACAAGATTTACCAGTTAACCTGGAAGGAAAATATCGGATTTGTTTACGATGTAGATACCTTTAAAAAGGTAAGCAGTTTTAAATACGGAAAAAGTAAAGAAGGTTGGGGTCTTTGCCACGATGGTAAAACCATATATAAAAGTGATGGCTCTGAAAAAATTTGGCTGTTAAACCCTGAAAACTTAACCGAAAGCGGCCACATTGAAGTATATACCAATAAAGGTAAGATAGTAGGGATTAATGAAATGGAGTGGATTAATGGTGATATTTACGCTAATCGTTATCAAAAAGATGGTGTGGCTATAATTAACCCAAAAAACGGTGCTGTAATTGGTGTTATAGACTTTTCTCCACTTAAAAAGAAAGTCACGCAACACCAAGGCTTAGATGTTTTAAATGGGATTGCTTACAATCCTGAAACAAAAACGTTATTCATTACAGGAAAACGCTGGGATAAATTATTCGAGGTAGATATAGTTGAAAAATAATTATTCCTGCTTCATTCGGTAATACATCATCCTTATCGCTACTGGAATAAAAAGCATCCCTATAATTACGAACAAATAAAAGGCATTTTCTAAATTAAACGCGTGTGCTAAATACCCTATCAACGGCGGACCAATTAACATACCTAAAATGGCATAGGTTGTAATTATTGAAATGGCCATGCCTGGAGAATATTTCTTTGAAATTCCGGCCAAGGACATGGTTAATGGGAAAATAGCAGCGGTACCAAAACCAACCAGAAAAAAGCCAGCCAAAGCCATCCAAAAGGTTTTAAACACTACAGCCATAAGAATTCCTATGGCAATAAATAATCCGCTTAAAATATAGGTTTTTAAAATTCCGATTACATTCACCAATTTATCTGAAAAAAAACGAGACAGTGCCATGGTTGTCATAAACATTAAATAACCATATGTAAAAACATCTTCGTGAAGAACTTCTTTAAAAAACACACCACTCCAATCGAACATCCCGCCTTCGCAAATAGCACCAAAAAATATTAAAATACCAAGACTCATAATATAAGGGTCTGGCTTACTTATAATTAATTTATTTCCTGATGGTGATTTGTCGTTTTTTACGGTAAATTTAAAGGTAAATAAAGCGGCTATAATTGTAAACACAGCAATACTTAGTAAGTGTATTTCTATAGATATATTTAGTTTTACCATAAGTGTGGAGACCCCTACTCCTATTAAACCCCCAAGACTCCATAAACCATGAAAGGCCCCTACAACACGCTTTTCATATTTTTTCTGTAAAGTAATAGATTGTGTATTAATTGAAATATTTAGTATTCTCATACAAAAAGCGAAACATGAAATTCCTAAAACCAGAATCCATGTGGAAGAAGCAAAACCAATAAATGCTAAACTTATGGAAAAACATACAAAAGAAAAGATTAAAGGAATTCGACTATCAAATCGAGATACCAGCCACCCCGAAATAGGAAGTCCAATTAACGAGCTTACTGGCATGGCCATTAAAATGGTACCCAATTGTGCTTCGTTTAAATCGAAAAAGGTCTTAATCGTTGGTATTCTAGATGCCCACGAGGCAAAGCAAATACCTGATAAAAAGAAATAGATGCTTAAAGCAATACGTTGTTTAGCTCTTAATTCCATATGGTACACTACTTAATTAAACAACCGCTAATGTTGTCTTATTACTTAAATAACAAAAAACTTCAGACGTGCATCTGAAGTTTTTAATTATCAATATTTTAAAGTACAAAAGTACTACATCGAATTATTTTAAGAGAATAATTATTGTTATTTAATTATGAACAGGACTCTGCGTACAAGGACAATTACTAATACCTTGTAAAAACTCTAAGCCAATAGTTACGACGTGTGTTCCTGAGTTATAACTAGAAAGCCCGTTTGTAGTTACCTGATACGCATAACCAAAATAGAAAATTGACTTCTTAAATCCGACCATAGGTCCTATGTTTAATGGTTTTAAGAATTGATCGTTAAGAAAACGATACGAAATACCTCCCCAAAAATAATCTTCATACCTGTTATACTTTCTAAATTTAAAATTTAAGTCGGTACTAGATCGATTATCACTGCTAAACATCTGGTAAAATATAGAAGGTTCAAACTCCAAACCACTCTTTTTGGGTCCTCGAAAGGTATAACCTGAGTATATTTGATAGTTTAAAAGTAATCGTGGTTCTAATTTTCTAATATCTTCATTAATACTTTTATTCAAAATATTATTAGCATTAAAACTCAAAAAGAAACCATGATTTCTATATAAAGCACCAATATCGAAGTTATTATTTGAGGTTCTTCTGTCATCGGTAACAAAAGGGTCTAAAACGGGATTTTCGTATGTGGTATTAAAATTTGCAATATCAATTCTGAAATTATTAATGTTATACGAAATACCAAAAGATAAATATTGTTTTGAATAATAATCTAAAATAAGGTGATGAGCAAACGAAAATTTAGCTCCCGTTTGTATGGTATTACCGTTTTTATCATTATAAAACGACAACCCAACACCTGAACGGTCGGCGATTCTAAAATCGGCGTAAACCGATTGATTATCTGGAGCACCTTTTATTCCAACCCATTGGGTTAAACCATTAGCGCGAATTTTTAAATTATCACCAATACCGGCATAGGTTGGCGAAACCACAAAATTATTATCGGCTAAATACTGCGTAAATACAGGCAAATTTAATTCTTGACTATAGGCAGTGGTTACCGTTAAGAATACTATGTATATGAAAAGTTTTTGCATTGTCCTAAGTTTAATATTAACAGTCATAACCACTAATTATCTGTAAAGCGTAAAGTGTCCTACAAAATCTCTATCGTCTTTCGGGTCATTCAGTTTTACAACAAACCAATAATCTCCCGTTGGTAACTCACGTCCTTCGTATTTACCATCCCATTTTTGTCCGGCTTTTAATTTGGCTACAACTCTTCCGTAGCGATCGTAAATATCAAAAGTTAAATCCTTATACTGATCGGTACAACCTGGTCCCCACTCATCCATATTACCATCGCCATTTGGCGTAAAGTAATTAGAAATACAGACATCGATATACTCGAAAAATCCTGAAGCCACGGCGGTACATCCATTACTATCAACAACAGTTACGGTATAGTTTCCTGTTTCGTAATAAATGAAAGTCGTTTCAGTTCCGTAAGATTCTCCATTTAGGAAAAATTCATAATCTCCAGTACCACCGGTTGCCATAGCCTCAATGGTATTTATGGTTTCTCCTGCCTGAATAGCTAATTGCAAAGGCTCGTAGGCTTCAATGTCGAACGGTTCGGTTTGTTTAATACACCCATTTGAATGACGCACATCGATGTAATGCCCGATTCCCGGAGGCACATTTACAAATACATTACTCGATTGATAAGCCCCCCCATCTAAAGCATATTCTATTTGCGATAAATCGGTATTACTATCATCAACATAAACCGTTACCGTATTCGTTGAAATATTATTTTCACATCCAAAATCTACTATAGCTACTGGATTTAACAATACAGGATCAGGGAATTCAATATTCCATTCTGATTGACAATCTTGACTATCTATTACATAAACCACTTTATCTTGCCCATCCAGATTATTGAACGTGAATAGGGTTTGACCATCTGCTCCTTGTGTGTATGGCCCATCAATATTATCTAAAGCCACGCGGAAAGGCGGTGTTCCTCCTGTAATTTCAATGCTAAATTCACCATTTGCATCCCCTTCACAAACTACAGGAATTAATGAATTAGGCACTATATTAACAAATTGTGGATCTGGCTGATCGATAGTAAAATCAAACAAAACATAACAACCCAATTGATCTTGTACGATAGCCTGGTAATCTCCAGGGGCTAAATTGTCGAATATAGGTTCATCAAAGAACTGATTCATTTGTGGCGATATAGCATATTTTATAATACCACTACCACCTGTAGCCGTAATTTCTAAAATACCATCATTACTACCGTTACAGGTTACATCACTAACTTCCCATTGTACCTCTAGAGGTAAATTTGGTTCAGTAATAGTTACCTGCGCCGAGGTTACTAAACAATCGCCACTTTCAACTAACACCTGATACGTTCCAATAGGTAACTGTGTAAATACACCAGGTGTATCCTGAACGGCATCAGGTATATCATTACCAGAAGCATCTTGTAAGGTATACACATAATTTCCTAAACCTCCTTCCGCTTCAGCTACAATAACTCCAGTTGAATCACCCGCACAATTAATTGTGGCGTTTGTCGTATCTAAAGTCACCACCAAATCAGGAAGTGCTTCAATAACGATATCATTTGAAACCGCAGACACACAACCATTGGCATCACGCACATAATATCTATAAGTACCTGGTGCTACCGAGAAGGTTATATCGCTTGTAAAGGTGTTAATAACATTAGTAAATGATTCATCATCACTGTATTCGTAAGCTCCTGTTCCTCCTGTAGCACTCAAAGTTAATGTTGCATCTGTAGTACAGGTTTGAGTTGTAGCTCTTACCAAGGATGCAACGATTTGATCAGGTTCTGAAATCGTAATATCTGCAAATGTTGTTTCACAAGTAAATCCATCTGAAACTGTAACGTTATATGTTCCAGCTCCTAATCCACTGAATACATTAGACGATTGTGGTCCTGAAGAGCTCTGTACAGGCGAAACCATATTTAGGGTAAACATATAATTACCTCCTTGACCTCCTAAAATATTCGTTACTGTTATACTTGCCGTTTTATCACCAAAACATGATAACATAGTTGTACTTGGGGTAATAATGGCATCTATTGGCAGTGGATCGATTAACTCAATTTCTTCGGTCACGATACAACCTTGACTATCTCTAACACTTGCTGTATAAATACCTGCTGAAAGTCCTTCGAAATAATACGTATTGCTGAATGCTGATATTATACTACCGCCATTCAATTCTAATTGATATTCGTAATCACCTGGCCAACCTCCTGAACCAGTTATCGTAATTGTTCCATCGTTACCAATACACGTAATATCGGTATGCGAACTATCTATCGCTAAGGCAGCATTAGGTGCTGTAATGGTAACGTTTGTGGTTACTAAACAATAAGGTGCGTTAGTTAATGTGGCATTGATGGTATAAGTTCCTGATGCCAATCCAGTAATAGTTATCGGTCCCGCATCTGGCGAACTTCCCGTTTGCACCGGATTTGTTAAATCGGTGGTATTATATACTTCATAATCAAACGGGCCAGCATCATCTACTGGGGTTGGTATGTTATCAATTAATGTAAATGTTACACTACCATCGTTATCACTAAAACAGGTAACATCGGTAATACTTTCAATGTCTAATTCGAAAGTATTCGGATTATTTACATAATGAACCGTTTGTAAACTACACCCTGTATCAACATTGTATACTGTTATGATATAGTTTCCAACTGGTAAACCTGTGAAAACGCCAGATCTATTGGTTTGATTATAAATCGCTCCTGTAGTTGTTCCATCGGTATCTTCAACTGTAAATTGAAGATTAGCGATTCCACCTGATGTGGTTGCTGAAACTGTAATATCTTCATCATTAATACATGTGATGGCGTTATTTATAGCGACATCAATAGCATCAATTCTCACAAAGGGAGCTATTACTGCCGTAGTTGTCCCGGAACAACCATTTTCATCATATACATTGATGGTATAATTTCCGCCAAGGAAATCAGCTTCATTATATACGTTATTCGCTCCAGACTGTACTAAATTTCCATCCCTAAAGAATTCGTAAATCACATAATTGTTTGAGCCACCGGTTACACCTGAAACTGTTATGCTTGCAAAGTTTACCGCATTTGTGTCTGGTGTACAAGCATATTCTACAACCGTTGGAGATGGCACCACAATAGCATCTGGTTCTCCTACTACAACATCTTGCTGTGCCTCACAATTTCTTCCCGAAACAACACGAACCGTATAAGTTCCAGGAGCCAAACCTGTAAACACATTAGATGTTTGAGGCGCAACAGAAATAGGTGCTATAATTTCATAAGTATAAATTGGGTTATCATTACTTGCTGGTAACTCCACAGTAATTGTTCCATCGGTATTTCCATTACAGGTTACATCCGTAGATGTTGCAGTAAACGTAACTGGCGTTGGAGGGGCTAAAGTTATTGAAGCTGAATTGTCGCACCCAGTATCAATATCAGTAATAGTTACTGTATAGGTCCCGGCAGGCACACCTGAAATTACATTTCCAGAAATTGTTCCTACAATCGGGCTAATGGCATAACTATAATTACCTGAACCGCCTGCTCCAGTTACTGTAATAACACCATCGTTGTCACTACAACTTGGTAATGTGGCAACAGCAACATTTAAATCCAGTGCAGGGTACACTTCTATTGGTGTAGAATCTGTATATGTACATCCGTTTCCATCTTTAATGGTAACATTATAAGTTCCTGGTGTAGACACTGTAAATGTAGGACTCGTTTGATATCCGTTACCTATAGAGTAGCTAAATGGTGCAATTCCTGTTGGGTTCGTTACAGTAAAAGTAAACGGATCACCATTTAGGTTACATTGATTATCTGATAAAGCAGGTACAGTAACACTTGGTAACGGATCGGTAGTAATGACTACATCTATTTGATCGGTACAACCATTAGCATCCATAACCCATACATCCCAATTGGTTGATGTTGCTGGGTCTAATACAGCAGTATTACTATTTGAATAATCGGCTGTTACTGGAGCTGAATTATCAATTACAAATGCATATTGATATGGCGGCGTTCCTCCACTGGCTTCAACAGTTACCTGAGCACCAAAATTACAATTAGCATTAATTTTATCTATTTCGGCTAAACTTACTGGCGTTGGTTCACTAACAGTTACTGTGAATGTATCGGTACAACCTGTTACTTCATCGGTTACGGTTATAGTCTGGTCTCCTGACGGAACACCAGTGATTGAAACAGTGGTATTTGTCTGCCCTACAATTTCTCCACCACCATTTATATTATAACTATAAGTTCCGCTGAAATTAGCAACTGTATATTCTACGATTCCATTAGCATCTCCTGTACATAAAGCATCGTTGATTAATTGTCCTGATACCGTAATATTGGTTACTGGTGCAATGGTGTAAGACTCTGTGTAATAACAACCATTTTCATCTGTTACAGTAAACACGTACGTGCCAAGTGCTAATCCTGTAAATTCATTAGACGCTTGAGGACCTACGGCACTAGGCGAAATAATTTCATAAGATAACACCCCTACTCCTCCGGTAGCAGTTAAGGTTACATCGGTAGTAGGGTCGTTACATGTTATTGGGTTATTATTAAAAACTAAATCGGTTGGTACACTTAATGCAGGCATATCGAAACTAAGTGGTGCAGCAATGGTACACCCGTTGGCATCCTTAATCCAAGCATTTACGATACCTGCGGAATAAGTCGCATATGTATTTGTAGATGTATAATTAACACCGTCGAAACTATACGTGTAAGGCGCTGTACCTCCACTTCCATTAACGGTTATTAATGCAGGTTGCGTGGCGTTACTAGCGCCACAGGTTAATCCCTGAGTTAAATCTATTGTTCCGTCAACTAATGTAGGTTCGGTAATAGTTACTGTGTCCGTTCCAGATACACATTCTTTATTATCTCTTATTTGAATTTCGTATGTTCCTGCGCTTAGGCCACTAAACACATTTGTAGCTTGCCATACCGACCAATTAAGTCCTCCGTTGCTACTTATTCTATATTCATAAGGCGCAATACCATCGGCAGCTGTCACAATAATACTACCATCGGCACTACCATTACAGGTTACATTTAACTGAGTATATGTAAGTGTTGGCGACGTAATCGGTGAAACTTCAATAGCATTTGAAACAGCAGAACAACCCTCATCGTCGGTTACTCTAAAATAATACATTCCTGCGGTACTTGTCGTGTAAGTTGTGCCTCCTATAGCTGTAAACAAGATGTTATCTGTACTTACTTCATATAAATTGTAGGTACCCGATCCTCCCGATGGTGTTATAGTAATTTCTGCATCATTCGTACAGGTTAAATCTAAATCTAATGCAGCATCCAATAAAATTGGCGGATTAACAACTAATACTGTTGAAGCTATACACCCGTTATCATCTTTAATATTGAATGTGTATGTACCCGCAGCGGTTATTGTGAAATCGGCACTACTTTGATACGCTCCACCATTAACATTATAGGTTCTGTTTCCGTTAAACGTTGTTCCAGATAACGTTACTATTCGTGCTATTCCTGTAAAACAATCTTCAGTAACAGGGGCTATAGTTGGCAAGTCATCGGTTGCAATATCTTCATTTAATCTAACAGTACATCCGTTAGCATCCTGTACCACAATATCCCAGTTTGTTCTAATACTTGGATCTAGTACCAACACATTATTAGCACCAAAATCTGCAGGTGCCGGTGAAAATCCAAGTGCCCCAACAGCATATTGGTATGGTCCTGTTCCACCAGTAGCTGTAATCGTTAATTGTGCTCCTGAATTACAATTGGCGTTAACCACATTGGATACAGCTGCCGACAAAGGTTGGGTTGGCTGTGTTACATCGAATGTAAATGCGTTAGAACACGCTGTACCACCCACTTCCGTTGCTTGTATTACATAACTTCCTGCTGGTAATCCACTAACATTACCTGAAACAGGTCCTCCCGGAGTTCCTGTTAAAGTACCGTTAACAGCTGGAGTAAGCGGATTTAATGTTAAAGCATCTAAAACTTGATAATTAATATCTGTTACCGAACCATCGTAATCCTGTACCGTAAAATCTATGCCTCCACTAGTATCACCAAAACAATTAACATCACTAATGATTGTACCAGTAATTGCAATATTGGATGGTGGAGGTGGCATGGTTGCTTCTAATATAGATATACAGCCATTAACATCTTCTACCTGGAAATAATAGGTTACGCCATGCACTAAACCTGTGAAAACATGAGTAATATTTGCTGTAGGTCCAAATTCTGTACCCAACTGACCTAAAATAGAATAAGTATATGGTCCTGTTCCTCCTGTAGTTTCTACTTCGTAATCTACTCCTGTAGCACAAGAGTTAACATCTACTATACCTTCAAACTCTAAATAAGGCTGAGTTTCTATTCTAAGTTTACCACTGTTAAATTCACAACCATTGGCATCTATAATGGTGATATAATAATCACCAAAATTTAATCCGGTAAAGCTATGCACAGGTGTAGTTGCAGCACTATTTTCAGTATGTGTATCTAATTCCGTATAATTTCTATCGTATAAATAATAGGTGTACGGTGCTGTTCCTCCTGAAGTTACCGAAACATCAAAACTTCCAGGTGTATTTGCATTACACACAATTGGATTCATAACAATATTTGCTACAATAGCTGGTGGATCGATTAGTGTAACAGAATCTATTAACTCACACCCCTTACTATCTCTAACAACATAATTATATGTTCCTGCGGTTAACCCGCCAAATACATTAGTTGAAACGAATGTGGTTCCACCATCAATACTATATTCGAAAGGCGCTTCGCCTGCTGTTGGATTAAATTGAATAGAGCCATCAGTATATCCGTTACAGGTTGGGTCATTGCTTATAACATCTGCTGTAATGTTTATAACCGGATTTGTAGTAACTTGCTGTGTTTCCTCTGTACATCCATTTGCATCGGTAACTCTAAACTGATACGTTCCTGCAACCGATGTGGTGTAAGTCGCTCCTGCTATATTGGTATAAGTTGTGCCTCCATCTGTAGAAACCTCGTAGGTATAAGGGGTATTTCCTCCAGAAACGGTAATATCTATACTGGCCTCCATTGGGCTAGAACAAGTTATGTCTTTTGTTAATGCTGCACTCGCCGTAATAGGTGCAAATACCTCTGTTGTTGTACTTGCTGTTGCCGTACAGCCATTCGCATCCCTTACCATAACGGTGTAGCTTCCTGCTGCATTAACGGTAAAAGTTGAGCTTGACTGGTATGACACCCCGCCGTTAATACTGTATGAATATGGCGGTACGCCACTAGATGCGCTTACTGTAAATGTAAATCCAGAACTAGCTGTACACTGGTTATCAACTGTTGGTGCTGTAACTGTTGGTAACGGATCATTAACAATAGTAACGGTTGTAAAACTGGTACATCCATTCGCATCTCTAATGTATACATCCCAAACTAAATTGGTTCCGCTATTGGTATCTACCGTGATAATATTACCGCTAGCATAATCTGAATTAGCAGGAGCAGGATTTCCAGAAATTACAACTGCATAGGTATAACTTGGTGTACCACCAGCTGGTATTGCTGTAATTTGAGAATTAAAATTATTACAATTTACATTTGTCGTCGAGGCAGTTACGCTGACTGCATCGGTAGGCTCTAAAATAGTTACTGTAGTATCTGCCGTACAGCCTGTAGTTGTATCGGTAACTTCCACTACATAAGAACCAGCTACTAAATTAGAAAGGTTGATAGGAGATGAACCTGCTTGACTACTTCCTCCATTTACAGTATACGTAAATCCTGTAGAATTAAACACTTCAAACTGTGCTGCACCATCGTTACCTCCAAAACACAATACATCACTTAGTTTAGTTCCTGTAATTGCAATTGGTGTTACTGGATCAATCACAAACGACTCATCATAATAACAATCATTTTCATCAGTTACTCTAAACACATAAGTATCTGGTGCTAAACCTGAGAAAGTATTCGATGATTGTGGCGCTACGGTAATCGGCGCAATAATTTCATAAGTTAAAGAACCTGCTCCATCAGTCGCTGTAACTGTCACGGTTGATGTTGTATTAATACAGGTTACCGTAGTTGCTGAAAAATCTAAATCGGTTGGTGGATTTAATGCTGAAATGATTAAAGAACCATTAGCAGTACAGCCATTAGCATCTTGTACAGAATAGTTAATGGTTTGATTTGTACCATTATCGTTAACTTCCAAAGTATTTGATGCGCTATACCCAGATGCATTAAAACTGTACAAATAAGGAGCTGTTCCTGTTGTAGGTACATCAATGGTTACCGTTGCCGATTGCGCTGTATTATCGGCTGCACAGCTAAATGTTGTCGCTGTAGCATTAACCACTAAAGTTGTAGGTTCTGTAAGGGTTACGCTTCCGCTGAAAATACACTCGTTAGCATCCTGAATTTCATAATTATACGTTCCTGCGGCTAATCCACTATATAAAGAGGTGCTAGAAAATGCACTACCATCGAAGCTATACGTATAAGGACCTACACCACCAGCAGGTACAATTTGAACCGATCCATCGCTACTACCGTTACATAACGGATTAATAACTGTAGTTGTAGCTGTAGGGTTTTCAATTGGATTTACAGTAATAACATTAGAAACTGCAATACATCCGTTGTCATCGGTTACCTGAAATTGATAATCCCCAGCAACACCTGTTGATAATGAAAAAGTATTTCCAGACTGATTAACAGTTCCTGAGCCCTGAATTAATGTTACCGTATAAGGCGGATATCCTTCTGAAACTGTACCCGAAATTTCGGCATCGGGCGACACGGTACAATCTAATTCTTTTGTTAAATTAGCAGATATATTAACCTGATTTGCAATAGTTTCGCTTGTTAAAGGAAATTCACAGCCATAAGCATCTCTTACAATAAAATCATAAGTACCTGGCGTTAAGTTAGCGAAAATAGGACTCGATTGAAATGCACCTCCATTAACACTATATTCATACGGTGGGTTTCCACCAGAAGCCGCTATTTCTAAAGTAGCTCCATTAGCAGCATCATAACAATAATCGGCATTTACAATAGAAGCTGTTGGACTCGTTGGTGCTAATAAACTTATTGGCGTTGTTGCCGCACAACCATTACTATCGGTAACCCTAACAGTATAATCTCCCGCAGGGATATTAGTTAATATTCCGTTTCCAGGGAAAGTATTAATCACCACCATGGTCGCATCCAGTAATTCAAAAGTGTATGCAGGTGTTCCTCCTGTAGCTGAAGCCGTAACCGTTGAACCATCTAAACAGGTTACAGGCGTAGTATCTGCATTTACTTGTAAAGCATCGGGTGCTAAAATTTGAGCTTGTAAAGTTGCATCACATACCCCATCGGATGAAGCATCATAACGAACAATCACATTGTACGTACCTTCAGTCAATCCTGAAATTGTAAAAGGTGAACTCGTCGTTGTGTTCCATGTTGTTCCTCCGTCGATTGAATATTGATAGCCGTTAGTTGTATCGAAATTTTGCGCTGCAATAGTGATAGTACCATCTCCAGCACTAGCACAGGTTACATCACTAGTTGAAACGATATCTGCTGCAAAAGCTTGACCTGGGTCTATAATAAACGGAAAATCGACTTGTTCAATACATGTTTTTGGTAGTTGATATACACTAATATCATCTATAAGCGCATCATTCCCATAATATTGTACGCTTCCTGAGCGAATAACAAACGTTAAATCTGTATTGTTGCCCGGGTTTAAAGTTAAGGTTCTAAAATTCCATTGCTCATTTTTAGGTACGATTCCAGTATAATCTTCTGCAATAACATTACCTGCGCCATCAACCAATTGAATTCTGAAATCCGGATCATCACGATCGGCATTTACGGTACGCATTAAATTAGCAACATACAAATCAACTTTAATATCCTGATTTGGAATTACATCGTTTATAGGCTTACTATACAAAATACCGTAAGGTCCCGCTGCTGAGCCAATATTTACCAATAAAAATCTTCCATCCGGGTCTGCACCATTTGTTGTATGATCACTAAAATGATACCAAGCACCTGTATTATTAGCATTTGGGTCGTCTGATCTCCAGAAGAAACTAGCAACAGAGTACTGATTGTCTTCTACTGAACGTGTTCCGCAAGGATAAGGCCCATTGACACGCTGATCATTAAAACAGTACGCACTAGCTATCCCAGATGTGGTTGTTGGTGCTCCACTTCCAAAGTCCTCGTTCAATAAATTACTAAACGTTGGCACAGTCTCTAGTTGATACGTTACAGTTATAGTATGGCTTCCTTCAGAAACATCCAAAAATGTTTGCGGATCGGCAACATTAGGATTCTCTACACCATCAATTAAATAACCATAAGAATATGAATTAGATGAGCTATTATTTACGGTAACCGTTGTATTACCTGTACCATCACAATTATAATCGACATCCGAAATACTTATAGAAGGTGCTTCTGGCTCTGGCTCTAAAACAATACCTGGCATAGCAAAAATACAACCGTTAGCATCTCTTATGTATAAAGTGTAGGTCCCTGGGGCCACATAAGCTTCATTATCGGTTGTCCAACTTATTTGATTATCAAAACTATATTCGTAAGGTGGTGTTCCTCCTTGAGGATTAGTAATGCGTACACGCCCTTCCCCATTTGGTCCACACCCTGCCAATTCTGACACCCCTCCAGATGCTGTAACAGCATTTGGAGTTTCTGTAATGATTATATCTTCTGCTACACTAAAACATTCTTCACCATCTAAAGTGTACTCTATTAATGTTGGGTACGTACCAGCTGGTAAGTTATAAAAACTAGGGTTAGAACTGTACGTATTACCATTATCGATACTATAGCTTATACTATAACCATTTGCATTGGTAACATTAAATGTAATGCTACCTGTATTTTCACCGTTACATAAAATATCCGTTTTGTTAACCGAAAATTCCGGAGGCAAAATCTCTTCAATAGTTTGGGAGGTTATAGCACTACAGTTATTGACGTCAAGAACTAAAATCTCGTAAGTTCCTGGTGTTGGTGCTGCAATTACAGGTGAATCTTGAGAAATGGTATTACCATTTACAAAGTACTGATAAGGTGGTGTTCCACCAACAGGATAAACCGTTATTTCTCCATCGGTACACGTTAAAGGTTTGGTAATAGCTGAAGTTACAGTAATAGGATCTGGTTCAATAATTTCTATTGTTCCGGTAAAAACACATCCATCATCTGTAGAGATATCGTAAGTATACGTTCCTGCATTAAGATTTCCGAAGGTATAATCGCTATCCATTATTGGCCCTACACTATTAATTACAGTTCCTCCAGAAGATAAACTGTAATAATACTGTGGTAATGCATCATTAACTGCCAATTTAATAGTTCCTTTATCACCGTTACAATTTGGTTGGGTAACAAATTCAGTAATATTGGCATCACGGTTTCTTACATAAATCTCAGGTGTTTGGAAAATACATGGATTAGTATCAACTCCAACTTGTCTGATATAAGCTGTGTAATATCCTGGCGTATTAATTGTAAATACATTTGATGTTTGATAAGGACCATTAGGATCTAAACTATATTCATATCCAGAAGGAACTCCACCTACTCTAACTTCACCAGGGGTTGTACAAATAATATCTTTTGCCGTAATGGTTGGCTCTAGTAAATTTTGATAAACATTAAAGTAGAAAATACTAAAACACCCTCCAGGATAGTTGATTACAATTCTAAATTGTCCAGCATCGTCGGCTATAAAATCGGGTCCTGTGGTAACAGTATTCCATGTACAATCTTCATTTTCATTAGCACAATCATCTACTAAAATTTCATCGCAACTCGCTTCGTCAAGCTTTTGCCAGTTTATAGATACTGCATCACTAATACCTGTTTGTATATTACGAATGTCGTTTGCTCCACATAAAAATATGTATGGTAAAACCTTACCATCATTAGGACATATTGGTAATAAATCTGCGTAAGGTATAATTGGATTGGTAATGGTATTACCATATGGTATTACCGT
This sequence comes from Aestuariibaculum sediminum, assembly GCF_014596945.1. GTDB lineage: Bacteria > Bacteroidota > Bacteroidia > Flavobacteriales > Flavobacteriaceae > Aestuariibaculum > Aestuariibaculum sediminum. The sequence continues at coordinate 334,316 of NZ_JACVXB010000002.1, read as the reverse complement.
AATTTCCTCCTGAATTGAAATACAGGTTGAAGATGTTGTATTTTGTACGTAATATGTTCCAGTACCGTTAGCTGTATAGGTTTGACCTGTACCCACAACCGGCGTTCCTGATGGGTCTGTAGACCATGAATAACTATCGTAACCATCGGCGGCCGTTAATACTACCGTAGAACCACATAAAACTTCGGTTCTTTTAAATTCACAATTAGATATGTCTACTAAAAAGTTTGTAGAACCAGGAACCCCTAAACATTCTTCGGAAGCAAAACTTCCTTCGTCTTGAATAAAAATACCGCTAATTTCTCCTGTGTAAGTACCAAAAGCCTGATTTTGAATTTCATTGGAACAAGCCTGACTTAAATCGTAACAATTGGGTACAATCTGCACGGGTATACGTATGGTATATACCGGGTCATTTACTTCTACAGAACTATTAGGTATTGCAAAAATGATGGTTCTGGTATCAGGATCATAGGATTGAATGGTAGCTCCGCCAGCATTTGTTAAGTCTACATCATTAGGATCGAAAACAATATTATCCGGTAATACATCTTTAATCGTAAAATCTATAACATTATCATTACCAGTACTTTGATATGTAATTTCATAAAACAGCTGCTGACCTAAATACACATCGGCACCATCAATATCATCTCCACTGGTATCTTCTACAGTTTTTATTAATTCTATATCTGGTGAAATAACATCTACAGCAAAAGCACTAAAAAATGCAAACACTGGATCGGCTTGCCCTCTGGCTACCTGTAATCTAAAGTCGGCCGAGGTATCATCATTTCCAATAAATTCTGGTTCAGCATCCTGAATTTCCAACAAACCAGTATCGTATCCTAAAGTATTCTCACTGTTAGGGACACGCGGATAATTTATACTGGCCGGATTAGGTGTATGCCCAAATCCAAAATTTTCAATTACCGATCCAAAAAACTTATTTGCGCTTCTATCGTCGGTAGTAACTTCCTTTCCGTTAATTTCTAATTTTGTGGCACGTTTTGTACGATCGCCATCTAAAGCACCATAAGCAAATTGTAAATCTACTGGCCCGGACGGTGGTGTTCTAAAACCGGTTACCGGAATAGTTTCCTGGTGTCCGTCATAAATATGACTAAACCCATCAAATAAGGTAAATGATTTGGTGTGTAATTCTGGATCTTCATAAATAATAATAAGTGACCAACCTGCACTTAAACCTGTAGAATTGTTAAACCCTTCACTAGAAACCACATCCGCCATAGTGTAGGTTCCTTCGATATCTGTGAGTGAAGAAACGATATCGGTTACATCGGCAAAACACGCATAAGGTGTGTTACCTGGTTCTCCTGTTTCTGAAACAATTGGGCTGGCTATGGCATCGTAAATTAATTCTCCTGAAATATCGGTATACGTAGAACTACCTGGTACTTTAAATTTAGCATTGGTAATGTTCGATCGATTTTCGCCACTTTTTAAAACCGCACTCCAATATAATCCAGCAAAAGCCACTCGGTAGCACGTGGTTGCCGAACCATCCTCATGAGGCATTAATAATAAATCGGCACTACTCGAACTAAAGGTTGAGGCATCTCCATCAATATCAATATATTGCATATCGATATCCTGATTATCTCTTGAGAAATCGTTAAAATCCTGATTATTTTCTCCAAGAATACTGTTACCTATAACTAGCATACTTCCTCTAACATCAACTTTTTCTCGAACGCTAAATGCTTTGTAGGTTTGGGCAGTACCACTGTAGTAAAGCAGTAATATTAAAATAACCAAAACTGGTTTTATAAAAGTAAAATTTTTCATGGCGGTTGATTTTTTTTCATCACTTATAGTGTTATTTGGGGCTTTAACTATAAATGAAGGGCTTATTTTTTACTAATTATTTTCAATTTTTACCATAGACATGTTTTTGTTGTATGGTTCTGGTCCTTTATTTTCTAATTTTCGTTTCGCTGCATCTATATTTTCATATTTCTCATGATAGATGTAATACTTGTTTGTAGTAACATCAAAGAAGAAATCGATATCTCTTAATCCTGCCTCGATGGTTCTCATTAAAAACTGATCTCTTTTTACAACATCTGTATGAACAGCTAGAACTAAATAATATCCACTTTCGGCATGTTTTACATCTTTTACAATTTGAATATTACCTGGAGCTACATCACCATAATCAAAATCTTTTTCAGATAATGGTAAAGTGCTTGTTTTAGTAATTTGCTTTATAGAATTTAAAGCAGCACGATCTTTATTGTAACGATCTTCTGCATTATCATATAAAGCGCGCTTAATTCTACGTTTTCTTTCAATTTCAGTCGCAACTCTAATTTCTTTTAATTTTAAAAGTAACTGCTCTTTTGCTTTTACTGTTTCAGCTTGATTCGACTTAATTTTGTCAATTGTTTTTGCATAAAACATATTCGTCGGATCCTTTTTATCTGAAACCTCTTTTAATCTAGTACTATATAACGTTTCAATTAACTCGATTTTATCATTTTGTTTTTCTATTTGCTGATCTAATTGTTGCGTTAATGAGGCTAGTCTTGCATTTTCTTCGGTTACACTTTTAAATGGTTTTGGAGCACTTACTATACCTTGCTCGCTTAAATCATTTTCTTTTTTCAGATCTTTTAAATCTTTTTCTTTAATAATAATTACCTCATTCAGCTGAATCATTAACATTTCTTGTTCCTCATCAGCCTCTAATGCTAGTTTAGTCACATTTTTCAGCGATTCTGTAGTTGGGTTGGTTACTGGAGGAAATTGTATTTCATCACTTTCCTTCATTTCGCCAACATTTTCTACCACGGCTCTAGATTGCTCTTCTTGTTCGGCTTTTAATCTTGCTGCTTCAGCTATTCGTGCCTGCTCTTCTTGTTCGGCTTTCAATCTGGCGGCTTCTGCGATTCTTGCTTGTTCCTCTTGTTCTGCTTTCAATCTGGCGGCTTCTGCAATTCGTGCTTGTTCCTCTTGTTCCGCTTTCAATCTGGCAGCTTCAGCTATTCGTGCTTGCTCTTCTTGCTGCGCTTTCAATCTGGCAGCTTCAGCTATTCGTGCTTGCTCTTCTAGTTGCGCTTTCAATCTGGCAGCTTCAGCTATTCGTGCTTTCTCTTCTTGTTGCGCTTTCAATCTGGCGGCTTCAGCTATTCGTGCTTGCTCTTCTTGTTGCGCTTTCAATCTGGCGGCTTCAGCTATTCGTGCCTGCTCTACTTGTTCAGCTTTCAATCTGGCAGTCTCATCTAATTGATTTTTTTCTTCTAAATTACTAGCATTGTCTTTTTTAGCAACTTCATTTAATACAACGGCTTGCTTAACCACATCGGTATTTTGCGCCTGATAAGCACGTTGTCTTTGCTCTATTCTTTCTTTGGCCGCAGCTTTTAATTCCGCACGCTTATCAGCCTTTACTTTTGCTATAGAATCAGCTTTGGCCTGAGCAATTGCTCTTTGTTCTGCTCGCTTAGCAGCTAAAGCTTCTCTGTCAATAGAAGTTGCTTTAGAATTAGCCTTACGGCGTGCAGCAATTTGTCTTGTTCGCTTATCAGGTATAAGTAGCGCCTGCTCCTGTTCTTCATCACTGTAATTATATCGATAGCGTTTATTAAATTTATAAGCCAAAGTAAATTCATGAGAATTTCCAAAGGAAGCCAAATCTCCAACAGCCTTTTCGTAATTATATTCTATTGCTATTTGATTACTCACATTTATACCTATGCCAGCCGATAAACCATAAAGGGTGTTATAGCCAGCCTGAGCCCAAATTCCTTTAGGTACAGCTATTCTTGCTAAACCAGATATAATGGTTTTGTCTTTTTTAAATTCGGTTCTCAATAATGTTGAAAACTTACTTTCATCGAAAAAACCACGACTATCCATAAATCCTGTATACATGATATGGGCTTGAAATCCTTGTTCGGGATTATCTTCAATAAGGGTTGACGACTTTAAATTGTATGATACGAAATTGGTTATAGCCATACCAAAATCTAAAAATGTTGTTCCGTAATTAATTCCGGGATTTATGGTTAACATACTATTATTTGGTATGTTTTGTAAAGCAGGGTCATCATAATTAGAAACAACACGTCCCTGATTAACGCCACTTTGATAAAACCCTAAATTGGCTCCAAAAGTTAAATTACTATCCCGGTCAAGTACGACATTATAAGCGTAATTCACAAGACCTCCAAAAGTTGTTAAAACTCCGTAATCTTGTTGAAATAGACCTATACCCATACCGCGATTTTCAGCAAATCGACCAGAATAACTAAACAAATAGGTTTGCGGAGCATCGTTAAATTGTACCCACTCTCGCTTATTTGTGAACGTTACATATTTATTTTGTTCTCTTACAAAACTAAATGTTGGATTAAGGGCATATTTATTAAATTTTAATGATGCTCTAACTGGTAACACGAAAGCCACAACACCATTATCTTGGGCAAAGAAAAATTGCGTTGTCGCTAAAAATAAAACGATATGTAGTAAATATTTACTCAATTTTATTTAATTACGGTTATTGACCCTTTTTTTACTGTATTTCCTGATGTGGTTATTATATAATAATAAACCGGATTGACTTCATCGAACTCAATGGCACTTTCTGGCCAATTATTTAAGTAATTATCTGTTTCATGAACCACTTTCCCTAATGAGCTCATAATAATCACCTTAGTATTAGTACCATTTACATATTCCTGTGGAATTACCCAGGTGTCATTAATACCATCGCCATTCGGACTTATAATATTTGGTATATTAGAAACATCTGGAAACGGTTCTGTAACCACTAATGAAAAAGTAAATTCTTCAGATGCCATACAACCATTAGTTTGTGTAACAACAACTTTATAGTCCCCCGTTTGATTCGCATTATATGTACTTCCTGTTGCTTCAGTAATTAAAGTTTCATTATAATACCATTTGAATTCGGGAGTATTGGCTGTAGTTGTAACAATTACGTTTAAACTCTCTCCATCTTGAATTGAATTATTTTCATCGACATTTATACTACTTGTAAACCCCGATGTTTCCAAGGCAATAGTTGCACTGGTAGAACATTCGCCTAAATCGATACTTACAAAATAGGTACCCGACTCGTCTGTTATATAAGTTTGACCTGTAGCCCCGTCGATAACCTTACCGTCTTTGTACCACTGATAACTTTCACCATTAATAGCACTTAATGTGGTAGCACCTTCAGCAGAACAATAAGGATTTCCCAAACTGGAACTAATTGTTGAAGATGTTCCAGAAGACGCCTGAGTTACGGTTACCCGATTTGAATAAGAATCGGATGTACATGACCCGTAATTAGTCTCAACAAAATAGGTTCCTGCCTCAGTTACGTTTAAGGTTTTTCCTGAAGCCACAAAAACAGAGGTTGTTTCACTTGTCTCTTTATACCAATTAAACGTTAACGATGGATATTGTAAAGGTGAATCGTTATCATCTGCTCCTGGGTTATCAATAGTCAATAAATAACTACCTCCAGAGCAAAAGGTAGCTGTTCCTATTAAATTATTAATGGTAAAAGGGCTATCCTGTAATTTATAATAAGCAGGAAATGAAACCGACCCAGTACTCGTCGCGGCTGGTGATGTACTTTTTACTCTAATTTTGTACAATTCGCCAGCTGTATTTGTCGGTAATGAAAATCCAACGGTTGCTGGTGAGGTACTAAACTCTCCTGGGGCTGTTGTATGAAGCACCGTCGCTCCCGAAGCAAAACTTCCTGAGGCATTTGATAATTCAATAATAAATTGATTTGAAGCACTCGCTTCTATATCAGTGGAAAAACTGAATGTCGTGTAATAAATATTGAATGACGGGCTTGCACATGCCTGTGTAAATCCCAAACTCGGAGTACTAATAGTTTGTGCATTCAAAAAATTGACTACATTAACTAAGAAAAACATAAAGCCTAAAAAAGTAAAGTTTCTCATTAATATTCCCTTTTATAAAACTCTAAGAAAAACTTCTCTTTTCACTAGCCTTTTTAAAATTGACAATGCTCGCAGGTGATTTTTACCTTTGAGCAACGTTTATATTTTAATTTTAATTAAGATAGAAGGTTTTTAAGACCTAGAGCTTAAATTTACACTACAAATACATAAACAAACAAAGCAAAATTTAATCGTGCTCGTTTGATGCAATAATTTTATTTATTCGTAATCTAAAGTCAGGACGCCTTTCGTTCTTTAAATCAATAAATGTTTCTGAGTTCTGACCTTTAGCATACACATTAAAAAAAGCACTGTTGCCGTACCAATTCTCTAAATCTTCATTATTAGAATTATTCTCTACAAATATGTTCCCGTTACAATTATTAAAATACATATCTGTAAACTTGATGCGCTCCAAATTTGCCTGATTTATAATAATTTTATCTTCAAAAATAACTGCTGGATTAAACCCTGAGATAACGCTTTTATTCATATCTATGGATGCATTTTGCGCTACGTATACCGCCTCTTTTACTAATCCTTTTTCGATATCTCCTTTTAAATCGTCGCTATTATTTAAAAGCGTTAAATTTTTAGCAATGACATTGGTTTGTACTTTTGAAAAATCCACTTCTTCTCTTTTCTCATAAGACGCCACGCTAATACAACGATTTCCATCGGTACTTGAAGACACGTAAGGTGACCTAACTGCAAGAGAGTTATTTAATTCAGATTGTGTTCCAAAATTAAATTTAAAGTCGCTTCCGTTAGCTCTGTAGGACACCATCTTATTCATGTGAACTTTTCCTCCCCAGATTTCAAACGAATTTCCTGCAGAGTGAGATACCATGATATTGTCTAAAACTGTTTTTCCTCCTACACAGGCCAACAATAAGCCGTTGAAATTACCTCCTGATTTTAAACGTTTACCAGCATATTCAATTCTCACATACTTTAAAACACCAGAATTACTACTAGGATTTTCACCTCCGTAGTTTATATAAGGATATGAAGCCGTATTTAGGTTATTATAAAAAGAGATAACAGAACCATTACCGAACTTATTAGTTGGTGCATCTCCTAAAATCATAATGCCGCCCCAGTCACCGGCGCGCTTTAAGCTACGATTAGAAGTAAAGACAATTGGATCGGTCTCTGTTCCTTCAGCTATAATTGCCGATCCTTTTGCTATCGTTAAAGATGCTTTTGAATCGTAATCTCCTAATATTACAGTTCCTGGTTCTATGGTTAGTGTCGCGTTGTTGGTAACAAAAACATTTCCCAACAACAAATACACATCACGCTTGGTTAATCTTGTATTCTCTGAAATATTTCCAGCTAAAATTTGGGTAGGCTCACCGTAATCTGAGCCATTAGGTTTAAAATCGGTCCAACCATAAAGCCAGTTATCCGATCCTATAATCCCTTTTTCTTGCTGGGCGTATACACTTCCTACAGTAATAAGAAATACGCAAACAATATGAGTAAAGCTTTTCATAATTAATGTTTTATGATTTAACTAATAAGATTTTACATCTATTATATACATCAAAAATATAAAAATATTCCATGAAATACACTTTTTTTCGTTAAAATACACATTTTAACATAATTTTAATACAATAAATTCCGATGAAATACACACTAAATCAACTAATTATGTTATAAATGACTATATTTTATAACTGTCTAAATTATTATTACAATTTTAAGCTTAAATATTTAACGATACATAATTATTGATAATTAGTTAAAAAAAATAATTTAAGGAAGTATTTTTGGTATCATATAGATAAAAAAAATCTTCGAATTCATAAAAACTCGAAGATTTATATTTTAAAGGCATACGAGGTTAATGATATTCACTGTACTCGTGCAATGATTTCATGATATCTTCATAAAAAAGAATGGCTGAAATCAAATTATTCGTATCCGAATACGGTAAAAACTTCTTTTGAAATTCACCTGTATTTTCTATATACTCGTCTGTCGTATCAAATTGATCATCTAACGCCTGTTTATTATCCTTGTCGTTAGGTATACCTAAAGTTTCAATAGTAACACCTGGTTTTGTAGCAAAAGCAATATAAGGCAATGTTTTTACCAAACTTTCAATACGTTCCATATACAAACCAAGCAAATCGCCCTTAGGCATGCGGTCTAGTTCATCTTTACTATGATACTTTTTAATAGCAACTTTTTCGCTAATAATATTTTTAGGCTGGTCTTTCTTCTTTTGAGCATATCCTAAACCAATAGCTAAGAAAAAACTGAAACAAAATAAAATAACTTTTACTTTCATGATTAAAATTTAGGGGTTCTGTGTTACAAATTTATGCAATTAATCGTTAAAAACAAGCTTTTTATCGATAATTTTACAAATAATTTTAAACTACTTTTCTTCAATAATCGATTAATTTCATTTTTTATTTGAGGTTTTAATTGCTTTCACCAATATATAACTCGTTTTGAAATAATACTTTTATTAAATATTAAATCTTGAAACCAAAAAAAAAGACGAACTATTTTAGTTCGTCTTTTCTTGTTATATATAAAGAATTTTATTCTTACTTCACTTCTTCGAAATCAACATCCTCCACATCACTTGAGTCTCCAGCTTGTCCATTTTGACTAGCATCTGGTCCTGGCTGACCTTCTCCTTGTTGTGCTTCAGCTTGTGCTTTATACATTTCTTCACTTGCTGCTTTCCATGCTTCATTAATTTTTTCTAAAGCAGGATCGATTACTGCAATATCTTTGGACTCGTAAGCTTTTTTCAATTCTTCAAGTGCTTCTTCGATTGGTTTTTTCTTATCATCCGATAATTTATCACCAAATTCTTTAAGCTGATTCTCCGTTTGGAAAATCATAGCATCAGCAGCGTTTAATTTTTCAGCTTTTTCTTTTGCCACTTTATCTGCCTCTGCATTTGCTTCAGCTTCTTGCTTCATTTTTTGGATTTCTTCTTCTGTCAATCCTGAAGATGCTTCAATACGAATATCTTGTGTTTTGTTTGTCGCTTTATCTGTAGCGGTAACATGGATAATACCATTAGCATCGATATCGAATGTTACTTCAATTTGTGGTGTACCACGTTTTGCTGGTGGAATACCATCTAAATGAAAACGTCCAATCGTTTTGTTATCGGCTGCCATAGCACGCTCACCTTGTAACACATGAATTTCAACAGAAGGTTGATTATCAGCAGCAGTTGAGAATATTTGTGATTTCTTAGTTGGGATCGTCGTATTGGCTTCAATAAGCTTAGTCATAACATTACCCATAGTCTCAATACCTAATGATAACGGTGTTACGTCTAATAATAATACATCTTTTACATCTCCAGTTAATACACCACCTTGGATACCTGCTCCTAATGATACTACTTCGTCTGGGTTAACGCCTTTACTTGGTGCTTTACCAAAGAATTTCTCTACAGCAGCTTGTACCGCAGGAATACGAGTAGAACCACCTACTAATATAACTTCATCAATATCATTTTTACTTAATCCAGCTGCCTTTAATGCAGATTCACATGGTGCAATAGTACGTTTTACTAAATCGTCGATTAATTGCTCAAATTTAGAACGTGTTAATGTACGCACTAAGTGTTTTGGTCCTGAAGCTGTAGCCGTAATATAAGGTAAGTTAATTTCTGTTTGTGCAGAAGACGATAACTCAATTTTAGCTTTTTCGGCAGCTTCTTTTAAACGCTGTAAAGACATTGGATCTTTTCTTAAATCCATACTTTCTTCAGCATTAAACTCGTCGGCTAACCAATTAATAATTTTCTCATCAACGTCATCACCACCTAAGTGCGTATCACCATCGGTAGACAATACTTCAAATACACCGTCACCTAATTCTAAAATAGAAACGTCGTGCGTACCTCCACCGAAGTCAAATACTACAATTTTTTGATCCGTTCCTTTTTTATCTAAACCGTAAGCTAATGCTGCAGCGGTTGGCTCATTAATAATACGACGCACTTTTAAACCTGCAATTTCACCAGCCTCTTTTGTTGCTTGACGCTGAGAATCGTTAAAGTAAGCAGGTACAGTAATTACTGCTTCGCTAACGTCTTGACCTAAATAATCTTCAGCTGTTTTCTTCATTTTTTGAAGAATCATTGCTGACAATTCTTGAGGTGTATATAATCTTCCATCGATATCCACACGTGGTGTATCGTTATCTCCTTTTACTACTTTATATGGTACGCGTTCTGCCTCTTTTTGAGATTCAGAATATTTATTCCCCATAAAACGTTTAATAGAATATACAGTTTTATTTGGGTTAGTTACAGCTTGTCGTTTTGCAGGATCTCCAACTTTAATCTCTCCTCCTTCAACGAAAGCGATAACCGATGGCGTAGTTCGCTTACCTTCTGCGTTTGGGATTACAACAGGCTCGTTACCTTCCATTACAGAAACGCAAGAGTTGGTTGTACCTAAATCGATTCCAATAATTTTACTCATAATATTTTTTATTTGTGTTTATGGATTCCCGCCTAAACGGAAATGTTGTGTTCATTTTTAATTTCGGTAACTAAAAGTCAATGATTATGCCATTTAAAAAAAACTGACATGATGTCACATCTCACATTACAAACCATTTCTCAACCAATTTTCTTACATAATCATGTTTGCTTTCTTTTTTAGTTTTAAAAATGATAGTATATTAGAAGTAAACTTCTTAGACCCGCTTGTAATGATAAAAAAATTACTATTCACTACGTTTTTATGCTCAAGTCTGACTATAATTCATGCTCAAAATGACCAAAACGATATTACAACCCCAAATGATTCATTAAAAGAAAAAAAAATAGAGTATAAAATTATGCCATACATAAGCTATAACAGAAATTTAAAAGCTATGTTCGGTATTATCCCAATGGCAAACTATAGGATAAATGCTAAAGATTCTATTTCACCCAAATCTATTTCTGGTTTTGCAGGTGTTTACACCACAAACAATTCGTATTTTGTAGGTTTTTTTAACAGATGGTATTTTAAAGAGGATACTTGGCGTGCTGCCTTATTTGCTGTTGTCGGCGACCATATTTCTCAATTTTACATGGAAGATACAGATGTTAGTGGTTTTTACGATTACGACACAAATATGACCATGATTAGCGCAGCGGTGAAACGACAATTAACCCAATCATTTTACACAGGACTAACATACACTTACACCATTTATGATACAGTTTACGAAGATGATGTTCAGGAGGCTACAAAAACGACAACCAATGCATTAGAACTTAATATGCTATACGATTCTAGAGATGCTGTGTACTATCCTACCAAAGGAATAAATACTACAGTGCGTTTTATTACGTATCCCGAATGGATTGGAAACGATCAATCTGCAAACAAAGTAATAACCAATTTCAACACCTATTTTGCTACACGAAATAATACCGATGTAATTGCAGCAAGGTTTTCTGGGCAGTTTGGCTTGGGCGACATCCCTTTTGAACAACAAGAAACCATTGGCGGAAAAGATATTAGAGGGTATTCCGAAGGAAAATATCGAGGTGATGGTCTCATGTCAATTCAAGGCGAATACCGTTACAATTTCAACGCTAAAATGGGCCTTGTTGGTTTTGCCGGTATCGCCACTATTTATGGCTCCACAAACGAAAATTTCGATTGGGATGCCTACCCTGGTTTTGGTTTAGGCTACAGATATAATGTATTTAACGATATGAAGTTTAATATTGGACTTGATGCCGCAGTTGGAAAAGGTGATTGGGGTATTTATTTTAGAATTGGAGAATCCTTTTAATTAACAACAAAAAAACACTTATTGCTATGAAAAAATTAATTTCCATTTTACTTATAACTATCCTTTTTGCTTGTGAAGGTCCTCAAGGGGCACCTGGCCCTCCTGGTGCAGACGGCGGTTTAATCGTTTCAAGTGCTTTTGAGATTGAAATAAATTTTAATGAAACTAATAATTATGAATACTTTGAAAGTTATGGCTTCGATGTTTATCCTTTTGATGTTGTTATGGTCTATATTTTATGGGACAGAGATGAAAACATCTGGAGGGCTTTACCTCAAACCATATTTTTTCAGGAAGGCTCTTTAATTTATAATTTCGATTTTACCCAAGAGGATGTACGGTTCTTTTTAGATGGTAATATCGATTTCAGTCTTTTAGGAGGTGAATGGACACAGAACCAGGTGTTTCGTGTAGTGGTTATTCCTGCCGATAATGTAGATAGTGTAAATCTTAACGATTATAATAATGTCATTGAAACTTTAAACATTAAAGCGTTTAATTCTCATAACCTAAATACATTTTAAGTGTAAAAACTCCTTTTTAAACGCTGATAAAATTTCTAAGTTTTAATGATTTTTTAACTAAAACCCGAGATGAAGTTCTTGTATATTTGTGCGGACTCTAACAAGAATTAAATGGAATGTATTTCGGTTTTTGATATGCTTAAAATAGGTGTTGGCCCTTCTAGCTCACACACACTTGGCCCATGGCGGGCTGCCGAGCAATGGATAAGTGAATTAAAGGCCAGCAAAAACTTCGATAAGGTACAATCTATTTCGGTAGACTTATATGGTTCTTTAAGCCTCACAGGTAAAGGGCATGCCACTGATTATGCTGTTATGCTAGGCTTAAGCGGTGCCGACCCAGAAACAGTTCCTACTGATAATATACACGGCATCGTGGAAAATATAAAAACATCGAAATCTATCTGTTTTAACAACGAAAAACTTCTTTCATTTAATCCGGAAACCCAAATAACATTTAATAAAAAATTCTTACCATTTCATGCTAATGCTCTAGTTTTTACTGCCAAAATAAATGGCAAAAACAAAAAATCTACTTTTTATTCCATTGGTGGTGGCTTTGTTGTTAAAGAAGAACGAAAAAATGCAAAAGCAAATAAGGCTATTTTCAAAATGTACCCTTACCCTGTCTCTTTAGGCTCCGATTTACTTAATTACTGCAAAACCTTAAATTGGTCGGTTTCAGATTTAGTTTTGGAAAATGAAAAGTCAATACGCAACGAAATAGATATTGACAACGAATTAAAAAGAATTTGGAACACCATGCTGGAATGTATGTATATTGGGTGCCATACCGAAGGTAATCTTCCTGGGGGTTTAAACGTGAGACGGCGAGCACACGATTTACATCTAAAGCTTAAAGGCGATTTACCTTATGAAAACCCGCAGGAGTGGCTAGAAACCATTCGTAAAACAGAGGTTAAATTTCGGTCTATCTTAAAATGGGTAAGCTGCTTTGCTTTAAGCGTTAATGAGGTTAATGCTTCTTTGGGTCGGGTCGTTACCGCTCCAACCAACGGAAGTGCAGGTGTTATCCCTGCGGTACTTATGTACTATATGGTTATTGAAAATCATGAAGCCGATTTTAGTCATATTAAGAAATTCTTACTGGTTGCTGGCGAAATAGGAAGTATCTTTAAAAAGGGTGCTACAATTTCGGCCGCTATGGGTGGATGTCAGGCCGAAATAGGCGTGTCTTCAGCTATGGCTGCTGGCGCTTTAACCGAATTGTTAGGCGGTACACCCGAGCAAGTCTTAGTCGCTGCCGAAATTGCAATGGAACACCATTTAGGACTTACTTGCGACCCTATTGGTGGTTTAGTTCAAGTTCCTTGTATTGAACGAAACTCTATGGGCGCAATAAAAGCTATTCACGCTGCCGAACTGGCTTTAGACACTAACCCAGAAAATGTAAAAGTACCCATAGATAAAGTTGTCTCCACCATGTGGGAAACAGCGAAGGATATGAATTCTAAATATAAAGAAACCTCAGAAGGAGGATTAGCCGTAGGCGTAAATTTAGTAGATTGTTAATTTACCCCGCTTTACAACCTTGTCGACGCCGTGTATCTATTAAATAGATAATTTTCCACTTACCATTATCATTGAATAATTGAAAATTATTGACTCCGCAATGACTAAAGGTGTCATTAAACCAAAATTCATAAGGCGTCCACACATTAGCCATCGTTCCATCGACCTGAATATTAAAATCCAAAAGGCGCTCATCCCATTTTTGATCTTCTGTCCGATTGGCTACAGCTTCTAACAACGTTTCGGGCGCATCGGTAACTAACATCATCTTTCCATCTTTATTCGTATATGTCGTTTGTAAGACAATATTATCCATCATAACCGATTTCATAAGCGTTGTATCTCCTTTATGAAATCCTTCAAAAAATGTTTCAACAGTTTGTTTTGCTTTTATTTGGTCATTTTCCTGACCGTAAAATACTGAGGTAACAAAAACGATAATGTAAAATATAAAGCGTGCCATTGGTTTGTGTTTTCTTAAAATTAAACCAAAAACATGATGTAATAACTCATTTAAAGAAAAGTTTAACAGAACATTACATTTTTATTACATTTACATTTTATCAAAAAAATCCAACAAACAAACGTTTATTCTAATTATGCAATTATTAAAACTAAAGTCTTTATTTTCATATCGTTTTGAAGATTTAAATGACATCCTGTTGAAATCAAATCGAATTTCAAATACTCAAAACACTTTACTGAATTGGAGCAAAAGAAGTTTATTCATTCTACCTTTCTTTTTACTATCCTGCAAACAAAATAAGTCATTGGATAAGCAAGATGTAACCGAAATTAATCATGTTGATTTATTTCCTGACGGCTCTCCTATTTCACCTTGGTTTAAAGATGATTCAAAAATAAATCCTTCCGATTTAGGTAAGTTTTATAACATTCTTGATTTTGGCTGTGTAATCGATAGCACAAAATTACAAACTTCTGCTATTCAACACACCATAGATGAGGCTTACCGCAACGGAGGAGGGGTTGTTGTTATTCCTGAAGGCACATTTTTAAGTGGCGCTTTATTTTTTAAACCAAACACGCATTTACACATCGCCAAAAATGGTGTGTTAAAAGGTTCCGACGATATCAATCAATATCCCTTTATCCCATCACGTATTGAAGGACAAAGTATTCCGTATTTCTCTGCTTTAGTCAACGCAAAAGCAATTGATGGTTTTACTATTACTGGTCAAGGAACTATAGACGGTAATGGCTTAAATTTTTGGAAAGCCTTTTGGAAACGTAGAGAAGAAAATCCAAAATGCACCAATTTAGAGGTGTCTAGACCGCGTTTGGTTTTCATATGGAAATGTAATAATGTGCAACTACAAGATGTAAAATTGCGTAATTCAGGATTTTGGTCTAGCCACTATTACCAATGTAATAACGTAAAAATTCTGGATTTACGAATAACTTCGCCACACGAGCCAATTAAAGCACCCAGCACGGATGCCATAGATATCGACGTATGTAACAACGTGCTGATAAAAGGATGCTATATGGCTGTTAATGACGATGCCATAGCCCTAAAAGGAGGCAAAGGGCCTTGGGCTGACAAAGATCCAAGTAATGGCGAAAATACTAATATCATTATCGAAGATTGTGAATTTGGATTTTGTCATGCGGCATTAACCAATGGTAGCGAAGCAATTCATAATAAGAACATTATAATGCGTAATTGTCAGGTAACCGACGCAAAAAGGTTACTCTGGTTAAAGATGCGACCGGATACAGCGCAACACTACGAATACATTACGGTTGAAAATATTACTGGTCAGGCTCATAGCTTTATATACATAAAACCATGGACACAATTTTTCGATTTAAAAGGGAGAAAAGATGTTCCTCTTTCATATTCTGATCATATTACTATGAAAAATATTAATATGGAATGTGACATTTTTTACGACATGAAAATAACCAAGTATGACAAACTTTCGCATTTTATTTTCGAGGATATTACATTAAAAGCTGAAAATGATAGTTATGATCCCTCTATAATAGAACATCTAAAATTTAATAATGTAAAAGTAAATGGAAAATTAATCCAGTAGTTGAAAAATGAATTCAGTAAACCATAACAATCGACTAACATTTTAGTATTTTTGCACTCTATCAAACAAAATATTTCATAATGTCTACTGCAAAAAAAGAGTATAAACGCGTTACAGTTAAAACCTTAGTTGATATGAAAGCTAATGGTGAAAAAATTTCTATGCTAACTGCATACGATTATACTATGGCGAAAATTGTGGATGGTGCTGGTGTAGATGTCATTCTTGTTGGCGATTCGGCCAGCAATGTTATGGCAGGCCACGAAACTACCTTACCCATTACCTTAGATCAAATGATTTATCATGCCTCATCAGTAGTTAGAGCCGCCGAGCGAGCATTGATTGTTGTTGATTTGCCATTTGGAACTTACCAAAGTGATCCGAAAGAAGCTTTGCGTTCGGCTATAAGAATAATGAAAGAAAGTGGTGGCCACGCTGTTAAACTTGAAGGAGGAAAAGAAATAAAGGAATCTATTAAACGGATTTTACATGCCGGAATTCCTGTTATGGGACATTTAGGGTTAACGCCACAATCTATTTATAAATTCGGCACCTATACCGTTCGTGCCAAAGAGGAAGAAGAAGCCCAGCGTTTAATTGACGATGCAAAAATGCTTGAAAAAGTAGGTTGTTTTGCTATTGTACTGGAAAAGATCCCTGCGAAATTAGCCAAACAAGTGGCCGAAAGCGTTAGCATACCAATTATTGGCATTGGTGCAGGTAATGGAGTTGATGGTCAGGTATTGGTAGTTCATGATATGCTAGGTATGACACATGAATTTCACCCTCGATTTTTACGTCGCTATTTAAATTTGTATGAAGATATGACAAATGCCATGGCGCAATATGTGAGTGATGTTAAGGCTGTCGATTTTCCTAATGAAAATGAACAATATTAAAACAATCGTAGATTAAGCATTTCTATTCGTGTATTTGTGGCAGACAAAACAATCTCAAATAAAAACAACCTAATAAATTTATACGAGGATAATCATATTATTGTCGTGAACAAACGTGCAGGCGATTTAGTTCAGGGCGATAAAACAGGCGATAAACCTCTTGGTGATATTGTTAAAGCATATTTAAAAGAAAAATATAACAAGCCGGGAAATGTATATTTAGGAGTAGTACACCGCTTAGACAGACCAACTACTGGGTTAGTTATTTTTGCCAAAACTAGTAAAGCCCTGCCCCGATTAAATGCTCTGTTTGTTTCAAAAGATATTAATAAAACCTATTGGGCTGTGGTAAAAAATGCCCCCCCAAAGGAAAAGGACACTCTAATTCACTGGTTAAAAAAGAATCCTAAAAACAATAAATCAACTGCTTTTTCTAAAGAAGTAAAAGATAGTAAAAAAGCTATTCTTCATTATAAAATTTTAAAAAAACTTGACAATTATGTTCTACTTGAGATTAATTTAGAAACGGGTAGACATCATCAAATTAGATCTCAATTATCGAGCATAGGTTGCCCGATAAAAGGCGATTTAAAATATGGTTTCGATCGCAGTAACAAAGATGCGAGTATCCATTTGCATGCCAGACATATTACTTTCGTACATCCCGTAAAAAATGAGCCAATTAGTATTACAGCCCCGCTACCTAATGATCCTATTTGGGATGCATGCCTTTAAATAATGGGGTAATTTATAATCAATTTCACACCTCCACCTTCTTTCGATTGTAAATCGAAATCTGCATTTATAAGTTTGGCTCGGCTTTTCATATTTATGAGTCCAGAACCTTTCTCTGCTTTTTCCATATCAAACCCTTTTCCATCATCTTTTAGAATAACAACTAAGTTTTTAGACTGATAATTTAAGATAACTTTAATGTTTTTTGCTTCAGAATATTTTACAGAATTTGATAAAAACTCCTGAATTATCCTGAAAATGATGATTTCATGCTTTCTGTTAGCAAATTCAGTCTGATTCCCCAATATTTCCATTTCAGCCGAATTAAACTTCATTTTTTTAAGTCGGTTTAATTCATTCAAAATTGATTTTTCAAATCCTTGATTTAAAACAACTTCATTATTTAATGTTTTTGATAAGGCTCTTACTTCGGCTAAACTTTCTTTTAAAGCATCTGAGGTATCTTTAAATTTTGTTTTAACATTATCATCTACCTGCATTTTTAAAATACTAAGTTGCATGTGTGCAAACGATAGTAATTGTCCTATATTATCGTGTAATTCCCATCCAATATTTTTCAGTGTTTGCTCTTGTGTTTCGGTTTGTGCTTGTACAATTTCTGCTTCAAATGCCTGCTCCTGCTCTATTTTTTCTAATAGGATTTTATTTTTTCGCTTTAAAAACATCACAAAAAAAACCACCACAAGAGCCGTAACTATAAAAATTACCGACACGGCATAAATTAATAAATATCTTTCGGAGGCTGTACTAGCTAATTTTTCTGTGGTCTGCACCATATTAAAGCAAAAGTAAAGGTTAAATACATAGCAACATTGGCCATTAAATATATTTGCCATTTCAGTAAAATAAAATTCCAATCTAAATGAGAATTATAAATATCATAAAATACTAAGGGCGTAATAATAAGCCACCAAATAAAAATGGCAAAGCTGATGTAAAAATTTAACGACTTGTAAAATGTTAGAATTTTATCACTCAATAAGACTTCTATAAAATAAAAAATAGTACACATAAAAATAATTATTGCTCCTAAAACACTTATTACAGGAAAGAAACGCTTAAAAAATGCTTCGAAATTTAAAAGAATGTATACAAACGAAAATATCACAAACACGAAAGCTGAATATTTTACAACGGCTTTAAAGCCTTTGCTGCTTAATATTTTATGATAATAAAATGCTAAGAATACGATAGCACCAATCTTCCAGTATAATGTTGACCACCAAAAATTGGCAATAAAAACAGTTCCTCTTAAAAAACTAAAAAGACCATCGTTTTTAATGTGATGCACATAATTATTTGCAAAATCACAAATAGTTAAATACACTAAAAACCAAATAAAATATTTAGCAGCTGTCTGTTTATACCTTTTGTAAAGTATTAATCCAGTTACAGCTGCTAAAATTTCAATACCAGTAGAAAAAATAAAATTATAGTCTTTTAAAAAATCGTCCAATTGGTTCTGTAAACTATTATACTTTTATCTCTATTCATTATGATATCCTGTTTGTCCACCGCCTGCATCGTTTAATGGACCTACAGGTATGTCTCCTCCTCCAGGTTGAAAACTAAAAACACTGCCTCTATCAATTTTTTCATTGCCGGTAGGCGCAATAAACATGGTCGTTAAGTCCCTTTTCGCTTGTCCACGATTTTTCCCATAAACCCCCAGATAAACTCGAATACCAGTCATACTATACCCTTTATCTGTAGCTTCCTGCCGCGCCCATGAAATGTACTCTTCAATTTCGTCTAAAGTCCAATATCCAGACCGCGTATCGTCTTTTGTAGCGCCTTGTGCCCTAGCTGCAGAATCAACAACTTTTTTTCTGTTATCAGTCCAGTTTTTACTTAAAATTTTAGCTTCTTCTATTGTAATTACTTTTGCTGGTTTGCTTATCTCCTCAGAAATATCCATTTCCTTAGTATGCTTAGGAGTTAAAAAATATGTAAAAAACGCTCCAATTACAATACCCAGAAAGGTGTAACTAATTTTTTTCATTTTTAATTGGTTTAAAGTTCAATTACTAAAAGTATGAAAAAATATAATACCCTTTAAGGGATTACACCTTGTTGCATCCTAATTTTCTTGTTAAATAAAATTAATAGCTGTACTATATTTTACTTCATTTATCACGAACATACTATGTGTGCTACCAATATGGCTTATAGATGTTAATTTATTTACCATAAAAGTTCTAAAAGAATTCATATCTTCCATGACAACTTTAAGCAAATAATCATAATCGCCGCTAATATGATAACACTCCAAAACTTCAGGAAGATTAGCAACCTCTTTTTCAAAAGTCATCACAAAATCCTGCGTGTGTTTTTCTAGTTTAATATGACAAAATGCAACAAACGATTTATTTACTTTTTGTTTGTTAATTAAAGTTATATACTTTTCAATAAACCCTTCCTTTTCTAATTTTTTTATACGTTCATAAACAGCCGTTACAGATAAATTAAGCTTCATTGCCAATTCTTTCGTGGTTTGTTTACTATCTGCTTGTAAATATTCCAGCAATTTTTTATCGGTATGATCGAAAGTCATAATTGTAAAATTTTCATTAAAGTTAAATATATCCGCATGTTATTTGAAATATTTTTTAATATAATATTAAATTATAGATTTAAAATCTATATAAACAAATATCAATTGACAAATAATCTAATATAAACTAACTTAATGGTTCATTTAACTTTTAAGACATGTCATTTAAACCAGCAAATAACATTCAAGATTTACAATATTTCGGAGAGTTTGGAGGCGTTAACCCTTCGGTTTCCGATTCTTCTACTTATACCTTCTTATCAGCTAAAACCATGTTCGATACTTTTGAAGGCAATGCCGATGGGTGTTATTTATATTCAAGACATTCGTCGCCTTCTAATTTATATTTAGGAGAAGCTCTTGCGGCAATGGAAAACACTGAAGCTGCACATGTTACGTCTTCTGGCATGGCTGCTATTACAAGCGTGTTATTGCAACTATGTCAAGCAGAAGATCATATAATTTCAAGTCGAACGATTTACGGTGGGACTTACGCCTTTTTGAAAAACTTCCTTCCTCGTTTTAAAATTTCAACCAATTTTGTTGATATTACAAATCTAGCTGCAGTAGAAGCGGCCATAACCAATAACACAAAAGTTATTTTTTGTGAAACAGTAAGCAACCCACTTCTTGAGGTTGCTGACATAAAAAAACTATCTATTCTCGCTAAAAAGCATAAACTTACTTTGGTGGTTGATAACACATTTTCTCCTTTATCAATTTCGCCTAAAGTTCTTGGTGCCGATATCGTTATCCACAGCTTAACCAAATTTATTAATGGCAGCAGTGATACCGTTGGCGGAGTTATTTGTGGAACCCATAAATTTATTAATGCCTTACGCGATGTAAATACGGGAGCTACGATGTTATTGGGCCCTACTATGGACAGCTTAAGAGCAAGCTCTATACTAAAAAACTTAAGAACACTGCATATTAGAATGCAACAGCACAGTAAAAATGCATTAAATCTGGCCAAAAAATTTGAAAATTTAGGATTAAAAACGGTGTATCCGGGTTTAAAATCACACCCTTCCCATCAATTATTTAAATCTATGATGAACGAAAGTTATGGTTTTGGAGGTATGCTAACTATAAATGTTGGTAGTTTAGATAAGGCTAACCAACTTATGGAACTCATGCAGCATAAAAACTTAGGCTACCTAGCAGTAAGTTTAGGGTTTTATAAAACCTTATTTTCGGCACCCGGAACATCAACCTCTTCAGAAATCCCGTTAGATGAACAAAAAGCGATGGGGCTAAGCGATGGATTAATTCGTTTTAGCATTGGATTAGATGCCGATATAGAACGTACTTTTAAAATGATGTTTGATTGCATGCTTGAGTTACATATTTTAAAACCCTCTATCGTTTAATTTTTTCTTTTTAGATTCAAGTAAAGACAGCCTTTAGAGGTTGTCTTTTTGCTTTATAAAAATAGAATTTGCGTAACTTCATTCAAAATTGTAACATTACATTCAAATTCCTAAGTAATGCAAGACGACAAAAATATTTCAGAGTTCGAAGCCGATAATATTCATGTGATAAAAAATAAAGAACTTAGTGTTTGGGAGGCCTTAATCCCCGTAATTATACTCATTGGTTTGTTGTTTTTTAATATAATTTTTGTCGAAGATCAAGAGTGGTTTGGCTCGTATACTAATCAAATAATTTTACTTTTTGGTGGTGGCATTGCAGCAATTGTTGGTTTTAAAAACAAAGTTACTTTATCAATAATGTTAAAAGAAGTTTGGGAAAATTTGAAAAGTGTATTTGTTCCGATTATCATTTTATTTCTGGTAGGTGCACTGGCAGGTACTTGGTTGGTTAGCGGTGTTATTCCGGCCATGGTATATTATGGACTACAAGTTCTTAATCCCTCTATATTTTTACCTGCTTCGGTAATAATTTGTGCTATAATTTCTATTGCTACAGGAAGCTCCTGGACAACATCTGCTACTGTAGGTATTGCTCTGGTTGGAATTGGCACTGCACTGGGTATTAACACAGGAATGATTGCGGGAGCGGTTATTTCAGGAGCATATTTTGGAGACAAAATGTCGCCCTTAAGTGATACTACAAACTTAGCTCCAGCTATGGCAGGAACTGATTTATTTACGCACATTCGCTACATGAGTATAACCACTGTGCCTACCCTAATTGTAACCCTTATATTTTTCTCTGTATTAAGTATTAGCATAGAAACTACAGGGAATGCAGATTTGGGCAATTTATTAAATACTATTAAGACCACATTTAATATTACGCCGCTATTGTTTATAGTTCCAATTGTGGTTATTGCTTTAATTCTTTTTAAAACAAAACCCATTATAGCTTTAACTACCGGCGTGATAATTGCAGCTATTTTTGCTATTATTTTTCAAAATGATATTTTGATTCAAATATCAGACAGTAAAACAAATAGCGTTATCAATGCTATTTTTACTGATACACAAATTACAACCGAAAACGAAAAGCTAAACGATTTGTTTTCTGCTGGTGGTATGGCAGGTATGATCTGGACTATTTTACTAATTTTATCTGCAATGGTTTTTGGAGGAATTATGGATGGTATTGGTGCTTTATCCAGAATCACAAAATCTTTATTAAAACTTTTCCACACAACATTTGGCTTATTTGCTAGTACTGTGGCTAGTTGTTTAGCCCTAAACATCACTGCGAGTGACCAATATTTGGCCATTGTGGTACCAGGTAAGATGTATGCGAAGGCATTTAGAGAAAAAGGGTTAGCTCCCGAAAATTTAAGTCGTACCCTTGAAGACTCAGGGACAGTAACATCGGTATTAATCCCATGGAATACCTGTGGTGCATATCAAAGTAGCGTTTTAGGAGTGGACACACTCCATTATATGGGTTACGCGATATTTAACTGGTTAAGTCCGTTTACAACTTTATTATTTGCTGGGCTTTCCATTAAAATAAGACAACTCTCTGATAAATAACAAGATACTATAACTACAATAAGCTTCAATAATTAAAACCTATTAAACAATAGATTTTAAAGATTTTGTATCTCAAATTAATAATGTTCCGTTTTTATATTTGCAAGCGTAAAAAATAAATAACTTAATAAATAATAAAAACATGGCATTAGTAGGAAAAAAATTTCCAAATTTAAACGTTGACGCAATGAACGATTTAGGCGATACTTTTAAAGTAAACGTTCTGGAAGAAGCTGTTAACAACAAGAAAAAAGTACTTTTATTCTGGTACCCAAAAGATTTTACTTTTGTATGTCCTACCGAATTACATGCGTTTCAAGCTGCTTTAGGAGAATTCGAAAAACGTAATACCATCGTAATTGGAGCTTCTTGTGATACTCCCGAAGTTCACTTTGCATGGTTAAGTACTGCTAAAGATAACGGAGGAATTGAAGGTGTAACTTACCCTTTATTAGCCGACAGCAACAGAAACTTATCTAGTATTTTAGGCATTTTAGATATAACTAAAGAAACTTACGACGAAGAAACTGGAACAGTACAGGTTGAAGGTGACAACGTAACATACAGAGCTACTTACCTAATCGACGAAGATGGTATGGTACAACATGAAAGCGTTAACAACATGCCACTAGGAAGAAATGTTAGCGAATACTTACGTTTAATTGATGCTTTAACGCACGTTCAAGAAAAAGGTGAAGTTTGTCCTGCAAACTGGGAAGAAGGTAAGCAAGCGATGCAAGCTAACGCTGCAGGAACCGCTGAATACCTAAAAGCACACTTAAACTAATCTAATTATGATTAAAGAATTAGAACAAGATAATTTAAAAGAACTTATATCGCAAAATGATACTGTAGTTGTTCAGTTTTCTGCAACATGGTGCGGCAATTGTCGCATAATGAAACCTAAATTCAAAAAATTAGCTACAGAAAACGAAAACATTACGTTTGTTATGGCCGATGCGGAAAAGTTTCCTGAGTCTAGAAAATTAGCCACAGTAGATAATTTACCTACTTTCGCTACTTTTAAGGCAGGTGCTTTTGTAAACCAGGTGCAAACTAACAAATTTGATGTTTTAAAAGATTTAGTCAATGAAGTTACCAGTAATTAAACATTTAACCCAGTTTATTGAAGACAATGACGAAGATTTCGTTATTGAAACCATTGAAACCCTTGAAGCTCTTACAGAAGTTCCTTCTTTAAAAGATGAAGAATTAGACGTGATTGGAGAATTAATCTCCAATATGTACGGTGCTGTAGAGGTTAATAAAATGATTAAAGATGGTACACCTAAAAAAGAAGCCCTTAACAACTTTATGGGACGCGTTCTAGGTGCTATTGACAAATAAGCCAAAAATTATTTAGTACTAAATAAAGCCGTTATTCTGAAAATGAATAATGGCTTTTTCATTTATAAATAAGTCAATTTCATAATGTAATTGACATATTTATAAAATTTTATGTTATTTATATACATTCTATATAATATGCTTTTTAGCTCGTTTAATTCTTAAAAATTTTGATACATTAGAAATTAATAGAAAAACTTCACAATTCCATGATTCCTTAAATTACTACGACAATTGACACGTTATTTTATACTTCATCCTTTATTATAACCAAAATATTTCCTTAATTTTTCAAAACAAAACCATACAATACAAGATAAAACGTTTTATTTTCTTACAATTTAATATGTTTTTTCTGTCATTATAAATAATTAATTTTCAGCTAATTACAATACGGTTTATTTTTCATCGGTATTAATAAACACTTTATCTAACAGAATTTTGTATTTTTACAACGATTTAACCCCAAAATCAAAATACAAATGAAAGTTAATTTTATTACAAAAGTTAGCCTGACTTTGTGTATCATTATTTTATATCATACTCAAAGTAAAGCTTATAAAAACACTTCAAATTTTACTACATATACCACTACTAAATACTCAAAGGTATATGTAAATCCAATTCTTTCTCCTCCAACAATTGTTTCTCTTTCTGCTAACAATGCAGAGAAAGGTGAAATAATAACCATCACCGGAAGTAATTTTATAGATGACTCTAACACAAAAGTGGTGGTAGGTAACATTGAGGTCGTACCTACATCGATAACCTCCAACTCAATTAGTTTTGTAGTACCATCGGCACCTGTAAACACCAATATTAAAGTACGTTGCGGTAATTTAACAAGCAACCAAAAAAACTTTACTGTAAATCAATATACTGCTGGTAGTTTAAGCTTAACTTATGATCCAACAAGTTTTTCCCCTTATACCTACAAAATTGTAGCTACTCCAGGTAGTGGTTATAACAATGGATCTCAAATGGAGGTGGCTGATTTTGATTTAGATGGTAATCAAGATTTCCTAATCCGAAAAGGTACTACTCCCGAAGGCTTACAAATACTATTTAATGATGGATCTGGCAGTGCTGCCAACTATACCAATGCTTTGGTCAATTTTGGAACTTATAACGTATTTCATTACAATGTTACTGATTTAGATAATGATGGTGATCCCGATATTGTAGCTTCTGGAAGTAACAATATAGTATACATTTTAAGTAATGATGGCAGCGGAAATTTTACAACACAACAAATCTCCCTTGCTGGAACCAACGGACATTTAATTGAATTCACGGATTATGATTTAGACGGCGATTATGATATAGTTTGTACTTCAAATATTCCTGCAACAAATACAGGAAATAATATTGTTGCACAAATCATTAATAATAATTCTGGTACTTAAACATTAGGAGCTGACGTTTTTGGCAATAGTAGTGACGGTATGACAAGTAACAGGCAGTCTTCAGCTGCCGATCTTGATAATGATGGTATAAATGAGATTTATTATGCCGATTTTACATCAAAAATATACAGCATTACATTTAACGGTTCAAACTGGTCTCGAAACCTGGTTTACGATATTGGTACGTCTTCTTCTGGAGGAGATATACGAATATTAGATTATGATTTTGATGGAGACTTAGATCTAATTTATGATTCTAATGATATATTACTTTTCTTTAATGATGGCTCCGGAGCATTAGCTTCCACACCTGATTACAGAATTCCAAATAGAGCCCATGGTATTCTATGGGATATTGATGCGGATAGCGACCGAGACCACATTACCTCGGATTATTACTGGCCAAGGCCAAAATTAACCGAAAATACGGACGGTAATTTCAGTAATCCTACTTCCAGTTTAGTTACCGGATCTTTTTATAATAATAACGGAAATAATTTACCTAATCAATATGTCCTAGTAGATGTTAATGATGATAATTATCCTGACTTGATTGGAATTTATAATAATGTTTTTACCGTTCAACTTTTTAGAGGTAGTTCGGATCCATACATTGGTATTTCTGTATCACTATCAAATTTTACTTCTTGTAATAGTGCTGAATCCGAAGCCCAAGCTATAAGTATCTCAGGTACCAATTTAACGAATGATATTGTCTTTAATGCACTTGCTAATTTCGAGTATTCCTTAAATGGCACTAGCTATACTAATAGTTTAACGCTTACTCAATCTAGTGGTGTGGTTTCATCCACAGCCATATATATTCGGTTAAAAGCTGGAGTTTCAGGAAATACATCCGGAAATATATCTATCTCATCTACTGGAGCACAAACAAAACAAATAGCTGTCACAGGAAATGTCTTAGCAACGGATGATGCCTCGTTTAATTATTCCGCTGCAGCTTACTGCGTCGATGATTCCGATCCTACGCCAACTATTACAGGGCTTTCTGGGGGTAGCTTTAGTTCCACGTCTGGACTCTCTATAAATGCCGCTACCGGGGTGATCGATGTGTCAGCTTCTACCGCTGGTACGTATACGGTAACCTATACCACGAACGGGACGTGTCCCAACTCAGCGACCCAATCCGTGACCATTAATGCTTTGGATGATGCCTCATTTAGTTATTCCGCTGCGGCCTATTGTGTAAATGATAGTGATCCTACACCGACTATTGCAGGGCTTTCTGGGGGTAGCTTTAGTTCGACTACCGGACTTGTTATTAATGCGTCTACCGGGGTGATCGATGTGTCGGCTTCTAATGCAGGTACGTATACGGTAACCTATACAACAAATGGGACGTGTCCCAACTCTGATACCCAATCCGTAACGATTAATGCTTTGGATGATGCCTCATTTAATTATTCCGCTGCGGCCTATTGTGTAAATGATAGTGATCCGACACCGACTATTACAGGGCTTTCTGGGGGTAGCTTTAGTTCCACGTCTGGACTTTCTATAAACGCGTCTACTGGGGTTATCGATGTGTCGGCCTCTACTGCAGGTACGTATACCGTGACCTATACCACGAACGGAACGTGTCCTAACTCTGATACTCAATCCGTGACCATTAATGCTTTGGATGATGCCTCGTTTAATTATTCCGCTGCAGCTTACTGCGTCGATGATTCCGATCCTACGCCAACTATTACAGGGCTTTCTGGGGGTAGCTTTAGTTCCACGTCTGGACTCTCTATAAATGCCGCTACCGGGGTGATCGATGTGTCAGCTTCTACCGCTGGTACGTATACGGTAACCTATACCACGAACGGGACGTGTCCCAACTCAGCGACCCAATCCGTGACCATTAATGCTTTGGATGATGCCTCATTTAGTTATTCCGCTGCGGCCTATTGTGTAAATGATAGTGATCCTACACCGACTATTGCAGGGCTTTCTGGGGGTAGCTTTAGTTCGACTACCGGACTTGTTATTAATGCGTCTACCGGGGTGATCGATGTGTCGGCTTCTAATGCAGGTACGTATACGGTAACCTATACAACAAATGGGACGTGTCCCAACTCTGATACCCAATCCGTAACGATTAATGCTTTGGATGATGCCTCATTTAATTATTCCGCTGCGGCCTATTGTGTAAATGATAGTGATCCGACACCGACTATTACAGGGCTTTCTGGGGGTAGCTTTAGTTCCACGTCTGGACTTTCTATAAACGCGTCTACTGGGGTTATCGATGTGTCGGCCTCTACTGCAGGTACGTATACCGTGACCTATACCACGAACGGAACGTGTCCTAACTCTGATACTCAATCCGTGACCATTAATGCTTTGGATGATGCCTCGTTTA
>NZ_JACVXB010000002.1:0-306071 GCF_014596945.1 Aestuariibaculum sediminum | reverse complement strand
CTATACCACGAACGGAACGTGTCCTAACTCTGATACTCAATCCGTGACCATTAATGCTTTGGATGATGCCTCGTTTAGTTATTCCGCTGCGGCCTATGGTGTAAATGATAGTGATCCGACACCGACTATTACAGGGCTTTCTGGTGGAAGTTTTAGTTCTACTACCGGACTTTCTATAAACGCGTCTACCGGGGTGATCGATGTGTCAGCCTCTACTGCAGGTACGTATACGGTAACCTATACCACGTCTGGGACTTGTCCGAACTCCGGCACCCAATCCGTGACCATGAATGCTTTGGATGATGCTTCATTTAATTATTCCGCTGCGGCCTATTGTGTAAATGATAGTGATCCTACACCGACTATTACTGGGCTTTCTGGGGGTAGCTTTAGTTCCACGTCTGGACTTTCTATCAATGCGTCTACCGGGGTTATCGATGTGTCGGCTTCTACTGCAGGTACGTATACCGTGACCTATACCACGAACGGAACGTGTCCTAATTCACAAAAAAAAGATGTCATTATTAAAAGTTTAATAGACGCTTCAGTTACCCAGAATTCTGGAGAACTTATTGCCAATCAAGACGGAGCTCAGTATCAATGGTACAAATGCCCAGATACTATATTATCTGGCCAAACAAGCCAAAGTTTCACTGCTATGGAAAATGGAGAATATAAAGTTGAAATATTATTAAATGGTTGCTCAATAACTTCAGAATGTATTTTAGTAACTTCATTATCCATAACCTCGTTGAATGACACCTCATACTTTAACCTTTATCCAAACCCAACAAGAACGAACATAAAGGTCAAAACATCGGAAGGTGGCATGTACCAAATCTATGACACCATAGGTCAACTTGTGCATACAGTTAGGATTAATCCGAACGTAGAAAATGTAATAAACCTTAGTCATTTAAGTGACGGACTTTATATTTTTAAATCTGAAAACAATACTATTATTAAAAAGTTAATTATTGAGAAATAGTTTCGTTTTTAGAATAGGTAAATTTTAATATTGAGGCCACAGGCATAGTAAGCTCGTGGCCTATTTTATTCAATTTAACTTCTATTTTATAAAAGATTTTAAAAACAGTCTATTTAATATTAAAAATATTAACCATATCCCAATCTTCAGGTGTCCCTGAAATAGTATATTCGGCGGATTTTTTTAGAAAATATTTCGCTACTAAATCATCATTATGAATTGAAATTACACTATCAAAGGCTGCTGCAGCTTTTGGGAATTCTTTATTTAAAAAACAGGTCATACCCTTTTCAAATTTTTCAAGTGTTTTAATTTTTAATGCTATGCTTTTTTCAGTATCACCATCAAAACATTCATAAATTGCCATCGAAATATCTTTACCCTTTACCTTAACTTTACCGAGATATCTAAAATTGAAATCCGATTTATTTTTAATCGTTTCTAAACTACTATCACTTATTATTATTTTTGCTCCATAGTATTTAGTTACCCCCTCCATTCTGGAGGCCGTATTTACAGTATCGGCAATTATTGCGGTATCATTTCTATAAACATCTCCAATAATTCCCATAACCAATTCGCCTGTATGAAGTCCCATACCAACGCTAATAGGTTGAAAGCCTTCTGAAATTCTTCGTTTATTATATTCTATTATTACTTTTTGCATATCTATAGAAGCCTGCAAAGCGCAAGCTGCATTTTCTGGAAAAAGTGCCATTATACCGTCGCCTAAATATTGGTTTACGAAACCTTTATTTTTCTTTATTAATGGTCCCATACGTCCAACATAAGCATTTACGAATTTAAAATTTTGTTCAGGTGTCATACTTTCAGATAAACTGGTATAATCGCGAATATCGGTAAACAAAACAGTAACATTTTTTTCCATATAATCACCAAGAATAACATCAGTGATTGCTTCACGTCCAACTGATTTTAAAAATTCGGTCGGCACAAAACGACTAGTAGCTTTATGGATTCCATTTAAATTAATATGTGTTTTTATTCGGCTTAAAAGTTCATTTTTTGAAAATGGTTTGGTTAAATAATCATTAGCACCTACATTAAACCCTGTTACTAAATCACTCACTCTGTTTTTTGCTGTTAGTAAAACGATAGGAAGTTCACTTGCCGAATAGGTTTTTCGTATAATTTCACAAACATCATAACCAGAAAGCTTTGGCATCATAACATCTAAAAGTACCAGATCAAAAGTTTCATTTTTTATAAAGTTAAGGGCTTCGCTGCCATTAGAAGCCTCTGTCACGCCGTAACCTGCAACTTTGAGGTGATTTTCCAAAACACGACGATTTATAGGCTCATCATCAACTACTAAGACCTTTATTTTTTCCTTTTGAACTTTTAATTCAACTACCTCTTTTTCGATAGATTGTTCACTTATACTTTGAACAATATCGTTACAAATACTAGTGTTAGCAATTGTTATTTCCTGTCTATTTACCGAACTCAACGGCAATGAAAACGTAAACACAGAACCATGACCAATTTTAGATTGAACATGGATCTCACCTCCGTGAAGTTCGACTAATTGCTTGGTTACCGATAGCCCTAATCCAGTGCCTCCGTATGCGCGTTCTGCATTACCATTAACCTGCTCAAATGACTTAAAAATTTCTTCAAATTTATCTTCTGGTATACCAATTCCTGTATCGATAATTGAAATTTGTATGACTCCATTACTTTTTTTTGCTTTAACCTGAACAGTTCCCGATTCGGTGAATTTAATGGCGTTACCTACTAAATTAAATAATATTTGCTGCAACCTGTTTTCATCGGCTTCAACTAAATCAATTTCCTTTGAAACTGAATTTATAAGTCGTATTGACTTTCCTTTTATTAGACTTTCTGAAACTTTTAAAACCAGATCCGTGATTGCATATAAGTCTACTGGCTTTATGGATAATTGAAGATCACTATTTCTAAGTTTTGAAAAATCTAATATATCGTTAACTAGATTCGACAGGCGTTTACCACTATTTACAATCATATCCAGGTTTTCAATTGCTTTTAATGGTAAAGCTCCTGCAGCGCCATCTTTTAAAGATTCAGATAACCCGATAATACCATTTAAGGGTGTTCGCAATTCATGCGACGTATTCGCTAAAAACTGGTCTTTTAGTTCATCTATTCTCTCTAGTTTAGCAACACGTTGTTTTTCAAATTCAGTTTTTTGCTGTTCTAATTTTAATTGACGTTGACGTTCAAGTAACTCTAATTTTACTTGTTGTTTGTATTTATATCGTCTTACAAAAAAGAAGGTAAAAAGCCCCCCCATAAAAAATACGCCAATAAAAATATTTCTAAATACTTTTTGCCGCTTCAGTTTTAAATTCTGAATTTCGGCATCCTTCTCTAAAGCAAGAATCTCGGCTTCTTTTGTTTCGGCATTAAACTTTTCTTGAAGCTCTTCTATTTGTTTAGATTTTGTTTCGTTAAAAACACTGTCTTTAACAGCGGTCCTTTTTAAATTAAAATCAAGAGCTTTACTGTACTGTTCGGTCTCTTTGTAAAGTTTTGTTAGTCCATCATAAACATTAAGAAGTTCGGTGGTGGCTCCAACCTCTTCCGCTAAATCTAATGCTTTTAAAAAATGAAACTCAGCTTCATCAAACTGTTTTAATGTCAGGTAATCTGACCCAACCTGAACATAAATGGCCGACAACTCTCTTTTTTGATTTAATCCTTTCCTGATGTCAAGTGTTTTGAGATGCACCTGTAAGGCCTTTTCATAATCTCCCTGAAATTTATAAACCTCTCCTATGGCTTCATAATCATAGGCCATACCCCAACTACTATTAATTTCTGTATCTAAAATCAAGGCTTTATTTAAAAATTCGAGGGCTTTAGTATAATTAGCTTGTAGTTGATAGGTTGTTCCAATATTATAATAACAATTGGCCATATCTGGTTTTGCGTTTAACCTTGTAAAAATGATTAAAGCCTTGTTGTAATTTTCTAGTGCATCTTCAATACGGTTAGAGCGTTTCAAAATTTCGCCTAAACTATTTAAAATATTAGCAGCACTGTAATCGTCTCCTTCTGATTCATATACTTTAAGAATACGATGATATATTTCAAGGCTTTTTTCATATTGTCCACGATAATCGTAAATGATTGCTTGCTGGTATTCTGCATTGGCAATATCTACACTGTTTTTATTGTGTCTTACAAACTTCAAATAAGCCTCGAAATGATTCAATGCTGTTTCATAATTACCTTTTTGCCGTTCTAAAACACCATATTGATATCTGGCTGTATATTGCCCCCAAGTATTATTCGATTGCTTACTTAAACTGTAAACACTATCTATATATTTTTCGGCCATAACAATGTTTGACCTATTGTTTAAATATTCCCAAGAAATGTCTTTTAAAACCTTAATTCGAGCAGAGTCTGTAGTTGCAGCTTTATAAACTCGGTTTAAACTGTCTAATTTTGCGTTTTGACAAAAAGAAAGTACCGAAATAAGGAATACAAAACAAAAACAATGATATTTCATTGAAGTTATAGGTTTGGCTAGTTACCCTATAAAGTTAACTTTTAATCACTTACAAAAAAATTATTCTATAATTTTAAACATCTAATCGTTTAGTAACATAACCAGAGTAGAGTTAAAAATATTAAAGCTACTTTTTAGGAAGTACCATTAAAGGAGTTTGTATACTAAAAGCAAAAGCCTCTGCCTGATGCTTTACAAAAAGACTGTCTAAAAATGTATGTTTCTTATTTATCATGACAATTAACTTAATGTCATTATTTAAGATGTAACCTTGAACTGCATCAAAAATATCCTGTTGATTAGTATCTATTAATTTAAAACTTACATCCTCAAAATGCTCGTTAAAAAAATCAACATCCTGAAAAAGCTCATTGGCCATATTGTCTTCCATCACGACATGTAAAACATTTAGCTTACTGTCATTTTTAATTACAATTTCATCTAATAGCTGAAGCTCATCCATATTGTAAGTAGATTGAAAACTTGTAGTAAAAGCAATATCTTTTAAATTGGTGTATGTACATTTATCTGGAACAACTAAAACAGGAATGTTACAATGTTTTAAAACTTTAACCGTATTGCTTCCAAAAATCACCTGACTTAAACCCGATGCTCCTTTGGTCCCCATAACAATTAGGTCGACCGCATTGCTTTTTACAGCCTGATTAATAGCATCGGTAAAATTGTCATAATCTACCAAAGAAAAGAATTGATGTTTTTGATTATCATACTTTTTCACCAATCTATTTATAACGTTATTTAATGAAACTTTTGCGGATTCTACGATGGTATCGTAAACTACTCCTGTAGGGTTAGCAAGCATTAAATCGTCAGACATATAAGAGGATACTTTTTGTACATTTAAAAGATAAAAACTACAGGTTTCATTTTTAAACATATGCATAGCAAAATGTATCGCATTAATGGAATTCTCTGAAAAGTCGGTAGGTAATAAAATCGTTTTCATAATACAAAAAATAAGTCAGGTTACTTACTAAAGTTTAATATTTTAAAATTCAGTATTATAAATTTACCGAAAGCTTGTAAATTAAACTATGATAATTATCAGTGTTTAAAATTTCACTTATTGTGACACATAAAAATTAGCATAATATTTTAAAGCATTGTATTTTCGGCACAATAAATGATTAACAAAACGTTATACATTATAATCAATAACAAATTATGAAGCGTATCCCATTTCTAATCATGCTATTGCTTGCAATAAGTTTTACTAATGCACAGAATACCGCAATAGGATTTAACGAAAAACTAACCTACACGGCGTCATATAACATGTCGGGCGTTTTAAATGATATTGCCCAGGTTACCATGGAAACCAGTCCGGTAAAAACATCGAAAGCCATTCTTTTAAGACTTAAATGTACAGCTGTTACTTATAGTAAATGGGATGATTTTTTTAAGATTAGAGATTTATACGAAAGTTATGTAAACCCAAAAACATTGACGCCATACCTGTACTCCAGAGATATTAACGAAGGAGGTTATTATAAGTATATGAAATATACCTTTAGCCATAAATCGGGTACTGTAAAGTCTTTAATGAAAAAGAAAAATGATTATCAGGAGAATAAAACGGTTAACATAAATTCAGGAACGAAAGATATTGTTTCCACCATATACAATTTACGATTAATCGATTTTAATAGAATGC
Source organism: Aestuariibaculum sediminum (assembly GCF_014596945.1). Classification (GTDB taxonomy): domain Bacteria; phylum Bacteroidota; class Bacteroidia; order Flavobacteriales; family Flavobacteriaceae; genus Aestuariibaculum; species Aestuariibaculum sediminum. Next base: position 299,888 of record NZ_JACVXB010000002.1, on the reverse strand, counting down.
AGGTAGGTGCAAGAAAAAGTTTTACCATTATCTTTGACCGCAAAGAAACTAAAGGTCAGGTCACTTATTTAGGTAAAGAAACCATCAATACTGCAATTGGCAAAAAGGAATGTTATAAGCTAGCTGTAGGGTCAAGTGACAAAGTTTTACAAGGATCTAACAGTAATCTGGTGTGGCTTACTGCCGATGCTAATAAAATATTAGTATATGGTAAATTTAAAATCCCAGTAGGAAATGGCGAACTAAAAATTAAATCGGCTACTGGATTAAAAAGTTAAAAGAAAACAAATGAGACAAACATTAACGATATTTGCTGTAATCGCATCTGTGTTTACAATTATATTTTCGGTATTACCAATATCTAATTTAGCTATTTTTCCAGGTATAGCTGCCCTTCTTCTTGCTGGAGGAGCATTTTATTTATCAAAAAAATCGGGTGAGGTAAAAAAATTGATTCCTTTTTCATTTATTCTGACCACATTAGCCCTTCTACTTACCTTTTACAAAGCTATTTTTACAACTACAGAAGTCGAAGACACTCAAGCTCTAGAAACTAAAGAAATACAGTTTGAAGAAGCTGCCATTGAAGAGCTGGAGTCGTTAGATTTAGAAATTGATGAATCCGAATTAAAGGAATTGGAAGACATTGAAATTGATGCAAGTGAAATTGAGGAAATAGAAATTGATGCATCTGAAATAGAAAGTATTAATATTGATGATGCAGAAATTGAGTCCCTGGAAATAAATGAAAACGACATTATTGAAACAGAAATTGAAAGTTCAGATTTGGAAAACCTGGAGATAAATTAAATAATTGTTATCTTTTATTTTCCAGAAATTAAGTAAGTAAATTCTTTTTATTTTTTGTTATATTTGGTTACGACTAATCAAATGAAACTCACATTTTCGAATAATTTTAACCCCAAAAAATGATTATTGTAAGTTTCATGTGACTATAAAAAACACATGAAAAGCTTTTGTATACTCTCTGTTCTTACTTTAGTAGGCACATGTGCCACACCTAAGTATTCTACTAAAATCAAAAATCTAAAAAACAGTATAGAATTAGTTGATAAAACAGAGGTTTTAAACTATGCCAAAACTATTACTGCTTCCGAACTAAAAACACACTTATATAATTTTTCGTCAGAAGAATTTCAGGGCCGAGCAACCGGGGAAATAGGTCAAAAGAAAGCTTCCAATTTCTTAAAACATTACTATCAACAGGAAGGTATCATGTCCCCTCTTAGGGATACTATTAATTATTTTCAAAATATACCTTCAGATTTCTTTTTTGAAAAAACAAAACCCACCGAAAATGTTATGGCATTCATTGAAGGCCAGGAAATTCCTCAAGAAGTCATTATCATTTCTGCACACCTTGATCATTTAGGTGTAAATGAAAACGGACAAGTAAATTATGGAGCCGACGATGATGGTTCGGGCACTGTGGCCCTAATGGAAATGGCTCAGGCTTTTAAAAAAGCCCAACTTGAGGGTAATGGCCCAAAGCGCAGCATTTTATTTCTACATTTCACTGCAGAAGAATTAGGTAAAAAAGGTTCAGAATATTACACCCGACACCCAGTTTTTCCTTTAAAAAACACAGTAACAAACTTAAATATAGACATGATTGGTCGCGTTGATGATATCCATAAAAATAAAAAAGACTACCTATACTTAATTGGCTCCGACCGTATAAGTAAAGAATTACATTACTTATCGGAAAAAGTAAATGACACGCTTTTTAATATTGATTTGGATTACAGATATAATGACGAAAACGACAGAAACCAATACTATACCCGATCCGACCATTACAATTTTGCAGCACTTGGCATTCCTGTCATTTTTTATTTTAACGGTGAACATAGCGATTACCATAAACCAACCGATACGCCAGAAAAAATAAATTATAATTTATTAGAAAAACGCACTAAATTAATCTTTGCAACAGCCTGGCAAATTGCTAATCAGAACCACCGTCTCCTTACCGATAAAAACAATAATTTGTTAAAATAATTCCGATTTCGACAACGCTATACTGTCATTTTTTGTAATATTAGCGTTCAAAAATACTAACTCATACATGAAAAGAATAGCTATCCTTTTATGTACCACATTTTTAGTGTCATCATGTGGTACATCGCAAAACAATACAAAACAGGATAAAACCAAAAGTTCTGTAAATTATGCTCAAACAATAACCGCTAACGAATTAAAAGAAGCATTATACATATATGCCTCTGATGAATTTGAAGGTAGAAAAACAGGAGAGCCCGGACAAAAGAAAGCTGTTAACTTTATTAAGAAGCATTATCAAAGTCTCGGCATTCCATCACCTTTAGGTGCAGATGATTATTTTCAGGATATTCCAGAAGACTATTTTTCGCGAAAAGCCAAAGCTTCAGAAAATGTATTAGCATACATTAAAGGTTCTGAAAAACCAGAAGAAATTATTATCATTTCAGCACATCTAGACCACATTGGCGTAAACGGTAATGGAAAAATTAACAACGGAGCTGACGACGACGGATCGGGCACAGTAGCTATTTTAGAAATTGCCGAAGCCTTTAAAAATGCTGCGGACGAAGGTAACGGACCAAAGCGTACTATTTTATTTTTACATGTAACAGGTGAGGAAATTGGACTTTTTGGATCGCGGTATTACACAGATGTAGATCCTGTTTTTCCATTAGAAAACACCGTAGCCGACTTAAATATTGATATGATAGGTCGTGTATATAAAAAACATGAAAACAACAGAAACTATGTTTATTTAATAGGTTCAGATAAACTCAGTTCAGAGTTACACAATATTTCTGAAGAAATTAATAAGAAGTATATCAACATGGATTTTGATTATACATATAACGACGATAACGACCCTAATCGCTTTTACTATCGCAGCGATCACTATAATTTCGCGAAAAATAACATACCTGTAATATTTTATTTTAACGGAACACACGCCGATTATCATCGGCCAACCGATACACCTGATAAAATAGAATACGATTTACTGGAAACCCGAACTCGTCTAATATTTCATACAGCTTGGGAACTAGCAAACAGAGACGAGCGTATAAAAGTAGACAAACAATAGTATTGTTATTTTATTAAGGCATACAGGATTAAGACTAACTAAATCTAAAAAAGGGTTAAAACAAAACCTTGCATAGCTAACTTTACATAAAAAGCTTTTCATTTTAGAAAAGCTTTTTGTTTGAATATACATTTTTAAAAACCCCTTTAATTATTTAGTTTTGTAGCATGGAATACATTAGCTTAACAGATAAACTACCTGACGAAGAAGGTACCTACAAAGTAAATATTAAATCAGCAAATAAATATCGTGAAAGTAAGGCCATATGGACACCTCACGTTGGTTTTGTTCTTGTAGACGATAGTTTAGAAGATGGAGAATTTATTGATGGATGGCATTCTAAAAGTTAAATATACTTATAGCTTTCCATTTTAAATTAGATTTTTTTCGCCTAATTATTAGGCTTATATTAAGCAGTTAAAAATAAAGAGCTAATTACCTAATCCTATATTTGAATTCTCGTTTTCTTTACTTTAAATCACTCAATTTTTATTAAAAATATTTTGAGACTTTTCTCGCTACTATTGTTTATTTAAATCGAATTTTGATTACACTACAAATTATTATCATTCATTAAATTCAAATATAAAAAAAGTGTGCTCGAACACAATTTATTAGTATATTGCTGCTTCGTACAGCTCCTAAATTAAACATAGCCTACTTTTTATTTTAACATTATCGTTTAGAAAACAGATACAAATAATCTATGAAAAAAACTATTTTAGGATTAATAGCCTGCTTAATAGCTAATTGTTACGTAGTTACAGCACAACTTTCTGGCTTTACATATGGATCTATTAAAGCTCCTACTGGCAAAGAGTGGGAATCACCGTCTCATATTGCACATAATAAAGAACAACCACGAGCAACTTTCTTTTCATTTAAAAACGTACAAAATGCGCGCAAAGTCTTACCAGAACATGCTGAATACTGGAAATCTCTAGATGGACAATGGAAGTTTAATTGGGTTAAACACCCCGATCTACGTCCATTAGATTTTTTTAACCCTAATTTTGATGTAAGTAAATGGGATGATATTTCAGTACCTTCCAACTGGAATATTTTTGGTCTTGGTAAAGATGGCGGGCAAAAATACGGGACACCAATATATTGTAATCAACCGGTAATATTTAAGCATGATGTAAAAGTTAATGACTGGAAAGGTGGCGTAATGCGGGAACCAGCTAAAGATTGGGTTACATATGATGCTCGAAATGAAGTAGGATCTTATCGTCGTGACTTTGAAATTCCTGAAAACTGGGACGGACGTGAAATCTTTATTCAGTTTGATGGTGTAGATTCTTTTTTTTACCTCTGGATAAATGGTAGGTATGTTGGATTTTCAAAAAACTCTCGTAATGCTGCTGCCTTCAATATAACTAATTACGTAAAAAAAGGCAATAATGTTATCGCTGCAGAAGTTTATCGTAATTCAGACGGTTCATTTCTGGAAGCTCAAGATATGTTCCGCCTTCCTGGAATATTCCGAACAGTGCAGCTGTATTCTACCCCTAAAATTCAAATAAGGGATCTTTTCGTGCTTCCTGAGCTTGATGATAATTACATTAATGGCACATTAAAAATTTCTGCCGATATTCGCAATTTTAGTAAAAACTCTGCTAAAGGTTACCAAATAGTATACTCAATTTACGAAAACAAACTATATTCAGATGAAAATAAACGTGTTGAAAATGTTGGAGTAAGCACTCCAGTTTCCACAATAAATAGTGGAGAACAAACAACCTCTTCTGTAGTAATGCATGTGCCCTCACCAAAACAATGGTCGGCCGAACAACCTTATCGTTATACCCTAATAGCTGAACTAAAAGATAAATCTGGTAAAGTTGTTGAAACCATCTCTATATACACTGGTTTCCGAGAGGTTACTATTAAAAATACTTTAGCAAAAGACGATGAATTTGGTTTAGAAGGCCGTTATTATTACATAAATGGTAAAACGGTAAAACTAAAAGGTGTAAATCGTCATGAAACGAACCCAAAAACAGGACATGCCATAACTCGTGAACAGATGCAAGATGAAGTGATGTTAATGAAACGTGCTAATATAAATCACGTTCGTAACTCTCACTACCCTCCTGATCCTTACTGGTATTACCTCTGTAACAAATACGGTATTTATCTGGAAGACGAAGCTAATATTGAATCACATCAGTATTATTATGGAGAAGCTTCACTTTCTCATCCTCCAGAATGGAAAAACGCTCATGTTGGCAGAGTCGTCGAAATGACGCATCAAAATAAAAATCACCCAGCTATTGTAATCTGGTCACTCGGTAACGAAGCTGGTCCAGGTAAAAATTTTGAATACGCATACGATGCATTGAAAAAAATTGATGTGTCACGCCCAGTGCAATACGAACGGAATAATAATATTGTAGATATGGGCTCGAATCAATACCCTTCCATTGGTTGGATGAAAAGTGCAGTTAAAGGTACCATGGGCATTAAATACCCGTTTCATATTTCTGAATATGCCCACTCTATGGGGAATGCATGTGGTAATTTAATTGATTACTGGGAAGCCATTGAATCTACCAACTTTTTCTGTGGTGGTGCTATTTGGGATTGGATCGATCAGGCCCTTTATAATTATAAAGAAGATGGAACCAGGTATCTTGCGTATGGGGGAGACTTTGGTGATAAACCTAACAGCGGGCAGTTTGTCATGAACGGTATTCTTTTTGCTGAACGAGATCCGAAACCTCAATACTACGAGGTAAAAAAAGTTTATCAGAATTTTGGAGTTACACCTTTGGATATAACCAAAGGTATAATTGAAATTTTCAATAAATATTATTTCAAATCGCTTTCTGATTATAATTTAAATTGGTCTGTCTGGGAAAATGGTTCAAAAGTAAAAAGTGGTCAAATTCCTCTTTCTCCCATTGAAGCGAGATCAAAAAGTAAAATAGCAATTCCTTACCAATTTAAAGAGTTCAAAGCGAATTCAGAATATTTTTTGAAGCTTGAATTTACTTTAAAAGAAGATCAACCTTGGGCAAAAAGCAATTATGTTCAAGCTGAAAATCAGTTCTTAATTAAAGCAAAAACAGATATACCAACCATCGCAGATGTGACTAAAACAACAGCTAATGAACAGGTTAAAATTATTGATGCCGAAAATAACATCAAAATTGTACAGGGCAAAGGCTTTAAAGCTAAGTTCAATAACAACGACGGATCACTTTATGGACTTTCGTACAAGGATAATATAATAATAACAGATGGTAATGGACCAAAACTTGATGCCTTTCGTGCCTTTGTAAATAACGATACATGGGGCTACCAAAGTTGGTATGAAAAAGGGCTTCATAACTTAAAACACAAAGCCATTTCATCGAAAATTAGAACAAACAACGATGGTACAGCTACCCTCTCATTTTTAGTAGTTTCTCAGGCTCCAAATGCTGCACGACAACATGGAGGAACGAGTGGCAATAAGATAGCTGTAGAAGAACTGTCAAATCGTAAATTCGGAGAAAACGATTTCCGTTTTATAACAAATCAAATATGGACGGTTTATCAGGACGGTTCTATAGAATTACAAGCCAGCATAACATCAAACGAGCCTAATTTTGTACTTCCTAGACTTGGATACTCATTGACAATTCCGAAAGAATATGATAATTTCACTTATTATGGCCGCGGTCCAGCTGGAAATTACAACGATAGAAAAACTTCTCAGAATATTGAAAAATACACAAACAAGGTTAACGAAGAATTTGTAAATTTCCCTAAACCCCAAGATATGGGGAACCATGAAGATACCCGTTGGTGCGCATTAACCCAAAATAAGTCTAAAAATAGCATTGGAGCAGTATTTATCGCAAATGAAACTATGGCGGTAAGCGCATTACCATATACTGCTCAAACCATGGCTACATCTGCCCATATTTATGAATTACCCGAACCAGGAAACACAACACTTCATCTTGATGTAAAAGTTTCTGGTCTTGGAGGTGCAAGTTGCGGACAAGGAGGGCCTTTGAGTTATGATCGGGCTTATGCTAATCAAAATGACTTTGGATTTATTATTCGTCCTGCGAGTAATAATTTAGATCAAACAGCCAATGTATTACCTTCTGGTGACGTACCCATTTCTATTACTCGTTCAAACAACGGAACGGTAAATATTTCTTCTGTAAAAAAGGATACAGAAATTTATTATTCCATTAATGGAGGTAAAACTAAAAAATATATGGAAACCATTCCATTGCGTGAAGGAGGAACCATTACAGCTTGGTTTAAAAACAATAAAGACTCCGAAATTACAATGACATTCAATAAAATTGAAAAAGTTGAGACCAGCGTAGTATTTGTAAGCAGCGAAGAGCCGGGTAATGACAATGCTGCTAAAAATCTGGTTGACGGCGATCCTTCTTCAATGTGGCATACCATGTATTCTGTTACTGTGGCCCAATTTCCTCATTGGGTAGACTTTGATTGTGGTGAAGCCAAAAGTATTAAAGGTTTCACTTATATGCCACGTCAGGATGGAGGAACCAATGGAGATATAAAAAATTATACAATTCATGTGAGCCTGGATGGGAAAACCTGGAACGAACAGATTTATTCTGGTCAATTTTCTTTAGGTAAAAAAGAAAAACGAATCCTGTTCAAAAAGTCAATTACAGCACGATTTATACGTTTTACGGCAAAAAGCTCCCAAAATGGGCAGGATTTTGCAGGTGGTGCTGAATTTAGTGTTCTTGCTGATTAACAGTTATTTTAATAATACACGTTTTAAAGAGTAACTTGTATAAGTTGCTCTTTTTTTATTGAAATTTTGTTTCTAAAAGTAGACTAATTTAATCCACAAAAAAAGCCCTTCAATAAACTTGAAAGGCTTTGTATTTTTGGGTGGAAGATCGGTCTCGAACCGACGACCTCCTGAACCACAATCAGGCGCTCTAACCAACTGAGCTACAACCACCGTGTAATGCATTTTGTAATGCGAGTGCAAATGTAAACGATTTAAGCGTTTCTACAAAAGTTTTTTCGAAAATTTTTACCACCATTTGTAAAATAAATACTTCTTATAAGGGTAACGTATTCATTTACTAGGTCTTATTTCAAAAAATAATTTATTTAAATTAAATCGAATAAACTCTTAACGCCAACATAGCGTTCTGCGGTAAATCCTTCGGCATACTCTACCCCTATTAAACGCCCTAAATCTCTTGCTCTGTAAACCACACTATCAGTAAAATTTTTACTTGAAATTGGTGTTTGAGGCTCTTTACTGTCTGCACTATAAAATTGTGTTTTATAAGCCAACACAGCCTTCATTTTTAAATCAATAAATTCAGATACGTCTACAGCCAAATCTGGTTCTAAATTTTTCCATTGAATAAAATGATATACCTGTTTTGGTCTCCATGCGTTTTGGTTATTACCTGCTTCATCTTGTGTTTCTATTTTCATTAAACCACTTAAAAAACAGGCATCACTCGCTAATTTACTTCCTTTACCATGATCGATATGCCGATCATCAATAGCGTTACAAAGAACGATATCAGGCTGGTATTTTCTGATTTTTTGAATTAAAGCGAGCTGATGAGTTTTATCATTCACAAAAAAACCATCTGCAAATTCCATATTTTCTCTTACTGCAACATTTAATATTTTTGCCGCATCCTTAGCTTCTTTATCTCTGGTTTGAGCTGTACCACGGGTTCCGAGCTCTCCTCGGGTTAAATCTATAATACCTACTGTTTTTCCTTTAGCAACTTCTTTAGCTATAGTAGCACCACACCCCAACTCAACATCATCAGGATGTGCTCCAATAGCAAGTATATCTAATTTCATTATATATCTGTTTTTTTTATTTTAAATAATCAACACTTTAATTCTAATTCCTTTAGCCTAACTTCTATTTATAAATTGGATTTCTTCTTGTTAAAGAATATATTTTGCGAAGAAAAACTCCTGATTATTACAAACTTGATTTTTAATAGACTCATTATTATCACTTTTACTTTCCGAAATTCTAAATAACTATAAAACTATCACGTTTGCGATTACAGTATCATTATTTATTTTGTTATAAAATCACTAATAATTGAAAAATAAAGCATATTTAAAAATAATGACATAAGTCATAAATACTCACCTCAATGTGCTTTAAATTTAACATAGAATTAAGAAACCAACCAGCGTGTACTTATTTATAAGATTCTGGTTATTGTAAAATTAATAAACAAATATAAGAAATGGTTTATTTAATGCTCTTCATTTTAGTTGTAACGATTGCTTTATTTATCTGGGGAAAATTTACACCTGATATTGTTGCACTAATTTCCATGCTCAGCTTGTTTTTAACCGGAATTTTAGATGTGACCGAAACCTTAAGCGGATTTAGCAACCCTACCGTTATAATGATAGCAGCTCTATTCATTATAGGAGAAGGCATAGCACAAACAGGGTGGACAGCCATGGCAGGTAAAAAATTTGTAGAATGGGCTGGAAAAAGTGTACCTAAGCTTTTAATAATTATCACTGTAGGTGCAGGCGTGTTGTCTGGATTTGTGAGTAACACCGGAACGGTAGCCACACTTACACCTCTAACTATTTCGTCAGCATGGAGCATTGGAACTTTCCCTTCTAAATTTCTTATGCCTGTAGCGTTTGGTTCTAACACCGGAGGGTTATTAACTCTTACCGGAACGCCGCCTAATATTATTACAAGTAATGCCTTAGTCGAGGCAGGATATGAAGGCTTTTCATTTTTTGAATTTGCTCTGATAGGTATTCCGCTTTTAATAATCACACTAATCTATTTTAGATATATTGGCTATAAGTTATTACCCGGTAATAAAACCAATAATAAACCTGTAAACATAGAATCTACGTTGCATAACTGGATTGAAGCTTATAAAGTGCATGATGATTATTACAGATTACGTATACGTTCGTTATCCCCTCTCATTAATACTAAAATAGAACAATGGCATTTTGAACACAATTATAATGTAACCATTATCCGTATAAAAAGAAGACATCCAAATGTTTTAAAAGGCGTACCTAATTTTATCGAATTTCCTGATCCGCAAACCGAATTATATTACCATGATATCATTACAGTTAAAGGAAATACAGAGGCCATTAACAAACTCATGATTACGTTTAGATTAGGGTTATTACCTCTGGAACCTATTACTGAAGAACTAAAACATAATTTAATCAATCAGGAAGTTGGTATGACCGAAGTCATCGTAAACCCAAATTCTGTATTTGTCGGCAGAAAATATAAGCTTGGTGATTATTTCAAGCGTTTTGGCATTCAACTTTTAGCCGCCTCAAGAAATAACAAACCATTGCAAGACAAAGAAATTGTTGTAAAAGCCGGCGATGCATTTCTTTTAAGAGGAACATGGGAGGCTATAGACGATTTAAAAAAACAACACGAACATCTCGTGATAATTGGTAGCCCTGAAGGCATGGCTAAAAACGTTGAAAACTTAAATTTTAAATCCTATATCGCTTTAGGCGCTTTAATACTTATGATTGGCTTAATGGTATTTAAAGTCGTTCCTGGCGCCATTGCAGCATTGGTAGCTGCCGGTGTTGTATTACTTACTGGTTGCGTTCCTATTTCAAAAGCTTACAAAGGTATTAGTTGGACCAGCGTGGTTATGATTGCCGCCATGATCCCCATGGGAATTGCTTTGCAAAAAACTGGAACAGCGCAACTTATAGCAAACGGACTTGTGGAAAATTTAGGATCTATTCATCCTATTGTACTACTGGGAGGTATTTTTTTACTTACTACCACCTTTAGTCAGGTCATTAATAATTCAGCAACAGCTGTATTAATGGCTCCCATTGCAATGCTTGCTGCAAGCTCTTTAAACCTGTCGCCACAGCCCTTTATGATAGTTATTGCTATCAGTGCCTCTACGGCATTTTTAACACCTATCGGAACAACAACAAATGCCATGGTCATGACAGCTGGTGGTTATAAGTTTATGGATTATTTTAAAGTTGGAGCCCCGTTATTACTGCTCCTTTTCATTGTCACGCTTTTAATAGTGCCAATAATATGGCCCTTATAATATTTTTTATGAACCAAAAAATTAATCAAAATGGAAGATTTAGTAACTATGCCCACGAGTACTAGCCTTGAGCAGTATGGGTTAAAAAATGTAAATGTACATTGGAATTTATCTCCAGAAGAACTTCAGCAAATTACTGTTGAAAAAAACATGGGGAAAGAAACCAATAACGGTACCCTTGCCATTAACACCGGAAAATTTACCGGACGTTCTCCTCAAGATCGTTTTTTAGTAAAAGACGATTATACAAAAGATAAAGTTTGGTGGGGAAAAACCAACAAACCAGTGTCGCCTGAAAATTTTAACAAGTTAAAAACTGAAATTCTTAAATACTTATCAGGAAAAGAACTTTACGCCAGAGACGCTTACGCCTGTGCTGAACCTGAATTTAGAACCAAAATTCGAGCTATTACCGAATTACCATGGTCTAACTTATTCATATACAACATGTTCTTGCGCCCTAGCGTCAAAGAGTTGGAAAACTTTAAAGAAGATTGGCTGATACTTTGCGCACCTGGATATATTTGTCCTGACCCTTCAGAATTTGGCATTCGTCAGGGGAATTTCTCAATTATCAATTTTACTGATAAGATTGCATTAGTTGGTGGTTCTGCTTATACAGGCGAAATGAAAAAAGGTATTTTTTCTGCTTTAAATTTAATATTGCCAGTTGAAAAGAATGTACTCCCCATGCATTGCTCTGCCAATGTTGGTAAAAAAGGAGATACAGCGATATTCTTTGGATTATCGGGAACCGGAAAAACAACATTATCTGCAGATCCCGAAAGAAAACTTATTGGCGATGACGAACACGGTTGGACGCAAGATAATGTTATATTCAATTTTGAAGGCGGATGCTATGCGAAAGTTATCGATTTAAGCGAAGAAAAAGAACCAGACATATTCCGAGCCGTTAAACCTGGTGCTATGTTAGAAAATGTTGTTTTTAAAGACAATGGAGAAGTCGATTATATGGATAGTTCTATCACTCAAAACACACGAGTAAGCTACCCCATTTATCATATCGATAATATTCAGGAAACACTATATGCCAACAATCCTAAAAACATCTTCTTTTTAACCTGTGATGCTTTTGGTGTTTTACCGCCAGTCTCTAAATTAACACCAGGACAGGCAGCATATCATTTCATTTCTGGATATACCGCTAAAGTAGCCGGCACCGAAGCCGGAATTACAGAACCTGTACCATCATTCTCTGCTTGTTTTGGCGAACCATTTATGCCTTTACACCCTGCAGTTTATGGAGAAATGCTAAGTAAAAAAATGCAGGAAGCTGGTGTTAATGTATGGCTTATAAATACAGGATGGAGTGCAGGACCTTATGGTGTCGGTTCTCGTATAAAACTAAAATACACTAGAGCCATGATTACGGCTATACTTAATGGCGAATTAGATGAAGTAGATTACGAACAAAACCCAATATTCGGATTGTTCATGCCTAAATATTGCCCTGGTGTCCCTTCTGAAATGTTAGACCCAATGAATACATGGCTTCAAAAAGGCGCTTACATTGGTAAAGCGATTCAATTGGCGCATTCATTTCATTTAAACTTTGAAAAATTTGCTCATCAGGCTTCGCAACAAATTGTAGAAGGCGGACCATTAATTGATGAACATCATCATTTGGGAGAACATATTTAAATCATTTTGATAAAAATTTAGTGTCCATAATTTTGTATCAAAGAGTGGTTTAATAAAGCGGTTTAGGAATGCATAAAACCCAGCTAAAATTTAATTCAACATACCAGGCCGTAAATAAACCCTTTTTCAAACTGTACAAGAGCCATAATATTAGGTTCTTGTACAGTTTTTTTTTAGTGATTATGTAGCATCTACTTTTTTAATCTTTATATATTAGCGCAAAAAAAGAAGGATGTTAAAAGCGGTAATTTTTGATATGGATGGTGTTATAATAGATAGTGAACCCCTTCACTATAAAGCCTACCATAATATGTTTAAGGATGTAAACGTTAAAGTTTCTCCTGAATTATACGAATCTTTTACCGGGCAATCGACATTAAATGTGTGTAAACGCGTTTGCGACACCTTTAAACTAAATGAAACACCAGAAACTTTGGTTGCCATAAAGCGGAAACACTATGAATATATTTTTGACAACGATAAGGAATTCGATTTAATCGAAGGAGTTTTAAACCTTATAAAGGATTATCATGCTAACGGATTAACCCTAGTCTTAGGCTCTTCGGCTTCAATGCCAAATATTGAACGAATTTTTAAGCGTTTCAATTTAAACCCCTATTTTAAAGCGAAATTAAGTGGCGCAGACTTAAAAGCATCTAAACCTCATCCTGAAATTTTTATAAAAGCAGCTGAAGCTACTGGTTTCCTACGTCACGAATGTATGGTTATAGAAGATAGCACCAATGGGATTGAGGCAGCAAAAAGCGCGGGTATTTTTTGTACGGGATACGACAGCAAACACTCTAAAAATCAAGATTATACTAAAGCTAATTTAGTGATAAAAAGTTTTGATGAAATTTCTTTTGAGCGGGTTAAACATTTATTTTAAAACAGCATAACCAAAATTTACAGAAAATGGTACACACCAAATTATAACGTGATTATACGTTTCGAAATTAATGTTTTCTGGTAAGTCGTAACTGTAATTGCCATTAACCCCCTTTATAGCGCCTAAGGTAATGTAAGTTGAAGCTGAGGTATTAGTAGCTAAATAAACCTCCAGATTAGGACCTTCGTCGGTTTTAAAGTTTGTTAAAGCTAAGGTTTTCTTATCTTTATCAATACTGGCCATACCAGAAGTTTCGTGAGCCGAAGAAACAAAATCTCCGGTGTAAGCAGCTTCGTCCGAAGTCATTTCTTCCATTTCCATGTTTTCTTCAGACATTTCAGTTGTATCATCTGAAGATGAACAAGAACTAAACAACAATGTAGTCAAAGCTAATAAGTAAAAAAGTTTCATAGTTAATAATTTAAAGTAGGTTTCTTCGTTTGTCGAAACACATTGTAAATCTTTACAACTAATCTTTGTTTGAATTATTTACTTTTTGAATTACCGCCTTTAATCGTTCTTTTCGCAATTCGGCTTCTTTTCGCTTTTTATTCTTTTTCTGCTCCATCAACCTGGCATGCTTGGCCTTGTTCTTAGTGTTTTTGCTCCTTCCCGTTTTCGCCATAAATTATTTTTTCGATTTAATCAATGTATTCTGTTCTTCCATAAGCTTTGTAAGCTTGGTTAGCAACTCAATATCTTTAGGGGTTGACACTGTTGTGTCTTCTGTATCCTGAGATTTATTTCGTAAACGGTTTAAAAATTTCACCACTAGAAAAATGGTAAAAGACACAATTAAAAAATCGATTAAAGTTTCTCCCAAAATTCCGTAGCCAATAGCGACTTCATCGGTTATGACCTTACCTGAAACGTCTAAAACAGCCTCTCGTAAAATAATGCGTTTATCATGAAAATTTACTCCATCGGTTAATAAGGATAAAGGAGGCAAAAAGACTTGTTTTACCAATACATCGATAATTTTGTTAAACGCAGCACCAATAATGATACCAACAGCCATATCCATCATATTACCCTTTACAGCAAACTCTTTAAACTCTTTCAATAATTTTTTCATAAGTATTTAGATTTGAAATAGATCTCTTTAAAACTAAAAAATCTTGCTAACATATATGGTTGTTAGCAAGATTTTCTGTCATCTTTTAATTACTTTCAATCTACTTTTTATAATACTTAGCGTAGCCTCTATAAGCAAAAAAGCCCAATACCGCTATTATTGCACAAGCAACACCTATAAATTTCAGACTTACAATTTGGTCTCCACTAGCATAACTGTGCAATCCAGCTAAATAAAAGTTTACTCCAAAATAAGTCATCATAATACTTGAAAAAGCCATAATAGACATGAGGTTAAAAAACCAACGCCCTCTTAAACCAGGTACTAATCGCATATGTATCACAAAAGCATACACCATTATACTAATTAATGCCCAAGTTTCTTTAGGGTCCCAACCCCAATAACGTCCCCAACTTTCATTAGCCCACATCCCGCCTAAAAAGTTCCCTATAGTTAGCATAGTTAAACCTACGGTTAAAGCCATTTCATTAATTATGGTTAGTTCCTTAATATTTAAATCAAGTTTCTTTTTATTGTTCTTATTAGTGAAAATCATTAGTAACAATGAAACCACCCCTAAAATCATACCTAAGGTGAATGGTCCATAACTTGCTACAATTACTGCAACATGTATCATTAACCAATAACTATTTAATACGGGCTGCAAGTTTGCAATGGCAGGATCCATCCAGTTCCAGTGTGCTACCATTAAAATCATTGAAGTAACAAATGCCGTTGCTGCAATCGTTAAATCACTCTTTCTTCCAAAAGCTAAACCAAAAAACATAGTAGCCCAAGCAACATAAATCATAGATTCGTATGCATCACTCCATGGCGCATGACCTGATATGTACCAACGGGTAATTAATCCAGCTGTATGCAAAAGAAACAAACCTAATATGATAAACTTAAATACCGTTATTGATACATTTAAAGCTTTGCTTTTTTCTTTAAAAATTTGAACAATTAATAAAACAAAAAGTAAACTACCTGCATACATATACCAGCTAAACAACTTCTTAAATATGTCATATTTATTATATAATATTTCAGTCTTTACCTTTTGATCACTTAGCATTACCGAGCCTCCATACTGATGCTGTGTTTTTTTAAACGCATCTAATAACTTGGAAGCTTCAGAAAAATCTCCTGTTTGTTTTGCTTGATTTAGAGTATACAAATAGGCTCTAAATCCGCTTCTAACGAAATTAGAATAAAGTGAATCCTGAATTTTATAATTTCCATATTTGTAATCGTAGGCCGATATCCATTTGTTGTTTTGGTCGTTAGGAACAGGAAATATTCTTAACGATGCCCCCTCAATTGTATTGAATAATAATCTAACCCGCTGATCAGTTTCTTTTATTTTCTTTTGATAACCATTCGGAACAGTTACACTGTAAGCATCTTCTAAATACGGATCTAACTTATAGGTACCATCCTCATTTAAAAAATCGACTAAAGCGAATAATTTATCCTCTTTGTTTACACCAATTATATTACGGAGGGAATCGGTTTCTTTTGGGCGTAAATAAATAACAGGAACATTATACCAAAGTGTTGGACTTTCTTGAATAGATAAAAATACCTGATTTGCATCAAATCCTTCGTAACTATCATTTTTACTAAGCTTACGAAGCAATTCTGACGCATAGGTATTTACAGGCATCATGCGCCCACTTAAATCCTGAATAACTAAATGTCCGAATTCATTAGCTACTTTTTTTGGCGTAATATTAGCAGCTAAAATTGAATCTATCTGATTTTTAGTAGGTTTACCGTCGTGAGTACTATGATTAGCATGATTTTGTGAATAACCATTTAATGCGAAACACACCAAAAACACACCTAGTAATTTTGCTTTTTTAGCCTTTACTTTATTAAGCATCACTTTTAATTCTCCAAAACGAGAACCCTTAACAAATAAAATAAGTAGTAAACCCGCGTAAAGCAGAAAATACCCAATATAAGTTAGCAACGTACCCCAATAATCGTGATTTACAGATAAAATTGTTCCTTTCTCATCGGGATCAAAACTAGATTGAAAAAATCGATATCCTCTGTGATCTAAAATATTATTCATGAAAATTTTATAATCAAAATTCTCCTCTTGTTCATCAATTACGGTTACCTTACTTGAAAAGGAAGAGTATCCTTTATCTGTACCTGGGTAACGTTCAGCTTCAAAATCATTAAGTTTTATTGAAAATGGCAATTCCAAGACTTTAGAACCATATTTAAATGCGAAATCTAAGCCACCAATTTTTATTTGCTTAAAAGCGTTGTTCATCCCTTTTCCACCAAGCAAACCAACTCGTTGTGTTTCCCCACCTGTGGTAACCTTTAAAACAACACCATCTTCATCATTTTTTAAAATTTTAGATTTTTGAACAATATCAAATTCGCCCTTCACAACAGGTTTTGGAAAAACCATTTGCATATCGCCAATAACATAACGGGAACGAAGCATTAATGGCTGAACGCTATCCTTAACCAACTTACCTTGCGACATCGTTGCCATGACCATATATTCACCTTCAAATGGCGATTCGATATTTAATTGATCATTTTTATAAGTAATATTAATAGCGCCAGGTGTAGGTTTATTAAGAGCGAATAATATGTTATGAATACTTTGAACCTCCCCGACTTTTAAAAAGTGATTATGCGGAGCGCCACCACCCGCTTCAACTATTTTTAAATAGGATTCGCCATTTTCACTCGGTACAATATCTTCTTCGGCACCTTTAATAAATTTTTCGAGTTCTATCGTTACGGGCTGTTGATCGTATCGGGTTTCTATTTTAAAATCATTCTCCAATCGAGACGAAAAATCTACTTTTTCCTCTAATGGCAATCGTTGTGCTACCCCATTAATTTCGTAGTCACCATCTATGTAGGTTGTGATGTAGGTGTCTCTTGACAAAAATGTATTTTCAGTAGCGCCTTCGCGAATAGCCATCATGCCTTCAAAACTTATGTAACGCGTAACCCCTGCTCCGATAATGATGAAAATGAAAGCTAAATGCAACAGTAATGTTGCCCATTTTTCCTTTTTATGTAACTTATATCTGAATATATTACCTGTAAAGTTAATTACAAATAATACCATAATGGCCTCGAACCACCAGGCATTATAAATTAAATTTCTAGTGTAAGCCGTTGGTGATGTTTCCTGCCCTGCATCTAAAAACGTTCCCGTTGCCATAGCAGCAGCAAAAGCAATAAACAAAACAGAAGTTAAACGAGTGGAAAAAAGAATTTTCGAAAGTTTATTTTGCATAGTACGAACCCTTTTTTGAGGTCGTGCAAATTTAAGTATTTAAGTTTATTTTGTGCCTGTAAAAATGGAAAGAATTGTTAATCATATGCTAATGTTATATTCGATTACAAACAATAATAAAAATTAGTTAGCCTGCCTGGCTTTAAATATTTCCATATACAAAAAAGTTCCCATCTTTCTAGCCCGCCGCTTAGCATTCTCTGCATAATCTCCTGCAAACAACTCATCAATGGTTTGGTACCATAAATTTAGCCACAAACCAAAATGTACGTCGCTAATACTATTATTGTTTTCCTGATCTACCTTAACATGAACTTTTAATGGATTCCCCAGGTATTTGGTTTTCAAAAATAAGCTTGATTCCCAAAAACCCGTTAATTTTTCAAGGTGAGCATCCCAATCGCTAATTGCATTGTTAAAAAACGGGCCTAATACTTTATCTTTTCTAATCTTAGCATAAAACGATGACACTAATAAAAAAACATCTTCTCTGGTGGTAATATCTTTTTTAATCATAATACTCAAAGATATAGTTTTCGGTTTTTAAATCACTTTATATTGTCTATTTTTGCCTTATGATTTCAGTAGTAATTCTTGGCGCCGGAAATGTAGCCACACATTTATATAAAGCCCTCAGTAAAACTCAGGAAACTGAGGTTAAGCAATGGTACAACAGAAGCATAGATGCTATAAATTCGTTTAAAAATGAAGTTTACATTACCGACGATTTGTCGCAATTAAAACAAGCCGATATTTATATTTTGGCTGTTAGTGATGATGCTGTAAAACCTTTAACGAAACAACTCCCTTTTGAAAACCGATTGGTGGTTCACACTTCGGGCAGCGTAAACATTCATGATATGGATAAAAAGAATCATCGTGGTGTTTTTTATCCGTTGCAAAGTTTCAGCAAATCTGCAACACTTAATTTCACCGATGTTCCCATTTGTATTGAAGCCATAAGGAGTGAAGATTATCACCTTCTAAAAAAGATGGCCATTGCCATTGGTAGTCCGACAAAAAAAGTAAACAGCGAGCAACGTAAAGTTTTGCATTTAGCAGCAGTTTTTGTCAATAACTTTACCAATCAATTATATCGTGTGGCGCATGAAATAACTGAAAGTGAAGGTGCTGAATTCGATCTATTAAAACCTTTAATTTTAGAAACCGCCAAAAAAGTACAGAAATTATCGCCTTACGTTGCCCAAACAGGCCCGGCAAAACGAAACGACAAAAAAACTTTAAACAAACACGCCAAGCTACTAACAAATAAGCATCATAAGGACATATATGATCTTTTAACCAAATCGATTCAACATACCCATGGAAGAAAAAAGCTATAAAGAATACCTACAACATATTACAACATTCATTTTTGATGTTGATGGCGTTTTAACTAACGGAAACGTGAATATTACTACTTCTGGAGAATTACTGCGAACCATGAACGTTCGCGACGGATATGCCCTGAAATTTGCTGTAAACGCAGGTTACAACGTCGCCATTATTTCGGCTGGACAAAATGAAGGTGTGAAATTACGTCTGGAAGGTTTAGGTGTAAACCCCGTTTACTTGGGTGCTAGTAATAAGGCAAAACAGTTTGAAACCTATATATCTAAAAACAATATTAAAGCTAAAAATGTGCTTTACATGGGAGATGATATTCCAGACCACGCTGTTATGAAACGGGTTGGTTTGCCTAGCTGCCCGCAAGATGCAGTACCTGAAATAAAAAGTGTATCAAAGTACATTTCACACAAAAAAGGAGGCGAAGGTGCCGTTCGTGATGTTATTGAACAAGTTCTTAAAGTACAAGGTAAATGGGAATTTTAAAAAATTAAAACAATGTATAATTGAATCGAGTAAGAAGACGGATTGCTAATAACTTTGGTTACATAGGTTTTGGAAATAACCAAAAAGTTTTCAACCAAAAGACAACCATTCCCTTTTCGGTTTTAAAAGATAAACTTAATTCCGAGGCGCATGCTCATGTTCAACTGCATTTTAAACACCAAAATTTAACCCAAGCAGATAAAGAACTAATTAAAAAAAACATAAGAAGAGCTGCGAAGCAACAAAAAATAAAAATCTTCATTCTTTTTATAATATTCTTTACTGCTGCAATTTTATTTATAAAACTTCTTATTGACCAATTTATGGCCAATATTTAAATCAACATTTTTTTGAAGTATTTAAAACTCATAAGATGGCAAAATTTAATTATGATTGTTATCACACAATTATTGATAAAATATGCTTTTTTAGATCCTTTTGGCGTTGCTACAAGTTTAGATGTAACAGGTATTACCGTATTAATAGTTTCAACCTTATGTATTGCAGCAGCAGGTAATATTATTAACGATATTTGTGATGTAGAAACAGATACTATTAACAAACCAAATAAAGTTTTAATTGGTAAATCCATTTCGGAGAAAACAGCTTACAATTTATTCATTATTTTAAATGTTACAGGTGTAGGTCTGGGTTACTATCTTGCTGCCAGCGTTAATCGCAATGCATTCCTGGGTATTTTCGTAATCATTTCGGCATTACTTTATATTTATGCGACCTATCTCAAACAATTGGCACTTATAGGGAATCTCGTTATTTCTTCATTAGTTTCATGTAGTATTTTAATTGTAGGGGTGTTTGAATTAATTCCGGTAATCACTCCCGAAAATCAAAATATTCAATTAGTCATTTTTAAAATTATTTTTAAATATGTGGGTTTTGCTTTTGTTATTAATTTATTACGTGAAATCGTAAAAGATATAGAAGATGAACAGGGCGATCGAGAAGCTAAAATGAAAACACTCCCGATAGTTTTAGGCAGAAAAACAACAAAAAACATTGTCATTATTTTAAGTCTTGCTTTTACTGTAACTTTATTTTTTTATGTTTTTCAAAACTTATACAAATCAGTAATTGCCAATATTTATTTCATTGCGCTTATCATAGGTCCTTTAATATACAATACACTCAAACTATTTAATGCAGAAAGCAACACTGACTATCACCAGGTAAGCAGTAGTTTTAAAATAATTATGCTTTTCGGAATGCTTTCCTTACTTTTATACAAGTATATTTTACTGGCTAAGTAATAATAAATATGAAATATGGCTTATCTGCTTCGCAACAAGTAAGTACATTACTTTCAAAGATATCGTAGTTGTTTTAAATTAAAAATGTTAAAAGAAAAACTTAAAAACCATCACATTATATTAGCCTCAGGCTCTCCAAGACGTCAGGAATTTTTTAAAAATTTGGGGCTCGACTTCGAAATTAGACTAAAACCGGTTAAGGAAGAATACCCGACGCGATTAAGACATTTCGAAATTTCTAATTACCTAGCACAGTTAAAGGCTTTGCCTTATAAGGAAGAATTAAAGAACAACGATATTTTAATAACCAGTGACACCATTGTATGGCACGACAATAAAGCTTTAGGAAAACCGCAGGATGAAAAAAAAGCTTACACCATTTTAAAATCGTTAAGCCACAAAACGCATCAGGTTATTACATCGGTTTGTTTTACAACCAAAACGTTTGAAAAAACGATACACAACATTACCGATGTTACTTTTAAAGAATTAACCGACGATGAAATTTGGTATTACATTAAAACCTGTAAACCTTTTGACAAAGCAGGCGCATATGGAATTCAGGAATGGATTGGTCAAATTGGTGTTATCGAATTAAAAGGCTCATATTTTAATGTTATGGGTTTACCAACACACATTGTATATAAGACATTGAATCATATTGTTGATGACGCTTAAATATTCTAAAACAAAGTTTAAGCAAATTAATAACATGTTCAACTACTAAAAATATATACTATGGTATTAGATTTTTTTAACGACAACAAAAGCAAATTAATCATTTCAGGAATTGCATTAATTCTGCTTTTCATTTTTCACTATTTTTTAAACTTCGCCATTACCAAAATTGCGAAGAAAAGCGGCTTTAATGATGCGCGCATTAGACTCATAAGAAAGTATGTCAATATCGGCTTAACAGGTATCGCCTTGGTTCTTGTAGCATCCATATTTGGTACAAACTTTAAAGATTTAGCGGTTATATTTTCATCTGTTTTTGCAGTTATTGGAATTGGATTTGTTGCCGTATGGTCCATTTTAAGCA
The DNA here is from genome assembly GCF_014596945.1 of Aestuariibaculum sediminum. Taxonomy (GTDB): domain Bacteria; phylum Bacteroidota; class Bacteroidia; order Flavobacteriales; family Flavobacteriaceae; genus Aestuariibaculum; species Aestuariibaculum sediminum. The sequence goes on along the minus strand of NZ_JACVXB010000002.1, from coordinate 277,655 downwards.
ATATTACTTCTGGTGTTATTATGTTTTTCAATTTTCCGCATAAAGTTGGTGACAAAATAAAAATTCACGACAGCGATTTCCCCATTGAAGGCATTATTGAGGATATTACCGCCTTTCAATTGCATTTAAAATTAGATAACGGCGATTTGGTAACCTACCCTAACAATTTAATGCTTCAAAAAGCGGTAACTTTAATTAAAAAAGACGCCATTAATGATGAAGCCCATACTGAATAAATATTCTATATATTTATAACATGGCTAAGAAAAGAACAAAAAAGCATCAAAAAAAATCTGGATTAGCGCCCGGAAGTGTTATTTACACGGGTGAAAAATCGGATAAAAAACTATTTTTAGAAGTTTTCGATTACACTCCGGAAGAGTATATTGAAAAAGAACTAAACAGTATTGAAGAGGTTTTCGATTTTAAACTCACCGATTGCGTTTCATGGATAAATGTTAATGGTCTTAACCATGTTACCGAAATTGAAAAGTTAGGAATTCATTTCAATCTTCACCCCTTGGTTATTGAAGATTTAGTTAGTATTTCACAACGTCCGAAAATTGATGAATATGAAGATTATTTATTTGTCGTTCTCAAAATGTTGTATCATGATGCTGATGAAAATATTATTAACGAACAGGTAAGTTTTATTTTGGGGCCTAATTACGTATTGTCCTTTCAGGAATCTGAAGGCGATGTATTTGGTGCTGTTCGAGATCGCATAAGACAAGGTAAAGGCCGAGTACGAACTATGCAGTCGGATTACCTGCTTTACATTTTAATGGATGCTATTGTTGATGAATATTTTAGCATTATTGAAACATTGGGTTATAAAATTGAAGACTTAGAAAGTGATATTTTTGAAGGAAGCATAGAAGAAACAGCTACTAAAGATATTCAGGAGTTAAAGAAAGAAATCCTAAAAGTAAGGCGTTCTATTTTTCCGCTTCGAGAAGTAATAAGTCGAATTGAAAAAGACGAAAGCAATCTAATTCAGCAACGCACAAAAACCTATTACCGAGATATTTATGACCATTTATTTCAAGTAACAGAAAACATCGACATTTACCGAGAAATGATTTGGAGTTTAATGGATATGTACATGACCACCATTAGTAATAAAATGAATGAAGTCATGAAAGTCTTAACCATTATGGCCTCAATATTTATTCCCTTAACTTTTATTGCAGGTATTTACGGAATGAATTTCGATTATATTCCTGAACTACATTATAAATACTCTTATTTTATTTTATGGGGTGTAATGATTGTCCTATTTATAGCTATGCTTATTTATTTTAAGCGTAAAAAATGGTTATAAATTCATATTCAATTTAACGTTAAAGAAATTTTAAAGACACATCCTTTCCTTATATAGTTTGGTATATTTGAAACAAGCTAACATTTCAACCATGCAAAAAAACTTCCTATTTGTTCTTTTATTAATATTTTCATTTTCTATAAGTCAGGCACAAAAGCCCAAAACACCTGCTTCTTCTGAAATTTTCGAATCGATACAAAAACTAAACTTTTTAGGCTCTGTATTATATGTTGCAGCACATCCCGACGACGAAAATACGCGTCTCATCTCATACATGTCTAATCATGTAAAAGCGAGAACCGCATATTTGTCCTTAACCCGTGGCGATGGTGGACAAAACTTAATTGGTCCGGAAATAAGAGAACTGTTAGGCGTTATTCGAACACAAGAATTATTAGCCGCACGACGTATTGATGGTGGTGAGCAACAATTTACAAGAGCAAACGATTTTGGGTATTCTAAGCATCCCGATGAAACTTTAGACATTTGGGATAAAGAACAAGTACTCAGCGATGTGGTTTATGCGATACGCCAATTTCAACCAGATATAATTATTAATCGATTTGATCACAGGACTCCGGGTACAACTCACGGCCATCATACTGGTTCTGCAATGTTGAGTTTTGAAGCTTTTGATTTAGCTAACGACAAATCGGCATTTCCTGAGCAATTAAATACTACAAATACCTGGCAACCTAAACGTTTATTTTTTAATACGAACTGGTGGTTTTACGGAAGCCAAGATGCCTTTGATAAAGCCGATAAAAATAACATGTTAAGTTTCGATATTGGTGTTTATTACCCACTAAAAGGTTTGTCAAATAATGAAATTGCGTCCATTGCCAGTAGCCAGCACTTGTGTCAGGGGTTTGGTAGAATGCATCAGCGTGGTTCGCAAAATGAATACATAGAATTTCTAAAAGGTGAACCTATTCATGATAAAACAGACGTTTTCGATGGTATCGACACGTCTTGGAGTCGAATTAAAGGCGGAAAAGCAATCGGTAATATTTTATATGCTGTTGAAAACAACTTCAACTTCACTAACCCTGCAACTCATATACCAGACCTGTTAAAAGCTTACGAATTACTTCAAGATATAGATAACGAACACTGGAAAAATCAAAAGACGAAAGAAATAAAAAATATTATAGCAATGTGTACTGGACTTTACTTAGAAGCTTCAGCCGAATCACCAACAAGTACGCCTAATTCAAAAATTAACATAAATATTGAAGCCTTAAATAGAAGCGAACAAGACATTATTCTGGAATCAATTTCACAAAGTGATGGCGTATCGATTTCAAAACATATAGAATTAACAGAAAATGATTCAAAAAAATTTCAAACCGAATTTAGAATCCATGCGAATCATGACTATACAACACCATATTGGTTAGAAAAAAAGGGAACTTTAGGTATGTATACCGTTGAAGACCAAACTATAATAGGTCTTCCAGAAACCCCAAGAAGTGTTTTTATAAACTTCAACTTAAAAATAAACAACACACCTTTAACTATAAAAAAACCAGTTATTTACCGCTATTCCGAACCAGATAAAGGTGAATTATATCGTCCTTTTGAAATCATACCAGAAGCTTCGGCAAAAATCTCAGAGAAGGTCATTATCTTTAACAATGGTGAGGAGCATCGTATCAACCTTATTGTAAAAGCGGGTCATGAAAATCTAATTGGAACAGCCGAAATTTGTCACCCTGAGAACTGGAATATTTACCCAGAAAAACAAAATTTTAATATCGCCAATAAAGGTGAAGAACAAACCTTAACGTTCACTATTACACCTCCAAAAAATCAATCTGAAGGTTATATTAGCCCTATAATTCATGTGGGAGACAATAGTTATACCAAAGAACTTATAGAAATAGATTACGATCATATTCCCTATCAAACTGTTTTATTACCTAGCGAAAGTAAAGTAGTAAGATTAGATATAAAAAAACAAGGCAATAACATTGCTTATATTGCTGGTGCCGGAGATGTAGTTCCTGAAAGTTTAGAGCAAATTGGTTACCAAGTGCAAACCATTTCCCCTGATGATTTAAACGCCGAAACCCTTAAACGCTTTGATGCTGTTGTGGTGGGTATTAGGGCCTACAACACTATAGATGAATTAAAGTTTAAACAACAAATTTTATTTGATTTTGTTGAATCTGGTGGCAATATGATTGTTCAATATAACACCAATCGTGGGCTTAAAACAGACCATTTAGCGCCTTACGATTTATCGATTTCAAGAGATCGTGTGACCGATGAAAATGCCAAAGTCACAATTCTGCAACCTAACCACCCAATTCTTAATACGCCAAATAAAATTACATCAAAAGATTTTGAAGGTTGGACCCAAGAGCGAGGTTTGTATTTTCCAAATAAATGGGACAAAGCATTTACGCCCATTTTGTCTATGCACGATAAAGATGAATCACCAAAAGATGGCAGCTTGCTTGTTGCCAAATACGGTAAAGGCTATTATATTTATACAGGTTTAAGTTTTTTTAGAGAATTTCCCGAAGGTGTATCTGGAGCTTATCGCTTATTTGCAAATATGCTTTCTATTGGAAAAAACCAGCTAACACAAAAACACCAACTTAACGACTAACCATGAGCAAAAACAACCCGCCTAAACATAAATGGTTAAAATTATACTCCTTGGTTTTAATTGCCAATGCCGTTTACATATTCCTTTTCTACTTAATTACCAAGACCTTTTAATATGCAGACATTAAATTGGATCGACTGGGGCGTACTTATATTAACACTTTTGGCTATTGTAGCCTACGGCACATGGCAAACTAGAGGTAGTAAAAACGTAAAAGATTATTTAAAAGGAGGTAACACTTCGCACTGGTGGACCATTGGTTTATCCGTTATGGCCACGCAGGCAAGTGCTATAACATTCTTGTCTACTCCGGGTCAGGCTTATAATGACGGTATGGGGTTTGTGCAATTTTACTTTGGGCTGCCCATAGCAATGATTGTAATTTGTATGGTTTTTATTCCCTTATACCATCGTTTAAAGGTGTATACAGCTTACGAATTTTTAGAAAACCGATTCGACTTAAAAACCAGAACCCTTACTGCCATACTATTTTTAATTCAGCGCGGGTTGGCTGCTGGTATTACTATTTTTGCACCGGCCATTATTTTATCGGTTGTTTTAGGCTGGGACTTGCTTTCGCTTAATATTATTATTGGAGTACTAGTAATTATTTATACTGTTTCAGGGGGTACACGAGCTGTAAATGTGACGCAAAAACATCAAATGATTGTTATTTTTATTGGCATGCTGGTCGCCTTCTTTTTAATTGTTAGCGACCTACCTAAAGACATAACGTTTTCTAAAGCATTAAAGATTGCTGGAGCAAACGGCAAAATTAATGTTCTTGACTTTTCCTTCAGTTTAAATAATCGCTACACATTCTGGAGCGGCATCATTGGAGGAACATTTTTAATGTTGTCTTATTTCGGAACAGACCAAAGTCAGGTGCAGCGCTACTTATCTGGTAAATCTGTTAAGGAAATGCAATTAGGATTAATTTTCAACGGTTTGCTAAAAGTACCCATGCAATTCTTCATACTGCTAGTTGGTGTTATGGTGTTTGTGTTTTACCAGTTTAATGAGGCACCAGTAAACTTTAACCCTACAGCAACGGAACTGGTATTGAATTCTGAGTATTCAGAAGATTATAAAACGCTTCAAGCAGAACAGAAAGCCATTTTTCATGAGAAGCAAGAGCTCATCTACTCCTTTTTAAATTCAGGTAATATCGATACACAACAACAATTAGCAAAAGTGAATGATGCATCGGATAACATAAGGAACGAAGCTAAAACATTAATTGAAAAAGCAGGCGAATCGCAACAAATAAAAGTAGAAAGTAACGATAAAGATTACGTGTTTATTCATTTTATTTTAAATAACCTTCCGCGTGGATTGATAGGCTTACTATTAGCCGTTATTTTAAGTGCTGCTATGTCCAGTACCGCAAGTGAATTAAATGCATTAGGATCCACAACCACCATCGATTTATACAAACGCAATACCGAGAATAAATCCGAAGAACAAATGGTATCTGCTTCAAAATGGTTTACCTTACTATGGGGAGTTCTAGCTATTGGAGTAGCCTGCATCGCAGAATTAGCAGAAAACCTAATCCAACTGGTAAACATTATTGGCTCTATCTTTTATGGCAATGTTCTAGGTATCTTTTTAATTGCCTTTTTCTTTAAATCGGTTAAGGGTAACGCCGTTTTCATCAGTGCTCTTATCACCCAAATAATTGTTATTGGATTATACCTTTTAAACCTTTACGACATTATTAATTTACCTTTTTTATGGCTAAATTTTGTAGGTTGCATTGTAGTCATCATTTGTAGCTTGCTTTTAGACTTCAAAAAAACCACACATTTGGATAAAGGAATTTTAATAACGCTTATTGGTGTACTTTCTATTTTCAGTACTTTAATATTATATAATTAATGGATACATCAAATAAAAAAATACGCTGGGGCATAATTGGATTAGGTAATATTGCCAATAAATTTGCTACCGATTTAGCCACGATTAGCAATGCCGAACTATATGCTGTCGCGTCAAGAAATCAAGAAAAAGCAAACACTTTCGCAAAAAAACACAACGCTAAACAAGCCTATGCAAATTATGAAGCGCTAGCAAACGACTCCAATATCGATGCCGTTTATATAGCTACACCGCATACATTTCACAAAGAAAATACCATATTGTGTTTACAAAAGGGTATTGCTGTGCTTTGCGAAAAACCATTTGCTATGAACAGCAATGAAGTTGAAGAAATGATTGCGACTGCTAAAGCTAATAAAACACTTTTAATGGAGGCGTTATGGACTTACTTTTTACCGCATTATCAATATGTTTTAAATTTGTTGCAGCAAAAAACATATGGCGATATAAAAACCTTGCATGCCGATTTTGGATTTCTTCGTCCTTTTGATACAAATTCCAGGCTTTTTAACAAATCCCTTGGTGGCGGAAGCCTTTTAGATATTGGTATCTACCCCATTTTTGCAAGTCTTTCAACACTCGGAATTCCTGATATAAAAGAAGCAAAAGCAACCTTTTTTGAAAATGGTGCCGACGCTTCTTGCGACATGGTTTTTAGTTACCCAAAAAACGTTAAAGCCTACCTTAAAAGTTCGCTTTTAGAAGATTTACCAACGCAGGCTATTTTTAAATGTGAAAAGGCCACCATTAAAATAAATACCCAGTTTCATGCGCCGTCAACGGTCTCTATTATAACAAATGAAAGTGAGGAAATTATTGATTTTAATTACAATACTATTGGTTATAATTTTGAAACCATTCATTTCAATAATTTACTTCTTGAAGGAAAAACTGAAAGCGATATAATGACCTTCGAATTCAGTAAAAACCTTATAAGCACTTTAGATGAAGTAAGTCATTTAATTGGATTAAATTATTAGAAATTCAACCATTAAATGAAAGTTTTCAAACCCCCTTTCGTCTAAAAATCAAAACAAAAAATATGCACATTAAAATATGGTCCGATATACGCTGTCCTTTCTGCTATATTGGAAAAAAACACTTTGAAGCTGCCTTAAATAATTTCCCACATAAGGATGATATTACTATTGAATGGAAAAGCTTTGAATTAGATCCCAACTTACAAACTAATACTACTATAGATGCTCTAACTCATTTTGTAGAAAATAAAGGCGTCGATGCCGAACGCGCCAAACATATGTTTAATAATGTTACAGCTATGGCGGCCAATACGGGACTTGATTTTAATCTTGAAAAATCCATTCCTGCAAACTCATTAAACGCACATCGATTGTTACATTTTGCCAAGCAACAAGGAGTCTCTAATCAAATAAAAGAAGCTTTACTAAAAGCGCACCTTTGCGAAGGTAAAAACATTGATGATACTAATTTTTTGGTGGAATTAGCAAAAACCATGGGTCTGGATAATCATAAAGTTAAAAACATGTTCTCTTCGGATGCATTTACTTATGAAGTTAGACAAGATGAAATGGAGGCTAGAAACCTAGGCATAAACAGCGTACCCTTTTTCGTTATTGATAACAAATATGGAATTTCAGGAGCGCAACCTATAGAGGCATTCACTAATGCCCTGCATGAATCGTATGAAAAACATCAAAATAAACCATTAAAAGCCGCAACAGAAAACACATGCGATATAGATGGAAATTGCAACTAGCAGAACGCTATGAATAAAAAAGGACATGATTTAAAGTTTTAAATCATGTCCTTTTTTTTGGTAACGACTATTCTATAACGCCCCCCACTCTTTTAAAGAATCCTTGTTCATTTTTACATAATCTGCATTTCCAGCTGCCTCCGCACCTGCTAAGGATTTTTTTGCTGCAGCAATAGCTCCCTTTTTATCCCCTGCTTTAGCATGAATTAAAGATTGCTGTCTTAATTGCCAAAATGGAGCTTTATCACCTGCCATAGCTATAGATTTATCTATCCATTCTTTGGCTTGATTAATATCTTTTCCCTCCTGCAAATAGTACACTGCTGCCGAAAAATAATCATTAGCTCCAGGACCATTCATAGCTCTATCAATAGAAGCTGTAACTATAGATTCGGTAGGCATATCAATTTTAACACCAACATAAGTACTTTCCCAAAGTATACCAAGTACAACAGAATTATTAGTTAAGTCGTCAAAACTTATTGTAAACGTTTCAATATTAACAGGCATTTCGTAAACATCAGCCTTTACCTTTGCAGCTACTTTCGAGTCATCCCAATTTTGAGGTGTTCCCCAATTTGAAGTATCATTGTAAAAAACAACTTCCCATGATTTTTTTCCTGGTGTTGCAAAAACAGCATATTCACCTGCTTTCAATTCAGAACCACCAATTGTAACATTAGTACTAAAACTAATTTTTGTATTGGCATTTGCTCCTAAACGCCATAATTTGTCGTATGGGACCAAATCTCCAAAAATGGTTCTTCCTCTCATATTAGGTCTGCTATATTCCAAAGTGACATCGGTTAAACCTACCTTTTGCTCCACTTTTGAAAACGGACTTGGAGCTGGTGTTTTAATCTGCGAATAACCGCTTAGCGAAACGGCTACAAATAAAATAGATGCGATAATTTTTTTCATTGTTGTTGGATTATTAAGTTATAAGGATTTTAAAGTTAATAAATAAGCACCCTGAATTTGTTAACAAAACCTTAAAAATCGTTTGATTATTATCCTTCTAAGGTATTTATAATTTCTTCAAAAATAGATATCTTTTTTATTTAACATAAATTTTGTTTAACTTTTACTTGTTATAGTTAAACATTTTGTATCTTTATATAAATATATAGGGTTATGAGTAAAAAGAACACAATATCGGCCGATTGGCTAATTACGGAATACATGAATTATGTTTTAAAAAATGATGGGAAACCGAAATCGGTATATGCATTCACTCAAGACATAAACACCGATGAGGCCAAATTTTATGAATATTTTGGATCTTTTGAAGGTTTAGAAAAATCAATTTTCAATACCTTCTTTAAAAATACATTACAGCTTTTAGAAAAGGATTCCAATTATACATCGTTTAGTCCGAGAGAAAAATTATTAAGTTTCTATTTTACATTTTTCGAAGTCTTAACAGCAAATAGAAGTTATGTTTCTTACACTTTAAAAGATTACAAAACCAATTTACAACGGCTTAAAATCTTTTCGGAATTAAAATCCAGTTTCAACGAATTTATAAATAGCTTAGAAATTGAAACGATTGAAACCAAACATAAAGATATCGACTCGTTTCAGAAGAAAGCATTAAACGAATCGGCCTGGATTCAGTTACTTATCACTATTGAATTCTGGCTTCAAGATGCCTCAGCTAAATTTGAAAAAACAGACATTTTCATTGAAAAATCGGTAAATACAAGTTTTGAAATTTTAAATATTTCTCCTTTAAAAAGCATTATTGATTTAGGGAAATTTTTATACAATGAAAAAATACAAATGCAATAACCTCAAATGAAGACAATTGATAGCATACCGACGTCTAAAATTCAAAGAGCATCAAAATTAGTATCGACAGGTGCTAAGGTAGGTGTGAACTATTTAAAATATTATGGCGATAAAATCACTAAAACCGAAGAAGAAGCCAAAGAAACCCTCAATAAAAATAATGCAGAAGATATATACGATAGTTTAAAGCAACTTAAAGGAAGCGCCCTTAAAGTCGCTCAAATGTTAAGCATGGAGAAAAACATTTTACCTTCGGCTTACGTTGAAAAATTTTCGTTATCTCAGTTTTCTGTCCCTCCATTATCTGCCCCTTTAGTACTTAAAACCTTCAAAACGAATTTAGGTAAACTGCCAAGCCAGATTTATGACTCTTTTAATTTAAATTCTGTCAATGCGGCCAGTATAGGTCAAGTGCATGAAGCAGAAAAAGACGGGAAAAAACTAGCTGTGAAAATACAATACCCTGGAGTTGCTAGCAGTATTGCTAGCGATTTGGCTTTGGTAAAACCTATTGCAATCAAAATGTTTAATATTAGAGGAAAAGACTCCGATAAATATTTTAAAGAAGTTGAAAACAAACTTATTGAGGAAACTAATTACATTCTGGAGGTTGAACAAAGTAAAACCATTGCAAACGCGTGTAAACATATACCAAATCTTAAATTCCCAAACTATTACGAAGAATTATCGTCAGAACGGATAATTACCATGGATTGGATGGAAGGCATTCACCTTTCAGAATTTACAGCAATCAATACCGATGACATTCTGGCACAACAATTAGGCCAGGCACTTTGGGATTTTTACATGTATCAAATGCACGTTTTAAAAAAGGTACATGCCGACCCACACCCTGGTAACTTTTTAGTTTCAAAAGAAGGCCAGCTTATTGTTTTAGACTTTGGGTGCATGAAGGCTGTTCCCGATAGTTTTTATATACCTTATTTCGAATTGGCCAAAAAAGAAAATTTAAATACACCAGATATTTTTAGAGAAAAAATGTTTGAACTTGAAATATTACGCCCCGATGATTCCAAGGAAGAAATCGAATTTTTCTCGGCCATGTTTTACGATATGCTAAGTTTATTCACCCAGCCATTTCATTCGGAAACTTTCGATTTTTCCAATGAAACTTTTTTTAAAGCTATATCAGATATGGGGCAACGTTACAGTAAAAGCACTGAACTTAAACAAATGAACGGCAATCGTGGATCGAAACATTTTATATACATAAACCGTACTTTTTTCGGATTGTACAATTTAATGTTCGATTTGAAAGCTAAAAATATTGCCATTAATAATTTTAATAACCTACAATGACTTACATAAGCAACGAACAAATTGAAAACATGCATCACTTGTACCGCATTAATTTAATTAATAGTTGTACAGGCTTTAAAAGTGCCAACTTAATTGGAACAAAGTCTAAACATGGTATAGATAACGTCGCAGTTTTTAGCTCAGTAATTCATCTAGGAAGTCACCCTCCTTTACTTGGTTTTATATTACGACCAACGACCGTTTTAAGGAACACTTACGAAAATATAAAAGAAACAGGCGTCTATACTATTAATCACATCCATAAAAATAGTATTGAAGACGCGCATCATACGTCAGCCAAATATGGCAATACGATTTCCGAATTCGACGTTACTAATTTAACACCTGAATTTAAAAATAATTGTTATGCCCCATTTGTTCAGGATGCTCCAGTACAATTAGAAATGGCATATCTTAATGAATATGAAATAAAAGAAAATGATACCATTTTAGTTGTTGGTAAACTTGTGGGTTTATATATAAATCAGGACATATTAGAAAAAGATGGATTCATTAACCTCTCAAAAGCCGAAATTGCCTCTATTAACGGGTTAGACACTTACACGATTCCTAAATTTGAAAAACGATTAGCGTATCAGCGTCCAAAAGAAGTAAAAACCAAGCATATTTAAACTAAGGTATTATGAAAATTTTGGTTACAGGTGCTACTGGTTATATTGGTAAACGCATCATTCCTTTGTTATTACACGAAGGACATACCATTGTTTGCGCTGTTCGAGGCAAACTTCGTACCGAACAAAAATATTACGACGAGGATAACATTCATGTTGTTGAAGCCGATTTTTTAAAACCTGAAACCTTAGTTAACATTCCTAAAGATATTGACGCAGCGTATTATCTCATTCACTCCATGTCAAACTCGGTCGACCAGTTTCATAAAATGGAGGAATCTTGTGCGATAAATTTTAAAAATTACATCGAAAAAACGACAGCTAAACAAGTCATTTACCTGAGTGGTATTACCAACGACACCAAGTTATCTAAACACCTGTTATCACGAAAGAATGTAGAACACACTTTACAATCAAACATCTATTCCCTTACTGTTTTTAAAGCTGGTATCATTGTGGGTTCTGGTAGTGCTAGCTTTGAAATAATTAGAGATTTAGTAGAAAAACTACCTGTAATGGTTACTCCAAAATGGCTTAATACCAAGACACAACCTATTGGCATTCGGGATGTTTTAAGTTTTCTCATTAATGCCCTTGAAAAAAAAGAGTTGTATAATACTTCACACGATATTTTTGGTCCTGAGATATTAACTTACAAGGAGATGTTACTTCAATTTGCTAAAATTAGAAAGTTAAAACGATACATTATAACATTACCAGTTATGACACCTAAACTTTCTAGTTATTGGCTGTATTTTGTTACCTCAACGTCCTACAAATTAGCAAGTAGCCTGGTAAATAGCATGGGGATTGAAATTATAGGGAAACCGAGTAATATTAATAAAATACTACAAGTAAACCCCATGACTTATAAAACAGCAGTAGAATTGGCTTTTGAGAAAATTGAAAGTAATCATATTGTTTCCAGCTGGAAAGATGCCTTAATAAATAGTAGACATAAAAAACGAGCTTCGAGCAAGTATTTAAAGGTTCCTAAATACGGGTGTTTTAAAGATATAAAAGAACGTGAGGTTAAGGATGAACAACGCACATTAAATAAAATATGGGCTATTGGCGGAGAAAATGGGTGGTACTATGGTACATTTTTGTGGCAAATTCGTGGTTTTTTAGATAAACTAGTTGGTGGTATAGGTTTGCGCAGAGGCCGAACCAATAAAACTGAAATACATACTGGCGATGCTTTAGATTTTTGGCGGGTTCTTTTGGCAGATAAACAACAAAAACGGCTCATACTTTTTGCTGAAATGAAATTACCTGGCGAGGCATGGCTTGAGTTTCAAGTAGCCCACGGTAAAGTATTTCAACGAGCTACCTTTAGACCTCGTGGTTTAGCAGGTAGACTGTACTGGTATAGTGTATTACCCTTTCACGGCTTTATTTTTAAAGGTATGATTAATGAATTAGCCAATGCTTAATTTAACTACGCTATGAGTAAGACTTTAAAAAAACAAAATCTACCTCAAAAAATATGTCCTGTTTGTGGCTTCACTTTCTCTTGGCGTAAAAAATGGCGAAACACTTGGGAATCGGTAAAATATTGTAGTGAAAAATGCAGAAAACAGAATTAGACACGCATTTAATTTGGTTTAGAAACGATTTAAGAATTCACGACAACGCCTCAATACAACAGGCTGTAACAAATGCTGCTAAAGTGTTGGCCGTGTTTTGTTTCGATACTAAAGCATTCGAAATTGGTGCCCTTGGATTTAAAAAAACCGAAAAGTTTAGAGCGCGATTTCTAATTGAAACAGTTAAAAACCTAAAAGCAAATTTAGAGCAATATAACATCCCATTATTCGTATACTTGGCCGAACCTGAACATTGCCTTCCTAAATTGATAAGAGAACATCAGGTTTCTAAAATTTTCATGCAAAGAGAATGGACCCATGAAGAAACCTTAAGCGTCAACCAAGTAAAGTCTAACTTGCCTAATACGGTTAAGGTTATTGAAACTTATAATCAGTTTTTATTTCACCCCGACGACATTCCTTTTCAAATAACATCAATTCCTGAAGTCTTTACCAATTTCAGAAAACAATGCGAAAAGCGATGTATGGTTCGCCCGTTACTGCCAGAAACATTAAGTGGTTTTAAACAACCTAAAATTCAAAACACAACACGTATACCAACCCTTTCAGAATTAGGTTTTGAACCGTTCTACACACATGCAGATAGTGCTTTCCCTTTTCAAGGTGGCGAAAATCATGCAATACATAGGTTACATGACTATTTTTATGAAACCAAGAAGTTAGCATTTTATAAAAAAACACGAAATGGGCTGCTTGGCACGAACTACAGTTCTAAATTTTCACCATGGTTAGCCAATGGCAGCCTTTCGCCCCGCTACATTTATCATGAAGTTAAAGAATTTGAAAGGCATCACATAAAAAACCAATCGACGTATTGGTTAATTTTTGAACTCATTTGGCGCGATTATTTTAAATACATATCGATAAAACATGGTAATGCTATTTTTAAAATTGGAGGCATTTTAAATAAATCTTATCAATGGAATAGAAATCCAGAAAAAATTAAAAATTGGATTGCAGGCCAAACATCAGAACCGTTTGTTAATGCCAATATGATCGAACTTAAAAGCACAGGCTGGATGAGTAATCGTGGACGACAAAATGTAGCGAGTTATTTTTCTAGAACACTTAACCTTGATTGGCGCATTGGTGCCAGTTATTTTGAAAGTTTACTTATAGATTACGATGTACACAGCAATTACGGAAACTGGATGTATGTGGCAGGTGTAGGTAACGATCCTAGGCATCGAACATTCAATGTAAAGCTACAAGCCGAACACTATGACCCACATGGTAAATACCAACGGCAATGGCTACAAAACAAACTTTTTTAAACGATAACTACCTTTTTTGAAGACACTCAGACTCATACTTGGCGATCAATTAAACAGTAAACACCGTTGGTTTAAAAACGAACAAGACGACTATGTGTATTGTATGTTTGAAATGCGTCAGGAAACCGATTATGTTAGGCATCATATTCAAAAGCTTGTTGGATTTTTTGCAGCCATGCGCGCTTTTGCTAACACTTTAAGAGCCCAAGGTTGCCATGTTGTATATTTTCAACTTGACGACCAAAGAAACACCCAAAATCTTACCGAAAACCTAAACCTTCTAATACATCAATTTAAGATACAAAAATTCGAATATCAATTACCAGATGAATACCGACTAGATGAGCAATTACTGGATTTCACCAATAGCTTAAATATAGCTTACCAAAGCTATTCAACAGAACATTTTTACACCAACCGTGAAGAATTACAAACCTTTTTTAAAGGCAAAAAACAATATGTCATGGAAATGTTTTATCGCTATATGCGAAAAAAACACAACATATTAGTCTTTAATGGCCAACCTGAAGGCGGCAAATGGAACTATGATAAAAGCAATCGAAACAGTTGGAAAGGAACTCCAGAAATACCACCATTTAAACGCTTTAACAACAACATTTCTGAACTCCTTGATTTAATAAAAAAAGAAGGTGTGAATTATATGGGAATGTGCGACTCTAATAATTTTTGCTACCCTATAAATCGGGAGCAGGCCTTAGATCAATTAAAATATTTTTGTGAATATTTACTAATTCATTTTGGAGATTACCAGGATGCCATGCACACCAAACAAGCCAACCTATTTCACTCCAGACTATCATTTGCCATGAATTTAAAGCTTATTTCTGCTAAAAATGTTGTCGATACGGTACTAAACTATTGGCGCAAGTTTGGTGAACACATTTCTATTACACAAGTAGAAGGTTTTATAAGGCAGATTTTAGGTTGGCGAGAATACATGCGTGGTATGTATTGGGCGATGATGCCTGAATTTAAAAATGAAAATTATCTGCAAAACCACAACCCGCTACCCGATTTTTACTGGACTGGAGATACTAAAATGAATTGCATAAAGCAAAGCATAAAAGACAGTCTTAACAACGGCTACGCACATCATATTCAACGCCTTATGATTACTGGAAATTTTGCATTACTCACTCAAACGCATCCCGATGAAGTTGATTATTGGTATTTAGGGATTTATGTAGATGCTTTAGAGTGGGTTCAATTACCTAACACCAGAGGCATGAGTCAATTTGCCGATGGTGGAAAAATAGCGACCAAACCTTATATCTCCAGCGGAAGCTACATTAATAAAATGAGTAATTATTGTAATACCTGCTTTTATAACCATAACGAAAAGACTCGAGACAACGCTTGCCCTTTTAATAGTTTATATTGGCATTTTTTAGATGAAAAACGTGATCAATTTTTCAATAACCATCGCATGCGTATGATGTACAGCCTGCTTAATAAAATGGATAAAAATAAATTGTTAAAGCTTAAAAAAAGAGCCCAGCGTATTATAGATAATCCCGATCAGTTTTAAAACATATGAAAGATAATTTAAGTATTGTTTGGTTAAAGCGTGACCTTCGTTTATGGGATAACGAAGCTATTTTTAACGCCATACATTCAAATCAAAACGTACTTTTAATTTATGTTTTTGAAACTTTTCTCATTACCGACAAACATTACAGTAAACGGCATTGGGATTTTGTGAAGCAATCTTTAGAAGACCTTAATAATACATTATACCAGTACAACTCAAAAGTACTAATCATAGAAAACTCTATTGAACAAACCATAAAAACCCTTCAAAAGTATTACCAAGTTACCCATGTGTATTCCCATCAGGAAACAGGGCTTTTTTTAACTTTTGAAAGAGATCTAGCCTTCGGTAAATATTGTAAAACACAAAACATTAGCTGGCAAGAAAGTATCAATAACGGTGTGCAACGAGGCTTAAAAAACCGTGCTACTTGGTATGACGATTGGACAGATTTCATGGGGCAACCAGAATTTAATTTCAACCCTGGTAAAAACCAGTTACTATCTATTACTCATATCGAAAAATTAGAACATCATTTTAAACTGGTATCTTTGGTAACTACCAAAAACACCTCCTTTCAAAAAGGAGGCACCAGTACTGGATTAAAATGCCTCAATTCCTTTTTAAACGACAGAAACAAAAGTTATATGTTCAACATCTCTAAACCTCGAGAATCCAGAACATCCTGTAGTCGAATATCGCCCTACTTAGCATGGGGAAATTTATCTGTAAAACAAGTTTTAAATGCTACTTCCGAAGTCTATAAAAACAAAACAAATAATCGACATATCAACGCTTTTAAATCACGTTTGCGTTGGCAGGCACATTTTATCCAGAAATTTGAAATGGAACATCAAATGGAATTTCGCAGCGTAAATAAAGGATATACAGAATTAAATAAACCCAGAAATTTAGAATATCAGCAAGCCTGGAAAGCTGGTAAAACAGGGTTTCCTTTAGTAGATGCTTGTATGCGTTGTTTAAATGAAACGGGGTATTTAAATTTTAGAATGCGCGCCTTAGTTGTATCGTTTTTTACACACAGTCTTTGGCAACCCTGGGAAGATTGTGCAGCATATTTGGCTAGTGTATTTCTTGATTTCGAACCTGGTATTCATTATCCGCAAATACAAATGCAAGCGGGAGAAACAGGAATTAATGCACTACGCATTTACAGCCCATTAAAAAATAGCAAAGCATTAGACCCTGAAGGTAAATTTATAAAACAATGGGTTAAGGAGTTAGTCCCTTTGGATGCAACAACGATTCATGATCCTAGCAGCATATCCTATTTCGACCAACAACTTACGGGTTTCGAAATTGGTGTGACTTATCCCACTCCCATAATTAATGATAAATTAGCCCGTAAGTATGCGAGTAACACCCTTTGGAAACTAAAAGATTCCCCATTTGTTAAGCAAGAAAATAGACGCATTTTAAAACGTCACACCTTAAAGGATCGAAGCATTATGCTTAAAAATTCATAAAACTATTCATTAAAACTTATGATAATTCAATTATTTTGTTTAACTTTTTATAATTAATATTAAACATTTTGTATTTTTGAACTAACTATCTTAGGTTTTATGTTATTTAATACTACATATAAAGATATAAACGTGACCCGTCAAATTAATGATTTGATTGGAAAGCCCTATTCTTTATGGTCTTCTATAAAATTAAAAGGTGTAGGCTCAAAACGCATGATTATTGATGAAGCCAGTCCGCAATTAAAAACAGTATTAAATGAAATAGACGACATTAACTACGGTAATATAGAATTGAGACCAGGAGGCATCTTAATCCATATCACCAAAGGATTAGACCGATTTTCCTGGACGATCCCCTATTTTCATTTAGTAATATTTAAAAGCAACGGAATCAGTATACATTCAAATGGAAAATTTGTTCATTTTAAAAAAAACAAAACGTTACAAGAGAATAAATCATTTTTTAAAAAACTTATCGCGCAAAAAATAAAGTTTGAAGAACATCATAAGTTAAACTTAAGATAATGAACAACGCATTTAATGAATTAGAAATCGATCGCATTATTGAAATGGCTTGGGAAGATCGTACGCCTTTTGAAGCTATCACTTATCAGTTTAATATAAATGAACAAGATGTAATTAGTCTTATGAGAAAAGAATTGAAGCCGAGTAGCTTTAAATTATGGCGAGAAAGAGTGCAGGGTCGAAAAACAAAGCATCGCAAGCGGCGACAATTTGAAATAGGTCCCTTTAAATCTAGCAGACAAAAACAAATATCTGCAAACAAAATTTCAAAAAGATAAACAACAAATTAAGTCCTTAAAAATCGTGATAAACTTACCCGGTAATTAGAAACGTAAAACTCATTTAATTATGGAAACCATTGAAAAAGCATTAGCATTTGAGCAAACAAGTTTAAGATCTCTATCCACCAGTGATCGTGTTAAAATTTCAAGACAAGCCAAAACATTAATACTGGAATTAAATCAAATTTACAAGGCTAAGAAGGATGAAAAAATCATGGATATCATGAAACGACTTACCGTAATAAAACGCAAGGTTGAAAAACGCCTTAACGGCAAACACTTGTTAAATAATATATAAAACATGAAAAATATAATTATTGTAGGAGGAAGTAAAGGCATAGGAAACGCTATTATTTCCTCTTTGATAGAAAACCATAAAATTATAAATATTAGCAGAACACCTCCACCTCAAACCCATGTTAATTTAACGCATTTCCAAACTGATGTTATTGCCGATGAACTCCCTGAAATAGATTCTGCCGACGCCCTAATTTATTGTCCTGGAAGTATCAATTTAAAGCCCATATCTAGATTATCTGTGAATGAATTTCAAGCGGATTTTGAGCTCAATGTGTTAGGTGCCGTTAAAGCCATTCAAAAATATTTACCTCAATTAAAGCAAGGAAATAAACCATCAATCGTGTTATTTAGTACAGTAGCCACAAAATTAGGTATGCCTTTTCATGCCAGCGTTGCCGTGGCTAAAGCCGGTATTGAAGGTTTGGTTAAATCGTTAGGTGCCGAATTAGCTCCAACGATTAGAATAAATGCCATTGCTCCTACAGTAACTAATACAGAATTAGCGTCTAAACTACTAAGAAATGACAAAATGGTTGAGTCTATCACAGAGCGTCATCCGTTAAAAAAAATACTAAAACCAGAAGAAGTTGCTGAAATGGCCGTATTTTTAATATCTGAAAAAGCAGCGTCAATATCTGGACAGATTTTTAATATGGATAATGGCATTGTATCCTTTAAATTATAAACAACACTTATGAAAAAACTATTTTTAATACTTACCATGTTCTCATTTTTCGCAAAATCTAATGCTCAGGCCGAACCCAAAGAATCAATCTATGATATTAAAATAAATAGCTTAGAAGGCGATCCAATAAATTTATCGGATTTTAAAGGACAACACATACTATTTGTAAATGTGGCATCAAAATGTGGATTTACGGGGCAATATGCTGATTTGCAAAAATTATACGACACATATAAGGATGATTTAATGATTATTGGTGTGCCTTGCAATCAATTTGGCAGTCAGGAACCAGGTTCAGCCGGCGACATTCAAAACTTTTGTGAAAGAAACTATGGTGTTACATTTTTAATGACTGAAAAAGTGGATGTTAAAGGTGCAAGCCAACATCCATTATATCAATGGTTGACAAAAAAAGAAAAAAACGGAAACATCGATACATCTGTAAAATGGAATTTTCAAAAATATTTAGTTGATGGAAATGGTCGTTTGGTAGATTATTACCTATCGGCAACCAAACCGTTAAGTGATAAGATTACGAATCATTTACAATGAAAACAATAAAATATTTTTTTGTATTCCTGATTGTCAATTTTAGCGCTTTGGCCATGGGGGTCTGGTTGATGCAAAGTGGTCCCCAATCGGAATGGTATTTGAATTTAAATAAAGCCCCCTGGACACCTCCTGGTTGGGTTTTTGGTGCGGCTTGGACCTCAATTATGCTATTATTTTCTCTGTATATGGCATTTTTATGGCAAAACCAACCAACAAAAAAAGTGTTAGCCTTATTTATCATTCAATTCATTTTAAATGTAGGCTGGAATTTTGTGTTTTTCAACCAGCATTATATCGGATTAGGACTATTAGTTATTCTTTTATTAACGGCTACAGTATGTATATTTCAGTTCGATTACCGCAAAGTTTTAGCCCTAAAATCACTATTAATAACTCCATATTTAATTTGGTTGTGCATTGCTAATTCGTTAAACCTCTATATCTGGCTTTATAATTAAAATATGAAAATATACACCCTACATAAAACTCAAAAATTACCAATTAGTGTAGATGAGGCCTGGCATTTTTTTTCAGACCCAAAAAACTTAAAGATTATAACACCAGATTATATGGGATTTGATATTATTTCTGGCGCTGATAGACCTATGTTCTCTGGTCAAATTATTCAGTATATCGTAACCCCTGTTTTAGGCATTAAAACCAAATGGGTTACCGAAATCACCCATGTTATCGATAAGCACTATTTTGTCGACGAACAACGTTTTGGCCCTTACAGTCTGTGGCATCACAAACATTTTATAAAACCTATAGAAGGTGGTATTGAAATGGAAGATATAATAGACTATAAACTTCCCTTAGGTATTCTAGGGCAACTTTTTCATCCTATTTTAGTAAAGCCAAAACTTGAAGAAATTTTCGACTATCGCACAAAAAAATTAGAAACACTTTTCGGCACTCTATAAATGAAGAAAACAATAAATATTTTTTGGTTTCGTCGCGATTTACGACTTCACGATAACCATGGTTTGTATGAAGCATTAAAAGGCGATATACCAGTTTTACCTATTTTTATTTTTGACACTGAAATATTAGAGCGTCTCCCAAAAAGTGATGCCAGAGTAACATTTATTTTCGATACACTTCAGCAGTTAAGAAAACAACTCCAAGAACAATTTAATAGCGCTATTGCTTTCTATCATGGAAAGCCCTTAGATATATTTAAAAGTATTTATGAAACATATAACGTAAATACCGTTTTCACAAATCGCGATTATGAGCCTTATGCTTTGACTCGGGACACAAAAATTAAGGCCTTTCTTAAATCTAAAGAAATATCATTTAACACTTTTAAAGACCAGGTGATATTTGAAAAAGACAACATTGTAAAAAGCGACAGCACACCTTACGTGGTTTACACACCATTTATGAAACTTTGGAAATCAACTTTTAAAAGTAACTCCATAGAAAGCTATTCAAGTGAATCACATTTAGAAAATTTGGTTAAATCAGATCAACTTCCTAATATCGAATTAGAAACGATGGGTTTTAGTAGGTCCAATCAAACTATTGAAGACTATACTGTTTCTATGAATCTCATTTCGAATTACGAAGACACAAGAAATTATCCTGCAAAAGACGCAACATCAAAACTCGGGCCTCACCTTCGTTTTGGTACGGTAAGTGTCAGAGAAATGGTTAACAAAGCTAAACAATGTAAAAATGAAGTGTTTTTACAGGAATTAATTTGGCGTGAATTTTTTATGCAAATTCTGTGGCATTTTCCGCATACAGTAACCGAAAGTTTTAAAGCGAAATACGACCGAATTGTTTGGAGAAATAATGAAGAGGAATTTAAACGTTGGTGCAACGGACAAACTGGTTATCCGCTTGTCGATGCCGGCATGCGGCAATTAAATGAAACAGGGTTTATGCATAATCGTGTAAGAATGTTGGTTGGCAGTTTTTTGTGTAAACATTTATTAATCGACTGGCGTTGGGGTGAAGCCTATTTCGCTGAAAAATTACATGACTACGAAATGGCCAGCAATGTTGGAAATTGGCAGTGGGTTGCTGGATGTGGTGTTGATGCTGCTCCCTATTTCAGAATATTCAATCCTACTACACAAATAGAAAAATTTGACAAAAATCTAAATTACATAAAAACATGGGTACCCGACTTTCAAGAATTAACCTATCCGCAACCTATAGTCGATCATAAATTTGCTCGAGAACGATGTTTAAAAGTTTATAAAGAAGCTTTAAATAGTTAATTGAAACTATTTAAATGACAAATATCAGGTCTTAAATAATCTTTATTTTTTACTTTTAGAAGAACTAAAATAAATAGGATTATGACTGATTTAGATATCGCAAAAGCGGTTACACTACAGCCTATTACAAAAATTGCTGAAAAATTTGGAATTGATTCCGATATCATAGAAATGTATGGCAAATACAAAGCAAAATTACCATTACATTTAATTAACAAAAAGACAGCTTCACAAAGTAATTTAATTCTAGTATCTGCCATTTCTCCCACACCGACAGGTGAAGGCAAAACCACGATATCCATTGGGCTTTCCGAAGGCCTAAATCTCTTGAACAAAAAAACGACCGTAGTTTTAAGAGAACCCTCTTTAGGTCCAGTTTTTGGAATTAAAGGAGGTGCTACAGGTGGTGGATATTCTCAAGTTCTTCCTATGGAAGACATTAATTTACACTTTACGGGCGACTTTTCGGCCATCGAAAAAGCTCATAATCTTCTTGCTGCCATTATTGATAATAATATTCAAAGTAAAACAAACTCTTTAAAACTCGACCCTAGAACCATAAGTTGGAAACGCGTTGTAGACCTTAACGATCGTGCCTTAAGACGTGTTATCGTTGGTTTAGGCGGTACGACTTCTGGAATTCCAAGAGAATCAGGCTTCGATATTACAGCAGCTTCAGAAATTATGGCTATCCTTTGCTTAGCTGAAAATATAAGTGATTTAAAAACCCGTCTTGGAAATATATTTATTGGTTACACGTTTAATAAATCACCTATCTACGCTAAAGATTTAAAAGCCGAAGGTGCTATGGCTACCCTTTTAAAAGATGCTATAAAACCCAATCTCGTTCAGACCATCGAAGGGAATCCTGCAATTATACATGGCGGCCCTTTTGCGAACATTGCTCAGGGAACAAATTCTGTTATCGCCACATTAATGGGCATGTCACACTCAGAATACACAGTAACCGAAGCCGGTTTCGGATTCGATTTAGGAGCCGAAAAATTTTTCGATATAAAATGTCAGAGTGCAGGATTAAAACCAAAAGCAGTTGTTCTAACCACAACCATAAGAGCTTTAAAATATCATGGTGGTGCCGATTTAAAATCTTTAACTGAAGAAAATATTGAAGCTTTAAAAAATGGATTACCAAACCTAGAAAAACACTTGGAAAACATTGCTAAATTTAAGGTACCTGCGGTTATAGCCATTAACAAGTTTACAAGCGACACCGATGCTGAAATAGAGCTTATTAAAAGTTTTGCTACTCTAAAAAACGTAAAAGTTGCCTTAGCTGATGTTTGGGCCAAAGGTGGCAAAGGAGCTATTGAATTAGCACAAAACGTGATTGATTTAGTAGAGTCTAAATCATCTGATTTTAATCCGTTGTACCATTGGGAATACCCTGTAAAAGATAAAATTGAAACGATAGCGAAAGAAATTTATGGTGCTGAACATGTAGATTATACATCTAAAGCGAAAGCACACCTCAATAAAATATCTGATTTAGGCTTGGAACATTTACCCGTTTGTATTGCCAAAACACAAAAATCGTTAAGCGATAATCCTAAATTATTAGGACGTCCAAAAGATTTTATTATTACGGTAAGAGAAATTGAAATAGCATCGGGTGCTGGATTTTTAATTCCTATTACCGGAGATATCATGCGTATGCCGGGGCTGCCCAGCCATCCTGCTTCAGAACACATTGATATTAATGATGAGGGGGAAATTACCGGGTTGTTTTAAATTATCAGATTCTAAAAATGTTTGTAAACCAAACGCAACATCTGTGTCTAATATGTACTTCAACCTAAAAAAATAAGCTTAATTTAGAAGCTTTTTTAACCCGAATTGTAACTTATGAATACACTAAAAAACTTCTTTTTTGTCTTAATATGTTTAACCTTTGTTTTAACTCATGCTCAACACCCTGAAAGACAATACACTGCTGATGTCGAAAAAGCCAAAGATTGGGTAAAACTTATTAATTGGACCCGATTTAAAAACTTATCTAGGACGTCTTCGCAACAAACATTAATGGGTGAAATTTTACTAAATGCCAATAAATATGCACTGACCAATTGGTGGGAAAAACGTGGATTTAAAAATACGCCCTTAAATGAATACCTAGATTTAAAAGGTGTTTCCGAACATTATATACGTCCTGTAGCAGCCGAAGCCGAGGCGTTAGCTGCTTCATTAAGAATGGGGCTTTACGACAGCTCTTTTACAGGCATACCTGAAGCAGAAGCCGAAGCAAAAACAATTCAATTAATTAAAAGTTTATCGCATAGTCATTTATCTATTTCAAACCAAGGCTGGGGAAGAAAATGGCAATCGGCTTTATGGGCAGGCTATACGGGTTTTGCTGCCTGGATGATGTGGGATAAATTAGATAAATTAACACGGAATGAAGTATTATTAATGATTTATGAAGAATGTGAATGGATTATGAACGATAAAAACCTACAACAAATAAAAAGCTACAGAGACCTGAATGGAAATATTACCAGTCCGGGCGATACTGGTGCTGAAGAAAATGCGTGGGATAGCCTAATCCTTTCGGTTGCCTGTGCCATGATGCCAGAAAATCCAAATCATAATAAATGGATGAATAAACTAATTTTTCTAAATATTAATGCACTTTCCCGCCCTAAGGATTTATACAACACAAAAAAATACAATGGTAAACCATTCAACAAATGGCTAATTGGAACCAATATTAATAACGACGGAACCATTGTTAATCATCATTTCATTCATCCGGATTACATGACCTCGCCATTTGAATTTAACCCAATTAGATTTTTTGCCTTAGCACAAGCACCAACTCCTAAAGTTTTTAAACAAAAATTAGAATTGGTTTTTAGTGCCTTTACCGAATTAAATTTTAAAGTAGGAGATTCCATTACAGGAGGAATTGTAAAATCTCCAGGAGGAACCATTTTCAATAGTCAATCGAATACCATATTTTATCCTTTAGGCACAGATTGGGGTAAAGATCGACGTATGAATTTTGCTTCTTTTTGTAGTACTACATCTGCTTTTGCTAAACATAGTAAAACAAAAAAGGAAGCTTCTAAATGGGTTTTAAAATTTGGACAAACGGCTTTGGAAATGCAAAACCGTTTTGATGATGGTCACACATATACAGACAAAAGTGAGGACAGTTACCCGTCTAGAGAAGAATGGGTTGCCGACATGGCAACAACTGCTTATATCACCGAAACCCTAAAATTATTAGGTAAAACAAAGTTTACAAATAAAAATTTCAACTAAGGTTAAAAAAACAAAAGAGGCTGTCTAAAAAGGATAACTTTCGTCCACCTGAACTTCATTCAGGTTCTCATTAAATCTGATAATCAATGATATGAGATTCTGAAATAAATTCAGAATGACGAGTTTTGTGACTTTTTAGACAGCCTCTTTTTTTAATACATTTTATATTTAATCCAAACGTTCAATCTTAGCTCCTATAGCACGTAAACGCTCATCAATATTTTCGTAACCTCGGTCTATTTGTTCAATATTTTGAATTGTAGACGTTCCTTTGGCTGATAATGCCGCAATAAGTAATGATACGCCTGCACGAATATCAGGAGAGGTCATTGTCATAGCCTTTAAAGTTGATTTAAAATCATGACCAATTACTGTTGCCCTGTGCGGATCACACAATATAATTTTTGCTCCCATATCGATTAATTTATCAACAAAGAACAAACGACTCTCAAACATTTTTTGATGTATAAGTACACTTCCTCTGGCTTGGGTTGCCACTACTAAAACAATACTTAGTAAATCGGGTGTAAAACCAGGCCAAGGTGCATCAGAAATCGTTAATATGGAACCATCGATAAAACTCTGAATTTCGTAACCATCGGTATGCGCAGGTATATGAATATCGTCACCTTGTTTTTCTACAGTTATTCCTAATTTCCTGAATACATTTGGAATAACACCTAAATCATTCCAAGACACATTTTTAATAGTAAGTTCACTTTTAGTCATGGCAGCCAAACCAATCCAACTCCCTATTTCAATCATGTCGGGTAACATAGTATGACTTGTTCCACCTAAGCTATCAACGCCATCAATAATTAACATATTAGAACCTACGCCGCTAATTTTTGCCCCCATACGATTGAGCATTTTGCATAATTGCTGCAAGTATGGTTCGCAAGCCGCATTATAAATTGTTGTTTGTCCTTCAGCTAATACCGCGGCCATAACTATATTGGCTGTTCCTGTTACAGAAGCCTCTTCTAATAGCATGTAAGTTCCTTTCAATCTATCGGCTTCAACACCATAAAATTGCTCTTCCTTACTATATCTAAATTTGGCGCCTAAATTAATGAGTCCTTCAAAATGAGTATCTAATCTTCTTCGTCCTATTTTGTCGCCTCCAGGTTTTGGAATATATCCTTTACCAAATCTAGCCAGCAACGGCCCAACAATCATAATAGATCCCCGCAAACCGCGACCATCTACTTTAAATGCATCGGACTCCAAATATTCTAGATTAACTTCATCGGCTTGAAAAGTATAAGACCCCTTGCCTATCTTTTCAATTTTAACCCCTAGGTTACCTAGTAATTTAATAAGCTTATTGACATCAACAATATCAGGTATATTGTTGATAGTCACGACATCGGAAGTTAATAATACTGCACATAAAATCTGTAATGCTTCATTTTTGGCACCTTGCGGCTTTATGCTTCCTTTTAATCGGTGCCCGCCTTCAATTTTAAATGTTCCCATACCTGTTTAGAAGCGTTTTCTTTGACGATTCGACGAGTTTTTCTTGTGATGACCTTTCTTGTTGTTACTGTATTTACTCTTGCTTCGCATTAAACTAGAGGAATCTGACAAATCTTCATCTGAATTTTTCAAATTAATTTTTCCTCCGGAAAGCTCAAATAAATGGTCATAAATCACATCGTCTTCAACGGTATCCTTGTTCCAATTTAAAAAACACTTTTTCATATGGTTGGCAATGGTAAAAGTTAAAGCTTCTTTTAGCTCTCCTTCTTCCCATGTGTTGGCCACATCAATCATGGTTTTTATATTGTTTCCGTAAAATCGGTACTTTGGGAAATTTTGTGGATATTTTAAAGGCTCTGGGCGTTCTTCAAAAAGTTCCTTCGATGGTTTTTCGAAAGGAGAATCGGCGTCTAATTCAAAATTAGACATTATAAATAACTGATCCCAAAGTTTATGTTGAAAATCTGGAACATCACGTAAATGTGGTTGCATATTTCCCATTACCGCAATAATTGCTTTTGCTACTTTATTACGTTCTTCCTTGGTTTCACGCGATTTAGCATAGTTAATCATTTTTTGAATATGACGTCCATATTCTGGTATAATTAAATGTTCACGCTCTGTATTGTATTCTAAATTATCTATTGTCAAAATAAAAAGTGTAGAGTTAAAAAATTATGCACGTAGTAATCATGCTTTTGCAAAATACAAAAAAAGAACTAAAGACTTATTACGCCTTCAATTTTTTCTGCTACTTCTTTATACTTAGAAATTACAGCATCTGGATCTTTCATTTGTAAATTAATTGAAATGCTGGTATAATTTCCGTTTTTTGAAGCCGTTTTATTTATAACTGCTCCCATATTATCAAAAATTGCTTCTAAATCAGAAATTTTTCCTGTTTCAGTTTTAACAATAAATTTATATAAATATTCCGAAGGCCAAATGGTTGTTTGGCTTAATTGTTCTTTTAATTTTTTATAAAATTCTTCCGAATTTGTAGGTGTACTCATAATTGTTCATGTATACTGCAAATATAATGTTATATAAATTTATAAACCGCCTTTTACAAGGCAAATGTAATTTAGTATCAACATAAAACTAGAGCATTTTTTTTATAACGGTTAAATTCCGAATTTTACAACTAAATTATCGCAGGTGTGAATACGAGAAAAATTGTTATTACTGGTGGTCCAGGAACAGGAAAATCGTCTTTAATTAACGAATTATCCAAAAGAGGCTATACTTGTTTAGAAGAAATTTCTAGACAGGTAACGCTACAGGCACAAAAAGAAGGAATCGACCAGTTGTTTTTAAATAACCCTATTCAGTTTAGTGAATTGCTCCTAAACGGCAGATTAAAACAATTTGAAGATGCTAATTCGCATGAAGCAGATACGATTTTTTTTGACCGTGGTGTTCATGATGTAATCGCTTATTTAAATTACAGTGGCGACACATACCCAAATCATTTTGTTGAAGCCTGTGAGCAATCGGTTTATGATACTGTTTTCATTTTAAAACCGTGGGAGGCCATTTATACTTCCGATAACGAGCGCTATGAGAATTTTAGTCAGGCATTAAAAATCCATGAGCACTTATTAAATACTTATAGTACTTTTGATTATCATTTAAATGATGTCCCTTTTGATACCATAGAAAACCGCGTAGATTACATTTTAAATCAATTAAAAATGTAATGGAACATCCTATTAACATATTAGAGCGCTATTGGAAATACACCTCGTTTAGGCCACTACAGGAAGATATTATTAATGCTGTATTAGAAGGCGAAGATACCTTTGCCTTACTACCCACTGGCGGTGGAAAGTCGTTATGTTTTCAAATTCCAGCACTAGCCCGAAAGGGCATATGTATAGTAGTCTCTCCACTAATTGCATTAATGAAAGACCAAGTGAAGCAATTAAACAACAAAGGCATTAAAGCAATGGCTATAACAAGTGGTATTAGTTACAATCAGTTGGATGCCCTACTCGATAATTGCATTTATGGAAATTACAAATTTTTATACCTATCTCCAGAGCGTTTGCAACAAGAATTGGTACAGGAGCGTATTAGACAAATGCCTGTTAATTTAATTGCTGTAGACGAAGCCCACTGCATTTCGCAATGGGGCAGTGATTTTAGACCTGCATACAAAAACATTACCATACTTAGGCAATTGCAACCAACGGTAAATGTCATTGCATTAACCGCTTCGGCAAAACCCGAAATCATTAATGATATCGTTAAAGAACTGGATTTTATTAATCCTCAAATTTTTAAGCAGTCATTTTTCAGACCCAATTTAGGCTATATGGTTTTTCATGAAGAAGATAAATACTATCGTCTTCAAACCATATTGAATAAATATAAAGAACCTTCGATTGTTTATGTGAGAAACCGAAAAATGACGTTAGAAGTTAGTTCTTTTCTTGAATCTAAACAGATATCTGCAACCTTCTATCATGGTGGCTTACCAACCGACGACAAGGACAAACATATGAACCTTTGGTTGAATGACCAAAAACAAGTCATGGTTGCTACCAATGCTTTTGGAATGGGGATTGACAAACCAAATGTAAAAACAGTGGTTCACTTAAATTTACCCGAAAGCATAGAAAGTTATTTTCAGGAAGCTGGTCGCGCTGGTCGTAATGGTAAAAAGGCATTTGCTGTAATATTAAAAAATAACAACGATGAGGCCCGCGTTAAAAACCAGTTTTTAAAAATTTTGCCTCATGTAGATTTCGTAAAACAGGTGTATCGTAAACTATGTAGCTACTTTCAAATTTCTTATGGCGAAGGAGAGTACAAAACATTCGATTTTGATTTTAACTCCTTCTGTAAAACCTATAATTTTAATACTATTTTAGCATACAATACTTTGTTACTACTGGACAGAAATAGTATTATTGTGCTTTCTAAACAGTTTAAAAATAAAGTTTCGGCACAGTTTATTATTTCAAGTCCTGCGTTATTTAAATATCTCGAAACACGGACTAAATATAACATCATTGTTAAATCTATTTTAAGAATGTATGGTGGAATATTCGATAACGATACTAAAATAAATATTAGTAAAATCGCAGAAAAAGCATCGGTATCGGAAAAACAAATTACCGAAGTATTACTTCAACTTGAGCAAGATGAAATAATAACTTTAAACTTAGCCAAAACTGATGCCCAAGTTACTTTTATTGAACCCCGAGAAGACGACAAAACAATAAACAGAATCGCTACTATTATAAAACAACAAAATCAGTTAAAAAACGATCAGGTGCATGCTATTCTGGATTACATAAACAACGACAAGACATGTAAAAGTATTCAGCTTCTTAACTATTTTGGAGAAAAAAACCTAGAACCATGTGGCATTTGTTCGGTATGTATCTCCAATAAAAAGCAAAGTGAAAAATCTAAAAACAAAAGTGATTTAAAACAATTGGTAATTACGCAATTACAAGATAAAGCCAAATCCTCTCGCGAATTGAAATCAGCATTAAACTGCCAAGAAACTGAGCTTAAAAAGGTTTTACAACTGTTGTTAGAACATGACATCATAAAAATTACAGAAACCAATACTTATAAATTAAGTCATTTATAATATGGTATTATAAAACAATTAAAATATAAAAACATCCGTATAATGAAAGATTTACGAATTGTATTTATGGGCACGCCAGATTTTGCGGTTGCCACTCTAAAATCTTTAGTAGAACAAAATTACAATATAGTTGGTGTAATAACTGCACCCGACAAACCAGCAGGACGCGGTAGAAAAATACACGAGAGTGCTGTAAAACAATACGCTGTTTCGCAAAAACTAAATATTTTACAACCCACAAACCTGAAGAACGAGGATTTTTTAAATGAACTAAAAGCCTTGAACGTCAACTTGCAAATTGTGGTGGCGTTTAGGATGCTGCCTAAAGTGGTATGGCAAATGCCCGAGTATGGCACATTCAACCTACACGCTTCTTTATTACCAAATTATCGAGGAGCAGCACCAATTAATTGGGCAATAATTAATGGTGAAACTGTAACTGGTGTCTCTACTTTCTTTATTAACGAAGATATTGACACAGGAGATATGATTCTTCAAGAATCAATTAATATCGAACCAGATGAAAACGTAGGTAGTTTGCACGATAAATTGATGACCTTAGGAAGTGGTTTGGTTTTAAAAACTGTAAAATTAATTGAACATGATAAAGTAAAAACTACACCACAGCGAGAAAACGAAAGTATTAAAACAGCTAATAAGTTAAATCGGGATAACTGTAAAATAGATTGGCAAGCTCCTATAGAAACCATCTATAATTTAATTCGAGGTTTAAGCCCTTATCCAGGTGCATGGTGCACATTAATTAACGGCGAAGAACAATTGGACGTTAAAATCTATGCTTCAACAAAAGAACTTGTATCTCACGACCACAATTTAGGTGATATTATTGCTACTAAAAAAGAATTAAAAGTTGCTGTTAAAAACGGATACATAAACATTAAAGACATTAAACTGCCAGGCAAACGTTCTATGGACGTAACATCGCTCTTAAATGGTTATACTTTTGAAGTAAATGCAAAAATGCGCTAAAGCCTTATTATTACTGACATTTTGAAAACACCGATAAAAAACACCTTTGTTATTAACAATCGACATAAGTTATTAACAAAACCTATCATTTCCCTTGCTATTACTTGCATTATTGCATAATCCGTATAAATTTGTAATAGGATTTAACACAAACGTTTAACCAATTTATTAATTATTAAATTTTACATTATGAACAAAACAGATTTAATCGATGCTATGGCAGAACATGCTGGAATCACTAAAGCAGCAGCAAAAAAAGCATTAGAATGCGCGCTAATTGAAATCGAAGGTGCTTTACAGAAAGGTAACCGTGTTTCTTTAGTAGGATTTGGTTCTTGGTCGGTTTCAAAAAGAGCTGCTAGAGAAGGTAGAAACCCACAAACAGGTGCAACCATCAAAATTAAAGCGAAAAACATTGTAAAGTTTAAGGCAGGTGCAGATTTATCTAACGCAGTAAACTAATTAGAATTACAACATCAATATCAAAAATGCCTTCAAACTTTGAAGGCATTTTTTTATATATAGCTCAAAAGTGTTGTTTTTTTAAGAAATAAATGTTAGATTTAGTTACTAATCCATCGATAGTATGATTACAATCCATCCAAAAAAAGGAAATTTGTTAATCGCAGAACCTGCTATAATAGGCGATATTTCCTTCAATCGATCTATTGTGTTATTAGCAGAACACTCACACGAAGGATCCGTTGGGTTCATCTTGAACAAACCTTTGGACTATAACATTAACGATTTAATACCAGAAGTTGAAGGCAAATTCAGGGTTTATAATGGTGGACCAGTAGAACAAGACAACCTATATTTTATACACAAAGTACCAGATTTAATTCCAGATAGCATTGAAATTTCCCTAGGAATTTATTGGGGTGGCGACTTTTCAAAAGTAGCCGAACTCATTTCAAAAAATAGTATTCAAGAAAATGATATCCGATTCTTTTTAGGGTATTCTGGTTGGGCTGCCAATCAATTAGACAGCGAATTAAAATCAAACTCCTGGTTGGTAACCGAAAACATTTACAAAAACGACATTATTGGTAAAAATTACGAATCGTTCTGGAAAGAAAAAATGTTAGAATTTGGTGATGAATACAGTATTTGGTCTAATGCACCAGAAAACCCTAATTACAATTAAGACAATCTTACTTTAATATTTAATTTATTTAAGATCGCCTGTGCCACCTCATGCTTAAATGCTTTTTTTCTATATTTCGATACCGGTATAATACCTGAAATTACATTGGTAATGAAGATTTCATCTGATTTTTGAAGCTCAAAAGGTGACACAGATTCTTCTATCAAATCATATTCATCCCAATTTTTTAAAACATCAATTATCTGCTTGCGCATAATACCTTTTAAACAACCATCGGAAATTGGAGGCGTCTTAATTGTTTTCCCCTTTACAAGAAAAACATTACCATTAAGCGCTTCAACCACATGCTTATTAGTGTTTAATACCAGACAATTATTTAATGCATTCTCCTTTGCATAAATACTACCAACAACATTTAAAGCTTTATTGTTTGATTTTAACGTTGATAATAAGCTAGGAGACACAAAATAATCTTTGAACAAATCTATTTCATAAAAACCTTCACTTAATTCATAAAAATCATTTTCAAGAGGTTTTACTGAAATATTATAACCAACGGCATTGGTTTGTGGTAAATACAATCCGCCTTCGGCTCTATGAACTGTTAATTTAACCCGTGCCGAAACATCCATTAAGTTATTCGCCTCTAAGGTTTTTAACATTTGATCTTCAAGATATTCCATGGTGAAATTCATTGGAATTTCCATCCTTAAAATACGCATCGAAGCCATTAATCTAAAATAATGATCTTCCCAAAATAGCAATTTGCCGTGTGAAGCCTTTATAGTTTCAAACAGGGCATCACCATAGGCATACCCCCTATTTTGAATTGATAATGTGTTGGTTTCAGCTAAAATATTTCCGTTGTAATTTGTCATAAAAAAATAACCTGTTCTCTTTTTTGGAGAACAGGGCACAAATATAATTGAAAATATATGATTTTGGAATTATGCTGAACCTAATACCTGCTTTAAACTGGAAATTTGGTTATCCCAAAGCATCTTAGCTTCATCTACTTCATCTTCTTCAGCAAAATCGGTAACAATTAAAGATACGTCCTTAGTAATTTCATCTACCTGAATTTTAATTTCGAAATACGAAGTATTATCTTCATCGTCATTTAACCATCTAAATTTAACACGTTCACCACTTTTTTTACTGAGTAATTTGGCTTTCTCTTCACTATCGTCCCATATAAAGGTAAAAATTTCACCACGAGAATTTACATTATCTGAAAACCATTCTGACAATCCTGAAGGTGTAGAAATGTACTGAAATAATAACTGAGGAGAGGCATGTATTGTGAATTCTATTTCAAATTTAATTTTATCGTCCATAAATACTTTTAAAAAATTATTTATGCCCAATATATACATTAATTGAGACCTATGACAATAATTTTTAATAATATTTTTTTCAATAAGTGTTTGCGCAGATAAATAATGTTTCTATATTTGCACCCACAAAAACAAGGCGAGGTAGCTCAGCTGGTTAGAGCGTCGGATTCATAACCCGGAGGTCGCGGGATCGTGCCCCGCTCTCGCTACAAAATGTAATCAATTCACAATTAGCGGTTTATGTTTCATAAACCGCTTTTTTTATGTCTTATTTAAATGAATTTCTTACATTTGAACACAGAAGTGAACACGTTTTTGAACACGATTTGAGTAAAAAACCCCAATTTTCAACCCCAAAAATCTATACAGCCAACGGTAATTTAGACAAACGTTGGTATGTTTATTTTTCATTTCGCAATCCTAAAACAGGTAAATTAGAGCGAATGAAAAACATTTATGGTATTGCCAATACTTATAAAAAGAAAGAAGAGCGGCTTTCGGTTTTAACCACTTATAGAAAACGACTTATTATTCTTCTTAAAAAAGGCTACAATCCTTTTGAAAATAACGAAGCTTTATTTAAAAAGGAGAAAGCTCAAGCTATAAAACCAAAACAGATTAAAACCGAAGTAGCACCTAAAGTTCAACCTGCTCACTCATCTAATGAAGGAAAGAATCAAACAAGCAAGTTCTTAGAAAAACCTCAACCTAATTCGCCTACTATTAAGGAAGCTTTCGATTTAAGCTTAAACCTTAAAAAGAATGTTATTAGTGAAAGAACCCTTAAAGATTATACGTTTCACGCTAACAAATTTACAGACTGGTTGAATGAATCTGCGCCAGAAATAAAGACAATCAACCAAATTGATAAGGCCGTAGTTCAAACTTTCCTTAATCATGTGCTTTCAAACACCAGTGCAAGAAGTTTTAACAATCATAGAACCAACCTTGGCGCACTCTTGCAAACCATGGAGGATAACGACATCATTGTTACTAATCCCGTAAAGAAAATTAAGGTTTTAAAAGCCAAACCTGAACGAAACAAAACCTATTCTCAAGAACAACAAACTACAATATTTAATTACCTAAAAAAGGAAGATCCTATACTCCTACTCTATATTCAGTTTGTTGCCTATAACTTTTTAAGGCCAATTGAGGTATGCAGGCTTAAAATAAAAGACATTAATGTTGCAGAAGGACTCATACAGTTTAAATCGAAAACCAATGCTTTAGAAGTTAAACGCATTCCCGACATGTTGCTTGAAGAACTTCCTGATTTAAGTGGTTTTGATCCCGAGAGTTTTCTTTTCACCCCTGATAAATTAGGTGATTTCTGGGATACCGAAGAAAACAATAAAAGAAACTACTTTTCAAAGCGTTTTAAAAAGGTTGTCAAAGAGCATTTCAATATAGACGATAATTATGGTTTATATAGCTTTAGACATACGTTTATCACCAAATTATATCAATCGTTAATTTCTCAGTATCCACCAAACGAAGTAAAGAGTAGAATTATGCAAATCACTGGGCATTCCACAATGAATGCGCTTGAAAAATACCTAAGAAGTATCGATGCAGCGATACCAGAGGATTATTCACACTTATTAAAATAAAATATGAACGATATTTTTAAAACCATACGTGATAATCTAACAAGATCATACATTTTTTATATTCCAGATACAATATATAACGAGTTTCAACAAACAGAATTTAAGGATTTAGTGCCACCTGGTGCAATCAATACTATCGCCTTTAGAAACCGTAAAGAAGAAATAACAGCTGATGAAACAAAATTTAGTAGAGTTGAAATAGCCACAAAATATAACCTGTTCGAAGAAAACCTCTTTTTACTTTTAGATGCTCAAGAAAAACTAACAGAAAGTCAGTTTCAATTTTTAATGAATAAATATTGGGAACATCTAGACATTCATGTCAACATTACTTATTTAATGTATGTGAATTTAGGTAAGTATTTTGTTAATTTATCGGAAAATGTTAGGTCGCTTTTTAAATTGCAATTTGATGCTTTTAAAGTTCATCACTCCGAAATAAAAACCAAGTTTTCAAAACTTATAAAAGGGAGTCCCTTTGAGGAAAAAACGAGGGGTTTTAGTGCCAATACATACCTTACAACACAAACTAAAAAAACACCTGTGTTAAAGCCAAAACCTAAAAAGCAACAATTGATTAGTGATGCTGATGCCGATGCATTTTTATTAGAATCGGTTTTTAACATTCCCATAAAAATGGTTACAAATGTCACCTAAAATTAACTTAAAACTCAAAATCAACGGTATTATACGTAAAACAAACGTTTATTTTACGCTAAATTATGGAAAGTAGATTTTACAAATGTCAGTATTGTTTTAAAGAATTTGAACCTAAAAGACGTCGTGTACAGAAGTATTGCAGCGACACTTGTCGTAATAAAGCACACCATGCTAGAAAGGTAAAAAATGTTTTACAAACACTTTCAGAAGAAAGCTTACCTTCTACTGAAATTACCCCAGAAAAAAAAGCAAAAAAAGACACAATGAGTCTTGCTGGTGTTGGAAATTCTATGGCTGGTACTCTTTTGGCTGATAGATTAATAAACTGGGCAACCAAAGAAGAAAACAAATCTATTACTAAAAAAGAATTTCAGGAATTAAAATCACTTATTGCAGGGGCTAGATATTTTCCGGTTACCAATTTACAACCAAATCAATTTGGGCAACGACCATATTACGATATTGAAACTCAGGAATTAGTTTATCTATAAATTGGGTAATTGTACGAATAATCATTTTACTAATTAAGTAATTACCTTATATTCGTTGTATATATAATAAAAATAAACACACCAGTGTGTTTATACACACGTTGGCGGTCATTTAAGAAACAGAGTGCTAAACAAGAATATTTAGATAGAATAAAAAAATATGGCAAAAGAATCTTGGTACATAAACGAATCTGAACTTGATGATTATCAAGTAAGAATAGTGCGTAGAAATTTAAGCAGTTCTTTTATTGTAAAAGGCTGTGCAGGAAGTGGAAAAACTGTTTTAGCACTGTGGAGAGCAAAAGAACTTGCTGAACAAGGAAATAATGATTACTTGATTATCGTGTTTACAAAAGCATTGAAACAATTTATTGAAGATGGAATACACACTATTGGAGTTGACGAATCTAAAGTACTTTATCATTGGGAATGGGTAAATCGAAGAGATAAGGCATCAGCTGAATATATAATTGTAGATGAAGTTCAAGATTTTGATACTAACGAATTAGCTGATTTACAAAATGCAGCTAAAAAACATTTTATCCTTTTTGGAGATTCAGCACAACAACTCTACAAAAACATACCGAACAAAGGTAAACTTCTGACAATGGAGGAAATCCAAATCCAAACTAATATTCCAATGGAAAATTTAGTAATTAATCACAGGTTGCCAAAAAAAGTAGCTCGAATTGCAGAAAAAGTAACTCAATCTAGAGACCCGTTAGAAGACAGATGTAATAAAGAAGGAGTTAATAAACCAAGGTTAGTGGAATGTTCTTCTTTTGAAGACCAATTGGATTATATAAAAGATGTTGTTAAAGCACAAAATTATACTGATGTCGGTATATTACTGCCAACAAATAATGATGTCAAAATAGCAAAAAGCTATTTTGACAAATCAAATTGGGGTGTAGAAGCCAAAATAGGATATGGTTCTAATTCAATGGATTTAGATTTTACAACCGAAAATCCTAAATTAATGACCTATCATAGTGCAAAAGGACTTCAATTTGAGGCGGTTTTCATTCCAATGTGCATTGGAAGTGATGAAAAAGATAGAAACCCATTATATGTTGCACTAACTAGAAGTTATCGTGATTTATTCATTTTATACTCAAATCATTTATCAAGTTTTATTGAAAATATCGACAGAAATCTATTTGAGTATCATAACGAAAAGAATAAAAATTCTGTAAATGACGATTTACCTTTTTAAAAAAGTAAAATGAAAGTATATATTCCATTTAACTCAAACGATTTCAATAGTGTATTTACTACATTATCAATTTCGCCTGTTTCATATTATCCAAATAGAAAATATAGTTTTAAAAGAGCTTCTGCGACTTTCCTTAATGAGAATGAAAATTTCTTGATAGGTTATGAAAAACCAATTTTTCATAATAGAGAAATTGACAAAGATTATGGTTTTCCAATATTGTTAGAAACAAGTATTGACAATAATAACTTTGAAATAATTAAGGACAAAACTGGGGTAAATTATATAATAATTGATAAAACTATATTTTTATTTAACGACTTTAAATTAATTTTCAGAAGAGAACAAGAGCTAAATGAAACTTTAGCAAAATCTTTAAAAAGCATTGAAACAAAGTATGCGAAAATTGCAAAAGAGAATTCTGTTGTGATTAAAGAAGATTGTTTCGTTATGGATTTACCTAACCCCAATTTACCGTCAAAAAACAAAGAACTCAATTCAAATACTTTCTTAAATGAAAGAATAATAAACAGAATTTTTGGTGTTATTTTAGGTAGTTCAATAGCTTTTTCAAATAAAACTTCTAAAGAATGGCAAGAAATATCACTTCTATTAAAATCTCTAAACAATAACCTGTCTCTATTTCTAAATAAAATAGGTGAAGAAAATGACTTTGAAAAAAAGAAGTCTTTAGATATTATAGATGAAATCTACTCTCTTTATGAATCTACTGAAACACTTGATGAAGCAATTATGCTTGAATCAACAATTACTTCTGACGTACTAAATTCATTTAAGAAGTTTGAAATCTTCAAGACATCAGTATATGAATTATTAATTGAAGGTATTTTAAGTAAGTCAAAAATTGACTTACCAATATTACTTAAAATTGAAAAGTTAAAACGTGCAATAGATTCAAAATATAGTTCAAAATACCCAAGTAATTACATCAAAAAAGTAACTGATGTTTTTAATGATATTAAATTCACTATTGGAAAACAAATCACTTTATCTAGAAAGATTAACAAGCTGAATTTGGATGATTTAATCATTCCAGAGTTTAAAAATGATGTACTAACAATAAAAACGCCCGAATTTCTAAATTCTACTGACAAAGAATATTTAACTTCTACTTTATTGTATTTTATAAAAGCAGATAATATTGAAAATATTGAGTACTTTTTTATCAATAGAAAAGAATTGCTAATTGACATTGCTAGACACTTTAAAACAAGTATTAAAGGATTTGATAAATCCGCAGACAGAACATATCTTTTAGAACTCCTAAAATCATTCGACAGTTTAAGAAGTGGTTTTAAAATTTCATCAACCAATAATGAAGTTCTTAAATCAATAGCAATTTTATTTACTTCAGGTCGTGACTTTTTAAAGTTCGTTGAAAATAATGAAAAAGAAGAAATTTTAAACCCAATAATTTATTATTCACTTTGGGGTTCAATTTATGGAGCAGCAATTTTACCAAAAACAACAACTGAACTTATAACAGATGACAGGAATAATTTAAAAACTTTAATTACAGCTTTTGAAAGTACATTGAATACTTATGTGCCTAGTAAAGAATTAAGTTCAGAAGGAGCTGAAACATTTTTGAAATCAGATAAGACAGAAGAAAATATAGCGTCTGAACCTAGTGATGTTTATTCTAAACCTATTTCAGTTTTAGCTTCTAAAATTCTTGAAATCCTTAAGGAAAAGAAAAAAGTAAAACTTGCTGACATAAAATCAATTTCTAAAAAATTTAAAACAAATAGTGATGTTGAAAATTTAATAACAAATGAGATTGGCGAAACTGTAAGAGTTACAAAAGAAGGTAGGACAATGTATGCAATTTTGAAAGAAAAAAACGAGCTGTTTAAATAGAAAAACGAACCGCCAACAATGTATAAAAATAATAGCGGGTTTATCGCTAAAACGAAAGTAAGTAAATATAAATAAGGTCTGTGTTTAGCCGAAAAGTTAGTGCATAAAAATCCGCTACTATTCTTATACTAGACCGTTACGCCACATTAAAAACATTGACATAAAATGCCCCCAAACTCAAAAAACATAATTCACCAACATTTTGAACAAGCTGATTTGCGGACCTATTTTGTTGGGTTTGATTTTGGCGAATTTAGGTATGATGCACTGACTGAATTGTTAATGGATTCAATTGTCGACTTTGCTTTTGGTTATCATACGGGCATTCTAAAACAGTACGATCGAAGAAAATTAATCGAAGCGGCTAAATCAATTTACAATATAAAAGAATTCAAAGAAGCAAAAGCAATCTATGTTGATAAGGATGATTGTCTCAATGATTGTGAAATTGAATTAGAAGACAAATACCTAAAACGGGGAGAATTTGGAGAGCTAATACTTCATCTTCTTTTAAGAGACTTTGTCGATACAATTCCCCTGATCTCTAAAATATATTTTAAAGATACAGATGGGGCAACAGTTCATGGATTTGACCTAGTACATATTGGTCCTGACCTTAATAATCCAGAAAACTCCTCATTGTATTTTGGTGAGTCGAAATTATATTCAAGAAAAAATGGTAACGCTGGATCTCACGGTATTTCTGATTTAATTGGTGATATAGAATCTCACTTTAAAAAGGACTTTCTATATCGAGAGATAGCATTAATTGGAAAGAAAAAATATTCATTCATCCCTCCAGATGATTATGAGGATAAAAACACAAAGGACGAATACCTTCGATTTTTGGACGATAAAAAGTATTGGTTCGATGCTTTATCAAAAGTGGAATTGAAAGAAGCGAAACTTCAAGATTTTTTACAGTCTGTGACCATCCCTTTAGTGTGTACTTATCAATCCAATCTCTATGAAACTCACACTGATGAAAACACAAATGAGTTTATTCAAGAGTATGAGAAAGAGATGCTTGAGTTGCAAGAATTACTTAAAAATAAGCTAAATGAAATCGAAGACAACGTTGGTGAACCTGTGAAAACCGAACTAAATATCTTACTCGTACTATTCCCAATTCCAAGTAAGAAAGAATTACTAAAAAGATTACACACAAAACTATATAATCAGCAAAATGCGTAGTTCTGAAGAAATATTATTTGACTTAGAAAATCTTGAAACCCTTGACTTTAATCAAAGTTTCGATTATGCTCAATATTGCTCTTCACTGCTCAAAACAGACGATTCTTCTGCTCGTAAAATAATAATTAACGCTTTGAGTAATTGGGACAAACTCGAAAAATCGACTCATGATATATGGATTGATTTAATTGAGTCATCTGGCTTTTATCCATACTTAGAGAAAGACGAGTTCAAAGGGTTGAAAAATCTTCCAGCTGAAATAAGAAAAGGCTTGCACCATTCAGAAAATATACCTTCAAAATATTTCCATGAAGAGCAACTAGAGTTGTTAGAGTACTTAAAGACAGATCAAAACGTAATTGTAAGCGCCCCCACTAGTTTTGGTAAAAGCCTCTTGATTGAAGAAGTTGTATCATCCAGAAAGTACCAAAATATTGTAATAATTCAGCCGACACTAGCACTACTTGATGAGACCCGTAGAAAACTATTGAAGTATCGCGAACACTATAAATTAATAGTTAGAACTTCACAAGAATCAGATAAACAAAAAGGGAATATTTTCCTGTTTACTGCGGAGAGAGTAAATGAGTACCAAGATTTCTTCAATGTCGATTTTTTAGTAATTGACGAGTTTTATAAATTAAGTGGAAATAGAGATGACGAAAGATCTTCCTCACTCAATAATGCCTTCAATCATATATTAAAAACCTATTCTCCAAAATTCTACTTGCTAGGCCCTAATATAGATGGAATCAGTGAGGGTTTTGCCGAGCGACACAATGCTGTCTTTATTAAAAGTGATTATTCGCTTGTAGATTCTAAATCTATTGATGTTTATAAAGAATACAAAGGGGAGTTTGGACAAAGAGGAAAAAAAGCACGATTCAAGGAAAAAGTTCTATTTGACTTATTACATGAACTTGAAAATGAGCAGACAATAATTTATTGTTCTTCTCCAAATAGAGTTAGAAGTCTGTCGAAGAAGTTTTGCCATTATTTATCAGACATTGAAGCGAAAGCCAGTAATAATGAATATCCGTTAAGCAATTGGATAATTGATTATGTAACCAAAGAATGGAGCATTCTTAAAAATCTAAAATATGATATCGGTGTTCACGATGGTGCATTACAGAAACACATTACGACTTCCATAATAGACTATTTTAATAAGGGAGAATTAAAATATCTTTTTTGCACATCTACGATAATTGAAGGAGTCAATACCAGTGCGAAGAACATAATCTATTTTGATGAAAAAAAGGGTCCGAATGATGTTGATTATTTTGACTACTCAAATATTAAGGGAAGAGCCGGCAGAATGATGATTCATTATGTCGGGAACATCTACAACTTTAATCCTCCTCCTCTGAAAGAGCAAATTATAATTGATATTCCATTTTATCAGCAAAACCCTATTAAAGATGAAATCCTAATTCAACTCTCAGAAGAGGAAGTAAAAGACAGAACCTCTGAGCAGTATGAAGCTATTCTATCTATTCCAGAGAATGAAAGGCAAATAATTAAGAAGAATGGAGTTAAAGTTCATGGTCAGAAGAATATCTTCGATACTTTACGTAATGACATTCATTCTAAATACGAGCTTATTAGCTGGAATCAACCACGTTATAAGCAGTTAGAGTACATTTTAGGAATTTGTTGGGACAATTTGATTGTTGAAGGTGAAACTACAAGGCCAATGACAAAAGGTAAACTTGTAAATATGACCTTTAATTATGGTCTTAATCAGGACATTAGTTATTTGGTGAATAACAATTTTGCTTATTTAAGAAGGCTTGAAGGAAATAAGGATATTGAAGACGCAGATTTAATGGACAAGGCTATTCAAGACACTTTTCAGATAATGAAGCACTGGTTTCAATATAAAGTGCCAAAATGGTTGTCGGTGGTCAGTGAAATCCAAAGGTTTGTTTGTGCTGAGTTTGGGTTAAGACCAGGGAACTATATTTATTACGCAAATCATATTGAAAACGATTTTCTCCGTGAAAATTTGGCGATTTTAAGTGAATATGGTATTCCGGGTAGTGCAATCAGAAAAATTCAAGAGCAAATTCCAACTGACCTAGATCAAGATCGTGTTTTGGAATTTATTCGCGATAAGGAGCTTTTTAATTCAAAAGACCTATTGGAATACGAAAAACAGAAAATAAATGAAAATATAACGTGGCCTAACAATGGCTAAAAAATCATAGCTGCCCTGCGGTTCGGCAACGCTTTTTAGCCGGGCCGTTACCCAACATTTTGACCAAACAATAAACTTATGAACATTAAAAGACTAACTTTAATAATTTTTGTAATTGTTACTGCAAAATTGATAGCCCAAAACAACATTCGATATGGAGCTAAAGCAGGAATAAATCTTTCTGGATTCCATACAGGTAAAAGTGCCTTTACCGATAACGTTTCTTTTAATATTGGTGGTTTAGCAGAATTGGAATTATCAGAATCATTTTCACTACAAGCTGAATTGCTTTACAACAAAAAAGGAGGTTTGATTAGCATTCGTAACACAAATGAACCTACAATATCAATTGATGCTAAATTAGACTACATAGACATCCCTATTCAAGCAAAATTTGAGTTTATTAAAAACTTAAGTTTTCATTTTGGCCCACAAATAGGTTTTTTAATAGATAGCAAGGGAGAAATTGAATATCCACAAAATAACAAAGGTGAGGAAGTTGAGTTCACTAACACAAATACAATTGACTTTGCTTTAAATGGAGGTCTATCCTTGAAATTTAATGAAAGCCTATTTTTACAAGCAAGATACAGTTATGGATTAATAGAAATATTTAAAAACGATAGATATAAAAATTCTGTGGTGAGTCTATCGTTAGGTTACTTTTTTAAATAAACTCAAATTATCAACTATGAATTTTAAAAGAATCAGATTAGTAGTTCTTTTTACTATAACAATTTTTATCACAAGTTGTTCGTCGGACGATAATGGCGACAATCCAAATC
Organism: Aestuariibaculum sediminum; assembly: GCF_014596945.1. Classification (GTDB taxonomy): domain Bacteria; phylum Bacteroidota; class Bacteroidia; order Flavobacteriales; family Flavobacteriaceae; genus Aestuariibaculum; species Aestuariibaculum sediminum. The sequence goes on along the minus strand of NZ_JACVXB010000002.1, from coordinate 234,006 downwards.
AATCAAAAAATGAAGTTACATTTAACGGAACTACCTATGACATAACTACTGCTTGGATTAACGATGAAAATACAACAACTAACGACCCAAGTGACATTGGAATAAGTCTCTTTAATAAAACGACCTCAGAAATTAATAGTGGCAATGATTTGACAAACATTACTTTTATCTATTTTGATTTTACCGAAGTTGACTTACAAGAAAAAACATACACGGAAATTTGGGACTATGATTTTTCAATAAACGGAACATTAATTAGTGGTGAATTTACCCCTGGAACTGTATTTCTTTCTGATGGCGATTCAAATTTGGATATTTACGCTTCAAGTTCTACGGTAACAATTAACAACTTGACAGATACAACGGTTGACTTGACTTTTTCATTTACTCGAAAAGATGGCAAAGTGATATCTGGAAATTATAGTGGAAATTATATCGACCCGAATTAAAAAACGTTGGGTAACACCGGCTATAGTTCATTGCTTCTGACTTTCCTAGCGGAAAGTCCTCGCAAATTTGCTATCTTCGGTTTACAGCGGAAAATCCTTGCGGATTTTCACGCAACGAAACCATAGCCAAACACGTTGTGTACAATTTAAGAAACAACCTCAAAGGGATTGAAAATAACGACAGAAATAATTAAAACTGATTGGTTTCTTGACAAAGAGCACTTTGAAGGAACTGTCTCTTTTAAAGGTAAAAATGGTGGAATAATTCAAGCGTTTTCATATGGAACTGAATTCAAAATCGGACAAAAAACTGAATTGGAATTAGATTCTATAAGTGCTGAATTGGAATGGGACATTATCTTCTCTGAAAATTCTAAAAAAGAAATAAAAATTGAGCGGAAAGGAGATTGGGAATATGAGGCTTATGGAAAGGTTTTGAGTATTAATCCTGTGAATATTGATTTCGGAGAATTTGAATTAAATACTGGAAATTGGACAAATGATAAAAAAATAATCGGAGAATATGTTTATTGGAAAATTGACAGATTGGACATATAAAAACTGTACACAACAATGTATCCTATGAAAAGCACTAGTCCAGTTCTTCAAAGTTAATATTTATTCTTTTAACTATCTCATTTTTAATATTTTTAAACGTGTTGAATTAGGGATGAAGCTACGATTCATCTTTAATTCAATACTATATAACTTGCTCCGCATCCTATTTGTAATCAACTCCTTTTGGACGTCACCAGCATCTGTATGATTATAAATTAAAATGAGCATATTCCGCCACTATTTGGAGATGATTTCCGAATGGTACCTACGACGGTTTTCTTATAAGTACCCTAAATTAAACCATTAATTATTATTACGAATTTGTTCTAACTGTATCGATAACTCTTTTACCTTTTCAGGATACTTATCGGCGAGATTATACAATTCTCCAATATCTGTCGATAAATTATATAATTGCGGTTTATTTAAGTTACCTAACTCGATATTTGTAAGCCTCTCAATCGCTGGTCCTCCATGAGGCTCAATAAATTTCCAATGATCCTTTATTATAGCTAAATTATCTCTAAGCCCCTGCTCTACCAAGTATGTTCTCCCTTTTTGAGATTTTCCTAATAAAGCTTCCAAAACATCTTCACTATCCATCTTTTCCCATCCTGACTCAATATTCAGCATTTTTGAAAAAGAACCTAATAAATCAACTTGCGAAATCATAGCGGATGACACTTTAGGTTTTATGGTACCTGGCCAGCTTAACATCATTGGTACTCGAGTACCTGCTTCAAAAACGCTGTATTTTCCTCCTCGTAATGGTCCCCAAGGTGTATGTCCATTTAGTTGAGTAACTGCTCCATCAATATAACCATCGTCCAGAACGGGGCCATTATCACTTGAAAATAAAAGTATTGTATTTTCTTTAAGTCCTAAGAACTCAAGGTGCTTCATTATTTCACCTACCGCCCAATCTAATTGCAAAATAGCATCTCCACGATAGCCTAAACCGCTTTTACCCTTAAACATAGTCGAAGGCATTCGAGGTACATGGGGTTCGGTTAAAGTATAAAATAAAAAAAATGGATGATCTCTATTATCCTCAATATAATCCTTTGCTTTGGACAAAAATGTCATCGGTACCTCTTCGTCTGTCCATCTTGCTCTGCGACCTCCACTCATAAACCCAATTCTTCCAATGCCATTAACAATAGTATTATTATGACCTTGACCCGGCGAGGATTTCATTTTAAGCAATTCTGGGTTCTCCAAACCAGTAGGATCATTTCCAACCTTGTTTTTATAATCTACAGCAATAGGGTCTAAAGAATCTAGTGCGACCACATTATGATTTTCCATAAAAACCGTTGGTACGCGGTCTGCTGTTGCAGGAAAAATATAGGAATAATCAAATCCCGTTTCGTTTGGGCCAGGTTTAATAGATTGATTCCAATTTTTATCGACAGCTTCACCTAAACCTAAATGCCACTTCCCTACAATAGCAGTGTTATAACCTGCCTTTTTAAACAACTTTGGTAAGGTTATTTCATTAGTTGGCACAATTAAAGCAGCATCTCCAGGTAAAATACCTGTTCCTGTCTTTCGCCAAGGATATTGTCCTGTTAAAATTGCATAACGAGATGGAGTACATGTTGCCGAAGTTGTATGTGCATTTGTGAATCTTATACCTTGATCTGACAATTTATCTAAATTTGGTGTTTTTATTTTTGTAGCTCCATAGCTGCTAACATCACCATAGCCTAAATCGTCAGCCAGAATAAAAATAACATTAGGTCTTTGTTGGGCTAAGGTCCCAAAACTAACGTAAAGTAAAACTACAGCACTAACTATTCCTTTAATTAAATTATTCATTATTAATACTTAAAAATTTGTCTTTTTTATAATTTTCTTAAATTAAATTCTCTTGGTAAGCCATTAACACATTTCAAAACAATACTAGTGTTTCCGTCTAAATAACTAATTTGCTCTATAAAATTAACAGGAACTGAACTCCACTTTCCTTTTAAAAGAAGGGTTACTGATACTTCCTGACTGTAGTTATTAAATTTGCCACTCTCCTTTAAAGGGAAATTTAAATCAGGCTGAACAACACTTAAGCTAATATCCTTATCGCCATTTTCTTTCAACATAACTAAAGAAGGATTTGAAACCTTTTTTAGTAAACCATTATTTAAATCCGTTTTACCTTCAAAAATTACATATCCCATAGTATTAGTTTCTTTATCCAATACAATATGTGCAATACTATCGGCACGTTTAATATCGAAAGTTAATTCTGATTTAACAATTTTATCAAAATTAGATTGTTTTTCTTCATCTAAAAACGGATAAATAACATATTTGTAAGATGCTTTTTTAGGCGCGAGACCATGATTTATATATGCGCTGGCATAATCACCTTGGGTTTCTTTTACTCCTTTTCCTTTAGGATGCATATTTCCAGTATTAACAGAATATTTATTATGATAAGATTGTTGTCTTTCCTTTTTTATGTGTACTAATGCATTTGAAAGAATATGATACCCATTTCCATAAGGATCTATCAACCAATTTTTCGATACATCATCAGGGTTCAAATTTCCACTATAAGGAAATTTTTTAATGCTTTCCACAGCTGTTATAACGGGACTTTTGGTGTCTTTTAAATATGTTTGAAATAAATTAGTTTGGGTTGGGTTTTTTGTATCAATACTAGATATATCGGTCCCTATGCAAATTAATTTATCACCAAACGAAAACACAGACTTTTTGGCTTTTAATTTACCTGGGTATCCTACTTTAGATTCAAGGCCATCAGCGTTAGACCCTTTACCTTCATTTAGAATCATTCCGAATACACCATTATCATTTAAGCGGTTCGCACCTGCAAAGGTTTCATTAGAGCGAAACATGAGTAAAGGCATTTTAGCCTCCAATTCTTCCAAAGGCAAATAAATTATAGTGGCACCTGGAAATCTGTTCCAATCCCAGCCTTCCTGTCGAAAACCACTTCCTGATTCACCATTACTATTTAATAATTGAATTGTTCCATTGGCAGGATACCTTCCATATCTGTTTTCGCTAACATAAATTTCTGAAGCCCATACATACTTACTATACCCTTTAACGATAGCAGCCCAGTCCTGATTTCTATGAATTGCCGTAGCTGCATAAGGTAATGTGTAATACCCATGCAATCGCTCAGGATAAATACCATTAACATCTGTAAAAATGGTTTTATTCATGATATCATCCTTACCCCAAAGTCTTAAATACGCAGCAGCCACTTCTTTATCTATTTTGCTTGTACCTTCGGGGTTACCAGCATTAGCCATTAATAAAAACTGCTCTTGAAGTGATTCTATACCATTATTCTCTAAGGGATGACGCCCTGCATTACCAAAACCCCAGTTATATAACTGACTATAAATTCTTGTCGCTAAAAAGGCTTTTCTAAAGTTTTCATGACCTTCCTTCCCTATACGAAATCGCGTTCCTGCCAAAGTATTGATTATCTTTGGAACTGACTTAAAAGCACCTATACCATAAGCGGGATAATGCCCGTTATGATGCCAGGAAGTACCATCCACTTTAAAGCCCCACTCCTCTTTTTGCTGTGCTAAAATAATTGATATATACTTTGAATATGCTCTTAATAATGCCGCTTGTTTTTCCTGACTATCGAATAAAAATATTAGCATTAAATGATAATAAGACTGCGTATTTAAATAATCGATATTTACATGAAATTCATTTTCATCACCCAAAATCATCCCTAAATTAAACAACCAGTGCAGACTTGCCCCTACATCGTTTAAAAGATTATTGTCATATAAAAACTGCCGCATAATATAAAATGCCTGTGTCAATTCGATAACATTATACCCAATATGATGTCTAGTGCCTCCATTGGAACCTGCCTGCCATCCTTGATCAAGAAAATACTTCGTTCCTGCCAAAAACATAGACTCAATTTCATCTCGTTCTTCAGTAGATGCTCTATCATGAAAATTAGCTAACTTTTTTAAAACTGTTCCTAATTTTTTTATGTCGTTAAAAACCTTATCTCCTTGTTGATTTTCATTAAAATATTCCTGCTGTTCCTTAAAAGTTAAAGGTGGACCTAAAACTGTTTTACCATCATCTTCAAGTTGAAGACTGTTAAAAAGGTCGCGAAGTGTATTTATGTAAACCTTGTATTTCTTGTCTATGGTCAGATCTTGATCTATAGCTAACTCAAACCGTTTTAAATCCATTCGCATAGCCATAGAAACTGGCGCGGGCGCAATAGTCTCTATACGTTTATAGTTTCTTATTAAAGGCATCCAATGATCTTTTGCTAAATCCTGATCAGATTTTATGAATGGAACTAGCATATCCGGATATTGGTGTCTGTCATCCTGATATTGTGAAAAGATGATATCATCAAAAAATAATTTTCCGGATTTAGCCTGAGTTTTCACTTTAAAATAATCATAGTTCACAGATGTTTCCTTTTCTGGTGCCTTACCTTGCATCTCGTAAAAAGGAACCCAAATGCGTCGCCACCCCTTAAAAGATAATTTTATATCGAACCAGACCTGATTCACGCCTTCCTTTTCAAAAAATACAGTAATTTTCTCATTTGTTGGTGTCTCATTGTAAATAGACATAGCTAATGTCGGACTAGCAGGAAAATGATCGCCATACTCTAATGGACTCTCTTCATGAGAAAGAATTTTAAAGTTTGATGTTCCGAAAGTGCTTTCACCATTCCACTCCCATTGAAGTGAAGTTTTACCAAACCGTCTATGCACTTTACTAATAGTAAGGTTTCCATTAGAAATTTCGTAAAACTCGAGGCTTTTTTCAGATTCAAAAGATTCAACAGCTGGCTTCTTTTGAGAGAAGCCCAGTGCTGACCATAATAAAAATATTTTTAATGCTATTAATCTCATCCTAGTAACTATCTTCTTTTTTATCTTTTTATTTTTCTGTATCTGTTAGTTTTAAATATCGCTTAAGCCATGGATCGTTTTTACTTTTTAATTGCGCTAATAATTTTTGATGTAATTCACTTTCTATTTCTAGGTTATTCCCTGCAATATTATTCTTTTGAAACGGGTCCTCAACATTATCAAAAAGTACCTTACGCTCTAAATCTTGATTATCGAAAGTTATAACATAGGTATATCGTTTTGTTCTAATACCACGATGCCCCGACTCTGGCTTTCCTTCTTCTATATAGTAATACAACGCAGAAGTTGGTTCTTCTTCATTCTTCCCCAAAAATAAAGCTGATAAATCCTCTCCGTCTAGATCCTTCGGAAAACCGTCGGTTGCTCTTAATAAATTAAGTAACGTAGGCATAACATCAGTTGCGCTAACAATTAAATCGCTGGTTTGATGCGATTTTATCCTTTCTGGCCATCTAATAATGAATGGTATGTTTATAGATTCTTCATACCAAATATTTTTGGACATCAATCCGTGACTTCCCATCATTTCTCCATGGTCTGAGGTTATAACAACTATAGTATTTTTTTCTAAACCTTCCTCCTTCAAAGTTTGTAACACTCGACCAATTTGTTCGTCAACTCCAGTAATCATGGCAAAATAATCTTTAACATGATCTTTTGCGAGATGTGTTCTATTTCTAGTTGCTCCCTTATGAAATGCTAAATCATCTGCCTGAGTTTGTAAATTCACATTTTCTCGAACCAAAAGTTCTTCCAAAGATCGTTCCTCATAAATTTTAGCATATTCTTCAGGAACATATTGATAAGGAGGATGTGGTGGATTCACAGACCAAAATAATGCGAAGGGCTTATCTTTATTTCTTGTCTTTTCTGATGGATTTTTTAAATAGTTTATTATTACATCTGCTTCATGCTTCGGCGACCACTCATCTACATGAGTAAGTTCATCTTCTTTAGCATCATTTAGCCAATAATGCGGTGTATTATGAACATCGAAAGTTCCATAAGAGTACCAAAAATTAAATCCATGTCGGAATTCTTTAGGTGTATAGGCATCCCAGATAACACTATCCTTACCAGCAATAGGTGCGGGTGAGGTTAAATGCAGTTTGCCGACATAACCTGCATCATAACCGTTTTGCACTAACACATCCGAAAAGCTAACATCTTCCTTTTGCCAAGAATTATTATATTTATAACGCCTTGAATTACTATTACTTAAAACAGAATTATTGTAAGGTAACTTTCCAGTCATTAACATACCCCTATATGGACTACATAATGGATAATTACTTATTGCGTTTGTTATGACCATCCCCTCTTTAGCCAATTTATCAATATTTGGGGTATAAACAGGGTCCTGCTTATTAATTCCAATTGCTGCGTTTCTTAACTGATCAGGAAAAATAAACAATAAGTTGGGTTTTTGTTTACTTATCTTTTTAGAATCTGATTGACAGGCGCATATTCCCCCAAATAAAATAAATACTAACGATAATTTTAAAAAGACTGAGCTTTTCATAATTTATAATTTTCCTTTTTCTCTAATTTTCTTTAATCTATCCAATGCTTCAATATAATAATAATCGGCATAAATCAGGGCTACATTAATTTCATGCCCCAAAGATTTAGCTCCTGTTGAATGCAGTAAAAATGAATCCGTTTTACCAACGCCTGAATATTTATCAGAACCAAGTGATTCTAACATCTTTAAAGCTGCATCGTAATATCGCTCTTGATCCTTTTTATTATCAACAAACTCACTTAAATCTAATAATGCTGAAGCTACAACAGCAGCAGCTGAAGCATCTTTCTCCTCTTTTGGATTGTTAGCAACATCGAAATCCCAACATGGTACATAATCATCAGGTAATAATGATAAATATTTATCGGTTATTTTTTGAGCAAATTCCAGAAACTTTTTGTCCCGAGTTTCTTTATAAACCATGGTATACCCATAAACACCCCAAGCTTGTCCCCGAGACCAGCGGCTATTATCAGCATAACCTTGCTTTGTATGTCTGTTTAAAACAGCCCCAGTTATTGAATCATATTCCAAAACATGCCATGATGTGTAATCTTCTCGGAAATGATTTTTCATTGTTGTTTCAGCATGCTTTACAGCTATGTCATAAAACTTTGTATCTCCTCCATGTTTTGCTGCCCAAAATAGTAACTCAAGGTTAAGCATGTTATCGATAATGGTAATATGTTGTTTCCATCTTGGATGCATTTTGTTAGACCACGACCTAATAGTGCCCACTTGCGGATTAAATCGACTTGCCAGAGACCCGGCTGAGGTTAATAAAATGTCCTTATATTCTTTTTTCCCTCCTAATTCATAACCCTTGCCAAAAGCAGGAAACATCATAAAACCTATATCGTGATGTTCCGTTATAGTTTTAAAACTATCAAATACTTCTGTTCGTTTTATAGCTTCGAGTTTCCACTTTTCATTCTGACTAATATCATACATATACCAAAGTACACCCGGATAAAACCCAGATGTCCAGACCAATCTGTTGTTTGGAACTTCTTTCCATTCCTTTTTTCCCGTTTCTATTAATCTGGGATGTTTAGATAAATCAGTTAGTTTCGGAACTGAAATTTCTAATTGTGTTTCGCAGTCTGCAATTAGTGATTCTAAATTAAAAGTATCCAACTCCTTGGCTGATGCCAATCCAATTTCATTATTCGCTTTTAATTCTTTACAACTAAAGCAAAACAATATTACACCAATCACATATGCACCTAAGAGCTTGCGTTTGTTTTCTTTAATCTTTTTGACTGCTAATTTGGTTTGATTGAATTTCATTTTATTTTGATTTAATCTATACCCAGAAATACTCTTTTATAGATGTTGTGAAACAAAGGTTATTTTAACCAGTAAATAAATAGAGGGGAATCTGGTTCATTTAAGTGGTGTTCTCTGTTCACTCCCATTAAAAACCTCATTTTTAAGGCAAAATTGGAGTTTCTTAAAAATAAAAAAGGCTCAACTCCTTATAGCTTGGATTTAGTTGAACCTTTATGGATTAAATTTAGTTCAGAATAATTTTTTTAGTTAACAAATTGCCTTTTATGTCTTCTAATTTTAAAATATAAATACCTTTTGAAAATCGACTTACATTTATAACTTCATTAAACCCACTTTTGTAAATAGTTTTTCCTGTAATATCGATTAAATGAACATTTTTAATTATAATATTTGGGTTTAAACTTCTAATATTCAATTGATTTTTAACTGGATTTGGATACAGGCTAATACCATCAACCAAAAATGGTTTGTTTACGGATAGTAAAGGTGTTGTAGAACCAGTATAAGTTAAATCTGAAATATTAAAAGTTCCATTTCTATTAGTTCCTGAATCGAAGGCACCTCCCACAGGTCCATTTGCACTAGATTGCCTTCTAATAGCAATAGCGAACTGAGTGCCACAAGTAATTTCCGACAAGTCTACCGTCTGAGTTGTCCATACCCCGTCTGCACCCATTTCGGCTGAATCTGCTACTGGAGTTGTTGTAATTGGGGTCCAAGTAACTGTCGTTGGATCAGTACCTGTAACAAAATCTGTTGCATATAATACCGAAGTATCTGTGTCTAAATTAGCTCCTCCATCCTCACGAAACGTTGTTCTTGTTGAGAATGTGAAAAATTTAGACCCCGAATCATAGGAACTTAAATCTATAGAATTAACTACCACCCAAACGTCGGTATCATAATTCGCACTTCCGTCATTGGCTTGAATTCTTAAGGACCTATTGTCTCTCACATCTCCAGCCGGATAATTATTATCTGGTCTTATATACCCTATTTCTCCTGCAGTCAATCCATCTGCAGGAATTGATGAGTTTCCGCTAGGAGTTAAAGTTGCTTCAGATATTGTCACTTCAAACCCTGAGACTCCTGTAGTATATCTCATATCCTCGTAAAAAATAAGGTCATCTCCAGGTAAACCGGTTCCATTGGTTGTTTGTGCAAATTGTTTAATACTAACTGTAAACAGTATTAAAACTAATAGTTGTTTGGTAATTTTTCTCATGATTAAAGTTTTTAGTTATTCTTCCGAGATAAAATTACTTCACTTCAACACGAATTTAACGTGCCTAGCTATTCTAACAAGAGGGGTTTCCTATTCAATTATAGTTTACAATGCCCATTTCAAACAAATTCATCACAAACTACATTAAAAAAAAACCGGCATTATTATAAACAATACCGGTCTTACCAAATTACAAATAAATGAGTGTTTACTCTATTACTTTAATTGTAAATTGTTCTACTTTTTCCTTATTTCCATAAATTGTAGTATTGTTACCGACCATAGTAACAGTATATACTCCTGGGGTTGCATATGTATACTCGAAATTATTTAACAATGTTGAATATGATTTTAAATTAATCCCCATATCTGGATTTACAGCAGTTAAATTAATTGCATTAGTAATTAACCAATCTTCATTAACTATTCTGTCGCTGTTACCACGCATTCTCCAATGTCCTTTACCTGAATCCCAGTACCACTTCGCAGCATTCCAGGCATCAACAACACCCTGCACATCCACTGGAGTGAATCCAGGTGTAGTCTCATCTGCAACGGTCAAGGGAGCTGGAGCTTCTTCTACATCCATCTGAATACTTAAATCATTGAAATACCATTCAGCTCCACGATCTACTACATTATCAGAAAAATATCTGAAACCAAAATAAATAGTATTGCCATCAGCTAAATCTGTAATATCAACAATACCTGAACTTTGAAAGGTAAAATCGTACCGTGTAGAAATATCAAATCGATCTGTTATTTCTATCCAAGTAGCACTATTCACAGCCTCCGGAGTTCCAGAACCATCATAATCTTTAGAGTACCAAACGGTGAACGTATCTTTAGCATTAGAACCTAATCCCCATTTTTGAGAATTTTCAAACGACATAGTTACAGTACCTTCTGCATTGGTTCTGTCCTTGTATTTATATTGATGTCCAAATTCGCCTGAATAAAACTTCAAAAAATCCGGAGCATTACTTACCGTAAACATTACTGGTTCGCCTGCCTTAACCTCAAGCGAATTAAGTATTACTTTGAATTCAGGGGTAGATACCTCTTCTAAATTATCACAACTTTGAATCAAGGATGTAGCTACTATTAAAAATACTACTATTATATTAAAACTCTTCATTGTCTATTTGTTTAAAATTATCATTTTACTACCAATTTGGATTCTGAATTACCAAATCGTTCGCTCCTAACTCTTGTTCTGGAATAGGTAAAAGTTTATGCTTACTATCATCATAATTCATATAACTATCCAAATAATATCCTTGTAGGGTATTTGTTCTGGTGGCAGGCACACCCGTTCCATATAGTGGCCAATCAGTATTTTCTGTTCCATCGGCCGCCTGTAAAGCCTGTATAGTTTCCTGCACTTTTTCTTGCATAACTCCCCATCGAATTAAATCATACTTACGTAAGCCTTCAAAACATAACTCCAATCGACGTTCTTCCTGAATCAATTCGGTTGTAATTGTGCCTGTTATGGGTGTTGCATGAGCTCTGTTTCTAACTTTATTTACAGCATTTAAAGCTTCAGTCGATCCTGGATTTAATTGATTTTCAGCTTCTGCATACATTAACAAAACATCGGCATATCTTAACACTGGCCAGTGATGCGGTCCATAACTACCTGTTCCTCCAGACTCTAGTAAACGACGATATTTTGATGCCGCATAAGCCAATTGATTAAACGAAGTTGCGAATTCACAATTATTGTTTCTTGGAATGTAATAAGGAGAAACATTCCATAGCCCACGTTCATCATTTGCATCATTTCTATAGGCATCTGTTAATGATATCGTTGCTGAAATTAATCCAAAGCCTCTGTTATTACATGAACCATCATCCACTCTAAACCCAATTGTGGAGCCTAACTTCCCTGATTGTTGCTGATCCTGATTTCCAAAGAAAAAACCTATTTGAAACAACACTTCCTTAGTATCATACTGTTCTTGTGCTAATTTATTGAAGACATCCTCATAACTAGAGTTTAACTCATGGTAACCGTTATCCATAACTTTTTTAGCCCAATCTCTTGCTTTTGTATAGTAGTCCCCATCGTTAGCAAACGGTTCTCCTGCTCGATAAAGACAAACTCTTGCTAATAACCCCTGAGCTGCAGATTTACTTGCCCGACCAGGTGCCACTTCTTGAATGTCTTTTAAGTTAGCTTCGGCATATTCCAAATCTGAAATGATTTGTTTATACACATCTACTCCTTTGGTTCTTGGTAATAATTGTTTTATTGTTGTTTCTGTGGGCAAGGGAATACCCTCTAAACCACCAAAGTTTCTTTGTAAATCGAAATATAAATAAGCCCTAATAAAACGAGCTTCAGCTGTAAATGCTACTTTCTGTGCATCAGTTAAACCTTCAGAGTTATTAACCTCTACAAGCATAACATTCGCTGCATTTACGCCTTCATAAAGCAAAGTCCAAGCATCAAGAACATCTGAATTATTGCTGGAAAAACTATTTTCTAAATAAAAACGATTAACACTTCTATTTTCAAAACCTTCATCGGTTCCAGCTGATGGATACATTGCATTAATAACAGATTCTCTATAAGCTCTCACCACCCTACTATATACCCCCATTAATCCTGCCGTGGCTCCTGCTTCATTTTGATATAGGGTTGCTGACCCTAACCCATCCTGTGGTAAAATATCGAGTTTATCATCACAACTAAAAATGACGAAAAAACAACATATTGTAAATATTATATTCTTTATTTTCATGATTGCGCGTTTAAAAAGTTAAATTAAGACCAAGACTAACTGTTCTTGTAACAGGATAAGACGAATAGTCAACACCTGGCATAATTGGAGACCTATTAACCGATACATCGGGATCAAAGCCGCTATAATTTGTCCAGGTAATTAAATTCTGTGCAGACAAATAAATAGAAGCCGCATTTAAGCTTAGCTTTTCGGCCAGGTCCTTAGAAAAATTATAAGACAGGTTAATTGTTTTTAAACGAATATAACTACCATCTTCAATTACTCGTGATGAAACATCTTCAAAGCCTCTTCCACCAGCTCTAAACAAATCTGTATTTTGATTTGTTGGCGTCCATCTATTAATTACGGTCGCATATTGATTTTGCGCATAATAAGCCATTTCTTCAAAAATAAGTCGGTTGGCATTTAATATATCATTTCCATAGGACCATTGAAAGAACACGCTTAAGTCAAAACCTTTATAAGAAAATGTATTTCCTAAACCGCCAAAATGTTCTGGTAAACCATTGCCTATTACTGTTTTGTCATCTGCTGTTATTTTTCCGTCACCATTTAAATCTTTATATTTTTCGTCTCCTGGCTGGCGAATAGCCGAACCTCCATCATAATCTGGTTGTCCTGCTTTTAAAACATGTGTAGCATCATCTGGATTATAGTTTACGAAGTCTTCAGGTTGATATACGCCATCTGAAATATAACCAAACATATTACCTAAAGGCTGTCCTTCCTGAACAATAAACTGGTTAGAATTATATCTTTGATAATACCTTGGGTTTCCGAATATAGGTTTACCATCTGGCAAAGACATTACTCTATTCTCATTAAAAGAAATATTGAAATCTGTTACCCATTTAAAATTCTTTTTATCAATGTTTATGGTACTTAGAGCTATTTCCAAACCTCTATTTCTAACCGTTCCACTGTTTTTCCATATAGTACTAATTCCCAAAGTTGGAGGCGTATCCGCATTAATTAGCAAATCTTCCGTATTTTTCTCATATACCTCAACGGTTGTTGATATTCTTCCGTCAAAAAAACCTAGATCAACGCCGGCATTATACATTTCTGTTATTTCCCACTGCACATTAGGATTAGCTCCAGAAGAGGTTGGTCTTTGGCCTAACACCTCGGATCCATCAATATAGTAGGATGCTAAATCTGAAGTAAATAAATCGAATCTGGCTTCCCCTGGTATTCTGTCATTACCCGTTTTACCATATCCAGCCTTAAATTTCATCTGAGATATGAATCCTAAACTTTTAATAAACGACTCCTCTTCAGCTTTCCAAGCTAATGCCAAAGAAGGGAAATATCCAATATTGTGACCTGGTGCAAATCTTGAAGAGCCATCACGCCTGATGGATGCCGTTAATAAATATTTATTTGCAAATGAATAATTTGCTCTTGCCATAAGTGACTCTATTCTTGATTTCTCACTTCCATTAATATCATCGGTAGTTGATAGTGTTCCCTCATCCAGTGAATTGATTCCCTGACTTTCGGCATATTGTGGAATTTGAATCGCTCGGGTAAAACTTCTTGTAATCGTTCTTACGTTAAGTGAATGCCCTACCAATACGTTTACATCATGTTTCCCAAAAGTCTTATTAAAAGTTAAAGTATTAATAGCCGACAGCGTTTTATAATTCTGATAATCCATGGTTCCGTTAATTCCATTTATAGGGTTAATTAACCTACCATATACCGTATTACTGTTATTAAAAATACCTGTTCTTCTAAAATCTCCATTATAACTACCTTTTGATTCGAATGTAAGACTTGGTATCACTTTATAGCGCAAAGCAAGATTAGATATAAATTGATTGGTTTCCCTTTTTCTGTATTCATTATTTAATGAGACTATAGGGTGCCAGCTGAAAATATTATTAATATCAAATTCATCTGTATTTATTCCATAAAGCGGATTAGCATCTCCGTAATCTTTAAATTTATTGACTACATTAGGATATGTAATTAGGTTTCTCATGAACGAATAGGCAGTATTACCCTTTGTGTCTAATCCCTGAAGCTGCGTATTGGCATAAATCACATTTAACGTTGCATCTAATTTTTTATTTATTTTATGTCTTAAGTTTAACCTACCATTTATTTTCTTGTATTCAGATTTTAGTAAGGTCCCTTCATCGTTTAACATATTTAATGAAGCATTTAACTTTGTTACATCGGTACCACTTCCTAATTTAAGTGTGTGTGATTTTGAAAATCCTGTTCTAAATGCTTCATCCTGCCAGTTAACCGAAGGTGAATTTCTGTAATCCTCAAGACTTCCAACAACATTATCATTGTCATCTACATAAAAACGAGACGCCGCACCAATCGGGTTAATTTCTTCAGCTAATTTTACTGCTTCATATGCTGGTAACACATTTAATTTATTAGCTACATTCTTTACATCTAATCGCGATTCGTAAGTAACTTTTGTCTTTCCTAATTTAGATTGCTTAGTAGTTATTAAAACCACTCCATTTGCTCCACGTGCTCCATAAATAGCTGTGGCCGAAGCATCTTTTAAAATATCAATACTTTGAATATCCGTTGGGTTTAAAATACCAGGATTAAAATCCTCAATAATAAACCCATCTAGAACATAAAGCGGTGAATTATCCCCATTAACCGTATTTTTTCCTCGGATAGTAATTTCTAATCCTGCACCAGGCTCTCCTGTATCGGCTCCTACTTGTACGCCTGTTACACGACCAGCCAAAGCCTGATCAAAGTTTGCAACAGGAGCTTCCTTTAATTTATCCATATTTACTGATGCCACTGAGCCTGTTAAATCCTTTCTTTTTACCGATCCATACCCAACAACAACAGTGGCTTCTAACTGCTGTAAATCGGGAGCCATGCTTACGCTTATTTTAGACTGTTGCCCTACAGTAATCTCAATGGTTTTGTATCCCATAAAAGTAAAGACCAAAACAGATTCCGGAGTTACTTGTATCGAAAAGTTTCCATCAAAATCTGTACTCACTCCATTTTTTGTCCCCTTCTCAACCAAATTTACTCCAGGAAGTGGCAATCCAATCTCATCTACAACGGTACCAGTAACTGTCTTTACCTGGGCATAAGCAGAAAGGCTACTAATTACCATTATTAACAGAAAAACAATATGCATTGTATTCCTGCTGCTAAATTTTGCTGAAAACAGCTTTAACTGATTTTTCATTTTAGTCATTAAATTAAGTTTTGTTTGTGTTTGATTTATTCATACCCAAACTTATAAATCAATTACGGAGAATAAAGGGGGGTATATGCTTATTTAACCGAGGTTTCCTGTTCAAATTAGTAAAAAAGCTCAATAAAGACGGGCTCTCATGGTAAAATTCCTATTATTTCTGGTTTCGGAATTCAGAAGGTAGCTTATCAAATAATTTCTGAAAAGAAGATCTAAAATTCTTCAAATCATTAAAACCCAAATCAAAAGCAATCTCGGAAATAGTCATTTGGGTTTGCTCAATAAGTTGTGCGGCCCTTTTCAATTTTATGGTTCTAATAAATTCCGAAGTTGACTGATCTGTTAACGCTTTTAGTTTTCTGTAAAGTACAGATCGACTCATACCCATTCCTTCTATAAAATCCTGAATTGTAAACTCAGTATTTGTCATATTTTCCTCAACTAAATCTATTGCCTTTTTTAGAAACAACTCATCGGCAGAGGTTACAGTTATTTCTTTAGGTTGAAGTATGACGTCTTTTTTAAATTTATCAATAAGATTTTTTCTTGAGGCCAATATATTCTCTACTCTCAATTTTAAAATTTCAGCATCAAAAGGTTTAGTTACATAGGCATCTGCACCTGTAGAAAATCCAGCCTTTTGAAATTCTTGTGATGTTTTGGCTGTAAGTAATATTATAGGGATATGGCTAGTATTAATGTTAGTTTTAATAGTTTCACAAAGTTCCATACCATCCATTTCTGGCATCATAATATCACTTATAATCAAATCTATTTCCTGTCTTTTAGCTATGCTAATAGCTTCCTTTCCATTAGGCGCCTCAAAAATATTATAAGATTTTTCAAAAATGGATTTAATAAAACTGCGGACATCATAATTATCTTCAACAATTAATAAAGTTGCCAAAGATTCATCAATTGCCGTGGTCTCTTCCTGATCTAGTTTAAAAGGGACTAGTTCTTTTTCCACATAGACAGATTTTTCGATATTATAAAGCTCCTCGGACTGATCAGTTTGCGATTGCTTTTTGATTTGATCTTTACTTAAATGCTCTTTTCCAAATGGTAATAAAACTTTGAAAGTAGTCCCCTTTCCCTTTTTACTTTTTACTTTAATAACTCCCTTATGCAACTCAACCAAGTTTTTTGATAAAGCCAAACCTATTCCTGTACCAGTGCGTTCCCCTAATTGATAATAACGATCAAAAATAAATTTTACATTCTTTTTAGGTATACCTTTGCCATTATCAATCACCTCTATCTTAAGGTATTGCTTTTCTGAGTCATTTCGATACTTGCTGACAGTGGATAATTTTAATGAAATAGTCCCTTGTTCAGGCGTAAACTTAAAGGCATTCGATAACAAATTAAATACCACTTTTTTAAGTTGTGTCTTATCAAACCAAACATTTATTTCTTCTTCTGTACTGGAAAAACTAAAATTAATATGTTTTACTTCTGCCAATTCATTAAATGCCTGTTTAATATCTTGTAAAAAAGGAACAATATTATCTTTTGAGGCTTTTAAACTTAGCTTACCAGATTCATTTTTTCTAAAATCCAGCAACTGATTTATCAATTCCATAAGAATGCTCGCATTTCTATACATAATTTCATGCTGTTTTCTAATAAAATTATTTCTATCATCAATTTTTAACAATCGTTCCAGTGGACCGATAATTAGAGTAAGCGGTGTTCTAAAATCATGAGAAATATTGGTAAACAGCTGAAGCTTCAATTTATTGACTTCTTCTATCCTTTCCTTTTCTAAACGCTCCTGTTTTAATTCGTTACGTTCTTTTATTCTTATTAAACTATATTTCCTTATTTGCCAAAATATTGCAAATGCCAAGAGTAAATAAAGTAAATAAGCCCACCATGTAAACCAAGGGGCAGGTAACACTTTAATAATTAAAGAATCTCCTTCATCATTCCATAAGCCATCATTGTTAGAGGCTTTTACTTTAAAATTATAGATTCCGGCGTCTATATTTGTGTAAGTCGCCGATGTTTTGTTACCAATGTAATTCCAATTTTCATCAAACCCATCTAACTTATAAGCATACTTATTTTTCAAAGGCTGGGAATAGCTCAATGCTATAAAATCTAGATTAAAAATATTTTGATTGTACTTTAAAGTAACTTCCTTCGTCTCATTAGTAATATTTAGAAAAGGTTTATTGTTAACCTGCATGGAAGTAATTGAAACTGGCGGTAAGTAAATGTTTTGCTTTATATCTTTAGGGTTAAATACATTAAAACCATTCGCTCCACCAAAAAATAATTCTCCCTGTTTATTTTTTAAATAAGCGCCAAAATTAAATTCATTACTCTGCAATCCATCTTGACTATTAAAATTTTTAATTTCTAAGGTTTCTGGATTAATTCGGCTTAACCCGTTATTCGTACTCAGCCAAATATTATTTTGCTCGTCTGGGATAATACCATATATAATGTCGTTAGGTAACCCTTGCTGTGTTCCATATTTTTTTGAAGACTTTGTTTTTCTGTTGTAATGGTAAAGACCATCTCCTTCTGTTCCTATTAAAAGATTCCCCTGTTCATCTTCATAAACACCCAAAACAGCTCTGGTGGCATGGGCTTCAGGATTTCTGCCCATATAATTAATTTTTGTAAGTTTCTTACTCTGAATATCAACCTCACATAAACCTATATTTCCACCAATAAGTAATTTATTCTTGTCAGAAGTTTCGTGTATGGTATAAATAATTTTACCCACCCAACCTTGTGCGTCCTTAATTCTATATATAGAATCAGATTCCCTGTTTAAAACATTAATTCCGCCACCCGAAGTTCCTATCCAAATATTACCGTATGTATCTTCCAGTAAAGATATTACCCTATTATCACTAATACTATTGGTATCCTTTGGACTAGTTTTATAAACCTTAAATTTTAATGGTTTTTTGGTTGATTCTAAATAATTTAATCCGCCCTCATGAGTACCAATCCAAAATCCACCTTCTTGGTCTTGAATGATGGTTTTTACATTATTAGCACTTAAACTATTAGGGGTATTAGGTTCATTCATATAATATCTAAATATACCTTCGGAAGCGTCAAAAAAATTAATACCTCCTCCTTCTGTTCCAACCCATAAATTGCCTTGAGAATCTTGGACTATTGAACTTACTACCCCATAATTTAATTTAGTATTATTAGCCCCCGAAGCGAAATGTTTGAAAACATCAAAGCTCCGATCAAAATAACTAATACCTCCTGCATAAGTACCTAACCAAATATCTCCCTTTTCATCTTTAAAAATATCATAAATAGAATTTTGACTAAGACTGTTGGGGTTATTTTCGTCATGGACATAGTGCGAAACTGAAGATTTAGCTAGATTAATTATATAAAGACCATTATAAGTACCCACCCATAAATTTCCTTTGTTATCTTCTTGAATACTTCTTACATCAGTAAGGTTTGATTGATTGAATTTATCAAGATTCTTAAAAAACCTAAAAGTATCATCTTCTTTATCTAATTGAGCCAATCCATTTTTAAACCCTAGCCAAATATTTTTATTTTTATCTTGGTATAATGTCGAAATATTATTTTTATTCAGCTCTTTTGGAGAGTGTTCAGGGTAATTATAATATTTTACTACTCCTGTTAAAACATCAAAAACACCAATTTGTTCGGTTGTTTTAATCCATAATTTATTGTCAATCCTTAGTAAAGCCCTCACTGGACTTCTAAAAAAGAAATTGTCCTTTTCATCATATTTAAAAGAAATAAACTCTTTGGTTATAAGATCTAACTTTTTTAATCCTCCACTTGTACCTACCCATAAGGAAGACTCATCTGCTTGAGTTATGCTCCAAATTTCATTGTTTTCATAACTATCTATAGTTTCAAAATAAAATCTATCAAAGGAATTGCTATTTTGGTTGTATTTATTTAAACCATCAATCGTACCTATCCACAAGTTTTGATTTGCATCCTCGTATATACATTTAATTAGACTATGACTTAAACTAAGCGAATCTTGAGAGCTATGTCTATAAGTATGAAATTCTCTACCATCATACCGATTTAAACCATCTCGAGTGCCAAACCATAAAAAACCAACTTTATCCTGTTCGATAGCTAAAACAGAATTTTGTGACAGCCCATCATTCAATGAATACTGCCTAAATTTCAATGATTTAAATCCATTTATATCATTCTGCGCTAAACTTATTGATTGAAACGCAAAAAAAATAATGAACAAGCTATGTAGTTTAATTCTCATAATTCGTCAACTCTAATTAAATCATGTAAAATATTATGACAAATATAGGTATTATAATTAATAACCATTTTCAATAATACATTCCAAATATAAGATTATATCAATAAAATGTGCTCGAACACAATAAAATAATGTGTTCGAGCACATTTTGTCAAAAAATCCTTTTTTAAAATAAAAGAATTATCTACATTCGCACTAATTCCAACAAAAGCAAGTTAATTTACTCCCCTAAAACTTGCTGGTTATAATTATTGTACAAACTATTCAAACTATATAATTTTAAAATTATTTATTATGTCAATTAATTTATTTGATTTAACAGGAAAAACAGCGTTAATAACAGGTGGAGTTCATGGTTTAGGTATGGCTATGGCAAAAGGTTTAGGACATGCTGGAGCAACTTTAGTTATTAATAATAACTTACAAGAGCCTTTGGATAAGGCCATCGAGGAATACAAAGCAGAAGGCTTTAATGTTCATGGTTATGTTTTTGATGTAACCAACGATTCTAAAACGGCACAAGCTATAAAACAAATTGAAAAAGAGGTAGGCCCTATAGATATTTTAATTAATAATGCAGGAATCATTAAAAGAACACCTATTATCGAAATGGAAGTGCCAGATTTTGAACTTGTTGTAAAAGTTGATTTGGTTGGCCCCTTTATTGTATCAAAATATGTCGCAAAAAACATGATTACAAGAGGTAGTGGTAAAATTATAAACATTTGTTCTATGATGAGTGAACTTGGAAGAGATTCTGTAAGTGCTTACGCTGCTGCAAAAGGAGGTTTAAAAATGCTTACGAAAAGTATGGCGACAGAATGGGCTAAACATAACATTCAAACCAACGGAATAGGTCCCGGATATTTCGCAACTAGTCAAACAGCTCCTATTAGAATTGATGGTCACCCTTTTAACGATTTTATTATTAGTCGTACTCCAGCAGGCCGCTGGGGAACTCCAGAAGATCTACAAGGTGCTGCTGTTTTCTTAAGTTCAAATGCAAGTAACTTTGTAAACGGACAAATAATATATGTAGATGGCGGTATTTTGGCTACTATTGGAAAACCATCTAACGAAATTTAATATTATGAATCTATATAAAACCATAATATCGTACTTACTTGTTGGATTTGTAATACTCACGTCTTGTACAAAAAAAACAAAAACTTTATCTATTAAAATTCAAAACACTTTAAATGTAGACAGATCGTTTGAGACAATTGAATTAACTAAGGCTTTTTTAGACCTTGAAAGCCTGGATAAAATTAGAATTCGAAATACCAAAACATGTGATTTTGAAACTACGCAAACCATTGATGCTAATGACGATGGAATAAGTGATATTATTCTTTTTCAACCAAAAATATCAGCCAATTCAGAAACTATTTATGAAATTGTATATGATTCTAGTATCATTATTCCTGAAACTGAAGCAATCTGTTATTCCAGATTTGTTCCTGAACGAACTGATGATTATACGTGGGAAAATGATAAAGTAGCCTTTAGAGTTTATGGTCCGGCAGCTCAAAAACTAGCTGTAGAAGGAAATCCAAAAGGAACGCTTTCAAGTGGTATTGATGCCTGGCTAAAACGTGTAAATTATCCCGTGATTAATAAATGGTACAAAAAAACCATTGAAGGCACTGGATCATACCATGAAGATACAGGTGAAGGCCTTGATAATTTTCATGTCGGCGTTAGCCGAGGTGTTGGCGGTTTAGCAGCAAAAGTTGATACGACATTTTACTTTTCAAAAAACTACACTGAATGTAAAACCATTGCAAATGGCCCTATACGCACTAGTTTTTATTTAAAATATGATACTTGGGATGCTGATGGCAAATCTATCTCGGAATCGAAAATTATTAATCTTGATAAAGGTAACAACCTATCAAAGTTTATTATAACAATAAATGGTATTCAGGACGTTTATGCGGGTTTAACGCTTCATGAAAAAGATGGTGAAGTCACAGGGAATAATGATATGGGATGGGTTAGTTATTGGCAACCCCACGATGATTCAGAACTAGGAACAGCAATTATTGCCTCCAAAAACACCTTTTTAGAGTTTGAAAAGTATGATACGGAAATAAAAGATTTAAGTAATGCTTATGTACATTTAGAGGTTAAAAACAATCAGGTAGTCTATTATGCAGGTTTTGGATGGAAAAAGAGCAAGCAGTTTATGGATAAAAAACAATGGGAAAATTATTTAAACTCGTTTTCAAAATGTATTAATACCCCTTTAAAGGTTTACATAGTGAAGTAAACACAACCCTCCTTGTTGAAAAATTTTTCAACAAGGAGGGTTGTGTTTATATTAAGCCATTGTGAAAACCAATGATTACATTTTCACCAACTTAAACGTTCTAACTACTCCTTCTCCTATTAATTTTAAAATGTAAATACCTACGGGGTTGGTTTCATTAACTACAGTTACATCAACCTCATTCATATCTTTTATCTTTTTACTAACAACCTCCCTTCCAATTACATCCGTTATCTTCAGAGTTTTAAAATTTGCGTTCAAATGTCTTAATTTAATTTGTGAAGTGAATGGGTTGGGGTAAATTATAACGTTATCTAAACTCCTATCAGTAGTACTTAAAGATGACCGATCAAAAACTCGAAATTCCAAAATACTTGCCCAAGTACCACTGTATGAATCAGCTCCTGTCACTGTAATTTTTATATATCGGGCTTTAACAGGGACAAATTCATCAGTAATTGGATTGTTTTGAAATCCTCCCTCCGTATTACTGCTTTTATCGACAATTTTGTTATAGGAAGTTTCTAAATCAGACTTAGCTTCAATAGTATAATGATAAGCTCTGTCTTCAAAACACACTAGTTCAGTTTTGTAAATAGTTTTAAGTGCTCCTAAATCGACTTCAAGCCATTGTGGAAAGTCTTCGGCAGACCACCTTGTATCAAAATCACCATCTACAGCTGCAGTACCAGGGTTTTCTATTTGAGGTTCACTGGATACTACTACATTTTTATTTAGAGCCACATTATTGACATTTACATTTGAGGTAGCTACAAAACTACCATCATTGGTAGTTACAGTAATAATAGCAACTCCCGGAGACCATGCGGTAATCCTACCTTCTGAATCTATGGTAGCTACCGTTTCATTATTTGAAACCCAACTTACAGTTTTATCATCAGCTGTTTCTGGCTGCACCGTAGCCTCTAAAATAGCTTGTTCGCCAATAGTTAAATCTAACACTTGCTGAGACATTTCTACTCCACTAACTGAATTAATTCTCGTTACCCAATTAGGTAAATTACCATTTAACCTATAGGCTAATTGTGCCTCATATAAAGACTCTTCATCGACATGAATTCCTGGTGACTCATTTTCTTGAAACTGATTAGGTTCTTCAGACATAGTAAATCCTTTTAAACCTGAAATAATAGGCATTAAAAATTTAGCATACTTAGTTTCTGAATTTGGCCTCCAGGATTTTACCTCAGTACTTTGGTAAGATACACCTTCAAAATTCCATAAAACCAAATTTTTTAAATGGTTTGGTAAAGCTCCTGTAGAGCCCCCCATATTAAAGAAGAACCCGCCTTTACAGACATCAAATAAATTGGCGCGCGGCTGACTGGCGTGAACCTCCATTCCGGAATTACCATTAACCGGATTTTCATTTCTCCAAATTACATTTCCTATTGATACTGCATTTAAACCGCAACCATGCCAAATACCTATTGTACTATCTAAATTTCTACCAATTAAACACCCAGTAGCTGAATTTGTACTAATATAATTGTGTCCAGGGTTTCCAGTATATTCATTATCTAATGCAGAACAATATCCTGAAAACTTAAACTGTGCTACCTGTGACATATTCGAAAATTCAACATTAGTAATCCACCCATTTACAACATGATTGAATTGAATACCACTCCAACCAGACGAACTCAAATAAGCATGAGGTCCGCCTACTGGTTCGCCAGGGTATAATTCCTGAGGAGCTCTATGATGGATATGTTTCCAAACAAACCCTCCGGTATATTTTAAATCCTGAATTCCAACTTCTTCTAAAACAGCAAAATTATTTATTTTCCAATTATAGGCAGCATTAATGGCTCGGTGTATAGGTTCTTTAAAAGTAATAGTATTAGTTGTTTTTCCAACTACTTTATGAATTTCCCGTACCTCTACTCCATTATTTACTAGTTTTAAATTCTGGGGTTCAAAAAGATCTGCGCTGGTATAAGGAGCTAATTCTTCGGCTATAAATGATGACGATGAATTTTTCACATACAATTCTATCCACTGCCCTACTGAAATATTAGAAGTATTAGCGACATTAATGGTATAAGTTTCCCTTTCAGCATTTTCTGTAACATCAGTTATATAATTATTTACCGAATCCTCATTATTAGTAAACTGAATTAAGTAGGGACATACCCAATCTTTGGTTTCCATATCAGGATGCGTGGTATTATCTTTTTGGTACAATTCTGTACCGCCATCACCAGAGCCACTACCTTTAATTACAACGTTACTTTTAGTTACTTTTATTATTTCAGATAGATTATCCACATTTGCATCATTAACTATAAATCGCCCCGGTGGAAAAAATACTACCCCTCCATTTGGATTTTGTTCGGCTTCAGAAATCGCTGCCATAATCGCATCTTTGTCTGAAACATTGTCATTAGCTATAGCTCCGAAATCAGTTACATTAAAATAGGTTTGTGTAAAAACCGATGGTAATCCTCTCTCTCCATTATGATATCCAGCATAACTAAAGTCGGGTAATATAGGTATATAATCATTATTAGGGTCGGTATCCTTTCGATTATCCATCGAAGCTTTCCAATTTTGATATAATGTACTTGGGTTTTGTGCTATACCGATAGCGGGAAATAGAAAAATGATAATTAAGAATTTAAAATAATTTAAAGCCATAATAACGAATAGTTTTGAATCTACATGCAAGTTATTTACTTAAAAGCTTCTACAAAGGGGGGACATGGCTCTATTATAGGGGGAAACTGATCAAAATTTAATTTGTAATTTAAACCAACTTATTCTTTTCTTAATTAATAATGTCTTTAATCAATAACACATAGACTTTTCTGAATAAGTTGTGAATTAATATTTTAGATAATTTTTTTTTATCTATAATAAAAACTAATTTGCATTCAAATAATAAAATTTAACACAAACATGAACACGTTTGTGAACACGATTATAAGAAATTGGGCGCTGTGAACCCCAGTAAATGTGTTTTAGTGAACACGATTGTTGAGTTCATAACCCGGAGGTCGCGGGATCGTGCCCCGCTCTCGCTACAAAATGTAATCAATTCAAAACTAACGGTTTAACCTTTGTTAAACCGTTTTTTTATGTTTACATCTAAACAAATCCTTACATTTGCATACGAAAGTGAATACGAAACTGCATACGATTTGTCCCAAAAAAAGAATTTCACAGCTCCTAAAATTTACACTGCAAAAGGTGATTTAAGTAAACGTTGGTACGTTTATTTTTCATTTCGAAATCCAAAAACAGGAAAATTAAAACGTGTTACACCCTTCTATGGCGATGTTAATAAATACAAAACCAAAGAAGAACGCATGGAAGCCTTAACGATTTACAGAAAGACGTTAATAAAACTTCTAAAACTAGGTTATAACCCTTTTGAAGATAACACGGAATTATACAACAAATTAAATTCTAAAAAAGAGACTTCAGAAACCAAAACGAAAAGCACAAATAATACAAAGGCTGAAGAAAAGAAAACCGAATTGGTAGAAGCTACTAGTATGCCTATTAAAGAAGCTTTCGTGTTTTCTTTAAATATAAAAAGGCAATTACTAAGTAAAACGACAACCAGAGGATACCAAAACCGTGTCGATTCTTTTGTAAAATGGATAAACGACAATGTGCCAGAGGTAAAAAACATAAATCAACTTAACAAAAAGCTCGTTTCCGCATTTTTAAATGACACACTACAGCGAACAAGTGCCCGCAACAGAAATAATTATAGAACTGACCTTAGTAGTTTAATGCAGGTTTTAGAAGATAACGACATTATTGAAGTAAACTTTATCAAAAAAATTCCTGTTTTAAAATCAACCCCTGAAAGAAATAAAACCTATTCGGTAGAAATTCAGCAAGCAATTTTTAAGCATCTACAGGTTAATGACCCTATACTATTATTGTATATAAAGTTTATATCTTACAACTTTTTAAGACCTATTGAAGTTTGCAGAATAAAAGTGAAGGATATCGATTTGGTTAACCGCACCATTCAATTTAGAGCCAAAAACAGTCCATTAAAGACTAAAATCATACCTAAAATTTTATGGAATGATTTGCCTGATTTATCTGCTTTAGATAAAGAAGCAATGCTGTTTACACCTGAAAAGATTGGAGCCGATTGGGACACTGCCATTATTAATAAAAGAAATTACTTTTCGAAACGCTTTAAAAAAGTTGTCAAAGACCATTTTAATTTAGGCACAGATTATGGTTTATATAGCTTTAGGCATACCTATATTACTAAACTCTATAGGGCACTGGTAAAAGAATCCTCTCCTTTCGAGGCTAAAAGTAAATTAATGCTTATCACGGGGCACTCAACCATGGCTGCGCTAGAAAAATACCTACGAGATATTGATGCTGAATTACCTGAGGATTATTCTGAAATGTTAAAATCCAAACATGACTAAAATAAATTTACAAGAGACATATTTTGAGCTACTAAAACATTTGTGGGTTGATTTCATATTTTTCTTTCCAGATTCACCGTTACTTTTAGAAGCTTTTAAAAAAATCGATTTTTTTGCCAATAAACGTCATTTTAATACGGTTTTTGTGCTGGATTACCATAAAGGCCCTATCCTATTAACTGAAGATCGCGACAATTCAAAAACCATTTTTAAAAATGCGACTTTAGAACAGAACATGTTCGAATTGCTAAAGAAAAAGAAAGAATTGGAAGCCATTGAATTTGAATATATATCTGATAGGTATTTAGAGCAAATAGAAACATTAACCTATATAGCCAATTGGTTAACTATAAACCTTAATACTTTTGTAAAATGTGATAGTCAAATTACTGGCCTTTTTAAATTACAGCAAACCAATTACCAATCGCATCTAAATACGTTTATCAAACATTTCAGCTCAAAAACAGATATAAGAATTGACCATAATCCTGAACTTGAAAATTTACTTAAAACCCATTATACCCATTTAAAAAATGTAATTTTTAAGAAACAAAAGGAAGAGTTGAATTGTAGTTTATCAGAAGGTAAATTAACTAGTACAGAATACACCATAAAAACACGTTCTAAAATCAAAAAGCAACCACCTATTAGTGCAGAAAAAGCAGAAATCAGCATCTTAAAAAGTGTTTTTAAAGTTGGCATTTAAATAAAATAAATTATATTTATACGTAAATTTAACGTTTAATTTACGTATAAATATGAAAAAAATTGAAATTTGCCAACATTGTGGGGATGATTATGTTCCTAAACGACGAGGTGCACAAAAATTTTGCAGTGGTTCTTGCAGAAGTAGGCACTGGTATGAAAAACAACCGCAAAATAAAGTCGTAGAGAAAAATAATTTACCGCAAATTTCAGAGGAAAGCTTAACTCCCTCTGAAGTAAAACCAGAATATCATCCCCAAAAAGTAAAAATGAGTTTTGCTGGAGTTGGTAATGCAGCTGCTGGAGCGGCAATAGTAGAAATTGGAAAAAAAATGTTCACATCTACACCAAATATTCCAGCGACCAAAAAAGATATTCAAGAATTAAAAGATCTGCTCACTACGAGATATTTTCCTATTAATAATTTACCATATGATTATATTGGTAGAGCACCTTATTTTGACATAGAAACTGGTAATGTGGAATATTTTATAGAAAACAACAAGTAAGACCAAATCATATATTCCAAAACGCTTTTCGTAGCTAGACAAGAAGAAACGGATTACCTTTTATTCTTCTATACCTAGGTTTTGGGGACTACCATTTGTTTTAATACTAAGTAGCAATGTTATTGTTTTCATCTCTAATTTTTATTATCTAAAATCATACCTATTCTTTTATATTTATTTAGGAAGTCCAGTGCAGATAACTTTTAAAATCATATATTTCAATAAACACAAAAAAGTATTTTTTCTATCTGTGAAATCACAGAAAGGGTTGCAATCAAAAGATTCAACCCATTCTCCCCTATTTATTTTAACAATTTTTTTTAATCTTTTATAAACCTAACTCTGAGTAAGTTCTATTTCTTGCCCCTCTATAGTTTCAATTATTATAATATCATTTTTTATATCATATTCGGCTCCATTTACTTTAAAACTATCATTATTAAATGGATTGTATAGTTTTAATTCTCCTCCTTTTTCTGACTTAATTTTGACAGAAACCACAGTTCCGTTTATTTTTTCTGCTGAAATTAAAAATGCTCCAAAGGTCCTCAGATCATTAAAACTGACGTCTTTCCAACTTTTAGGAATTGCTGGAAATATATTAATGATACCGGTATGACTCTGAATCAGCATTTCTTGAATTCCCGCTGCAAATGCAAAATTACCTTCCAAAGTAAAAGGGCGATATAAGAATTTCGATTTACCAGTTTTAGACTGATCTCCATTGACATGAAATGTATTTTTCAAACAAAATGAACTAGCAAAGTCACGCAAATATCTAGCAGCTCCTTCACCATCTAAAGCTCGCGCTCTAATGTTTCCAAACCAACTATATGAATAACCCGTCCAAAAATCTGGACCTACTTTCTCCAGCTTGTCTATTGTTGCTTTAATAATCTTTTGAGACGCTTCACCATCACTCCAATCTAAGTTCCCAAAAGGATGAATAGCCATAACATTAGAAAAATGACGATGAGAAATATTATATGGGTGTCCTTTGGCAAACGTTAATGCCCCTGTTTCATCCAAATCGTAAGCAGGAAGTTCCTTCCTTAAAGTTTCCCAATGTTTTGCTTCTTCTTTTAAACCTAACTCTTTAGCCATCTCTGAAGCAGCCTTAAACGCAAATGAAACACAACCTAAATCGTAATTAGTTATATCTTTAAACCATGCATTTATACTGTTGTCATAAATCTCAGGACTGGAACTTAGTGGAAGTGTTCTGATTCCATTCTTAACAATGGAAAATTCTTCTAGATGGGTCGCAACATCCTTTAAATAAGGATATGCTTTTTCTTTAAGAAATGTTCGATCCATTGAATATTTCCATTGCATGTAAAAATGATGACCCAACCAGGCAGAAACCGTCGGTGAAAAAGCATACTGAATCCACCCCCCCATTGGTTCTCCTATAAGAGTAGTTACTCCTGGTACATTTAATCCTGAGGTTCCATAGAATTTTTTTGTATAACTTTTATGTATAGCGCGTTGGTTCCATAATGTATTTAAATACCCCATACCCTGCTCTAATCTATTACTTGTATAGGCTGGCCAATAACTTAATTGTGTATTTAAATCATGATGATAATCTCCTTTCCATGGGGGTAATTTCCCATTATCTGCCGTCCATACAGCTTGTAAAGAAATAGGATAGGAATTATATCTTGTAGCTGACCCAAACTTATACATTTCATTATAATACTGCTTCTCAAGTAAGTCGTCAGGTATATTAATCGATGATAGTGACCAATAGTCTTTCCACCATTCGGTATGCTCTGTCTTTGCATTATTTATAGATGATGTTAAAGCGTCATCTACTATGTCTTCTGCCTTTTCTGATTCCATTGAAGATGTTATGGCCCAAACTCCAATCAGTTTTTCGTCCTCACGCTTCCATTTAACTGCAGTCTGGTAATAAAAGTCTCCCCAACCTTTTTGGTCGTAAACAATCTTGTTTTGAGTTTTAGTAACAGGACCTTGCGTATAACCCAATCTTGATAGTGAAAGACCAGCTACGGGGCCATCATCTTTTCCTTCTGATTTCTCATATACTGGGGGAACTAATTCAGGAATAAATGAATCATCTGCTCCTGTTACCACAAACCATCCTACGTTCTCTTTGGCATGTACAAATGTCTCCAAATGGGCTCCATTTTCCCAAATTACATGACAAACTGCATTATTTAATTGCAACCCTATCTGACTAACATTTCCCATCTTGGCTAGATTAAATTCTAAGGCTGCTCCTGGTAGTTTAGATGGGGCTGGGTTTTGATCATATGGAGCATCAAATGCATCTTGTACAGGTTTATAATTCTGTTCCAACACTTTATCATAAACCCAATTAAAACTAAATTTATCACTTTGGATATTTTCCATTGGACGCATATCCCACAAATCGACCCTATCTAGAGACATCCTAAGATTATTATCCTTTTGCCAAATCAAAGCTCCAATAAAGGCATTCCCAAGGGGCATACCTTCATCCCAAACTTTTGGTATACTATCAAAAACCAAATCATGTTTTGAAAATGATAAAACGTCATCTTTTTTTTCACATGATACAATGCTAATAACACCAATTACTAGCGCTATAACGTTTTTTAACTTCATAAATTTCTTCTTTTTAAATTACTTCTTTTATCTGTTTAGTTAGTAAAATAGGGGTTTGAGAAAGGCATGTGTGCATCTACATTTTGACGCCATTCATATAGTAATGTTTTTAACTCTTTAACTTTATCAGGATTCTTGCTTGCTAAATCCTCCTGTTCTTTTGGGTCATCATTAATATTGTATAATTCGCAATGCATATCTTCATAAAACTCTATTAACTTATACGCACCCATTCGCACAGCTCCGGAGGGTCTTCCGCCCAAACCACCACTATAATGTGGGTAATGCCAAAATATGGGACGTTCTTCAAATTCATTATTATTTAACAAAGGTTTTAAACTTAAACCTTCAACTTCATTATTTTGCGGAAATTCAATATTTGCTAAATCCAACAAAGTGGGATAATAATCTATGCCCGAAACAGGCGTGTCGCAGACTTGTCCTTTAAATTTTTGACCATATTTAATAACTAATGGAACGCGAATTCCTCCTTCATATAAATAGCCCTTACCAGCTTTAAGCGGTAAATTACTGGTTGGAATATTATCTGTACGATTACTTGTAGCCATACCTCCATTATCTGAGGTAAATACTACAATGGTTTTATCATCCAATTGAAGTTTTTTTAAGGTCTCTAAAACACGTCCAATATTCTCGTCCATACTTTCAACCATAGCCGCATAATGAGGCATATTTTGCTGTTGTTTTGTCCAAGTCTTTCCATTTTTAACAAAACCATCATCGGCAGTAGTTATGGTTTTTAACTTCTCCTGATATTTTTTAACCTTATCAGGTTTTCCTTGCATGGGTAAATGAACGGTATAAAATGAAAGATATGTAAAAAATGGCTGATTCTTATTTTGCTCTATAAATTGAATAACCTCATCTGTTAGGCGATCTGTTAAATATTCTCCTTCATAACCATCTATTAATTCTGGATTTTTATATGGAGAAAAATACCCGGCTGCAGGGTGTCCTGTTTTGTTCCCCCCTTTATTAATATCGAACCCTTGAAACTGTGGATAATATTTTTCATCTTCAGCCAGGTGCCATTTGCCTGCTATCATCGTTTTATAACCGGCATTATTAAAGCATTCTGCAATGGTATATTCTTTTAAATCCAGATATGGAGGAAAAGCATGAGACGTTAACTTTTGATCTTTATGTGGACCAAAACTTTTATTTCCTGGCAGATAATCTGTAAGATTTAGTTTGGCTGGCGTTTTACCCGTCATAATCGCCGCTCGTGATGGTGAACACACCGGACACGCCGCATAAGCATTTGTAAATACAGCGCCATTAGCTGCTAACTTATCAATATTAGGTGTTTCGTAAAAAGTACTACCGGTATACCCTAAATCTGCCCAGCCCAAATCATCGACTAGTACAAACAAAACATTAGGCTTAGTATTGGAAATGTTTTTGTTGCACCCAAAAATCAAAACCATACCAAAATATAAGATATTTTTAAAAATTTTCATTCTCATTTTCTTATTGATATCTATCATTTCTTTAATTATTTTATACCGTCGTAAACCAATTTTGCAATTGCCCGATATCCTTTTTTATTTGGATGAACTCCATCTTCTTCTGTAAAAAGCTCTGGCTTATGGTCAAGCGGCGTATTCAAATCAATAAACCCTAAGTTTTGTTCGATTACAATTTTTTTGACATAACCAATCAATTCCTGAAGTCTTGGTTTACGAATCGTTAGGCCATTAATACGCTCTTCCTTTAGTCCTGGAGTTTCTAACACCATTGGCGATGGCGCACAAATATAAATTTTCGGTTTTGATGGTAAAGTTCTTAGTTCTGCAATAAGATCTCTGTAATCTTGTTCATATTCAGATTTGTATTCCCAACACATTCTATTACCACATGTCCCCATACCACAAGTATCGTTTGTTCCCAAACTAATAACAATAATATCCGGGTTTAATGCTTTAATTTTATCCAATTGTCCCCATACCGTGGGCACTCCGTTTCTAATAAGGGTACAACTACCAACACCAAAATTCGATACCTCATAGTGGACTCCAAGCAATTCCTGTAATAGTGCCGGATAGGATTCTTTATCTCTATCATCCAAACGAGCTCCATAAGTTATGCTGTCGCCAACACATGCAACTTTTATTGTTTTAGGGTTGGCATTACAAGCCTCTAGGATATACTGCGCTAACAATACACCTATAAGCATACAAAGAATGGCATAAAAAAACTTTTTCTTTATCATTTTTAACTATTTTACTTATCCTGTTCTACATTAAAAATTTCCATTGATTGAATCTGAGCTTCGCCCTTGGATTCCAAAATACTTAGTTTTACTCGTGAATATTCAATATCATCGAAGGAATGAATAAATTTATGTCCGATACATGAACCTTCGAAAATGGGTTCCCACCCCGATTTTGTTTTACCTTCTAATTTAAACTTCCTTACACGTTCTCCTTTAGAAATATCTTCCTGTAAAACAATTTGGTTTATTTTTTGGGCTTTGCTTAGTCTAATATTAATTGCCTTCCCAGTCCCCGAAGTTGAAGCAATTGGCGTAGAAAATCTTCTTTTTATTTCGTTTCCCCATTCTTTCAACCTAAGAACATCGGGCTCAGGAAGCAGACCATCGGCGTTTGGGGTCAATCCAATAATTAAAGAGGTATTATGCCCCACACTGTTACAATACATATGCATTAGTTTATTTAAAGGATAAATACCTGCTTCATCTTCGGGTTCCCAAAACCATTCGTGCCTACCATTATAACCACGTAAGGGAGCATCGCTCATGGCTGGCATATAGTATTTTCCATTAGGGTCTCCCTCTTTTAATAAATGAAAATTATTTTTAAAAATCACCTCCTGATTCGTAGAATGAGAGTATGGAAACGTAAACGTTCCCCAACTCGGATAAGGTACTGTACCTGATTCACTACCTCCCCAACGAATATCTGCTCGTTGAGTATTATGATAGAAAATAATATCCTTTTGGTACTTCGTTACAATAGGCAATATATCCGCTCCACCCTTTTCTGGACCGTGAGCTCCTCCATCAAACCAAACTATTGCCAAATCACCATAACGAGACATAAGTTCTTCAACCATACCCTCGCAAACACGATTATAATGTTCTTGGCGATTCATTTCAAAATCATTGTCTCCATTTACCTTAAAGTCATATACTCCATAAAATGAATTCCAACGAATACCCACATAAATTCCGGGTTTAATGCCATATTTTTTACATGAATTTACAAAATCACGTACAAGATCGCCTTTACCGTCACGCCAATTAAGTGCCTTTAGGCAATAAG
The DNA here is from genome assembly GCF_014596945.1 of Aestuariibaculum sediminum. Classification (GTDB taxonomy): domain Bacteria; phylum Bacteroidota; class Bacteroidia; order Flavobacteriales; family Flavobacteriaceae; genus Aestuariibaculum; species Aestuariibaculum sediminum. The sequence continues at coordinate 200,008 of NZ_JACVXB010000002.1, read as the reverse complement.
GATTTACATCACTTTGGTAAAGCGCAAATCCCGTTTCGTGAGTAGCTGTTAAAATAGCCATTTTAAAACCTGCATCTTTAATAGACTTTATCCATTGATCGGTATCCAAATGTTTTGGATTAAACATATTATAATCTTCTATAGGGGTTATTCGATTTTTAGCCTGATTGTATTTCAAACCGTCAAAAACATGAAGGTCGTAATGAAAGACGGCTACCAGTTCGGCATTTTGCCAATCTAACTGAGCTTTTGTGGGAATAGGTACAACTTCTTTAATCTGTGCCTTTAATATTGTAGTTGACAACAAAAAGAGACTCAATGCAAAAACATATAATTTTCTCATAATAATTAATCTTTTTTAAATTTTAACACATAGCTTACAGTACAGTCACCACCATAAACATTATGGCCCGACCCCACATACAAATACCATGGTTCGCCATTTTTTAGCAGAATCTGTGGGCGTTCAAACTTTGAATACTTTGGGTTACTTGGGCCATAATGAATGGTTACTTTATCTGCATCTATATTGGTGTAATGATTTATACGATGAAACCCTTTTTCGTAGGAATCAAAATTAATTCCATCATCAGAAGTCCAAAGTATTCCTCCTCCAGATTCTATCATTCCATGATTATCGGTTGTTAACAAGGCAAATTTCCCATTATACATAAATGCATAGCCATCCTCAATGTTTCGATCATTAACGGTTACTGGAAAAGGCATTTGAACATAAGGTCCTTCCAAATTCTCTGCAACAGCTAATCCCATTCGTGCCTTTTCCGATTTGAAATACAGGAAATAGCCTCCTTTTGGATGTTGAAGAAAAGCAGGATTATTAACCCCATTGCTTGCCTTATAATTCCAATAATGTTCATTTTTTGGAGTTTTTAATATTTTTCCATCTTTACCAGCCTTTTTCCAAGGACCACTCAAACTTTTTGAAGTTACCATACATATATATTGATTGGAGGGATGATCTTCAATACCATCATTAACGATATAAAATAAAACATATCCCCCTTTAACCTTATGAATAGCAGGGTTATGTGGTGCATATACTTTATGAATTGCAGGATTGCAGGGCGCTATATTATCTATATCTCCTTTTAAAACAATATCCGAAAAAACAAAAGGGCCTTCTGGCGTGTCTCCGATATAATGTGCAATTTCACTATGTGTTCTCCATCCCGGATCTACGTTTAATTCACATGGCCAGCGCGCCACAAAAAGATGAATCTTTCCGTCCTCACCTATAATGGGTGATGTTCCCCATATCGTATAACCCGGTTCATCGACTGCTGTCCCGACAAATTCTAATTGATCAGCAAAGGATTTTTTCACTTGTGAAAATCCATTTATTACCATAAAAAAAGTAATTAACCCTAATAAATAAGTCTTCATTTATAATTCATTTTTATTATTCAAACTGCACTAATACTGGATAATGATCAGACAAATACCAATTTTCCACCCCGTTACAAACTTTAGCATCAACCGTTTTTACGGCTAATTCAGGAGAAACAAGAATATAATCAATTCGTTCCAGGCGAGACAACAATTGTGCCTCCGTTTCGTTATTAATTACTCCTAAAACCCGTCCAGGAAAACTTCCTCGTTCATCTAAATCTTGGGTATAATTTTTTACTACATCATACATAGGTATCGAAAGGAAAGATGATAACACTGAATAGTCTAAATCACCATTTATATCTATATTTCCATTTAACCCCTTATTTATATTATTTTGTTTTAAGCGATTTAGGAGGTCTCCCTCAGGTTCATAAAAAATGGCATCGAAAGGCGAATGCGCATTAAAATCACCAAGTACAATATATTTTTCATTATTCGATTTAATACGTTCTATTTTATCCAATAAAACTTTAGATTCTTCCCTTCTCTTATTAATGCTTCCTGGGTGAAGATGTACCACTATAAAATCGATATCAAGAATACTACAATGTAACGCTCCATGGTGCATCCCTTCCAGAATTTTTTCTTTCAAGCGAATTGGATACCTGGATGTTAACCCAACAGAATAACCTGTAGTTTTTAGTAAGACAGAGTATGCATGCCCCCAACTTTTAGCATCTTCCTTTAACTTTTCTGGAGTATAATTACACAATAATTCTTGTAAAGCCACTACTTCTGGCTGTTTTAAATTTACCCAGTGCTGTAGTTTCGCTCTCCGGATATTGTCTTTACTCCAATCAAAACCGTTCCAAATATTATAGGTCAATACTTTCAATTTCCCGGCATGATGTGGTGTTTCTTGCTTTCCTAAACTCAAAAGTTGATAAGCATTGAATAATCGATGACCATGCTCTATTAATCCCTTAGTGGTTAGATGAGTTGCATCGGCTTTAGGCAGTGCATACATACTTGAAAAAGTAATATTCTCATCGGATTCTGCTATGGATTTTTGAGCCTCAACCACCTGGGGTCTTTCTACCATAAAACCGTGTTGTTCATCAACGCCAAGAATAACTTTCAATTTTGGATTTTTAACTACTTCACTTCTTAGGTCTTCAATTAGCCGCCTCAAATTAGCCTTATATGCATTGGCATTATCATTACTGTCTCCATCAGATTCCCCCTGTATCCAAATGAATCCTCTAATAGTTATAGAATTCCCTTTATCTTTCAGATCCTTAATAGCCTTTTTTAAATCGGTAACCATATGATCATAAATACCTCCTTGCCCAGGAGACTTCCAGTCTCTGGCCAAACCTGTCGCTCCTCTAGTATATTTAAAGATGGCTGGATTATAACCGGCCTTTTTTAAATCACGGCTAAAACTGACCTCCGGTCCAAAGTGTCCCTTCGGATATCTTCCTTTTTGAGGTTGCATCTTCACCCATTTTCCATTAGAGCTTTCCTCTTCAAAAAAAGTCCAGTTTAATAAAATTGATGAATCCAAAGCCAGACTGTCGATAGGATATTCATTTGCATTACCTGTCCAACCTTGGGCATTGGACTGACCAGCCCATATAAAAAGATCTATTTTTTCCTGAGCACCAACAACAAAAATGGGTACTAATAGATAGAAAATAAAATATATAATTAATTTCATTTATTTTAATTTATCACCTTTATTATTAACATAGAAATATCTGATTCGACAAATATTACCTTTACTTTGCGGATTTTTTTCCTTTAACATTCTTATTTTTAAACTATGTTTCCCAAATTCCAATTCTGAACCTAAAGTAAAGTACCAGGGTATATGTAATCCGCTACTCCATTTTGTAAATAGATCTTGTTTTTTCCATTTACCATTATCAATGCAATATTCTATTATACCTGCGTCCGGTCCTGCAGCAATGGCTATTCCAACCGCATCCCCTTTAAATTTGTACTTATATTCTATTCCAAAGCTTTCGCTAACAAGCATGGGGACATTGGTGTAATTTGCTCTTGTTGCTTTTCCATCTTTAGGGTTCCAATTCGGCATAAAGTACCATCCCCTTTGTTGATTCAGCTTATATATAGGAATTAATTCTCCATATTGATAGTTTCCTCCGTGCAATGCTTTAGGCAAATTATAATCCAAAAGTTTACCTGAATTTGATATCTGTCCTGACCAAGCCTCTTCTAAAAATGCCTTTATTGAAGAAAAATAAATGCCCTGACCAAATGGGGAGGGGTGTAAATCTTTAAAATCGTCTTCCCAATTAAACTCTCCAGAATTAATTCTTTGGGTTACCTCTTTGGCAATATTAATAGATGAAATATTATAATGTATTGCTACACTTTCGTGATTTTTTATTACGCCTGGTTCCTTCCCTCGATTATAGGTATTTATCTTTGAAGTATCGGCAAAATGCAGTAGAACGATATCACATTTAGAATTATGACGACGCACATGTCTTACAATGCCCTCCATAGCTAACAGTTGTTCCTTGTCGGTTCTGAAATTAAGTGCATCATTAACTGCTGCCTCTTCAAAAATTAAATCTACTGGTCCATACTTAAAAACATCACGATCTAATCGAAAGGCAGCAGGTGTAGATCCCATCGAACTAATACCGGCTGAAATAAAATCGAAGGTGGTTTCTGGAAATCGATTTCTTAAATAGTTACATATAGAATCACGCCAACCACTATTATAAGTAATCGATCCCCCAACAAAAGCAACCCTTCCCTTACCTTCCTGTTTAAACTTTAAATAGGAATTACGAATACCTCCTCTTAAATAATGAAAATAAGTCCCATTACTTTGAATTTCGATTAATTTTAACCTCTCACCCAAAAGGTTTTGTTTAATTAAATTAACGCTTTTAGGATTTGAAAAACCAAACATTTTAGTTGTTAAAACAAAAAACATATTAAAAATTAAATATTTTAGTACAGGCATAAATATGATTTCTTAAACTGTTTTTAATTTATGTATAATTGAAAACCAAACATCAATAAAATAGAATCATACATTAGATGCTTATTCATTATTTTGTTCAATTTGAATATCCCAATCATCTGTCCGAAAACAGGATGCTGGCAATCCTGCCTTGTTATAAAGATTAGGTTCAGCCTTATTGTTCCATGCAAAACGGACCGCTAATGGATTTTTTATCTTATTATGCCAAACCATAACAATATCCCCTTTTATTTTAGCTCTAGCTTTTATGAAGATTTTATCGGCTCCACAAATTTCAAATTCAGTTAACTCATCTCCATTTTTCATTAGCCCATCCTCTGCATAATCAAAATAAATAACCATTTTTTGTCCTTCTTTTTTTACTTCACGATATATGGGCCCAGAGAAGGCCTTGCCTTTATCATTATAGTTTTTTGTTAAGGCCCATTGGGCAAGACGCTTGCCTACATCCTGTTTATTTTTTGGATGAATATTGTTAATATTTCCAATGTCACTCACAACAACCATCCCTGTATTATAAACATCTTTAAATGTTTTCAATTGCGCTTCCCTAATTAACACACCCGCATGTTTTTCCTTGTAATTAAAAGGGGCTATTTGAACAAAATAAAAAGGAAAATTGTAACCCCACTCTGCTCTCCAATTTTCAATGAGAGCTGACAACACATCTTTATAAATATGAGGAGACACCCTATTAGCTTCTCCTTGATACCAAATGGCTCCTGCAATTTTAAAGGGAATTAAAGGTGCAACCATGGCATTGAACATATATCCTGGTTCTGCAGTGTGCCATTTATTCTCTGTAAAATGTGTTTTCGACTCTACCAAGTGCGGCTTACTTTTTAAATAATTAGCATTAAACCAAACCTCAGCGCGAGTACCTCCCCAACTTGAATTAATCAAACCAATAGGTATATTAAGCTCTTTATGAAGTTCTCTTCCAAAAAAATAAGCTACAGCACTAAAGTCCTTCATGGTATTCGGAGAACATTCTGTCCAATTTCCTTTAGTGTCATTCTGACGACTAGCCGATTGATGCTTGGGCACATTGAACAGACGAATATTTGGGTAAACGGCATTATTAATCTCTTCCTTCGCATTTGTAATCCCATTTGATGCCGTCCACTCCATATTGGATTGCCCGGAAGCAATCCAAACTTCACCAATTAACACATTTGATAATATAATGGCTTCATGACCTTTAATGGTAACGGTATATGGTCCCCCTGCGTCAGGTGTAGGTAGCTGAACAGACCATTTCCCTTGATACGCATTTTGGGTTACCGGCACATTATCCCAACTACCAATTACTGTAATCGGTTCGATAGTTTCGCTAGTCCATCCCCAGATAGTCACAGATGTATTCCTCTGTAAAACCATACCATCAGAAATCACTGAAGACGTCCAAATCTTAGCAAAACTTGTATGCCCCCATACCAGCAAAAGCCCTAATAGAAATCGTTTCATTCCTAAATATTATTTATGTTAAAAACTTCAAACGAATTAATTTGAGGTGTCCCTTTAGATTCCTTGACCTTAAGGCGAACAGCTTTTAGTTCCATATCCTCAAACAAATGAATAAATTTATGTCCAATACAAGATCCTTCAAAAATGGACTCCCAGCCATTTTGGGTTTTTCCTTCCAATATAAATTGTCTTACGCGTTCCCCTTGAGTAATATCCTCCTTTAATACAATTTGATTTATGATTTGATTTTTTGGAAATTTAAGCGTTAACTCCTTATTCGTTCCTGACATAGTTGAAATTGGTCTAGAAAACCTTCGTTTAATCTCATTACCAAATTCCTTTAAGCGTTTCACATCCGGAGCCGGCATTAAACCCTCTGGGTTTGGGGTTACCCCTAAAATGAGTGTTGTATTGTGCCCCACAGAATTGTAATACTTGCTCACCAAATTATCCAATGAAAATAGAGTTTGTTCACGGTTTGGTTCCCAAAACCAATCATGTCCGCCATTACCTCGTAAAGGAGCATCACTCATGGCCGGCATATAATACATCCCATCTGGATCTCCAGTTTTTAACATCTCAAAATTATTAGCATAAATCTCTTGTTTAGCTGATTCTCCTGCTCCGGTTGAAGGATAGGGAAATGTTCCCCAACAAGGATAAGGAACCGTGCCAGATTCACTGCCACCCCAGCGCATATCGGCACGTTGCAAGTTATGGTAAAACAAACAATTCGGTTGGTACTTTTCAAAAACAGATAACACATCAGGCCCGCCTTGTTCCGGACCGTGGGCTCCTCCATCAAACCAAACCATAGCCCAATCGCCATAGTTCATAAAGATTTCTTTTACAATCTTTTCAATCATAGTATTGTAGTGTTTTTGTCTATTTTTAGCAAATTGATTATCTCCTTGTACTTTAAAATCATGAATACCATAATACGCATTCCACCGGGTCCCAATGTAAACACCTGGAAGTATACCGTACTTGTCGCAAGAAGCCTTAAAGTCTCTTAAAATGTCCCCCTTACCATCCTGCCATTTTAAGGCTTTCATACAATAAGGGGTCGCTTCACTTTGATGGAAAAAAAATCCAGTTTCATGACTCACTGTAAAAATGGCCATTTTAAATCCTCCATCTTTTAAAGATTTAATCCACTGGTCCATATCGTATTGCTCCGGATTAAAACTATTATAATCCTCAACAGGTGTAATCCGCGCTTTAGATTGTACATAGAATTTTCCATCAAAAACATGCATATCCCAACACACCAAGGCTGCTAATTCCGCATTTTGCCAGTCTAATTGAGCTTGGGTAGGAATAGGTATCTGATCATTATTGTGATGTTGGGCATACCCGACAATGGTAAATATTAATAACAGGAATTGTTGTAGTTGCGTTTTAAAATTCATTTGTATACTAATTATTGTATTTTTTTATTTTTAAACAAAAAGAAAAGAAGGCCCTTACCTAGATGTTAATTCATAACGAATTAAATAGCATTCATGTTTGTTTGGAACCATAGCTATTCCCCATTTTAATCCATCCCCGAAAACAACAGGATTAGTTAAATCAGGACGAAATGCTCCTGGTGCCACAGCACGTTCTTTTACCTTTACATTTAATTTATCAGACATAAAATCCACTCCATCCGGGGCATATTCGAAGGTTTCAGATAATGATGCAAAAGCAGCAACACCAGTACCTTCAGGCCAAATTAATACCTCATGACTTCTGTCTAGAATCGGATATCCCAATTTGGTAAATGGACCTTGTGGATCTTTTGAAAACGCAACCCCCATACAAGTATGAGAAGGGCCTCCATGCCCACTAACTAAAGAGCGGCCTTTATAATAAAGCCAGTAAAGTCCATTTCGTCGTATTAAAGAGGCGTCATCAACCCTGTAACTATCAAACATTTCTGGCTCAACACTTACTTTTAATACAGGGTCCTCTGAAATTCTCTTGAATGGTCCGGTTGGTGTATCAGACACAACAACACCTATAGCTGTAATATCGGATAAATTATTATTTTCAAATTCTTTGTTGATGTTTCCTGGTGTTGGCTTTACACCTGTATAATACAAATAGTATTTACCATTCGCATAAAGTATGTTTGGAGTAAAAACGGCATGTGAATCCCACTGCCCTTGTTTATCTACTTTTAACACCTCACCTACCTCAATCCATGAATATCCGGCATCTTGAGAAATTGCACACCAAATACTCGCACCCCAATATCCGGCTCCCCAATATTTGGGTTGAGCATCTGGAATTTTTGTATAATAAACAAAATACGAATCACCCACCTTTATAACATCACTAGGATCGCGACGTGTACATCCTTCTTCGTAACCTATTCCAGAAATTTCTTCGAAATCAAATTCAATTTTTGAAAATTTTTTTTTTAACGTATTCACGTCCTGTGCTATTAAAAAACACGATACCAAACACGATAAAATCGTAATTATAGTTTCTGTTATTCCTTTTACTTTCATCATTTAATTACTAAGGCTGTATTTATAATTTCTTCATAATTTTAATTTTACACATAATTAGTCTCACCTATTAATAAGTTGCTACTACCCCTTAAATGCAATGATGTTTAAACAATTGACATATTCTTATATTTTTAAAATTAAAGCAACTTACCCTTTTAATTTAGGCACATAATAATCCGTCAAAATTTATTTTCTAAAATTTCGATATAAAAATGAAAAATAATTATACGGATTCTATTACTAGAATAAATAGATATAATTGAAATTTAATCCAAATTTCGAATAAATTATTATCAACCAAACATTATTTTGAAGTAACCATACAGTAAGACGTATAGCTTACTGTATGGTATTCAACAACTCAATTAACTAAACTAACCTAAACTTTATATTTTTTTTAATCCCAACCTGGATTTTGTGTTAGGACATCTTCGGATTTTACAATTTCATTGGGCGGAATTGGAGCCCAGTAGGCCTTATTATTCCACTTTCTTGGTCCCCATTGTGGCTGAATGTCAACTGCAAAATGCTCATATGTTACTGTTATAGCATCACCAGTATTTCCGCCATCAGTTCTTATTATTTTTGTACCTTTAGGTTGCTTTTCAAACAATTCTTTACCCATCATCCATCTTCTTCCATCTTGCCATCTATGTCCCTCAAAGACAAGTTCGATTCGTCTTTCGTAATGGTAGGCTCTCCATAATTCGGCTCCTGTAACTGTATCGGAAATGGGAGGCATTTCAATTCCTGGTCTATTTCTAACTCTATTTAAAGCAGCTCTAGCTTCATCTTCATCTCCCAGTTGCAATTGTGCCTCGGCATAATTTAGCTCAAACTCCGCTAATCTGAAGTAGACCCATGGTGTAGTACTTTGCGTAGGGGCTCTACCATCGGCATATTTTCTAAAATTATAACCACCTTGAGAATTACAACCACCTCCAATAACACCGGCAATTGAGACATCAGCACCTATAGCTGATTGATCTTCTAACTGCCAATACTGTTGTACATGATCTGGTGTAGTTACCGATGAGAATGTAGAACCTTGAAAGAGTATACTTTTATAAAACCTTGGGTCTCGGTTAACATATGGATTTTGTTCATCATATCCCGAATTTGGGTTTACAGTAACTAAATCTTCCTCATAAGGATATTGCCCATCATTCATCTGATACGCATTTACTAAATCTTGAGTAGGTTGGACCATGGTATAACCTCCATGCGTACAACCTAAAATATGTCTTCCAGCACGTTCTCCAGGTTGTGGTAAAGCATCACTATAAGTTTTAGCAAAAATAGTAGAACTTGTATTTTGTGTTCCTTGTAAAAAGATATTTTCATAAGGGGTATTTAAATCATAATGATTTAAATCTAAAATAGCTTTGTTCGCATCACGTGCAGCTTCCCATTGCTGTTGGGAGCCGTTGCTACCATTATTATAAAGCGGACTTGCTAGGTATAACGTAAGTCTTCCTTTTAAGGCCATTGCTACATCCTTATTAATTCGTCCAACAATAGCTTCTGAACCCTTTTCTGGTAATTCGGTGATTGCCTTGTCTAATTCTCCTAATATAAATGCACCAACTTCTTGAATGGAACTTCTGGGAGGTATTTCACTTGCTGTTTCTAAATTATATGTCTCTGTAACAATAGGAACTCCTCCGTAAGTTCTTAATAAATCAAAATAAACCCACGATCTTATATATCGCATTTGACCGCTAAGGTCTAACAAAGTCGATTCGTCTAACGAATTTGGATTACCTTCTGTTTTTTCAAAAAACAAGTTGACATTTCTAATTGTGGAAAATGATGTACTCCATAAATTAGCAGTAAACCCTTCTCCTCTTGAAGAATTAAAATTATCTCCAACAAAATCGGTGTATATAGCATCACGCCCCTGACCATTATCGGTTATACCTTCGTCAGCTGGGTTTCTATGAAACTTGTCTCTAAAAGCTCTTCCGTAATTATTGTTTACGAAATTGGTAAGCAATGCTTCATCAGTAAAAACATCAAGTTCTGACAAAGATGTACTTGGTTTTAAATTTAAAAAGTCATCAGAGCAAGAAATAGTAATAATGCTTAATGTTATTATACTAAATAACTTATATATATATTTCATAATTATCTGTATTAATGTTATGGTTAAAATCCTAAGTTAAGACCAATAGTTATAGTTTTAAATGAAGGCTGATAGTGGAAGCTTCCACTAACAAATGCCTCTGGATCTCCTAGTTGGTAGTCATTGAATTTCGAAAATGTAAACAAATTATAGCCATTAGCATAAATTCTAGCATTATCTAAACCAATTTTATTCATGTATTTATTAGGAATAGTATAACCTAATTCTAAGGTTTTAATACGGACAAAAGAGGCATCTTTTTGAGTAACCGAGTTCATATCTCTACCTCTATTTAAGGCAGGAATGGTTCCTGGTTCAGCTTCATTATAATAAAGATTTTTAAAATAATATTCGGCTGTATTATTAATCTCACCTGCAATATAGAAATGTGTGAATTTCTTAACTTTTGCGTTCGCATGCGTATTAACTGTTAAATCAAAACCTTTATAACTAGCACTAATGTTAAGTCCCATTATAATTTGAGGTATCTCATTATAATCAGAAATTACTCGATCGTCAACATTTATTATACCATCATTATTAATATCTCTATAAATCCAGTCTCCTAATTGTACATTTCCCAAACCTAGTTTGTTGGGGTCATCTATATCGGCTTGTGATAAAAACCTACCTTCCACTACATACATTAGTGGTGTTCCCCAAGGTCTACCTTCTCTAGATTGATGAATCCGTGATTCTCCAAAATCTGGTTCATCAATAAATATAGTCTCATTTTTAGTTCTACTAAAGTTTGCTGAAATGTTATAATTAAAATCTCCTATATTATTTCTGTAAGTTGTTTGAATTTCAAAACCCTTGTTTTCAAATTCACCAAGATTTTCATTAGGAAGTTGACTGCCTATACCTGAAACATCTGTAACCGTAGCGTTTCTTGATATCAATATATCAGAAGTAATATATTTAAAGAAATCAAGTTCAAGGAATAGTTTTCTATCAAACATTCCAAACTCAAAACCAAGATTTCTTGTTTCCTTTTTCTCCCAAGTTGTATTTGGAGCAGCAAGTAAACCTTCTCTATTACCTCCGACTACAAGACTTCCATCAAAAACATATCCAGGAGCAAATTCATATAATGAAAGGTAGTTAAAACGTCCTATAGCGTCATTACCGAGAATACCCCAAGAACTACGTAACTTTAAATGCTCTATAAAAGAAACATTAAAAAATTCTTCTTTTGAAATTAACCAACCAGCAGATATACCTGGAAAATACCCTACACGTTCATTTTCTGAGAAACGTTCTGAAGCGTCACGTCTTAGATGAAATTGAAATAAATATTTCCCATCGTAATCATACGATATTTGTCCAAAATAATTTTGACGGGCGCTCTCGTTAGAGCTTCCATTATTTCGAATTAAATTTGGATCTGTTGTTCCTGCGAATAATTCAGGAACCGCCGTAGAATCAAAATCAAGACGTTGCGCTTGAATAAAATTTGATTTTAATTTATATTGTTCATAAGCAATAAACGCATCAATGTTATGTAAACCAAAGTTCTTGCTATAATTAAACCTTGCATTATACGTTAAACTGGTTGATCGATCGAAGCGCTCTGTTAATTGTGGTCTATTAACGGGTCTTCCTATTGCCTCATATTCAATCAAGTTTCCGTTAGCATCTTCATCGTAATAAATAAAAGGAACAAGCCAATCTTTACCATACTGTTGATTCGTTACAATATTTCCAAACATTTTAAATGTTAAACCATCAATTTTTGGTATATCATAATCAAGTCTTATCGTAGTTCCCAGAACATCAACAATATCTTTTCTATTTCCTTCAGATTTAGCAACAATTAATGCACTTTGATTAACACGTCCACCTGTTGGCATACCTTGAACATAGGCAGGCTGAAGTGGCGTTGTTAATCCCGTATTTCGAATATTGTCTTGTAATGACCGTGCCAGTAAAACTCTATCTTGTCTTCTTCCTGAAACATCAAAACTCAATTTTAATCTATCTGAAAGTTTCGCGTCAATATTACTTCTGAAATTATACTGCTTGTTACCTGATTGATTATCTCCAGTAACTTGACCTTCTTGAGAGACATATCCTAATGAAGCAAAATAATTTACAGTTTCTGATCCTCCAGAAGCTGTTAAACTATGTCTTTGTTGTCCACTTGTATTTTTAAGAACTTCATCTAACCAATCAGTACCTTTATTAGTTCCATCCAACCATGGTTCAATAACCTCTTCTGAAAACCCAAGCCCCTTTAACTGTAATGCAGCATTAGAATACTTAGGAACACTTATTGGAGAAACGAAGCCGTAACCCGTTGAAAAATTAAATTTTGGCTTCCCAATTTCACCTCTTTTAGTTGTGATTAATATTACACCACCTGCTGATTGTGCACCATAAATTGCTGCTGATGCATCTTTTAAAACTGTTACAGATTCAATGTCGTTTGGATCCAACCTATTAATCCCATCAGCATTTGCAACACCATCAATAACAATTAATGGGGCGTTAGCTCCTGTGATTGTAGAAAGACCTCGAACCAAAATGGTTGGTGTATCATTTCCTGGCTCAGAAATAGGTGTTGTTACCAATAATCCCGGAACTTGTCCTGTTAAACTAGTACCTAGTGTAGGTGTAGCTACTTTAACCAGATTATCTCCTTTTATTTGTGAAATTGCAGTAGTAACATTAGTCCTTTTTTGAGAGCCATATCCTGTAATAACGACTTCTTCCAATTTAGCAGTATCTTCTTCTAAAGAAATTGATAAATTCATTTGGCCATTAATTTCCACCTCTTGAGTTTTAAATCCAACAAATGAAACAACTAAAATTATATCACTACTTGAAACCTTTAAATTAAATTTACCATCAAAATCTGTTTGGACTCCGTTTTGAGTTCCCTTCTCCAAAATAGTTGCCCCAGGTAGAGGAATTCCATTATTATCTAGAACAATACCACTAACATTAAATGATTGATTGATTTTATTTTGCATTACTTGTCTTTGAGTAAGCAATATCTGTCTATCAAGTAAATCATATTTCACATTTGAGTCTCGAAATAATTCCTCTAAAACGAAATCAATCTTTTTATTTTTAATTTCAAGACTTACATTTTTTTTAACATCAATAGCGTCTGTTTCATATAAAAAACGAAATTCAGAAATAGATTCAATCTTATTAAAAACTTGTTCAATTGTTACATTATCAAGCTTCAAACTCAATTTTTTATTTTGAGAATAAGAGTCTGCATGAACTTTTAACAAAGAAATTATCAATAATAGTGTTGTCAATTTCATTTTCAAGTCAAATTTTAGGCATAGACTAGGAGGCCATACCATAGTAAAGCTTTTTTTCATAATTTTGTGTTGGTTTAAATAATTGTTACTTAGGTTATTTAATTCATTCTTACAGACCGAAAAATGCTGGAACCATTTTTCGGTTTTTTTCGTAAAATGAATCTTTGGTTTTTAGTTTTAATAGTTGTTTTTTAATTCATAATAATTTAAAATATTAGTTAATTTCTACTTGGTCTTCTCTTATATTAAATTTAAAAGGATGTATTTTACTCATCGCAGTTAAAATATCGTATATTGATTCATGATCTACATTAAAGCTTGCATTAAAATGTTTTTCCAAAATTTCAGAATTTTTAACTTTAAATGAAACATTATAGCGACGCTCTAATTTCTTTATCATATTACCGAAGGCTGAATTTCTAAAAACAATCTCTCCATTTATCCAAGCTGTAAAAACATTAACGTCGACCGGATGAACTGTTTTACTTTTATTTTCCTTATTCCAAGCACCTTTAAATCCGGGTTTTAACAAAATACTTTCAGCTTTTTCAGTATCGAAAGACATCTGAACAGATCCTTCAACCAATACCGTAGAAATTTCTTCATCTTCTTCAAAAGAAGAAAAGTTAAATTCTGTCCCTAAAACCTCAACCGATACATTTTCGGAAGTTACAATAAATGGATGATGGGTATCTTTTGCCACCTTAAAATAGGCCTCTCCTTTACTAATAAATACTTGTCGAGTATTGTCCTTTATAAATTTAACCGGGTATTTAATTCTTGTCCCTGCATTTAAATAAACCTCTGTTCCATCAGATAATTCCAAAGTAAAAACTCTGTTTCCAAAAGGAACCTCCAATTCATTATATATTAAATCATCTAAATCAAGAGTGCTCGTATAACTAATTTTGTTACCAGACTGAATACCAACCGATATGCCATTAGCTATAACAACTTCTTCAGTGTTGTTTGCATCTATTAATTTCTCCTGTGAATCTGTTATTAATTTTATGCCATTATTGCTTTGAAAATCATGGTTTGTTATTGAATCTTTACTTTGGCTTTTTTCAAGTGATATTTGATTATTTACGAAATAAAAAATTGCTAAAAACCCAACAAATAATGCAGCATATTTATACACCTTTTTCCATAAAGGATATTTTGATATATCATTTCCCAAAATTTCTTTCTGTAGATGCCCCCATTCTTTATCTGTATCTATTGATTCAAGAAAAATTATGGTCCTTTCAACAAAATTATCATTTATAATTTTTTCAATAAGCTCCTTATCTAAATCAGATAATTCATTGATTGCATTTTGATCAATTTTTTTTGAATTGGAATAGCTTAATAATATTTGTTTTATCTTTTTTATTGACGACATAACGATGTGCTCTTTTACTATATGTTAAATATTTTATAAAAAAGGGTGACAATAATTATTATTTTTTTTGTGACGATTAAAAAAAATCAATACTTTGCATCCAATCAATAGGAAATCTTTAATATATAATTTTATATTTTCGCATAAAGATTAAAGTAAAATGAAACAATCGGAGAAAAAATTATCATCTATTTTTGAGGATAGATTTCGGGAATTTCATTCGTTATTATGTCTTGTATCCTTCAGTATCACCAAAGATTCCGATATTGCCAAAGATATTGTTCAGGATTTTTTCATTTCGTATTGGCAAAAAAAAGAAAGTCTTTTAATTAAATCATCGTTCGAATACTATGCACGAAAAGCAGTGAAAAACTTAAGTCTGCAATTTGTGCAAAAAAATGAAAAGACAAAAAAACGTATTGATGAAATTGCTCCTAGAGAATTATACGTTTTGCCTGAACAAAATGAAAAGGATGACACTTTAGAAAAACAACTTAATGAATTAATAAAACAATTACCTGAAAGTCGAAGAAATGTATTTATATCTGCCATTGTTCATGGTAAAAGTTATGCTTCAATTGCGGAAGAAAACAATATTTCTGTTAATACAGTAAAAACACAAATAAAAAGAGCTTATGCGTTTCTTCGTGAAGAACTACCCAAAGAAAAAGCCTTTATCTTGTTCATTGTTTTTTCATTAATTAAAAATTAATTAAATGAAATTCATTTTTATTGTATTTTTTGTATTACTAAATTCTACTTTAAGTTTTGCTTCTCATATAGATACTCTATTAATTGAAAGTCCTTCAATGAATAAAACAATATCCAACATTGTAATTTTACCTAATAAATACACAACACAAAAAAAATTTCCGGTTTTATATCTTCTTCACGGAGCTACGGACGATTACAAATCATGGTTAACTAATTTTCCTCAATTAGAAAAATTTGCAGATAAATATAGTATGATTATTGTGTGTCCAGACGGCGGTTACACAAGTTGGTATTTTGACAGTCCGATACAAGAGGATATAAAATATGAAACTTATGTCACCTATGAATTAATAAGCTTTATTGATAAAAAATATAAAACTATACCCAACAGAACAGGCAGAGCAATAACTGGGTTAAGTATGGGTGGTCATGGGGCATTTTACCTTTCATTTAAGCACCAAGACATATGGGGGGCTGCAGGAAGTATGAGTGGAGGTTTAGATATAAGACCTTTTCCTAATAACTGGGATATAAGCCTTCGCTTAGGAAAATATTCTCTAAACACTGAATTATGGGAAGAAAATACGGTAATCAATATGCTACACCTATTGGATAACAATAATTTAAAACTCATATTTGACTGTGGTACAGATGATTTTTTCTATGATGCTAATGAAAGGTTTCATCAAAAACTTGTAGATAATGAAATCCCGCATGATTATATAGTACGACCAGGAAAACACAATTGGGAATATTGGTCTAATTCAATACAATATCAATTTATTTTTTTTAATAATTTCTTCAAAAAAAAATATAAGTAACTGCAAGATAAAAATTAAACTAAAAAATACAATTATTAAATACATTCGTAAATCGAATAATTGTATTCTTTAGCATTAATTGTAGTTTATTTAAATAATTGTTTAATGATTCCTGCTACGAAATTTTAAAAAATTTCTATGCAACGGAATCTTTTTTTATTAAATTGCCTTAAATTATTTATTTAACCCAGAGGTTAAATCTGCATACGGTTTTGCATACGATTTTATAAAAATATAGCTTGGGAACCCCAGTAAATGTGTTTTGCTGAACACGACTGTTGAGTTCATAACCCGGAGGTCGCGGGATCGTGTCCTGCTGTCGACACAAAATTTAATCGCTTCAAAAGCAACAATTTAACTAAATGAATCGGATAAACTGATCATATTGTTAATACCAAAAAAATTAGAAATTATGAACTGTATGGTTTTAGTGCTTTCTTATTTTACTAAATAAATTTTTATAACTTAACAAATCCTTTTACAATTTAATTGCGTACACCAATCTTACATTAGCATATGTTCCATTACTAAAATTAGAGTTTTTATTTAATTGAGTTCTATCATCTCCAATTGTTACAAGTGGTAATGCTAGATCAATTTTATCATCTTGACTATACTGATTGTAGCTTCTTCCTAAAGAATACCCATATCTACCTTCTAAATGAATTCCATCCACAATTTTATACCTAAAAAACAAACCTAACTCAATGCTTTTTCTTTCTATATAATCTTTCTGATAAGCTTCTTTTCCTAAACGATAGGAAGTTACCAATCCGAAATGTTGTATTCCCAAATTTATTTTTTCGTTTACTTTGTATTTAACTTTAGAGTAAATAGGAAGTAATCCTGACATAGACCATCTTTCAGAAATTTTCCATTCAAGGTTCAATAAAGGAGTAACATTAGGACCAAATACTTCCTGGTTATACAATACTCCATAACCGATTTTTAATCTTTGGTGATACATTTTTTCATAAATAAATGTCCCTCCAAATTGGAAGTGTTTATTATCTATATTTTTGAAATCAGTCATTAGCCTGGGAATAAAAACTACCTGAATAGAATTGCCATTTGAAAGTTTCTGAATCAATCCTGTTCTTAAAATAAGTCCATAAACATTAATTGGGTTAGCAATATGATCAGCCATCTCAATATCATTATTGACATTCCAATGCATATAGTTGGCACTATTATACCAAATTTGTTTTTCGTTCAATGCGATTGGAACAACTAAATTAACCATGGTTCCTCTTTCTGTTGTTTTTCCGGTATAAGTAGATTCGGATTCAAAAGGTTGTGGTGTACCAAAATGTCGAGATATTGTTAAAATATCAAATGTCTCTTGAGCATTAGCCAATGACACCGACCCAATAACCAATAATATAACTAAAATTCTTTTCATATTAACTTTTTTGAATTTGTCAGATTACTTGTTTTTTGACTTTAAAAAATTAATTTTTCAATATTATATAGATTTGCAGCATTAAACCCGAAGGCATGTATATGATTTATTATTTGTACCAACAATTAACTTTCTAAAAATGTAACGAACAAAAGGAATTTCCGTAGAATTTTCCACGTAAGTAAGATTCCGGCAATCATTTTTAGACGTTATAAGTAAATGTATTTATTTCTGTTTTTCGATTACAAATAAAAATTCTGTGTTATAATAATAATCAACAGGAATACCGTTTCTTTTGGCAGGTATTATTTTATAATTAATTGATTTAATAATCCTGTCAATTTCCATTTTTATAATTTTATTAGGAGCTAGAGAATTTATTTTAAATACACTTCCGTTCGTATCAATTGAGAATCTTGGGTAAACTCTTATTTCACCTCTCTTTTTTTGTTTTTCAATAGTACTAAGAGCAATATTATTTAGGATAAAGTCTTTTAAACATTTGTAATTACAGCTCGAACGTTTGGTATGACGCTCTTCAGGTGAGCAACCTTTAAATATCGGAAGTTCATCACATACAATGTTTGTGCTAGCCATTATTATAGCCTGTTTGTTCTTTCGGGTAAATAATTGAACGCTATTTATTCCTGTGCGGTTTTTATTAGTAATCTTTAATTTATCTAACGGATAATGAATAAAAATATCTTTTATTTTTTTATTAAGTTCCAAATTTCCTGTATTTACAGATACATTACGATATTTATCTTTTTCATTAATCTGGAAGGTTAACCTTATTGTATAATCAAAGAAATTTGATTTAAATGGATCTGTATTTAATTTATAAGAAGCTTTTATTTTATTAAAGTCAATTTTATTTAAATCCTTTTGGGTTATATGTTGGGCTAAGTATTGCGACAAATCACTTTTTTCATCAGGTTTAGATAGGTTTTGAAATAATTGTTTTTCTTTATAAGAAATTAGCGAGTATTCTTGTTTAGTGAAATAGCTGCTTTTTTTCTCCATGTATATCCGATCAGAAATTGCTTCCGAAGCCCTATTTTGTAAATCAGTTTTATTCCTAATTTGGGAGTAGTTATTGATAGAATATGCTAACAAAGCAATAAACAATATTTTCCTTTTCATTTTTTAACTGACTTTACATTTTAAAAATTTGCCAAAAGTTTGACTGTAGTTTTGGTGTGAAATCGTCCGCAGGACTATTCCGAATAGAAATCAGTTTAAATATAGTTTTTACTTTCGGTTTTTTCAACATCGCCAAGCTCAATTATAGCTATTATTGTGAGTAGGCTTTTTATTTATATTGTTTAGCGAATGACATCTAACGATTATGTTTGGTAAATTCCGTATCCTAAAATACAAAATATTGGTTTATTAATCGAATCCTAAAACGGGTTGCTAAAATAGGTTATATTGCATTAACAAAAACACATAACAACCTATTCTAGAACTCATTATATTAAATTATTTGGAATAATTAAAAGTTTATTATTCTTTAAATTATTGCACAAATAAATTGGTTTCGGTTAAAAATCTTATTACTTATTAAATGATTTTTTAATATCTTGTATTTCCCGCTTCTAGAAATGATGTTTAAATTGGGGTAAGCAAGAAAAAAGCATAACCTTAAGTAACCTTTTGTATTAATATTAATCTAAAATATTCAACACAGATGAAAATATTATCGCTATGCTTTTTGAAGGTTTTACTATCTTTTGTTGGTTATGCTCAGCAGGCAGAAATCGTTGTTTTTAGGCACGACTTGCGATGGGTAGATGAAACCAAGTTTCCAAACTTTTTCCTATATGATGAAGTACGAGACACTATTTTTAATGCTACAAAGCATGAGCTATCCCATTACCTTGGGTTAACGGAAATTAAACTTCCCGAAAATGTTTCCTATAAAATAATTAACGGGTTTGGAAATCAAAAAGTTAAACTACCTAAGACAAATCCGAAAAATGACTATGAAGTGGGGATATATTCTTTTATTACCAGAGGGACTGTGGGATATTCAATTTTATGGAAGTTCAACATAGTTATTAAAAAGGCAGGGAAAGAAATACTAGCAAAGGAAGTTGTACACGAACTTGAATATTTCAATGCGTCAGGTTACCTCACTACAAGAAAATGGCTTGAACCAGATCAATTTCGAGATATTTTTATTCGAATGCTACAAGAATCTTTGGGCGTTTTACCATCTTCCAATGAAGTCATTGTTATCGGCTCTTTAGATGAACAAGAAAGAAAAGCACAAGCACTTTTTAGGGAATCCACCCGACATATACTCAAGATAGATGGAAGATGGCGTGTTGCTGGCAATTTTGCGGCTCAATTAGAATCACCTGTTGATACAGTTATAGCATTACGATTTAATGAAAAGTTGAGTTGGGAATTTCCCAAACCGTCATTTTCAGGGGTTCTTGCCGGATTATTTTCTCAAACAACAGGTATTGAAGTAGTTACTGAAAATATGATCGATTATGAGAAGACAGGGAGGCTCATTTTTTCTGACGGAGATGAACTAGGTATATTGCTCAAATGGATTGAGATTGAAAGTAGTTCGACTTTTAGCGATGAAGACTTTTCACAAAGAATTTTAGACCCTTTAATAGCTGAGATATATAGTAAAGACAAACAAATAGGGTATTTTGTTTATACACAGGAAGAAATAGTATATTCCACCGAAAAGACGAAAAAAGCTTTTAATAGTTTTAACGGTTTTCAAATTAAAAACTCTTTAGGTATTGAACAAAAACACCGAATAGTGGGAGAATTATTTGAAAGCCCCATATTTGCCGAATATAATGAAAGCCTCGGGATTATTGAGGTTATAAGTGGAGAAGACTTATTAGGGGCCATGGTCGTCGATAACTTAAATCCCGATAATCGATCCATATCTGACGAGACCTTGTCTAAAAATAAAAAAATTGTTAGTGGTGTTAAATTAAGTAAGTCTTCGTTGGAAAAAACGAAAACAGTAGAATGGTATCCGATTTATTTGCCAAATGATTATTCTGCTGAGTCTGAAAAAATGTGTATTGAAACCTTAATTTTTTTGTTTTTTGGAATTGGGAATATGTAATCAAAAAAAGTTTAAAGTTTTTATGATGGCTGAAATTTTATGTGATGAAGAAAACATAATCTTGGATTTTCTTTTGCCATTTTATAATACGAAAAACGAGATAAGCAATTTACTTTATTTGCATTTTATGAGTAATCGAATAGATTAATTGAATGGTTTTTATTGCGTTTTTTAGTAGTAAATTCGCATAAAATTTTTAATTTAAACACATCGCTTTAGCGTCTAATTACATTGATATTTTTCACATAATTATTAAAATTATACTGCCTTATTTTCGGACGAGTCAGAATGTTTTAATATGTTTAATAGGTGAAATGTATCGGTTTGTTATCCGTTAATATTTCGAGAAGCAATGTGCTAAATTATAAGCAATAGCGGTTTAGCTTTGTACCTAAACCGCTATTTTTTTATACATTTTTGGTTGCCTTATTCTTTTAATTATGCTTGTGTTTAGGTTCCCATATCAATCTTACAAAAGAGCTAAATCTTTCGTTTTCTCTGCAAACAGGAATTCCTGCCACAATTCCAATTAATAAGTTCTCAGCTACACCTAAACGCATTTGTGGCCGTAATGTCATATCAAAGTCGGCATTATTAAAGGTCTTATTAAATTCGACACCAATAAAGTTCCTTGTCCCTGTAACCATGTAATGAAAACTTGTGTTTATGTCGAAAGTAGTGTGGAATTTATTTGTGTTAAAGTTTTGCTCAATCATTGGGCCTGTATAGATCAACGAATGAAAGTTGTTTCCCCAACGTTTTGCAACAACTAAAAACGGGTTATAAATATTCCCTTTAATAAAAGGATTTCCAAAGCTTCTGAAATCCGATAATTCAAACTCGTTAATATATCCAATTGCCATCGATGTTGCCATTGGCTCGCTAACAAAGAATGACCATTGAGTGGCTATTTTAATACTATTTAAACTATTTGAAGGAGTAGATTCTCGACTTATACCACTTTGAGGGGAATAAAAAGTGAATGGTAGCTCGATTTCAAATCCTAATCTGTTAATAGGTGCCCATTCATATTCAATTAGAGCTTCATACGCATCAAATTTTAAGTTGTCTGTTAATCCCAGACCAATGTTCCACTCTTTTTCCCCCTTTCTCGCTCCTAAATCACGTATTAGGTCAATATAAAGTGGTTCTGCATGTAATACTTTGTCAGGCTCTTTATGGTCTTCTACTTGTTGTATATAAATACTGTCTTTTTTGGCCTTTGTAATTTGGGCAATGGCATATGATGAAGATACTAATAGTAGTATCAACATCAATAATTTTTTTAAATTCATTTTGATTTATTTTTTTGCATTAGGAAATACTCCCACTATTATTGAATAGGTGAGAATTAGTCAAGTTGTAAAACAAATCAAATCCTAGGTGGTGGAATATCGAGCTTTTGAAAGCCGTTTGTCAAATTGGATGAATAATCGGGAAAATTGTGTTTTGATGTTTCAATCAATGATTGACTTAGGTTATTATCAACTATGAAAAAAGTTGTTAAATCAATTTTAACATTTGTTTTTCGATCATGGTCTTCTGCATCGTGGTCATCATATTCTCTAACAGCATCTTCAAAACCTAATACTTTTTCAAGAACAATTTCAATAATGCTTTCTTGGTCATTAAAAGATAAATCTTCAGGAATATGTTCCGGGTTTGGGTCTGCGGCGTCAACACTTATGTTAAGCAGATATTATCCCATTAGTGTCCATAGGAATTTTGTAAAAACGCTATTTCTTATTTTACTAAACACGGTTCAAAGTTAACGTTCTTTTATCGTTTTTCCTAAATGTCTATCAACCCTTTTTTTTAATAAAAAGTTGCTGAATTACTGGTATTTTCCAAAAGAATATCAACAACTGTAAAACAAAGCAACTAACATTGGGGTAACTAAAACTAGCATTGTTTTAAATTCATTGTTACCCTCCATATTTATCATCTAGGATTTTTATTTAATAAAATAACCATGTCGTAATAAAATCTAATAGTTATGATTTCGTTTTGAAATTATCCACAGGACTAATCCACTGTAAACCGAGTATAATTAATTTATGAGGATCTCCCGTGAGGACGTTAGAAACAATATATCTATAACATTTTAGTATAATAGATTATTATACTCACCTTCGTTGCTCGTTAATTTTAGCATATTAACTTATGGGAACTTGAAAATAAATTTTGGCTTTATATTTTTAACAATGATAACTTTCATGTAGTACTTAAAAATTTAAACTATATTTGAGTGATATTCAATAAACACAACAGCTATAATTTATTCTTCGCTAAAGGATTTGCCTGAAATCATTAACTATAGCTACAAAATCTTATATGCATTAAATAAAAATGATTAAATGAAAATAAATTCAAATATGGCTGTCTTGATTGACGGAGACAATATACCTTCGGCTCACGTCAAAGAAATGATGGAAGAAATTGCCAAATATGGAAATCCAACAATAAAAAGAATATATGGAGATTGGACAAGGCCTGGTTTAACCAAATGGAAAAATCTGCTTTTAGAAAACGCGATTACTCCAATTCAACAATACGGATATACAACTGGTAAAAATGCAACTGATTCTGCCATGATTATAGATGCCATGGACATCCTTTACAGTGGAAAAGTGGATGGATTTTGCCTAGTTTCCAGCGATAGCGACTTTACGCGTTTAGCGACAAGACTTCGGGAAGCAGGAATGCAAGTAATAGGTATTGGGGAAATCAAGACTCCTAATCCATTTATTGTTGCGTGCGATAAATTTATTTATATCGAAATTTTAGAGAAACAGTCGGAAGAAAAAGCCGAAGATAAAGAATCGAATCTGCCAGCAATAGATAAAATAACAAAAAAAGAAATTAATTTAATGTCAGCTACAATCAAAGATTTGTCTGATGATGATGGCTGGGCGTTTCTTGGAGACGTTGGAAGTTTACTACAAAAGAAACGCCCCAACTTTGACTCAAGAAATTATGGATTTGAAAAACTCACCCCCTTAATAAAATCAATTGACAAATTTGAAATTGAACAACGTGAAACTCCGAAAAGCAGACACAAATTAATATTCGTAAGAATTAAAGACAAACACATAACAAAAGTTAAAAAATCATAAGTAAGCATAGACGAATTATAGAATCTATAATTTATTCTTTTAACTATACTTGTTTTTTATTTTTTAAACGTACCGAATTAAATATAAACCAATTACTCATCTTTTATTCATTATCCCGTAAGTTGCTTCGAACCCTTTTTGGAATGAACGAGCTTAACTTGTTATCAATATCTGAATAGTTATAACTTGTGAAACGTCCGTCTTAATTTCTTAAACTTTAGAAATACCATGAAGAATAAGAATTTAATCAGAGCTTTAAACTTGATTTCAAAAACTAGATCTTTATATAGCATGTTCATTAATGAGTGATTTTAGTTTTTTTACAAGTCCAGGATGTTTTTCAGCAACATTGTTTAGCTCACTTATATCATTTTCTAAATTATATAAAGCTAATTCAAAGTCCCCTAGCTTGATTTGGTCCCAACCCATGGATTTTTTTATATGAAGTTTCCATTTACCATAACGAACAGCTTCTAGCCCACCATTTCTGGCGTAGTAAAAAAAAGGTCGTGCTTTTAGTTTTTCGGTCTTAGGATTTAACCATAACGCCCCCACATCTTTTCCATCTAATATAAGGTTATCTGGAATATGCGCACCTGCAAATCTTGCTAAAGTTGGAAAAAGATCCAAAGTACTTAATGGTTCTTTACATTCTTCATTTTTTGGTATCTTTTTAGGCCATACCACAATTCCTGGCACACGCTGTCCTCCTTCCCATGTTTGCGCCTTTTTGCCTCTTAAAGGTCCCGCCGATCCTAAATCGGGGCCATTATCTGAAGTTAATATAAATATAGTGTTGTCGTAAATTCCTTCTGCCTTTAAAGTATTAACAATTTCACCGATACTCCAGTCTAGCTCCATAATCACATCACCGTACAAACCTAAAGTACTCTTACCTTTAAACTTTGGTGAAACATGTAATGGTACATGAGGCATATTATGCGCCAGATACAATAAGAAAGGCTTATTGGGGTCTCTGTTTTTAATTTTATGAATAGACTCTTCGGTATACCGCGTCGTTAAAAATTCTTGATTAGGGCCATGTTCTACTAAAACTTTATTTCTATATAAAGGCAATGGCGGTGCTTGAAAATCGCTCCGCGCATAATAATAGTTATCCATATCATTAGAATAAGGAACACCAAAAAAGTCATCAAAACCCTGATTATTGGGCATAAACTCTTCTTTATGCCCTAAATGCCATTTCCCTACACACCAAGTTTCGTATCCTGCATCCTTTAACAGTTCTGCCATTGTATACTCTTGGAGTGGCAATCCATTTTCAGAAAAAGGAAATAATACAGCTTCATGGAGGCCACTTCTTTTCGGATAGCGACCTGTTAAAATTCCTGCCCTTGAAGGCGTGCAAACCGTGGCGGGAACATAAAAATTGGTAAATCTTATGCCTTCCGATGCTAAATTATCTGCATTTGGAGTTTCAAATCCCTTGGCCCCATAACACCCTAAATCTCCAAAACCCTGATCATCAGTAAAAAAAATAATAATATTTGGTTGCTGAGACTGAGCTTTAATACTGGTTATACCAATAAAAATTGCCACTAATAAATACTTAAAACTATTTAAAATCATAATGAAATTCATATGCAACAATTTACAAAATACATATACCATTACATATTCATTCATCATAATTTAAAATTGAAAATTTGTTTATCATCAATAACGAATTATATACGTCATCAAGAACATAAATTATGGTGAATTCAGATAATGAAATCATTAACTTAGGGTGTAACCAAATTGACATATTTGGCTGTAGTTGTCTAAAAATAATGATGCTGTCTAACCAAATTCTGAAAACCCTACAGGGTTTTATATTCGGATTTTATTTACTAAATTAAGTACTTAAATACGCAACTATATGTGAGACAATGTTGTTGTGACGCATAATACTTAATACTTAAATAACATGAAAAATCTCGTTGTCATTTTCAGTTTACTTCTTTTAATATCAAACGCTGTTAATGCACAATGGACAAACAGATATCCAAAAGTAGATGGGTACGGTCATCATGTGTATTTAGAAGGGTATGAATTACCGGTATTAAATACTGGTCCCACTGACCCTGCCCCATCTCCTACGAAAAATCAAGTTGCTTTTTCAGCAAAGGGTTGGTTGTGGTTGTTGAATTTAGAAACTGGACATGCTAAAAGGATAACGACTTCCTCTGGTATGGATTTCAAACCAAATTGGTCGCCTGATGGTACTAAAATCGTTTTTGTGAGAGATGACTCATCCGACACAAATCTGGTTCTTCTCGACCTTAATTCAATGACAGAGACTCCCCTTGTGAACACCAATGCCTTAGACTTAGATCCTATATTCTCAGCAGATGGAAACTTCATATATTACGCCTCAGCAAAAAACGGCTCTTTTGACCTATGGAAAATAAATATTCAAACCAAGGAAAGTGCCTTGCTAACGACAGAAAACAGTCTTGAACGCCTCCCAATTCCTACACATAAAGGTAATCAAATAGTGTATCTTCATAAAACAGGTTTTTCCTATGATTCGGTAAAGTTATTGGATATTGAAACAAACTCCAGTACGACGTTGGTTCAGGAAAATTTTATGTCCCAAATTGCGTTTTCGTTATCCAAAGACAACACAACTTTAGCATATACCTGGCCTCATGGTGATGGTTATGAGCTTCGACTTTTAAATATCAATATACCAGAAAGCAACATGTTTCTAACAAAAAGTAATGGCCTTCCATTATCCCCGAAGTTCAGCTATGACGGAAATTGGGTTTACTTCTCTGAAAACAACAATAATCAAGTTTCAGAAATTAAAAGAATATCTGTGAATGGGGGTTCACCTGAATTACTATCCATAAGCAAATGGGATTGGGGAACACCAACAGGTAAACTTAAAATCACCAGTCGTGTAGATGGGAAAAAAGATGCTGTTAGAATGAGTATTACAGATAATAACGGACATCCCATTATTCCTGAATCGGGTATGATTCATTCTGAAGGACAACATGGGATTGTTTTTTTCTATTCGCCTGGCGAAATTGAAATAGAAGCTCCTGTTGGCTTGATAAATATACATGTCGTTCGTGGTTTTTCTACTGTTGAACACGTTCAAAAAACTAAATTAAAAGCAGGTACAACAAGTGTTGATTTAAATTTAGAGAGAATTTGGGATGCAAACAAAGCGGGTTGGTATGCTTTAGATAATCATTTTCACCTTAATTATGGCGGCACCAATCAATTAGCTCCTGAAGATATCCTTCTGGATCTTAAAGCTGAAGACATTGATGTGGCCTTTCCATTAGTTGCGAATCTGGGAAACAGGTTTCTTGAGCAGGATTTATTTGGTTGGGAAAACGAAGCAAAGCCTTTAATTTCCTTCGGTCAAGAAGTGCGCTCACACTTTTTTGGTCACTTAAATCTTATCAAAACGAAATCGCTTTTCTGGCCGTGGGTTTGGGGTCCAAGATATGACATCTATAAAACAGACGACAGACCTAATGCAGAAGCCTTACGTTTCGCACGAAAGCAAGGTGGTCTTGGTGGTTATGTTCATCCGGTATCCATAAAAGACCCTTTCAAAGAAGGAGGAGCAAAAACCATTCCTGTGGGGTTTGTAGCTGATGCTGTTTTGGGAGAAGTAGATATTTTAGAATTAGGATGCCTATGGACCGATGAAATTGGTACAGCGGCATTATGGCATGAAATTCTTAACTTGGGTATCCCAATGGCGTTATCAGCCGGTAGTGATGTTATGAACAATATGTATCGAACTATGGCCATTGGTGCAACAAGACTTTATATTAAACCCGATGAAAATTTAACTCTTAGCAATTGCCTGAATGCTATTAAAAACGGCAAAAGCTTTATAAGTAATGGTCCACAGCTGTTACTAACTCTAGAAAACAATGAAGTTGGAGATGTCGTAAATATCAAAAAAAATAAAGCCAAATGGAAGGCGGTTGTCCACTCGCCGGTTCCATATGAAAGCATCGAGATATTTGTTAATGGCCTTGTTGTCGATACTAAAAAAAGTAAAAGGGGTAATACACAAACCTATTCCGGCACCATTAATATTCCGAAAGGTGGCTGGGTTACAGCAAGGGTTTCAGGTAACGCATCAAAATGGCCTATGATGGACAGCTATGCTTTTGCGGAAACTTCTCCTATTTGGTTTCATCAAAAAGGAAGTACCGTTCCGGAAGCTAAAATGCAGGCTGCCAAAAAGCTACTTAAAATATTAAATGTCTCGGAGGAGACCATGAAACAAGGGTATGGCGATAGTAAAATACCCCATTTACTTGATCACTTTTCCAAGGCAAGGCTGAAACTAGAAAATATAATTTCAGAAAGCAAGAACAACTAATCACCATTTACTTGTTTTCTTTGATGCTTTCAACAGTAAACTAAAAACATAACCAAACACAAAACAGGAAACTACTCCAAAAAAGGAATACATTAAAAAGTTAATATCGGTATACATACTTATGTACCAGGTTATCAAAGCACTTAATACAAGTCCAATTAATGTGCCAATAGCGTTAGCTTTCTTAGTAAGCATACCTAATAAAAACATGCCCCCTAAACCACCTGTAAAAAGACCGAGGAAACGGTAAAACTGGTCCCAAAGCGATTTAATATTAGAGTTAGCCATCCAAAGTGCTAATAAAACTCCAATAACACCAGTTAAAACAGTTACTAAACGTGCGGTTTTTAACAAGTTTTTATCTGCTGTATGAGGTTTAAAATGCAGGTGAAAATCATTACAATAGGCCGTAGAAACCGAATTCAAACTACTGCTAATGCTCGACATGGCTGCGGAAAAAATACCTGCAATTAATAAGCCTGAGACTCCAACGGGTAATTCCTTTACAATATACCACGGAAAAATAGAGTCGTTATTAGAAATTGTGGGTGATAATTTTGTAGGCATTTCGGTGTAAAAAATAAACAATAGCGTTCCGATACCGAAAAAAATTATCGAAGCCGGCAAGGTTAAAACGGCATTGGTATACAACGTTTTTCTGGAATCTTTAATACTTGAACTGGTTAAATAACGCTGTACAATGGTTTGATCGGTTCCTTGAGTAACCATAGCAGAAGCCAACCCGCCAATTAAAACGACCCAAAACGTGGAATCGCTAAAATTGAAATCCATATTCATGACGTTAAATTTATCTCTTTCAGAGGCATAGGTAAGCATATCCCCAAAATGCATTTCGGTGTGTAACATAATCCAGACTATTGCAAGAATACTTCCTCCCATTAAAACAATAACCTGCATAACATCAGTCCAGATGACAGCTTCTATACCACCAAAAGTGGTATAAAAAACGCACAATACACCCATAATTAAAATGCTTATTTCAACGGGTATACCTGTAACAATGGAAATAGCCAATGAGGGCAAAAGTAGCACTATACCAATGCGTCCCAATTGAAAAATAATAAATGACAGACTTCCAAATGCTCTTGCTGTATAATTAAATCTATCCTCCAAATACTCATAGGCTGTTTTTATTTTTAGTTTATTAAAAAATGGAATAAACAAAAACGCGATAATCGGGGTAATAAGAATAGCCGCTATATTCAGGAAAAAGAACGACCAGTCGGTTATAAATGATTTAGCAGGAATCGCCATAAAGGTGATGGCACTCAATAAGGTACCGAAAACACTCAAGCCTGAAGCCCACCAGGGTATACGTCCTCCTCCAACAAAATAGTCTTCGGTAGAATTCTGCTTACGCGAGAAATAAACACCTATTAAAACTGAAATTAATAGATATAAAATTAATACGCTGTAATTAACAATTCCAAAAGCATGGGCGGTTTCTTTTACTGTTATTCTTTGAACTTGGGGCGTTCTGATTCCGGGGGATATTTCTCCTGAAACGATAATGAAATCATCTCCATCCTTAAAACTTAATGCCGTTACCGGAAATGAGGTGTTGGATTTAGCATATACAAACCATTTTTTTGTAATAGTATTATAGGCTAAAACCTCCTTCGAAAATCCCGGATGATGATCTAAAATATCGTTTCTTTCAATTTTTAAAATATTACGAATAGAATCATTTTTTACCGATTGTATTTTATGAGTTAAATGTTCCAGTTTATCAAATAAAAGAGCATCACTTCCGCCATAAATTAAAATATGCATTGAACCAAGTGCTTCAGATGATGCCCCCATAATAACACGTGGCTGACTTTCAATTAAAATATCTCCCTCTTCTTTCCAACTGCTATGTTTTAAATCATAAGACAAATAACTACTTAAGGCTTCCGATTTTTGTCCTGTTATTTCATTTCTACCACCAAAAACGAACAGCTTTTTACTTTCAGAAGTTTCCTGAATTACTGAGGTATGAAGTGCTCTTGGGGGACCTGGAAAATCTTTTAATCTTTCCCAGTTATCTGGCTGCTCTATATTTAATCTGTAAAAAGCATTAGTCGTTTGGCGCTCATTTTTACCTCCTATCACGTAAACATATTCATCGGAAACAACAGCCGAGGAAAACGCCAGTGGCTTGGGTAAATCGGGAAACTTTTTAATTTGAACTTTTTGGTTTTCAGAATCATAACTAATTAAAAACACACCTTTACTTGTCTTTTCATGATTATTTCCACCAACACATAAAATCCCTTCTTCTATGGTTACACATGCCGCATATGCTATTGGTTCTGGTAATTGTTCTGAAGAAAGTCGCCAGTTTTCATTTTCATAAATATAAATTTTCTGACTCCATTGTTTAGCGCCTCCTTTCCATGGCATACCATTCGGAAAATTTGCACCTCCAGCTGCAATAAGAACACCTTGATGACGACCTCCTATCATACCGGCAAAACCTAATGATGATTCATTTTTTACTTGAGCTGGTAAAACTTGTAATTGAGTTTGTTCTATCTTAGAATCATCTTGTCCTGATGCTGTTAAACCTATGGACAGGATAACCAAAAAGACAAGTATGTTATTAATTTTCTTCATTACATCGGATAGTTACAATCGTAAAACAGTTAATTAAAACCATTTTCTAAGATTATTAATCGTGCTAATATAGGTATTTTTTCAATAAATGTATTATGTATTACATATTAATTATTATTAACCTATATAATAAAAACAAATTATAAAAAAAGACCTTAATTTCTTAAGGTCTTTTTACTGTTTATCGACACTGAAACGAATTTACTGTTTATCGACAGGCATCATCCAATAAGAATATGAATAATCCTTAAAAGGTAACACATATTGCCCTAAGGGTAATGCTCCCCAACTATTTATACTACCCAATCCTTGCTGAAAACCATCAATATTTACGTATACCTCTGGTCGGGCATCAAGTTCTCCGGCATGTTTTTGTGTTTTATCATCGCCGGAATCTAAATCCTCCTGACTGTAATTAAGGGCTGAAAAATAAAACGGTTTTTCACTTAAAAATTTAATTCCAGTGCCGTCCTCTTGAATTAATTCTGCCCAGCTCACATCTAATTTATTACCGGTTTCCTGCGGACGTATATAAGGAAAATACTGTTCCGCTATAGTTTGTTTGTATAAACCAAACTTTGCTGCGTGTTGTCTGTCGGCATAAGCCTCAAATGGCCCTTTTCCATAGTAATTTATCCTATTATAAGTCCTAGGCAATACCATGGTATTCCCGAATTTATACATTGCCGAATGTTCCCCCTTTATCGCTTTAAATTGATTAGAAACTTTCAGAACACCATCACCATGTATTTGATATGTAACCGTTACTTTTGCATCGCCATCAAACAAGTCGGTGGTAAACACTATTTCTATTTCAGACTGATTAATCTGCTTAACCGAGGTAGTTACATCTCCATCTTGAGCGGCATTTTTCCATTCTTTGTATTTCTTCTGAGTCCTTGCGCCATAATCGTTATCGTTAGGTGCTCGCCAAAAATTAATCTGAGGTCCCTTTTCGATAAGATTTTTACCTTTATACGTATATTCTTCCAGTAAACCCGAAGTTTTATTGAATACTAAATTAAAATGATTTCCTTTAACTGAAATCAGATTGTCTTTTGTTATGTAAGTTACAGGTAATGTTGACAATTCAGGCGCATTAAACAATCCCTTTTGCAACTGAAATTGTTCGTAGGCAATGGTGTAACCAGCTTCCAACAAAGGTTCATCTTCCTTTAACTGCACATAAATATTCAGGAAATATTCAGCTCCTGATTTGAAGCTGGTTTTAAACGGAATTCTTACCTCTTTTTTAGCTTGAGGTTGTGTCGTAATATCTTCTAAAGTTCCACTTTCAACCACCATACCGTTTTCTAAAACTTCCCAGTTTAATTTGTAATTTGACAAATCATTAAAGAAGTACCAGTTTTTTAAATCTACTAAACCATTAGCTAAATCGTTTTCATAAAACTTTACATTTTGATGAATGTATTTCACTTCATAAATATGTGGGTTTGGAGTTCGGTCTGGTTGAACTAAACCATTATTTAAAAAGTTA
Organism: Aestuariibaculum sediminum; assembly: GCF_014596945.1. Taxonomy (GTDB): domain Bacteria; phylum Bacteroidota; class Bacteroidia; order Flavobacteriales; family Flavobacteriaceae; genus Aestuariibaculum; species Aestuariibaculum sediminum. Next base: position 167,239 of record NZ_JACVXB010000002.1, on the reverse strand, counting down.
TTGTCACTAGGGGTGCCTTCCGGACCAAAATCACCGCCATAAGCATAAATTTCACGGCCATTTTTTTCAGTTTTAAGTCCCTGATCTACAAAATCCCAGATAAATCCACCTTGTAGTTTATCGTACTTCTCGTATAAATCCCAATACTCTTTAAAGCCTCCCATACTGTTACCCATGGCATGGGCATATTCACATTGTACCAAAGGTTTATTAAATTCATCATTGTTTGCATAATTTTCTACACCTTCAGGCGAGGCATACATAGGAACAAATAAATCGGTATTCCATTCATGACCTGCTCGCTCGTATTGCGTTGGTCTTGTGGTATCCATTTTCTTAGCTAAAAGGTAAGTATTATAAAAATTATAACCATTACCAGCCTCGTTTCCTAAGGACCAGATAATAACAGAAGGGTGGTTTTTATCACGTTCTATCATACGTTCGGTACGCTCTAAATGCGCTTTTAACCAATCTGGATTATTAGCTAAAGTTCTATGTAACGCATAACCCATACCATGAGATTCTATATTAGCTTCATCAACCACATATATTCCATATTCATCACATAATTCATAGAAATAAGGATCGTTAGGATAGTGACAGGTTCTAACGGCATTAATATTATATTGCTTAAATAATTGTATATCCTTTAGCATATCTTCCTTTGATACAACATGACCTGTAATCGGATCGTGTTCATGGCGATTTACACCTTTAAATAAAATAGGTTGTCCGTTTAAAAGGTATTGTCCATCTTTAACTTCAGAAGTTCTGAAACCTAGTTTTCTTGAAATTGCCTCTAATACGTGCCCCTTTTTATCTTTTAAAGTAATATTCAAATTATAAAGGTTAGGATGTTCTCCCGACCAAGTTTTAACCTTTTCTATAATTTTTGAGAATGATACATTTGTCGCAGCACTTCCTTCTATTTCAAAATTAGACGAAGCGTTAAAGACTATTTGTTGCTCTTTTGTAAGGCTAACTTCAACAGTTCCCTTTTGCCTTTTTTCTTCTATATTTTTTATTTCCAAAGAAATATCTAAAGCGCCATCTTTATATTGATTAGTAAGTCCTGCTTTAGCAAAATAATCATTTAACTGAACTTTTGGTCTGGCATACAAATATACATCGCGTTCAATACCCGAGAATCTCCAAAAATCCTGACACTCCAAATAACTTCCATCACTCCATCGGTACACCTCAAGAGCTATAGTATTTTCACCTGGTTTTACAAATTCAGTTACGTTAAATTCTGCTGGTAATTTAGACCCCTGACTGTACCCTGCTCTTTCGCCATTTATCCAGATGTAAAATGCCGACTTCACAGCTCCCAAATGAATAGTTATATCTTGACCTTCCCAGTTATCAGGGATTTCGAAAGTACGCTTATATGAACCTACCGGGTTGTGTCCATCTGGTATATCTGGTGGTGACACCTTTCCTTTCGCGAATGGATAACTTTGATTCACATAAATAGGAATTCCGAAACCTTCCACTTCCCAGTTTCCAGGAACTTTTATATTACTCCATCCAGAAGTATTAAATTCTTCTTTGTAAAAATCCTTTGGTCTTTGTTCTGGCGATTCACTGTAATTAAACTTCCATATTCCATTTAGTAACAGATAATTATCGGCTTTCGATAATTCATTCTCCTGAGCTAATTCTATTGAACGATAAGGAAAAAAGCTTGCTCGTGCAGGCAATTTATTTATTTCGGTAACTGCCGGATTCTCCAGTACGGGATCCAAGGTTTGAGCATTAAAAAAAAGGATTCCAGAAAAGAATCCCATAATAAAAAGTGATGTTTTAAAATAGTGCATTGGTTTGTTTTGTTCTTGTTTTACTGTTAGGTTCAAAAAAATTGTTGCTGAAATTACGGAATTTTTTTTATTCGTAAAGGTTATCTAAATCTGCATCATCCAATTCTTTTAAAAAAGACGCTATTTTTTTGGTAACACCCTTAAAAAAGTGTTCACCTTTTTTTTTAGATGCCGATTTTGGGTTTCCAACACCCGTATCAACAGTAACAGAAGTCCATTTGCGTTGTGCCGTTACCCAACCTTCTTGCAATGCTTTTAATTTAAATTTTTTAGCCTTGACGTTTCCTGCCTGATCTAATGCTAGAACCAATTCTGGTGTTAAATGCATAATTACCGAAGTTTCCAATGCTCCAGCATGATCACCAGGTTCTTCAAAATAATTTTTAGTATTTTCTGCTTGCCACCAGTTTAAAGCACATATAAAAACATTGGGGAATTCGAGATATAACTCGCGTATCATTTGCTTAAAATGATTCCCTCCATGACCATTTACAATAACCAGTTTATGAACTTTGTTTCGATCTAACACATTTACGATATCTCGCAAAACTGCCGGTTGCGTGCTTGGATTCATATTCATGCAAAATGGAACATCCAACTGTCCTGTATTAACGCCAAATGGTAAATTTGGTAAGACCATTACTTTGGCGCCGTCTTCCCAGGCTATTCTGGCTGCTTCTATCGCGGCTGATTCAGACAATATACTATCTGTTGCATACGGCAAATGATAATTATGAGCCTCGGTGGCTCCCCACGGTAAAATGGCAACCCTATATTCCGAATCTTTTACTGTTTTATAATTTGTTTCAGCTAAAACGTAAGGTCTGGCACTTGTTTCCATAATGACATTAATTTACAAATTTGTTAATCTCTTTTTTCCATTTTTTATAACCTGCTTCCGTTAAATGCAATCCATCATGCGTATACTTTTCCTTCAAATACTTATTTTGATTTCGCATAGCTTTATGAATATTTATAAAGTGAATTCCCATCTCATCTGCGAGCTTTTGAAGTTGAATGTTAGCTTCCATTATTTTAATATGATTAGCCTTATGCCCTGAAAATTTATTTCCAACATCAGGATTAATTGGTAGAATACTCTGTAAATAGATTATGGTGTTTTTAGACTGGCTTTGAATCGCTTTAATAATTTCTTCCACACCCTTTAAAACATAGTTTATACTTCGACCTCTAGCCATATCATTGGTTCCTACCAGCAAAAAAACTTTTGAAGGTTGTGATGATGTTACCTCTTCTATACGATTTAAAATACCATCGGTTACATCGCCACTTATGCCTCGATTCACCACATTTTCTTTTGGAAACAAGGCCTTCCAGTTTCCTCCTTCTGTAATACTGTTTCCTAAAAAGATGATTTCATTTTCAGTATCACGCTCACTTTCAAATATATCTAATCGTTTATGATAATGACTGGAATAAGTTTTTAAAGGTTCTAAGGGAGCAAAAGTGAACATCCAGTTTTGATAATCGGAAGTTGAAGGCACCCTAAGTACAATAGTGTTTTTTCCTTTTTTAAGAGGAATTAAAACAGGTTCTCTGGTCCAGTATAATTCCTCATTACGCCACGGAATTTCTTGATCTTCCTTAGATCCCCAACCTGAAGATTTTGATGGTTTCCAACCAGGATTTGACCATACTGGTGCGGTAATTTCCTTTCCGTTAACCCAGATGGTGCCGCCGTTAGAATCCCATTTTCCTTGCTCTGCAATTCCTGTATAAACACGATTTGCTCTCAAAGGGGTCTCAAAACCAAGCCATACTTTTAAAGTTTGAGGCTGATCGGTTTCTAAAGTCCTTACAGCATAAACTGTTTTTCCTGTTTTGGCCTTCGGAAAATAACCTCCCTGCTTAAATCGATCTTTTAAAATTATAGTATTGCCATTTGCTTTTACCCATTTGGTTGTATCAATATCCAATCTCTCCTGAAGTTCCTTTTCTAACACCAGCGTTTCTTCGTGGGTTAAGGGTTGAGATAACCACCAGTCTGCTTCGGTTTGGCGTACATACTGAAACGATTTTTTACCGAAAAACCTATGCTTATGTTTTAGTAAATAATCTTCAAACACTTTAAAATATTGAAACGCCATCGTTCCTTTTCCAGGTAACATGGTGAGATAGCGGTCGGATGTTTTGGAAACATCGGCAGTCCAGCTTGTCCAAGCATAAGTTATTAAAGATGGATATAGCGGATTCTGCTCGATAAAATCGGTTTCATTAGCCAGGCGTACATCGGGCCAAAGGCTAATAATGCCTCCTAAAATGTTATTATTAGATTGATACCCAATAGGCTTAAATAAAATTTTAGGAATTGCAGTCATCGGTTCGCTGTTATTGATGTAACTATTCCAGGAATCAATTTCTCTATACCCTTGATTTTCTAGATTCTTAGATTGCCAGGTTTGTCTAATCACATCCTGATCTATTTTTAACCCTGGATTCCACACAATCACCTCACGTTCATTCGCCTCACAAACCTCTATCATTCTGTCCATAAATTCCTTTGGATTTTCAATATGCACTTCGTCGGAGCCTAAATGTACGACGGGGCACATGCTTTTAGGTATTTCTTTAAAGAATTCATTTAAAATTACTTCCAAAGCTTTCATACCTTCCTCTGAATGCATTGTGAACCCCATTGCTGTTGTGAACGCATCGCTATGCCCAGGCATATCAATTTCTGGAATCACATGAATTTGCCTTTCTTTAGCGTAAGCAATCAATTCTCTTATGTCATCGTAAGTATAATATTTACCTGGATTTCTGGTTGGTCTGTGATTTTTGGCTGCATTAAGTTCGGGATAAGCTTTACTTTCAATACGCCAGGCCGGTCTGTCGGTTAAATGCCATTGAAAAACATTCAACTTGTATTTAGCCATAATATCGAGTTGTTCTTTTAATACATCTAGGCTTATAAAATTACGCCCTACATCTAATAAAAATCCTCGAATCTTGTGTTTAGGGGCATCAATTATTTCACATAATGGAATTTCCGTTTCCTCTCCCCTCTTGGTACTTAGCTGAGACAAAGTTTGCAGGGCATAATATTGTCCTGCCTCATCTTTAAACTGGATGTCTATGCCGCTTTCGTTAACTTTTAAAATATACCCTTCTGGTTGAATCCCTGAATTAAATGATAATTTCAATTTAAAATCAGAAGAAGTTTTATTATCGTTTATTTCATTAAAAATATCTTCTAAAAGTGTTCTTGAAGTTTCACTTAAGACAATATCTCCTTCCATTTTTAATGTCGGTATCGTCACTACACCTTTGTTCCATTTCACTGTTTTCGGATATGGAATAAGTTTTACAGGGGCATTCTCAAGTTCTTCAATAGAAAGCCTGCTTTCAAATGTATTGCCGAAATCCTGTGCGTTTAAATTGGTTATCAAACCTAAAACAAACACCAGGATTAATTTAAAAAAAGAATTCATTTATGGTACTTTAAAAATTAGTTTTATTCATTGCTAAATGTAGATGCAGGCAACCCTGTAATGTTGGTTAAATTTCCCTCCGTAAAGGAAGTATATCCATATTTTACATAACGAGGCTGACTAATATCTTCAGACCAAACATAAAGTAAATCATTTACAATTTGTGTTTTGGCCTCAACAAATATTTTATCTGAACCGGCAATCTGAATATCCTTTACCGGTCCTCCTCCCCTTGTACTCAAACCATTTGAATAGGTAAAATGTATTTCGAGCTTATTATTAACAACATTGGTATAATCGAATAAAGGTCCTGAAAAATTTAGGTTTTTATGGTAAGTCTTTGCTAAAGCAACTTTAGCTAATCGCTCACCTACTATCCATTTTCGCTTAGGGTGCACATCGGTTGGATGACCTACATCTAAAGTGACCGCCATGCCCGTGTACTCTAAATCTAAAAGTTTTCTCTGACTATCTCTAAACCTTCCCCAGTACGGTCGGTTGATACTGCTTAATTGAGAAAAGTAAAAAGGTAATTGTGATTTTTTAAAATGCACCCGCCAATCTTTTACGAGCATTTTAAATAATCTTGAATGTAATTCTGAATTTTCGGTATTCGATTCACCCTGATACCAAATAACACCCTTAAAATTATAATTTAGAATGGGTAAAATTCCAGAATCGAACAAAAATGTGGGATCATATGGATGTCTGACACTTAATTCCCTGTTTCCAAAATTTTCGGCCTTTCTTTTAAAAACCCAGTCATCCACCATTGGATTAAACCAAGTATCATTTAATAAGCTAATTGTCTCATGAGTTTGTTCCATTTGTTCCCTACTAATCCATGCCTGGGTTGGAGAACCGCCAACAGCGTTACACAAGATACCTACCGGAACTTTTAATGCCTTTTGAAGATTACTGGCAAATGCGTAAGCAATAGCCGAAAACTCTTTAATTGCGATAATTTTGTTACTCGTCCAACCGGAATATTTAAAATAATTATTTGATGTACATAAGGTTAAAGCTTCATCAGAAAACTGTTGAGATCCAAGGATTTTAGGATCCATTGAAAACACAAAAACATTCGGGTTAATTGAATCTCTTAAAACCGTCTCTACGCCTTGCATTTCCTTTACTTTAAAGTCCATATTGGATTGTCCGGAAGCCAGCCAAACCTCACCAATATACACACTGTCTAAATCAATATCTTTAGACATTTTAGAATTAATTTCAAATTTATATGGCCCTCCAGCCTCCATAGCAGGAAAAACAACCTGCCATTTTCCGTCATTTCCTGGGCTTGATACGCGTTTGCTTCCGTTTAAATTAACAGTAATTTTATCGTTTGGATTTGCAATACCAGATACACGAATAGGTTCATGGCGCTGAAATACCATATTTTCACCATAAAGTTTTGAAACTTTTAAACCTCCAAAGTTTTTAGTTATCGCGCTGTAAACTTTATTCGCAATAACCAAAGCTCCTTCTTTTGTTGGATGCAACTGATCCGGAAAATATTCCGGAAAGCGGTACAGCGGTTCGTGCAAATCAATCAATTCAACCTGTGCTAATTCCGCAATGGTTTCAATTTTATTCTGAACGTCTTTAAAATTTTCGCGCATCCCTTCTTCAAACCAATGATGCCCAGAAAAAGTTGGTGTCATTCTGCAAATAAACACGTCTGGTTTAGTTGGAAGGTTTTTGTAAACAGAAATCAACTCTAAATAATCGTCTATAAATGCTTCCTTGTGTTCTGGCCAATTGTTATTTCCCTGATCATTCAAGCCTAGATGAATAATCACAATATTGGGTTGGAAAGCTATTGAGTTTTTAAAAGCCTTCTGATTCCAATAAGGTTTATGACCATTCTTAAGCATGGTCGCTCCCGAATGCCCAAAATTACCTACTTTGTATTGATTTCCTAATAACGTTTGCAGCTGAGCTGGATAACTTAATGTTTCCCTGTTTTCGATATTGTAACCGAATGTAACACTATTACCAACACAGGCCACCTTAATTTTTTGGGCATAATTAGATCCTGTAATAAGCAATATAAATAATGCTGCTAATTTTGAAAACATCGAAAATCGATTATGGTTAATCTAATGTATCTTTACCATCTGTTAACCATTCTAATGTACACCTTACAAAATCGTTTTTGGTGTATTCATCTTTTTCAAAAAAGACACCTATATCTCCATTCTTTAAAACAGTTAACGAAGAGTAAGCCGACGAACCTGCATAAATAGTTTTACCTTCGCTCCATGTTTTACCTTCATCATAGCTAATTCTTAAAGTTAAATTGACACGATTAGATTCCGATTTCGTATTAGAAAAAAGTAATCTGTTTTTGTTGTCTCCATTCTTTACAGATGTGTAGCGAACGATACTTGCATTACATCCAGGATCAATTAATTCAGGAATCATTTTTGTTTTCCAGGTTTTACCATCATCATTTGATGTATGCACATAACGCATTCCTTGCTTATTTACGCGTGCATTAATCATTAGACTACCATCGGCAAGTTCAATAATTTTAGATTCATCTGCCGGCATAATAGGACTATCAATAAAATACCAGGATTTACCATGGTCGTTACTACCAAAAACATGTAATCCGCGATTCAAATTCACCATAGTATGCAATAACTTGCCAGAACTGGTTTGAATGCCACGTCCTGAAGTGATGAATTTAAAATCGTTGTGCCATTCTGGTTTTGAAATTTGGATAGTAATATCTTCTGGACTAGACCAGCTTTTACCATTATCGTTACTTTTTACAACGTGTAAATAATAGACATCCTTTTCCTTATCTAAATCCATAAAGTTATAAAACATAAAAATTTCACCGGTTACCCTATCTACAATCATAGAAGGATCGGATGCCGATTTCCCTTCAGGAAAATCCACTACAGTTTCAATAGGAGTCCATGTTTTGCCATTATCCTTACTTCTTCTCACAATAATATTAATATCTCTGCTCCATTTTAAATCTCCACAAGACGGCACTCTTTGGTCTATTGCGGCTATTAAATCGCCATTAGGCGCTGTAACTATGGATGGAATTCGGTAACAATTCACACCATTTTCCATGCCTTTTTCAAATAAGGTTACAAACTCAGGATTCTCAATTATCTGATTTTTATTTTCCTCTTTAACATGACTCTTACAGCAACTCAAAATAATTATTGCGAAAAAGACTAAATAATTTTTTATCATTAGTATTCTATTTTTAAATTTTAAGTTTTTTGGCTTCAATATTTTCAAAAGATTTCCAGCATTGATACATGGCTCGGGGCACATGAAAACAGCCTTTCCATTTTCCGCCTTTTAATGGTAATAATACCTCACCCCGCCTATTAAGATATCCAAACCATTCGCCATTTTCAGGGTCTGAAAAATGCTGCCAGGTATAATCATGAACTTTATTGTACCAACTTAAAACCATTTTACTCTGAGTATGCTCATAGGATTTTGCTAATGCCACCAAGGTTTCAAGGTGTACCCACCAAAGTTTTTGATCCCACTCCAGTTGCTGGGGAGGATGCCCTTTAACATCCATAAAATAGAAAATACCTCCATACTTTTTATCCCAGCTATAGTCTAAAATAGTTAAAATGGTATCTGTAGCTTTTTGTATTAACACCTGATCTTTTCTTCTAACGCCAATATCAATCATAAACCACATAGCTTCTATACCATGCCCCGGGTTTAACAATCTACCGTTAAAACTGTCGTGGTGGCTACCATCGGGCATAACATTTTCAAATATTAAACCAGAAGATTCGTCCAGAAATACATTCATAACTTGATTGATACTAAAATCAATTGTTTTTTCAATCTCATCATCTAACAATATTCCCTCTAGTTCTAAAACTAAATTAGATAAAATCATAGGTAAAGAAAATCCAATTAATGGCCTAATATCGGTTTGCTTCTCATATATTCCTTTCGGGTTATTAATACGGTTAAGAATATTATAATAAACTGTTTTAGCCAATGTTTTCAGTGATTCGTCGTTTGTCGCTATAGCAAACTGACTAAATGCCATGGCTGCAAAACAATCTGAAAAAATGTTATAGGCTTTAACTAAAGGCTTTCCTGTTTGCGTTACTGAAAAATAAAACTGCCCTTCAGAATCCATCGCGAAGCGTTTTAAAAAGTCTATTCCGTTTTTCGCTATGTCCAGCCATTTCGGATTTTTTTCAACGTTATTATACAACATTGAAAATGTCCATGCCTGCCTGGCCTGTAACCAGATAAATTTATCGGTATCATAAACTTGGCCCTGCGTATTTAAACAAGTGAAATAACCACCATGCTCCCAATCGATGGAGTATTCTTCCCAAAATGGTAAAATATCATTTAATAAAGTATTTTTATAAAGTGTACTGTAGTTCATTACGCTATTTTTATTCCATACCTATTGAAAAAAAGATTATCTTTGTTTTAATATGTATAACATAATACAAATTTAGTAAAATAAAATTTATAAATTACATTTGTCTACAAATTAATTCCTGATGAAAAAAGATTTAAATATTACGCCATTAAACACCCTTAGTTTAGTTGACAAGGTTGAAATGCGTATTACACAGTATATTAAAGATAATAATCTTTCGGTTGGCGATACTATTCCTAAAGAATTACAATTTGCTGAAGCTTTAGGTGTGAGCCGAACAGTAATAAGAGAAGCCTTGTCTAGACTACGAACTATAGGTATAATTGACTCGAAAAAACATAAAGGTATGGTACTTTCTCATCCAGATTTTATTCAAAATTTCGAGAAAGTTATAGACACCAATTTACTAGAAGATGAAACTTTAAAAGATATTTTTGAGCTTCGATTAATTTTAGAAATGGGAATGGTGGATGTATTGTTTGCCAGAAAAACCAAAGAAGACCTTAAAGAACTTGAAGAAATTGTTGACCGAATGGAAACGAATAATTCTGAATCTACCATATTTAAGCTTGAAAATGAAGTCGCTTTTCATGGAAAATTATACGAAATGTCGGGAAATAAAACATTGCAACGTTTTCAAAATCTGCTACTTCCAGTGTTTCAATATGTTCATGAACACAAATTACCAGACGCAGAACCCTACAAATACTCGAAAAAATTCACCACCCACCGCGAGCTTTTAAATTACCTAAAAGAAGATGATATTAAAGCTTTTAAAAAAGGTCTATCTAATCACTTGGAACCACATTTAGACCGCATTTTGGAAAAATCTAAATCTTAACTTTTACGACCACTTTCTTAATATCTGAAATCTTACAGGAGGTGATTTCGGGTAAATGGATATCATCGGGAAATAAAATCACAAACATACCTTCATTTAAAGTAAATATGTCAAATAAAGATTCGTATAAGGCATAATCTCCCTCAGAGGTGTATGCCTTAATCTGTTTTTGTTCGGACAATAACTTTATCCCTACCTGCTCTTTACCTTTAATCAAAAAATGAATATCTATATATTTCATGTGACCTTCTAAAATCTGAGTCTTTTCAAAAACCCTTTTAGTCTGACAAGATTTAATTATAGCATAAATACGATCTCCTTCTACCACATACGCACCTTCTTCCATGCCTAAAAAATTGGTATTGCTGATGTACTTTAACGCTTTATCCAGATATTTATGCGTACCTGTATACATGTTTATATTTTCAATTTTGTCTAAAATCATTTTTAAATACGTTATAAAAAAACCCAAGCAAAAATTAACTTGCCTGGGTTGAACTATTATTAAACAATAAATTATTTACCTAAAAATTCGGAAAGTCCAATATTATCCAGTTCCTTCTGAATCTGTTTGAAAGTATTATCATCTAGGGTTGTATGTGGGAATCTACTCGGTCCGCAATCAATTCCATAGAATTTCATGAAGCTTTTAGCAACACCATTAAATCCGCCTTTTGCATCTAAAATTTCAACAAATCGAATGGCTTTTGTTTGTAATTGAGCTGCGTCCTCAATATTTCCTGCTTCAAACAGTTCTTTTATTTTATAATACAACGATGGTATATGATTGTATGTGCTTCCCACCCATCCTTTAGCACCTAACGGTAGGCTCGATAGAAAAATTTCGTCATATCCAAAAAGAATATTATACTTACCATTATCGAAATTTTTGGCATGCAAATAATCTATTAAATTGTTATTAGTAAACTTAATACCAGCAAATGTTGGTATTTTCTGAGGTGCGATTTTAAGAAACTCATTCATATTCAAATTGGCACCACTCAATACAGGAATATGGTAATAGTAAAACGGTAAATTTGGTGCACAATCGGCAATAGCTTTACAATAGTCTACCAGTTTTTCAACACTATTTAATCTAAAATAATATGGTGCCAAAACCGCAATAGCATCAACCTTATCGGAAGCATAACTTGCTAATTCCTTTGAAACCTTTAAACTAGGGTCTCCAACATGATCTATAAGATATAAATCCGAAGTTTTATTTTCAAACCACGCTAAGGTTATAGCCTTACGTTCCTCTACAGACAAGGAGACAAAATCTCCAGTAGACCCATTCATGAATACGCCGGAAACCTTATTCTTAATCAAAAACTGTGTATAATCATTTATGACTCCGGTATTCAATGAACCATCCTCATACATTGGTGCGTAAGTCGCCGCTATTAAATTTTCTATTATCATGTTAAATGCCATTATTGCTTTATCTTCTCTTAAAAACAGTAAGTAAAAGAGGGGTTAGGCTTTACCCTTTGCCCTCTTTTAAGTACTAACTCAACTAAACTTAACTATTAACTTAATCTGTATATCCTTCTGTTTGTTCAAGTAACGGATTTCTTCCTATCATATCATTGGTGATTGGCAATACTAATTTATACTCATCACCAGCATTTAAGAAGCCTATATTATCTATTACATAATTGTCTCCAGCGCGACGCAAATCCCACCAGCGTTTTCCTTCTCCTATAAATTCTTTGTAACGCTCGTTCAAAATGGCATTGGCATTGGCTGTTTTAGAACCATTTACATAGGCATGGGTTGCTGGTATATAGTTAGCGCCATATGCTCTTTGACGAATTAAATTGATTTCAGCCGAAGGGTCTTCACCTAATAAATTTTTTGCTTCAGCTAAAAGCAATACTACATCGGCATATCTGTATAAGGGCACATCATTTTCGAAAATACGCTCAGAACCTTTAACTATACCCAGAAATTTATTAAAAACAGAACCGAAATATTTTGATTCATTATATGTTGGATATCCTTGTCCAGCATTATCATCGACATACAATCTAATAAATGTAGCACCTTTTCTTGAGTCTTGGTTATCATCAAGAAGTAAAATAGTTTTCTCCGATTGCCCGTAACGGTTTGCTCCAGCTATCACAAAATCACTCATAGAAGTACCTTGATCATTAAATTGAGGGTTAATCTCGGTGCTTCTTCCTGTTAAACTGTTATAAAAGTTAGAAGCTTCATCCTGCTTATATTGTATGGCAAAAATGAATTCATTATTGTTTTCATTTTCTACCCCCCATAAATCAGAAATACTAGATTCTAATGCTATCCCAAAAGTGGCTATTTGCTGTAGAGCTGTTTTTGCTTCTGTAAAATCGGCATTTCCACCTCCCAAAAGATTACCAGACCATATAAAAACATCTCCTTTTAAAGCTAAGGTTGCTGCTTTAGACCAATAAATTTTTTGTCCTTCAAAGAAACTATTATCAGAACCAAAAGCCGATAATGACGCCGAAATATCAGATTTAATCTGTGCCATGACCTCAGTTTCTGATGCTCGTGCTCTACTTAAAGATGAAGGATTAACTGTTGTTAAAGGCTCTAAAATAATAGGCACATCACCCCAGGTTTTTAAAAGTGTAAAATAATACAAAGCTCTCAAACCATAGGCCTGCCCGATTAAATGATTTTTATCTGCCTCATTAATAAAACTCACATTAGGTACGTTAGCCAAAAAATCATTAACTCTGTGAATATTGGTATATAATCCTGCCCAACCGCCAAAAGGAGCTGTAGCAACTGTAATATTAGATTCTATTAAAGCTTCGTTAGCAGGAGACTCATAAGTTCTACCTCCCCAAATATCACTTCGCATTTCTCCTAAAAGCCATAATGTACTTGCCGAAGATCTAAGATTGGCATACATTCCTGTTTGAGCTGTTCGCGCACCTTCTTCTGTGTCCCAGAAACCGGCTGCTGTTAATTGACTCGGACTAGTTAATTCCAACTCACTTTCACAAGCACTGAATGTGCATACTGCCAATAATATATAAATATACTTTTTCATCGTTTTTAAAATTTAAAATGTTACGTTAAGTCCTATTGTAAAAGTTTTAGGCACGGGAAATTCACCATACTGTACACCTCCAACTTCAGGCGTATCTCCACTCATACTTTTAAAATAATGTAAGTTGGTTCCGGTTACATAAACGTTTAGCCTTTTAATTACATCTTTAAAATACTGGGCAGGAACATTATAGCTTAATGTAATTTCGCGTAACGCCAGATAATCTCCTTTCTCCCAGAATTGACTATTTGCTTCGGTTTGCAGGCTACCCGCACTTTCATTGCCTCGCCAAACATTTTTAGCACCATTTACAAACACAAAACGAGGCCAGTTTGTTTCGGTATTATCTGGTGTCCAGGAATCCAGCACTTCTATAGGTTGTTCTAAATTACCTTGTGTTTGTCCATATCCTTTGGCTCTTATATGATTCCATACTAAATGCCCGGTGGCAAAATCCGTTTTTACAAATAAGCTGAAATTTTTATAGGCCAAACTCGTTGTAAATCCTCCAACAAAATCTGGCGTTGTGCGACCTATAACTTTTCTGTCCAGATTATCTATAACCCCATCGCCATTCTGGTCTACCCATTTTACATCACCTGCCCAACGTTTGTTTCTGCTTGCTGCTGGCATGTATTGGTCGGTAATGGCATTATCGGCATCGGCTTCTGTCTGAGTCGCATATATTTTTTCCTGCTCGAAGGCTACTACCAAATCACCACCAAATCGTTTTCCTTCCTGTAATCCGCCAACCCATTCTTCCTGACCAGTCTTTGGATTCCAGATTAAGGTTCCGCCTTGTCTGTTGAACTCGTTATCATTCTCCGGAAGTTTTACGACATAATTCTTGTTTGCTGTAAATGTTGCACCGAAATTCCATGTGAATTGATCATTTTTAATGATATCGGCATTCAATTGTAATTCAAAACCTTTATTTCTTAAAGTTCCGTTATTTGTTAAAATAGATCCGAAACCTGTATAGTATGGTAAAAGCTGATTTGCTAACTTATCTTCAATATCTCGAGAATACACATCGGCAATAAAGGACAATCTGCTATTAAAAAAGGACATATCTAAACCAACATTAAAGGTGGTGGATTTTTCCCATTGTAAATCTAAAGTAGGTAAACCTGAATTTGCATACCCGGTTTGTCCGTTATAAACGCCCTGCTCTCCATATGAACCATAAACTCCATAGTTACTTAAAACATTCTGGTTACCATTAACACCATAACTTAACCTAGGTTTTAAAGTAGTAATAACATTGCTTAAAGATGAATTTTCAAAAAAGCTCTCATTATGCGCATTCCAACCAAAAGAAACCCCTGGAAAGAATCCAAATTTCTCATTTCCTAATCTGGATGACCCATCATTTCTGAATGTGAAGCCAACTAAATATTTATTATCATAATCATATAATAACCTACCAAAAGCCGATACGATAACATATTCGGTTTCTGAAGTAGAGGGAATCCCATCGGCCTCGGCGCCAGCATTTAACGTTTCTATTAAATCGGTTGGAGAGTTTCTGGTACCTGCTGAAGACGCAAAAAAGTTGTCTTTAAAATATTCGGTACCCAGTAAAGCATTCACATTATGATTTCCAAAACTCTCCATGTAATTTAATGTTCCGGTTAACTGATTTCTTAACGTTCTTCCTAATGATACTGAAGCTTCACGTCCGGTTCTTAAGGGGCCTGTTGTACTCCCAGTACGATAAGCGCGATTAAAATTTTCGTTATGATTATTAACTGCAAAATGACTTCCATTTACCGAAAATGTTAATGGATCAATAATTTTCCAATCTAATCCAACCGAAGCCGATAATCGTTGTTCTAAATTTTTTCTAACAAACTTATCCTGATAATATAAAGGATTACCGAACCCCTGATTAGTTCCTACAGCATATTGATCGGACCACGTACCGTCTGGATTGCTATCATAGGTTCTTGATGTGGCTGCCTGCCCTTGAAACCTTCTAAAAACGGTGTCTTCTCCTCCTAAAGGACTTAAACTTAAATTAGAATGCGAGTATAAAATGTTGGAATTCACCTTTACTCTATCGTTCACTTTATAAGATCCGCTGAATTTTCCTGAATATCTTTTAAAACCAGAGCCCAAAATCAATCCGTCATTATCCAGTAATCCTAAACCTAAATAATAAGAGCCTTTTTCATTACCGCCATCGAATGATAAATAATGATCCTTTGTTGTACTGTTTTGATAAATACGGTCCCCCACATTTTTGTTATCATAAAACAAAATACTTTGATTCGGATTTAATATATCTGGAATTGAACTCCATCCAGGCTGACCAAGTAAATAATCATTTTGAGCTGTTAAAAGCTGTGTGGTATAAGGATCATTTGTAGCATTATTTCCTGTAGCGGCACTGTTTTGGCCGTTTAAAAAAGCCCCAAATGCTCCAGGATTATTCGCCACTTCTCTAAACCAGGCAATACCTTGTCGGTTGTAATTAATATGATCGGCTGCACCAATATATTGTTGATCATCTCTTTCCTCATTTATACTGTACTTGTATTTATAATTAATAGAAGATTTGCCTACTTTACCTGTTTTTGTGGTTATTAAAATTACCCCATTTGCTGACCTTGCGCCGTAAATTGCAGTAGCCGCGGCATCTTTTAAAACCTCAATAGACTCGATATCATCGGAATTCAATGCATAAAATGAACTCGGAATACCATCAACTAAAATTAAAGGAGCGTCATTCCCGCTAAAATTAGTTCCTCCACGTAAAACAATTGATGGCGTTGCCCCAGGTTGCCCCGTGGTATTGGTTACTCGTAATCCTGCAATGGTTCCTTGTAAAGCGGTTGCCGCATTAGAACGGGTTGAATTTTCTAAAATTTCAGTATCTAGTTTGGAAACAGAAGTCGTTAAGGTCGCTCTGGTTTGTTGGCCATATCCTGTGATAACCACCTCATTAAGCATGGCCACATCGGCCTTAAGCATAATATTAATGGTTGATTCGGCTCCTACAGAAACCTCACTTGCGGCATAGCCCACATAAGTAACTACAAGCACTTCACCAGAATTGGCTTGAATGGTATAATTGCCATCAAAATCTGTAGTTGTTCCCCGCTGCGTCCCTTTTACTATAACGGTAGCTCCTGGCAATGGGAGGTTATCTCCCTCAGAAACAACTTGTCCTGTAATTGCTTTTCCTTGTCCGTAAGTAAACATTGGGAAACTAAAAAGCAATAAAAATACCATAGAAATGATATTAATGTCTTTGTTTTTCATACTTAGTAAATTGATTAGTTAATTTTGCTTTATCGTATTATGTAATACATAATGCAATTTTATAATAAAATTATAAGAATCCCATACTTATTTTCAAAAAACTTTGAATTAGAATAGCTTTTGTATAAAAAATCAACTTGATATTGTAAAAAATGGCCTCAAAAATGCCATTAAATGTTTGGAATAACTTTTACACGCAGTTTCAATAAGTTTATTAATATGTCCTATATGTTTGTTGATTGTAGACTTCATAAACTTCACCTAAAATATTACTAACAAAGAACAACCAATACAACTAAAACCTTCATTTACAAGAACATAATTTATAAATTCAAAAGAATAATAGTTATATTTAAGGAGACAATTATAATATAGACATATCTAATTGTGATTCTTAATTGTTGTAATTCAATATGGTAAAATCTTAATTGGTTTAAATTCCAGGTAAACTGACCAAAAATGGATATGGAAAAAGAAACTTATGAGTATTTAATAACCAACTGAAACTAAACTAATGAAAACTGAAGAAAACATTAAAAGCATTAATATATTGTATAATGGGTTCGAAACAGGCGATATGCCTACTGTAAATTAACTAAACTAATAGTGATTAAAAAATTAAGACAGTACCACAGCGACTATAACTCATTGCGTGTCAAAAGTTAAACCAAAAATAGCTATCTTTAACTTAATTCCTACGTCAGAAAATCCATAGGTTTTTTTAATAATCATAAGCCTCAAACCGTTGCGCATATTAAGTTTTAATGGATGATACGAGACTTTACAAATATTGAATATCTAAAATATGGAAATAAGGAGCAGCAGCAAGCCTATATCGAATTAACTAAACTTTCAATTTTTGAGGACCTACAAGCTTACAGTCCCATTTTAACAGGAACTATACCAATTGGGATTAACATACCAGGAAGTGATTTAGATATTATTTGTGAATGTTCCAATCACCAGAAATTTGCAGAAACGCTTACCTATTTGTACTCGGATAAAGACAAATTTGAAATCCGAACAAATACTAGAGCCAACCTATTATCAACAATTGCAAGCTTTCAAGTAGGAGGGTTTGAAATAGAAGTTTTTGGACAAAATTGCCCGACAAAAAAGCAAAATGCATACAGGCATATGCTTGTTGAGCATAAAATCCTGAATTTAAAAGGTGGTACCTTCAGAAGAGAAATCATTCGACTTAAACAAGAAGGGTTTAAGACAGAACCTGCATTTGCAAAATTGTTAGCATTAGCTGGAGACCCTTATGTTGAATTGTTAAAATTAAAAGTATAATATTCAATACCAAAAGATATTAAAGTGAAATGTAAAAAAAAGAATTAACACTTATTAGTATTAGCCTACAGCCGATCTATTTGACCGTTGGCTACAATAAAATTTAAAAGAAATGAAACAATCTAACATTTTAACCCATTTTAAACCAAAATCTTACTTAACTATTGTTGTTTGGCTAATCATATCTATCCTTGCAGCCAAATTTATTATTAAGGACGCTATCCCGTACTTCAGTTTTGAAAAAGAAGCCTTTGGAAGATTTTTTAACAATAGACATATACTAATTCTACATATCAGTTGCGGGATTTTAGCTATGCTTTTGGGACCATTTCAATTTTGGAAATCTTTCAGAACTACTTATCCTAAGAGACATAGATTTATTGGTCGGTTTTATATCATTGCTATAATTATTGGAACTTTATGCGCCACATTTTTGGCTTGGACTTCAGGAATCGCCATTCACTGGTCTTGGGCTTTTGGGCTCCAAGCTTCAGCATTGGTTTGGATAATCTGTGTCCTACTTGCTTATAGGGCTATTATTCAAAAACGATTTCAGCAACATCGCGAGTGGATGATTAAAAGTTATGTTTCAACTTATTCATTTGTCTTTTTTCGCTTAATGAATGACGCGCCTTTTGCAGAACATTTAGGTAATTTTATAGAACGTGGTCCAACCTTAGGGTGGATATCATTTGCTGTACCGATTTTTATCACAGAGATTATTCTTCAGTGGAATAAAAAATAATTTTTACCAACATAAACGAATACTCATGAGAGTAATGAACCAACAAAATAGTAGTATAAACTTTAAATGGATTGCGCTCATGTTAATGTTACATGGTGTATGCAACTTTATTCATGCACAAAACGACACTACAAGTATCTCTAATGTTATCTGGAGCAAAATAGAATCTTTGACACCCACCATCGTTACGCTGCCAAATGGTTATAATTCTAAAAAAAGTCATACTCTAATCATAGGACTTCATGGTTTTGGAAGTACCGCCAAGAGTTATCAAAATATAAGCAAACCTTTTACTGATGCCGGATTTATTTTTGCAACGCCTGAAGCGCCATATAGCTACCTAAGACAAGATGGCACTATTGGGTATGAGTGGTTTCTTTACGATATTTCCACATATATTATGCTGGAAAGACCTGCTACCGATCTAGAAATATCTGCAATGCGGGTAACCACTGAAAAGCATATGGACCAGGTTATTACGGATTTAAAATCGCAGTACAACATAGGGGAAATTTATTTTGCAGGCATGTCTCAAGGAGGCATAATCACTTACCTCGCAGGAATTCATCACCACGATAAAATTGACGGTATGATTATATTCGCATCTGTGGTTGATGAAGATTGGCTGGGAAATGATGACATTAAGGACGGGAATGGCGTAAGAACTTTAATCATACAAGGGAAAAAAGACAGGGCTGTTCCTTATAAATTTGCTGAAGCAGCACGTGATCTTCTTATTAAGAACGGCTATAATGTGACGTACAAAACTTTTGATGGCGGCCATATTGTTCCTAAACATCTTTTGCCTTTTGTAATAGATTGGATAAATAAAAAATAAGACTAACAAAATTTCGTTAATCACGTCTCAATTAAGATTGTAATTACGTTAATAAAAGCCCAAGTAATATTTTTATAAAGAAAGTTTTTTTATATCTTCAATATCTCAATTGAAAAATATAAACCTTTAAAACCATGAATAATCTTTGGCTGATAATAACAGGGGTTTCAGTTTTCCTAATATTAAACTTACTGTACTATATAGGTATGCGCGGCTTTATTAAGGAAAATCTAGGAAAAAAATGGCTTAGCTTATGGGGCAATAAGGTTTATTTCTGGCAAAGCTCTATTTTTGTGAGTACCGCCGGAACAATTATTATTGTTTATATGTTAAGGTAATCAAATATTTTAATCCCTTAATATGAGTTAATTTATACTCACCTACAAATCAAAATCCAACCAACCCACTATTTTAAAACATTCAAAAAACACTCACACCCTCAGGCCTTGGTTTTACTGGAATTTACAGGCTAGTTGTGTACGTATTCATCTTTTATATTCTAAGCAATTACTATAAATTCGACGAATGAATAATAAAAAACATACTAGTAAGTTTATACACAAGCTGTAACTTATGCGGAAAATGATATCCCCGATAAATAATATTGATGAAAATTAAAAAATTTCTTCTGACTGTAAGTGTCGTTGTATACTTGATTTCATTATCTCAAAAAACGTTTTGCACACCAAATGGTTGTGGGTACTTTGCAGGAATACTTAATCTAATTTCTGGTTGGATAGGTGTCTTTATGGGGAATTTTCCGGCTTTCCCTTGGTTAGCCAATCCATTATTATTTCTTTCATGGTATCTCTTTAAAAAACAAAAAACAAACTGGTCTTTTTTATTGAGTGTCATTTCCTTTATACTGATGTTGTCTTTTTTATTAGTAGATGAAATTATACACAAGGGAGGGAGTATTGTATCTAGAGTGTTATCCTATCAAATAGGATATTGGCTATGGGTTTTAAGTTCACTTATAATGCTAACAGCCAATTTAATGGTTTATAAAACATCGATAAAATTGAATAAGTTAGTTGCAAGGTATTAGAACATTAGCGCGACTGCATGCCATAAGACATCCTTTGAATGGAGCATATTTACATTGTAATTGACTATAGTTCACACCAGATTGCTATCTTAGTGCTATGCAATGCTCCTAATACAAACCTGTGGCTACAATTTTAAAACACAATTATGAAAAACAACCTTGCTAACATGACTTGCTTAGACATCTACTTATCCAGTCTAACAAGGGAAGAAACAGAAAAAATAAAACATATAATACAAACGCCAAAAACTAAGCCTATGCCATTGATAAGTTGGGATATTTTTATGACCAGTTTTCAAAATGAAATAATTGATGCTAAAAAAGAATTGGAATTTAACCAAGTACGGTCTCTTTCCAAAAAGTTCAATTGGAAAAACGACCTTAATTTAATTTTTTCTGAAAATGATTACGAAGCCCTTATTATTTCTGACATACATCAAAATATTATTTGGGTAAATGATGGCTTTACTTCTATGACAGGATATTCAAAAAAATTTGCTCTTAATAAAACACCTAAATTTCTACAAGGAGAGAAAACATCGCTTAAAGTAAAAAATAGAATTAGAGAAAAAATTGCCCTCGACAAACCGTTTAAAGACACTATTGTTAACTACAGAAAAGACCTGACAACCTATAAATGTGAGATTAAAATAATTCCTTTGTACAATGAAAACACTTCCCACTATATAGCCTTTGAAAAAGAAGTTGTATAAGTTCCTTAAGCTATATCGATTATAATTACCCTGAAAACACCTTTTTTAATGGAAATTTCCGTATCATGAACAATGCAAATTATAAGGATTATAAATCATTGATAACTGAACCTCCGGAAGAAATATTCGATGAACCAAATGGCTTTTTAAATTGCACAGATTGCACAAATGCAAACGGAGGATTTTATTTAGAATATAAAGCTAATAATGGATTTCATAAATCTTGGAAATTTAGAAATGCCATTTATCCAGACTATATAGAAAATTACAGCAGTTTTTTGCTCGACAAAATAGCAGAGTTAAATAGTTTGTATCAACTTTGAGCTTCATTATAAAAGCTGTAAAAAACAACCTTAATGCTAAATATTATAACTCCAATTTTATCTATGAAATTAGATAGACTTGATAGGGCAAGTATCAGGATGTAGTTATTTCATTTTTTAGCCATTTAGCGTTCATAATAAAATTATTTATCAACCAAAATCGTTTTTCAAAAAATAAACCAAGTCTACAAAACTGAAGGCGCGCTCATGTATTTATTGTTTAGAATGCCGTTTTAAGTTTTCATGTCTTTCTATTTCAAAATTTAAATGAAATAAAAGATAAAAGACTTAAAATAACGATGACACATTAATTAAAATTAGTACAACCCTACTCTCAGCGCTTTGGTTTTTTTTTATTCAGAATTTATTTACTAAATTGTAACCTAAACTCCTCAACTACCTAAAATTCAAACCATTTTACTTTATTATAAGCATTATGATAAAAAGTAACGCTTTACATTTTTGCTGTAATAATAATAAATTACTAAAATCTTTTATTATGAAAACAAGACGAACAAGTACAGTATTCATTCTTGCAACGTTAATAACATTGGCTTTATCTTCTTGTAAAAAGAAAAAAGAAGCTGAAGTCATCGATGATATCGTCGAGAAACAGAATGCATATGTAGAAGTAATAACAAATGGCATGGATTTCGAAACCGTGGATGAAATTGAATCAGGCTGGACTACTTTTAAATACATAAACAAATCGTTGGAACCCCATTTTTTTATTTTAGAAAAAATGCCTGATACTTTAGGTTTATATACTTATAAAAAAGACTTGTTTCCTCCATTTATTTCGGCATTTGAACATTTTGAAAAAGGAGAAATGGAAGAAGGCATGAAGGAATTTGAACAAATACCACCTTGGTTTTTTAATGTTGAATTGGCTGGCGGTGTCGGGTTAACCTCTAAACAAACCACATCCCAATCAACAATTTTCCTAGAGCCTGGCACATATATCATGGAGTGCTATGTTAGAATGCCAAATGGTTTAGGCCATGTGTTTATGGGCATGATTAAAGAACTTAAAGTAATTGAACAATCTAATAACAATAAACCTCCAAAGGCAGATTTTAATATAGGAGTTTCAAGCGAAAGAGGCATTACATTTAATGACTCCATTAAGTCAGGCTCATATGCTCTGTCAGTAAAATTTGAAGACCAAAAACAATACGAGCATTTAATGGGACATGATGTAAATTTAGTTAAGATTGAAAATGACAGCTTAATAAATGATTTAAATAATTGGTTAAACATTGTGGACTTCCATGCATTTAGAACACCAGAACCTGAAGGACTATTATTTTTAGGAGGCGTTGAAGACTTACCTGCTGGAAAAACAGGGTACTTTGAAGCTACACTCGAAAAGGGGCACTATGTACTTATATCTGAAATTCCAAATGCCATGGATAGAAAAATGTTTAAACGTTTTACCGTGTATTAGTAATAAAAATTCATAAAACTATAAAATGGCGTTTCAAGAGAAGAAAAATACCATTGAATGGAAAGTTCATTTTAACTCCACTATTAAAAAGGTTTACGAATTTTTAACAACAGACAAAGGGAGAGCTAAATTTTGGGCCGAAGAGACTAATGAGAAAGATGGATTTGTAGAATTTATTATACTTAATTATCCCAAATATAAAGCACGAATTATTGAACAAAAACCAGATAAATGTTTCAGATTGGAATATTTTGGGACTGATGTTACCTTTAAACTAACTGAAACAGAAAACCAGGAAACAGACCTTTATTTAAAAGCAATAACACCGAATGAACACATAAAAATGGAAATGACAGCCGGTTGGGTATCTGTTTTGATGGCTATGAAGGCCGCCGTAGATTTTGGAATTGACTTAAGAAATCATAACCCGGAAAGAGTTTGGGAAAATGGATATTTAGATAACTAAACTTAAATTCAGATATCTTTTATCTATACTGAAACTTCACCCAAACAAAAAATTCAAATTTACTGATTTGAGTAATTATTGAAAAAAATCATTTTAAGCTATATTGATTTATCCCAAATAAACTCCACCTACAACGGTACTATAATTTTAGTTTTACTTACATGCTTAAAATATGAAAACTAATTTCTGTTTACTATTCTGCTTGCTAACACATGTGTTTTCGCTAGCGCAAATTCTCAATCGTACAACTACAATTAACTATGGGAATAACGAAGCCCATGGTCATTATGCTAAAGTAAATGGTATCAATATGTATTACGAAACCTACGGCGACCCTAAAAATCAGCCTCTCTTATTAATTCACGGTAATGGTGGTTCGGTTAAAGCAGCAGGCTGTCAAATTGAATTTTTTAAAAAAGATTACTATGTTATCATTACAGATAGTCGATATCATGGAAGGACAGACAATGGCGACAAAGAACTGACATACAGATTAATGGCGAGTGATTATAATAAACTACTAAATAACCTCAACCTTGATGCTGTAAATATCATTGGTCAAAGCGATGGTGCGGTCATAGGATTGCTTTTATCAATTGAATACCCATCGAAAGTAAACAAACTTATTGCTGCTGCACCTAATTTAAGACCAGATGCAACAGCTTTGTATCAATGGAATATAGATAAAAATGAAGCGAATCTTAAAAAACTACAAGACAGAATTGAAAAAGGTGAAAAATCAAAACAGTTAAACAGAGAGATAATGTTGTTGAAACTACTAATAAACTATCCCAAGATTAACATAGAGGAACTTAAACAAATTGAAGCTTCTGTTTTACTTGTTTACGGTGATTCCGATTATATGCCGTATAACCATATTGTTGAAATTTACGAAAACATACCTAAAGCAAATCTTTTAATTGTTCCTTCTGCAGGCCATAGAGTCTACAGGTTGGAACCAGAAATATTCAATTCATTCTCTAAACGATTTTTTGATAACCCTTTTAAAAAACCATCTGCAAGAGATGGATTTTAACAACAGAAGAAAAACAATCTACTTTATAAATTCAACCTACACTAACAAACTAATAATCAACATGAAAACAACAAACAAAATCCAAGTAACGCATTATTTTATCGTTTTATTCATACTGTTAACCAACGCATGTAAATCAGACAAAAAGCAAAATATTCAGATAGAAACTGCGAAAACAGAAAGCAACACTATTGAAGTAATTACGAGAGGTATGGATTTCCAAACCGTAGACACGTTAAAATCTGGTTGGAACACATTTGCCTATAAAAATCTATCTGGGGAGGTACATTTTTTTATAATGGATAAATTGCCTTCGGACACCATCGTAGAATCCGATGTTAAAGATCACTTATTACCACCTTTTGATGATGGTATGAAATTTCTAAT
Source organism: Aestuariibaculum sediminum (assembly GCF_014596945.1). Classification (GTDB taxonomy): domain Bacteria; phylum Bacteroidota; class Bacteroidia; order Flavobacteriales; family Flavobacteriaceae; genus Aestuariibaculum; species Aestuariibaculum sediminum. The sequence goes on along the minus strand of NZ_JACVXB010000002.1, from coordinate 142,115 downwards.
TGAAGGAAAAAGCGATAGCGCCATGGCTGCATTTGGTAAAATCCCAGCATGGTTTAACGCAGTTAAACGCTATGGAGGTACAGGACTATTATCGCCAGGTGAAACAGCTGTTTCAAGTATTAAGTTGGCCCCTGGGAAATACATGATGGAGTGCTATGTAAAAGCTATTAATGGCGAATGGCATACATCGCATGGTATGTGGAAATTTATAACGGTAATTCCAGAATCCACAACATTTAATCCTGAAGAAACCAATCAAACTATAAGCGTCTCAAGTGAACATGGCTATGTTATTAATGGGCAATTAAAAAAGGGAAAAAATAGATTTAAAGTAGAATTTATTGATCAGGTTCCCCACGAACATTTTTCAGGGCACGATGTTAATTTAGTAAAATATGATGCAACGGCGAATGTAGATTCATTAATCTATTGGATGAATTGGATGAACCCTAGGGGTTTAAGAACACCTTCGCCCAAAGGCTTCATCTTTTTGGGTGGCATGAATAATTGTGAAGCTGGCGAAACAGGTTATTTTGAAGCCAATTTAGAGTCTGGTAACTATCTTCTAATTTCAGAAACACCAACTGCAGATGAAAAGGGTATGTTAAAAACTTTCGTTGTTAGCGATAACTAGCAATAAAGATTATGGGACCATTAAGTGATAAAAATTGAGTTATTTCTTGCAATAAGGAAATGCTATTCTTAAGTCCTTGGAGAAAAATCTCGATCAAAAGTTATTTGTAGAATTATTAAATCCCCCCTTTGTTGACTCATGACTTTATTTTGCTTAGTCAATATAAGGAGTTGAATTGGTTAAGAAGTTGAAAAGAAAAAACATTAATGTAATTTTTTGTATCAAGAAGGGACTGCCCTGATATAGGATATCAAGTAGGAATAGGTTTAGCGTATGTCATAAGTTTTATGAGACCAAACACACATCTCATATGAAATCTTATTGAAAAATATAATCTATTATTTGAAAATATATTCGGTAGGTATTTTATTTATGCCGTTAGGGAAATCGATCTTATTTTGAAAATAAGCCCAATAATTAATATTGAAAATTGCGTTTATAAGTGAGTAACCAAACAACTTTGGCTAACACAAAATACAGATTTTAAAATTTCCTTCAAACAATGATGCCGAAACATCCTCCCTATTTTATTAACAACCTAACAATTAATTCATTACCTTAAAGAATGAATTATTCTAATCACACACAAATTAAATTAGGTTTTATACTTTTTCTTCTATTTTTTTCGTGTAAAAAAGACAAGCGAAACCAAAATTTAACAGGGTTAAACTTATTGAGAGGAGAACTACAATTGTGCGGAACCGGCCAATTTGGAGACATCAACTTTTCCGAATCCTGTAGTTACGAAACTAGGGAAACATTTAATCTGGCTATTGCTTTGTTGCACTCCTTTGAATATGTGGAAGCCGAAAAAGCATTTGTAAAAGTTATAGATCAAGATCCGGAATGTGCTATGGCCTATTGGGGTGTAGCCATGAGTATTTACCATGGACTCTGGGCACCTCCAACCCCTTCGGTGTTAACAAAAGGAAAAAAGCTAATTGCGATTTCAAAAAAATTACCAAAGTCTGAAAAAGCCACACAGTATATAGAGGCAATAGGTGCGTTTTACGATAACTGGAAAACAATAGACAACCAAACACGAAAAGAAAAATATGCCCGTAAAATGTTAGAAATGTATCAAAAATATAATGATGATACAGAAGTTTCTGTTTTTTACGCGCTGGCATTAAGGGCTTCCGCTTTACCTACCGATCAATCATATTTAAAACAGCGTGAAGCAGGAAAAATATTAGAAGAATTGTTTAAAAAAGAACCTAATCATCCAGGAATAGCACACTACATTATTCATTCCTACGATTATCCAGAATTAGCTAAACTTGGACTTAGTACTGCAAGACGCTATGCTAACATTGCTCCAAATTCGGCACATGCACAGCACATGCCTTCACACATTTTTACCCGTTTAGGTCTTTGGGATGAATCCATAAGCGCAAACCTTCGGTCTGCAGAATCCGCTATTTGTTATGCCGAAAGTGTTGCCCCTGGTGCGCATTGGGATGAAGAGGTTCATGCTATGGACTATTTGGTGTATGCATATTTACAAACAGGAAATAATAAACTTGCCTACGAACAATACAAATACCTTAAATCATTTAAAGAAATATTCCCACCAAATTTTAAAATCGCCTATACGGCTGCTGCTATACCAGCTCGTCTGGCGGTTGAAAACAAAAACTGGTACGAAGCGGCTCAGTTGAACTTACTGCAAAACCTTGATATTGAATGGAATAAATTCCCATGGCAAACATCGTTATTACATTTTGCAAAAGCATTAGGAAATATTCATTTAAACAATTTAGAAGCTGTTCAAAATGAATTAAACGTTTTACATGCTGCTAAACAAAAATTAACGATCATAAATGATGATTATAAAGCAAATCAAGTAGCTATTCAAATTAAAACAATCGACGCATGGTTAAACTTTAAAAACGGTCATACTGATAAAGCTATCGAACTTATGAAGACAGCTGCTGAAATGGAAAGTAAAACTTCAAAACATCCGGTAACTCCTGGGGAAATATTACCTGCAGATGAACTTTTAGCTGACATGTTTTTAATGCTTAAAAAACCTCAACAAGCGTTAAATTATTACGAATTAAATCTAAAAAAACATCCAAATAGGTTTAATGGACTTTACGGTGCTGCTGTCTCCGCTAACCAACTTGGGAATAAAAATAAAGCCTTAAAGTATTTCAATTTATTGATTCAACAAAGCAAAAAATCAGATAGTGATAGACCAGAAATTGCAGAAGCAAATACCTTTCTTAATCAATATGTTCCTTAAAATGAAATTTAAAGCGTTACTTCTTATTGTACCCCTGTTGTTTGTTTGTCAACTAATATCATGTAAACAAACTAAAGAATTACCCGTCTATAATCCATCTGATTTAAATCCTGAATTCGTTGATGTGAATTTACAAAACACCAATAAAAACCATACCGTTTCAGATTTTAAATTAATCAATCAGTCGGGCAAAATCATTACCCAAGAGGATTACAAAGACAAAATTTATGTTGTAGATTTCTTTTTTACAGGTTGTCCCAGTATTTGCCCTATAATGACAGATAATATGGTTAAAATTCAAAACAAATTTTTAAATATAGAAGACGTTATGTTGTTATCGATCTCTGTAACCCCCGAAATAGATAGTATATCTGTATTAAAAAAGTATGCCCACACAAAAGGTGTTATAAACACCAAATGGCATATTACCACTGGAAACAAAAAGCATATTTACACCTTAGCGAGAAAAAGTTATTTTGCTGTTGTAGAGCAAGGCGACGGCGGATTACAGGATTTTATCCATACTCCAAACTTTATTCTGGTCGATAAAAAAAAACAAATTCGAGGTATTTATGATGGTACAAACGAGTTAGATATAGATCGACTTGAAAAGGACCTTCTAATATTGATCGATTAATTTTTCGGGGTTCAATTCCCACAAATTCATCACCTCCAATCAACCTCTAGAATAACATTAACATATTTCACAACTCATTAGTTAGAGTAGTAATTTGAAAAAGGCACAAAATCTTGGAATGATTTGAATGAAAATCAAAAAAGTACTTCCAACTTCACATAAATTCAAGCTTTTCGAATTTGTGAAAATTTATTTTATAAAAACAGAATGAACGTTCTAAAACTCTGGTTTTGGGAGAGAAATAAGAATACAATTATATCCAATTATCATTTATATAGCATCGAGAAACGGTGGCAGTTTCGAAAGCACTGTTTCTCGAAGGAATTTGTTAATTGTTTTGGAAACATCAGAAAAACCAAAAAATCAAAAAGTTAATTCCATCCTATTTCATCACCAGCTTAAAGGCACTATATTAAGCATTTTTTACTTGATTTTTTATAATTTGATTCAGTAAATGGCGGTTGTTTCGGATTAATAGTTTGGGGTCCTACTTGTTTTTTTTTGTTATATTTAAAACACTAGAATTGATGCTACTATTTATGGAACAATTTAAGTTGTTTATGTATGATATTGGGTAGCGTGCTTTTCCCTAATAAAAGGCATTTTGAAAACAAAAATTTAATGATTAAATCTCAACTCGTATCCTTTTCATTAGTATTATTAACCTTTACTGGCTGTATATCTAACAACAAAAACCCTAACAAAGAAAATAATCGTTTCACTGAAACGTTTAAATTTCCCGATAGTATTTCCGCGAAAAGAATTTCGTTTGTATTAGACCTTAGAAATAGGCTGGCCGAAAAATACTGGCATGATTTTGCAAATAAAAAAGCGGAAGGCACATTTATTTATTTTAATGGAACATGCTCCGAAATCTTCTTTCCATCAAAACAGGTTTTAAATAAATTAAAAACTTACAAGACTTTTAGTGAAGATTATGTTTTAAGCCCAAGAACCGATTCAATTCCTTATCATTTTGAATTAATGATAGCGTTTGATAGTAGTCAGGCAGACAAGTTTTATTTTAAACATCCCGTACAACAGTTTCTGTCTGTGGAAGAAATTGGCGCTTTTATTCCTTCCATAAAAAGTACAGAAATGTGGGCAACACTTGTCATTCATGAAATGTTTCATCATTTTCAATACAACAATTTAAACTTTAAAAATTATGCTGAAAGCATAGCCTCCCTTAATTACGATATTCGTAACCTAATAAAATTAGGTCTGGATGACCCCGATTTTAGTAGTGCAATCCAAAAAGAAAATGAACTTCTTCTAAAAGCTATTGATGCTAATAATGAGATGAGCATTATTCAAAACATCACAACTTATTTTAATGAGCGTAAGAAAAGACTAGAAGCTTACAAAAGCGAACACCCTTTAATGGAAAAAGTTGAAAATTTTTATACCTTACAAGAAGGATCAGCCAGATATATGGAGTATCAATGCGCAAAAGAACTTTCCGAATTCGCAATAAATCAGCCAGACTCCCTTACATTAACCAATGACCCAAAATTTAATTCTTTTAAAGCTTTTGAGAATATAAGTTTAAATCATCACGAATTTAGTTGGATGACTTATGCCGATGCTTCAACATACCACTATGCCATTGGGTTTAATTTAATGCGACTATTCGATAAACTGGGTATTAATTACAAAAAGAACCTCTTCGATAATTCTGGTTATAATTTGCATTTCTATCTAGAATCCTATCTAAAAAAGTATTTATAGGTACTGTATAAATTAAAAATAACGGGATGAATACTTTCCTATCCAATCTTTTATCAAACTAGATTTTACTTAATCAAAAATGAGTATATTTAATTCCTAATTAAACGATATACCAACAACTATTAGAACTGGAAAACAGCAATGAAAACTTCCCTTAAAAACACCACATTTAACAATAATATTTTTAAAATTATAGTCATCATAATTCACACCGTTGCTTTTACAGCATGTAATAATATTCAGGAAAAAGCGCTTTTAGAAAACAATCAATTTAAATTAGCGATAGATCAAGAAGGCAATTTATACGAGTTACTAGACAAGAAAACAGGTAACAATTTACTTATTCCCGATTACAAAGTTTCTTTATTTACTATCGAACACGATGGCAACCAATACCCAATTACAAAATGGGTACAAAAGGATGATGTATTACACCTTAAATTTGATGAAATCAATGCAGATATCCGTGTTAAGGTGGAAAGTAAAAGCGATTATCTCACATTTGAAATAATAGAAGTAAATAGTGATAAAAATATAGACAAAGTTATTCTGGGGCCTTACCAGGTAAAGCCTTCAGAAAAAATAGGACAATCAATTGGCATTGCTTACAACGATACCATTGCCGCTGGGTTAATGGGACTAAACCTTAAAAGTCGCGGCGGATACGAGGTTGTGGCACGTCAAAGATTCGGTAATACAGCAAAACGAATTGAAGATGGTGCAAGTTTGACCGCCTTTGTTCGTAACCGATCTCTAAACAGAGTGGTCGATAATTATGTTCAAAAATTAGGTCAGGCAGTACCTTTAAAAGATAGTGATGCTGAAATTAAAGGAGCCAAATATGCGCTTTATTGCACCCCTACCTCAGAACTAAAAAAAGTTATAAAAAATATTATTCAAAACGAAAATTTACCTTTTATAAAAACCAAGGGGGTTTGGAATAAAGAATCGAACTATTCAACTTCGTCTAAATTTATAATGCCGTTTAATATCAATAACATTGACGACTGCATTAAAGTGGCAAAAAAGGCAGGAATAACATGTATTTATCACGGAGGAATTTTTACTACCTGGGGAAATTTTGAAGTTAATAAGGAGGCTTTCCCAAATGGGTATCAATCTGTAAGAGTATGTTCCGATAAAGCGGAAAAACATGGCATTAATTTAGGAGCACACACCTTAACTAACTTTATTACCACCAACGATTCCTTTGTAACACCTACCCCACACCCCGATTTAGTTTTAGCAGGAATCACCAAATTACAAAAAAGTATATCGGCTATTGAAACTGATATTGAATTAACCAACGAACATGTTCGTCCGGCATACCACGAACCCGATTTGCATAAAGTAAATCCAAGATGGCGTGAACATACTGCAGTTAGAATTGGTGATGAAATTATTGAATATACCTATACCACAGCTAATGGTAAACTCATTTTAAAAGACTGTAAGCGCGGTGCTTTTGGAACTACTCCAACAGAACATCATAAAGGAGATCAGGTAGGACGTCTAATTTCTCACGGTTACAAAGTGTTCTTCCCTAATATAAACCTACAGGATCAAATGGCTAAAAACCTGGCAAAGTTCTTTAATGAAGCGCATCTGAAAAGAATTAGTTTCGATGGTTGTGAAGGTGGACAAATTACGGGCCACGGTAGTTATGGTACCGACCGATTTATGAAAGTATTTTTTGATCATCTTAACGATAAAAACATTGTTGTTAATTCTTCTGACGTTACTCATTACGGCTGGCACTATCTATCTAATGAAAGTTGGGGAGAACCATGGGAATCTAAAAATTTCCGCGAACCACATTTAGAGCACCGTATTCAAGTACAGCAAGAGTTAAAAGAAGATTTGTTACCACGAAAAATGGGACAATTTAGAGTGGATGAAAACACAACCAAGAGAGATATCGAATGGCTCATGGGATTATGCACTGGTTTTAATGCTGGTGTAGACTTTTACATAAGTCCTGATTTTGAAACCATCAACAAAGAGTCTGATGCTATACTATCAGAAATAAAACGTTGGGAAGAAGCTAGATATAAAAATATCTTTACTGAAGAACAAAGAACAGTGCTACGTGACCCTTATTCTGTATATGGATTTGAAAAAGACGAAAATGGTGCTCGCCTTATTTTTGTTGAATCCTGGAAACCTAAAAACAAAGAAACTGTAGTTGATGAAAAAACCAACACCTTACCTGAGCATATTTTAAAAGGAACAATGGAAGCTCCTGTATCAAAAGATTATAAACATACAAATATGACAACCGAACCTGGGCAGCCCACAGCGTCCATTTGGAAATATGTCCAAAGTGGGTCTGAAGGTAAACTGCAATTTGCAATTCGCCTACCTGAAGCCTCAAGCAAAACGGCAGAAGGTATTTATTTAAAAGTTGGCACTCAAAAAGTAACCATCCCTTTCAAATTACAACCAGGCGAATATATTGTAAATACAGGCAGTACAACCTACACCCATTATTCCGAAAATAACGCAATAAAAAACAAAGTTAATATTGATAACGGTAATTTTACAGTCAAGGAAGGAGAAAATGTAATCGAGTTTGATTACAAAGGTGAGGACAGAGTTACTGGGCCTGAAATTATTGTCAATTTTCGTGTAAAACCTTAAAAACAATTAGTTCTTATTAAAAGATTTGCACAAAAAATCGAATGATATTTTGTATATTATATCTCACGAAATTAGTCGCCCCATTAAACAAATAAAAAGGTAAAATGAAAAGAAGACAATTCGTAGGAACTATTACAAATTCAAGTTTGTTTCTTTTGGCTGGAGGGTTTTCATCCTTTATTTCACCAAACAGAAATTTATCCAGTGAGGAATTTGCCTTTGTAGAAGCTGAACAATTTTCAACATATGGTGGTTGGGATTTAGACCAACAATCCATGGATCAAATGGGATCTCCTTATTTGTTGGCACATGGTTTAGGCATTCCCGTAGCTGATGCCGTAACTACGGTTAATTTTCCTTCTCCAGGGAATTATCGAGTATGGGTTCGAACCAAAGATTGGGTGGCACCTTGGAATGCCCCTGGTGCTCCAGGAAAATTCCAATTAATTATAAATAACGAGCCTCTTGCTGAAATCTTTGGAACAAAAAGTGCAACTTGGCACTGGCACGATGGCGGTGTTGTAAATGTCCCCTCGAAAGCTACTGTGGCGTTGCATGACCTCACTGGTTTTGAAGGAAGATGCGAAGCCATATTATTTTGTAAAGATGTTAATTTTAAGCCTGTAAACGATATAGAAGCCCTTACCAAATTTCGAAGAAAATTGTTGGGACTACCCGACAAACCTGATGATGGAGGCTCTTATGACATGGTAGTAACTGGCGGTGGACTTGCAGGTACTTGTGCTGCGATCTCGGCAGCAAGAAACGGCTTAAAAGTTGCACTAGTGCAAGACCGTCCTGTACTTGGCGGCAATGGAAGTTCCGAAGTTCGTGTATGGCCAGAGGGACATACTAATAAAAAACCATATCGGCATATTGGTGATATTGTAAACGAGATTCTTCCGCCTATAAAAAAAAGAAAAGGCCAGGTGTTGAATGGTGTCGATTCTAAATATTATGATGATGCCCTTAAATTAAAGGTGGTTCAAGATGAACCAAATATTACTCTTTTTATAAATCATCGAGCCATAAACGTTAAAACCAAAAAAGATCTCATCCATTCTATTACCATTCAAAGTACAACCTCCGCGCGTCAAAAAACATTGCGAGCAGAGCTTTTTGCCGATTGTACTGGAGATGCAACAATTGGATATAAAGCAGGTGCCGATTACGAGTACGAAATTAAAAACCTTATGGGAAGTAGTAACCTTTTTAGTGTTTTGGACGCATCAAATCCGGAGGAAGTCTTAGCTTGCGAATGTAAAGACAAAAGTGCACTGGCTATGAAATGTGAAATTGGAAATGTTGAACAACCTTTCCCTCGTTGTCCATGGGCTTTAGACTTATCCGACAAACCCTTTCCTGGCAGAAAAGGCGTTAAAACTTTTGGTCGAGAGGGCCTCGATGGTTTTGCTAATAAATGGTACTGGGAAAGTGGCTTTAATCAGGATCAAATAAACGATATAGAACTCATTCGAGATCATAATTTTCGTGCTATGTATGGTGCATGGGATGCACTTAAAAATGTAGATGGCATGTATCCCAATCATCGTTTGGGGTGGTCTGCATTTATTGCTGGCAAGCGTGAATCACGACGTTTATTAGGTGATGTTATTCTAGATGCCTCCGATTTTAAAGACAGGCGCAAATTTAATGACCCTGCCTTTCCCTGCTCATGGCATGTAGATATTCATTCACCTAACAAAGCTTATCAAAAAGATTTTGAAGGCCATGAATTTGTATCCGATTTTACTCGTGGTAAAGACTATGAATACGGTGGTCTTTTTTGGGCGCCTTATCGTACACTATACAGTAGAAATATAAAAAACCTTTTTATGGCAGGCCGGGATATTAGTGTAACAAAATCCGGGTTAGGTCCTGTAAGAGTCATGCGAACAACTGGCATGATGGGAGAAGTTGTTGGCAAAGCAGCCTCAATTTGTATTAAGAAAAACACATCGCCAAGAGGGGTTTATGAAAATCATCTTAGTGAATTAAAAAAACTTATGTCAAAACCAGGAAGTTATCGTTCCTAACAACTTCTGTAAATTCTTTTTTAACTAAATTAACCTTGAATTTTTGCGTTCATCATTTAACATTTAAATCATGTTTATAGGACATTACGCCATCGGCCTGTTATCTAAAAGAAGTAACGCCTTACCTTCTTTAGCTCTTATGTTTATAGCCGTACAATTGCTAGACCTAATTTGGCCAATACTAGTACTTCTGAATGTAGAAAACTTATCTATTGATCCGGGAAACACTAAACTAACCCATTTAAGTTTCGACTTCTACCCTTATTCACATAGTCTGTTATTTGCATTGGTTTGGAGTATCATTTTTGGCGCTGGTTATTTCTTTTTCACTAAAAACAAAAACGGAGCACTTTTACTCGGCGGACTAGTTTTTAGTCATTGGATTTTAGATTTTTTAACGCACAAACCCGATTTACCATTATCCCCTTTTTCAGAAATTAAAGTTGGTCTTGGGTTATGGAATCATCCGGTTTTGGAAATAATCTTAGAAATGTTGATGTTTACGCTTGGGGCAGTTCTGTATTATAAAAGCCCAGTATATAAAAGAAAAGTTCCATTTTGGTTGCTTATAGGCTTCCTTACGCTTATTCATGTAATGAACATAATAGGACCTCCACCACCAAACACCATGGCTGTTGCATGGTCTGCCAATTTAATGTGGTTAATTATAATTTGGGCATGGTGGATAGAGAAAAAACCAAACCAATTACGACTATAGAGGTACATATTTTTTAAGGAATAACATAGGCCGCCACTTTACCATATACAAAGGAACGATCATTATTAAAAATATGCTTGCTCAACGTTTCGTCTTTAATAATAAATTTATTTAAATGCTCAGGAACTTCTCTGGGAATCATTAAATTTCTAAAAATTACTCTTGCATTTTGTCTGGCTGTACGTTTTACAGCTTCAAATAACCGATTTGTTTCATCAACACTCATTAACTCGCAAATATTTGATAAAGCAAAGCAATCTATACTATTATCGGGTAAACTATTAAGCCAACTCTGAGCATCCGAAGTATATAATTCAATTCGGTCTACCCGTTGTTTAATGATATTATAATTTTCTTTTTTTAAATAGTCAGGAACTTCTCTTTCATTCGTATAGCGCCCAAGTAAATACAAAGACACAAAATAATTTCCCTTTACCGGTAAATTTCTAAAGGCTTTTTTAGACCGATTGTAAAAACTTTCGGCAAATGAAGAACTACCATCATCAAAATGAAAATAATCGGCCACAAGTCCTCTTTTAGCTAAGATGTGTTTATTGAATAAAATCTTGAACAAATATTTAAATCTATTGGTGTTCCAAACCTCATCAAAATACCTTTTTTGTTCATCTAAACTTTTATCCTGAAACAAACCATTAATTCTTTTGTGTCCTTGAAGTAATGTTAAAAATTTACTTGAAAACTTCACAAAAGTTTCATACTTACCATTCATAATAAATCCTCTTGAAATAACTCCATATTTTGACTCCCAAAATTTCAAGGCATCGGAACTTAATTTATACTTTAATTTTTCGAATAAGGCGATTCTATCCTGGTGCTTAGCCAGTCCAGAAAAAGCAATAAACTCTTCAAAATTTAAAGTTTTTATAGCTGCTATTTTAAGTTCTAATAAATAAGATTGCGCAAGATTAATATCGATACTTTTAACTTCTTTAGGATCTTTTAAAAGAAAACCTAACACATTACACCCCCCGGAAGTTATTGCCATTACAGTATCTCCCGACTTTATCTTTAAAGCCTGTTCGTCACTAATGGGGTCTTCCCAGTTATGTGTAAATACTAATTTCGATAATTGTATCTGTTCTCTATTGTTTTCCATTAAACTTTGGTATTAAATAATTTACACAAGCCCTTAGAATTATAAAATGGGGCTAATTCCACACCATGTTTTAAGGCCCATTGGTAAATATTAGATATGGCTTCGGGTGTTATATTTCCCTTTCCAACGGAGTAATTTTCATATTTCTTTTCAAAGGCCAGAATAACAGCTTCTAGAACACATCCGTGTGCAACGTTATCTACGGGATAATTGTAAAAAAATGGTTTATAATTAGGGCTAAATGTATATCCGTAGTTTATGATGCCCATACCTCCATGAAATAAAATAATATCTTCTTTTTTCAACAGTCTATTTTCTAAATTTTTAGGATATCCTGCATCACAAATAATAACGTTGTTCTTGGTGTTTCCAATTAAAATATCTTTCGACGAGGCTACAGCTATTATGATATCAGCTTTTGGAACCAGAGACTCTAAATTTGTATCACAAAAAACATTTACACCTTCGTTTCTAAGGCTTGTAGCTAAGGTTTCAAGACGCCTCTGGTTTCTTGCATTTAACAATAAGGTGCTTACCTTTTGTTTTAAATAATGGGTGCAGGCTAATCCTATATCTCCGGTAGCCCCAATAATTAGCACATTACTTTCCTCTAATCTGATGTCGTATTGCACGCATGCATGCTCTATTCCTTTTAAAATAAACCCAGCTGTTAATGTATTACCAGTCGTTAATTTTATGGAAATATCTTTAAATTCATTCCTACTACCTTCTAGAACAATTGATGTAAAACCTCCTAGTGTAGCCAGTTTTGCATTTAATTTAGATGCCAAACTTATTGCCTTTTTTACTTTACTAATATTCGTTTTTAAGTAACGAGCAGACAACTTATCGGGATCAATAAACGTTTCGATAAATACACCATTAACTTCATTTCCTGTTTTCGATTTAAGGGTAATTTTAAAAAGGTCACGTGGTGGCATAAATCCAAAGACGTCCTTAATTTTATCTACAGGTAAAGGTTCGATACTAGCATTACGGATACCGTTGATAAAAGACGTGATGCTTTGCCAACTTTCTTGGTGACCAATTATAGCGAAGTCTAAGCTGGTAGATTTGCTATCCATAACACCGATTTTTCACCAGGAATGCCAATATTATCTAAAGCTTCGGCATAGAGAGCCAATGCATTTCCTCGCATGGTTACTACATCCAACCCAATGTGATGTAAACTGTTTTTCATGCAATCTCCATGACACACGCCACAGTGTCCGCTTAAATCTGTTCTTGCCGAGAATTCAGATAGAATAGTCATACACTCATAATGAATGATTTCTATTTTTCTAATAAAGTCATCAGGATTTTTTTTTAATTCAGAACGCAATATTTCTGTAGAGTGATCCATGTGTTCTTTTTCTTCTTCGGCAATTGACAAAAACAGTTTCTGCGCTTCGTCCTCAAGAACACGACCAACATCGGTATACATGGAAACAGCAAAGGCTTCCAGCATAACTTCCTGAATCATTAAACAGGCGATAAAATCATTTTTATTGGCATAACTCAAAAACACATCTCGAATTCTACCCCAATACGATCCATTTAAGTTTATATTAATATTTAAGCCCGTTTTTTTAGCATAAGCCATAAAACCCTCGGCATGTTGTCGCTCACCATTAGCATGTTCAATAGCTTCCATTTTTTCAAAAGGATCTTCAATAGTTCCCGAAAGTGATGCAAAATTAGACATCCCTATAAGTTCTCCTGTGATAGCTTGAGAAAACACATCGGAAATAACTTGAAACTCCTCTATACTTTTAAAATTATTAGTTAAGGTTTCCATCGTTTTTAATTTATAGTTTGGTTATACAATTGAATAGTCTTTATAAGGCACTCCGTTTATTATTTTTCTTAATAGATCTTGATTATCTTTTAAACTAACAATCAGTCCTGTAGAATTAAACGTAAATCTGATTTTTAAGGGCAAATATTTTAGTAAGTCATCTTTTTCATGTAAACCAATAGACACAAAAGAATAGGATTTTAAAAACGCACAATGCTGCGCATGCGTAATTAGTTCTGAAATAAGATCTCGATTCAAATCTTTTACCGCCAGATACTTTATATATAACATGTTAATTGCTTCATTTTTTTGCGGAAGTTTAGATATTTTTAACATTAAACTCATACGATTTAAAACCATTACCATCTTTTCTAGAAACCAAGGCAATTTCACAATAACATTTTGTTTCATATTCATGGTATCGACTAGACACATAACTGCAATTAATTTATCCTGATAACGCACTTCAAACAATTGGGTGTTCTTTACTTTATCATGTGTTATAAGTGATGCCAATTCGTATTTGGAATAGTAAGCATTTAAAAATTCTATATTTTCATTATTCGCTTTGGTTTCTCTAATTTGGTATTCAAACGATTTATTGGTTTTGTCTGAACCAAGGAATTGAACAACCTTAAATACCCCTAATGATTGAAAATCTGGGTATGATGCGCTTTCACACAAAAAAACAAAAGGTCTTTTATTACCTTCGGCGACATTTACAAACAATATATCGGCTTCTACCCTTTTTAAATATTTATAAGTTTCTTGTACCAAACCTAATGCTATGCCTTTCTTTTGGTGTGTAGCTGCAACTCTTAAATCACTTACATACCACATGGGATGCGCTTTATTTAATAAATAAACATTTTGACGTGATACACTTATACAACCTATAATTAAACCGTTATCTTCAGCAGCATAAACTTTGGTTTCTCCACGTAATTCATTCAATCTAAAAAAATCAGGAAACCGATCAATACGCAATGAAATAGTACCCGGCATTGCAGTTGCACTTGTTAATTTTAAAAGTTGATCATTATCTTTATAAGTTGCCAATCGATATTTTACCATAGAAATATACTTTAAAAACTTAATGGTCTAATAGTAGATAAAATGACATAATCAAAACACCAAAAACACAAAACATTAATATACAATTATTTAACGAGATTAATCACACTCATTGTCACGAAATTATATGCAAAAATCATTAATTCCATTACACTTAAAGTCCTGATTTCTATTCAATGGATATATTCGGATAGATTGAAAATGAAAAACCGAAAAATATGTTGCCTTAGATTTTCAATTCTTAGTGTAATGTTTAAAATGATATGGTTATAAATATTTTCATATCTTCAAACTCCCTTTAAAAAAGTTTATAAAAAATAAACTATAGCATTCATTTCACCGTAAATCAATACCAGTAAAAAGAGAACACATATGAACCAAAACCTGGCACCAAATTCGACATATGAAAAGAATTGAAGAGATAGATGCATTACGAGGTTTTGCTCTGTTTGGTATTGTAATGACCCATATGTTTCAAGGTTTTCTTGCCAGTATAGTACCTCCAGAATATATTGGTTTTAACATAATATATTCCATAGACCATGTTTCGAAGTTTATCGTCGAGCAGCTATTTGTTAGTAAATTTTATGCTATTTTCTCCATGTTATTTGGTCTTAGCTTTTATCTTATTCTGGACCAAAAGAAACATGCTAGTCCTGCAAAATTTGCTTGGCGCTTAATCTTACTTTTCATCATAGGATTTGTTCATCATATACATTACAGAGGAGACTTCTTAACGGTTTACGCAGTTTTCGGAATGATTTTAATATTATGCCGAAAATTAAACAATAGAATAATTTTAATATTAGGTCTTTTCCTTGCTTTTAACGGGCCTGAAATTATTATTAAAACAGTAGCTTTATTTAGTAAGCCTATTCCCCGAAGCGAACTAATATTACTAAAAAATATCCGTATTGAAGAAGCAAGACGGTATTTCGATCTAATAATAGGTGACGATTATTTAAAATTATTCATTTCAAATAGTACAGTTGGTGTCATTAATAAGTGTCATTATTTATTGATAAGTGGAAGACTTTGGGTTGTACCAGGACTTTTTCTTTTAGGTTTATGGATTGGGAGAAAAAAATGGCATGAAAACATTCATAAACTCAATTTAAAAAAATTAATAAGGATTACTGCGCTTTTTGGTTTTCCATTAATCGGTATTTATTACTATTTTGCGGTTACGCCATATTCTAAATTAGGTCGATTTTTTGGATATATCGCTAAGGATGCAGCCAACATATTTATCCCCCTACTCTATATATGTATTGTTTTATTTTTATATAAATTGCGTGTTACACAAAATGTGATAAAACAATTTATTCCTGTTGGTAAAATGGGGCTTACCACCTATGTAGCACAGTCGGTTTTTGGCATATTTATTTTTTATGGTTATGGCCTGAATTTACTTTTAGAATTGTCTGGAACAATGGCTCTCATACTTGGTTTGTTTGTGTTTATTTTGCAAGTATGGTTTAGCAAATGGTGGTTTAAGTTGTTTAAATACGGCCCGTTAGAGTGGCTATGGCGATGCGGAACAGAACGGAAATGGATTCCTAACAATATTAACAAGTAAATTATTTATATACTAAGTTATTTTCTGCAAATAGTTAAAATAATTAAGGGTTTATACTATGACTGAATCCCATTTAATTTAACCTGATTTCCAGCCTTTACCTGTCACTTTTAACTTAATATTACCAGACTATGAAAATTACCAATTGCCCTTTAAACAGTTTCAATAATAGCAAAGGAAACTCTTTTAGGATGTCACTTTCAATTCACTAACTCCTTGACAAACTAATAAATAATCAGTAATTATCTGGTAAAACGTATTAATAAACTTAAAAGTAAATACATAAACATGTGTTACTTGGGATTCTTAGTTGTTACAATGAAGCCTCCAGGATTCAGACAATTAGACATAAGAAACTTCAGGAAAAATAAAAGAAAAAAACTACAAAAAAATATAGAATTATCCTTCAAATTTGTATCTTTCCAGCTCTTCCCAAAATAATAGAAAAGTTTCTTTAACGTAGCTTAAGAAGCTATTTCAAATATTTAATTTTTCAAAAGAAAGAAATTGAACTTAAAAAATATACTTTCAACCACCTTAATAATGGCCTCATTATTAAGTCTACTAAATTGTGAATACCAGTTTTCTGAAGATGCTTTTACCAATATCGAACAACCCACACCTACGGTTTCACTTAATTTATACGACCTAAGCGATAATCAGGAATTTTATGTTCCCACAGAAATCGTGTACAATTATCAAGGCAACAACAAACACTATTTATACCAAATAAATATTTATGTTGACGACGAATTAATTGAATCTGGGAGCGGAATAAATGGCAAATTCACCATTAATACCGAACGCTTAGAAGACGGCACGCATAAATTAAAAGTAGAATATGTTTTTTCGTCAGGCTCTGGAAGCTTAGCCGATTTAAACGGCCAGGAAGGGTATGTAAAAACAGAAGAATTCAATTTTATAGTCGATAAATCTCTTCCAGAAACTATTGTTTTAAAAAATGCTGAAATTATTGATGGTTCCATATACTTCACATGGAATCCTATAAAGAAAATGAATTTCGATAAAGTACTGCTTATTGTTATAGAAAATGACGTTCCTGTAGGTCATAGGCAACTTTCAAAAAAGGACCTTTTTAAACTAAGTTATAACGACATCATAGTGCCTAACTTTAGCGACGCTCGTAATAAAAGTAACAAAATCGCATATCAAATTTCGCTTGAGAATACCAGAGGAAAATCAACTAGTAATGTGGTTGGAGTAGAATTAGTAAAAATTATACCGGAAATGCGCATTTTAAACGAATACCAATACAAACTCATTGTCCCCAAGCATCCCTTGTACGGTAATTTTGATTATTATACTTACACAGATTCAAACCAAAAGATTCATACAATTAGTTCTTTAGGCGGCGAAACCACCGTTAACGAAACCATCGTGTTTGATAATTCTAAAGCAGGTATTACTTTGGAATTATATGCCGAAAACGCAGGTCAGAATCAATTTAAAACCAGTATTTTCTACTTGGTATCCTACTACCATAAATTTCAAGACGATTATGGCCCAGGTGGTTATCTCGAATTTATGTATAACAACTGGAACAGTAACACTTACAGTTTACGAACATATCGTGTTTGTCCTAGCTGTTTGGTAAAAATTACCCTCGAAAAAAGAAATGCCTCCAATTTAAATGTCGAACTATCTAAACAAATTTCTGATCAGGATTACTATTACAATTCAAGGCTTACTATTAATCCAACAACGGGTAACCTCATTATTGACGCTGGTAAAACAACTTTCTTAATAGACGAAAATAATTTGTCGATTATAAAACAATGGTCTCTTTCAACCTTTGGAGAAACGAGCGGAAAAATATATTACAGAAACAACGTAATTGCAATTGTTAACGAGGATACCATTTCATTATTCGACCCCATTACAAAAACCAAATTTTATACTTCTAGTCAAACAGGATACTTTAAAATAGCTGATAATGGTAAATACTTTTTTGCTAACAACAGCATCTTCGAAATTACCAACCATACCGTAAACCTAATATACCAAACGGAAACAAATAATGAAATAAACGCCGTAGCGTTTGTAGCAGCCGAAAACCTATGTATTTATAATACCTACGACGAACATCCTGTAATATTTAATTTAAAAAATAAAACAAAATCCACTATCGAAGAGCTTACCCGCATTAACATTATAGATTACGATTATGGCTCTGAAAAAATGTTGTTTGTTAGAAGTGAATTTGGTTTTGAACAAATTGGCCCTCCTTATGCGTATTCTTATAATTTTTCAAATAATACTTTTAAAAGAATTCAAGTTAGAGGAGTCGTATCTATTTGGGACAAACTACCTCCTAATGGCTATTGGTTTGCTAATGGTATAATGATAAACCGTAACGGATATTATTTAGATCAATACATGAATGAATAAAATGAAATACAACTTAGTCACTCTATTTATAACCAGCTGTTCGTTGTTTTGCATTGGTCAAAACGATGGTGTTTTTTTTGAAATAAATTACAATACATTTTCTCATAACTCATTAAAAGAATTTCAACAGGAATTCATTAATGATGTTAGCGAGGTTGAATTAACAGTTAACGATAATTTCCCTGCTAATATAGGCTTCACTTTGGGCTATAATTTTAATTACACTAATGCCGCCATTTTTCTAAGCTACAATACTACTGGTGGTAAAATATCTTATTCAGATTATTCCGGTATACTTAGGATCACACAACCATTAACCGCCTTTACTTTGGGAGGCGAATATTTAGTTCACTTATCCAAAACTAATAATCGATTTAATTTAGGTCTACGTGGATTTGGAATGTTTAGTTTAATGAAAATTGAAAGCTACACACAAATTTTAGATGATAAAAGAACAGAAAACATAAGGTTTAACGCCATTAATTATGGTGTTGGAAGTCGCTTAATTTATAGCTACCCCATGTCATTTTTTATTCTAAAAGCATCTATTGGTTTTGATCTCACTTTTGGAGGAAATCTTAAATTTCAAGAAAATAACGACTTTCAATTAGAAAATGACCGCGGAGAAAAAGTAAAAACAAATTGGTCTGGACTTAGAACTGGTATAGGAATAGAAATTCCCCTTTAAACAATTTCTAATTTAATTTTTAATAGACTTCAAATGTATAACACCTTTTTTTAATCCTTTCCCACTTACGTTTAATTTAATATCTCCTGGTTGCTTACTAGCTTGAACCAAAACAACCAATTGCCCGCTAAACAATTTCATGGTTGGCAAATGAAACAACTCTAACGAGGTAGCATCACCGTTACACGCTGCTCTATAGATTCCTTCTCCGGAAACTTTAAAATTTAGCTGATTAGTTGCTTTTGGGCAAGGAATGCCATTTTTATCGACTACTGAAACTCTCACAAATGCTAAATCCTCGCCGTTTGCTTTTAAGATTTGTTTTTCAGGCTCCAATACAATTTTATAAGGCTTTCCTGCGGTGTGTATTTCTTTTTCTTCTGTAGGATTTCCATCATCATCAAAAGCAACCACTTTTACAGTTCCGGGTTCGTATTTTACGTCCATCCACATGAGGCGGTAACGATTTTGTGGCGAATCGTGATTCTTTTTTTGTACGCCCATACTTTTTCCGTTAATAAACAACTCGGCACTATTATAGCTCGTGTAGACAAAAACTGGTGTAGTTTCGCCTTCACGACCTTCCCAATTCCAATGTGGCAATATGTGCAACGTTTCATCTTTGGTGTTCCAACGGCTGCGGTATAAGTAAAAACGATCTTTTGGTAAACCCGCCAAATCATTAATACCAAAATATGAACTACGCGACGGCCATTTGGTATCGTAAGGTGTTGGTTCTCCCAAATAATCGAAACCTGTCCATACAAATTCGCCTATAACCCAAGGTTTATCATCCTGAAGTACAAAATCATCGTCGGGAACATTAGACCAACTGCAATACTCTAAATCGTAAGACGAACACTGAAAATCATCGTATTGTTTCATCTTCGCCTTTTCAACGGGAAATTTATAAACACCTCGAGAACTAACTGTAGAAGCTGTTTCGGACCCCAATATAAACCCCTGCGGAAATTTTTCGAATGCTTCTTCGTATAAATGTAGCCTATAATTTAAACCTGGAACATCTAAAAGGGCTCCAAAGCCAGATTTCATAGTTTGATCAACACGATCCATACCTACTGTTACAGGACGTGTTGGGTCTTCACGATGAAAAACATCCTGAAGATACTTAGCACGTTTAACACCTGCTGCTCCAAATTGATCGGGCACTTCATTTCCTGAACTCCACATGACAATGCATGGATGATTTCTAGTGGCATGAATTAAATTAACTAAGTCTTTCTCGACATCGGTTTCAAAAAACTGATGATAACCGTTTTTCACTTTCGCCTTAGCCCATTCATCAAAACTTTCTGCTAAAAACATAAAACCCATTTCGTCGCATAAATCCAGCTGTTCCAAAGATGGCATATTGTGCGAACTCCTAATGGCATCGACACCCATGTCTTTTAAAATACGTAACTGTCTGCGTAACGCCGAAGTGTTTATCGCTGCACCCAAAGGGCCTAAATCGTGGTGTAAACACACGCCTTTAAATTTTCGAACCTGTCCATTTAAACTAAAACCTTTGTTAGCTTCATAAGCAATATATCGAATTCCAAAACGAGTTTTAACCTCATCAATTAATTGATTATTTTTATACAATTTTGAAATTGCTGTATATAAATACGGTGACTCTGGACTCCATAAACTTGGATTATTAACAGGTATGTTTTGTTCGAATTGATTCTGAAAAATCGTTGTTGTTTCGTTTGAAGCTACCTTATTACCTTCTGTATCAAAAATATCGGTAATTAATTTCAGGTTGTTTCCTGAAATATTGGTCTTGACATTAATTTTAGCGATGTCTTTTGAAACCATAGGCGTTGTTATAAATGTTCCCCAATGATCTATACTTTCTTTATTTTTAACTATTACCCGCACTTTTCTGTATAATCCTGCTCCTGGATACCAACGAGAAGACTCACCTTGATTGGTTAAATGAACTGCCAATACGTTTTCTGTTTCCAAAACATCAGTAATATCGAAATAAAAATAGTTGTAACCATAGTTCCACTCGCCTACTTTTTTACCATTGACATAAACTTTTGGCTGACTCATAGCTCCATCAAATGTCAACAATACTTTTTCGTTTTTATTTAATTCTGAAAGTTTAAATGCTTTTCTGTACCAGCCATCGCCAATATAGGGTAAAGCACCTGTACGCCCTGTTTTTTCTGTTGCCGTTTTTTCGCCGTTTTGCTCTATGGCTACGGTTTGTTTATCGATTTCCTTATCAAAAGGTCCGTAAATGGCCCAATCATGTGGTACGGTTACGGTTTCCCAAGTTGTATCGTCGAAGTCTTTTTGAGATGCCTTTTCTATATTTCCTTTAGAGAATTTCCAACCATCCTTTAAATCGATAACCCTGCGAGATTGTGCAAAAATTGAAGTTGAATGTAAAACACTAAAAAAAACTATTAAAAATAAAAATCGCATGAAATATATGTTTAGAAATCAAAATTGTAATCTAATTTCTTTTTTGCATTGCCCAAAAAAGAAACAAAAAAGTCTAGGCTTACGAATCTAAATTTATCGTTCGACACCTAAATTTTAGGAACTCACCGCGCTCAAACAGCCTAAAATTTCAAGGTATTTTCACTTCAAATTTTACGATAAATTTTCGACAGGCCTATTTAATCACTCTATCATTTTTTATATATAAATTGAAAAATAATTATTCTTATCAACCTACTTTTAATTTAAACTACTAATCTAAATGAAACACTTCTTTTAACGGTATAGCAACTGGAGAATTATCTGGGTTTGTTTCCATTATATCAGCCATGTAAGCCCACCATTTTTTAACAATAGGATGATTAGGCAGTAAATCGTGATCGAAATTGTCGCTTATTTTTTGAACTGCAAATAAAGTTAAAGTATCCTCATCGAGAAAAATACTATAATCTTGAATACCTGTTTCTGAAAGTAATTTTGAAAGCTCTGGCCAGATTTTATCGTGACGTTTTTTATACTCGGCTTCAAAACCAGGCTTCAGCTTCATTTTAAAAGCATTTCTCATACTGTTTTTATTGATTTAATTCTTATTTAAATTGATGTAAACTGATGCATTTCGATCGCATATAATATTACCATCAACATATTTTAATTCTGCCACTTGAATGGACGTTCTTCTGGTGTCGTAAGTATCCTTTCCTTTATTTTCAGGGGTTCGACCTGGGTGCGTAAAATAAAAGACGTATGCTTTCTCTCCCCGAACTACAACATCGGGATGCCCACCAATAACTTGATCATCCTTACCTGTCCCAGGAATTTGTAAAATATTTTTCTCCTGACGATGCCAAACTTCAAAATCATCTGACCAGTAAACACCAAGTCCACGCCAGGCGTCATTAACCATCCAGTTTTTACCTTTCCATTGAAATACATTAGGACCTTCACCCCTATCTTTTATAACTTTTTTTCCACTGTCCTCCCAATGATACAAATCTTTACTATCAGCATAATAAATAGATTTTCCGTCGTTTTCATTATTGTAATACATGCGCCAGGTACCGTTAGGCAATCGAAATACATCGGCATCGATACAACGCTCTGATGCTAGTTTTAATTCAGACTGGAACTCCCAATCTATCATATTTTTACTGGTTAAATGTACAATATATCGTGGGTGGTACCACCCCTCGAAAATCCCAGGAACAATGGTTAAATACATATGATACAACCCATTAAACTCTAAAACATCGGGAGCCCAGTGTGTAACATTTTCAATATTATAATCGATATTACAAGTACCTTTATACGACCAATGTGCTCCATTTTTAGATGTCGCTACACCAATTTTAGTTCCATGCACCCAAGCTACACCACCTAAAGTGGTATCTTTTGCCCGGCGGTTGGTGTAAAACATGTACCAAAGTTTTTCTTTGTCATTATAAAGAATAGAAGGATCGGCAGCCCCGTCGAAAACCGGGTCTCTAAACAAAGGTTTATCGGCAACTTCTGTTTGGTTTGATTTTGTTTTTTGGGATACACATGCTGACATTACAAATAATAAACATATAAAGTGAATTAGCTTATTTTTCATTTATTCTAAAAAGTGTCTATTTTAATTCTACGTTTACTGTTTTATCGTCCTTTAAAAACTGTTTTTCAAGTAAAATTTTCATTTGTTTAGCAATTTCAACTTCATCATTAATCAGGTTGAATTTTTCTTCTGGGTCATTTTCAATGTGATATAATTGATATACTGCTAATGAACCATTTTTGTGACGATTTCTAATAATTTTCCAAGGTTTATGAATAAGGCTTTCCTGAATATGACCTCGTATATAAATATCGTGATTGGTTTCTATTTCAGCATTTAAAATTGAAGTCCAAACATTTGTTCCTTCAGCATAATCAGGAATGTCTGCTTCAATTAATGATAAAATGGTTGGCATAATATCGCTTACTGACATGTAATTTGTATTGTCTTGAGGACTTAGATGATCTTTCCAATAAGCTATTGCAGGTACTCGAATGGCGCCTTCAAAATTAGAAGTTTTCCAATCGCGCAACGGAAAATTACTCCCTAAAACATCATTTCCTTTAAATTTTCCATCGTATTGATAAGTTGGATACCAATGTTCCATAGCTCCATTATCGCTCATAAAAATAACTAACGTATTTTCTTCAAGATTTTCAGACTTCAATGTTTCCATAACTTTGCCAATACAATAATCCATATGCGTCATGGCTGCTGCAAAATCCATTCTCGAGCTATCTTTTATTGTATTATAATAGGGTGCTTTCCATTTTTCTTCTTCCTGCAACGGAAAATGTGGAGCGCTGTAGGCTAACTGCACATAAAAACTCTTGGAAGTATCGCGTTTTTTAGTTAACCAATCAATCGCTTCTTTTGTCACTAAATCTGTGGTATGGCCTTCTTCATCAATCATTTTATTATTTCTATACCAACTGGCATCACCATTTTTATATCGGTGTGTATACTGATCGATTTGACCATGCAAAAATCCATAAGAATAATCAAACCCGAAAGCATTAGGTCCGTTATTAATATCTAACCCCAAATGCCATTTTCCAAATAAAGCATTTTGATAATTGTTTAGTTTTAAAGCTTGTGGTAAGGTTGTTATAGAATCAGGTAAAGTTTTATTACTTTTTCCGCTAATAGGGGCAACAACACCAATTCTACTTGAGGGCATGCCTGTTAACAAAGAAACCCGCGAAGGTGAGCAGGTAGGGCTTACATAAAACCGATTTAATTTTACTCCGCGGTGCGCTAAACTATCAATATTCGGCGTTTTAATTTCAGAACCATTATAACCAACATCATTCCAACCCGCGTCGTCCGTAATTATTACTAAAAAATTTGGTTGGCTTAGGTTTTCTTTACTAGTTCTTGAATTTGATATTTTTTGACAACTTATAAGTAAAGACAATACGAAAAAACTTAAAGTAGCTTGTAAATACCTATTGATCATAAGAAATTATATTCAGATTTAATTTTGATAGTAAATATATTAGTTTAGAATTTGAAGAGTATCCTGTGGTATACTGTAAAAAAAATGCACTGCAAAATTACTGCAGTGCATTTTAATTATTAAACTCAATACTAATTAGTTCGGGTACCCTGGGTTTTGTGTTAATTTAGGGTTAGACTCGATAGCTGTTTTAGGAATTGGAAAAATAGTTCTATAAGGCTCAGACACCTCTTTAAACTCCCAAGCATCTCCGAATTTCCCAAAACGAATTAAATCACGCCTTCTACTCATTTCGAAGGCTAATTCTCGACCTCTTTCGTTTAAAATATCATCTAAAGTCACGCTATCTAATTGGTTGGCATGACTTCTTAACCTTACTCTATTTACCCAGTCCTTGGCTAAATCAAATTTACCTTGTCTTGCAAGGGCCTCTGCCTTTATAAGTAGAATATCTGCAAACCTGATAAATGCAATGTCATTTCCAGCATTACCGCCATTGGTATTAGGGTCTAGGCCCCATTTAATCCATTTTAAACCTGCATTCATTGGTTGTAAACGAATTCCTGTTGCTGGAATAATTTCATATGGAACAGGTCCTTCTGAAGACACACCTTCTTTATATAGAACTGAGTTATTATCTGGAACAATGCGCTCAACCATTACAGTCTCCCCTGTTCTAGGATCTTTTAGTTCTCCATAAGGTATTATCAGTTTTTTTCTATCGTCTTCATCTTCATACAGTGCCAAAATTGATGGTCTAGTACCAAATCCATTCTGAGGAGTGTACGGTAATCCAAATAATCCACCCTGTATTCCTGGAAGTACTTTTTGAACAAGTGGATGCCCTATACCTCCAGCAATATCTGGTGAATAAATTGCTCCAAAAATAAACTCGTTATTATTTTGGTTATTATAAACGAAATTATCAAAATAATCAGGTAATAAACTATAAGCGTTAGAGTTTATTACAGAGTCTGCATATTTTTCAGCTAGTTCATACTCTGAGGTTCCTGTATACACTTCAGCATTTAAATAAATAGTTGCTAATAATGCCTGAGCTGCTTCTTTTGTAAAACGTCCATAATAGCCATCTCCTGAAGCCGCCTTAGTTGGCAAATTTTTAGATGCTTCTATTAATTCAGAAGTTACAAAATCAAAAACCTCTGCCCTAGTATTTTGTTCAGGTAAATTTAGAGCATCAACCTTTGGAAGCGTAAAAATCGGCACGTTTCCGAATAAGTCCATTAAGAAGAAATAGGCATAAGCTCTTAACGAATGTAATTCAGCAAGTGGCCCTGCAATTTCCTCTTCACTTAGTGCTGAACTTTCTAATGAAGCTATTAAAGCATTTGTTTGCCCAACTGTTCTAAAATAGGAATTCCATGTACCAGCTATATAAGCATGACTCGGTGTCCAGGTGTGTTCCATAAGTTCTGCAAAATTAGCTCCGCCCCACCAGCCTTGAATTTTTTCATGCACGACTACCTGATCGGCAGGAAGTTCTAAACATCTATACTCTACTCCCATACCGGTAGTAGCAGCAAAGTTCCTATAAATACCTGATAAAGAAGAAAGCACTTGTGCTTCATTTGAATAAAATGTTTCTGGCGTGTATATAGAATACACGTCTTCTTCAAGACTACAGGCTGTTATTACAAGCAACGTGCAGCTAATAACCAGAAACTTCACCTTTTTTATTAAATTATATATATTTTTCATTTTGTGATTCATTAAATTTTACTGGTTTTAATTAAAATGAGATACTTGTTCCTATCTGAAAAGTCCTTGGTCGAGGGTAAACGAGATAATCTATTCCTACAGATCGTGTTCTTACTTCAGGATCGTAACCTGAATATCCCGTAATAACAAATAAATTACTACCTGTTAGATACAATTTTGCTTTATTAATAAAACTTACTTTATCAACATTAAAATTGTATCCTACGGTTAAATTATCTAACCTTAAATAACTTCCATCTTCTAACCATTGTGAAGAATATTGTGCTGTTTGGGTTCTACTAGCTCCAGTAGTTAAGGCCGATTTTAGAACATTAATACCAGGTGCCTGACTTACATATGAAAACTCTGCCGCAGTATTATTGTATATATCATTACCTACTACACCTCGAAAATTTAAGGTTACATCTATTCTTTTATAGTTAAAAGTATTATTAAAGCCGAAGGTCCAATCTGGATTTGCATCGCCAATAACTACTTCGTCTGCTCCATCCTCACCGTCTTCATCTAAATATGTTTCTAAACCATTTTCATCGTACCCTGTAAATTTCCATCCATAAAAAGTGTTTAAAGGTAATCCTGGCTTAATTATTTGTGTGGCTGCATTATTACCAACAACCCCCGAACCACTAGCGGTTCGAATCTCATCTCTTTGAAAGTTATCATTAGATAGACTTATAACTTCATTTTTATTTGTTGAAAAGTTTAAGTTAGCCGTCCATCTGAAATCACCTTTATTTAAAATATCTGCATTTAAGTTAACTTCGAAACCTTTATTTTCTACTTCTCCTACATTTGCCCATTGTGTTGAAACAACCGAAGGAGCTGCCGTTGAGAATTGTAAAAGTAAATCGTTTGTTTTTTTCACATAATAATCGATAGAACCCGAAAATCTTTGATTAAAAAAACCAAAATCTATACCTGTATTTAACTGGCTAGTTTCTTCCCATTTTAAATCTGGATTTGGAAAATTTGTTGGAAGAACACTGGGTATAGCTTGCCCTCCAAACAAATATACTGCAGAACCAGCAATAGAAAGCTGCTCTCGGTAAAGGTTATTAGGTATTTCCTGATTACCAGTTATACCATAACCTACTCTTAGTTTTAAATTACTTATTTTAGAATCCGTCATAAAATCTTCATCTGCTATATTCCAAGCTAAAGCACCAGAAGGAAAAGTACCCCACTTATTATTTGCTCCAAACCTACTAGACCCATCACGTCTTAATGTAAACGTTAACAAATACCTGTCTTTTAATTTATAATTTAAACGTCCGTAATAAGACGATAACCGATTCGCATCTTTAAATGAAGTATTAGATTGTATACTTCCAGATTGAATTAAATTCCATTCGGTAGCATCAGACACAAAATTATTTGCAGAAGTAAATGTATTTTGTGTTACAAATCTTTGATAGGAGTATCCTGCCAATAAAGAAATATGATTGTTTGCATTAAGTTGCTTTTCGAAAGTAAGGTTGGTTTCCGCTAAAATATTGGTGTTTTTATATTTTCCAATCGACGCGAACCCTCCCTGTCCTTCTCCTGCTGGATGCGTTGAAGGTATTTGATTAAACCGACTTACATTTTCATTAGAATGCCCAATGTTTGTTGATAACTTTAAACCATCAATAATTTCAAAAGAGGCGTCTAAATTACCTAGAAACAACGATGTCTCGCTTTGATCTGTAACATCAACCCAAGATACTGGGTTTATTCGTAAAGGTCCAATTTGGTAATAACTACCATCAGCATTGTAAACCGGTAATGTTGGCACCCATCTAATGGCATCTTTTAAAGCATTTCCTCCTTCATCTGCAATATTAGAGTTCACTGCTGCTCTTTGATCATCTATATTTGCATATGTTATATTTACCCCCAGTTTCAGTCTATTATCAATGGCTGAATGATTGGCATTTAATCTCGACGTATATTTCTTTAAGCGAGAATTTAAAATGGTTCCTTCCTGATTATTATATCCTAATGAACCGGTAACATTAGTTGTTTCTGATCCTCCTGCAAATGAAATGTTGTGGTTTTGCGTTATGGCTGTTCTAAATACTTCCTTTTGCCAGTTTGTATTAGCTCCTTGATCTGAAAATGGCAAGTTATTGCTTGTTGCATAATCCCGGTATTCTTCTGCTGATAAAACAGGTAAATACTCTCTAACATTTGAAACACCAAAATATGAATCGTAAGTTAAAAAACTTCCAAATTTACCTTTATTTTTCGTGGTTATTACTATCACACCATTCGCACCTCTTGAGCCATAAATAGCAGTGGCTGAAGCATCTTTCAAGACATCTATACTTTCTATATCTGCCGGGTTAATTAAAGTTAGAGGGTTTATGGCCTCTTCTGATAGAGGTGAAGATCCAGAAGTTGCTACACGAATGCTATTATTAGCACTTCCAAATTGTAATGGTACACCATCAACCACATAAAGCGGATCATTTCCTGCAGAAATAGAACTCGTTCCTCTAATTCTTACAGTAGAAGCAGCACCCGGCTGTCCACTACTTTGTACAATGTTTACACCTGCAATTTTTCCTTGTAATAGTTGTTCTGGTGCAACGGGTAGTGCATCAATAAAACTTTCCGATTTAATCGAAGCAACAGCTCCAGTTACATCCTTCCTTTTTTGTGTTCCGTAACCAATAACAACCACTTCATCTAATTGCGCATTATCTGTTTCTAATGAAATATTGTAAACATCCTTGCTTCCAATAGTAACTTCAGTAGTCTTAAAACCTACATAGGAAACAATTAAAGTTTCACCAAGTGAAACAGAAACACTATAGTTCCCATCAAAATCTGTTGTTGTTCCTCTACTTGCATTTTTAACAAGTACATTAACACCTGGCAGCGGAGTACTAGATTGATCTGTAACAACTCCTGTTACAGTTTTTTCCTGAGCAAAACTCAATGTACACATGTTTAAATACACGAGCAACCCCAATAATAGAGTAAATTTGTTTTTCATAAATTATTTAGTTTAGTTAAATTATTCGCTAAACATCAGATTTACACACACCTAACATCTAGCTGGTAATCAAATAAACTTGTATTTCATGTAAAACGCATCCTGTACATACCTGCTTTGAACAAAGAATAATCTTACATTATAACTAATAGTGTTCCTTTTTCAATTTCATTTTTCAAGTATAATCACATGTTTATTTTTTTCACGTGTGCGACAAAAACAGGATGCTACAGGATACTATTTTTAAACCTAAAAAATATCTTTACTACGCAACTAAACAAACATTTCAAATTAATGTCTAAACATTTTAAGGTCTTATTGCTTTTTGTTTTCGTGATATTTTATTCCTGCAGTAAACAGGTGAGTAAAATAAAATTTTCATCAATAAAAATAGAGGCTCCATTTAACATGCCTGCTATTAAAATTCCTGATTTTACCGCCTGTAAAAAATTCAATATCACGGTTTTTGGTGCTAAAGAAGGAAACATAAATTTAACTACAAAAGCTATTTCCGATGCCATTAATGAAGCTAACAAAAACAATGGAGGTATTGTGGTTATTCCTAAAGGCGAATGGTTAACCAAAGCCATTCATTTAAAAAGTAATGTCAACTTGCATCTAAATAAAGGCGCTATTTTACTATTTTCAGAAGCCCCTAAAGATTACCTACCTGCTGTTCATTCTACATGGGAAGGTATGGAATGTTATAATTATTCGCCTTTAGTTTATGCTTATAATTGCGAGAATATTGCCATTACTGGAGAGGGCCTTATGAAATCAAAAATGGATGTTTGGGAAACCTGGTTTCCTCGTCCAAAACCCCACATGAATAGTTTAAAACGGCTTTACAACCTCGCCTCATATAACAAACCTGTTGAAGAACGACAAATGGTAAATGATACTGCTCATTTTCGTCCGCAGTTTATACAGTTTAATCGCAGTAAACACATTTTATTAGAAGGTATTTCTATTGAAAATAGTCCGTTTTGGACCATTCACCCCTATTTATCAAAAGATGTAGTAATCAGGAATTTAAACGTTTATGCTCACGGACATAATAATGATGGCGTAGACCCTGAAATGAGTGAAAATGTATTAATTGAAAATTGTGTTTTCGATCAAGGTGATGATGCTATTGCCATAAAATCCGGTCGAAATCAAGATGCTTGGCGACTTAACACACCTTCAAAAAATATTGTAATGCGTAATTGCATAATGAAAAACGGGCATCAATTGGTTGCTATTGGGAGTGAACTTTCGGGTGGAATAGAAAATGTTTATGTAGAAAACTGTACTGTTGAAAACAGAGCTAAAATGTATCATTTAGTCTTTATTAAAACCAATGAGCGTCGGGGTGGATATGTAAAGAATATTTTTGTTGAAAATATTAAAGCTGGTAACATTGCCAACGGCGTATTAGGCATAGAAACCGATGTACTTTACCAATGGCGCGATTTAGTACCAACAATTGAACGTAAACTTACACCAATCGAAAACATACACCTTACAAATATCAAAACAACAAAAACACAATATATATCTAATATTGAAGGACAAAAAGAACTTCCTGTTAAAGATATTTTTTTAAAACAAGTAATTGTGGATACTCTAACAAAAGAAAAACATATTCATTCTAATGTTTTAAATTTTAAAGACTATTAAATATAATTTATGAAATGTTCATCCATCATATTAGTAAGTATACTTTTACTTCATTGTTCTTGCAAGACAAATTCTTCGGAGAAAGATTTGGTAGAACAAAGCTTAATTAATATTCCTATAATGAAAACAGGAAAAACCAGTTCTCTAACCAAAATATGGATAGATTCTATAACTGGTCATAAAGTTGAAAAAATTGTCAATAGGTCAGGTTCGAACAGAAGTTTCTATTTTCATAATAACCCTTTTTTAAAATCTGCAGATGGTCAAGACGATTTAATGGTTTTTTCGGGAGATACCCCAACAGGCAATCAATATTTTACAGTTAATCTGGCTACGAAAGAGGTTCAGCAAATCACAAATAAAAAAGGCAATAAACGAGGGGAAATTGTAGGATCTAAAACCAGAAAGATATTCTACATGATAAAAGACAGTGTATTTTCAACTCATATAGACACGCATAAAACAGAATTCATCTACAAATTCAATGATGATGTTATAGGCTCGGTTACCACCTTAAATGCTGATGAAACTCTATTAGCTGGTGCATTAATTACTAAAGAAGAGCAAGAGATTTTTAAAAAGAACCCAAAAAAATCAAGTTATTTCGATAAAATTTATGATGCTAAACTAAAACGTAGCTTAATTACCATCAATATAAAAACAAAAGAATTCTCTAGTATTTACTCTGAAAACGCTTGGCTTAATCATATACAGTTTTCCCCTGATCATACAGATTTACTTATGTATTGTCATGAAGGACCCTGGCATAAAGTAGATCGTATCTGGAATATTAACATAAAAACCAAAGACACTACTTTAATCCATAAAAGAACAGTACATCGTGAAATTGCGGGACATGAATTTTTTAGTCCTGACGGAAAAACCATTTGGTTCGATTTACAAATACCTCGTAGCGTAACTTTTTATTTGGCAGGAAAAAATTTAGATTCTGGTGAAGAAACACGCTACGCATTAAAACGCGACGAGTGGTCCATTCATTATAATATTTCACCCGACCAAAAATCTTTTGCCGGAGATGGTGGCGACCCTGGACAAGTGGCGCGCGCTAAAGACGGTATGTGGCTATATCATTTTACTCCCAAGGGAGATAGTTTGGTTTCTGAAAAGCTTGTTAATATGAAACATCATGATTACGATTTAGAGCCAAACGTACATTTTTCACCTAACGGGAAACAAATTATATTTAGAGCTAACTTTGAGGGAAATTCACAAATTTACGCTGTAGATATCGCCAAAGCATCAAAAATCAATTAATTCGATATTTTAATAATTTCAATGAAAATTCAACATACATATTCGCTTGTTATTGTCATTTGCCTAACGCTTTTTAACTGTAAGCAGCCAAATACAAATCCTTGGCCAGAACAAACCAAAACAACAAAACCATGGACACGCTGGTGGTGGATGGGAAGTGCTGTTGATAAACCTAACATTAAATCGCATTTAATAGCTTTTGAAAAAGCAGGATTAGGTGGTGTAGAAATCACGCCTATTTATGGTGTTAAAGGTGAAGAAGAAAATTTTATAGATTTCCTATCGCCAAAATACATGGATATCTTAGATTATACCATTCGTATCGCCGATAGTTTACAAATAGGTGTCGATATGGTTTTAGGAACAGGCTGGCCTTATGGCGGACCGCAAGTCACTCCCGAGTATGCTGCAACGCAATTACTTATTGAAAAATATCACGTAAAAAAAGGCGCAACGATAAACAAAACCATAGAACCGAAGGATAAAAAACAGCATGGTTTAGCTAAACTATTACATGTTATCGCCTTCGATAATACAGGAAATGCACTAGAAATTACCGATAAACTCGACAACAAAAACCTATTAAACTGGCAAGTTCAAGATTCCGATTACACTATTTATGCTGTATTCAGCGGAAAAACACGCCAGCAGGTTAAACGTGCTGCGCCGGGCGGTAAAGGATATACCTTAGACCACTACTCTACCGAGGCTTTAAACGAGTATGTTGCCCCTTTTAATGAAGCTTTAAAAGGTTTCGATGGAAAAATTCGTGCTATTTTTAACGACAGTTACGAGGTTTACGGTACCACATTTACACCTCAATTCTTTGATGAATTTAAAACGCGTCGTGGTTACGACTTATTACCACATTTACAACAATTGCTAGACACTACCGATAACGAAATTAGCACCCGTATTAAAAGTGATTACAGAGAAACCTTATCGGATTTATTGTTGAATAAATTCGATATTCCGTGGACATACTGGGCAAATTCTAAACAATTTAAAACCAAACTACAAGCGCACGGTTCTCCTGGAAACCTTATTGATTTATACGCTTCTGCCGATATTCCAGAGTGTGAAACATTTGGTTCGATGCCTTACGATATTCCAGGGTTTCGCAGAGAACTTGAAGATATTCGCGAAGGCGATGCCGATCCTGTAATGCTAAAATTTTCGTCGTCGGCAGCACATATTGCCGGGAAACCTTTAACATCCTCAGAAACCTTTACATGGCTTCGCGACCACTTTAAAACAGCTTTATCACAATGTAAACCAGAGGTTGAAGATTTAATGCTTAACGGCATTAACCACGTATTTTTACACGGTTCTACCTACTCCCCTCAAAGAGCGGGTTGGCCAGGATGGAAATTCTATGCTTCAGTTAACTTTAATCCGAATAACACCATTTGGGAAGATGTGCCATCGTTATTTTCATATATTTCCAATTGTCAATCCATGCTTCAATCGGGGCAACCAGATAACGAAACATTACTCTATTGGCCCATTTATGATACCTGGGGTAAAAACTTAAAAAACTCATTATTCTTTCAGTTTAAAATTCACTCTTTAGACGAATGGCTGCACGATACACCATTTTACAACACCTGCAAAACCTTAATGGATAAAGGCATTAACACCGATTTTATTTCAGATAAATTTATTGAAAAAGCTTCTGTTGAAAATGGTTTTATTGTTTTACCTGGCGGAACTTATAAATCGTTAGTGGTTCCAGATTCTGAATTTATGCCGCTTAAAACCTTGAAAAAATTACTTAAATTAAAACAAGCTGGAGGGCATATCATCTTTGAAGGATTACCAGAATCGGTTCCTGGCTTTAACGATTACGAAAGTCAAAATAAAGAATTAGCAGATTTAATTTCAAACAATGAAAACTTATTCGAAACAACATCAGATTTATTCGGCGATTTAAAAGCTGCCAATATAAATTCTGAAACTTTAGTTAAAACCGGTTTAAAATACATTAGAAGAGATGTAAATGGTGAAAAAATATACTATTTGGTAAATCATACATCGAACACGATTGATGGTTTTATTCCTATTACAGCAAAGAACAAAGAAGTGATTATTTTAGATCCGTTAACGCGCAAGGTTGGAAATGCTTTGGTTAAAAAAGAAGAAAATCAGACTTTGGTAAAACTTCAAATTGAACCTGGAAAATCGCTCTTTCTTAAAACCGAAAATAAAAAATCGCAAAAGGATTGGCTGTATTTTAACGCTTCC
Source organism: Aestuariibaculum sediminum (assembly GCF_014596945.1). GTDB lineage: Bacteria > Bacteroidota > Bacteroidia > Flavobacteriales > Flavobacteriaceae > Aestuariibaculum > Aestuariibaculum sediminum. The sequence continues at coordinate 107,458 of NZ_JACVXB010000002.1, read as the reverse complement.
GCAGAAGCGATACCAATAACAGGAACCTGGACAATCAATTTTCAAAAAGGCGGCCCAAAACTTCCTGATTCTGCAAAAATTAACACTTTAAAATCATGGACTAATTTAAATACTGAAGCCGAAGCGTTTTCGGGGACAGCAACTTATACGATTCAATTTGAAGCTCCTGAAATAGAAGCCGACAATTGGAAACTCAACCTAGGCGATGTTCGTGAAAGTGCGAAGGTTTGGTTAAATGGCACGTATGTTGAAGATGTCTGGTCGGCACCTTTCAATATTCAATTAGGCAAATTGAAAAAAGGGACTAACGAATTAAAAATACAAGTCACCAATTTGCCTGCTAATAGAATACGTGCTAAAGAATTACGAGGCGAAGAATGGAAAATATTTTTCGAAATTAATATGGTGAATAAAGATTATCAAAAATTCGACGCCACACTATGGAACCCGATGCCTTCCGGATTATTAGGTCCTGTAACGTTAACACCACTAAAACAAACAATAAAATAATTCAATTTTAATATGAAATGAGCCATAACAATTAAGTTGGTACCAACCGAAAAGTTTAATGGCGAATTACATCTGACTAATTAAAAACAAATAAAAATAAACTGATGAAAAATAAAATATGGGCTTCCTTTTTCACGCTTTTTATCGCTAGTTTAAGCTTCGCCCAGCAACCATTTAACAGAGCGGAAATTTTACAAAACATGCAACTTGCTAACGGTTATTTTATGGAAAAATGGCCCGATGTTGGTAAAACCATCATCACTAATAAAGAACGTCCCAGTAACATCTGGACTCGTGGTGTGTATTACGAAGGTTTAATGGCTTTATACGACATTTATCCTGAAGAAAGCTATTATAAATACGCCTACGATTGGGCCGAATTTCATAACTGGGGTTTTAGAAACGGGAATGCCAACCGCAATGCCGACGATTATTGTGCGGCGCAAACCTATATTGATTTATACAATTTAGAACCCGATTCTAAAAAACTTAGAAACACAAAAGCTTGCATTAATATGTTGTTGAACACGCCTCAATTAGATGATTGGTCGTGGATTGACGCGATTCAAATGGGCATGCCTGTATTTGCTAAATTGGGCGTTTTAGAAAACGATACGCGCTATTTCGAAAAAATGTATGACATGTATATGTTTACCAGAGATAAACATGGCGATAACGGACTTTTTAATCCTAAAGATGGACTTTGGTGGCGCGATGCCGATTTTGATCCGCCGTACACCGAGCCTAATGGAGAAGATTGTTACTGGAGTCGGGGTAATGGTTGGGTTATTGGCGCATTAGCTAAAGTGTTATCTATCATTCCAGAAGATGCACCACACAGAGAACAATACATTAAAGATTTAAAAGCTATGGCCGAAGCGCTTGTCCCAATTCAGCGAAACGATGGGTTTTGGAATGCAAGTTTGCACGACCCTTCGCATTTTGGCGGCAAAGAAACGTCTGGTACTGCCCTATTTATCTACGGCATGGCTTATGGCGTGAACAACGGCATTTTAGACAAAGACAAATTTCTTCCTGTAATACAAAAAGGTTGGCATGCTATAACTACCGAAGCTTTAAACGATAACGGTTTTTTAGGTTATTTACAATCTACTGGAAAAGAGCCTAAAGACGGTATGCCTCTATCGTACACTAAAGTTCCCGATTTTGAAGATTATGGTTTAGGGTGTTTCCTTTTAGCTGGAGCCGAAATTTATAGAATAGAATAAAATTTCCTGTTAGATGATCTTGAAATTTGAATTTATAAAAAAACACATAAGTTTATCAATATTACTTTTAAACTTAATAGGTTTCGCACAATTCAACAAAATTAAAAATGACCAGTTCTGGAGTTCTATAGATGAAAAGCCAATTTATAGCCAAGGTGGGGGCATTTTTAAATTTCCAAACCCCAACACAGGTGAAGAAACCTACTATTGGTATGGTGTGCATTATAAAGAAGCCGAATTGTATAGAAACAATCCTGACGAAACATATGAAAGAAATAATTTTGTTTCAGTTACCTGCTACAGTTCCAAAGATTTAGTAAACTGGAACTTTGAAAACAATGTATTGGAAAGAAAGGAGATCGAACAAAATGGTCGTACAGGTTGGTTAGGGCGTATGGGCGTGGCTTATGTCCCAGAAAAAAAGCAATATGCCTTATTTATTCAACATAACAATAGTGTACTTATCGCTTTGTCTCATTCGCCTACTGGACAATTTAAAAAACATAATCGTCTTGATATGACTGAAATGATTGGCACGCCAAACACTGGCGACCAAACCATTTTCACCGATTACGATACAGGGAAATCTTATCTGGTATATTCCTACGGAAGAGGTCGTAATAAAATATACATTTCAGAAATTGGTGTAAAAAATGGCAAAGTAGATTTACTCGATTGCAATCAAATTTATAAGGGTAAAGGTCGCGAGGGAAATTGCATGTTTAAATACAACAACAAATATTACGTTTTTGCTTCAAATCTTTACGGCTGGGATTCGTCATATGCCTATTATTTAGTTTCCGATAACATAAAAGGACCTTATTTACCTCATAATGAAATGCTTATTACTCCTGGATGTATGGACGATTTTGCTCATATTACACAAACAGGTTTTTTTATTAATATAAAGGGTAATAAAAAAGAAACGGTTATGTATTGTGGCGATCGCTGGGCTGAATTCGCAGGAAATGGCCTCGGCTACAATCAATGGACACCTTTGTCTTTTGAAGGTGAAACACCAATTTTTAATTCTCTAAATTCTTGGCATCTTAATGAAACAACGGGCGAATGGCAAGTAGCAGAAGACAACAATTATGTAAAAAACCCAAGTTTCGAAGCCGACCGAAGAGCTATTCCTTCACCTGTCAAACCCATTCAGGAACATATTACAGGATGGGTAACTAAAGTCTATCAAGGAAATGTAATACTTGTTGGAGATTCTGATTCCCCACAACTAAATTATTTCAATAGTCAGGAGGATCGCAAATATGTTATTGGTGAAAAAAGTTTGAACATAGAAGATAAAATTCCTTTTAAAAGAAAGATTTATCAAATTATTGAATCTACACCTTATGTAAATTTACCTAATGCACTGTTTAATTTGAAAGCTAAAATAAAGCATAAAGGAAATTTTAATACGCTTAACATATATGCAGAAAGTGCAGGTATAAAAAAAGAACTTGCTGTTAATAGCTCATCCGAAAATTGGACTGAAATAGTCTTAAAAAATATCCCTGTAAAAAATGGTAAAATTGAAATCGGTTTTTATGCCGATGGTGAAGCAAATGCAAGTTGCCAGATAGATGATGTAACTTTAATAAAATCTGAATAATTAATGAATTTTTGTCTCCGAACAATTTTAACAATATGCTTTTGCCTGTTAATTCTAACAAAAGGTTTTTCTATTTCTGATAGAATAAACTCATTAATAACTTTTGAAGTTTATACCGCCAAACATAAGAGTACTATTGTTTACGACAAAGAGGGAACTCCATTAGATTCTATTTCGGCTCATTTATTAGCAGAAGATATTTTTAAAGTTACCAACTACAAACCTGAAATTATTACAAACCTGAAACAGGCAAAAGGAAACGTAATCATTATCGGGAATATTAATTCTAAACTTATAAATGCATTTATTAAGTCTTCTGAAATACCTTCAGATTTTAAAAATCAATGGGAAAGCTATCTATATAAAACCATTGCTAAACCCAGCAAAAGCATAAAAAAGGCATTTATTATTGCAGGAACAACCCCCAGAGGAACCGCTTATGGGGTTTTTAATATTTCAAAAGAAATTGGTGTAAACCCATGGTATTGGTGGGCCGATGTGCCTGTAAAATCTCGTAAAGAATTAATACTTGACCAATCCGATTCTATAAGCAAGGCTCCATCGGTAAAATTCAGGGGCATTTTTTTAAACGACGAAGATTGGGGCTTACAACCTTGGGCGTCTAAAACTTTAGAACCCGAAACGGGCGATATTGGTCCCAAAACATACGCCAAGATTTTCGAATTATTACTAAGACTCAACGCCAACACCATTTGGCCCGCCATGCACCCGAGCACTAAAGCTTTTTTTCATTATCCAGGAAATGCTAAAATGGCCGAAATGTACAATATTGTTATTGGCTCTTCGCATGCCGAACCTATGTTAAGAAATAATGTTGACGAATGGGATAAAAAGACACTCGGCGATTTCAATTATAAAACCAATAAAAATGCTGTTTTCAATTATTGGGAAAATCGTGTTAAAGAAGCTAAAAACATCGATGCCATCTATACCATGGGTATGCGTGGTGTTCACGATAGTGGTATGGAAGGCGTTAAAAGCAAAGATGAGGCTGTCGCTTTGTTAGACGGTATTTTAAAAGACCAAAGACAATTGCTAAAAACCTACATTAACGAAGACCCAACTAAAATACCACAAGCCTTCACAGTTTATAAAGAAGTTTTAGATTTATATAAAAACGGACTCGAAGTTCCTGATGATATTACGTTGGTTTGGACCGACGATAATTACGGCTATATTCGATCTTTAAGTAACCCTGAAGAGCAAAAACGCTCTGGTGGTGGCGGTGTTTATTATCATGCCTCCTATTGGGGGCGTCCGCACGATTATTTGTGGCTAAGCACCACAAGCCCATGTTTAGTTTGGGAAGAAATGATAAAAGCTTATACATTGAATAACAAAACTATCTGGATTTTAAATGTTGGCGATATTAAACCTGCCGAATATAACACGCAACTATTTTTAGATATGGCTTACAATGCTTCAAAATTTGAAACCATTGAAGCCGTAAATAAACATCAAGAGGACTTTTTTACTGATATTTTTGGTGAAAAATACGGAAAAACGATTGCTAACATAAAAGCAAAATATTACCAATTAGCATTCGAACGTAAACCCGAATTTATGGGTTGGAGTCAAACTGAGCCAACAACTCCCATTTATCAAACAGCTTATAATTCGCTTGGATATGGCGATGAAATTTCCAAACGAATTTCAGCGTATAAAACTATTGAAAATAAAACCCAGAAAATAGCTCAAAATTTACCCAAAAATTTAAAAAGCTCTTTTTTTCAATTGGTAGCATACCCTGTTGAAGCCGCCTCGAATATGAACAAAAAGTTTCTGTATCGCGATTTGGCTTTAACCTACGCCAAACAAAACAGAATAAGTGCCAAAAAACATAAAGACTCTTCAAATTTGGCTTATCAAAATATTATCACTTTAACAGAAAAATATAATGCGCTTTCTAACGGAAAATGGCAGGGTATCATGCACATGAAACCTAGAAATTTACCAGTATATCAAAATCCTGAAATTACACTTTCTGAAAATAGTTCAAAAGATATTTTAGGAATTGCTGTTGAAGATACTTTAAGGAATATTCAAGGTATTAGCAAACTGCCAACATTTTATGAAAACGATTTTAAGTCATATTTTATTGATGTATTTCTGAAATCGGAAAATGAAACTTCCTGGAAACTTACAAATCTTCCCAAATGGTTGAATTTTTCAAAAACCAACGGCATTTTAAATCCTAAAAACACTCCTGAAACACGCATTTATGTTTCAATCGATTGGAAATTATGGAATCAGTCTCGTAAACCACTTTCAGAAATCATCACTTTAGAATCAGGTGATTTCAAAGAAGACATTGAAATTCAAATTTCAGAAAACTATTCAAATTTACCTAAAAACAGCATCATCGAAAAAAACGGATTAGCAGTTTGGTATGCCCATAGTTTTAGTAAAAACGAAGAAAAAAATAAAGCATTTTGGCAAATTTTAAACGGTTTAGGGCATTCGCAACACCCATTACAAGCTTCACCTGTAGCTTCTGAATCATTTTCAGAATTTAAAAATACACCTGTTTTAGAATACGATATTTATGCCGAAACTATAAATCCTGAAGCGCATTTAAACATCGTAGCACTCCCAACGCACCCACTAACCACCAGCGGACAAGTGCGTATTGGCGTACAATGGAACGACTCCCCGATAAAAATTATAGATTTTAAAACCGAAGGTAGAAGCAGCACCTGGAAACAAAACGTTTTAAGTAATACAGCAAAAAAACAAATGCAAATAGCTATCGATAAAACAGGGAAACAAACCTTGAAAATCTATATGATTGATGCTGGAGTTGTATTAGATTACTTCATTTTGAATACCAAATCCCAACTGGAACCTTACAGTTTACCTGCTGAAACTAAAATTTATTCCCATGAAAATTAAACTCATATTTTCACTTATATTAGGCTGTTGTTCTTCTTTATTTTCGCAAGAATTTCAAAGAACGAAATATAATTTTAATTCCGATTGGAAATTGAAAACAGGTGATTTCGAGCAGGCTTTTCAAATAAATTATAACGACAAAAACTGGAAACAGGTTACATTACCTTATGCTTACAATCAACGGGAGGCTTTTTTAAAAGATATTGAAGATTTAACCACCGGTATTGTTTGGTACAGAAAACAGTTTAAACTCCCTAAAAACGCAAAAGATAAAAAGGTTTTTATTGAATTTGAAGGCATTCGCCAGGGTGGCACGATTTACGTGAACGGACAAAAGGTGGGTATGCATGAAAATGGTGTAATGGCTTTCGGGTTTGATATTTCAGACTACGTAAAACCTTATCCGAATAATAATGTAATTGCATTACACATCGATAACGATTGGCATTATCGCGAAACGGCAACCAATGCTACTTATCGATGGAATAACATAAATTTTAATGCCAATTACGGTGGCATTCCTAAAAATGTATATCTGCATATTTCAGATAAATTATTTCAAACACTTCCACTCTACTCCAACCTGAAAACCACAGGAGTATATGTGTATGCAAAAGACATCGACATTAAAAATAAATCGGCTAATATTTACGTAGAATCTCAAATTAAAAACGAATTTGAAACCGAAAAACAAGCCGAATTGTATGTTGAAATTTTTAATATTGAAAATGAAAAAGTAGCCCATTTTTCTTCGGAAGTATGCACTATAAAACCCAATGAAACCAAAACTTTAAAAACTCACAACATTCTAAACGATTTAAATTTCTGGAGTTGGGGTTATGGTTATTTATACACGGTAAAAAGTTATTTAAAAATAAACGGAAAACTTAACGATGAAGTGATTACCAAAACCGGATTTAGAAAAACGGCGTTTAAAAACGGAGAAGTTGTTTTAAACGACCGCGTCATTCAAATTAAAGGTTATGCGCAACGCACTAGTAACGAATGGCCTGCCATAGGTATGTCTGTTCCCGCATGGCTAAGCGATTTTAGCAACCGCATGATTGTTGAAGGCAACGGTAATTTAGTGCGCTGGATGCACGTTACCCCTTGGAAACAAGATATAGAATCCTGCGATCGTGTGGGACTTATGCAAGCCATGCCTGCCGGCGACGCCGAAAAAGATTCGCAAGGCGACCATTGGAAACAACGGGTAAACCTCATGCGAGATGCCATAATTTACAATAGAAACAACCCAAGTATTATTTTTTATGAATGTGGTAACGAAGTGATAAGTGAAGCCCATATGCACGAAATGAAAAGTCTGCGTAACACCTTCGATCCTTTTGGAGGTCGCGCCATAGGCTCTCGCGAAATGCTCGATAGCCGAGAAGCCGAATACGGTGGCGAAATGCTATATATAAACAAAAGTGCTGGCAAACCGCTTTGGGCTACCGAATACTCCAGAGACGAAGGCCTACGAAAATACTGGGATGAATATAGTCCGCCATACCATAAAGAAGGCGTCGGCCCTTTATATAGAGGCAAACCCGCCAACGATTATAACCATAACCAAGATGCGCACACCATTGAAAACGTAACCCGCTGGTACGATTATTATCGCGAACGTCCAGGTACAGGGCATCGTATAAGCTCTGGAGGGGTAAATATTGTATTTTCAGATACCAATACACATCATCGTGGTGAATCGAATTATAGAACTAGCGGCGAAGTAGATCCCATGCGTATTCCTAAAGATGGTTATTTCGCTCATCAGGTAATGTGGGATGGTTGGGTAGATATTGAAAACCCTCGAACGCATATTTTAGGGCATTGGAATTATAATGACACCATTACAAAACCAATTTACGTGGTGTCATCAGCCAAAAAAGTAGAACTTTTTATTAAAGGAAAATCTAAAGGATTTGGAAAACGAAGCAAGGCCTTTCTATTTACATTTGATAATATAAAATTTCACAAAGGCAGCATAAAAGCAATAGGTTATAATGCAAATAATAAAATTATTAGTTCAGATGAAAAAGCAACAGCAGGACAACCTCATGCCATTAAACTAACGGCTTTAACAAATCCCTCGGGTTTCAAAGCCAATGCTGCCGATGTGGCTTTAGTTAATGTTGAAGTTGTTGATAAAAACGGGCAACGTAGTCCCATAGATAACAGCTTAATAAACTTTAAAATAACTGGTGATGCTATTTGGTTAGGTGGTATTGCCCAAGGTCCAGATAATTATATTCTTTCAAAAAAGCTTCCTGTTGAAAATGGCGTAAACCGAGTGATGATTCGATCAGGTTTTAAACCCGACAAAATTAAAGTTGAGGCTACTTCTAACGGAATAAAATCTGCAAAAATAACTTTAGAAACCATTTCAGTTGAAACATTTAACGGGCTTTCAGAATTACTTCCTAATGCCTATTTAAAATCCTACTTAGAGCGTGGACCTACCCCCGAAACACCCTCATATACTATTAAAAGACATCCCATATTCATTAGGCATGCCGAAGCCGAATCGAATTCAGAACAAGTGTACTATAGTTATGACGATAATGAACTAACTGAGTGGCGTAACGACGGTAAAATAAGCACAGGAAAAATAACATATACCCTAGCCAAACCTTCCATAGTTAATGCATGTGTGGCCAAGTTTACAGGATGGCGTTCTAAAAGTTATCCAATTCGTATATTAGCCGATAACAAACTTGTTTTCGAAGGTAAAACAGAACAAAGCTTAGGGTATATAACCCTACCATTAAAGCCTGTTTTAGCCAAGCAAATAACTATAGAACTTATAGGAGTAAATACCGAAAACGATGCCTTTAATGAAATAGTTGAAGTAGACCCGAATAAAGAACTGGATTTATATAAAGATAAAGAAGCCGCTAATAGAAAAGGTGACTTACGAATAGTTGAAATTGAATTTTATGAAAAAATTAATGACTAAAATTAATCATTTACTCACGTTACTATTGATTACAGCAACTCTAAATAGCTTTGCTCAGCACGATGAAATTCCACTTTGGGACAACATACCAGGAGCCGTCAAAAATGAAAATTACAATGAAGAGTTCAGATTAGATTCCAAAGGAAATCCGAACGCTATTCGCCAAGTAAAAACTCCAACACTAAAACCTTTTTTAGTTAAAAATAGTAGTGATAATAACCCGGCTGTTGTGGTTTGTCCTGGTGGTGGTTATGCCGTTTTATCGCATATTAAAGAAGGGGATCAAATTGCCGAATGGTTAAACAGTTTAGGAATTTCGGCGTTTGTTTTAAAATATCGGTTGCCAAGTGATGCTATAATGGAAAATAAAACCATTGGGCCACTTCAAGATGCTCAAGAAGCCATTCGCACTTTAAGACGTCATGCCAAAGATTGGCATCTTGATCCTGAAAAAATAGGCATTATAGGGTTTTCTGCTGGTGGACATTTAGCTTCTACAGCCTCTACACATTATAATGACGATGTTTATAATACTGAAAACATAAGTGCCCGTCCAGATTTTTCCATGTTAATCTATCCTGTTATTTCTATGGAAAATGGCATTACGCACAACGGATCTAAAGTAAATCTTTTAGGAAAAAACCCTACGGAGGCATTAATTGAAAAATATTCCAACGAAAAGCAAGTTAATGAAAATACACCGCCTACAATTTTAATTCATTCCACCGACGACCATGCGGTGCCTGTTGAAAATAGCATTAATTACTACATGGCTCTAAAAGCAAATAAGGTACCTGCGGAAATGCATATTTATGAAGATGGTGGTCATGGCTTTGGGCTTGGACGAAGTGGAACGCATACACAATGGCCTGAAGCTTGCGAAAATTGGCTTCGAGCAAACAACATTATTTCTGAAAAACCTATTTATATGTTTTCTTATTTTAAAGGTAACGGTGAAGATGGTTTACACTTGGCTTACAGTATCGATGGATTCAAATGGATTGCTTTAAAAAACGACAAATCTTTTTTAACCCCTGAAGTTGGTAAAGATAAATTAATGCGAGATCCTTGTATTATTAAAGGTGGCGATGGGCGTTACCATATGGTTTGGACGGTTAGCTGGACCGATAAAGGTATAGGATATGCTTCTTCAAAAGATTTAATTCATTGGTCTGAACAACAATTTATTCCTGTTATGGAACACGAAAAAGGTACAAGAAACACATGGGCTCCTGAAATTACCTTTAACGAGAAAACAGGTGAATACATTATTTACTGGGCAAGTACCGTTATTGGTAAATTCCCAGAAACACAAACTAATGAAGATAAAGGGTACAACCACAGAATGTATTATACCAAAACTAAAGACTTTGAAACATTTACACCTACGAAACTGTTTTACGAACCTGGTTTTAACGTTATAGACGCTACTATTCAGAAAGTTAATAAAGATAACTATGTGATGTTTTTAAAAGATGAAACAAAAAAACCAGTCCAAAAAAATCTAAAAGTGGCTTTTAGCAATAATTTAGAAGGGCCTTATTCCGAAGCCAGCGAACCCATTACGGGAAACTATTGGGCTGAAGGACCTACAGCTATTAAAGTAAACGGAAAATGGATGGTGTATTTCGATAAATACACCGACCATAAATATGGTGCAGTTCAGTCATCAGACTTAAAAAGCTGGAAAGATATATCAGATAAAATTGAATTTCCGAAAGGTACAAGACACGGTACTATTTTTACAATCTCTCAAAAAGAATTTGAAAAATTAAAAGAACAATAACCCAAACCACAATGTTATAAGCAGGTATGCGCTGGGTGATGTTAAAGCATTAAGAGTTTACAACGAATTCATTAAATCCTATAGGACTTAATTAAAATTGATAAATATCATCTGAAAAATATAACCGTAGAGTCCAAAACAAGCATTGGAAACATTACCTGAAATGTACCCTGTAGCAACGGTAAACGACTTTGGAAAACTGGTATTACCTATGTAATCACTAGCGAATATAAATAGGGTGATTTTGAATAACTAATGGTATGTATTACTTAAAATTAAACCACTGTAAAAATTAATTGTAAATGTAAATTTTCAATTGTATCGAGTTAGTTGCCCCAATTCAAACAAGGTGTTTTATCATTTATTTATCACCACAATTCGTTTTGATATGCTATTGATTTTTAAAACGTAAACTCCAGTTGATAAGGATTTACTAAACTTCAATTCGGATACTTTAGTGTCTTCATTGTAGCTTTTACTCGGGTTTTGCAAGAACCTACCATTAATATCAAATAACTCGAACACATCGCTTGCCTGTGTTTGCGATACCAATATCCTGTTCGAAGATGTGGTGATTGGGTTTGGGTATACCATTAACTCCCCGTCCGTTGGATTTTCTACTAATGGCTCCTTAATATTAAAATATTGCTTACCATAGCTAAAGGCCTGCTGACCGATTTCTATACCCATTATCCGTCCTGGTATATCATCGACTGGCGGATGAATACCTCCCCAGATTCTGGATAAACTACACTGATCCGAAGCATCTCTGTAAGTTGCCCATTGCAAAGTAACATCTACCGATGGTCCTTCCTCGAAGACCAGAAACTCGTTCTTCTTTGCCAAAAACTCACCCATACCTCCTGGAAAATAAGCATCGCCTGTTAATAAAGTCATCACCTCGGCCGCTGCTCTAGAATAGGTTGAATGTCCCGATACAAACCCTGCAAAAGGAGGCGTTACAAATGTTGGGCGTTGGTAGGGCCACCAAGTCTCTGCAAGAATCCAACCTACGCCCGCTTCATCAATAGCTGGATCATTTATAAAATCATGACCTTTCCAGGCATATAATTTTATCTTCCCTACATGTTCATTGTTTTCTCCTGCCAAAGGGTCGCCTGCCTTTACCAACTCTATTAATCCATCCTGAAGATGGATCCCGTCGGGGTTATAATTTGGCTGAGACGTATCGGTACATTGTCCGATCTCGCACATATAACGAATCGCCGAAATAGGTCGAATATAATCATACCAGCCCTTTACACCCCATGCTGCTATAGCCGCATCGTGCATAGCACCCCCCATGAGAAAGTATGCCTTTACATCCCATTCTAAATCTGATAGCACATTACCTTCTCCTTCAAACTGTTTTACAAACAATTCATGGTCGTTCACGTAGTTCAAAATGGTAAACCAATGACCTGGTGGGGTTTCCGAATCTGGTCCATCGGCCCAAAATTCTGCCAATACTCTTGTGTAATCGCCTCTGGGTACTATTTGCTCCTGATAAGGCAACTGCGTCACTGGGTTTCTTGAGCGGCCAACACTTATATCTCCGCCTTCCAGTTCTTTATAAAAATCTTTATAATCTGAATACTGCTTTGGATAATGATCTGGGCTGATATTTCCTAAAGATTTTGGTGACACATCCCACAGCACACCATCATGGGGATCCAAATGGGAACTCCATTTGGATACTAATGAAAAACACCATTTATAATCTTCGGAAGTACTAAGCGGTGGGGCTCCTGGGTCATAATACACCTGATACTTATGACCATCTCTACTATAGGTGGTTTTTTCTGTTTCTTCTAGTGAAAATGGCTGAACATTGCCCCACTCCGGACTTAAAAATCCGGGGGTTACACCACCTATAACATTACCACTCTGATCGATAAAATTATTAAAGCTTAAAGGTTGCCATCTATCTGGGTTTATGTTTTCAATACCGCTTGGAAACGATAAGCTCAAAGGTTCGTTAACTGGCTCATAATATTTGTTTGCATATAAATTTGTTTCGTTAGAACCGTCCTGAAGTCCGTAGGCTATAATTTCTTTGGCTATATAATTCCCCAAGGCTATTGAACTACCAGTACTATAATCGGTGTCTGTAATCGTCATATCGTATCCCAGACTTGCCATAGTTTCATCTAAAATACTTTGTGATAAACCAGGATTAGGCGCATGGGCAAAACGTTCACTTAATAATCTGTAAGCCGCATAACTAATGCTTTTCTTTCTGGCCTCAATAAGGTTTTCGGTTGTTTGAAAGCCTTCAAAGTCACTAGTAAAACCATGAACTGTATTTCCGAGTAAATAAGGCGATGCGTGATCATCATACACTGCCCAGGCATCGTATAAGGCTACACTGGTATGAAACAGATTTCTGGCATGTACTGTTGGTCGCGCATAATCTTTACGAATTAACGATAATAAGGTCTCATTCCACAGTCGTGCTACGGATTGGTCGTTGAAATTTACTTCTTCATTTAAGAGGGTAACCGAAATTTCTACTGGCTCGCTCACGCAGCGGCTATTTGATACGGTTAAAATTACCTTTCCTGTACTTACTCTACCCCACTTTACAATAATACTGCCGCTGCTTTGTTCTTCTAATATATATCCGCCAATTACCTGCCAGTTCAGATTTAAATTTTCACTTGAAGGATAACTGTAAGACTCTATACTGTTTTTATGGGCTTTAACTGTCCCTGTAATATTATTAGTTTCCAAATAACTACAAAGACCAGTACTTATCGTTGCGTTGGGATTGTAATTACAGGAATTAGGATCGGTGCACCCATAGGCTTTTATACTGGGAGCAATATCTAAAATCTGATACCCTTGCCCTTCCTTAGCCAGTATGGTGTTATCGGCAGCAATGTTGGTGTGGGTCTCTTCAAGACCGGAAGGCCAGTTAATTTTAAGTTCTAAAATCTCTGTATCCGCTCCCAAACCAAAATGAACGGGCTTTAAATGCTGTGATAAAAAACCTTTACCTGTGTAATAGCGGTGTATATATCCACTAGATGTTTTAATACTTAAAGTTGTTCCAATTGCATCGCGATTGGAAGTCGTACCTTCTAATTTAACTTTAAACCAATGCAAATTCTCGGACGATTGATTGACATCGAGAAGTGTGTTTTCATAGAAAAATGAAGCCCCATCATTATTGGTCACAAAAATATCTAAATCGCCATCGTTGTCGTAATCGAAAACGGCTTCGGTAACGCTGATGGCTTCATCTTCAAGTTTTGTTTTGGCGGAACTATTTATAAATGCTTCAGTTCCTGTTTCTAACATATTTTCAAAATAGACATTATGCCAGTCACCAGAATTTGGATAATCAAAACCATTAAGAATAAACAAGTCTTCGTCTCGATCTAAATCAAAGTCTGAAAATGACACATCCCAGGCCCAGCCACCGTTATAAATGTTATAAGTTCTCGCCAAATCTTCATACGTACCATTTGATGTTTTTCGCATGAGTGCATTATCTCCAATAGTAGTTATATATAAATCATATTCGCCATCGTTGTTATAGTCTCCTATAGTAACACCCATATCTCCTCTGGAGGTATCTAAACCATATTGTGCGGCTTGTTCGGTAAAACCGTTACCATTATCATTTATTAAAAGATCATTTGGTCCTGGATTAAAATCGTTAGCAACGTACAAATCTAGCCAACCATCACCGTTAAAATCAAAAGGAATACTTTGATAAGAATGCTTACTGGTTACACCTTGAATAATACTACTTACATCTGTAAACGTTCCATTACCATTATTTTTATAAAGTCTGTTTCCTTCACAATCACTATCCCAATCGGCGATAAATATATCTAAAAATCCGTCTTTATTATAATCGAACCAAGTTGCTCCTGTATTGATGCAATCGTTATATTTTTTAAATCCGGCTTCGGTTGTAACCTCTTTAAATGTACCATTGGTTTCATTATGAAATAATTGCATCTTATTGGTATGTGTCATGAAAATATCAGGGAAACCATCGTTATCATAATCTCCCCAAAAAGCTCCAAACTTATAGCCGGTAAGTGCAATTGATACTTCTCCTGTTTCTCCCGTAGGAAACAGGTTTAACAAACCTGAATTTTGGGTCACATCAGTAAACGTTCCATCGTTATTATTTCGGAACAGCTTACTATACGTTGTTTCATCATTAATGATATCCTGAGCTTTAGCTACAATAAATATGTCTAAATCGCCATCGGCATCGTAATCTGCTAAAGCTGCTCCATTATTATCGCGAACATTTTCGAAACCAACATAATTCTCTACATGCTCAAATGATTGTGCGTAGGTTATGTTTGATAAAGGATATAAAAAACAACAAAGCGCTAAATAAAATTGATAATTAAAATTTAATTGTTTTGTATCCAGAACCTTTAATTTCAATGTTAACATCTCCATTTTCTAAAAGCTTGATATTTTTAATTGGTGTTAGCTGGTTTTTGGTCCAGTTTTCACCGGTTTTTTTCCAAAGCATCAAGGTAATATAAATTTCCGAATTAAGTGTATCTTGAACACTAACCTTTTTTAACACGTTTATCACTTTACTATGCTCACTTTCTGGGTGTAAGCCTTCCGAAGCCAGTACTTCTACATTATCCCACCCCATTATAGGAACCATGGCTAACTGGTACTTCCCATTGTCCATTATTGTAGCTTCAATACTTCCAATTTTCTTTTTAGTGACTTTAATCTCCTGATCTAATTGAGGTAAAGCATAGTGTCCCAACCGAAAAGTAATCGGTTTATCACTGTCATTTCTGTCTACTCTTAAAATACCATTGGCAAGCGGTATATCGGCTAGACTGAATTTTACGTTTTCATCAGTTTCCAATTCGACATCCCGATAGTAAACTCCGTCTTCAAATTTTTTAAAATCATATAATCGGAAAGCCTCCCATTGGCTATTACTGTTTCTAACAACATAATTCATAGCGACTTCACCATTAGGGCCATCGGCCTGCCAAGGAAAAGCGCTATTGTAAGACAATCGATTATAATTTTCGGTAGAACGGAATTTCTGCCAGTCATCTTTAACCTTTTCATGACACCAGGCACGTATTTCTGAAGCCCCGATATTTGGATAATCAGTGATTAGAATTTCTGAAGCTTTCTGAAAATTATTGTAAACTTCATCTTTTTTGAAGGTCTCATCCCAAGCGCCATTATTTTCAGTGGCTGTCCAAAACGGATTATCATCTGGGACTAACAATCCTAAAAAGGCTTTCCCCATCCAATAAACACTTCCGCGACAGCTGTAAACCTGAACCGCTGGTTCAAAGGCACCATAAAATCCAAGGGTTGGCACATTATCTTTCATGAAATCAGGATGCGTAAAAAATTGTTTGATTACGCCAGATGAAATGCGACGCATCCAACCGAAATTTATTTCAGAATCATGTTCCTCAAAACCCATTAGCGGAAAAGGGATAATGGATCCAATACGGTAACTAATGCTACGTCCGTACATAATCATTTCTCCGTTTTCGCTAAACAAATACGGGTAATTATATTTTAAATCTTTAAAGTTTGAAATGAATTTATTAGCTATTTCAGGGTAGTATTGTTTCCCAAAATATTCAGACCAAATCATACCATACATCTGGAACGCCCACATACTGTAATAATCGTACGCTGGACTATCGTTATACCAACCTTGCCCTCGGTAATGGGTTAAAGATTTTTCCAGATATTCTACCAATAAATCTTCATTAACTGTATAACCTTGTTCCTTAAAAAAACTTAAAACAAAAATGTTGAAGAATTTCCAGTTAGAATCTACTGTAGGGCCATCGCCATAGCTTAACATTGTTTTAGCTAACTCATCCTTTTTTTGTTGCGACAAAGGTTCCCATAGCACATCTGGACTGATAAGCATAGACAATGCCAAGGCACCAAATTCTACTAAATTCTGACTTGGCCCACCATTTTTTGGTCGGGGTACAATATAAGATTCGCTTTCGGGATCTGTGAGATTCGCAATTTGATGGCGGTAATACTCTGCAACTTTTATGTTATTTATAGCCAAACCCGGATTATTTCTTAAAAGCGGCGCTGCGACAAACAAAGTTCGGCATAAGCCCTCCAACTTTTCGGTTGGTACGCGGCGTTCATCGTGCGGATAACTTTTGCCTGGTTGCTTTGGAAATTTCATGGGGTCGTCTAAACCTTGTATATAACTAAAGGCACCTTCAAGTAAATATAAAGCGGCATCTTTCCAGTGCTGCTTCGTCATACCTGTATACGGACTTAATTTATAATCAGGATTGTTAATTTTAAAAACATCGGTAGTACCTTGTGAAAACATGCTTAAATGTGTTAATAATACAAGTAGCACTCCAACTGTAATTGACTTCAATTTCATATTCTTTTACAAATAAATTTTTATGGTTATTAATTTATTTTAAGGTTTATAAGGTTTAACAACTTTCAATTTATCACCTATCCAATCCACTTCATAAAAATGCGGAATTCTAATCGTTCTGCCATTCACTTTTTTATGGCTATGGACGGACATTATTGTTATTCCTTCGAAAGTTTTAAATAGCATTCCATGACCGAAATTTGGCGGTGTAATCGGGTCACTCTCATGAATCCAAGGACCAGATAAAGTGCCGCTTTCAGAATAAGCAACACCCTGTGTATAAACATCGTAAATCCAGCTTGTCCAGATCATACCTATGCGATTGGTTTCAGTTTTAAATAAATAGGGACCGTCTGTAACTTTATTAGGTTTGTCATTTCCGTTTTCATCCTTTTCTCTACTCCAAGGTGAATCGCTAGCTTTAAACAACAATTCACTTTCCCCAATAGAACCACTTAAATCGGGTTTTAATTCAATTTTTTCCATAGTACCATTACCATTTTGCAACCATTCATAACAATACACCATGTATGGTTTTCCGTTGGTATCTACCCAAAACGTACCATCTAACGTGGGTTTATCGGCTGGCAAATAGGTTTCATCTTCCATAGGAATATAAGGACCCTCAGCCTTATTAGAAACCAAAATATGACTTGCCCGACGTTCTATAATATTTCCTGCGACGGTATCGATTTTTACATCTCTATTGGTGAAAGTTGCGAAATAATAGTATTTGTTTTTATAATGATGAAGCTCGGCAGCCCAAATCATCGGGTTTGGTCCCATCCACGAATTGGGGTCGGTTTTAGCTACATGATATGGCCCTTCCCATAATTTTAAATCTTTGCTTTTCCAAAGTAAGCCTCCTGTTCCTGTCATGTAATAAGTTTGCGTTTCTTTATCGGTAAGTATAGCGGGATCACTCAAGCGGATTTCATTTAGGGGTACTCTATGCCTAACCTCGCGTTGCGCACAACAGCTAAAAGCCATGACAAAAACAACCGCAATGGTAAAACTTGGTATGTTTAATGTTACTTTTCGGAACTTCATACATTATTTATCTTTTGAAATTCGGTATAATCCTGCGCCGTGAAAATTAATAGTTGGTGAAAATTCAGCTTTTGAAAATGTTCCTAAATCTTTGTGACTCCATAAATCACGAATCGTACATTCACCTGTAAAACCTAAAGCCTCTAAATCTACAGGAATGGCTGTTGGTGCTTCATTTTTTGGTATTGGGTCTTCTGTAGAAATCATAAATTCTACCGTTGAACCCGCTTTATCGTTAGTACCCACAATATCCAATCCGCCAAACGCTGTAAAACGCTTACTGTTTTCTGGTAACTTGTATTTTATAATGGATTGTGAATGGGTGCCGATACCATTATTATAAGCCGTTCCTTTTATATTTAACGCACCACCAGAAATACTTTTATTAATTCCGATTGTGCCCCAACCTGCTGATGCCGATTCCCATGCTACATCGGTAAGGTTTATTATTTTGCCATTTTCTAAATGAATGATTGGGTTTATCCAGTTGGCATGATCCCAGGAAATACCATCACCGCCATCGTTCACAATTAAATATATTTCTTTACTTCCTTCAGGTAATTCAACATTTATTTCTTTTCCGAAACCATCTGTTAAATGGGACACTGTGCCGCTGCGATATACTATATTTTTAGTTGAAACAAAACCATCTCCAGCACTATTGAACAGCGCAACAAACTTATCGTCACTGTCAGGGTCGTCGGCTACCCATGCAATTAAATCCTTTTCATTAAACCATTGCTTATTGTTTATCGACTTACTGTGAACCTCTAAAACTTCTTTATTGGTTAACAAACTGTTGGTGAAATCATTGTTATCTGGCAGGTTTCCACCGAACATTAAAGGTGATTTAAACATGGTCCAAAGCGTCATTAAGGTGTATTGTTCATCCTTGGTAAATTTCGTGTATCGGTTGGTAGCGCGTTCTCCTCTAATAAATTTTCCCAAGGGTAACATATCGGCATCTGGCCAAGCTCCTTGAG
Source organism: Aestuariibaculum sediminum (assembly GCF_014596945.1). GTDB lineage: Bacteria > Bacteroidota > Bacteroidia > Flavobacteriales > Flavobacteriaceae > Aestuariibaculum > Aestuariibaculum sediminum. The sequence goes on along the minus strand of NZ_JACVXB010000002.1, from coordinate 88,022 downwards.
ATATATAAGGTGCCCATTCGGCACATTTTTCGAATGAATAATTAAGTTGTGCCCAATTATCCCAAAAATCATCAATGGTACGCCACATATTCGCGTTCGCCGTGGCATGCGCGTGGTCTTTGATTGGTGTAGCTCCTGGTGACATACTAAATACAATGGGACGCCCCGTTTGATCGATAGCCTTACGAAGCATTTCAATTTCATCGGTATGATACGGACGAGAAAGATTATCTACTTTAATAAAATCGACACCCCATTCGGCATATAAATCGAGAATGGAATTATAATATTCCTGAGCTCCAGGTTTATCATTTACAATGGTGTAATTGTCTTTTAACCATGTACACTCATATTCGGTTGAATAAATTTGATCTGCAGTAATATCGGTTCCTTTAATAGGCATTTTGTTAAAAACCGCTTCCTTTGGAACGCCTCGCATGATGTGAATTCCGAATTTCAATCCTAAACTATGCACATAATCTGCCAAAGGTTTAAATCCTGCTCCATTCACCGACGACGGAAAACGCTTTGGAGAGGGTATATATCTTCCGAATTCATCAATAATAAAATCTGATTTATCGTAGGCATTATAATGCCCCGTAGTTTGATTATCGATGTACCAACGAATATCGACAACCACATATTCCCAACCAAAATCTCTAAGATGTTTTGCCATATAATCGGCATTGGCTTTAACTTCACTTTCAATCACCGAAGGCCCAAAACAATCCCAACTGTTCCAGCCCTTAGGCGGGGATTTTGCCCAATTTTTAAATTCACCTGGTTTTGATGGTTTCTTTTTTACTTCATCACATCCTACAAAAATTGCTGTTATTACTACGAGTTTTATAATGTGAATTAATTTCATGTATCGTTAGTTAGTTAGTTAGTTAGTTAGTTTTTTATAATACCTGAAGTGGTCATAATAATAGGTTTTATTGTGCCGTCTTCATTGTACTCCAATTTATCGATACATACAGAGCGACTGTAACTTCCGCCATCGGTTTGAATACCGCCATTGTGATAAATAAAATAGGATTTTCCCTTATAGTCTACGATTGCCTGATGGTTGGTATTGCTATTCCCAGCAATTTCATTTAAAATACCTTTATATTCGTAGGGTCCTTCAATAGTATCTGCCATTGCATAAGCTATTTTTTCGGGAAATCCTGTAGCATATGTTAAATAATATTTTCCTTTATATTTATGAATCCAAGGTGCTTCGGTAAACTCAAAGCCTTCAAAATTCATTTGCTTAATTTCACCATCAATTTCAATCATGCTATCCTTTAATTTGGCGTAATAACATTGCCCATTGCCCCAAAATATCCAAGGTTGATTATCGTCATCAATAAAAATAGCAGGATCGATACATGCCCATGAATGTGAAGAGGCAAAACAATCGTTGTTTGTTAAAAGCGGTTTTCCTAAGGCGTCTTTGAAAGGACCTTCCGGTGTATCGGCAACCGCAACACCAATTCCTGTCCAGTTTGTACTTATGTACCAATAGTATTTTCCGTTTCTTTCGGCCACATGGCCAGCATAAGCATCGCCACTTTTTGCCCAGGAAAAATCTGTAATTTTCATTGGCACCGGATATTCGGTCCAATGCTCTAAATCGGTGGTTGAAAATACTAGCCAATCTTTCATTTTATAGCCTTTTTGTCCACCTTCAAAATCGTGACCTGTATACAACCACAAAGTATCATTTAAAACAATTGCAGCAGGATCGGCGGTATATTTATGAGTGAAAATGGGGTTTCCTTCAGTTCTAATTATTTTAGGATATTCTGAAGAATGAAACCATTGATTTTTTAACCTCTCTAATTCGTCCTGCGTAATACCAATTACACTACCATGACGGGGGTGAAAATCTTTTGTAAAAGATTCTGGTTTTTGAGTAAAATTAAATAAATCTTTACTACGCTGAAATTCATAACGACCACTGGAATACAAGTCGTACATCAATATATAATCATCAGAATTATTTAATTTGAAGACTGAAGAACCTTCAACCGTAGTTTTTTTATCGGCATAAAAATCAATATAATCGAAACTTTCCTTCCAAGGCCCTTGAAGGGATTTGCTTGTGGCTTGTTTAATACCGTTTTCGAATTCTTTTCCGTTTTCATCCTTTGTATTTCCTTTATAAAACAGATGATATAGCCCATCTTTATAAACAATATCGCTATCGATTGCTCCATCTTTGGCTGAAAACATTAACCTTGGTTCGGTTTCAAATCCTGTAAAATCTGTATTGGCATAACCCGAATAAAAATCAAGTTTAGAGTCGTCTTTCCGCTTTAGCGTAAAATAAATTAAATACTTTTTAACTTCAGGGTCGAAAATAGTTTGTGGTGCCCAAACCCAATAAGCATCACCAAAAGCTTCGGGATAATCTTTCGATAAATTTATGGTACTATGCGTCCAATCGATTAAATTATCCGACTTAAGCAAAACAATACCGGGGTTTTCTTTCCAGCCATTTGCAGCGGTAGACATATCGGTGGCAACCATGAAGAAATCGTTATTTTCTCCACGTAAAATGTGCGGATCGCGAATACCGCCCGATTGCGAAATGTCGTCGGAATTTAAAATAGGCTGATTATTATTTAATGCTTTCCAATTTATGGCATCTTCACTAATGGCAAACCGCAACTGCTCTTCGCTTTTTCGGTTTTCGGCCGCTCCTTCAAAATAAGCAAACAAATAACCATCGAAATTATGAGTTTGAGCACCTACAGAAAGTACGCAAAACATAAAAAACCATTGTATTTTCAATAATTTCCTCATACAATTATAGTTAAAGATTATAGTTCCATTGCTTTGCCAAACGCAAAGTTTCCTGTTTTGTTAATGGAATTACTGCGCCGTGTTTTGGAGATGTGAAATTGGTGGTTTTCATATCACTTTCGTTAAAATGCCCTATATCCGAAAAGGTTTTAAAATCGGAGGTTTCTACAAATCCGAAATTATGCGGATTGATACTATAAATATCGTACATTAAAATGTACTTATCGCTATCTAAGCGTTTCCATACGTTAGGCGCTTCACAAGATCCAGGCTCTTTATCTATCCAATCTGGGTTATATTGATAACCGCTATTAATTTCATTTGAAAATGCCATTTTTATTCCTATCGGGTTTTCCTGAGCAACATACATCATACAATAGCGACCATCTGGAATTTGGGTAATATCAGCATCTAAAATCTGTACTTTTTCATCGGGATATTCAAATAATAATTCAGGTCTGGTGGCTAGTTTAGTAAATTCTTTATTAGCATAAGCGTAGTATAGTCTGGTTTTACCATGCCCCAAACGCATGGTAAAATACACCATCATCTTTTTTTCTTTAGGGTCGTAAATACTTTGTGGCGCCCAGGCGCAACCTATATTTTCAAAATCTTCAAAACCTTCATCGAACAAAAAATTACTATGTGTCCAATGAATTAAATCATAAGATTTCATAAGCACAAAACCACGATTATTGCCCCAGTCGTAAAGGTCTCCCGGACGTTCCCATTGGGTTGTTCTGTATCCTTTTTGTTTACCGAAGATGTGTAAATCGGTCATTACTAAATAAAAAGCACCGTCAGGACCTCGAGAAATATGTGGATCGCGAATGCCTTTTTGGCTGGCAATTGTATCACCGGATATAATGGCTTCTCCTTGATTTATATCGGTAAAACTTTTGCCATCCGCACTTAAGGCCATATGCAGACTGTGGTCGTTATCTTTAAAATACACCATGAGGTAAGCGCTAAAATCTTCGTCTTTTTTATTTTTCTCTACGGAAGATTTGCAGCTGCAAAAGCTTACTAAAAGCATAAAAAAAATGAAAATATGTTTACCCATGATAGTATTAATATTTACTTCAGTTATGTAACTCCAGATAGTGTTGGTTCTACAGGTTTTATACTTCCATCGTCATTAAACTCTATTTTATCAATACAAACCTCGCGATTAAACCCTGCGGCTCTTCCCATTGTGATGCCTTTCGGTCGATTAAAACGATGATAAATGACATACCATTGGTCAGTATCTGGTACGTTAATCACACTATTGTGCCCTGTTCCATAAATGCCTTTTTCAGGTCTTTTTTCTAAAATTAAATTATTTTCAGGAATATTTAGTGGTCCTAATGGCGAATTGGCGGTTGCGTAACGGACACGATAATTTGGACTTCTAGTATCGTTTTCACTCCATAAAAAATAATAGGTGCCGTTTCTATAAAACACTTCTGTTCCTTCTCTAAAAGTAACTCCAGGATTTAAAAGTTTAAAGCTATTCGGTTTAACGGAAACCATATCATTATTTAGTTCTACGACACCCATATAACCATTACCCCAGTATAGATAACTTTTACCAGAAACAGGATCGGTAAAAATATCGGGGTCTATTTCCTGACCTCTATTAATGCCTTCAGGTTTTTTGCCTATAATTGGTTGTCCTGAATCGACAAAAGGCCCTGTAGGGCTATCGGCCACAGCAACACCTATTTTTTGTGCGGCAGTAAAATAATAGTAGTATTTATATTTTCCATCCACTTTTTTCTCAATAGCACATGGAGCCCAGGCATTACGGTCTGCCCAGCTTACATCTTTTTTTAAATCGAGAATAATACCTTCATCTGTCCAATTCACTAAATCTGGCGACGAAAAGGTTTTAAAATATGTACCCGACCAGCCATTAAACCCATCGCTTGTTGGATAGATATAATACTTTTTATCCTTTTGGGAATAGATGATTTCAGGGTCGGCATAAAACCCGCTTAACACTGGGTTATTATCTTCGTGAACTGCTACTTTGTACGTTTTTTGTTTTCCGACGGTTTCAATGGTATAATTAACAGCTCCATTTGAAAAATCTTGTACTCCAGTAGTTAAAATATTGACCCACGGAATGGTTTCAATATTTAAATCTAAGTTAGAAATATCTGTACCAAGTGACACCGGAATATATATAGTTTCTGATTCATCATTTATATCGATATTATTTTCTCGAACAGCTTTGTTACCAAAATTTAAAAAAACACTTTTATCGAGTGTTCCCCATTTATTTAAAAGGACATTTTTTTCACTTTCCGTGATTCGGATTACTGTTCCGTGACGCGGATGGAAGTTCATAGAAATTGCATCATCAACCACTTTGAAATGCTCTAAGTCACTTGATTTTGTAAACTGATACGTTCCAGACATGTACATATCATACATGAGAATATAATCTTCAGAATTTATTAATTTAAAAATTCCCGAACCTTCAACAGCTTCATCGGTTTGATCGTAAAAGCCATCTTGCTGTACATAGCCTTCTGTTAATTTATCTGATACTGCTTTACGAATGCCACCACCGTGACTTTCATTCTTAAAAAATAAGTTGTATTTACCATCTTTGTAAATGATATCGCCATCGATACAAGCACTGTTTGTTGGACTAAAAAATAACTGCTTAGGTACAGTTGCCAGACCAGTAAAATCTTTGTTAGCATAGGCGTAATAAATAATATCCGGGCCTTTTTCACCAAGCATAGACCAGTAAATCATGTATTGATTCGTTTTATCGTCGTAAATAGTTTGAGGTGCCCATACACGCACCACGTCGCCAAATTCCTTCGGATAGGTTTTTGGAATATTTATTACAGAGGATGTCCAGTTAATTAAATCTTTAGATTTCATGAGTACCATGGCTCTGTTAGAACTCCAGCCATTGGCCGAAACCATATCCGTTACTACCATATAAAAGGTTTTTCCGTCGGCACCTCTTAAAATATGCGGATCACGAACGCCTCCAGTTGAGCTAATAACTTTTGAATCAATAATAGGTTGATTGCCATTAAGCGCATAATAATTGTAGCCATCACTACTTAAAGCATAGCGTATAGCTTCTTCATCTCCGCTATTTCCTGTAAAATATGTGAATAAATACGTGGTATATTTTTCCTCTGCCTCACATGACAGTAGCGTTAGAAATAAAACCGCAAAAAAAAGATTCACAAATAATTTTAATTTTATCATACTATTTTTTAACTCAGAAGTATTATTAACATTATATTTTTAAGCAACAGTTTAAGGTTTTAGTTAAGGTAAAATAATTTGCATATAAATTGTAAAAACAAATAATAGACTAATAAGGCTATTACTTTTTATTCATCTATAATTTTATTATTTTCTTAACACTAAACGATTGATTTTGATTTTTAATTTTAACTACATACATACCAGAAGAAAGATGACTTAAATCAATCTTATTCTCATCTTTTATTAAATTAGTCTTTAAAACAATTTTCCCCGTTAAATCGAAAAGTATTACATTGGTATCATCGTAATTTCCTTTTAAAACAATATTTATAAAATTGTTTGCAGGGTTGGGGTATATACCTATATTATTTTCAACTTGATCCGTACTTAAAGTTCCTCCGTTTATTTTATAAACCACAGTGCTTTTTGCGCCACAAATGCTGGTGTTTGTTGCTGTTACTGTGCATGGGTCGGTTGGGTAAATAACTTGTTCTCTAGATGAACCTGAGATACCACATCCACTCCAACTCCAAGTGCCCCCGAATGGTTGTGGTCCGAACCTTACTTGATCACCTGGATTTACAGTTAGATCTGTATTAGTTGTCCATTCTCCGTTGTTAACCTGAACATAAGGTGTAATTACTGGTTGCTCACAATCGTTATAAAAGTCTTCCCCAAAAGCCATAGTAGATTCAAGATCACGATAAATTATTCCCGCTGGTTTCAAAGATCCGTCGTAATTGGTCATTCTCAAAGATTCATTACAACCATCCCAAACGTAATACCTTTCTACAAAAGGTGCATCTTCCAACATATTAATAAAATCTTGAATAACCTGAGCGTTTTCTTCCTGAGTTGGTTCGTTACCATTATAAGTCCAGTTACATCCGTTATTAAATTCGGTTATCCAAATAGGGCGTCCTGTTCTGTTATGTATGGCTAATAATTGGTCGTAAAGCTGTTGTGCCGTATTATTTGCACGATAAAAATGCCAAGCTACAAAATCTACACGATAACCTAATTCATCACATTGATCCATAAAACTGTATAACCAATTTAGACCACCATCAGTTGGTGCTGGTGAACCCAAGCGTAACCCAGATGCCATCATGTTCGGCCACGCATTAATAGCATCAGCTACCGAGCTAAAACCATCATCGACAGAGTTATCTGGTTCATTATAACCAAGTGCATGTGTACTTCCAAATTTATCCATAAAATTACTGTAAGCATTCCAGTTTGGATTGTGTCTCATTGGTACATACTCCACATCTAATGTCCCGTAATTTGAATTATTATAATCATAACTTGAGCCTGCATTGAACTGATCTGCTCCAGATGCGCTTCCTCTCCAACCTTTTTTTGTTGTCCATCTCCATTGCCGCACTACTACCATAGACACGGTATTGGAAAGTCCCTCGGGCATAACATCTACAATGACATCGTCATCATCTGCTATGTACACTCTACTTGTTCCTGTTCCGTTTTCGTTACTGGCAAATGTTGCCATATATCCACGTTTAAGTATAAATGACTCAATATTATCAGCCATTGCTCCTAATTCTGCGGTTTTGTAATGCTGATTAATTGAAAGGTTCCTTGATGTTCCTCCCTGGGCGGCTCCATCAAACACGGTTAAAGCGTTATAGTTATTAGAATGAGCTATAACCATTGCCCCATTCAAATAATTGGTAATTCTTATATTATTTCCTACAGCTGCGTCCTGCCCATTAACTTTAAAATAGTTTAAATATGAGGTTGCAACCTGAGATGGTTTTAAGTTTTCAAAATAAACCCAAGCATCAGGTGAGGCTAAATCGATAGCACTATTAACTATGGGGTCTGACGACGAAGTTAAAGTAACTTGCCCCTTACCCGTTAACTTCATATTAATATCTGTAAGCGAGGTATAAGTAGCTGTATAATTATCAAAAATTGTTTGTGAGGCCTCGAAAATTGCAGCCTCTACATCATCAATTGCCTTATTCATATCATCTTCCGCTTTCAAAATAGCACTTGTTGTAGCAGCACCATTATCTAGAACTTCTTGCGCATTAGATACAGCTGATTGAAGATCTTGGTATACTGTAGACCCAGCAGGGACTTCTTCAGGATTAGCTAACATACTATTTGCGGTATTAACTAATGCTTGTAATGCATCTTTATTAACAGGCTGACTAATAATTTTCACATAGTCAATAAAAACTCTCGCGTTTGATGTGGAGCCTGACTGATGTGGTTTCATTCCTACTTGTATCTTACCAGTTGTTTGAGATACTATGCGAATTGATAATTGAAGGGTATACCAATATCCTAACGCTTGCACTGAATTGGCGTTAGATAAAACAACATATCCATCATCACCCAACCAACCCGTCAAGTTTTCTGCAATATTATTTTGTCCTAAAAAGGCTGTAGCAAATTCGAAGGTATACAAACCAGGATCTAAAGTAACCTGCTGACTATAAATAAGACTTCCACTCCATCCTGCTGTTAATCCTATTGCTCCCTGCCCTGTTCCAAAAGCTCCATCTGCTCCTGAAGTAGGAGTTGTAACACCATTAAAGGAGCCGTTCCAACCATGTTCGAAAGTAGCTGCTGCACTCCAGGCTTGAGCTGAAGTAAGTGTCCAACCTTCAATGGTACTTGTATTCGCCGGATCTGCCGTTGCAACTGTCCCCGATGTTCCCGTAGTATAATTACAATTTGTATTAAAGTCTGCATTTGTTAAATAAATACTAGTAACATCTGTTTGAGAAAAGGACTCCAAAGCAAAAGCACTAAATAACATTATTAGAAAAAGTTGCATACTTCTTGGCTCTTTATATATAAATAAATTCATACTCTGGAGACATGAATTTATATTTGTTTTATTCATTATGCTTTTCATAATCTTTATATTAAAAAATAGTTATTTATGTTATTATTCGATTGTGTTAATTTCCTAAAATCATTTCTTGACTATACATTTTGTATATACCTGCTCATTATCTGAATAAACTCTGAAAAAATAAAGTCCGTTACTAAAATTAGAAACATCGATACGGTGCGAATCTTTAATTTCTAGCAATTTCTTACCAAGTACATTGAATATTTCTATTTTTTGAATTTGATTTTTATAAGATGTTATATTTAAAATATTGTCAACTGGATTCGGATATAATTTAAACCCGTTTTCTGCATATGACTCGTCCTCAATACCTAAACTACCCGTTTTAACTATTTCAAGAGTATTCCATACCCAGTTTACATCACTCCCTCCCTGGTCTCCAATAATAATTTCTAATTTTCGATTTGTAATGTTAATATCGAACTCGTTGATTATATAATCTCCAGATACACACGAAAAATTATTCACCACATTTTCTCCATTTGCTTGTAAAAACATATTATCATGTGCATATTGATTATCCCCATGAGTTGTTTTAATATGATAAATACCATTATCTAAATACACTCTAAATTCTTTATCTATCGATGACAAAGCAAAATCGCGTTCTGGGTAAGCATCTGAACTCCCACGATCCCGTGTTAATATTCCATTGGTAGTTAACCAACCATATGAAGCATTTAACATACTGGTTTCATCAACTCTTTCAGCTCCAGATAATAATGGCGAAGTAGTGGTACCAAAATCAAAAGTTACCGCATCTGGCATTGTTACTATTGGGTTAACTGTTAATAAACAAGAATCTTGAATAGTGCCTTGATTAATACTGGCAGATATGGTAGCTGTTCCTGGTGAGACAGCGGTTACCAATCCATTGGCGTCAACTGTAACTATATTTTCATTACTTGATGTCCATGAAATGTCTTCTGGATTAACATTTACTGGGAATGTGGTATAATGTAATTGAGCTTCATCAACTTCATAAAGTTCTATATTCTCTTCATTTATATTTAAGCCATTAGCATCTAATTCTTTGGTTTCTATCAACAAACTATTAATAACCCACAAATTATTATTTTCATTAGAACCACTTATTTCTAGCTCTAACGTACCGTTAGTTACATCAACATCAAAAGTATAAGATTTCCACTCCCCTATGCTAGATGATCCGTTATTAATAACTGTTACTCCGTTAGCTTTAACATATTGTCCGCTGAGTGCTTTTGTGTTTGTTCCTTGTACAAGAGTTATAGTATACGTTCCGTTAAATGCATTAACTTTAAATGTATATGGACTCGTTCCTTCAACATAATCTGTTTGAGATTTATTATTTTGCGATTCATCGACTGCCAATAAACCTGTAACATCAACAAAACCATAGTCACCATTATATTGTGAGTTATTAGTAACTTGAATAGCGTCTGTGTCCAATTCTGAGTTATTGGTGCCAAAGTCGAAGTATTTTATATCGTCATTTGGACTTAAATACATGATCGATGTATAATAGTTTTGGTAAGTCACGTATGTGCCCCTCATCCACATAACATCAAAATATCCTGATTTATGATGACGTGGTACAACAGGCCTCACATTAATCATGTTAGACGGTGTATTTTGTGTTATAGCTTCTGAAGTCCATGTTATACCAGCGTCTGGTGTTTGATACTTATAAATTTCAAATACACCATCCACTTGCTTAGATAAATAAACTGTTGACACATCGTTCGGATCTACACTCAACCCACCTGAGTAATTAGGTTCAGGTTCTGTTTGTCCACTTGGAGTTTGAGGAAACCATCGACCACTGTTTACAATATGTCTATTATTCCATTGTGTGCCATCCCATGTCGCATAATAATAATGGTGATTATAATCGTCTGGAAAAGCTGCATATAATATTACAGGGTCTTCATTTTCATCAAGAGCAATATCCCAGGTCCAGCCTTTTCCTTGTGAAGCATCGTAAACAACTTCTGGTTCTCCGGCATCAATATCTAAAGCAGAAGCTGTTCCTGTATAGTCCTTAATAAAAGTCCCATCGGCTTTATAAAATTTATTATCTTTAAAATACACATAGTAGATTTTATTTGCCGCTTCCTGCCTAGGATGCCCAGTTGTAAAAGTGATGTGAATTCCTTCCTGGCTATCTTGGGTGTATTTTACGTAGGGTCTTTTTTGATTAGCATCTCTTTTTATAAGTGTTTGTGGCGCTCCCCATGTTACGCCTCCATCATTTGAAATCGCAATACTCGGGTGCCATGTGCTTCCATCTCGGTAAAACATATATATACTACTACCAATTTGATAGGGGTTAGCATAGGTTACTGATGTTCCGAAAGTTGATTCTGGACCAAATGAGGTTATATCTTCAGGGGCTTCTGATATTAGCACACGCATAGGCCCAAAAAAATGTCCAGAATAACACACCATGATGCGTCCATCATTTCTAATTAAAAAAGTTGGGTTGTTATGATCATCTACCTGAAAATCTTCTTTAATTGTGGTTTCTATAATCTCTCCTGTTTCATGGTTGTAACTTGCTACTTGTATTTTACCGTCGTGAGTAATCCAACCTGAATATGTTTGTTCCTTCTGTCCTTTGTGGTATATAGCTCTGGGGTCCTGAAACCAGCACCAAGTTCCATCTTCAGTTAAAATTTTAGTTCCAGTTTTTAAATAAGGGGGTGAAGGTGTTACAACTGCTGTTTCTTTTAAATCTAAATTAGCCAAACCAATAAGTCCTCCTTGTGTTCCACTTAGACCTGCAATTTGCTCTACCCGAATATAATACTCGCCACTCGAGGGTACTTCAAAATAAATCTCGAAAGGTTTATACAATTCTCTTGTAGATGTATTATAAGTCTTACTAACGATAACATTTCCTCCTATTGGAGCATCTGAAACTGTAAACTCGTAAGTTGGAGCATTTGCATTATTTATCCATTGAAATAAACCTGAAAAGTTATAAGCTTTTCCTTCTTCTAAATTTATTCCACGTCTATCGGTGTTTACACCTTGGTTTAATGGTGTACCTAAAGACATCATTGACCCAATATAACTTCCTTCCCAACGGTATAAAAATTCTCGTCCTGTAAAAGTTGAGCCTCCTTCGACAGATACTGTTGTAACATCTCGATATCTTACACCTAATTGATTAGCCTGTTGCCAGTCTGTACCTCCTGTTGAAGCTGCGAAACCCCATTTATTGGCTTCACTCCCTTCTCCTGTTAACCCATTGGCGTCCCAGTATGAAATTAAATTTTGAGCATTAACATTGCTTATTGTTAATACAATTAAAAAAAGGAATAAAATTAATGCTCGTATTTTCATTTTTATAAAAATTAATTTTAACATTAATAAAAATTAGGTCGAAACAATTACGTCTCGGCCTAATTTTATTTAAATAAATTCATTCAAAATTTTGAAAAACTAAAGTTTATTTCACTAAAAGTTTTACCGATTTTTGTCCTTCAGAGGTTTTTAAGGTCGCAATCCAAAGGCCTGATCTGAAATTAAAATCCATATCATTAGATGTATTTATAGTCTTTATTAAAGAACCATCTATACTGTAAATTTTTATTTCTGTAGCAGTTTTTACATCAGATACAAAAACTCTGTTTCCAATACCTTTAATATTTGAAGAGACTGGTGATGTAGCATTATTTATACTTAAAGTATTCTGTTCAATACTTAGGTTAGCCAACAATATGATACCTCCATTTCCTGTTGTACCACTAGTTCTTCCGTCTATTTGTCTTACTTGAAAAAAGTAGTCTCCACTCACAGTTGGGGTAAAGTTGAGTGTAAAAGGGTGATAAATTTCTCTCACTGGTGCTTCAAAAGATGCTGAGGTTATTGGTGTTCCTGTTGGAGTTTGACCAAACCCAAATTCATAAGTAGGAGCATTTGCATTATTTAACCAAGCATAATATCCGGTAATAGTATAATTCAAATTCCCTGTCATTGGTATGCCTGCTTGTTCAGTTGTTACCCCTTTATTCACAGGCACACCTAATGACATTACTGAATTTGCATTTGCTGTATCACCATCCCATCTGTAAAGAAAATGTCTTCCTCCGTAAGTTCCTCCGCCTTCTATATTATAAGTAATTCCATCTCGATATCTACAGCTGCCTCCATTGGCTTCACCCCATACAGCACCATCTGATCCAAACCCCCATTTGTTGGCTTCTGTACCTGCTCCTGTTAAACCATTTGCATCCCAATCTGGAATCAAGTTTTGAGCTATTACTCCATTAGTGGCAACCATTATAATTGCCGTCAAAATAAAATTTGTAATTTTTTTCATGTTCTTTAAATTTAGTTATTGATTATTTTTATTTCTCTCCTCTTTTATAAAAAGAGTAACGCGTCGGTTTAATTGAATGAATTTATTTTAATTACTTGGTAATCCATCTGTCTTCATACCTTGTATGATAAGGGCATGTATCATATACAACTCATCGGATCCACTATCTTCATGAGCACCATTAATTCCATATGGCCAAAAATGCGTACCATCACCTTTTATTACCGCATTACTATCTCTAGTAAGTAGTTTTAAAATTGTATTTGCACGAGAACCTTGCCATGTTCCTTGCATTAACTCTGCATATTTCCAGTGCGTTCCCACTCCCACAGTATGAGCCATTTCATGCATTGCGGTACCTGCTTTTTGATAACTAACTTTTGCCCCCATATTTATCCAACCATCAAAGTTGGCATCAGCTGTAGGTGTTCCTGGAGAATAATTTACATTAACATGTTTTACAATAGATGTGAAATTATTATAGTAAGTCGTAGCAATATTAAAAGCTTCAGTTATACGATCATAAGCGGCTTGTGTTTCTGCATCTGGGTTAGAGGCTGGATTCCATAAATCCCATGTGAAATTCCCTTTTTTTATAGTGCTCACCGAAACCTGGTCGCTGTAAATAACCCCTTTAGTAGTTTTAGCATATGGTCTAAAAAAATAAGGTGTTTCAGGGTCCAATCCTGTTACTCTTTGCAAGTAATTATTTTGAACTTCACTACTCACAATTTTACTATCTTCATCTATTGTAGCTCCTCCTGAAGTATTATAAACAATCCCTACTTCTTCTATATCTAAATCTCCTGAATCCTCTAAAATAATCTCTAAAAAGATATCATGAGCTCCCGAGACCTTTTCGCCAATTGCCAAAACCGGGTCTTGCACATTTTGAGTTACAAAGCTAATTTGATTACCATACCCTACTCCTTTGCTATTTATAGCATAAGCTCGCGCATAATATGTTTTATTGCTTTCTAGGTCTGTAAGGTTTGTTTTGAACTCTCCAGATCCATTATAAGAATTCGCTTTTGTTTTAAAATCCTTACTGTAAGTAGGGTTTTCGTTAAACCCATAACAAATTCCTCTTTCTGTAATACTTGCACCTCCATCATTTACAATTTTCGCCCAAAACGTGGCACTAATAGCCGTCAAATCTTCTGGCTCATTTGTACTTACCTCTGGTAGTTCTACTACTTCTTCTACTTCTTCCTCTTGAACAACATCATCATCTGATGCACCATTTGAAGAGCAAGAAAAAGCTATTATAAACAGCAACATTATTGATCCTAATGTGAACTTACTTACTGGTTGATTGAAATACTCTTTCATAACTAATTAATTTTTGTTCGTACTTATTTTTTACGCCGTAGTAATTTCTTGTTTTAAGGTGTACTAAATTATACTCAAGTACCAGCTCTCACTGTTATTATCAAGTATACTACTTAACATCCTTAATGTTTTAAAATAAAACCCTAGTTCTTTAGTTCTTTAGTTCTTTAGTTCTTTAGTTCTTTAAATAATTAAAATTTATATCGTTTCCCCCTTTATCGAATGAAATACATTATCGGGACTAAACCTTGTAGAGTCTTTGCTTTATTATTAAACTACTATCAATATTTTAGATTCTATTATTTGACTTTAGCTAGTTAATCTTTTGTTTTTACAACTTATTCTAAGCGTTAACATATTGTGTATCTTATGAAAACTCCTCATTCTTTATTGTCTTCTTCTACTAAAAGAAATATGAGTAAACGCATGTTACCTTTATTAGCGGTATATCAAGTTTTTGCATAATTTATTTAATGCCCTCCCTATTTAGGAGTTGCAGCTACATAAATATTTCTTGCCTTAAATACTGGATTTTCATTGCGTACTTTAGAATCTTTATTGGTCATTCCACTAGCACCTTCCATTTGCATATTAATTATTAGTCAAAATGGATGATTTGTAAAATCTTTAATTTCATCCGACTTTAAAATGTTGTCTATGTACAATTTAACGTGGGTGTTTACTTCATCTACATATTCTAATGTTACTTTGTAATGATGCCAAATTTTTGCTGCATCAATTAATTCTGTTTTTTCGGTCGTCCAAATCGTACTTCTCCAATCTTTTCCTGTAACTGTATTTTGCCAGCAAATGGGGCTCCCTTTAAACTCTAGTATGTCTACCTCCGGAGGCCAAGATGTTGCACCTGTAATCCAAAATGCAGGCCAGCTCCCATGTTCTATCGGAGCCTGAAAATCCCCACTAATCTCCCAGTAAGGTAATATTTCTGTAACCCTTATTTTCTTTTTTAAATGAACTGCTCCCGAATGAAATGCGATCGGTAAATGAGGATCGGCTGAGCTTTTCCCTTCATCTCTTCCTTTATTCCAATAGGCCTTAATTTCAAGAATACCTCCTTTTTTGAGACTAACATTTTCCGTAAACATCCTTGCCGTACCATTATGATCAGTTCCCCAAGGGTAAAACATACTCCAATTGGCTTCGAACACTTTTTTATTATTGAAACTTGTTGAGTCTAAATAAACAATAGGTTTAATAGAATCCTTTACTGTACTATTTTTTAAATCATTATTATTACCAGATTTAGCAAATAACGAAGTATAAATAATTGAGGCACAAAAAACCATTGAATACTTAAAACATGTCATAACCCAAAAAAATTAAACAGTAAAAAAAGAGGGGTAAGCCCCTCATTTTTTACTCTAATAACTTAATTAACCACTATTATTTCCCAAGATCTAATATTACAGTAACGGTTAAACCCTTCTGGTTGTGTAGTAACCTGACCCACAGAGATATTTGTTGGTGCATCTACCGTAAAAGTTATCAAATATTCTAAAGAAGATGTCGATAGTATTCTTTTATAACCTAAAACCTCTGGAGCTGTTTCAACATTAACAAAATCTGGTAATCCATCTCCTTGTGCTATCATAAAGTAAGCACCTCTATCTGCTGTTGCATCGTGGTTTGTATCACGAATAACAACTTTTAATTGATAAGTTGCTGGTTCTGCTGCAACTACCTGATAAATTTTACCATTAATTACTGGAGCCGCTCCCCAACCAGACTCAATATTGAAAATATTTCCATTCCATTCATCCCAGCCACCATAGCCATTATGGTTTTTAACCGCATCATTGGAAATCCAAGGCGCTGCTAATACGCCCCATCTTCCTGACGTTGATTCAGCTTTAAACGGTATTGCGGCGTTACCCAATACAGGAGTAGGGACAGGTTTATATTCAATAGGCGTTGTATAAAATGTGTCTATTGAAGTCTCATCTGGCAAAAATAATGTACTGAAACTGTAAATAGATCCAGCTTTAAAATCTGGAATTTTTTGTGTAAAAGAATCTATTGGAACAAAGATTTTACTTTCTTCATCGGATTGATTCGTGTAAACAATTTCACTACCAATAACCCCTGAACTTAAATCCATATCCCCTAATTTAACCTCTAACTCATTTCCTACCAAAACATTAGAATAAACAGGTCTACTATATAAACTATTTTGATAGCGTTCACCATAAACTGAACCAATACCAGAAACACTTACAGATTCATTACCCAACGCATCATATGTTCTAACATCAAAACTATATATATTCTCTTCAAGGTTGTCTATAATTACTTCTAAGGTATCTACACCATTGGTTCTATTGACTGGTACAGAAACAAAATCCTCTCCATTATTCCAAAAAACACGACACTCTGTTATCTTTGGATCTGACATAAAAAGACCTTCAACTTTAACCCTGTTTTTACCAGAATATACTTTAAGAGAATCTATTTTACCTGTATAAGAAATTTCTCCTCCTTCTAAAAATTCTTTATACCCATCATCCATCTTTGTACAAGCCGATATGGCTATAACAATTGCCAACATAACAAATGCCTGCCAAAAATATTTTTTAATTATATTACTCATAATTATTCTTTTTATTTATTAAACATAGGTCTAATTAGGGTTTCCATAAACTTGGATTTCTCCAATAGCCATAGTACCAATACCTGCCCAGTTTTTAAGTGACTTTATTCTTAAATAACGTACTTTAGGTGCAGCAACATCGAACTCCCAACTAAAACCTGCATTTGCTGTTTGGTAATCTTCATCTGTTTGTTCTCCAAAGGGTAAGCCTGATGGCTTAACAGCATTATAAGATCCTAATTTCACCCATGATTCATCTAAACTTCCATCAGGATTTGGATTAGCAGAACCCCAAATTTCAAATTCCTTTAAATTACCAATGTAATAGTATGTTCTTCCATTGTAATATTCTGGATAATCCCAAATTACAATTCTACTCATTTTAGCTAATACGCCTGTATCAATTGTAACAATATGTTGTCCAGATACGGCTCCTTGTGTTAAAAAAACTCTTGGCCAATCCATTATATTTCCATCCCACATACCACTTGGAACAGCTGTAGTATGCGAAGGTGTGTCTCCCGGTAAAGGGTAATGCTTGTAATTAGCCTTCGGTAACGCTTCTTCAACAAAAGGTGTTACATTAGCAAATAAGGTATCTGTGGTATTTAACCACCTGTCTCTTACGGTAACAGCAAATTCATGCTCTTTAATTGAAAAACCTCTTATCGTCTTGTTTATAGAATCTGTAGAAGTATAAACACTGTTAGGGTGAATTTCCCAGTCTCCTTGCTGATTTTTTTCCATCAATAAAATTGCAAGGTCATGTCTTAAAGGGTTTTTTGCAGTTAAACGAACACCTCCAAAAGCGGCATCTGCAGATAAACTTCGAAATACGTCCCAAATTGGAGACTCTAAAGGATGAATGTTTACCGTTACAGGTTCTGAAGCTATTTCACTTCTGTTATACGCGTATAGCTTAACCTCTTGCTCCTCCTCATTAGCAAATCCTTCAACGGTTAGCGAGTTGTTGTAATAGGAAGATTTCACTTCCATCATCCTTCCGCTATTCAATTTATATTCTGCCTTAACATATAACAAATCTTGATCATCCGGAAGTGTATAAGTTAACTTAGACTCGCCTGGTAGATTTTCTACAAGAACATTGGATACGATGCCTGGCGGAGTCATATTGTTTTCTAAAGGTTCCAATTTATTTTCATCGCAAGCATAAACTACTACAAGTAATACTGCAGAAACCCATTTTATATTATTAATTATGTTTTTCATGATTATTTTCTTTTAAAATTACCATCCTAAATTTTGAACTAAATTCAAATTTCTTAACATTTGACTTTCAGGAATTGGCCAAAAGTAATCTCGAGGCGAAACAAAACTTTGTTGATAAACGGTTCTTATTTGATAATAAGACACATTATCTTCTCCTTTTATATTCCAACCTGTAATTGGTGCATTTAATTCTTGTGCAGCCTTTTTCCATCGTCTTAAATCCCAAAAACGATGTCCTTCAAAAGCTAACTCAATTAATCGTTCTCTATGAATAATTTCGCGTAAACCATTTTTCGTTGTAGGTTTAGTTGGATTTACTGAAAAATTGGCCCATGACTCTACAACACCATCTAAACCTGCTCTTTCCCTTACAAGATCTAAATACTCATAAACTTCTGCTGATGGTCCATCTGCTTCGTTTAAGGCTTCGGCATACATTAAATATAAATCGGCTAAGCGCATTTCGGGCCATGCGTAATCTTGATATGTGGCGCCTCCTGTAGTAAAAGTAACTTGATTCCAATCGACCAACTTTTTAACAAAATATCCCGTAACGTTAGTATGGAAAGCATGGCTTGCCCCTGCTGGATCTCCAAATTTTCCCTGTACATACCAAACATCACCTTCATCTGATTGTGATTCACTGTCATATTTATACCAAATACCACCATCAAAACCTAAGTCGGCATAAAAGCGTGGTTCTCTATCGTAATTAAGTCGAGCAGTTAAATAGCCCTCTTTAATATTAAACCTTTCCTCAGAAGTAGCTTCTCGTAATTCTTTTTCATCAAAAAACTCTAACGAATTATCTTCATTGATAGGAACTCCATTTTTCGTATAGAACATTCTAGCTATTTTTAATGGCGGAGAAATAATCTTTCTAGCATCGTTATGGTTATGACTTGCAATTAACGGTGGCATACACAATCTTTGCAGGTCCCATGTTCTACTATTCGGGTTTGCCCAGATTATTTCTTCATTCCATCTTTCACAAACTGCTTGACGTATACTCATTTGAGTCATTGTAGTTTCAGAAAGCGAAAAAGGTGTTTCTGGAAAAACATAAAGTGATTTCCCATTACTGTGAGCCGATTGTATCGCCTCTAAAGCGGCATCTGCAGCTAATTTCCATTTATTCTCATCGTATTCAGGGTTAAATAAAGCTGTTCCATCCCTATTAACTAGGCTAGCAAAATCTGAATTACCATTGAATAAAGGACTGGCTGCCATTAACAATACTTTTGCTTTTATACTTAAGGCAATAGTTTTTGTTAATCTTCCTGCTTCCGTTGTTACTATAAGTTCATTATCATTTGGTAGTTTTTCTGTAGCACTATCTAATAAATCTACTATATACGCCACACACTCATCTACAGGGTCTCTACTCACATTTATCTCTGATTCGGGAGCATCAATTGGTACATTTTTATCGATGATTGGAATTGGACCATACATTCTTAAAAGATAATAATGGTAATAAGCTTTTAGAAACTCAGCTTCTCCAATCCAACGTTTTCTTTCTGAAGACTCAATATCTGGCACCTTACTTAAATCATTCATATTTTCAATGAAAGTGTTACAATTTCTAAGTACTTCGAATAGATTGTAATTGTCTCCTGGCCCGCCTCCTGTCCAGGTACCTTCCCAAACATTCATGTACGGATTTGATATTCTTTGGTTACCTCTGGCGATTTCAAAGGCATCACTAGTAATTGAAGTTTGATAAGGGATCCACATCTCATCTCCTGATAGCATACCTATATTAAAAATGACATCTCCATCTTTTGGTAAATATGAATACAAAGAGAAAAGATATTTTTCTGCTTCATTTCTTAACTTAAAGGCATTATCTATTGTTGCAACGTTATCTGGAACAACATCTAAATAATCTTCACAAGATTGCATAAACAATAATGCCAAACTAAGCGTACTCAAAGCTAAAGATGCTTTAAGTTTATTGATTATTATTTTGTTATAATATTTCATATTTTTTTAATTTTTGTATCTAAATTATAATTCCAATAATATTCCAAAATTGTAAGTGGTCTGTATTGGATATCCTAAACCATTTCCGCCCATTTCCGGATCCCACATTTTAAATTGACTAAACACCACTGGATTCAATGAATTTGCATAAAATCTCAAGCTATTTATCTTCATTTTATCTAAGAAATTCTGTGGCATATTGAAACCTAATTCTATACTTTTAAGTCTTAAAAATGCGCCATTTCTCATCCACCAAGTAGATGTTCTATTATTGTTATCTACAAAATATTCACTTAACCTAGGCCAGAATGCATAAGAGTTTCGATTATCTTCAGACCAATGATCTTCTGCTACTACTTTTAACAATCCATTTTGTGCCCCGCCATTAATAACGAATGGCGATATATTTTGAGGGTTTATGAAAAATGATGTACGCGCAGCTCCTTGAAAAAACACACTAAAATCAAATTTTTTGTAACCTACACTACCTCCAAAACCATAAATGATTTCTGGCACGGTAGGATACCCCATTGGTACAAGGTCTAACTCTGTAATTACCCCGTCTCCATTTACATCCTTGTACTTTATATCTCCTCCGCCATACTCTCCAAATTGAGTAGGTGAGTTAGCTGCTTCTTGATCATCAATAAACAAGCGCTCTGCTATGTATCCGTAGGTCTGAGCAACAGAATTTCCTACGACACTTCTATAGCTTAATTCTTCAGGATAATTTATTTCATCTTGTCTAATTATCTCGCTTGTAGAGTACGTAAAGTTTCCTCGTAAGTTTGTCCACCATCCGTTATAAAAATCTTTATTATAACTA
Organism: Aestuariibaculum sediminum; assembly: GCF_014596945.1. Classification (GTDB taxonomy): domain Bacteria; phylum Bacteroidota; class Bacteroidia; order Flavobacteriales; family Flavobacteriaceae; genus Aestuariibaculum; species Aestuariibaculum sediminum. Next base: position 66,823 of record NZ_JACVXB010000002.1, on the reverse strand, counting down.
ATAGAGCCATCAAAACCTTTACTTTCGGCTTTTCCAAAGTTAGTTGCAGGAGTGGTAGCTAAACCTAAAGTAGAACCAATTGCTGTTCTGCGCTGATATATATCTGACCTATTCTGTTTAAATACATCTGCAACAATGCTTAGAGAATTATTAAAAAGACTTAAGTCGATACCTAAATTAATTTGCTTAGATTTTTCCCAACTTATTTGTTCATTAGGGTATTGTATTATAGAAATACCTGGACGATAATAATTATTTAACTCTCCAAAACTGGCTCCATAAGTAGGATTATCGAGATTCACTTCTGGTAAATAGAAAAACCTTTCATTTGGAGCACCAATTTGATCATTTCCTACCCATCCGTAACTTGCTCTTAGTTTTAGGTTACTAACCACTGGTTTTAAAGATTCAAAGAATTTTTCATTTGAAATTATATAACCTAGTGCAAACGATGGAAAAAACCCAAAACGATTATTTTTAGCAAAACGTTCAGATCCATTATACCCAAAATTCATCTCTACCAAATACCTATCATCGTAACCATAAGTAAACCTACCTGATAAACCTAAATTCTTGTAAGGCAAAGATAGTTGCAGTGACCCTGCGTTCGCCGTTTCATAATTAGACATAATACCAATTAACATACCTGAAACATCGTGCTTCTCACCAAAAGTGTGATTATAGTTAATTGCCGTTTCTAACCAAGCTCTTGAATTAAGATCTTTTGCTCCTTCACCATAATTTAAATACTCACGTCCTGGTGTACCAATAGACCCCTGAAGACCATTATTGATAAGGGATAAATTAATTTCATTAGTATCAGGGTTTACATTAGCTTGATAATAAAAAGGGTTGTATGATCTATTTATTTCATACGATGAAATCCTCCTAATATATCCCATCGCTCTTAAACTTAACCCTGTTAATAAATCACTTAAATTTTGTCTTAATTGTATTTGCGCTTGAACATTAGCCGCTTTTCTTACGGAATACCCTCTAACCATTTCGGCATAAGGGTTTGTTAATAGTGTAGTACTTCCCTGTCCAGTAACAGCACCACCAAAAAGTGGGTGTTCTACATAAGGTCTTAATTCTTGCGGATATACTGCTGGAAATTTCACAGGATTAGACCAAATTGCTCGATTAAAAATGTTAGTTCCTCCTCCTATAGGGCCGGTATAGTCATCAAATTGAGCGTATAAATTTACCGCCAAATCTGTTGTCTCCGTAAGATTCATATCCACATTACTTCTAAAGGAATAATTCTGTAATTTGATATTATTATTAAAATTATTAATCTTATCAACTTTTAATACTCCATTATCAATGTTATAGGTACTTGCTACATAATATCTTGCCTTTTCACCACCACCACTTAAACTAATGTTGTATGAATTATTTATCGTTACGTCTTGAATTAATTGATCAATCCAATCGTTATTTGGATACAAAATAGGATCATAACCTGCGGCTGTTCTGTCTATTTTAGTTTTTGAATAAGGTAATACAGCTTGCGGATCTCTTGTCAAGGCTGCTTCGTTTGCCAAATTCATATAGGTTATGTTGTCGGCAAACTTAAAGTTTTTAGAGTTTGTAGACACCTTTTGTTCCGTGCGAAATCGAACACTCATTTTACCTACAATACCTCTTTTAGTATTAATTAATACAACGCCATTTGCTCCCCTAGCGCCATAAATTGAAGCTGCAGAAGCATCCTTTAAAACTGAGAATTTATCAATATCATCTGGTTGTAGGCGTGCCATATCGGTTGGGGTAGACTCCACACCATCAATTAATATTAAAGGGTCGCGCTTACCAGTACCAAAATTTCCCAATCCGCGTATAAAAAACTCTGCATTGTCTTGTCCTGGCTCTCCACTTTGCTGAAAAGCAATCATACCTGCCACTCTACCAGCCATCATGGTCGTTAAGTTACTTGTTGGACCTTTTATTTCTTCTGGTTCAATAGTCGTAATTGCACTAACTAAACTTGTCTTTTTCTGAGTACCGAATCCAACAACCACCACTTCGTTTAAGGCTGCTGCATCTTCATTTAACAAAATGTTAAATACAGATTTAGTTCCAATTTCAATTTCTACGGATTCATATCCCAAATAAGATACGACCAAAATTTCTGCACTACTATTAATATCTAATGTAAATTCTCCATCAAAATTTGTAGTTACCCCTGTTGTTGTTCCTTTTATTATAACATTAGCTCCTGGTAAAGGCACCCCCGAAGCATCTTTTACTACTCCTGTAATGGTTCGCTTCTGGGTTTCATTCTTGAAATCTACTATTTTTCCTTCAGTGGCTTGAACTTGATAAGCAGTCGTCAAACACAAAAATAGAGCGACCAGTTTAAGTTTGAAATCAAATTCAGGACAAGAAAAAAAGACTTTCCTCTTTTTAATTAGTTTTATCATATTAATTAATTTTTTGTTTTAAGTTTTTGCTATTCTGTGTTTCTGTTAAAAAACTTGAAATAAGAAAAATGTTGGTTTGGTTTGGTTTGATTTTCATGTCATAATTATATAGATTCTTGTGATTGAGTTATTTATTTTTATCACTTCTTAAACAGTTTTATCTGGTAACTATAGGTGTAATGCTTATCATGTAAACGATATTGTCTGTGAGGGTATGCTCCCCAGCTATTATCTCCCCCAACACCACGCTGTTTTAAATCAATATGTAGATATACCTTATTGTTTTCTACAACAATATCCGTTGGGTGTCTCTGCGATTTATGCAAACCGCCATCTAATGTCTCTGTTGCCATATTTAGGGCGCTAAAACCAAGCGGCTGAAGCCCTTTAATTTCTAAACCTTCATTTACAGAGTTTGTTAATGTTAACCAACGAACGCCGGTTTTATAACCTGCTTCCTGCGGACGTATATATTCCCAAGTAAACTGGTTTTCAACATCACCATTATATAATCCTATAAATGAGGAAGTATTTCGGTCACTATAATTTTCCCATGGCCCTCTTCCGTAGTAGGATAAGTTGTCGTAATTGCCATCAAGTATCATACGCATCCCGAATCTTGGTAATTCTGGCAATTCTTTCCCTTGCATATCGATACTGGCAGTAACAAGTATAGAACCATCATTTTGAATTAAATAATTTACGGTATACGGAATATCGAATTTGCTAATCGTAAATTGAACAGTAACAGGTAAACCATGTTCAGTTTTATCGCCTACTTCTATACTTTCAAACTTTAAATCCTTTTGTGCTAATTTCCAGTCGCCTAAACGCTCGGGCATTTTATTACCATAATCGTTATCTGTTGGTGCGCGCCAGAAATAAGGTTCTGGAAAACCGATAATTGTATTTTCATAAGTATCAGCAAAAGTATATTGAATTAATTTCCCCGATTTTAAATCAAGTCCTCCTTTAATATTTCCACTTGTAAACCATAAAACACTTTTATCTTCTTTAAAATCTAAAATACCTGAAGCAATTTCATTACTTTTAAAATAAGATTGATTTCCTAATTTGAATTGTTCTCTAGCCACTTCATGATTAGCTGGAATTAAAGGCGCATCATTTTTGGTATAAGCGTAAACATCTAGATAATATTCTTTATCTGAATCTAAATCTGGAAGGTTTAAAGTCTCAATTTTTGTTTGATTTGGTTCTGCCAGAGCATTAAAAGTTCCTTCATTTACAACAATACCATTAGCTTTTAACTGCCATTTAAATTTGTATTGATCTAAATTGGTAAAGTTGTATTTATTCACAACTTCTAATTGATTACCATTTAGTTTGAACGCTATATTTTGAAATACTTTTTTAACTTCTTGCAATGCTGGATGCGGTGTTCTGTCCGCAGAAACTAAACCGTTAGCGCAGAAATTTTCATCATGTTGAAGGTTTTCTCCTCCTAAATCTCCTCCATATGCCCAAAACATTCTACCATCGTCTGTTTCGGTTTTTAAACCTTGATCGACCCAATCCCAAATAAATCCACCTTGCATTTTAGGACTAATATTCATTATATCACGATACTCCTGAAAGTTACCGTTACTATTCCCCATGGCATGCGAGTATTCACACATAATAAAAGGTCTTTGCTTTTCGGAATTAGCATAATCTTTCATGTAACCTATACCTGGATACATGGGTGCTACAATATCTGTATTGTCATTTTCGTCTGCTTGTTCAAAGGTTACAAATCGGGTTTTATCGCGCTCTTTAATCCAATCATAAGCCTCATAAAATACAGGCCCATTTCCACATTCATTACCCATAGACCATAAAATGATTGAGGTTGCATTTTTATCTTGCTCTAACATTCGCTTTATGCGATCTAAATGTGCAGGTGCCCACTCAGGTAAATACGCTGGATGTTTTGCTTTATCGAACCACCCTTGTTTTTCAGCACCCATGGCATGGGTTTCTATATTAGCTTCATCTACAATATAAAATCCATACTCATCGGCAAGCTCATATAGATAAGGATCGTGCGGATAATGACTCATTCTAATTGAATTAATATTATTCTGCTTCATTACTTTCATATCCAGTAGCATGGTTTCTCGATTTGGTGTATGGCCCTTTATACCATCATGCTCATGTAGATTCACACCATTTACCATAAGTGGCGCTCCATTTATCATTAACTGAGCATTTTTTATTTCCACTTTTCTAAACCCTATACGTTTTGTAACGATTTGTGTATTCTTTTTATCCTTAAGCGAAATGATGTATCGGTATAAATATGGATTTTCGGCACTCCATTTTTTAACATTAGCAATTGTGGATGAAAACTTAACTGTTTCGGCTCCATTAACTTTTTTGCTTTCGGAATACACTGTATTTCCATCGGCATCAAGCAAACGAACGGAAACTGCTTGCTTTTTAGCTGTTTTGTTTCCAAATTGTCTTAAGTCAATATCAACACTAAAAAGTCCGTTTGTATACGAATCATCTAAATTTGCCTGAGCAAAGAAATCCCATATAGTAGTTTTAGGCATGGCTTGTAAATAAACGTCACGCTCAATACCACTTAAGCGCCAAAAATCCTGATCTTCTAAATAACTACCATCATGCCAACGAAACACTTGAACCGCCAAGAGGTTTACTCCGGTTGTTAAATAATTGGTTATATCGAATTCGGCAGCCGTTTTAGATGCTTTTGTCATGCCAACTTCACTACCATTTAAAAAGATCCTGGCATAACCCGAAATTGATCCAAAATTTAAAATCACTTGTTTATCATTCCAATCGTTAGGCACTGAGAATTTCGTTCTGTAGGTTCCAACAGGATTATAATTCTCATCTATAAACGGTGGATTTTTAGGAAATGGATAATTAACATTGGTATATATGGGTGTATCGAAACCCTCTAGTTCCCAATTTGAAGGTACTGCTATAGCTTTCCAATCAGCATCATTAAAATTTACTTCATAGAATTTTAACGGCCTGTCGGCTGGTTTTTTAACAATGTTAAATTTCCAGTTACCATTTAAACTTTTAAAATATTTAGAATTATTGGAAACGTTTGTTAAGGCTGAAATCTCATTATCATACAAAACAAAAGATGTACGACCTTGCTCCTTATTTCTGTCTAAAATAGTAGGGTTTTCCCATTCTCTTTTATCATTTTGAGCAAGCCCAAAATTAAAAAGCATAAGACATAATGGAACTATAATTAGTTTGTGCATTGTATAATTAGTTTGTCTATTTGTGGTTGGTTTTCTAAAAGGGTGGTTGCGACACTTATTAGTGTATTACAAATTTCTTTATTGTTAAATAAAAAAACAGGGGATAAAGTGACATTTTATAGGGTACTAATTGTCCAAAACTTATTTACCCTTCAATTGAACACCCTGATTAACCAACACATTTACAGTTATTTACCTTTTAAATTATTATATTCTATTGTGTTTATATCGCATCATTGCCTCAACTAAATAATAATCGCCATATGATAACGGTACATCGATCTCTGTTTTTTGAGGCATATGCCCTAAGCCATGTTTTAAAAGAAATCCACCGTTTGAATTATTATTTGCCATATAGACGTCAGACGTTAATGTGTTAAGAATTGTTATTGCCGCATTATTATATTTTTCCGTTAATTCGCCATCTACATAATGCTTTAGTTCTAACAAAGCAGAGGCGATAATAGCACCAGCCGATGAATCTCTTAACGCTTCCGGAATATTTGGAGCATCAAAATCCCAGTAAGGCACCATGTCCTTCGGTAAATTAGGATGATTTAGTATAAAATTGGCAATACCATTAGCTTGCGCCAAATACCTTTTGTCTTTCGTTTCTCTATACATAACTGTGTAACCGTATAATCCCCATGCTTGACCACGTGCCCAAGCAGAATCATCGGAATAACCTTGTGCGGTACGCTTTTGCTTTACAGCTCCCGTATTCTTGTTATAATTTATTACATGGTAAGAACTGAAATCGTGCCTAAAATGATTATCCATGGTAGTATTGGCATGGGTTACTGCTATATTATAATATTTAGGATCGTTACTATATTTAGATGCCCAAAACAGCAACTCTAAATTCATCATATTATCAATGATTACTAAATAATCATCATTTGATGAATCCCAGGATTTTATACAGCCCACCGTATCATTAAACCTTGAAGCAAGAGATTTAGCACTGTTCATTAAAATATTTTTATACGACTCTGATGGGGTTAGGCGTTCGGCATTTCCAAAACTGCAATACATCATAAAACCTAAATCATGGGTAGTCGTGTTAAATTGTTCTCGCTTTAAATCATTCAAAATGCGATCTATTTCCTTTTGAAATTCTGGATTAGTGTTGTTTTCATTTAAATACAGAAGTGTTCCTGGATAAAAACCACTACACCACCATCCTGAGCGACTTGTTTCAAGTTTGTCTTGCTTAGCATGGTATGTTTTCGGATATCTTCCTTCAGGTAAAATAGTCTTTAAATACAGGTATTGTGAGGTCGCGGTATCAAAAATGACATCAATTTTATCATCTAATGGAGTTACCCGATTGCAAGAATGTAAAGTGCATAAAATCATTAATATTAAAGCCTGTTTCATCTTTTAGTAGGTATTTATTGGTTGGTTTAACTTTTTAATAGTTTATTCAAATTTCTCACTTCTAATATTTTTACTTCAGATGCGTCTGAGTCTGCAATACCTTCGCTATCAATTTGAGTAACATTCTGAAGGAATATGTGGAGTTGTTTTTTGGAATGCCACAATGCTAGATCAAAATTAGGTTCCCATTGTCCGACAGAGTCATTAGTTAAATGAATCACTGACCAAGGCCTTTTGTTTTCAATATTTTTGGTATAGGCCATAGATACTTTATTATCTAGCGAAGCATCTCTAAACAAAATCGCTACAAATTCATTACCAATTAAAATATCTGGACGAGATATTGGAATATGCTTAGTTCCTCCTCCTCCTAAAACAAATGATTCGCTTCTAAAACCTGTATTTACATTTTGCCAGATACTATCCTTTAAATAGGCCAATTGGTATTGTGGTACATTATTTTTATTCCAATAGGAAACTATAAATGGATTACCATTTTCATCTGTCGTTATTGAAGTTTGATTTATTAAATTACTGTTTTGCGAAATTTTTAATGCATATTCCGCTGTTGATTTGGTAATAGGTAACTCGTAGATATCGGCATTAGACTTCTCCCAAGTTTTACCACCATCCCTAGAACGCGCATAACATAAATCATGATTCGTTTCTACATTCCAGGTTTCGCGCCATACCCAAGATAAATGAATAATCCCTTTAGCATCAACATGAGCTTGCCAGTAAGCACTACGCTTATTTTCGCCATCAATAAGATTGCTTTGGATTTGTTCCCATGTCTGGTTTGCTAAATTATAGCTATTAATAACAAGGTTTCCACGGCCAGATTCCCCAGAACGGTAGAAGAACATCAGATTCCCATTTGAAAGATTATAAAATTCTGGATATGTCACCTTTTCTTCCTGCTTCCCTGTCATTTCCTGTTCATTCCCCAAAACAAGCCCATACGGCTCTTTGCTCACGGCATACCGCAATTTAGTATTATGATGATCCCAGCTCACATGTAAGAATCCATTACCATCTATTGCTATACTTATGCTATTATGGGCATCCTTGGCAAGACCTCTATAAGGCGTTTTATTAATTAACCATTTTGAAGATTTTAAGCGACGTTTGGCTAAAACTAAATAGCTTTCGGGGTCGTAGAAAGCTGTAAACTGATAGCCATTGTGCGTAGTAATTGCATTTTTTCTAAACTTAACTGTATTTACTGAATTTTTACTCCATCCCTCTCCTACGTATGTTGATGTGACATTTTGTGCTCCTAACTCAAACAAGACGAGGTTAAGGCATACAAGTATAATACCATGAATATGTAACGCAGAGTGTTTCACTACAATTAGTTTGATTTAATTCGTTTGTTTTGGTTTTAATAAACAAGTGTTGTTTTATCACTTGTAAAACCATTTAAGCAAAAATGTTAAAAGCCAACTAATTGTAACGGATAATAAATGACAAAATTAGGGTTACAAAATGTCCAAACCCTTAATAGAATGGTTAGCAACAACAAAACGGCTTCAATTGAAGTATTTTATATTTTTTGCAAATAAAGACCTAAAGATAAGCGACTTGAGGTGAAAGGCTAAATGTTAAATATAATGTTTTGATTACTTTTTACTAAACTCGGAAGGTAATTGCTCAAATTGTTCTTTAAATAATTTCCTAAAGTATTTTACATTACTAAAACCAACTTCGTAAGCTGCTTGTGCAATAGTATAATTACCACTTTGCAAGTATTCTGCCGCTTTATCTAATTTTACCTTTCGAATAAATTGATTAATATTTAAACCTGTAATGGCTTTTAATTTTCTAAATAAAGATGTCCTACTCATACCCATATTTTGAGCCACCTCCCATACATCCAATTTTTCTTTATCTAAATTTTCATGAATTACTTCTGTTAATTTATTTAAAAAATCTTTTTCTTGATTTAGTAGAGAATTACTTTCATCAATTTCAGCTATAACTGCTCTATCTTTATTTAAAAAGTATTGTCGTAATTGTTTCCTTATATCTAATAAGTTTCTAATCCTAGTTTGCAATACCTGACTACTAAAAGGCTTTACTATGTAATCGTCTGCGCCATATTTATAACCTTCTTCTATGCTTTCGGTATTTCCCTTTGCGGTTAAAAGTATTATAGGAATATGCGTTGTTTCTGTAGTTTCTTTTAAAACGTTACAGAGTTCTATACCGTTCATTTTAGGCATCATAATATCAGAAACAATTAAATCGGGAATGTAACGTTTGGCTTTATCGACACCTTCTTCACCATTATTCGCATATATTAAATCATACTTTCCATCTAATAATCCATCTAAATATTTTAAAATATCGGGGTTATCGTCTATCAATAAAACAAGCTCTTTACTTTCGTCTAGATTAAAATTCGTTTTTCTATCAGTCAATTGATTTAATTCTACATCTGTCACCCAGTCACTAATTTCATTAGTTTCTTCCTTATCAGTTGTATTTTGAGTATCTAAAACAGCATTAATAAACAGTGATTTATCACGAGGAATAACTACAGTAAAGGTACTTCCTTTTTTAATTTCACTTTCTATGTATATAGTCCCTGAATGTAACTCTACAAAGCTTTTTGAAAGAGCCAATCCTATACCTAAACCTTGCTTACTTTTTACAGAATTTGATTGATAATACCTTTCGAAAACGTGTACTAATTCTTCTTTACTAATGCCATAACCGGTATCTCTAACTTTTATTTCAAAACTTTCGTTATCGTAAACTAAAGACACATTTATTTCACCGTTATCCTTAGTATATTTGAAAGCATTAGATAATAAATTATTGAAAATAATATGCATTTTTTCCAAGTCGAACCATGCGAACAGGTTTTCATCAGGAAAATCATAACTTAAGGAAATCCCACGCTTTTTTGCAAGGGGATAATAATTATGCACCCATTGCTCCAAACATTCTGTTACATTATGTTCTTCTATTCTTAATTTACTTAATCCAAGATTAGATTTCCTAAATTCAAGTAACTTATTAATAGTTTGAAGTAATTGCTTCGCATTTTTCTGAATTAAGGTTAGACTGTTTTTGTGCTTTATCGATTTCACCTCATTAATCATATCCTCCAAAGGCGCTAAAATTAGGGTAAGTGGTGTTTTCAATTCATGTGAAAAACTTGTAAAGAAACGCATGCGTTCTTCATTAAAATTATACTCTAACTGACGTTCCTTTTTCTCGACAGACAATGAATTTATAAGTTTAACACGTTCAGTGTAATATTTCATAAACCAATAAATGCCTAAAACTAACAATACTAAATAACCAATATATGCCCAAGAGGTTCTCCAAAATGGAGGCAAAATTGATATATTTAATTGTTTTACAGTCTCATCACCCGAACCAAATTTAGCTTTCACATTGAGCGTATATTCGCCATAGGGTAAATTAACAAGGTTGACTTTACCTAATTGGTTGGTACTAATCCGCTGATTATGATAACCAGAGACGTAATATGAATAATTAACCTTTTTAGCAAAAGGGTATTTTAATGCCGCATAATCTAAAGTTAAAAAGGTTTGATCAGGCTTTAGATAAATATGATCTTCAAAATATATGGATTCGTCTAAAATAGCGTCTTTAGCAGTAGAAACTTTAGCTTTTTTATCTAGTACCTGCAACGATTTAAAAACAATAGGGTAAGCTTCTCTCATACTATGCAGGTTATCTGGGTTAAAGATATTCAACCCTTTATCACCTCCAAGATAAATCATACCTGAACCAGAAATTAAACTAGTTCCCGTATTAAAAACACCTTGTTGTACGTTGGTATATGTGTTTAAATTATGTATGTCGTCGGTTAATGCGTTATAATTACTAATTCCTTTGAAAGTACCTAACCAGATATTCTTTTGATTTTCCATAACCATACTACTTACAGTATTGTTACTCAATCCGTTTTTTTCTGTAAATATTATAATATCAAGCGTTGTAGGATCAAGTCGCATTAATCCTTCATTTTGTGACCCTGCCAAAATATCACCACTTGGTAAAGGCAAAACACACAAAAAAAGATTGGTTTTAATTCCCTTTACATTGTTGGAATTATAAAACGATGAAATGTTTTTTTCTGGATTGTATTTTAAAATACCGTCACCAAAAGTAGCCATCCATAAATTGCCTTTTAAGTCTTCCTTAATGCCTCTAATATCAATTTTACCCAATAGGTCAATATATGAAAATGTATCTTCTGCTTCATTGTAACGGTAAAGTCCACCACGATTGGTTCCTACCCAAATTTGATTTTTCCTATCCTCATAAACAACACGAACATCGCTACCTCTATTTATGCTTTCTGTTAAATAATGTTTACAAATTCCAGTTTCAGTATTCATTTTATTCAAACCACCCTGATAAGTTCCAATCCAGAGTCGATGCTTTGAATCTTCAAGCAAGGCCAAAATAAAATTGTTGCTTAGCGAACTAACATCATTTGGATTATGCTTATAGTTTTTAAATGATTTTGTGTTTGGGTCAAACACGTCTAGACCTGCCCCGTCTGTACCAATATAAATCTTTCTATTGGTACTTTCGGCCAATGCGCCTATCCTATCGTGACTTAATCCGCTCCCTGTTATTCGTTTCCTCAGAAGTTTTATGGGCTCACCACGCGGGTTAACATAATTTAAACCAGTACTTGTTCCAATCCACATGTTTCCTTCCTTATCCTTCTTCAAGGCGGAAACAGTACGGTTGTATATACTTGAGCCATCATCAGCTTTTAAATACCATTTTACATGGAAATTTTTATCGTTTTTTATAAAATCTTTTGTGTTAATAATGTTCAGCCCTCCATTTCGAGTTCCAATCCACAAATGCCCTAAATTATCCTCTTCTAAGGCCAAAATATCATCATCGCTTAAACCTTTTCCTTTTACAAAAGATTTTTCTAGATGTAATGTATCATGACTGTTAGTAATAACCTGTAAGCCATTGCTCGAACCTATCCAAAGATTTCCTTCTTTATCAGCATGAAGTGCCTTCACGAACAAATTTCTTCCTCTATTGTCCCCCTTCAAGTTTACCCTAGTTACCGTATTGGTTTTCAAATTAATTTTATTGAGTCCGTTACCAGCTGTTCCGACCCATAGTAATGTATCGGATTGACGCAATAAGCTATTGATATAATTTGACGACAACGAAGCTGGGTCGTTGGGTTTATGGCTAAACACTTTTGAATTATTATACTTATCTAATATTTGAACACCTCCATTTAAAATAGATAAGATCATCTCATTATTAGCCCCAAATTCAAAATTTGAAACATTTCTGTTTAACAATCCATTTTCTTCATTTAAAATCTCGAATGTGTCCTTTTTTTCATCATAAATAATAAGCCCTTCTGGAGTTGCAATAAGAAGCTGATGATTGTTAATTGCTTTAACCTGATTAATATAATCATCACTTAACAAAGCATTTCCATCCTTGTCCTCTTTTTTAAAACTGGTAAATTCAGTGCCGTCATAACGATTTAGACCATCTGGAGTACCTATCCAGATAAATCCTAAAGAGTCCTGCTCAATACTATGTATAATATTATTTGATAACCCAACTTCTACATCGAGCAAATAAAAATTAAGCTCATGCTCAATAGAATTAAATTCTACTGCAGAATTTTGAGCAATTCCAGAGCTGAAAAACAATAAAATAATATATGGAACAAATACTCTCATTAATTTTTTTAGATGAATTAGTATAACTACTAAATTAGAATTAAAGATACTAAAAGCAAATTTTTAGTCAACCTGATTTTCAAATACACAAGTCAATAACGAACGTTTTGGAAGTAGAACATTCGCTTCTTTACAGGTTTGAAAACGTTTTTTTAAATTTACAAAAGCTTCTCCTGTTGTTTCGTAACATGCTTCTAATTTATAACTTTTGGGCACTCCAGAAACCATTATTTTTTTATCGGTTTCATCTATATTAACCATAACAAGAACAATTTCGTCTTTTGAAGCATATGCCGAAACCAAAACATTAGTTTCAACCTTTTTATTAACGTCTATTCGTCTCATTCTTGGTTTAATAAAGCGCGAATAATGCCCTAAAACCCAAAGCATTTTTGAATCGGAAAACTGACCACCTTCCTTGTTTTTATCAATATAAATTAAACCATCTTTATAATTATAGGGGCTTATAGCCAGCCACCAATGCCATGCCGAAGCATTCGAATAAACCAAATCGGCGTGAATTACTTTTGCAACGTACAGAGCCGCATCGATACCTAAATCCCGACCAGCTCCGCGAATCTCTTTATTATCTTCCAGCACACAATATTCGGTCATCCAATATTCTAAATCAGGGTCAATTTCTTGTCGCTTTTGGTTCAAAGCATTTCTGGTATTTATTAGTGTATTATTATTCCAGGTTGTAAAATAACTATGCCCCGCTACTTTTTTGGCTACCGAAGGTAAATATCCCAAATAGCCTTCACTTTTTTTGTTGAAAAAATAATCTATTTGGTTGCCTCGATTTGGCTTATCGGCTGCGGTATATAAATAATCGATTTTAGCGGCTTCGGTAATTTCAATTTTGCTTGAAATCTTGTTTTTTATAAACGACTTATGAATCTCATGAGTTACTAAAAACAGTTCTTCATTCGTCCACGGCGACCCTTCCTGTTTACAACATTCCCAGGCCCATTGCGGTTCGTTAAACGGACTCACATAATCGAAAGTTATTCCTGTTTTTTGTTTTACGCCTTTAAGCACTTCCGAAAGGAAATTCGCATAATTTTTATAATATTCTTGCTTAAGATTAGCCCTTGATCCATCTGATGACCAAGCTTTTCCGTTTTTAGTATAAAATACTGGTGGACTGTTTACAAAACCAATAAAGGTCTCGACGCCATACTGTTTTGCTGCTTTTATAAACCAAAGTTGCCCCTGCTGTTTGTCCCAATTATAGGTTCCATCTTGATTTAAAAAACATTCCGATCGACGCCACTCATCCAAAATTTCACTTTCGCTACCTTGTTCTGCACTCCCTGCACCAATATTAAATCGCCAAGCCGATAAACCAATGCCTTCTGGACTTCCGTCTGATTTTATAGCTTTACTAAACAACAATTTTGCTATAGCTTGTTTTGCATCCTCAGGCCAGTATTTGCCAACAAACTGTGTAGACCAAGCATCAGAAGCCCCAAAATTTCGAATGGTTTGATGGGTTATTTCAGGATTGATTTCAATTTCAAGAATATCGGTATTCTTCAAATTACTTTGAGCAGCAACCTGAAAAACGAAACTGATTAGAATTAAAATAAACCTGATTTTTTTCAAACTTAATTATTAAAATTATGAGTTATTTTCTCTATAAGATACTGAAATAAGATCAGCATGTCGTATCCTTATCAATTAGATTTTATCTCATTTTAAACTTAACCACCGATAGCGAGTACGGTTGCAACATGACATCTAATTTTCGCGATTTATTTTGAATTGTAGTCGTTTCAGGAATAATTTTATTTGGATTATCAAATGAATTTTGGTCTTCTAAATTTTCACTTTTTAAAACGATAAATTCTCCCTTTTTATTTATTTTTTTCCCTTTAAGTTGTAAGTTAATATCCTGTACTTTAGAAGATGTATTTACAATTTTTACAATAACCTGACTTGCTTCTGAATCAATTACTGCCGAAGCATACAAATCATTTTGTCCAGTTAAATATTTGCCATTGTTGGTTACCGAAATTAAATCGGTTCCTGCATGGGTTGAAAACAATTTTTGAACCTGATAATTTGCTGTTCCATAAGATTGTAGGTTATTAAACCAAATCATATCTGGCGCCCATTGAAATGCATCTATATGAGCCATTAACGGCGCATAAGAAGTCATGGTTACTACCTCTGCATTGCGCTCTAATCCAGTCATAAAAGCAGCTTCAGAAATTGCTGCTTCCAAATTATTTTCCTTGGGACCATCAAAAATCCCTTTTGGATGAGCCGCATATTCACCAGCAAAAATTTTAGGTCCATTTCGGTCGTAACTATCGTATCGGGTAGCGTTTTCACGAAACCATTCAGGACTTCGATAATAATGCTCATCAATTATTTCGGCATTTAACTTCTTTAATTCTTGCATACCATATTCAAAATAATCGCCATCCGGAAAAGGACCACTTCCTGAAACAATAATCATATCAGGATATTTTGCTTTAATAGCTTCAGCAAATACTTTGTATCTATCGATATAATCTTTCCCCCACTGTTCATTACCAACACCTATATATTTTAAGCTGAAAGGTGCCGGATGTCCCATATCGTTTCTTAATTTCCCCCAATGTGAATCAATATCTCCATTAGCAAATTCAATTAAATCGAGTGCATCTTGCACATAAGGGTCGAGTTCGTCCATGCGCACCAATTCGCCCGAATTAAACTGACAAGCCATGCCGCAGCTTAAAATAGGAAGCGGCTCGGCACCTAAATCTTCAGACAATTGAAAATATTCGAAAAAACCCAAACCAAAACTCTGGTAGTAATCGGGTGTTAATTTATGTGCAAACTCAGTATTCCATCGGTTTACCAAAACTTCTCTATCCTCAACTGGACCAACCGTTTTTTTCCATTGGTAACGTCTTTCCAAAGTACGACCTTCAACAATACAACCACCTGGAAATCTTAAAAACCCAGGGTTTAAATCGTATAGTAACTGGACTAAATCTTTACGAAGTCCTTTTTCGCGACCTTTCCAGGTATCGACAGGAAATAAAGAAATCATATCTAAATCGATTTCTCCAGTGCCCTCAAAAGTTAATTTAAGTTTCGCTTTTGCGAGTGTTTTATTAGCGGTTATTTGCGCTGTATAGTCTTTCCATTGCCCAGCCGAAATAGCGATAACTGTCTCACCTAAAATGGCATTATTTTCATCTATAAACTGAAATTTAATCTTACTAATATTTCCGTTTTGTTTTGCTGCTGTAACGTAAATATTATAAGTTTCTCCTGCCTTGATGCCCATACCTCGGAAACCTTCGTTTACCAATTCGTAACCTTTATCATCATTAATTTTGACACGGATGAAATTGGAATTCCCTGCATCTTTTGAATATTTCACCAACGTAGCGATACCTGAATCATTATTAAACGAATGCCTGTCGCTATTGGGTTGTTTCCAGCCTAAAAACGGATCGACCGTAAACTCAAACGAACGGTTTTTAACCATTTCGGCGTACAAACCACCATCGGCAGCAAAATTTATATCTTCGAAAAACACCCCATACATAGTAGGTTGAATTTTAGCGATTTTGTTGTTTAAATCAACCTCTAATTTTGTTTGTGCTAGTACTAAAATGCTGTTTAGCATAAAAGATAAAAGCATCATTTTTGTGAAACATTTTTTCATCGTATTTCGTTTAGTTGTTATTTTAATGAATATAAATACATGGTTGCCCGTCATTCCGAACGTGGCACGAGGAGGAATCGCATTATTCGTCGTTCGTTCCCCTCTCTGCCGAATTGACAATCAACTCAATATCAATTAAGATATTTTCTAACTACCGTATTAATCGAATACCATAAATACCACCAGCAACCGAGTTTTCTTCAGCTTCAAAACGCAGGTTTAAAATGGCTTCATTTTGAGTTAATTCGTCTGGAATCTGGTAATCGACTTCGTAAAACGTATTGTCTTTTTCGCCATTGAGTTCCACATTGGCAATAGTTACACCGTTAATTAATATTTTGAATTTTCTCCTGCTATCCTTTCCAAAATACGTGATGCGTAAAGTTTTTGCATCGTGGTTTTTATTTCTTAACTGATAACTAAACCAGCCAGTAGCATCACGCCAATGGCGATTTTGATTTACACCATTATTTGAATTTTCCGATTGAATACCATGATCACTCTCTGGTTGCTGTTCTCCAGGTGCAATATAATCGACTGTAATGGCTCTTAAATGGGCTTCGGCTTCCTGTTTTTCCTTTAAATCTTGTTGCATTTTAGCCAAGCCTTCAGGTGTTTCGGTTTTAAAATAAATGGCGTATCGTTTCTCATGTATTTTATAAAACGGCTGAAGCTCTAAACCTTTAAAATTTTCAGGATGCACCAAATTACCTGTTGAAAACGTTAGTGGTTTCCCTGAAATGGGTTTTATATTTTTAAGAATATCATCAAAATTATCAGCAATAAACATAGGTGCTTCGGTTAATGGCAAAAACGAGCCATTGGCCACATGCCCGCCACGACTATCGTCGGCAAACAAACCATCCTGGTTCTCGCTTCCTGTTACCGCCGCCAAAACAACAGGTCCATATTTCACTGAAACATACCCCGATGCGTCCGGAATTTGTTCCAAACTTAAATGCATGGGTAATTGCAGCTCTATTTTATCACCTTTTTTCCATTTCCGAGACATCGAAATATAATGCCCAGGCTCAGCATCGGTATAGATTAATTTTTTATTAATGAATAACTTCAACTCGCCGGGATTTACCCATTTTGGATAACGTAATTTAATGGTAGCATAGGTGCGTTTTTTACTTTTCCAAATTAACTGTGTTTTTGCTTCTTCGGGAAAATTGGTGTTTTGAGTAATTTCAGCTTCTTTATCCTTCCAGTTTACTTTTGAAGGCACAAACAAATTCACATACAGTGTATCTTTATTTTTGGCGTAAATCAATTCGTTATACTTAGTATGGTTTTCTAAACCAGAGCCCACACAACACCAAAAACTGGTTTCTGGTTGCGAATACACGCGGTAATGTCCTGGCCGCATGGGCGTAAAATACACAAAGCCGCCATTCGGGTTTTGCGACGATAAAATGTGATTGTACATGGCACGCTCGTAAAACTCGATATAGCTATCGTTTCCTGTATCTTCAAACAATAACTTACTCAATTTAAGCATATTGTACGTGTTACAGGTTTCTGGTCCCTGTTCGCCTTCCAACACCGAACTAAAATCGTCTGTGGGATTAAAATGTTCACGAACACTATTACCGCCAATACTTAGCGAGCGATGTTGTGTCACATTATTATAAAAATGTAATGCCGAATTATGATATATTGAATCGTGATTTAACTGACTGATACGCTCAAAACCGATAAACTTTGGGATTTGCGTATTAGCATGCATGCCTGTTAGAATATCTTCTTTCTTAGCTAACGGATTTAAAAGAGCTTTTTCTGAAAATCGCTTCGCCAAATCCAGATACTTTTTATCCCCCGTAATATTATAAACCTCAGCAAAAACTTCGTTAAGTCCACCATGTTCAGAGCGTAACATATCCTGAACTTGAACATCCTTCAGATCTTTAGTCACATCAATAAACCAATCGGTTAAATCGATGAGCATGTTTTTGGCATCTACTTTTTCGGCATGAACCCACGCATCTTTAAGTCCGGCAAAGGTTTTATGAATGTTATAAAGCGGCACCCATTTACCATTAAGGCTAAAACTTCCCGCTTTAATATTACCATTTTTAATGTCTTCCCAAAGTTTATTACTTCCTGGAATTCCGCCTATATAACCATTGCCATTGGCTTGTTGAACACGTTTTAATTCCGAAAGGATATCATCGATTTTTTGCTCGGCCAAAGTATCTTTTGTGGATGCGTAATACATCGATAACGCCGACAAATAATGCCCTAGAATATGTCCGTCCAACCCTGTATTTTCCCAGTTGGTGTAAGATTCGGCTTTAGGTTTTAAGCCTGCTTCACGTAAAAATGGCGCTAATAACCTATCGGTATCTAAGGCCTGCATGTACTCCCAGTCGGTTTGCTGGGCCCGTTTAAAAATCCCAGAAGTTACAGATACCTGATTTAGAGGAAATAATTCGATGCTTTGCTGTGCATGAACCCATAAATTTAACAGAAAAAATAAAGCACCAATTATTTTTTGCATAGCTATTCTAATTTTGTTTTTAAACTTGGCCAGCCATTTTCATCCCACTGCAATTCTGATATTCTAAGTCTCGGTGTTCCATTATCATTAGCATCGTAAGCATGATAAAACATATAATCTTTTCCGTTGAATGTATAGGTACTATTATGCCCCGCACCGTACCAGTTTTTATTACCTTCAACCAACAAACTGCCTCCGCCTTCAAAAAGCGATTTTCCTGTTTTATCGAGATAAGGCCCTGTTGCTTTTTTAGAACGGCCAACCACCACTTTATAAGTACTTTTTTCGCCCCGGCAACATAAATCCCAGGACAAGAACAAATAGTAAAATCCGTTCTTTTTAAAGATGAAAGGCGCTTCAAGAGCGGCATCGCCAGGATTGGTGTCGGCCAAATCGAAAGAACGTTCACGTCTGGCTATAGTAAACCATTCCTGAGGTTCGGCAACCGATAATAAATCGGGGTTAAGTTTTACCATTTTTAAACCATTCCAAAACGAACCAAACGACAACCAAGGTGTATTTTCATCATCGAAAATAAGGTTTGGATCTATGGCATTCCATAAATCGCGATTAGGCACCGACTGAATTACAATACCATGATCTTTCCATTTATAATTAGCGTCGGAAGGATTTAAAGTTTTATTGGTAGCCACACCTATGGCCGACGTATTTTTAGCGAAAGCCGATACCGAATAATACAAATAATAGGTGCCGTTATGAAACGACACATCGGGCGCCCAGATGTGATTTTTAAAATCAGGAACCACCTCATCTGTCCATGTGGGTTTTTCGGGAAACACAGAAAGTTGTCTTTCCCAGTTCTTTAAATCTTTTGAACTAAAACAACTTATACCACGTCCTGTGCAGAATAAATAAAAGGTATCATCTTGTTGTATAACAACAGGATCATGCACACGAATATCCTGAGCAAAGGCCACGGTGCTAATAAACATTAATAACAAACCATATTTTGATACAAGTTGATTCATAATTTTCTTTTATTTCTGAATACCTTCTGAAGTCATAATAACCCGTTTCATCGTGCCATCTTCGTTATAATACAAACGATCGACACAAACCGAACGCCTGAAACTTCCACCATGTGTTGGAATACTGCCGTTGTGGTAAATAAAATAATCTTTGCCTTTAAACTCTATTATCGCCTGATGGTTGGTATTACTATTTCCGGCTACTTCGTTTAAAATGCCTTTAAATTCCCAAGGCCCGGTAATAGTTTTACTCATGGCATAAGCTATTTTTTCAGGAAACTGATACGCATACGATAAATAATACCAGTCGCCTTTTTTATGAATCCAAGGTGCTTCGGTAAAATTCGGTAAATCGACAGTCATAATCGGCCCATCGAGCTCAATCATATTTGGTTTAAGTTTAGCATACTTACAAACTGTATTTCCCCAAAATAAATATGCCTGCCCATCATCATCAATCCAAACTGTAGGGTCGATATCATCCCAACTAATTTTAGTTTGCGTGGTCATGTCATTTGTAATCAAAGCTTTTCCAATGGCATCTTTAAAAGGGCCAGTTGGACTATCGGAAACCGCTACACCAATAGCTTTTCCATGAATACTGCCATGCTCCACCGTAACATACCAGTAAAATTTTCCGTTATGCTCTATTACCTGTGACGCCCAAGCGCTCCCTGATGCCCATTTAAAATCGGTTGGTTTTAAAGGTGATGGATGTTCCTGCCAGTGCACCATATCGGACGACGAATATACCAACCACTCATGCATTCTGTAAGCATTAACATCGTTTGGAGCCTGATCGTGCCCTGCATATAAATACACTTTATCATTATGTACTATCGCTGCGGCATCAGCGGTATATTTATCTGTAATTATAGGGTTATTAAACTTTTCGGTTGCTTTTAAAGCTTCATTATTATGAGTCGTTTTACCAGATTTACAAGCGGAAACAGCCAAAATAAAAAAAGCTAAGCTTAAATATTTTAATTTCATTTTTAATGGATTATGAATTACTTAAAAGATGACATTATTGATACTATTTCGCCTCTAGCATTAAAACAGAAAATGGAGGAATAGTTAGCGTAAGTTTATTCTTTTTAAACTTAAAATCGTTATAACCTTGAACTTTCACTTTGTTTGGGTTGTCGAACGTATTGTGATCCTGTAAATTATCTGAAGTCACTATTGTTGCTGTAAAATCACTTACTCCTAATGCTTCACAATCAACTTCTACAGTATTTTCTTTATTAGCATCTATATTTACCAACGAAATATGCACGACACCATCCTTTTTTGAAGCTGAAGCCGAAATTGCCGGTAACGATTTCCCTTCGAATGTATATTTTGGAGATTTAAAATTTAAAGGTAATAACTGGGCATCCTGATGCACCGCATACATTTTCATAACATGATATGTAGGTGTAAGTAATATGTTTTCGCCTTCGGTTAATATAGCTGCTTGTAAAACATTCACAGCTTGCGCCAAATTGGCCATTTTTATTCGATCAACTCTTGTATTAAAAATATTTAATGTCACCCCGGCAATCATGGCGTCCCTCATAGAATTTTGTTGATAGGCAAACCCCGGGTTAGTTCCTTTTTCAACGGCATACCAGCTTCCCCATTCGTCTACCACCAGAGCCACTCGTTTTTTTGGATCATATTTATCCATGATAGCCATGTGTTTATCCAAAATTTCATTCATTTTTAAACAATGGTCCATAAATAAAAAGTAATCGGCTTCATCGAAATTAGTCGCCGAACCTCTTGGCGGCCATCCTGTACGGGTGTAGTAATGCACAGAAAGTCCCCACATCATGTGGTGTGGTACATCGCGCATCATTACCTCTGTCCAATGGTAATTATCGGCATCGGCTCCCGAGGCCACACGTTTAATCGATGCTCCTGGATAATTTCTTGCATAAGTAGCATGTTGCCTGTATAGATTTGCAAAATATTCGGGGGTCATATTACCTCCACAACCCCAACTTTCATTACCGATCCCCCAGTACTTTACATGCCATGGTTTATCTTGTCCGTTTTCTTTCCTTAAGTTGGCCATATCGGTATTACCATCGTAATTACAGTATTCTACCCAATCGTTTAATTCTTCTACTGTTCCACTTCCCACATTACCTGCTAAATATGGTTCTGTTCCCAATAAATTACATAAATCTAAAAACTCATGTGTTCCAAAACCATTATTCTCCTCTACCATTCCCCAATGCGTATTCAAAATATTAGGTCTTCCTGCTTTAGGTCCGATGCCATCTTTCCAATGGTACTCGTCTGCAAAACAACCACCAGGCCAACGTAAATTGGGAATTTGCAATTCTTTTAAGGCCTTTACAATATCGTTACGAACACCATTTGTATTTGGTATGCTACTATTCTCACCTACATATATACCGTCATAAATACAGCGACCTAAATGCTCGGTAAAATGTCCATATATATGTTTACTAATTATAGGGGCTTGCTCATCAATTTGTATTGAAATAGAAGTCGGTTCACTTTGAGAAAACAGTAAAGAAGTCGAAACAAAGAATAAGGCTAAAGATTTGAATAATTTTTCTTTAAAAGT
Source organism: Aestuariibaculum sediminum (assembly GCF_014596945.1). Lineage (GTDB taxonomy): Bacteria > Bacteroidota > Bacteroidia > Flavobacteriales > Flavobacteriaceae > Aestuariibaculum > Aestuariibaculum sediminum. Next base: position 44,303 of record NZ_JACVXB010000002.1, on the reverse strand, counting down.
CGTCATTAGATGTTGGAATGAAATTGATACTAGTTTTGTAGAATCATAAATAAGTGTTTATGATACACTTACAAATAAATTAAAAAAAAACAATATTTGCAACATTATTAATTAAATGAATGAAACATTAACATAATTACTTTAAGGTTAATTAACTCATCGGAAATGATATTATTAATTACGTAACTGAAAAAACCTTGATTAAAAAATGGAAATTATTCTATTCCCACTAATCCCATAAACGAAACAAGTACAATTAAATTCAGGCTAATTAATCTATTTAATATATTTCTTAATTTCACATTTTAAAATCCATAATAATATCTCGCATTCTAAATAAATACCTATGCAGAATAATAAAACAGCTTTTTTTAATAAACTTTGCATATCTTTTCTGCTTTGTTCAACTATTCCTATTTTCGGTCAAACTAAGGAAATTCCATTCAAAGTGGATTCCCTTTATAATTTTAAACAACCATCAACATTAGGCCTTAACTACCCTGATAAAGTTGAAACATTCACTATTTTCTCTCCAAAAGAGACAGATAACAAATATAATCATGGTGTTGTACTATACCCTTTTAAAGGTATGCTTTATGCTCAATGGCAAAGTTCGTGGCAAGATGAAGATGGGCCAGATACCCAGGTATTTTACAGCCGCAGTTTAGATGGTAAAACCTGGAGTAAACCAAAAGCTCTAACCAAAAAATGGAAAAATGGAATTAAAACAAGTGGAGGCTGGTGGAGTAATCGAGACACGTTAGTCGCGTATATTTGCGTTTGGCCTAAAAACAAGCTTGTAAAGCAAGGGCATACAACCTACAAAGCAACTACCGATGGCCTGAATTGGACAGCTGAAAAACCGGTTAAAAATAGTAATTCAAACCCTATTCTAGGTATTATAGAACAAGATGTTCATGCCACCCGAAATGGTCGATTAATAACAGCTTTTCATATGCAACCTGGACTAATTGCCACACCATTCTATACCGATGACCCTTCTGGGATTAGGGGGTGGAATTCTGGTAAAATGAAAAATTTACCTGCAAAGGAAAAAAACATGAGTCGAGAAATTGAACCGAGCTGGTTTTATCGAAAAGATGGCGCCTTAGTAATGATTTTTAGAGATCAAAATAGCACATTTAAAAAATTAGCTTCAATTAGCCTTGACCATGGCAAAACCTGGTCGACGCCAATTATTATAAACACTCCCGATTCCAGAGCAAAACAAAGCGCTGGAAACTTACCTAATGGTGTGGCGTATATGATAAATAATCCCTCCGGAAATAAATCTCGATTTCCACTTGTTATAACTTTGAGTAAAGATGGCTTTAATTTTAACAAGGCATTTTTGCTGAGAGATGGTAATAATGACTTGCAAACATTAAAATACCCTGGAAAATACAAGCGCAAAGGTTACAGCTATCCTAAAAGTGTTGTCTGGAAAGAACATCTATATGTGTCCTACGCTACAAATAAAGAGGAGGTTGAATTAACAAGAATACCCATTTCCAGTTTACTTTTAGATTAAGGTAAATTGAAAACATCAAGCTTACATAGCGAACTGGAGTACATCATAATTCTGAGCCTAAAATAACTTCATTAAAAACTAGACTCGACCTCCTTTATTAAACTGGAATTAAATTATGATAGAATAAGTTACTAGCCCTTAGCCTAGAAATTATGAAAAAACACCAAAAGTAACCCTTGTAATATCTGCCAAATAAGACTCTATTCTGCCAAACTATCATGGATAGGATTGTTAAAATTTTCACAAACTTATTTCTTGACTTTTTATATTTTTTTCTCAAATATTAAATTCATGCTCTAAATAAAAATAGCCTGTATATAAAGCATTTTATAATTAATAAATTAATCAATTTCATTTTTTAATAATAATTATTTTGTTTTGTTATGTTATTCAATTATTTATCAAAACCAAACACTTTTAAGTGTTTCTACGCATCAATTAATCTTATTTTTTTTGTTATTTTAGGATTTCACCCAACCTTGAACGCTCAAAATCAAGATTCTAAGGAGAAAGATTTAAAATCTACTTTTTCATCCGATTTAATTAATATTGAAACTTCAATTGGGCAGGTGTTTCGTTATACTACGACACTTCAAAATAACACCTCTGAAGATCAGGTCTACCAGCTAACCACAAAAGTTCCGGAAGGTTGGAGAGGCATTTTTAAAACCAAAGGAAAGCAAGTTACTTCCATCAAGGTGGACCATGGTAAAAGGGAAATAATTAACTTAGAACTCTTTCCCTCATACGAAGCCAAACCAGATAAATATAAAGTTTCAGTAATTGCAAAATCATTAAAAGAATCTCTTACTTTAAATTTAGAGGCCGTTGTAAGTGGCTCGTATGAATTAAAAATAAGCACTCCATCAGGCAGACTTAGTGAAAAGATTACAGAAGGAGATCAAGAGGAAATTCTGTTAACTATTAAAAATACAGGTTCTTTAAATTTAAATGATATTGAACTAAATAGTAAAACACCGCCAAAATGGAGCGCTGTTTTTAAACCCTCAAAAATTGATAGGCTATCTCCTGGTGAAACAAAAAATATTACGGCTATTCTAACCGTACCAGACAAAACTATTGCGGGTGATTACATGAGCACCTTTACCGCAAAAAATGCGAACTCAAAAGATGAAGCTACCTTCAGAATATCGGTAGTTACTTCGCTGGCCTCAGGAGTTTTAGGAGCACTAATTATATTAACAGCTATTATTGTAGTTTATATTTTGATTCGCAAATTTGGTAGAAGATAATTAGCCATGAAAACATCAATTATAGAACTTAAAGGGCTCACCAAACGCTATGGTTCTATTCATGTAGTAAATCATTTAAACCTTAACATACATAAAGGGGAAATTTTTGGTTTACTAGGACCTAATGGAGCCGGAAAAACAACTACAATTCTTATGATGTTAGGTTTAATAGAACCTACTTCCGGAATTGCAAAAGTTTGTGGACACAACTCAATATCTAACCCTATTGCTGTTAAAAGTAAAGTTGGTTATATGCCGGATAATGTTGGTTTTTATGACCATATGACTGGACTAGAAAATTTAATTTATATTGGTGAATTAAATGGACTTTCGAGTAAAGAATCTGAAAAGGAAGCGCTTAAATTAATGCAAGTTGTAGGTTTAGACAAATACCTTAATTCTAAAACTGCTACTTACTCCAGAGGGATGAAGCAACGCTTGGGGCTAGCAGATGTTTTAATTAAACAGCCTGAGGTTATCATTATGGATGAACCTACGCTTGGAATTGACCCAAGCGGAGTAAAAGACTTCTTAAAACTAATTAAAACACTAAGCCGCAAACATGGACTTACTGTTTTACTCTCATCGCACCATTTAAATCAGGTTCAAAAAATATGTGATCGCGTTGGAATTTTTGTAAAAGGAAAATTATTGGCTCAAGGAAATATTGAGCAATTATCAGAACAACTTTTTTCGCAAACATCTCATCAAATAAGCATTACCCTTGACGAGCCAGTTAAACTAACGCAAGAAGAAGAGTTGAAACTATTACAACTAGCCAAAGTAGAACATATCCACAAAGAAGGAAATCAAATACTTATAAGTTGTAATAAGATCTTAACTCCTAACATTGTAAGGTTTATGGTTGAACAAAACTATAACATTACTAGTGTTCATCAAAAAACCTATGGATTAGAAGATATTTATCAAAAATATTTTGAAAACCAACACTTAAACGTATAACAACAATTATGGCAATATCTTATACTGATTTCTCTTTTAGTAAATCAATAAACAAGAGCGTTCCCATTTGGGTTATGGTTAGAAAAGAGATTTCCGACCACATTAGAAGTTGGCAGTTTATTATTCTATCCTTAATTATTGCTTTTACCTTTTTTGAATCTCTGTATGTAGCAATAAATAATTTAAGTTCAGCAGTTTCTAATACTAAAGATCCCGACCATTTATTGGTCTATCTTAAACTATTAACTACTACCGATGGAACCCTCCCCCCCTTTCATGTATTTATCAGTTTTTTAGGCCCCTTATTAGGCATAAGCCTTGGGTTTAATGCTATTAATTCTGAGCAGCAAAACGGCACACTTATAAGAGTAATGGCACAACCCGTTTATAGAGATAATCTTCTATTATCTAAATTCATTAGTGTCACCATTCTAATAAGTACAATGTTTCTATCCTTAACTTTGTTCATGATTGGTGGAGGTTTACTTATAACAGGCGTACCAATTGAAATAGAGGAAGTCATTAGAATACTTAGTTACATTATTATTTGTGTGTTTTACGTTGAATTCTGGTTTAGTTTATCTATAATATTTTCAATTAAATTTAAACAGGCAGCAACGGCAGCCATAGCATCGATAGGACTTTGGTTATTTTTTACTATTTTCTATAATATTATAATTAATATCGTTTCCAAAGTCATAACGCCAAAATCAAGCCTATTTTCTCCTGGCCGATATTCCTGGATTGAGACTTTATTTCATATGTCGCCTAATCAATTGTATACCGATGCCACCACAACGCTATTAATGCCTAAAGTTAGAAGTCTTGGGCCTATGAGTATGGAGGAATTGGCAGGAGCAATTCCCAATTCATTACCTATTAGGGATAGTCTTTTAATTGTATGGCCTCAAGTTAGCGGTTTAATATCCGCAACAATTGTTTGTTTTGCACTGGCTTATTATTTCTTCATGCGAAAGGAGATAAAATGCTAGCTATTTCTATTTTAAATGACATTTTTTCATGAAATTAAAAGTGCATCACATTAATTTTAACCTATTTCAGCGCAAATTTATCTTGGAATAAAATTTGTTCAGATTAAGATACTTTGAATTTTCGATTTAACCTTTTTAAAAGATTTTTAATTATGGAAACAAAACCTTTAAAAATTAAATTGATAGGAAAAAAAGGGAAGTCATATCAAATAAAATTCCCTTATCTAAAAATTCCAGTAACAGTTAATGAAAACCTTTTTAATAAAATGCTATTAAGCACTGATTTTGAACTCTACAACGATTCATCATCTATTAAAAAAGCTTACCCAATACATAGCTAAATGTATATTTACAAAAACAGGGAAAGTATTTATTTTCACTTTCCCTGTTTCATTCATATTAACAAAACGTATAAATATACTTTTTTCAAAAACCTATATCGAATCCACTATTAGAGTTAAAAAAAGTTTATTTATACCTTCTAAAATTCTTAATAAAAAAAGCTTTTTCTATTACCTGTTGGGCATAATTAATTCAATTTTTTATACCCTATCTGCCATTAACAAAATGCTCTTTTTGTTTTTTGAAAATCTATGAGTTTTAAAAGATATTTGATATAGCCTATATTAAATGAAAACTACTGGGATTAGGATAAATAAACTTATAATTTAAATCTCTTTCTATTTTTTTTGAAGACACCATTTTAGCTGAAATTCCATCAAAATCCTGAGCATTAAAGATCTGTCCTTTTTGAATTGAAATTACCTCTCTTTTAGTGGGATGCAAGGGTGCTACGACGTTAAATAATTTCGAAGAAGATTTAACTGCCATCATTTTTTCTATTACACCAATAACATCTGAAAAATGAATGTGGTTTACAGGAGCTTCTAAATTTGAAACATTATATTTGGATAATTGCCTGTCATCCCCCATTAACCCGCCTAATCGTAATATATTTATCTGAGGATACCGCTGTCTTAATTCATTTTCAACAAATACCTTGTCAATAGGCATTTCTTCTTCAATAAATTCTTTAGGTTGATTAGGATAAACACTTGTGGAACTCAAATAAAAAACTTGCCCCTTAAAATCACCTAAAAAAGCAAATAAATTTTTAAGCTTATTTTCTATACTGTCAATATTTCTATCTTTCCGAGAGTTAATAGGTACAGTAATCACCACAACATCTAATAACTTCATAGCTTGCCAATCATCGCAATTATCTTTCCTATCCCCATTTTTAAAATCAACTAAAACAGGATGTACCGTTTCCTCTTCTAATTTTGAAATCTTTTCTTTTGTTGTAGTTGTTGTATAAATAAAATTATCTGATTTCCATATTTTTACCATACGAATACCTAACCATCCACAGCCAAGTATTCCAATTTTTAATTTTTTAGGTTTAGATGTTTTTAAAGTCATTAAAATTAAATTCCATTTTTAAACTCAAATATAGTTAATTACAACAGTAAGAGTGAAAATCATACAACTGAAGCCTCTCTTAGGAAAATAAGCATATTAAAACCATTAAGAACAATGTATTTAAATAAAACAAAGCGCGACTATTTCTGTGAAGCTTTCCTTAATCGCTCAGGTTCTCTTATAGCTATACTTAGCTGAAAACAAAAGTTTTTGATATTAGAAAACATAATTTATGGAATTTCTCATGGTTAAATTATTTTATCATTTCTCGTTATTTTTTCTTCTGTTTCCGCCAGACAAAATATAAAACCACTGCAACAATTGGTAAAACAATAAATATGATTACATTAAATGGATCTGTAAAGTCTAATGGTGCATTATCGTCTGGGTTTTGCGTACCTGGTGGTAATTGGAGATAAAAATTTAATAAACTAAGTATTTTCATAGTATCCTATTGATTTTTACTTAAGATAAGGAATAAATTATACAATACAAACATACTTCGTGCCTGGTTTTTTTTAATATTTAGAATAGCCGCAAGTTATATGGTACGGAAATTAAACAACATAAATAGCAGATACCATAATCTAATTCTTAATATGAAGTATTATTAATCCAGGGCTTATTTAAAATTCAGTCATGCTTAATTTTTTTTGCTGTAAGCAGTTCTCTATTTTCGTTTTTTACAACCATATTGAACCCAGAGAAAATTATTAAAAAGGCATAAAAACAAAAAAGCTCCACTATTTCTAGTGAAGCTTTCAGTGATCGCGACAGGATTCGAACTGAATCTCTCCCACCCTATATTTACAACATTCTTAACTTTCAAAACATCTACTGTTGACCGAATTGTTGACCGAATCGGAATATTTATTGATTTTCAGTAAATTACAAATATACCAAAAACAAATATTTATTTATTAGCAAATAAATTAAATTACAATTACACATATAGTACATTTTACATAAAGCCCATTATTAATTATGATTTTCATAAAGCTCTCTTAAAAAATACTGTCCATTTTCTGCAAATTGATTGCATATTTTATCAGCATATTCCTTTAATTTAGAAGAATTTTGCTGATAAAAATATGCAACAAATTCAACTATTTCATTTTGCATAATTGACGCATAATAATAATCATTAAAAACAGCCTCAACAAATATATTGCAGGCATAAATACCGCTTTTTTCAGTATCGCCTTGTACTTTTAGCCTATTCAAATTTTTTATTAGCTCATCAAAATCTCTTCCTTGTCTACCGAAATTTGATGTTCTTTTTATTAAATTATAATTTTCATCATTCAATTCATCTATGTACTTCATAAGATAAAAAAGAGTTGGCATTTCCTTAGCTCCAACATCTGTACTTTCTTCTAAAACAGCTAAAGTTCTTTCCCATACTTTGAATACTTTTTTTCTAAATAAAACCTTATCTTCCGGACTTAATTCTTTAAAATATTGATCAAACTTAAAAGACAAAGAATGAATTATTTTTCTTATTCTTTTTATCTTCTTTTGATCAAATATTAATGTTATAATTTCATCTTTATTTAAATCTTCAAAATTAAAAATGTAAAAAACTGCCGAGTGTAATTCTATTGAATTATCTCCCATTGTTGAATCTTCAATTTGCCAATTTTCATTTATAGCTTTGATATAAATATCCTTGAAAATTTTATAATCCAACTCCGAAGTATTATAATCCAATAGGTGACATCCAAAATAAGATTTTATTGTTTGAGTATCCTTTTTAGGTATTTGTTTTATTAGATTGTTAGTCCATTCATAATCTAAGAAATAGAAATTTCTTCTGCGCCACCCAAAATACATGTAGAGTTCTTGAACTCCTTTTTCCACTAAAACATCAAATTTTTCCTTTTCCTTTATAGACCACCTAGCCTCTTTCTTATTAATATCTGATTTTATTAAACGTGCTTTCCGAAGAGAATATTCAAGTAAACAACCTATTATTACTCCTGTTGTATTATTAATAGCATGCATAGCAGAACCCAATTTACCTATACCTTCATATTCAGTCGATATAAAACTAAATATAATACCCTCGACACTTGGTAATAAATCATCCGAAAAACCCTTATTATCTTCTCTCAAACCAAATGAAATAAATCTACAGAAACTAGATATAACTAATAAATGATCATATTTAAAGGATGCATTTTTTAACTTTAGCCTATTAGTTCCAAACTCCTCCTGATTAATATACTCTCTAATAAATAAAATAGCATTCTCCTTATTAAGGTTATTTCCATTCTTAAATGTTTCAGTAATACCATAAAAAATACTTGAAATATGCCTATATGGAACACCTAAAAAATATTTATAATTATCACAAAACAAATTTGGATTTTCCCTAACAACAGTTTCTAAATTACCTGTTAACCCTTCTACGCAAGGACTTTTAAAACTTCTAACTGGATCAAAGGATTTTAATAACTCGGTAAAATCAACAATCTCCATTGAATTAATCTCATCAACACTAATTGGCGATCTGCTTCCTATAGTAATTGATACATTAGGCTCAGGCCTAAACTCTTCCCTAGATTTTAATAAATTTTGATTCAAAAAATCAAACTTCTCCTTAAAATAAAAATTAGAACTTAAAGCAGAATACCACCTTAATTTATAATCTAACAAATAAACTTCTTTGTTATAATAATCTTTATTTTGTGAACCATTTTCAATTATTTGTTCTAATATTAACTCTTCGTGATGCTCCAACTCTACAGAAATTTCCTCTAAAAAAAAGTAAAGATCATCTCCCCAAAACGAATTAGAAAATAATTTCTTCCTATCCTTTTCTTTAATTAATTCAAAAAATATATATTTGGTTTGACTCCATGTTTTGGAAATTATGAATAAACAGATTTTTATAAAATGACTATGCTTATAATTTTTTAAAAATTTCCAAATAATTTCATTAATCCTTTCAGTTGAAGAACTAGCAATCTCTAAGCAACAATTTTTAAGGAAGGTAGTATAAATTGTTTGAATAGAATAAGAGTGCCTATCTTCCTCATCCAAATAATAAATACTTCGAATTTGAAAACTACTTATATATTCAGATTCCAAGTAGACTAATAAATTATCAGCAACAAAAAAAATCACTTCATTCGAACAAAAATTAGCAATAGGTTTATAAAATTCCTCTTTCTTACAAGTCTCCTTTAATTTATAAGACCTTACTATAGGATGATATTTACCTGTTTCATATGTTGAGCGATCAATAAATTTCTCTTTATCCGAAATCGCAAAAACTAATTTGACAATTTTCTCAATTCTTGCTTTATAATTGACAGCTTCTTGTTTGTCAAAAAAATATGAATTCAACAGTTTAAAAATAGCTTCACTTTCAAGAACATTCTCATGTCTTGTATCAAAAAAGATATTTAAATATCCAATAATTTCATCACTTATAAACTCCTTAGGAATATTACTTAGTATGGTAATAAAGGTATACCAGATTCTATAATTATTTATCTCTTTCTTCTGAACAGAATACTCACAAACTTCGTTAATTATTTGTACTAAAATTTCAGAATTCTCCTTTTCAATGTCCCCATCTTTAATTTGCTTGGATAAGAATTCTAAATATGAAGATTGATTCCAAAAGAATCTATCCTTTAAAGTTTCAGGTGAAAAAAAACCATGATTATATAATGGTTTAATCCAATTAACACTCTTTAAATTTGAAAAAAAATAATGTTCTTTCTGCCTATTCTTAAATAAATTTTTTATTGTGTGAAGTATTTCCTCCGTAGGTTTGTCAAACTTTAATATTCGTTCTATCTGCTTTAATTGATTAATAAAATTGCCTAATAGTTTAAGCAGTATTGATTCATATCTTTCCCATAAGAATATTATATCTGTTGAATCTCTTGAAGATTTAAATGCACCACTTCTATGAGTATATTTAACAAACTTTGTTGCTACATCAATATATTCCAACGCAAAAGGGTCATCAATAGGTAAATCTATCGCTACCAAAATAGAAGCAACATGCCCCTTAGTATCTTTTAATTCACCCTCTAATGATAATTCTTTCTGCTTTTTTGACTTCTCCTCCTTAGGGGCTAAAATATCTCTAATTCCACCATCAATCTCCCTTGCTGAATGTGCTATTAAATATGTTCTCGAAGGCAATCCTTCATCGGCTATCATTGATAAGCCACTTAAATAAAAATCAGATATTTCCTCTCCGATACTTTTTAAACCATTATGAATTAGTTTCTGATTCTCATTTAGTGTCATAATAGGATGTTTATTGTCTTAGTTAAAATGATTCCATTATAAAATCTAACTAATAAAATTACATTTTTTTACAACAATAAGATACTTCCTACCTTTGAATAAATTAATAATATTATTTATGAATGAAAAAAAGAAGAAAGTCAATATAGATGATACCCTTAAACAAGAACTCCTTCAAAATAAACAATGGGAATTACAAATGGAGTTTTTAAGATTTTTGACCAGATTAAAGAGTTGGAGTTAATCTTACCTGAGTTGGTTATTTAAACTATTATTCTGAATGGACAGATGAAACACTTTATTAAAATAGAAAAGCTCCAGTAAATATATACTGAAGCATACTTTCTTCCCGGCTGCTTCATTGAATCTATTTAAAATTTAATTTTTCTATTGCCATTCTGTTCAACTAAACTTAATCCAATAAATTCATTTTCACCTAACGAAAATTTAGGTAAGACATAAACAAACCTTTTTGAATTTCCATTTGCAACCTTTTCAGGAAAATCACATTTATAATTAATGTCCAATTCTAATTGCTGGTACGAAGCTTTTCTTTTCTTATTTGTTGAAACCCTAAACACTTTCAAATAATCTATTTCAAAATCAATCTCGGATTTATTCTTAATCTCAAATACCATGTACACTTCATCTATATGATATCTCGTTTCCAATAATTTTAATACAATACCGTCTTTTCGTTTAGATCGATCTGTTAGAAAGTCCAAACCTAACAGATACTTACTAAATTTTTCATAGTAGTCATAATCCTTATGTTTTGGTTTAGGTCTTTCTATATTTATTGGCTTAGAATTAGGCTTTTCATTACCTATACTTTCTGATTTTGGAACAAAATAGTTGAGTTTTGAAATCGAATCCTGATACCGAATGATATACGAATACACCTGTCCATCATCAGTAATAGCCAAAAGGTTACTATCATTTCCAGGGCGTGCCTGAAGCAATCCAAAATACTGTTTCTTTTCTCTATTATAGGTAAACACAAAGTCTTCAGATCCAGTTATCCCCTGCCTGATATAATCCGGAAAAAATAGCACCACATTAATCTTGTCATTGCATATATAGTATCTAGAGCTACTCTTTGAGCAAACGTAGAAGTTGTTATTACCAATGATATTGTAATTATTAAATAGGCTTTCATTTGTAATTGATTTTAAAGGTTAGTTATCTACTTTCAAATAGAGTTTGTAGTTATCCAGGACGGTCACTTTGATGCTTCTATTTTTTCTTTGGAAAATGCTTTTTACACCACCTACCTGAGGCAAACCGGCTATATTGATATCCTGTACCACATCTCCAATAACTTGGGTGGTCGCTTCGCCTCTGAAGCTATTCTTCACATATATGCCTTCATTACCATCTGACCAGTCATAGGCTTTGAGTTTAACAGGATAGTGATTGAGATTATTAATATCAATGATGGTTCTATTGGGTTTAAAATCGACAAAACCATAAATTGGCATATTTCTGGGAAATACTCGCCCTTGTATTTCAGTATCCTTTAGAAGCCGCATTTTAATTCTATAATCCGTCTTAACGGTTTGAGTACCGTCAACAATAACAGGAATAAGCCTATCTCTTCCGCTTGACACCACTCCTATTGGATTCGAGGCAAAAAATAGCTGATGTTCCAAACCAAGTTCTTTTGTATCGGTCTGCTCTTCTTCAGTATCTTCTAAGGTTTTGGCTTTAATCTTTAGTGCTGAATAACTGCTGTTTTGTGGAGTTTCATTTGATGTAGTTTCAGTAGCATCTGTATAATAGATTCTACTGTTTTTATAGATGCTATCTACGATCTTCTGCTTTTGTTTATCTACATAACTAGTATCATAAACTCCTAAAGAGTCCAGATAACGCTCATCATAAATACTAGGAGCATTGGTCTGTTTAACTTCTTTGAGATCATTAATGGCCTCCAGCTTGGATCCATATGCCTTTTTATCATCAGCCAGATCAGGAACTGGTATTCTATTAGTATCCAGTACGAGTTCTTTCTCATCTCCCATCACTATGATGCCATAGCCTCCAATAAACAGAAGCACACATAGAATCAGGGATGCAAAGACTATTTTATTTTTATCTACTTTCATGTTAATTTGGATTTATTCAGTTTGTATTTTTCTCAAGGCTTTTTCAAAAAAAGTTGTAATCAGTAGCCCATGGGTATTATTAGGAAAATTGCGATCCACATGAATCAAACTACCGGTAGTTACAAGCTCATAGGTATCTATCACAGACCCTCTGTTGATTTCAAAAACGGTAGTCGTTTCAAACATGTAAGGTTCCTTTTGAATATTCACTTGTGAGCTTATTTGGGTTACCTTTTGCACTAGGGAATACTGCAAAAGCCGGTTATACACCCCATCAGCTTTCTTTTGTCTGTACAAGGCATCTACAGAGCTATTACCTAACCACAGGGCCTTTTCTAGTTGAGATTCATAATTGCCAGCATCAATATTGTAGAAATACTTATGGAACAGTTCTAAGTGGGCTAAAGCTTCTACTTCGAGATTCTCATATTGTGATACGAGTTTCAGTGGAATCACACTACCTTCAGTACTGACAGCAAAAGCACTCTCTATCATCTGTTTATGCTGTTTTATTACCAGAAGTATTGAAACGATACTGACTACAGCTGCAGCAATCACAACGGCATAAACAATGAACCGATTAAGCTTCAGAACGCTGTATATATCTTTAAAAGGTGTTTTCATAAGCTTTGTTTTTAAGAAGTGAATAGTTTTATGGTAAACGAAGTCGCTCTTCTATAGAGTTTAAACTTCAGAAAGACGATAAATCCGATGGATCCTAATTCCAATACTGGAGCAAAAAGATGGCTTCCCCAATCTGTCCCAAAGAGTTCAGACCAGAAATTCGTATTGATCTCTGTATAGAGATTATTAACAAAGACATTGACCAAGAAAAAAGCCGGCACCAGCATATAGACTCCCGCATAGAGCTTAAAAAAATGATACCCCATGCTTCTAAACTTTTCAAAAACAGAAAGACTTATCACCAGTGGAAAAAAGGCCTGCATAATCCCCAGCAAAAAATAACGCTCTGCTAAAAACAGTGGATAGATAAATAAATCCAAAAGCCATAGAAACAGAGCTATTATAAAGGATATCACCTTTAATCCAAATAGTGGACTCATCAGCGCTTCATAGAGTAATATCATGGCTTTTTTGGCGGCTTCCATAACACTCACATCCTGCTCAATATCCAGATCCTGCATTTGAAGCGGGAGGAGTGCCGGAGCCGTATCTCTGTATTGTGTTTCAATAGCTACCAGAATACTATCAAATACCCCCAGAATCTGAGTGGAGAAAATAACCAAAATAACCACCGCAAAATTCTTGGCCAGTTCTCCAGGGCTCAGACCCCAGGTGTAGCCCTCATTAGTAGCTACGCCCTCATTGTATTTCTTAAGGATGTTGATTAGGAAAAACAACACCGCCAGAGATTTCATACCGGTAATGGTATACTCTGCAAAGTCACTGCTTTTAATGGTGGTAAACACCGCATCTACATATTCCAGTCCTATGCCAAGAAAAAAGCCCATCTTAATAACTAGTTGCTCTGGTATTAATGCGGTCCTGCAAATCTCTAAAGGCTATAATCTCTTTGTATCGCTTGGTTTTCAAGGTAATCTCAGCCACCATCTCTTTAGACTCATCTTCCTTCTCCTTTAAAAACACCGCGCGTTCAGCATCTGTCATTTTAAGGGTATTACTGGATAAGATCTGTGATACAAAATCCAGATCCTCCAGTGATTGTTCAATAATCGCATCAAAAGATGCTGAGATTCGGGAAACCTCTTCGGGTCTAATATGTGGTGAGTTCAGGATTTTTCTTAAATCATCCTGAATAAGGTTATAGAGCTGCTGATTGTTTTTATAGAGTTCCTTGACCGCATTCAGTTGTTTAATGACATTACTGACCTGCTCAATACGGTCCTTTTGTTCTTTTAAAAAACTAACAGTTTTTAGTAGTTGTGAGGTCTGCTTGGCAGATTCAATCAGGGATTTAGCCAGACTGATAAAATTAGTATTATCATACACCGGCAGCCCTTGGCAGGCCGCGCCTGCTGGCACTAAAATAGTTAGGCTTAATGCTAACACTATGGTTCTAATTCTCCTTTTCATGATCATGGTTTTTAATGGTTAAACATTGATTTACATATCTTTTACGTAGGCCTTAATAGCCTTTTCCATATTCCCTGTCTTATTATAGAGTGCCATGATAGCTTCATTCTCCTGACCATCGGTGAGGTAGGCCGCAAAAACTTCTTTCGGCACCTCTAACCTGAAAATATTACTGGTCTTCCCTATTTTGATAAACATTTCGGTATACTTGCGCTTTCCTGAGAGGTTGTTCCGGATTGAACGAAGTTGATTCAAATCATGAGAGGAAAGATTCAGTCGTTTTTTAAGCTCATCATACCCCTTTTCATTGTGCAGACTATAAACCACCTGTGTATTTTCTAGAATACTGGCCGAAGTTGAATTATCAGGGAGCTGATTTATGGATTGAAGAATAATACCTATAGCTCCGTTTTGCTTTCTGATGGCTTGATAGTAAAACTCAACACTCTCCAGAACATTTTTAAACTTCAGTTGTTTGGCAAACTCATCGAACAGGATGATTCCCTTCTCAGCTCTGTTTCTCCAAATGGTACGCTGAATGGCTGATTTAATAAGCTTAAGCATAACAGATAGAATCTCCTTATTGTCTCGAACTTCATCCAGTTCAAAAACAATAAGCCTTTTATCTTCAATTTTATAGGTCTGATCTGCATCTGTATTGAAAAGAAAACTATAAAGGCCATCGCCGACATACTCCGATAACACATGCAGAAAATCATAGAGGTTAAAATACCTCTCCTGAATCCCCAGATCTTTTAGCAACTGATCCTTTCGATTATCTACAAACTGATACAGTCCAGAAAGAGAATATGTTTTATCCCTGGCTTGTAAATAATAGTGCCTAAGCACTTTTTTAATAGCCACTTCCTGAGCTTTAGTAGCCTCTTGTCCTGTAGCCAGTAACTCTAAAATAAAAATGGATAAATCCTCTAAACGCTCCGGGGTAATATCCGCCTTACTTTCAATATAAAAGGGGTTAATCCCAAGGTTCTTACCTTGTTCATATCTTAAAATGATATGATCCTCTGGGTAGAGTTTGGCAAACTTGGAATAGGAGCCTCCCAGGTCAATAATCACCAGACGTACTTTACTTTCAAAGTACTGCCTAAGTATATTGTTGGCCAGGAAGGACTTCCCTTCTCCAGTCGGGGCAAAAATGGCAAAGTTGCGTGCCTTGATGCGTCTCTTCCCTTCATCCCATACATCCTTTAGCACAGGAATATTGAATTGTCTATCATTAAAGATAACACCGGTAGCATCCGATTTATAATTGGTATTATTAATTAGTAAACACAAGGCGTGCTTTAAATCGGTAACATACAGATCTTCATTTGAGAAGTTTGAAGCATGGCAAAAAAAGGAATTTAAAATATAATGTTTGCGCTCCTCCCCTTTTGGGTAATACGGCAGCATATCGAGTTCCTTAAACTCAGCCTTGATTTTGGAGGCAATATCTTTTAATTTGTCTTTATCCTTTGCCCAAAACATGACGTTAAGATGTCCTCTGATGATTTTAGAAGTTTCATCCTCGTTAATCTGGGCAACCACATCTTCTATTTTTTTTAAAATGACTTTGTTTTGAGTGCCGAAATTAGAGCTCTTCTTCAGTTCTTCTATTTTCTTCTCTAGTAGCTTACGCCATTTATGCTTATCATCTAAATAAATGATTTGATTAATGATATGATTCTCATCTAAACTGAGTCCTATACCATCAATAAACCCCTGATGAAAACTAAAATCATCTGAAGTGAACCGATCATTAACTTTACTGGACCCGACTAGTTCTCCAAAGCAGCCCTCATTATTAATAGCCAGGACATCAAACTGATGGTCTCCAGCCGATATTTCTTTAGCATTCAGATTCATATCCGTTAGAAACCCCTGATTAAAACCATTAAAATACTGCCAGGTCAAGTTCTCAACCCTTTCTATATCTATAGGCTGTAATTGTAGTTTACGGCTATTATTCACATAGGACACCGCATCTCCTACAGCGGTCATGAACTGCTCAACCTGGCGATCTACCGTTTTACAAATCCCTTTGTCGTATTTTATAAAGGGATTTATATATTTTGCAGTGCTCATCCCCTTATTCATTGGCATGGTAAAAAACAGATAGGATTCATGTTTTAGATAATCCCGACCTTTAAAATGATTCGCCGTAGCCTGTTCTAAAAAGGAAGTATTCGGCAAATCTTCTGAGGTATAACTGCTTTTATGATAGATATCCTGTTTATGAATGACAGTACCCACGGGTAGTGATTTAAAAGCCTGAAACCATATCCCATGAATGACCTCGAAATCAGCTTCGGACAAGGAGTAGATCTCGGGAAGATCACAGGTATATCCAAGAATCACATTACCATTGGAGGCAAAAATCACATGATCCTGCACATCTAAAATCGGATAATATTCTAAGAAGTTTAATTTATTCATAATGTATAGGGCTTAGTTTTTTTGAACTGATAGTTTTGGGAAAACTCGTTTTAAGCTGCCATTTCAAATGCCCTTTGGCTAGGTGCGTTAAGGTGATATACAGTCCAAGGTTAAAGGCAACAATCAAAACAATAATAAGCACACTAAAAGAAAAGATGATCACCAGTAAAGAGACCAGCACACTGGTCATCAAAAGCGCAAACAATGCTAGAGGCAGCCCCATAATCATGGCTTGCTTTCTGATATCTTTATACACCTTGGACTGTTTCATACCACCACAGATTAGACAACAATACCAATCAGGTAAGTAAAAATGCCCACCACAGCACCTGCTATTAATACAAAAACCAACACTCGGGTAATACCTTTCTTTAAATCTGAATTCTCACCAAAGAAGTGACCGGCATTAAACAAGAAACCGACTAAGAATATCACCCCTAGAATGATGGGAAAGACACTTCGGATGGTATCCGACACATCATTAACCGATTGTTCGATACCTCCAATCTGAGCAAAACTGCTTCCTGAGATCAAAAAACTTAAGATTGTAAAATAGATTGCTTTTTTCATCTGACTTGTATTTTGATTAACAACTTTTTCGTTGTTATAAAATTACAATATATTTGCATTCAACTATCTGATTTTCAATATTTTACATAAATAATATTCATTGAATTAGTTTGAATTGATTTCGCATCAATCCGCATCAAATCATATGAAAATCAACTGCTTAAAACTTTAAAATCATGACTCAAAATCTAAAATTGAAGAGGCAAAACGTCATTTTTCTTCTAGTTTTCCTAAAAATCGCTTTAGTATTTGCTCAAGGTGATTCCCTTAAGAAAATCGTAATTATTGATCCCGGTCATGGAGGTATTGATTCTGGAGCTATAGGCTTTGGAATTCAGGAAAAAAACATCACCCTGGCCATAGCAAAAGAGGTTTTAAAATTAAACCGAGACCTTTGGAATGACCATTTGGAGTTGTATCTGACCAGATACTCAGATACTCTAGTGTCCTTACCTGATCGCAGCAGGCTAGCTAAAACGCTTCACGCTAATGCTTTTACATCCATCCATTGCAATGCTTCTAGTTCAGCCGCCAAGGGTATTGAAGTGTTTACCTCAAATAAATCAGGTGGCTATGATGAATCCTCATGTCATCTGGCCAGTCATATTTTGAAAACCTATCATGAGCGGCTGGGATTTCACTCCAGAGGTGTAAAAAGAGCCAATTTAGCTGTCCTTAGACAAGCTTCAGATGCTTTTCCAGCTGTTTTGATTGAAGTGGGGTTTATCACCAGAAAAGAAGAAGCTACCTATTTTTCTAATCCAAAACACATTACGGCTATTGCCCTGGCTTTACTTGAAGGGCTTTATAACTATCTAAATCCAAAATTATGAAAACCATTTACATCGAACTGCTTACCAATCTAAAGACCATCATCATGGCTTGCTACAAAACCTTCCGGGAGTATATTAAAACAAGCGGGAAATAATTATTTACGTTTATCCCTGGCGGTCATATCAAAGGCGATCAAATTGAACAGCTCTCGCATTCGAGAGCGTACCCGACTACCATAGCGCTCTTCAAGCTCCTGGGCATTAAGATTGGTGGTGATATGGGTTTTGATCTTGTGTTGTAAAAACAGCTCATATCGAGACAGGATAACTTCTCCCATCACATTGCAGTCCTTACCGTAGTGTCTGCCCAGTGGCTCTATACCTAGATCATCAAAACACAGGTAGTGGCTATCGCCATAATCCTCAATGGTTTTATAGCCCAGGTGATTAAACCCAAATACAACATTTCTGGATGGGATAATTTTATAAGGCTTCTGATGAGGAACGATGGTTCTAAGTAATTTCATGAGCGTGGTTTTGCCACACCCCACTGGACCACTAAGCAAAATACCCTTGGCCGTATCAATCCCCAGACGTTTGCAGTTTTCTTCGTCTTTGATGAAGTAATTACAAAGTCTGAAGAGAATATCCCGATCTTCTTTGTCCAGTTTAAAGGCGGTTCCAAACTCCCCTTGTCCCTTGTTTTGCAAGTAACTGAGAATGCTTTCAAAATTGTAGGTCACTTTATTGCCCTGCAATTCCCCGATCTCAAACTTCTTATCCCCATCGATGATGATATGTGGCTGAATCTGTTTCATAACGGCTCATCATATTTTTTCTTTGATTCCGTTTTTAAGTTGTCCTGATATGGGACACTGCCATTTCGTTTGTTTTTTTCTGAAAAACCTTCAAAATTTAAATGTCCAGGTTTATTATTGTTTTTATTGTTTATTCCCGTTTGTATATGTTTTATTTTACGTCCCACTACTTGTCCACTGCTTGTCCCTGAAATGGGATGGTGTTGGTACACAGCTTGTCCAGCACTTGTACCACTGGCTGTACCTGTGGTCGTACCAGTGGTTGTACCACTACTTGTCTCAAATTGATACATCATAATTTGGCTTCCTTTGAATGGATTATGAGAGGGCGAATATTCTAAATACCTCCATTGATGTAACTCCTTTAAGCACCTATGATAAGTTGATTTTGACCCCAATTTTGCCATTTTCATAACATCTTCTCTACTGATAAAAAATGATTCTGGAAAATGATAATAATTCCAAAGCTGAAATAAGGCAAAATAAAGGCTTACATGGGTTGCATTTAAACGTTCATCAAGAGAAAACTGCATTAAAACAGCGTTCATATGCTTAATATAATTCACATCTTTCATGATCCTTTTCTTTTAAATTTATTATGAATCTTGTTCTCTTCTATCACCTTAATGATATCCTGATAATCATAAAACAACACCCCGCCCACTTTAGAGTATGGAATGGTGCCGTTAATTCTTAGATTTTGAAGGGTACCATGTGAGATTCCCAAAAGTTCTCTCACCTCTGGAGATTTTAACCATTTTTTGGACCGACTCTCAGTTTCATTACTTAAAAGTGTTTTTAGATCTTCCAGTAATTCAATTTTAAATTCATAAAGATCATCTGTGGTAATAATTGTTGCTGCCATAAGATTTGATTTTAAAAAACAAAGCCGCCCGAGAAATCCCTTAAATAACCTTTGGGCGACTTTGCATTGATTTGACTTTCTAATGGCAAAGCTGAATCCTTTTGATGTATTTATTACGTAAGACGTTCGTAGTTACGTCAAACTTTAACATTTTGATTTTTGACACGTTTTGGGGTGTTTTGGAGTCCTTTTTTGAGTTTTTGGGGTATCAAACAGTTCAAATTTTATGAAAATGAGATTTTTTTGGGATACGTAACCTACACGTAACTCCGAATACTATTCTTACAAAAAATTATAGGTTTAAATGGCATCATCCTGATCCATTTTATGATTGAATCGCTCGGTGAGTTCTTCCAAAAATCGGGCTCTGTTGCCCTTCCTGGCCTTGATCTCTGAATAGGTTTTATAGATGTTTCCCAGTTGTACTCCAAAGAGTTGCTCAAACAAATGTGCCATGGTTTTTAAATCATCTGTTCCGTTATTAATGACCTGAGTTTCATGAATAGCATACAGAAGTTCGGTAAGAGCAATTTTTGAAGCTGTCCACTTAATTGGCTTTAATCTGGTTTGATTAGAGTGGTTAGCTTTATTTTTCTGCTTAATTTCTTTTATAAGGCTTCGGATATAAAGGGTAAAATGGTTCATACCTTTAATTCGCGCCCAAAGCATGTCATGAGACGTAAAAAATTTAGGGTCTAGATATGAGGATTCAGGAAGAGCGTAAAGCGGAAAGACTTGATGAGATCTTGTAAAATATTGTTTATCCAGATAACAAAGATCCTGATCCATATAATGCACAAAGTCTGAATAGCGATGGAAAAACTTATTGACACGCCTCATTTTCTTGTTTAAAAATGCCAATTTATTGCGGGAACCCAATCTGGGCATATGAAGCTGACAAGACCGTACTTCATTAAAATAAACCAGTAAACTTAAGGGCTCAACCTTAATCCTCTTGAAAAAGCGAATTTCATCCTCTGTGTTTTTAAACCCCTTCTTTTCAACGATAGTCTTCAGGTGGTAAAGAGCATCATTACATAAAAGAATACCTTTGTTGATATTTTTGAGGCTTATTAAAGTTCCATTATTTATCTCTGAAAGTTTAGCATTAAACTCTGCTACGACATGATCATAAGTTCCATCCATTCAGACAAGTGTTTAAAATACCTTGAGAGAAGAGGCATTATGATGACGATTTACATATGCATTATAATTATTTAGTACCTCCCATCATTTCCATTAGTTCTAATGAAAAATTATCCTTCGCTTGCATATAGGCTACTTTTTTGGTAACCTCTGCACCTAACTTTTTCTTTTCAAAACCAGCGGTAAGTCCAAAATCAATACTGGATTTCTCCAATTCCCCTGCCCGCTTTATGGTTTGAAATAGCAATTGCCTGTAGACCTGATAGGTCTGCACATAGGCATAATCCATTCCGATAAAGGCAGGCACATAGGTGTTTCCTGCATTACTATAACAAAACATCACTCCTACAGGAATTGCCTTTTGATCATGGGTATACTCTGCTTTTAAATGCAATATGATAAACTCCCAATGAGGGTTTAAGGACATCTCATCCATTAACCCTACAGGATAATCAAACATATTAAGCCCTAGATTATGAGCACTTACTTGCTGAAATAGTTTATAAAACACTAATTTCTCTGCTTTTGAAATCTGGCCCTTGATTACCAAGTCAAAACAGGATTCAAAAGGTTGTATATCCTTTCTGAAATGACGGCGTGATTTTGCCGATAGCTTCTCCATATAGGACTGGGCATCCACCCATTTGAGTTTGTGGATTTGAGCGGCTTCAGGCATGATTACTTTAAAATAGCCATGGTTATGAAAAAATTCGTTAAGTACATCATCCTGTTTAAAATCTCTGAAGACAATCATTGAAGGATTTAAAGTTTTATCCAGTTTATCCACCTGATCAAGCATCAATTGCATGGCCTTAAGCCACATCGGATGGGACTGATCCAAATACAAATGATCGCCCTCGGTAAAAAGTGATCCCATACTAAGTACATAAGAACACATATAATTGGGGTCTGCTTTTCTCTTGACCTCAATGGCTTTAGATACAGACTCCGGTGCCAGCATATCTTCCTTCCAAAGCGCATAAGTAAAATAGGTCGCCAAGACAGGTTTATTCAACTGATCTTTAATAATCAAATAATAAAACTGCCAGTTAAATGTTTCATCATTATGGTTTAAAAAGGTCTTTTCTAAAAATTGAAGTCCGTTGTAATCAAACACGCCCCTGGATCCATATAAGCTATTCCAGAGCTTGGTATCAATATTTGATATACACGTCTCGAACTGTACACTAAGCCCTTGAACGGCTTCATATTTAGAAGTCTCCTTTGATATGCTTTTCAAATTAAATGCTGTAAACACCTTATCACTTGTGGTATGCGTTGCTTCCAAAGCTTTTGGATAATGGTATACCATAGCCTCAGTCAACGCTTTAATTTCCTCTGGCTGGTTATGTCTGGATATAGTAATTCTTACTCCCGTATTTTTAACGGGCACCGCAGGAAATAACCCCAGATTAACAAAAAAGCCTTCTTTAAGTAGGCGGTTTACAAAATTATACCCTGTTATGGGCATGCCTGTTCCTACGTAAAATACAGGGGACTCATTGTACTCCACTATGGGCAAATCCGTTTCTTTTAATAAGGCATTAAAATAATGGATACGCTCGCCTAATTCTCTTTGAAGGATATAGATTTCATCCGACAGATGAATATCTGCAGATGCAATGGCCGCTGCGACAGAGGCTGGTTCCAACTGTGCTGAAAATGTAAGCGGCCCACCGAAGGTTTTGATTTTGCTATGCAATTTTTTATTAGAACAGGTCATCACCGCCCCACTGGCACCGAAGGTTTTACTTAAAGTGCTAAAAACCAAAACATGCTCTGGGAGTTCACCTAGTTCCTGCATCACATAACCGGTACCATGCTTCCCTGCCCAGCTCATACCGTGTACATCATCAAAATACAAATGAAGTTGCGAGTATTTATTTGAAAGTTCCAATAGCTCCTTAACTGGCGCTGCATCGCCATACATGGAATACAAGCCATCAGCCATATACCATACCTTCTTATGTTTTGATGATAAAGACTTCATTTTATCCTCCAACATATTAAGATTGTTATGCCGAATCATTTCTATTGGGACGCTTCGGGACTTTAAAGGTTTGGCGGCATTCTGAACACTCCAATGCACCTGATGATCTAATACAATAGCATCCTGATCAGACACTACACTTGGGATGACTCCTATATGTCCAAGTGTACTGTTCTTGGTAATAATCACGGGGTTTCCATACATCTGAGTTACCCTCTCCTCAAGGGTTTGATATAGTGGATGTGATACATAAGTTTTAGAGAGCGGAAACTGTGTGCCGTATCTTAATATAGCATCTACAGCGGCCTGTTTTAGGCGTTTATCCTGTTCCAGCCCCAGATAACCAGTGGTTCCAAAATGAAAGAGGGATTTACCATCAATGCCAATGGTTCTTCCTGATAAGATATCACCATCGGCGTATAAATGAAGCACCCCTTGCTTGGTCGCATCAGTGAATACTTCATCTACAATGTCTAAAAAATTGTTAGGTTTAATTTTAGCCATATTTGTCTAAATTTTATGGGTTTAGGGTTAGAATAATTAGAGAAACTCCCAATTAAAATCATTTTAAACTAATAAAAATCAACCTGTTAAACTCCGTTTTGAAGATTTCCAACATAAAATAATCCCTTTTAGATACACATATTTTCCATATAGATCCTTTTTTGTTAAAAAAGTAAGATTAAACCTATATAACGTAAGACAAAAAATATTAATTTGTAGCCCCATTTAATAAAAAGTACCATGGAACGTTATACCGAAAACAATTATGCCTCCTTTTGGTTGCAAAATGGCATTATTCATTTTGTCTACAAAAACCAAGTAAGTATCAAATATCCAATGGCCATAAAAATTGTGGCTGACCGTTTAAAAATACAACAAGGGGTATCCTACCCTGTTCTTTGTAATATCAAAGGATTAAAAGAAATAGATAAAGATTCCAGACGATTTTTATCCAATGAAGGTTCATCGCTTATTACGGCGGTGGCCTTTGTAAGCCATACACCCTTATCGAGTATTCTCACCAAACTATACACCAGAAATAAACCTATTATTCCGACAGAAGTGTTTCAAACGGAACAAGAAGCTTTGGAATATCTATCACAATATGTCTAACCACATAAATTAAAAAGGATGAGCTATGACGGATTTAGAAAATAGAAAACGACTGGAAAATATATTTAACCATCTCATAAAAATGTCTTCTGGCAATTTCTCATATCGCTTAGAACGAACCAATAAGACAGATGAATTGGAAGCTTTAACAGCATTAGTTAACGGAACCAGTGAAGAAATACAAGATGCTTTTTTTCATCAAAGCTATATTAATCTGCATGACTCCTACCGGTTTGCATCGCAAATGTTTTTTCTCTTAGATGAACAATTCAATATCATGGAGCTAAATTCGAGCCCAAGTAAGTTTCTAGAATACCATACTGAAGACCTTCTTAATAATCCTTTTGAATCATTTTTATCTGACAATTCTAAGAAAACATGGGGGAAAACGTTAAAACTAAAATCTTCAAAAAAACATGAAAAAAATATTCTTTTAGAATTTAAAACTAAAACTAACCTACTATTACCCAGCTACTGTAAAGTTATATTCTTTTCAAATGCATCATTTTTAAAAGGAAAAACCATCATAACCTCATTTGATTTTATTCAGGCAAGAAAAATAATTGAAGAAAAACTGGAACGAAAAATTAATCAATCAAATGACACAACTAAAGCTAACAAATCTAATAAAAAAGCTCTGTCTTTCACTGATGTAGCTATTATCCGCGCCATTGGCGAACATCTTAATACCCGTCTGCAACTCCCCTTACCCAACCTAAAAGATCTTGCTCACGAATTTGGAACCAATGAGTTCAAACTCAAAAAGGGATTCAAGGAACTTTATGGAATGACCGCCTCAAAGTACTTAAAAAACCAAAGACTACGTAAAGCGCATGTTCTTATCGCCGACACCAATAAATCGATAAAAACGATTGCTAAAATGGTGGGCCTCAAAAGAGGCAACCATTTATCAAGAGAATTTAAAGAACGGTTCGGATATAGTCCTACAAAATTAAGATCCAAGACAAAATAATCCTTTCCAGATACGCCTCATCTATTTTAGATACTTTTACCTTATTAATTTTATACCATTCAATATCAATCAAATACAAATGATATGAAATGGTTACAAAAACATGCAAATCTTATTATTGAGATAACTTGCAACCTATTGGTAGTACTGTTTCTATATGCTGCCATCTCAAAACTTCTAGACTACCAGCATTTTAAATGGCAATTAAACCAATCGCCATTTATCTCCACATACTCGGACTCACTATCATGGATAATCCCGATTACAGAAATAGGAATATCTATTGCTTTAATTTCTAAGGAGTTTAAGTTGGAAGGTTTAATTTCTAGTTTAATTTTACTTGGATGCTTTACGACTTATATCATTATTATTCTTTCCTACAGTAACCATATTCCGTGTTCTTGCGGAGGAGTCCTTTCTAGTTTAGGGTGGAAAAAACATATACTTTTTAATCTAAGTTTCATGTTTCTTAATACTATTGGCATCTTATTAACTAAGCATAAAAAATCAATTGCGCGATTGCAGGGCAAGACCGAAAACCTGTAAAAAAGAGTAGGTCATTAATTTTTAAACTTTTAATACTATGAAAAATTCATTTTTAAAAATCGTTTTGCCTGCTTTAGCTATCATGCTAGCAGTAGGCTTATCTTTTGCCACTGAAACACTAAACTCTAGTGTGACTGGTTATTACGACGATCCAGCTATCCCTGGGGTGCAGTCTACCACTACAGATTGTATGCAGCAACCCTCTGGAGTACAATGTGAAACGCCAGAAGGTTTCCCTCTTTACGCTACGCCAGATTTGGATAATATTCCTAACAATGAACTACGTAAGGATGAATAACTCTTTTGTAATAACTACGAAAAGGTGCTTTTTGAGCACCTTTTCCATTAATATAATTTATAAAGAAGAAAATATTCTATTATTTCAAATATTGCTTAATTAAGGAATCCAGCTCAAAAGCTTCAACATCATTATTAACAAGCGTCCCATTTTTATCAATGAGCCACTTAGTTGGTAAAGCTCTGATGTCAAACAAACTATGATAGCTAACAGGATTTATACTACCTTTATCTAAATGTTGCAACCAATCTGCTTTTGCTTTATTTATAATTTCTAATACTCGCTCTCTGGACTCATCTCCATTTCCAACAATGCCAACAATTTCAAAACCTTGAGCTTTGTATTTATCATATAATGTTTTTAAATATGGCATTTCCTTTATACAAGGCGGACAATAAATGGACCAAAAATCTACTAAAACAACTTTCCCTTTAAGATCTGATAATTTCAAACTATTACCGTCTAACCCACTAAATTTCATATCTAACATACTATGATCTCCTTTTATTTTTTGTTGTGCAATAGCCTGCTTATAAGCTTTAATTGTAGAGTTTAATTTTAAATATCCTTTTGTAGAATCCTCCTTCGAAAAAGCATAAGCTTCATCCATAAAAAGCTCTGGTAATCCAGTCGAAAAATCCCTCATATAATCTATAAAGTTTATGATATAATTAGCGATATCTTCTGACTCAGGATACTTTTTTAAAAGCCCTAACAATCGACCCCAAGAGTCTCGCCAATAGTCAACCTCAATAGAGCTCCAAAAATCAGTTTCAATTGCAACATTAGGCAGTTGAAAAAACTCAATTACTTGAATGCCTACATCTCTATTGAACAAAGCTTTTTCAAATCGTGCTTTTATTTCAATAGATGCATCGGAACTGAGTATATTATTCACATATTTATCGCCTTTATTTTTCCATTGCGCTCTGGCCTTAAAATCAATTGGCAGTAATCGATATGCAATTTTCCAGGCTTCTTTCATTCCACTGCGTGGAAGCTTAGAAATAGAGTCAATAATTTTTGGTTCAACGTCATCAGGAATAAATCTTGGTCTAAAGGGAGAACCTAAAAACATACTCAATGCTGTGTAATAATTTGAACTATTGGGATAGGTGTTTAAAAAGTCTTCTACAACTTTTGATTTTTCAATCCTCAAATCGTTTTCATATTTTAAATATTCCCAAAGGTTAGATTCATCGAGCCATTTACAGTTTTTAGATGGAATGCATGATGTTTTATAAATTTTATTAACATATTTCCAGTCTTCCACCTCATTAATATGAGGTAATTCCATGCTTACTTTTGAAGGGTCATCACCTACTATTTGAGCTGACATCACGGTTACTCGAAACAGTAACAAACCAAAAGTCAACACCTTTAAAGCGCTATTGTTTATTATTATATTTATCATATCAAATGTGTTTAAATTTCTAATTATTTTAATACCCGGGGTTTTGAGGTTTTAGATTTGGGTTTAATTCTATTTCTGATTCAGGTATGGGTAAAAGCACATCAGTATCACGCCATCCTTGTTTGATATCTGATAATAAATCCGAGGCTTTCCCAAACCTTTTCAAATCAAACCAACGTTGTGCATGTTCGGTAAATAATTCAATGCGTCTTTCTTTGAAAATCGCTTCCATCAAATCCGCCTTGGAGTTCAGGTCGACTGACATTAAACCTGCTCTATTCCTAATTGTATTTAAGTCCTGGTTAGCTTGCTCAAGATTATTCAATTGTGCTAAAGCTTCTGCTCTGATTAAATATTGTTCCGACAATCTAAAAATGATGGAATACTCTAATTCCGTTGTTGAATTCGTAAAGGTTTCCTTGTACTTATTGGCAAAGTATAATGTGGTTAATCCATCGTCACTGGTTATACTTCCGATCCAATTTACTGCGCGTAAATCATTACTTTCAAAGGCATTTAATAAATCACTTGACAAGGCATATCCTCTTGTTGGAATGGTATTTATTATAAAACTAATGCCTTCATATGTATTTTTTATCTTTCCAGATTTTAGCTGCCATATGGTTTCTACCGATTCTTTTAAGAATACTTTTGACAAGTCCGATTCTAATTCAAAATCATCGATCAAAAGACTGGAAGTCTTCACAGCCATTTCCCAACTCCCTGTATACAAATACAGTCTAGCTAATAGTGCTCGCGAAGCTGACTTTGTGGGGTAAATATTTCCAAGAGACAGGCTTGAATTTTCAAATAACTCTAATGACGTCTCTAAATCCTCAATTGCCATTTCATAAACTTCAGCTTCAGGGCTTCTTTCTTTTCTGTTATTTTGAACATAGTCTATCGTTTTTATATAAGGGGTAGCTCCAAAAACCCCACTGAGCAAACTATGTAAATAACCGCGTAAAAAAAGAGCTTGAGCCTTATAAAAGTTTTGATCTTCTTCTGTTAGTATATCAGAATGATCCAAACCATATATAATGTCATTTGCCGCATAAATTAAATTGTAAGCCTGATTCCACCAGTCTAATAAAATACTTTCACTGGCTAAGATATTGTGGTTGTAAAAATTTAATTGACCTGTATTATAGCCATGATAATTCAATTCATCTGAATAGGCTCCCAGATTTACTGCTATGCCATTGACCCCAGAAACCATACCCCCTTCTCTCATATTATAATAAATATTAGCTAGTGCTGATTCTACGGTTGAGACATCTTCAAAAACCGTTTCCGTAATTAACGTGTCTTTCGGTGGATCAATATCCAATATAGATTCACAAGAAAACAGGATTAATCCCATAAGACATATGCCCCAATACCTCTTTTTGATACAATTAAAAACCAACTGTACTATGGCATTATTGATGTTATTTTTAGTTTTCATTATAGTTTTTTTTAAAAGTTTAACTGAGCTCCCAATGTTATTTGACGCAGTGGCGGTAGTTTACTGTTAGAGGTTTGCTCTGGATCAGCGCCCATATAATTGGTTATAGTCACTAAATTTTGACCTTGTAAAAACAAATTCAAATCCACTCCTTTAATTACAGATGTTGGCAACTTATAATTAAGTAAAACATTCCTTAAACGAATAAAAGAGGCATCTGTAAACGCAGCGTTACTTTGACTTTGGCTTTGTCCTGCAATACTTAAAGCTGGCATACCTCCCATAGTTGCCTTTTGAACTAAACTATTATCTCCTTGCTCTAGCCATCTCTGATAGAGCTCTACCGGCCCATTTCTCTTAAAGCCTGCCAGAGCATCAATTGCCAGACTATTGTACCCCTTCTGTTTCTTAAATTGACATAAAAAATCAAGTGTGAAGTTCTTATAAGAAATAGCATTACTGAATCCTCCATAAAAATCAGGAGCACTATCTTCTATCCACTGTTTATCATCTGTAGAAGTTATCTTTCCATCCGCATTATAATCCTCAAATTGATAAATGCCTGTACTTGGATCAACTCCAAACGCGTGATAAAGACGAATCATTGTTAGTGGCTCTCCCACAATGTATTTATTTGCAAAGGTTGAACTTTCTAAATCTGGAAAAGCAACTAATCGATTTTTGGGTATGGTCAGATTTAATGAGGACTTCCACTGGAAAGACGATGTTTTAATGTTTAGAGAATTAATATCAAACTCCAACCCCTTATTTTCGACAGTTGCATTAAAATTGCCAGTTAAACTGCTGAAGCCCGTGGTAGCTGCCAGAGGTATCCCTATTAATTGGTTAGAGGATCTATTTTGATAATGGGCTAATTGTACATTTAACCGATTATCAAACATTCCAAGCTCTAATCCTACCTCTAACTTTTTATTGACTTCCCATCCAAAATTTGGATTGTACACACCTGAAGGCTCTATAACTAAGGTATCATCATAATAATTACCTGTAATATCATAAGTCCCTAAATACTTATAGTCTCCAATATTATCACTACCTGTTGTTCCGTAGCTACCTCTTAATTTGCCAAATGATAACCATGAACTATTTTTCAACATACCTTCTTCAGAAAAAATCCAAGCGCCTCCAAGGGCTCCAAAATTCCCAAATTGTTTTCCAGGACCAAATCGCGAAGAACCATCTCGTCTACCGGTAACATTTAAAATATACTTGGATTTAAAATTTAAATTAAACCTCCCGAAATACGCCGCATAATTATATTCACTATTGGTGTCAGTTACAATTAAGAGGTTATTAGCCGCCGATAATGTTAGTATCAAATTATTGTTTGGGAAATCACTACCTCTTATTACAAATTGCTTTTCCTTTTGCTGCTGATAAGTTGCTCCTAAAAGGACAGATAATTTAAGATTTCCTAATTCCTGACTCCAATTAATTTGAGGTTCAATAATCCATGAATCTCTGGAACTTTGGTTTGTGCTCGTAGTTGAATATTCTGCACCATACCCTAAATTTGGGTCTAGTGATGAACTTGGATAGGTCGCATAAGAGGTTAAATCATATTTACTATAACCTAGACTTGTTTTTACTTCCAAATTTTCTAATACCTCATATGATACCAAGGCACTGCTTAAAATAGTATTAGACTTCATATTATATTGACGATCCAAGGCTGCTAAAGGATTTTTCCAGGTACTGTTTTCCCAGTTTAGCTCTCCTTTATCGGTGAATAGCGAAGGCGCATTAGGTTCTAATGTATTTGCAAGCAATGTAAAATCAGCATACGGCAGGTCGTTATCTTCTAACGAAAGACTTGTTGTGAAATTCAAATTAAACTTACCATCTATTGAACCGTGATTCAGCGCACTATACACAGTGGTTTTATTATAATTTGCATCTCCAGGGAAAACCGTTGTTTCCTTCAAATGCGAGCCGCTGATATTAAATTGAGTTTGTTCACTCCCCCCTGAAACAGCAAATTGTAAGTTATTCCTAGTGGAAGTTTTTCCCAAAAGTACCTGTTGCCAATCGGTATAACGTGTTTGATCCCAAATCTTCAAATCTGGCCAGAAATAATCCAATGAAGGATTGTTATAATAACTTTCAAAATTGTCGTTTATAACAGCCTCTTTTCTTACCTCCAGATATTGTTCTGTGTTCATCAAGGCTCTAAAGCGAGTCACTTTGCCAAATGAAGTATTAAATCCTATATCGAATTTTGTTTTACCTATTTTACCCCTTTTAGTGGTAATCAAAACAACACCATTGGCACCACGAGAACCATAAATAGCAGTGGCATCTGCGTCTTTTAAAACTTCTATACTTTCTATATCTTGAGGGTTTATAAAATTTAAAGGACTTACATTACCTTGATTTATATTAGCCGATAAATATGCGGATTCTAAAGATTGACCCGAATACGGTATACCGTCAACAATAAACAGAGGATTTGTTGTTCCGTTAATAAAGTTTTTACCTCGAATTTCAATATCATATCCTGCTCCTGGTACGCCTGTTGTTTGGGTTATATTAACTCCCGACATTTGACCTTGCATGGCCGCTAAGGGATTTGTAACTGGCTGCGTTTCTATATCTTTTGAAGTGATTCTTGATATATTTCCAGTACGTTCTCGCTCTGAAACATTATAATACCCCGCATTAATCATTACAGTCCCGAGTTCTGTGATGTCCTCGATTAATGCAACATTTATTATTTCTTGATTATTCACAGCTTTAGTTTGTGATTTATATCCAATGGCTGTAAATACCAAACTATCTACTGGACTAACACCAATTTGATAGGCTCCATCAAAATCAGTTACAACTCCTTTTTTTGTGTAAACAGACTTCACATGAACTCCTGCAAGTGGCATCCCTGTATTATCGGTTATTCTTCCTGTAACTGTAAGATTCTGAATCTGAGGCGCAACAGACAAAAGCAATGTAAATAAAGGAATACAAAGCGTTAAGTAGGTAAAGAATATGCGCCATTTCCTTATACCTAATGGTAAATTTTTCATAATTTTGAATTTGAGTTAAACAATTAATTGTTTGATTAAGCTTACCTCCTATTGACCCTGCAAAAGTTATTTAGGAGGTTTTTTTACTGCCATGCAGTATTGATTCCAAGCTGTTCCTGTAGAATTATTTCATAGGCAATTCCTTTAAAGTTTTATTTAATTTTCAAAAATAACCGAGCAGTACACCTTATTTGTGCTAACTATTAAATCATTAAGGAATTACAACCACCCGGATACACAGTAACTAATTCAAATGTTTATATCATAGGCGTTAATTTTTAAATTAATAAATAGATCAGTCCATACCCTTGGTATGGCTTAAATGTTTAATGCTTAGGGAATATCGTCACATGGTCGGATACCATGGCTATGTGAAATTGTAAATTACAAGAGAAAGAAATTTTCGTTTTCCGAAATTGACTTAAGTACTTAAATTAGATAACTAAAAGTCAAATCAATTCGCATAACGTCACTCCTGTAATAAAAGTGAATACATCCTATATTGGACATTTTGGCTTTTTAGGGTAAAGTAAAAAATACACAGTCAGTTCAATATTGAACTGTGCTTTTTTAATTTTTAACCCTGTATTGTCTTTAAATCTTTTCAAATGGTATCCTCTGTTAAAACCAATAATTTTAAAACTTTACAAACTTCTAGTCGAAATGAAATCCAAAATTTAGATTGCTTAAAAAAATAGCAATCAACGTAATGTTTCAGAAAGTTACAAGCAATACCTCAGACATTAATAAGTGAGCTCACATCCAAAGATGTGAGCATCTTACTTATTATCTCGTGTATTAAAAAGTACCAGTTTTTGAAACGAGAATCTAAGCAATTACATCCAATATTATATATATTAATAATTGCAGATTTTTATAATAAAATCAAATATAACAAAATTTATTTAACGACACAAATGTCGTTGATATGTTTTTAGATTTTGTATTCATTTGGTTATATGATAAAGGATTCAGATTATTTAAATTTTGTTACATCTATTGAAATTGTTCTCAAAGATTTGAGAAAAGAAAAGGGCCTGTCTCAAGGAAAAGAGAAAGGACTTTCTCAATCGGATGTTAATATTGAATTTGCGCAGAAATATGACATAACATTAAATATGGGGCGTATGGAATCACATCCTAACTTCACAATGACTAAACTGTATTTGCTGTGCAAATATTTTGAAATATCCTTAGAAGATTTTTTCAAAAGAGTTTCTAATAAAAATCAAACTGAAATAGATATTTTTTTAAATGAAAAGGAAAACAGATTAATTAAAAAAAAACATAAAAAGTCTAATTGAGGATAACTATAACCTTCTCTTAGAATACTTATCCAATAACTCCCCTGTCTTAAAACTTCTCAATCCTACGACTTTATTATCCATTCTGTTGTATTCTATTTCAACAAAAAACATATCTACTGCATACAGGGCATATCTAATGACAGCCTCAATTTTATAATCTATAAATGTGCCTTCATTAAATATCACATCATATTTGTCATGTTCGGACAAACTATTAAACTCATATAAAGTCATTCTATAACTCCAAGTTTAGTCAATATTACAATTATAACAGCCGTCACAACCAATGTTAACATGAGAATCCTTCCAAACTTTGTATAAAATATCCAAAATCTAGGATCATTCTTTTTATAATTTTCAAACATAATAATAGTAGATTTTAAATTAGGTTCTTTTAAGATGTTAGCTAGATAATGGTGTCTAATTCCTCATACACGAAGGGATTCAAAATAGTTTTTACATCACTATCTATCTTAGGGCTAAACAAATCTTTACTTACGGTATAGGCATCTAATCGTTCTTCAGGAAAATTGAGATTAACTAATTCCTTTACATCCTCTTCATTAAGGCTTTCAGAAAGCCAATGATCAATATTTTCAGAACTTAGAATAACAGGTTGCCGTTTTTTAAGATTATGTATCTTTTCAAATAGCGGGGAGGCTTTTTTAGTTAAAATACTAAAGGTGATATAAGGGCCAATAACAGTATATATACCGGCTAAAGCCAAGCCTTTATCCTCCTTTTCTTTAATGTAGAAAGGGTACTTTTTCTTGTTGTGTTCGTGAGGTTCAAAAAAGCCATCTACAGGGATAATACACCGTCTGGTCATGACGGATTCCCGGTACATGAAATGACTAAACAGCTTTTCGGATTGCGCATTTAGTCCTGAACCATATTTTACAGCTTCCTTATAATAAGGTTTAATGTCCTCTGGGCTTTTATAATTGGGAACTATACCCCATACTCCAGGAGCTAATACCTCAGGTTTCTCTTGTGGTATAACAAGCACATTAGGATGAGAAAACCCATTGAGATGGTAATGCGGTTTACTCATAACAGGTCTTATACGCTCGTCACTGATTTTAACCTTAAACTCCTTTTCCCAATATTCAGGTTCATGCCAATTTGAAATATGAAAACACATATCTAAACTTTTAACTGTCATGAATTTACAAAAAATATTAATTCAGTCTGGGATCGGGTTTTAGTGCCAACTTTCTCGTTTTAATGATTTCAATACTACAAAAGCCAAATTCTTCTATGACCTTACCGTAGCATTCATAAACTCCCATACCATGAATGGGATACCTTTCAACTGTATCATGAAAATGTACGGTATCAAAATAGTCTCCTTGTTGGTCCACAAAGGTGCAAAAGCGCATGAGTTTTT
This sequence comes from Aestuariibaculum sediminum, assembly GCF_014596945.1. Lineage (GTDB taxonomy): Bacteria > Bacteroidota > Bacteroidia > Flavobacteriales > Flavobacteriaceae > Aestuariibaculum > Aestuariibaculum sediminum. Next base: position 9,577 of record NZ_JACVXB010000002.1, on the reverse strand, counting down.
CATTAGATGCCTCATGAAATCGTGTGTTAACCAGTTTACCGTATAATAAAACGCTCTGCCCTATATGATTACACATATCTTTCGCTTTGATACTATTTTTAAATGGTTCATCAATCAATCTAAAGTAATCGTAGAGTGTAAACCCCAATAATTCCATTTGATCGTAAGCATCTTCTATCCAACTGGATGGTAACTTAGGCAACACAAAAGTCTTATGATCGGGTTTAAACAATTGCTTTTGTACTGTTTGCTGTTTACTGGCATTGAGTTTAAAAATGGCCTGCCATAGCAATTCTGCTTTTGCAATACCTGTAAATCTAAAAGCTCCAATTCTGATTAAAATGGTAAGCTGCTCAATACTTATCAGAACCCGATCAATAAAATCATCTAGAGACGTGTAAGCCCCATTAAAGTTGCGTTCGGTTAGTAACCGTTTTACAGTGTAATGTTCCAGATTCTTTAAATACCCCAAGCCTAAATAAATGGTGTCTCCGATAATAATATTGGGGTGGTCACTATGATTTATGCAAGGCGCCTCAACCTGACCACCACACTGCATCGCTTCATGTACATAATGCTCTGTACTGTAAAAACCACCACCATTATTAAGTACAGCTACCATAAACTCAAGCGGATAATAACATTTTAAATACAAACTTTGATAGCTTTCCACGGCATAAGATGCGGAATGCCCTTTAGCAAAAGCATAACCTGCAAAACTCTTAATCTGATTCCAGACTTCAAATGTGAGATGATCATCATAACCTCTGGCTCTACAATTCGCAATAAACTTTTCTTCAACGGCTGTAAATTCAGCACGCGATCTGAACTTTCCACTCATCCCTCTTCTTAACACATCGGCTTCCCCAAGAGTCAGCCCTGCAAACTGATTGGCCACTTTAAGAACATCTTCCTGATACACCATAATACCGTAGGTCTCCGGCATAATCTCTAAGAGTATGGGGTGACCTTCCTTTCGGCGCTCTGGATGACGTTGACGCTTAATAAACTCCTGTTTCATCCCTGAACTGGATACCCCTGGTCTGATAATGGAACTAGCGGCCACGAGTCCTAAATAATCCTGCGTTTGCAATTTCTGCATTAAACCGCGCATGGCTGGTGACTCTACATAATAAGCCCCTGTAGCTTTACCGCCTTTAAGCAGAGCATTAACCTTGGGATCTCGTTTAAACTTTTCAACTTCGGTGATATCAATTGGAGGCGCTTCAGGTCTGTTGTATTTGATAATTTCCAGAGTGTCTTTAATTTTTGCCAGTCCACGCTGTCCCAGAATGTCGAATTTAAAGATACCTACATCTTCAGCAATAATCATATCAAACTGCACCGTTGGAAATCCCTTTGGCGGCATATCGGTGGCTGAAAAATAATGAATGGGTTTATCTAAGATTAAAATACCACAAGAATGCACACTAACGTAATTCGGGAATCCCTGAATTAGCTTTCCATATTTAATGACTAAGGCTCCAAACTCGTCCAGTTCCGGTTTTTGATACCGACCAACACTAATCTTGTCAATCTCCTCTTTAGGCAAACCAAACACTTTACCCAGTTCTCTAACCACAGCACGGTATTTGAAAGTATTATAAACAGCCAAGAGAGCAACATTTTTAAACCGACTAAAGATGTACTCTGTAATTTCTTCACGCTCTTTCCAGGAAAAGTCAATATCAAAATCAGGAGGTGATGTTCTGTAAGGATTAATAAAACGCTCAAAATACAGATCCAGCTCGATAGGATCTACATCTGTAATTCCTATAAGGTAAGCGACAATACTATTGGCGCCACTACCACGACCCACGTGCACGAATCCTTTTTGTTTGGAATAGTTTACAATGTCCCAGTTAATTAAAAAATAGGACACGAAACTCATTTCTCTGATGGTTTTTAACTCAATCTCCAGCCGATCCTTTACCTTCTGTGACGGATTAGCATAACGTTTTGGCAAGCCTTTATCACAAAGCTCCTTTAATAGCTTAAAATCCGCTTCTTCACTTTCCAAATACAAGCTCTGGTTTTGAGATATGCGATCATTACCAAACTCAAAATGCATAGTACATTGTTCAAGTAATTGTTCTGTATTATCTAAGATAAAATCAAACTGTTGAAAATGTTCTTTAAGCTCATCCAGAGCGTACATTTTATCGGTTTCCCGGCATTCTTCAGACTTCGAGAGCTTACTCAGTAAAATATTATTATCAATAGCACGCAGCAAACGGTGGGCGTTAAAATCTCGTTTACTTCTGATAGTGACTTGTTGTTGTACTACTAACTTATCGGTATAGCTTTTATAGATAGTAAAAGGCAATCGTTTTAAATCTTCAATGCTGATGCCTATATACTCATAGGTTTTAAAGGTCGTTTTCTCTAGTTGCATGACCTGTTCCAAAGGATAAACGATAAATGTATTTTCAAATTCTGGCGCAGTATCCGGTATAGATTGTTTATCATGTGAATATTTAGATAAAAACCGATTCAATTCATAGAATCCTTCATTATTCCTTGCCAAGCCGATAAACTGCTGTTTTGTGCCATTTCTAAAATCAATACCGACTACTGGTTTAATGCCAAAATCTTTAGATTTACGAATGAAATTAAGGCAGGCAGAGGTATTATTAATGTCTGTTAAAGCCAATGATTTTAGGCCATAGCTAGCTGCCATCTCCAAAAGATCTACCTCTGAAAATGTTCCGAACCTTAAAGAATAATATGAATGGCAATTTAAATACATTACTGATTACGATGTGCCAATAATATGGGTGGTTCGCCATTAAACGGGTTACTGAATCTCCCTATGGTTTTAGCGCCCATAGCAGCGGCCTTTTGAATACTTAATTCGCCATAGCGGTTTCTGATAGTATCCATAGCATTATAGAGACTTAACATCTCTTCGGTATCATCAAACATATTGATTTGATAGTTCCCGGTTACCAGATCACTGAGTTTAACCCCGACCAAACGAATGAGTAAACGTCGCTCATAGAGTTTATCGAACAGTTCCATGACTTTAGGAATAATCACATGGTCTGCACTGGTATAAGGGATTTTTACTTGCTTGGTATAGGTGTTAAAATCGGAATATCTGATTTTTATACTGATACAACCTGCCAGGCGATCACCACTTCTAAGGCTATAAGCCAGACTCTCTGCCATGGCAAAAATGGTGGTTTTTAGCCTTAGCATATCGATAGTATCCTTCCCAAAGGTGCGTTCTGTAGACAGGGATTTACGATCATAAAATGGAATGAGAGGTGGATTATCCAATCCATTAGCTCGCATCCAAATGGTTTTTCCATTTTGCCCCAAGACACTTATCATCATTTCCAGGGGCATTTGTTGCACCACACTGACTTTATCTATGCCAAGATTACGCAATATCTGATAGGTTTTATCGCCAACAGATGGAATCTTCTTAATGGACAAAGGAGCTAAAAAGGATTTTTCAAAACCTTCATCTATTCGTAATTGGTTATTAGGTTTAGCCTCTCCTGTAGCCACTTTAGATACAATTTTATTAGCTGACAAACCAAATGATATTGGTAAGCCGGTCTCTCTAATTATGGTAGATCTTAACTCTGAGGCATACTTATAGGTTCCGAAAAACTTATCCATACCGGTAAGGTCTGCATAGAACTCATCTACACTGGCCTTTTCAAAGACAGGTACTTTTTCCTTTATAATATCTGTAACCTGACTTGAGTACTTGGTGTAAATAGAGGCATTTCCCCGAATCACCACTGCTTCTGGACACAAGCGTCTGGCCAGTTTCATGGCCATTCCGGAATGCACACCAAAGCGTCTGGTTTCATAACTACATGCGGCTACAACACCTCGATCACCGGTGCCTCCAACTAGCAAAGGTCGCTTCTGCAAACGACTATCTATGAGTCGTTCACAGGATACAAAGAAGGTATCTAAATCCAGATGTAAAATTTGTTGTTTCATATTGCAAAATTAACTACAATTTGTAGCAATGATTGCTTATATTTGTAGCAAAGTAAAAAAATGATAGCTAAAAACATTAAATACTTAAGGGAGCTAAAAGGCCAAACTCAGGAAACTTTTGCTGATAATATGAATGTTACACGTTCTCGCATTGGATCTTACGAAGAAGGGCGCTCAGCTCCTACGATAGAGTTTTTAATAAGTCTATCTGATTATTTTAAGATTCCAATAGATATTTTATTACGCAATGATCTGACAAAGGCTGAAAACACTTCTTTTATTGAAGTTGGAAACAAACGCGTATTATTTCCAATAATGGTCGATGAGGATAACGAAAATCTAATCGAAGTGGTTCCCATTAAAGCTACAGCCGGGTATCTCGCAGGGTATGATGATCCAGAATACATAGAACACTTACAAAAAATCAAACTTCCTTTTTTACCAACAGGAAAACACAGAGCCTTTCCTATAAAAGGAGATTCTATGCTTCCTATGAAAGACGGTTCTTATGTGGTTGGTCGTTTTATAGAAGATCGACGTGATATAACCAGCGGTAAAACGTATGTGCTTATTACGCTTAATGATGGTATGGTATATAAGCGTGTTTATAATCAAATTGAAGAGAACGGAACACTTCGTCTGGTTTCTGATAATGCGACTTATGAACCTTATGAGGTCCCTATTGATGAAGTTCTGGAACTTTGGGAGTTTACCTGTAGTATCAATACTCAGGAATACGATGAGCAAGATCTTAAAATATCAAGTATCATCACCATGTTTAATAGTCTTGGCGTAGAACTCAAAGCTCTGGAAAAAATGATGAGATGATGTACACGATTATAGATATTGAGACCACCGGGCAAGGCAACAAAATAACTGAGATTTCCATTTTTAAATATGATGGAGATAGCGTTATTGATGAGTTCACATCACTGGTTAACCCTGAATCCTATATCCCGGATTATATCACTGCGCTTACTGGTATTGACAACTATATGGTGGCTGATGCTCCGACATTCAAAGATGTGGCTAACAATATTCTATCCATCACTGAAGACTGCGTATTTGTGGCTCATAATGTAAACTTCGATTATAATATTATTCGAAGCGAGTTTAAAGCTATTGGTGTTGATTTTAATCGAAGAAAGCTTTGTACCATCAGACTGGCCAGAAAATTAATTCCAGGACACCCTTCCTACAGTTTAGGTAAACTTTGTACCTCTTTAGATATTATCATAGAAGATCGACATCGCGCACGTGGAGATGCTCAGGCTACTGTTATTCTTTTTAAACAGATACTTGATTGTGAAAACTCAGAACAGGTAGTTTTAGAGTTTTTAAAGAAGAGTTCCAAGGAAGCTACCTTACCTCCGCATTTACCCAGTACTGTTTTTAATAGCATTCCAAACGATCCAGGCATTTACTATTTTAAAAACAAAAAAGGTAAAATCATTTATGTGGGCAAAGCCAAAGATTTAAAGAAACGCGTTCTAGGACACTTTTATGATAAGTCCGACAAAGAACTTGCTTTATGTAGGGAAACGGCAGATATTGATTATGAGCTATCAGGAAGCGAGCTTATAGCATTACTTATGGAAGACGCTGCGATTAAACAACACTACCCGGAGTATAATGTCGCATCAAAGCGAAATCCTAAAGTGTATGGCATCTTTACCTATGAGGATCGCGATGGGGTGATCCATCTGGCTTATAATACCCTACAAAACACAGTTGCTCCATTTATAACATTTTACAATATTACAGATTGCAGAACCTTTTTAGAAAAGCTATGTATGCAATTTGAGCTCTGTCCTAAATACTGTCATTTACAAGAAGGTGTTTCATATTGTAATCATTACAAAATTCATACTTGTCATGGTATTTGTAAAAATGAGGAATCCGTTGACACCTATAATCAACGTGTTCATAAAGCCCTTGAATACACCCAAACTAACACCTTAAACAAAGTGATTAAACAACCTGGGAGACATGCTGAAGAGCAGGCATTTATTCAAATTCAAAATGGTGTTTACCTGGGCTATGGTTTTATTGAAACCAGTCATCAGATTACAAACTCTGAATCTTTAGAAAATTATCTTATTCCTCAAAAGGACAATGTTGATATAAAAAAGATTCTTAGAAAACATTTGATGTAATAAAAAAAGGCTACAAAACTTTGTAACCTTTTAGATATAAATATATAATCATTACCTATTTATCTGACTCAAAATGGTAGGATCCGTGATCTTATCATCAGCTGCCAATAAGAAGGCTTTACTTAAAACTAAGGACAATCCTCTATCTCCTTCAAAAGGTAAGAATACCTTATCCGTAACAGCATCTTTACCTCTTGCAGGGACAATACACAGATACTGATCATTCGGCTCCATTAATATATTGGAACTTCCCATATGAATCTTATAGGTTCGTTTGGTTCCTTTAACTTTCAAAAACTTACCGTCAATGGTTGCTACTTTACTGATTTTTAATCTCGGTAAGAGTTTTTCCAGAATATCCTTTCTTGTTTTAGCTACTTCATTTAGGTCTCCGAAGGAATAACTTGTCCAGTAATCTCTATACTGAGGTAAGCCTCCATTATCGCGCCATTCCGGATCATTCCCTACACTACAAACTCCGACGTATAGATCGACATCTCTCATAATTTCAGATAATACCAGATTAGGCACATCAATCAAATCCATCACCTCTCCTTCTTTTAGAAATCTCACCTGATCCGTAGCGACATAATTCCATATCCCTGAATCATTATAGGCATCTTCATCATTTATTTCATTAATCCAAAATTCTGCTATAATGCCATGTGCTTTTATATCAATTGAAGCCGTACCAGAATCCATTCCATTATCAAAAGCCCCCATCAGGGTGTAACGCCAACCACGAATGGCGGCGAGAGCATTAAACTGATGTTGTTTTATAATGTGTGCCGCCATGCGGTTACTATATGACTTTGTGTTAACTTCTGCTTCAGTGAGCAAATACACTTCCCGATAAGCCTGTTTTAATGGCTGTTTTAATTCGTGAGTTTCCAATTTAATTCTCCATGCAATAATTTCATCAATAGAGGCATAGATTGGATGCCACAAACGAACTTTTGCATCCTTATCTATCCCATTAACAACTTTACCTTCAAAGTCTTCCCATTGGTCATTTAAATAAACTGCAGAAACAAAAGATTCGCCGTTATCAATCTGCCAGATCAATCGACGTGCAATGAAGCTCACCAAACCATGATTCAGATACAACTTTTCAAAGGTTTCATAAGTCCAGATTCGGTTTTCAAGATAAGAACGGTCTATACGATCTCTTTGAGCTGTTAGGTATTTTTTTATCTGAGCAACATCTCCCTTTGCTTTCTTCAGTTTTTCCTTAAGTTTTACTGACTCTTTAATAAAGGAAGGTGCAGTCTTCTGAACTGAACCATCTGGCTTGATCCATTGCATATTAACCTTACCAAGCTCTTCAATAACCACCCTTAACTGATAATCATCAAAGACATATGATTTGTCACCTAAGATCAGACCAAAATCAGGAATGGACAATTCTTCAATTTCCGCTGATGATATTCCTAGCTTTTGTGAAGCCTCATCCAGATATTTAATGATAAGATTTTTAGTGTTGTTCTGTTTAATTTTAAGCTTTAATCTCGACAGGTGACTAACGCCTTCAAGCCCTCGGGTATGTCCTAAAACATAAATACAGGCATTTCCAACAGCAGCCGCGGCTGGCCCAACCCCTGGTATCTTTTTGAAGGAGCGCTCTGCAAGTTTACCAACGATATTCAGTGTTTTACTATCATGAAATTTACATAAACTCCAAACCAACCCTTTAAGGAATATAGAGTTTTTCTCATGTATAAATTCATGAGTTGTGTGGGTATAAGTATGTCCACGATACGTTTCCTCATGAATTGTTGGAATTTCCTTTAAATCACAAATAAACTCCAGCCATGGATGAATGATATCCTTGTATTTTGAAATACCGATCTGATCAATAATATCACTGGTTTCCTTCAGATATTTTTTTGAAGGTTTTGATGTACTGGCTTTCATATACAAATGAAACAGCTGATAAAATAAATCCTTCTGTTCCTCTACAAATGCTTCCACTTCTGGATTTACAACTCCTGCAAACCGATCATCAGGGAGCACATAAGGTGCTGTTTTTCCTTTAGTATCATTACTTTCAAAAAGAAGCTTTTCTATTCTAGCCCGAACCTTTTCCAGGTCAGCCCCCCAGTAATGCTTCTTTTGGTCCATCTGTTTCCATTTAAGGAACTTTGTTAAAAAAGCTTTCTGGTCCTCCTTTAATGCTTCTTTTTTATCAATACGTTCAATTTGTTGCACTGTAAAACCGATGGGCCAATCTCCAAATGTCCGTGTTCCCATCAGATCAGATTTTCTATATCTGTCTAACAAATACATGATATTTTCAAAAGAGAAGTCTAGGTTGCTCCTAATCAGGCTACTCAAAACATTGGAAAATACAGCTTCTTTAAAGCGTTCCTTATCCCTACTTGTCCAGGATTTTTTCCTATTATTAATAGATTTCAGGTTATGAATCTCACTAACCAGATAAAAAACCAGTTCTCGCTTGGTTTTATTATTCCATTTCTTAATGGCTTGATAAGATTTCAGCTCACTATAAGCAATGACATGATACCATCCCACATTACCATGAACTTCATGGATTTCAGTAATTACATCATTAAGAGCTGTTTCAAATTTTTCATTCTCTTGTAAAACCTCCTGTGTCTTACTCCCGAAAAAAGATAAAATACTTTCTTTGATACCCATGCTTACTCTATTAACCGCCTACAAGAGGCGTTAGCTTAATAAAACTGATTGAAGTCTCTGAATTAACCAGTACTTCCTGTTCAAGATCATCAGCCTGCTGATCATCAATAATAACGAAGTAGCCATTCTTCTGAAAAGCATCATAGGCAATAAAAACTTGTTTTTCGACATCAATTTTACTGTCACGTTTTTTCATTCTGAATCCGTTAATGGTTTTCTCAGCGTCTGAAGGCTGAATGAGCCCTTTGAAATATTCAGGAAGTCTCTTATTATAAGCGTTTACCTCATATTCAACTCGGGCAGCTATAATGTCCTTAACAGAGATTCTTTCATTTTCCACTGCCAGTTCAATCCTATTCAGGATATCTCCCGTGAGCGTTTCATCAGTAATAGTAATAGTCATGAATATTTATTTTCAATAAACTTAATGTTTTTTTCTTACATTAAAAGTATTCCTGTATTTCTATGACCTAAAACAATTTCTTCATAAAAACTAAAAGACCTTGTTCTATTTGAGCAAGCTCATCTAGACGCAAGGTCATTTCTTAAAATGATTAATAGCGTATACAATATAATCAATTTTACTACTTTCTATGCTATTTTTATATTAATTTAATTTTAAGCGGATTTCACAAAAAGGAAAAGTTTAATTTACCGCCATTATATCACTAAAGAGACTCCTCTTTAGAATCCAAAATACACATGGAATTTTCTTTTTAACATGAATAAAAAAAGGCTACAAAACCATGTAACCTTTTAAACTAAAATTTATGTTTAACCCTAAGTCAAATCCTCCACTT
>NZ_JACVXB010000021.1 GCF_014596945.1 Aestuariibaculum sediminum | reverse complement strand
ACCATCATGCATACTGTAGTAAAACAAATGAGTGTCAGAAATCGAAAATCGTCTTTCGTGCTTATGGAGGAAGCGCCAACCATTAAGCTCCTAAACATGACTAGAATACCGGCAACACTCAGGAGTTTTGATGTGTCTACCGTTTATGTGATGCAGGATAAAATTCAGAATGATATACTCTATGGAGATAAATCCAGTAAGGCTATTTTATCTAATTTATCCTATCAGTTTTTTGGTAAGGCCAACGATCCCGATACCGCGAAATACTATGAGCAGTTTTTTGAAATGATTAAAGTACCTACTAAAAGTATTAGTAAGAATAGTGGACTGAGTTTTGAAAGCCGGATAACCGAAGGGGAGCGGGAAGTATCAAAACGACGTGCCAATATTTTCTTTAGATTAAGACAAGGGGAGTTTATCTCTTTTGCTGATGGAAAGGACAAAAAGGTAAAGTTTAAACTGCAAAAGATTAGTAAAGAATTACCTCCGAATCCAGAAGATATCAATGAAGATCAACTCAATTTTCATTATGAGAAAATCTATAGAGAGGTCAAAGCTATCTTTAAGTCTGGGTAAACTTTATTGAGCTTGTTCGTCGATATAGTAATTTATAAATTCAGTAATATCATCTTTTATGAATTCCCAGTGTTTACCTAAAAGACAAATAGGATCAAAGTCATCATCTGCCTGGCTAAAGTCAATGAAATTCTTGAGAATAAGTAATGGATCATGATCGTAAGGGTAGCGCTGTTCATGTAAAGCCAACATATCCTGAACTTTAAACTTATAAAATAACTCATGTAAATCCCAGAAATCCTTTTTACGGCCACCTCTTTGAACCACATCCAGTTTCATAGCTATGATTTCTTCAAGGGTAGCCATTCGGATGCCATCCACTTCTATAGCTGGTTGAATATATGGGTCGGTATAAAACACATCTAATTTTATGGTGTTGTCAGCGTCAGTGCCAACAAAATAGGATTTACCCAGTCCCACAGGGATATTCTCCAAATGGTCAATATAAGCAAAATTAGATTCCAGAAAGTTTTGAATCCCATCAAAATCTATAGAACCATATTCCTGATCACTGAACAAATCAATGTCAATCGATTCCCGATGTCCAATTTGTAAACTTAGCGCCGTCCCTCCAACCAATCGGAACGTTTCGAATTCCTTGGCAGACATTAAAAGCTTAAGGCTATCCCTTAAGAGGTCATTGACGGTATTGTAATGTAACATGTGCTAAAAATACAATTATCAGTGAGAAACCTGATATGATTTTCTTGTTTTCGATTGAAGTACTGTATCTACTTTTTTAGTGCCGTAGAAACGACGAATTTCAGCTTTCTCTGCATCATTACCTCGTTCAAAAACTCTTTGAATAACGGCTTTAAATTGCCTATCCCAATCGATTTTTGAAATATCCGTATCCCAGAACAAAGACTTTCTTAAAATAGATAGGTTAGGACTTGCAGATTTTTGTTTTTCCTTCTCTTGAGAAATATCGAAATACGTCTGTAAAAGAGCTAAAGTACCCTCTTCTAATTCTAGTTTATCTTCTATCTTAAGTGCTAGGGCCGTATTTAAGTTTCTTCGCCCTTTGGTTATCGCATTTAAGGTTTGTGGGTGTTCATTAATAGACAAGGCAAATGGGCGCTGACGTATCATACGCTTTTTCAGGATGTGTTCTAAAATGAATCCTGGATGAATTCCTTTAAACTTCTCTATTAATTTATTCATACTACAAATGTAAACAAATTTGTTTATAAATTAATTGTTGATTAATCTAAAACTATGTTAAATGAAATTTTCACTGAAGTATTAAATGGTTTGTTATGAATTGATTATAGGATGATTTCTTAAAGATTACAGTTTAAGCTATGTAATATTTTTAATATATTTAGTGAAATAAATTAAACTAAGTAATATGGCAAAATTTGAAATCTATAAAGACAATGGCGGAGAATTCCGTTTTAGACTTAAAGCAAGTAATGGGCAAAATATCCTGGCTAGTGAAGGGTATGCCGCCAAGTCAGGATGTACAAATGGTATTGAATCCGTAAAAAAGAATGCGCCAGATGATTCAAAGTATGAGCGCCTAGAATCCAAAGGAGGTAGTCCATACTTTAATTTAAAAGCTGGAAACAATCAGGTTATAGGAACCAGTCAGATGTATTCTTCAACCAGTGCGATGGAAAATGGTATCGAGTCCGTGAAAACCAATGCGCCATCAGCTGAAGTGGAGGATTTGACTTAGGGTTAAACATAAATTTTAGTTTAAAAGGTTACATGGTTTTGTAGCCTTTTTTTATTC
>NZ_JACVXB010000020.1 GCF_014596945.1 Aestuariibaculum sediminum | reverse complement strand
CCTTACGTAGAGCTTCAAAAGTTTATGGCTTAAAAAAGTGAAAAAATATTAGGATTTGACCTTGGAATACGTATAAGGTTTGTTGCGTGAAAATCCGCGAGGATTTTCAGTTTAAGAAACCAAGATAGCAAATTTGCGAGTATTTTCCGTAGGAAAATCCGAAGCAATGAACTTTATACTGTGTTATATGGCGTTTTTATTTTAAAAAAGGGATTGCTGGTAAATATTTATTTTTCAATCCTTTTTGAGATTTTCTAACATTCAAAAATATAGTAACTATGTTATATACATATAGTGAAAATAAAATGACAGATGGTATTGAGAATTTATGGATTAAAGCCCAAATGGAATCGGTGATATTGATATTGAGATAAATAAAAAAACCTTCTCCTAATATCAGTTGTATAATTGTGATTGTAGAATACAGTATTAAAGTCCAAGTTATTTGAAAATTTATTATTTTTTTTCCAGAATCATCTACAAATTTTATTTTTTCACGTTTTAAAATCCACATTACAAGTGGAATTATTATGCCTAATAGAGGGGTGATTATAAAACTAAAGGAACTCCAATTAAGTAGTTGTAAGTAACCTTTATCATCAGTAATTTGCCATTCTAAAAGGTCGTCAGGTGTTACTCCAAGAGCTTGAGTTAATTTAATCAAAGTATCCCCTCTAGGAATTGATTCTCCTTTTTCAATTCGTTGAATTGTTCTTAGACTTAGTTTTGATTCATCCGATAGTTGTTCTTGAGAAAATCCCTTTCTGTTTCGTAGGTCTTTAATTTTAATTGCTAAGTTCTGATTTTTCATTTTACATATTTTGATGATTACTCAGCAAAGATATTTTTATGTTGTTTTATTGGTTGCGTCATTTCTATGTCAATCTTATGACATTTTCGCCAACGATAGGCCGAAATGACATATAACGGTTGGGCTATGGTTTCGTTGCGTGAAAATCCGCGAGGATTTTCCGCCGTAAACCGAAGATAGTAAATTTGCGAGGACTTTCCGTGAGGAAAGTCAGAAGCAATGAACTATAGCCGGTGTTGTGGTGTCGTTTTTATTTTGTCAATTGTTTTGTCGGTAAAGACTTCCAATTCAAGTTGTTCAGTTTGATAACTGTTTTCAATTTCAAGTCCTCGTTGAGAAGGAAATATGTCCCAATTTTTATTATATTTTTTTCCAAGTTCCAGAATCAAATTTCTTAAATTTTTACCGTTTTTTAATTCAGTTAATAACCAATTTATTATTTCAAAATCAGATTCCACGTCTGAGTGAAGTCCGATAAAATATTTTGGAATATCATTTTCATAAATTACCCATTCATTATATTCTAACTCTAAAAAAGGAAAGAAACGTTCATTGTTTTTCCCGTTTATTAAATATGATTCCGTTTTAAAAGTCAATTTATCCACTTCAGATTTTTAGTATTAATTATTCCAATCTCCCCAAACTAAATAGGCAATAGCAAATGAGATTATAGCAAGTGTTATTAATCCAATAAACACATTAAAAAAATGTTGAGATACTATATCAGAGCTATCTTTTCTGTTTTTTTCTCCCAATAAATATTCAATTGACTTTTTTTGTCCAATTAGACTAAAAAAATAGTATCGAGTGTAAACACCTAAAACATTTACAATTAATCCTCTAAATATCAATTCAACTATAATTTCCAATAATATCGAGTTTTCTTAAATGCACCACAACGTTAATGTCTATGGAAAGTTGCGTGTTTGTGTGCGAGGATTTTCCGAAGGAAAATCAGAAGCTAGCAAACGAGCAACTGACATTGGTTTAGCTAAAACTAGCAATTTTTTATATACTGTGTTGGCAACAGTTTTTATTTTTTTATCATTTTGATCAGGTCAAACGCACACAATTTATTCAAGCATTTATTTGAAATAAACATCGGTAAATCTCGAAAGTCCGATTCCGATTTTTTCTTGATATTTTCGGTCAGTCGGTTTTTTCGATTTCGCCATAGTTTTAAAATCAGGTTCGACTTAAAGCTGTTTTCTTTGTTTTTAAACTTCTAAAAAGTCAAAACATTTCCCCATTTCAAAAAGCATATTATTAAAGTTGTAGCTAGTCCGCTAATCATTAATATAAAATGCCAATAATACATTCTCGCACCCCAAGTTTTCCGCATCTTATTACTAGTTTCTTTTTTGTAAAATCCATTGAAAAACTTCCAAGTAATAAAAGTGATTACTAAAAAAAGTACTATTCCTAATATCCAAATTTTTTCCATTTCTTAAATTTTTAATGTTCTTACCTCAAATTGTTGCCAACGTGTTTGTATATGGTTTGTTGCGTGGTTTAGCACGTAATTTAGCAAATACAAACCGAATAGAAAATCCACAAGGATTTTCGTAAGTTGGCTAGAACTAGCAATAAATTATATACGGTGTTGTAAAACGTATTTTTTTTCTTTTTTGTCAAATATTAATGTTTCGGACTTAGTTCTTTCACTTTTTACAATCTCTTTGTCACATTCGGAATCAAGTGAATAATTCTTAACTTTTGTCTTAACAGTTATGTCATTTAATTCGTTGTTAAGTTTATCATTCATTATCAAAATACTCTTAGAAGTTTTAAAAGACGCATTTTCACAAGTTCCATTATTTTCTCCAGTCATATTTTCAAGTTCGAAATTGTTCAAAACTTCAATTATTTTGTTGTCTTTTATATAATATAAATTGATTATTTCACTGTCATAAGGATTTACTCTTGAACTTCCACTATAACTATATCTTAATCCAAAAGCTCTGATGTTTTTATTTAAATAATAAGGTGCAGTATCTATTTTTAATGAACTTAAATAAACGGCATCTGAAGTCCATTCAGATTTTTTCGTGTAATTAGCTTCAAATGATTTTGATCTTTTATTCCAAATAAGAATGTTATTGTCAATATGGTAACAATAGTAGCATTCATTATCTCTGTTCGTTATAATTGGTAAGACAATAATAATTTTATCTTTCTGATATGTCTTTAAAGTTGCTTTTTCTATTAATAAATCTTTTTCATTAACTCTTAAAAACTCTATAGACTTTTCAATTAGTTCTTTGTTAGTCAATTCTTGTCCAAAAGATAACAATGAAAACAGAAATAAAGTTATGAATATTGATTTTTTCATTAGACTTGGGATATGTTTTACAACGGTTTCTTTACTTTATCCCTAAGAATAAAGTAGTTCTTAAATTTACTAAATGACAAGAGGAGAACTAGAACGGTTTGCAGAA
>NZ_JACVXB010000001.1:432313-1102551 GCF_014596945.1 Aestuariibaculum sediminum | reverse complement strand
TTCTGCAAACCGTTCTAGTTCTCCTCTTGTCATTTAGTAAATTTAAGAACTACTTTATTCTTAGGGATAAAGTAAAGGAAACCGTTGGCAGTAATACTGATACACAAATGATTAATAACAAATTAATAATCGCAATTACTTTTCTAATGATACTAATGAATTCATGTTCGAATGATTCCGTAGACAATAGTATTGAAAACATTATCCCAACATATTTAAAGAAAGTAACCATATCACAAGGACCTGATTACAATCATCATCCAAATTCAACTAGGTCATTTACCCTTAACTACAACTCAACGCATAGTCTGACTTCGATTAACATCCAGAATAGATTAAATATGTCAGGCGAAGAAGTAATTAATAACGCCACATTCCAAATCGAATATGAGAATAATCAAATTGTAAGAGCTTATTGTGACTGTGAAATAAATGACTGTTATTGGGACGAAGAAATTCAAGGAGATTTTGATGGCATTCTACAGTTATCATTTGAATACAGTAGTGAAAATGGACTAAAGAAAATAGTAGCTTACGAACAGACATTAAACTCGACGGGAGAAATGACATATTCAAATGAAATCGAACGCTATCTTGTAGACTCCAATAATTTTGTAAAACAAGTTGAGGGAACTACAGAAATACTCTATTCCAATAACAACATTATTGGTGTAAAAAACTCTTCCTCATTCAATGATGGTCTTAAATATTTAGATTATGACAACAAAACTGGGGTAACCATTTTTACTGATGACACTCACATCATGGATATTAACGACTATTTTACTAGATTAATTTTGGGTTTAAAATATTCAAAAAATAATTTTAAAAAATTAGACTTTCCTTGGAGAAACCAACTCCAAACTATTGACCTTGAATATGATAATGAAAATAGACCAATTAAAAGAACTGTGTTCAACAAGGATGTTTATAATTACACAGAATCATTCGAATATTTAGAATAAAAGTACTATTGCCAACAATAGCTCCTATGAAAAGCACTAGTCCAGTTCTTTAAAGTTAATATGTATTCTTTTAACTATCTCATTTTAATATTTTTAAACGTGTTGAATTAGGGATAAAACGATAATTCATTCCCAATCACAGCGCTTAAAAACTGATCCCTTTTATCTTTTTATAATCTAAAATCGCTTTACTGTCGGATAATAAGGAGACGTAATAACACACACTAGACAGTCTTACATAAAGGTTGTCGCTTTTAATTTTCAGGTTTTTTGGCAGACCTTTTAAAATGAGTTTATCGTAATTGGATGCCGTGCCATTAAAACTATTATTTACAGCATCGGTATAGGTTTCCAATAAGGTATTTATAACCCCATAACCTGCAATTTCTTTATCGATAACTTCGGTAGACTGGTAAATTTTTTCGATACTAATTTTAATAATATCGTTTATTTGAGCCTCGTATTTGCATTTATCTAATAAAGCACAATCGAACGCACCATTTAATATCGCCTCCTCGTTTTCCATGAAAATATCAACAGCTTCATTAATTAATGAACCAATGGCTAAAGCACGCAAATACCCAATACGGTCTTCTTTAGTAGAGAGCGCATAATAATTATCGGGCTTAATGGTGTCGCGAATAATTTTCGACAGGTATTCGAGAGCATATTCTTCCTGAATGAGTCCCAGATTAATACCATCTTCAAAATCGATAATCGTGTAACAAATATCGTCGGCCGCTTCTACCAAAAACGTTAGTGGATGACGCGCATAGCTAATACTCGTTTCACTGCGTTTAATGAGTCCGAGTTCCTTTGCTATATCGGTATAGGCTTCTTTTTCGCTTTGAAAAAAACCGTATTTTTTATCGGCTATATGATTCGTTGGTTTTTTGGGTAAAGATTCCTTCGGGTATTTGGTAAACGCCCCTAAAGTGGCATAACTTAAACGGAGTCCGCCACTGCGTCCGGCACGATCTTCGGTAAGGATTTTAAAGCCATTAGCATTACCTTCAAAATCACACAAATCCTGATACTCTTTGGCGGTTAGCTGCTCTTTATATTGCAGGCCTTTACCGGTTTTAAAAAATTCGCCAATCGCCTTTTCTCCCGAATGCCCGAAAGGTGGGTTACCAATATCGTGCGCTAAGGCTGCCGCTGCTACAATGGCGCCAAAATCGTTAGCCTGATAGCCATGAACCGTTTTTAAATGCGGATGCTTTTCTAACAATTTTTTACCAACAAGGCGACCTAGAGAACGTCCCACAACACTTACTTCCAAACTGTGCGTTAAACGTGTGTGAACAAAATCGGTATCCGACAAAGGAATGACCTGAGTTTTATCCTGCAGACTTCTAAATTCTGAAGAAAAAATAATACGGTCGTAATCGACCTCAAAACCTAAACGTGTTTCGTCCTGCTCTTTTCTTAATCGCTTATTCGTATCGCCAAAACGCTTTAAAGATAATAGTTGTTCCCAGTTCATAGTGTTGTGTTAATGCTTGGCAAGATAGTTAAATTCAGTAATATTTATAAGCTTAAAAGAACAAGGAATAGCACGCATCAATCAAGCATGTTAACATTAAGGTAACATTTTAATAATAGATGTTTCACTTTAAAATAACACAAACCTGACATTTAAGACGTTACTTTGCCGCGGAAATATTTAGTATTAAAATGAAACAAATTATTATTCTTGCTGCTTTACTCATTTCGGGCCTATCTTTTGGACAGGATACCGGTTTAATTTTTGGCAAAATTATGGATGCCGAAGTTGAAAATGCCCCTTTGGTATTAGCAAGTGTTTCTATTAAAGGTTCTGAAACTAAAATTGATACCGACCAAACAGGAATGTTTGTACTTGAAAATTTAAAATCTGGAGATTACACATTAGTATGTAGTTTTGTTGGTTACGAAACCAAAGAAATTAAGGTACATGTAGATCCTTTTGAACCAACAGAATTAAAATTAGCGCTTTCGGCAAGTACCATCTCTTTGGATGATCTTGCACTGTTAACCGCAACTGCAGATAACGACAACAAAGCTTTACCACAATCCAATTAATTAGAAAGGTAAATTTTAAATTATACATGAAGCCAGCAACATAAGTTTGCTGGCTTTTTTTATTGTATTAGGAAAGACAAATCAAAACAGAATCAAATCCAATTACCAATGTTAAATTAACGTTTAGCAACCTTAAATCTCATAACATTAACATAACGCTATTATTACTATTGTTTAACGTACTGGTAACGCTCCGTTCATATAGTGTAACGTTCTTTGCACCTAGATAAAAACTAAAATTTATGAAAAAATTCGCCCTATTGTTAATGCTTTTAGCAACAACAATAACTTTTGCCCAAACCACTGGTTCTGTGGTGGGTAAACTTACCGATAAGGAATACAATAACGAACCTTTAGCTTTTGCTAATGTTATCATTAAAGGTACCACTACAGGTACAACATCAGATTTTGATGGGTTATACAAACTGGATAACATGCAACCTGGTAATTACACTTTAATATTTAGTTTTGTAGGTTACGAAACTCAGGAAATTCCTGTAACGGTAGTTGCCGGAAAAGTAACAGAAGTTAACGTACCTATGGGTGCCAGTGCCGCTTCTTTAGATGAAGTTGTAATCACCACGACTACAAAACGTGAAAGTGAAACAGCTTTATTATTAGAGCAGAAAAAAGCGGTTGAAATTAAAACTGCTATTGGAGCTCAGGAGTTGAGTAAAAAAGCGGTGTCTGATGCTGCCGATGCTACTTTAAAAGTTACTGGTGTTAACAAGCAGGAAGGATCGAGTAAAATTTACGTAAGAGGTTTAGGAGACCGATATAATTCGACGACACTTAATGGTCTTCCTTTACCATCTAACGACCCTAGAAATAAAAATATAGATTTATCATTATTCAGTTCAGATATTATAGAGAGTGTTGGTATTGGTAAAGCATTTTCTTCTTATATGTCTTCTGATGTTGCCGGAGCAAGCATTGACATTGTTAGTAAAGCTACCAGTGAAAAGTCTTTATTTAAAGTAAGCCTTTCGTCTGGTGCCAATACACAAACTACTTTTAAAGATTTTAAAACCATTGATGGCGCCAACTGGTTTGGTATAAACCCTGACACACATCATAAGGTTAGAAATCTTAACACATACAGTTTCGACAATAGCTTTACACCAAATTCCGGAACAGCTAACCCTAATATGGGACTGTCTGTAAACTATGGTAGAAAAATTATATTATCTGATGAAAGCAATATTAGCTTCTTTTTAGTTGGCTCTTTCGACAACAAATATGCATATCAAGAAGGAACTTCTGATGCTATTGTAGATATTTATGATGATGGCTCGCTTAACGTTGGTTCTATTTTCGATACAAAAACCTACAGCTACAATGCTTCAAAAATGTTAATGGGTAACTTATCATACAAAATTAACAACAATCATAAATTAAGTTACAATCATTTATTCGTTCATTCTAATTCTCAAAAAATTGAGGATTTCCTTGGAACAACTCCAGACATAGGAAGACCTGATGACGATAACAGGTTAGTTAACCTTGTATTACAAACCGAAATTCAAAACAAACTTTTTGTTAATCAGTTAATGTCTGAACATAAATTTGGTGAATCTTATGATGTAAACGCAGCTGTAAGTTACAACGCCATTTACAACGATGAGCCAGATCGAAGAAAAAATACATTCATCATTAATAACGATACCAATACAACGAGAATTTCTCAAAATGCGGTAAGAGACAACAGTAGATTTTACGGTAACCTTTTTGAAAACAGTATAGCTGGAAACTTAAATGCAGTTAGATATTTAGGAGAACGCTATGAAAACAAAGGAAAAATTACCTTAGGTTATAACGGTAGTGTTACCGATAGAAAATTTGATGGTATTTATTTTGACCACAACTTTACTAATCCTAGAACAACTTTTGTTGATGTCAATGATTTAGATGCAACGTTCAACCAAACCAATCTGGACAATGACGTGTTTGGCGTAGAAACATCTCGCGGAAGAAATAGCGACGATCCTGAAACATATTTACCGCAACTATACGATGCCACGAAAACCATTCATGCAGCTTACATTGATGCCGTATATAACTTTAGCGACAAATTTACTGCCAATGTTGGTTTACGCGCTGAAGACATTAAAATGGATGTAGAATGGGACACTAACATCAGCTTCCCTGGATTCTCAAACAACAGCCAAATAGCTTTAGATAAACAATATGTTTTACCTACGCTTAACTTAAAATATCAATTAAACGATAAAATTAATTTAAGAGCATCGGGAAGCATGTCGTATACCTATCCACAGTTTAAAGAAATAGCACCGTTTACTTACGAAGGGATTAATTATCAAGAGAGTGGTAACCCTGCGCTATTACCTTCAGACAACTATAATGGAGAACTTAAATTCGAGATGTTCCCTAACAAGAGCGAATTAATATCTATTGGTGTTTTTGGTAAATTAATTCAGAATTCTATTAACCGTTTAGAAAGAAACTCGGCTATTGAAAGAGACTTTACCTTTGATAACTCTGGTGATGCTACAGTATTTGGATTAGAATTAGAAGGAAAAGTAGATTTATTCGCCGTTGAATCTGACGATGACAAATCTCAAAATTTATCCTTGGGTGGTAATGCAACTTTAATGAATACAAAACTTAAGTTCAACACAGAAAACACTTTATTCAACTATACGGGCGATAGTTCGGCTTTAGAGGGCGCTGCTCCTTTTACAATTAACGCAGACGTTTCATACCGATTCAAGGTAAACGAAAAAGAAACCATGTCTACTTTAGTATTCAACTACCAAAGCGATAAAGTTTATAGTATAGGAACCAACTTTAAAGAAAACATTGTAGAAAAAGGTGTGCCTTTATTAGACTTTGTTTTCAGTCACAAATTCAACAAAAACTTAGGTGTAAAATTCAATGCTAAAAACATATTAAACCCAAGTTTTGAGAGATACAGAGATATTCCAGAAAAGCTAACAATGAATTCATACAAAAGAGGAACATCCTTCTCGGTAGGAATAGCTTACGAATTATAATCTAGTTATAACACTTAACTATTACCCCTCTAATATGTCATAATAATAGAGGGGTTTTATTTTAACAAATATCTTAAAGTCATAATAAACATTAACTTAACATTAGATGGATTTCTTAACCTAATACTAATGTTAGCTTCAAACTAAATTTAAACCTGTGACTTTAATTTGCAGCAGAATAAATACTAGGAAACTAAAAAAATTAGGAAACAAAATGAAAAACTTAAAAAACTTATTAATCGTTGCCGTTGTTGCTTCAATTTTCTCTTGTTCAAGTGATGATGATAATAGAACAATCGATCCAGGTACAGGTGGTGGCGTTATCACAGATAATGAATTAAAAGGAGAAATTACTGAAGATGCTACTTTACTGGCGTCTGTTGATTATACATTAAGTAGTTCTTTAACCGTAAAAGAAGGTGCTACTTTAACTATTGAGCCAGGAACTGTAATTAAGGCTAAAAGTGGAAGAACTGATGTGTTTTTGGCAGTTGAAAGAGGTGCTAAATTAATTGCAAAAGGAACTTCAACAGAACCAATTATCTTTACTTCTGATGCTGCTTCACCAAAAGCTGGTGACTGGGGTGGTTTAGTTATTGCAGGAAAAGCCAGAAGTAACAAAGGTGTAGATGTACAATCTGAAGTTGCTGGTTTATTATACGGCGGTACTGATGATGCAGACAATTCGGGAGAATTAAGCTATGTAATCGCTGAATATACTGGTGCAAAAATTAACGGTGAGCAAGAATTTAACGGAATCTCATTTTTCGGAGTTGGTAATGGAACAGTTGTAAATAACATTGTGGTAAACAACGGAAATGATGACGGTGTAGAATTCTTTGGAGGAACTGTTAACGTAACAAATGTTTATTGTGCGAATATCGCTGATGACATGTTCGATTGGACAGAAGGTTACTCAGGAACTTTAAACAATGCTTTTGGTGTACGTAACGACGGTTTCGATGCTGCAAGTGAGGACCCAAGAGGTATTGAAGGAGATAGCAACAGTTCAGACCCTACTGCTGCTCCTATTTCTACGCCTTCTTTAAAAAATGTTACTATCTTAAATTTAAATCCTGATGTAGCTTTAAAAGCTGGAGCTGAAATTAGAAGAGGGACAGTTGCCACTATTAGCAACATTTTATTTGCAGCTTACGGTACAGCATCTTTTGGTAACAGAATCGACACTAACGACGATAAAGGTAATGGAACGGTAACCATTACAAATGCTGTTGCACAAGGAAATGTTGGAACAGACAAAGTAGGTGGTGATATTAATGGTTCTGTAACAGAAATCACAGATGGTATTACTGTTACAGCCGACAACACGATTTCAACTAAAGCTGGTGTTGGAGCTGATTTATCGGTATTTGCTTGGGCTAACCAAAGCTTCGTAGTGATCAAATAATAAAAGCTAAAATCTAAGAAAATAAAAAAGCATCCTAATTTAGGATGCTTTTCTATTTTTAGTATTCACGGTTTAAAGACCTTTGTCGTTTTTAACGTCTGTTTCCTTTAAACTTGCTATTTCATTAGCCTTGTAATCTACTTCTTTTACGGTTTCATTAGAATAATAAAACCACTTGCCGACTTTCTTCCCATTATCATAATTACCAGAAACTGTTTTCTCGCCTTCTTCATTAAAGCTCAACCACTCCCCTTGTAATTTACCATCTGTAGTGTAAAAGCCTGTTTGGCTTACCACTCCATTGTCATGATAGTAAGTTACTTCTATTAAATTGGTGTCTTTGTTAAACTTTAAATCTCTTTTCTGTTGTCCAAAAGAAACCACAGTTACTAAAAAGGCCAGAGATAAAATAAACTTCTTCATAATCATGGGGTTTTTAACATTTATAACTCAAAGTTACGTATAAAGTAACATTTAAGCAACACTTACATAACATTAATTTAACATTAAAGACCATAAACTTTGTTAATCAACGTTTTAAATGTTAATCTTTAACCTTTGTGAATTAATAATTAATTAATATTACGTTTACATTCATATGGTTTAAAACCAAGATATTTGGCTCTGTCTTAAGACAAACATTTAGTATTTCATATAATCTATTAGTTTTTGTCGACTACATTATTATGATTTCTATCGAGACTGCCTTTGGCCAAGGTAGTCTCTTTTTATTTTACCTATATTTAACATTAAGGAAACATACATTTCATATTAAAATAAGTTCTTTGCGCCCGACAAAAACTAAGAATATTTATAATGAAATTTAAATTAAGCGTAATAGCTATTATACTATTAGCTACAAGTACAATTTATGCACAGGAATTAAAATCACCTAAATTTGGTAAAGGTCTTTTTAATCTTACAGGAAAAGACAGTACCTGGACCATGAAAGTTGGATTTAGAATGCAACTATTAGGCATATCCACCTGGCAAGATGGCGAATCGACAGAAACAAATATGCTTGTTAGACGTTCACGTTTAAAATTCGATGGTCATGCGTTTTCTCCTAAATTAAAATATAAAGTAGAGTTAGGTTTATCTAACCGCGACATGTCTGGTGCATCGGCATACACAAGTAATTCCCCGAGGTATATTTTGGATGCTGTTTTAAAATGGAATTTTGCCGGTAATTTTGTGTTATGGGCCGGGCAAACAAAATTACCAGGAAACAGAGAGCGTGTTATTTCATCTGGAGATCTTCAATTGGTAGATCGTTCGTTATTAAACAGTCGATTTAATATAGATCGCGACATGGGCCTTCAATTAAGACACCATTTTAACCTTTCTAAGTCGTTTGTAGTAAAAGAAATTTTAGCTATTTCACAAGGAGAAGGTAGAAATGTTACTACAGGAAACCAGGGCGGACATCAATATACGGGACGAATCGAATTATATCCTTTCGGAACTTTTGCCAGCAAAGGCGACTATAAAGGTGCTGCTTTATCGCGCGAAACCACTCCTAAATTGGCAATAGGTACGAGTTACGATTTCAATAATAATGCGGTACGAAACAGATCTAATCTAGGTTCTTACATGGTTACTAACGAAGGGCTGTATGAAACAAATATTTCCACTATATTTATAGACGCGATGTTTAAGTACAAAGGATTTTCATTTATGGGAGAATATGCCGATAGAACAGCCGACGATCCTTTTGCTAAAAATGCCGATGGTTCATTAACTGGAGACATAGTGCAAGTAGGTAAGGGATTAAATCTTATGGCTGGTCATTTATTTAAAAACGACTTGGAAGTTTCTGGTCGATATACCCATATTGAGTTAGATCAGAACATTACAGGTAAAAACCCGGAAACACAATATACCTTAGGACTATCGAAATATATTTCTGGACATAAATTAAAGGTTCAAACTGATATTAGCTATTTAGATGTCCCTAACAATAACGGGAAAATTATGTACCGACTTCAGTGCGATATCCATTTCTAAAATTAACATTATAATAACATATTATAAAGAAACACTAAAGATATTTGCAAACAATTTCAAGTTAAATTATGGATAATTTATATTTATTAATGCTTATAGCCATCGCCGTATTAGCGGTTGTCGATATTGTGGTTGGTGTGAGTAACGATGCCGTAAACTTTTTAAACTCGGCGATTGGTTCTAAAGCCATTCCTTTTAAAACCATCATGATTGTAGCCAGTTTGGGTATTTTTATTGGTGCGGTATTTTCAAGTGGTATGATGGAAGTTGCCCGTAAAGGTATTTTTGTACCAGGGGAGTTTTTCTTCGATGAAATCATGATCATTTTCATGGCGGTAATGATTACCGACATCCTCCTACTCGACTTCTTTAACACCTTAGGATTACCTACATCTACAACGGTTTCTATTGTATTTAATTTACTTGGAGCAGCAGTTGTCATGGCACTTATTAAAACCAGTGTTTCTGATACGGAAACCATGGCCGATATTGGTAAATATATCAATTCTGATAAGGCCTTAACGATTATTTTAGGCATTTTACTTTCGGTACTTATTGCCTTTACCGTGGGAGCCTTGGTTCAATGGATTTCGCGTTTAATATTTACCTTCCACTTCGAAAAGAAAATGAAGCATTTTGGTGCTTTATTCGGTGGTTTCTCGTTAACTGCTATTACTTACTTTATCTTTTTAAAAGGCCTAAAAGGGACACCTTACTACAGCCAAATGAAAGATAGTGTAGAAGGGAATCAAATTTTTATTGTTTTAGGAAGCTTTGTTTTCTGGACGATCTTCGCT
Organism: Aestuariibaculum sediminum; assembly: GCF_014596945.1. Classification (GTDB taxonomy): domain Bacteria; phylum Bacteroidota; class Bacteroidia; order Flavobacteriales; family Flavobacteriaceae; genus Aestuariibaculum; species Aestuariibaculum sediminum. The sequence continues at coordinate 1,092,296 of NZ_JACVXB010000001.1, read as the reverse complement.
TATGCTTTTCAAAAATTAACAAAGAAAAGCATCTTGTTAATTGTAATTGCTGTAGGTACGTTTGGCTTAGCACTTGCCTTTTCTGGTAACGACTTAGTAAACTTTATTGGTGTACCAATGGCTGCCTACCACTCTTATGAAGCATGGCTAGCATCTGGCTTAGATGCCTCGGCATTTTCAATGGGTGTTTTAGAAAAGAAAGTTCCTGCTGAACCTTTATTACTATTTATTTCTGGTGGTGTAATGGTGGTAACCTTATGGTTATCTAAAAAAGCAAGAACCGTTGCCGACACCGAAATTAATTTATCACATCAAGGTGACACCCACGAAAAGTTTCAACCAAATTCATTATCTCGAGGGGTAGTAAAAGCAACAACCTTCCTTTCAGATACTTTTGAAGCTATTGTTCCAAAAGGTATTCAGGAAAGTTTAAATGTTAGGTTTGAAAAACATGAAGCGTTGCTAAGCAAAGAAAAAGCTAAAGACGCACCTGCATTCGATATGATTCGTGCTTCTGTTAACTTAATGGTTGCTGGTGTACTTATCGCTATTGCAACATCTATGAAATTACCACTATCTACTACTTATGTAACCTTTATGGTGGCTATGGGTACATCGTTTGCCGATCGTGCCTGGGGTAGAGAAAGTGCAGTTTATCGTGTGGCCGGTGTATTAAACGTGATAGGCGGATGGTTTTTTACTGCCATCGGTGCTTTTATTGCATCTGGGTTTGTAGCCTTTTTAATCCACTGGAACCCGAGTGTAATGACACCTATTCTATTGTTGTTAACCGGATTAATTATTTACAGAAATTACAAAGCTCACAAGAAATCATCTGCTCCAAAATCTTTAGAAGAAGATTACTTAAAGCAAGGTGAAAGCAGCTCTATTCAAGGTGTTATCCACGAAAGTGCGACAAACATTGCCAGCGTGGTACGACGTGGTAATAAAATTTACACCAATGCTATTAACGGTTTAGCTAAGCAAGATTTGAACATGCTTAAAAAGAATAAAAAGCAAATCGTTAAATTATCTGAAGAGGTAGATGCCTTAAGAGACAATATTTTCTACTTCATTAAAAATTTAGATGAATCGAGTGTTGGAGCAAGTAATTTCTACATACATATTTTAGGTTACTTACAAGATATGGTGCAATCACTAGAGTACATTGCTAAAGTGAGCCATAAACACGTTAATAACAACCACAAGAAATTAAAATTCAATCAGATTAAAGAGCTTAAAGAAGTTGATGAGCGTTTTGATACTTTATTCAATAATATCCAAAATGCATACAACTCGCAGTCTTTTGAAGAAATTTCGGTTATTTTAGGAAGAAAGGCTGAAATTACTTCTTTAGTGACCGATAAAATTCAAAAGCAAGTTGAGCGTACACGTACTGAAGAATCAAGTCCGAAAAACACAACGTTATACTTTAGTTTGTTATTAGAAACAAAAGATTTATTAAATGCAACAATGAATCTTCTTGAGGAATACGATCACGCACATGATGCTTCCGTTAAACCTGCAACGATTAAAACTGAAGAAGCTAAAGCATAGTATTAGCGTTTTATAAATTCATTAAAACCCTGCGACATATGTCGTAGGGTTTTTTATTTAAAATACGTAAAACAACTAAATATCAGTCTGATAATTAATTGTTTCATAATATAAAACCATCATTAATTTAACATCTTACCGCTACTTTTGTCTCGGTTAGTTTACTTCATACATCATTAATTTTCGTAAAATGTGTAATTGAGTTAGTTAAAAGCATCTTGATCAAGATGCTTTTTTTGCTTTATAAATACCATCATTAAAATCTTATTTCCTACTAATTTTATATACATTTGCGAAAACAACCAATTAATTATGATTTCAGAAAATAGTTATTTCAACAACAATGTAAAATCTTTAGGTTACACTTCGGCAACGGGTAAATCTACGTTAGGCGTTATGGAACCAGGAGAATATGAATTCTCAACATCGCTTCATGAGACCATGACGGTAATAGAAGGTGAAATGACCGTAAAACTTCCAGATGTGAGTGAATGGGTTACGTACAAAGCGGGTGAAGCATACCAAATTGAAGCTAATAAAAGCTTTTTAGTAAAAGTTAATACCCAAACCGCTTATCTTTGTCAATACCAATAAAATACAATAAACCAAAAAAGCACCTCTTTCGAGGTGCTTTTTTCATAATATAACACTTAATTAAAAAATCATTCTCAGCCAATTACAGCGCTAGTAGAATGCATATTTTTAAGAGCCACACATTACACAATCATCATCACCTTGACCGGCTTTAGCTTGTGCTATTAGGGCCTTCATTTCTTCAGGAGACATAGGAGTAACATCTACCTCATCAGTCTTTGTTTGTTTTGAGAACTTTTCAGCATTCTTAGCAGCAACAGTTTGTTTCAGCTCCTGCTCTTTAACAGGAACATCTTTAACTTCAACCGCTTTCGCCGTAGGTTCTTCTTTTTTACTGGTTTGTAACGTAAACTTAATAGCATCAACAGCACTCTTAGTACGTAAATAATACATACCTGTTTTTAAGCCACTTTTCCATGCATAAAAATGCATTGAGGTTAATTTGGCCATTGTTGCTCCTTCCATGAACAAGTTAAGTGATTGCGACTGATCGATAAAGTACCCACGCTGACGTGACATATCGATAATATCTTTCATACTTAACTCCCACACCGTTTTGTAAAGATCTTTTATGTGCTGAGGCACATCAACATGCTGAACCGAACCATTTGCACGCATGATTTCCTGCTTTAAGCCTTCGTTCCACAATCCTAGTTCAACCAAATCTTCTAACAAATGTTTATTTACAACAATAAACTCTCCCGATAATACACGACGGGTATAAATATTAGAAGTATAAGGCTCGAAACACTCATTATTTCCTAAAATTTGCGAGGTTGAAGCTGTTGGCATAGGCGCTACTAAAAGTGAGTTACGAACACCATGCTTAAGCACTTGCTTACGCAATTTATCCCAATCCCAATTACCGCTTAATTCTTCATCTTTAATATTCCAAAGATTATGCTGGAATTGTCCTTTACTTATCGGAGAACCTTCATAAGTTTGGTATGGTCCATCGGCTTTAGCTTCCTCCATACTAGCTGTTACTGCAGCATAATAAAGCGTTTCAAAAATATCCTGATTTAATTTTTTAGCTTCATCACTGGTAAATGGCATACGTAATTTAATAAACGTATCCGCTAAACCTTGCACACCTAAACCAATTGGACGATGACGCATATTCGAGTTTTCAGCTTCTATTACAGGATAGTAGTTTCTGTCAATTACTCGGTTTAAGTTTTTCGTTACGCGCTTGGTGATACGGAATAATTCTTTATGATCGAACTCCCCGTTTTTTATAAACATAGGAAGCGCAATAGACGCTAAATTACATACAGCAACCTCGTCTGGCGAAGTATACTCTAAAATCTCTGTACATAAATTAGATGAACGTATCGTTCCTAAATTTTGCTGGTTTGATTTGCGGTTTGCTGCATCTTTGTACAACATATATGGCGTTCCGGTTTCGATTTGAGATTCTAAAATTTTCTCCCAAAGCTCACGTGCCTTAATAGTTTTTCTTCCTTTTCCTTCGGCTTCATATTTTAAGTAAAGCGCCTCAAAAGCCTCGCTGTGTACTTCATCTAAACCAGGACACTCGTTAGGACACATTAATGTCCATGGTCCATCCTCCTGAACACGCTTCATAAATAAATCTGAAATCCACATCGCATAGAACAAATCGCGCGCACGCATTTCTTCTTTACCATGGTTTTTCTTTAGATCTAAGAAATCCATAATATCGGCATGCCAGGTTTCGATGTACATAGCAAAACTTCCTTTACGTTTTCCACCACCTTGATCTACATAACGCGCTGTATCGTTAAATACTTTTAACATAGGAACAATACCATTTGATGTTCCGTTGGTTCCCGCTATATAACTTCCAGTAGCACGAATATTGTGGATAGCCAAACCTATACCTCCGGCAGATTGCGAAATTTTTGCCGTTTGCTTCAAGGTATCGTAAATTCCATCTATGCTATCATCTTTCATTGTTAACAAGAAACAAGACGACATTTGCGGTTTAGGTGTTCCTGAATTAAATAAAGTTGGCGTGGCATGTGTGAAGTATTTTTTCGACATAAGTTCGTAGGTTTCAACTACTGAGTCTATATCGTCTAAATGAATACCAACAGCAACACGCATTAACATATGTTGCGGACGCTCGGCAATTTTGCCATTTAATTTTAATAAATAGGAACGTTCTAAAGTTTTAAATCCGAAATAATCATAACCAAAATCACGATTGTAAATAATGGTAGAATCTAACACGTCTTTATGCTTCATTATCACTTCATACACATCATCGGCTAAAAGCGGTGCAGGTTGCCCGGTTCGCGGGTTAATGTACGTGTATAAATCGTGCATCACGTCACTAAAACTCTTCTTTGTATTCTTATGTAAATTAGATACCGAAATACGCGCTGCCAATCGTGCATAATCAGGATGTGCTGTGGTCATTGTTGCAGCAATCTCGGCAGCCAGATTATCAAGTTCGCTCGTGGTTACACCATCATAAAGTCCTTCAATTACTCGCATTGTCACTTTTAACGGGTCTACTAACTCGTTTAATCCGTAACATAATTTTCGCACCCTTGCGGTGATTTTGTCGAACATAACCTGCTCTTTGCGGCCGTCTCTTTTGATTACATACATAATTATTTCACGTGTTTTAGATTTCCTGAATACAGCTTCAGAGAAAATGGTTAATTAGCTTTAAATACCAATCGACTTTTTATCGACTAATGCATAGCTAAATAGTTAGATTTATATATTTGATTTAAACCCAAAAACAACAATGGCCTTGAGGTCTTATTTTCAACAGAATTATTTGGTTTTAACTTAAAAAAAGACTTTTCTAAAAATCTTCGTCAAAAGAGAACTTATCTTTATCTTCTTCTTTGTTAAGTACACCAGCTTTTTGATACTCCGATACGCGTTTTTCGAAGAAATTTGTTTTTCCTTGCAACGAAATCATATCCATAAAATCAAATGGGTTGCCAACATTGTAGACTTTTTCACATTCAAGTTCTACCAATAATCTATCGGTTACAAACTCTAAATATTGTGTCATTAATTTGGCATTCATTCCAATTAAACTAACTGGTAAAGATTCAGTAATAAACTCACGCTCAATATCTAAAGCGTTAACAATAATATCTTTTATACGCTCTTTTGGCACTTTGTTTATTAGGTGCTTATTGTGTAAGTGAACAGCAAAATCACAATGCACACCTTCGTCTCTAGAGATTAACTCGTTTGAAAAGGTTAATCCTGGCATTAATCCTCTTTTCTTTAACCAGAATATTGAACAAAACGCACCAGAAAAGAAAATACCTTCTACCGCAGCAAAAGCGATTAAGCGTTCTGCAAAACTTGGCGATTCAATCCATTTCAAAGCCCAATCGGCCTTTTTCTTAATGGCAGGAAAGTTTTCAATCGCATTAAAAAGGATATCTTTTTCTTTTTCGTCTTTTACGTAAGTATCAATTAATAGGGAGTAGGTTTCACTGTGAATATTTTCCATCATGATTTGAAATCCGTAGAAAAATTTGGCTTCACTGTATTGCACTTCATTCACGAAGTTTTCAGCTAAATTTTCGTTAACTATTCCATCACTGGCAGCGAAGAAAGCCAGAATATGTTTTATAAAATAACGCTCATCATCATTTAATTTATCCTTCCAATCGGTTAGATCCTGATGCAAATCTATTTCTTCAGCTGTCCAGAAACTGGCTTCCGATTTTTTATACCATTCCCAGATGTCATGGTGCTGAATGGGGAATATTACAAAACGATCTTTATTTTCTTGAAGAATGGGTTCGATGGCCTGAGACATTGTTTTTGAGTGTTTTAAATTTTGAGATTAACGAAAATTTTTAATCGATTTGGGAATAACAAATATTAAAAAATGATGTTAAAAATGAAAGGTTTAGTTATAAACATTGTTCAAAAGTTTTTAACAATTATAGAAAATACTGACTATAAGAAGTTTACAAATAAAAACGGTTATTTGTTTGATTTACAATACTTTATGTTTTTTGAAAAATTGAAAAGTTTACAGAAAATAAAACTTTTCATATCATAAAACCCTTTGTTTTCAGGGTGTTTTCGGGGTATTTTTGGTATTAGCTATTTCCTCTAATTCCATATACCAATCTTCTCCAAATTTTCTAATTAAGGCATTTTTTACAAATTTGTAAACCGGTACTTGTAATTCTGCTCCTAAAGCACATGCATCGTCGCAAATTTGCCATTTATGATAGTTCACTGCCGAAAACTCAGTGTAGTCTTGTACCCGAATGGGATATAATTCACAGGATACTGGTTTTTTCCAATTTACATCTCCTTTGCGGTAAGCCGCCTCTATACCACAAAGCGCGACATCCTTATCATCGTAAATTACATAAGCACAATCTGCACCATCGATTAATGGTGTTTCTAACTCGCCATCTTCCGAGGTTACAAAGGTACCTTGCGCCTCAATAGCATCGATACCCTCCTGACGCAAATAAGGTTTTACTTTAGGAAAGATGTCATTCAATATTTTAGACTCCTCATCATCTAGCGGTGCTCCGGCATCACCATCAACACAACACGCCCCTTTACATGCTGACAAATTGCACGCAAAATCTTTTTCAAGAATATCTTCAGAAACAATTGTTTTTCCTAATTGAAACATAAATCAGATTAAATTTTCGATTGCAAAAATACGGAAACTTTAGCTTTCTCTTTAGACTGAATTTATTTTTATTAAATAAAAAAAGCCTGTCATAGCATGACAGACTTTCGATTTTTAAAATTGTAATACTTTTTAAAGTTTATTTTCTAAATCATCCAATCTTGCTTGTAAATTCTTAATTTGCTCTTGTTGCTCCTTAATTGCTTCTACTAAAACAGGAACAATATCTGAATATGCAACAGATTTTAAATTGTCATCACTTTCATCTGTAGTAACAACCTGAGGCAACACCTTTTCAACTTCTTGAGCAAGAAAACCGAAGTGATTTTTATTATCTAATGTCAAATGTTTCCCAACAACTCTCTCTTTATTCCAATCAAATGTAATCCCGCGTAATTGCTCTACTTTCCACAAAGCGTTTTTAATGGGTTCTACATTTGTTTTTAATCTAGCATCAGACGTATTAACATAAGCTGCATTTCCAGCAACAGTTCCATTTACATGTAACCTGTACGATGGCGAATCTGTTCCAATACCGACTCTGGTATTTGCGTTTGCAGTAAAAACATGATTCCCTGCATTATTAACAACGTGAAAACCATCTGTACCTTCATTATTTCTTATTTTAACAACTAAATTAGCACTGTTAGGCCCTTCAACCATAACACCATCTAATTTGGAATTTACACCACTCAATCCCGAAGGAAAATTAGAAGACGACATATCTACAAAGCGAATTTCATTGGCTGTACTAGAGGTTGTACCATTTACACCTCTAAAAGCTGCAATGACCTCATCTTCAGTAGAACCTGCAACATGAAATAATGCCTGTGGAGACGTTGTTCCAATACCAACTTTCCCGTTACCATCCACAACCATGCGAGCCGAATTATTTGTATACATATATACAGACCCCGTTCCTTTAGAACTCAAAGAAATATGAGAATTCACATTAGTCCCAGTGGCATAGAATCCTTCGTACCCAATTCCAACACCTCTTGTTCCGTTAGAATGCATAAATTCTGCTCCACTATTTCTAAGTCCGTAATCGCCTGTTACATAAAAAGTGGAACCTGGGGTATGTGTTCCTGTTCGCGTTCCTCCCTGAACTTCAAATCTTGCAGTAGGATTAGTGAGACCAATTCCAACATTTCCATTACTTTTAAACGTTACATAATCAACAAGATCATTAAGCCCGGTAAATTCAGGAACCGCTTTTCCGGCTATTCTTAAATCTACCAAACTGTTACCTGCGTCGTGACGGTAAATATTCCAACTGTAAGCTCCTGCAGCATTTTGAAACATAATACCTTGATCTTTTGTATTATCGGAGGTTTGAAGTGTAATATCGTTTTTGGCCGCACCATAAACTTTAAAGACACTACTCCCTCCTTCATTTTTCCCTACCGAGACTGAGCCCATAGTATAGAGGTTATCATCAATTGAAGTAGAAGTACCGGAAGTATCAGCTACATACCAATCGTCGTCGCTACCTGAAACCGGATTCCATACAGTTCCGTTCCAAAAATGAAATCCTTTAGTAAATCCACCATTATCAGCAACTAAAAATACCAACTGTCCGTTTTCCGTTCCAGAAACACCCAGACTCGCCACACGAGGCACTAAAAGCCCATCGGAAGCTGTAACGGCTCCCTGTGTAGTACCATCGTCGTTTGTTGCTCTTACATCCAATAAGGTTTTAGGGTCTGTAGTATTCACTCCTACTTGAGCGAACAACTTTACAGAAAACAAAAAAAGAACAATAATTTTAAATACGCATTTCATAATGTTTAGGTTAAATTGGGGCTGAAAAATATAAATTACAAACGACCAAAATACTGTTTAACAATATTTTATAGTAATATTTTCTACGAAATGCTTTTCGATAATTATATTTCACTAATTTTTTTTCATTATTCACTTAAGAATACCCTTACAAACACTTTAACTTATAACATTAAAGCATCTCATATATTTAAACTAAAGCTTTCTTTAAACTTCTTCCTGAAAACAAAACTTTATGTTTAAAAAACTTTACATGTGTTTCATAATACATACTTTTGCTAAAATTTTTAAAAAATGCGTCATTATGCAATTTAATGTTAAGGAAATATTTACTGCCTTCATGGTATTATTTGCAGTTATTGATATTATAGGTAACATTCCCATTATTATTGATTTAAGAAAAAAAATGGGTCACATCCAAAGTGGCAAAGCCTCTATCATTGCAGGGGTAATATTAATTACGTTTCTGTTTTTGGGAAAAAGCATCTTAAACCTTGTAGGGATAGACGTAAATTCTTTTGCCGTTGCAGGTTCCTTCATATTATTTTTCATTGCTTTAGAAATGATTTTAGGGATAACCTTATACAAACAAGATGACCATGAAATGATGTCGGCCACGGTCTTCCCGCTAGCATTTCCATTAATCGCCGGCCCGGGAAGTTTAACCACCCTGCTATCTTTACGAGCCGAATTTAGCACCGAAAACATTATTGTTGCCGTACTGTTAAATGTGATTATTATATTTATTGTTTTAAAAACTTCGAAAAAAATCGAACGGTTAATTGGTCAGAATGGTATTAATATTATTAGAAAAGTTTTTGGCGTTATATTATTAGCCATAGCCGTTAAATTATTTGCGCACAATATAAAGGCGCTATTTATTTTAAACTAAATCCCTTAGTTATGAAAATTGCAACTATTATCATTAGTGTTTTAGCATTAATACTCGTAGCGTTTAACACAACCAAAATTAATTTTAGCGCTCCATTTGAAGGCGACAGCATTGTGGCTATAATTACAATTTTAGCTTCATTATGCGCTGTATTAATCATGCTCATTTTATATATTTCTAAACGTATTGAACAAAAAGTAAAAGAACGTCGTTAATATGACTTTTGATGTTTTAGTTATTGGAGGAGGTGCCGCAGGTTTATCCTGTGCATTAGTTTTAGGCTCTGCAAAAAATAAATTATATGCTAAAGACAAACGAATTGGCATTGTTGCACACCAAAAAACATCGCACTTACAAACTGCATTATTTAATAATGTGCTAGGCATAACACCTGGAACAACAGGCCAGACGATTCTTAAGAATGGTTTAGAACAACTCACCGCTTTATACCCACATGTCAGTCAAATTAAAGGCGAAAAAGTTTTAAAAATTTCCAAAAACGCCGAAGGCTTTGAAGTGACCACAAATAAAAATCGATACCAGACAAAAATAGCCGTCATCGCTGTGGGCTACACGAATTTAATGCATATTGAAGGTTTGGAAACATATGTTGAACCACACCCGAGAGCTGCAGTTGAAAAAGAACGAATTTGGCTAAAAAACACTGATCATGTGATAGAAGAAAATTTATTTGTAGCTGGTTCTTTGGCAGGGTGGCGCAGTCAATTTGCCATATGTGCTGGTAGCGGCACTCACGTTGCTACAGATATTTTAACCGTATGGAACGACGGCAAACACAGTAAAGTACATGATAAGATAAGTGATTGATTAGCTATTGATTATCTTGACTAAGTCTAATAACTTCGTCAATCATGATATCGTTTTGATTCATAATTTGCTCAAAGGCACCATCACCAAACAATTGATCGGCTAAAGCCGCTTTAATATGCTGTTTAACCTCATCGTGATAGGCCACAAATGTAATTTTAGTATTCGTTCTAATATTTACGTAATCTTGAAAGTTGAACACTAATTGATCATCAACTTCAAAATTATTTATAAAATCTTGACGATCTAAATTAGCATAGGACTCTCGATCTTTGTCCAATTCTACAAAAACAAAATTGCTTATAAATCCGCTACGTTGTAAAAAACTTAGGGTTTCATTTTGCAGACTCGTATCAATAGGCACAAACACATCTGGAATGATCCCTCCTCCACCATAAACTACCTTACCTTTAGGTGTTGTAAATTTTAAAGAATCAGCAACCTCTATCTTATCTGAATCATACAATTCACCACTTTCAATACGATCTATATAGTCGTGATAGTAATCATCATTTCCATTATCGTAGGCGCGCTGTATGGATCTGCCTGTAGGCGTGTAATATCTTGACACAGTTAAGCGCACAGCACTACCATCGCCTAAATCCATTTCTCTTTGAACTAAACCCTTTCCGTAACTTCGGCGACCAACAATTGTTCCTTTATCATTATCCTGAAGTGCACCTGCAATAATCTCACTTGCCGAAGCCGAATTTTCATTTATTAAAACGAACAATTTACCATCTTCAAAATCACCTTTACTTGTAGCAAAGTTTTTCTCAATATGACCGTGTTTGTTCTTGGTAAACAATATCAACTTTTCATCTTCTAAAAACTCATCAACTACTTGTTCGGCTATACCTAAAAAACCACCGGGGTTATCACGCAAATCGAGTGCAATTTCTTTAGCTCCTAAGTCGAGTAATTTATCTAATCCTTTTTTAAATTCTTTATACGTAGACTCTGCGAAACGATTTATTTTTATATACCCTAAAGTTTCGGTTAGCATATACGCAGCATCAACACTTTTAATAGGAATACTGGAACGCTTAACGGTAAAATTTAACAATTCCGGCTCTCCTTTACGGTAAACCTTTAAACGAACCTTAGTATTTTCTGGACCTTTAAGTTTGTTTACTAATTCTCCGTTATTTAGTCGAGAGCCATAAAGGGTATCGCCATCGGCCATTAAAATCCGATCACCACCTTTGATACCAACTTTTTCACTTGGCCCGCCTTCTATAGCCCGAATTACAGCAATACTATCGCGATACGGGTAAAAACTTACACCAATTCCAATAAAATCGCCTTTCATGTTTTCGGCAACGCGCTGCATATCTTCCTTGGGAATATAAACCGAATGCGGATCGAGATTCTCCAAAATCCCATTAACCGTAACATCAACAATACTATCGGTATTAATATCGTCTACATAATCATAATCGATATAATCAATTAATCGATTAAGTTTATCCTTTTTACTATTGGTAGAGAACAACCTGTCTGGCGCATCACTAAAATTTAATTTTCCGCCAATAAAAATGCCTGCCGCAATAGCAACACCTAAAATTAGAGGCAAGTATTTTTTATTGTAAGTCATTAAGCTTCTATATCTTCAATCTGTTTTAGTTCGATACCTGCTTTAGCTAAAAATTTAAGTCCAGAGTCGTCTTTATAGGCATCTTGATAAACTACCTTAACTATTCCTGCCTGATGAATTAGTTTACTACATTCTTTACACGGCGACATGGTAATATACAAGGTAGCACCTTTACAAGATTGCGTTGAAGAAGCTACTTTTAAAATCGCATTTGCTTCGGCGTGTAACACATACCATTTGGTATAACCGGCATCATCTTCACAAAAATTTTCAAAACCTGAAGGGGTTCCATTATACCCATCAGAAATAATCATTCTATCTTTTACAATAAGCGCACCTACTTGCCTGCGTTTACAGTACGATAATTTCCCCCATTCTTTAGCAATTCTTAAATACGCCTTATCGTATTTAAGTTGTTTAATCTTCGGCATCTAAATGTTTTGTTTTTTGGCGTGTTGCTTATCAGCAATCAGGCTTTCGGCAGTCGCTTTTATTTTCATAAAATAAAGAGCTCCAACACCCACCTCAATCCTTCACGCGAAATAATATAACGAATATAATTGGTTCGTATTTTAATTACAACCTCTGTTCGTTAAACTTTTACGAAAGTTTCTATAATTTTTAGATAAATCTTAAATTATTCTCAATTATGCAAGAAAATCACTGTTCAATATCATAGGAATAACCAATCCTACTACAATAGCAGAAATAACCATAATCCAGTCGCGCTTTGAAAACCTGAAAATAGTTTGCACAATATATCCTAAAAACAGCACAATAAAAACGATAATAATTTGAGCAATTTCTATTCCTAGGGCAAATTCTAACAACAATACTAATTTACTATCTGAACCTCCCAGCAGCATTCTAAATTCTCTTGCAAATCCTAAGCCGTGAATTAACCCAAAAAACAGGGTAGACAAAAACAAAACGCCTACTTTTTCCTTTTGCGCTCCTTTGCCCGAAGTAAACACATTAAACAAGGCAACAATTAAAATAGTAATAGGAATTAAAAACTCAACAATGCTTGCATTTACACTTACCATCCCATAAGATGCCAATACCAACGACAACGTATGCCCCAAAGTAAACATAGAAACCAGTAAAAACACACGTTTCCAATCCTTAAACAAATAAGGAACTGTTAAAACAATTAGAAACAATACATGATCGTAAGCCTTTATATCAAGCACATGGTTTATTCCATATTCAACGTTAAACCAAAAATTTTCTAGCATAATTATTAATTAAGAATTGGGAGTTGAGAAAGTCCAAATATACAATTAATTCGATTTTTTAAGCGGCGCATTATACTTTTTATCCAAATGATAAAGCATCGTTTTGGTAATATCCTGAAGGTCAAAATCATGCTGCCATGCCCAATGCTGTCGAGCATGAGAATCGTCGATACTTTTCGGCCAACCGTTGGCAATATGTTGCCTGTAATCAGGACTATAAAGCATTTTAAATTTTGGATACGTTTGAGATATACTCTCGGCCACCTCTTTAGGGGTAAAACTTATTGCCGCAATATTATATGACGATCTAATCTTAACATGCTCTTTTGGCGCTTCCATAATATCGATGGTGGCTTTTATAGCATCGTCCATATACATCATTGGTAATTTTGTGTTTTCAGTTAAAAAACACTCATACAACCCATTAATAATGGCTTCATGATAAATTTCAACTGCATAATCTGTTGTACCGCCACCAGGCATGGTTTTCCAACTAATAATTCCGGGATAACGTAAGCTCCTGACATCGACGCCATATTTATTAAAATAATATTCGCACCAACGTTCTCCCACTTGTTTTGTAATGCCATATACTGTAGCAGGCTCCATAACGGTATATTGCGGCGTATTTTCAACTGGAGTTGTTGGACCAAACACAGCAATACTTGATGGCCAAAACACCTTTTCAATAACATTGGATTTAGCCAAGTTTAACACATGAAATAAGGATTCCATATTTAAATCCCAGGCTTTCATGGGGTATTTTTCACCTGTAGCACTTAACATGGCTGCCATGAGGTAAATAGTATCTATATTATATTTTTCAACACACATTTTTATACTGGCATAATTTCGAGCGTCAACTACTTCAAAAATACCAGAATTAACCACCTCTAAATTACTGTAACTAATATCGCTTGCTATCACATTCGAGCTGCCATACATGTCACGCAGCTTAAATGTTAACTCCGAACCAATTTGGCCACAAGCACCTATTATTAATATTTTAGGGTTCATTATCTGTTGGTTTTCTTATGTTTTACTTAAAAATACTAAGATTTTGTTGAATATTTTCATTCTGAAGTTAAAAGATTTATAATTGTCGAGTCTAGTTATTTTCAGGAATAATAAACTATTCCCATATCTTTGCCGTTATATTTTTATTTAAAACCTATGAATTTTAAAATTTTAAGTCTTTTAAGCTTTATTTTAGTTATTAACTCCTGCAAGCAATCGCCCAAGGAAAGCGATAACTCCAACATAAACCATAGTGCCTACGAACTAACTGAAGCCGATGTTTCGAAGCTTAAATACACCGAATTTTTATTAGATAAAAAAACTGAAGAAACTATATTAAGCTGGAACGAATACACTCAAATAAAGGATATTATTTTAAACGTTAAAAAAGGCGATTTAAGTTTTTTTAAGGACAACAAAAACATCATCAGTACACTGCTAAAAGATTTTTTAAGAAATATTCCTGAAAAAATGGATACAGCCCCAGTAAAAGCCAGAATTACAGCTTTTGAAACAAAATTTTACAAACTGGAAAGTTTTTCAAATTTAACCACTACTAGTAAAGAAGAACTTTTAAACACCATTAAAGAATTACTTATTTCCTATTCAAATCTGAACTTGCAAATGAATAAAAAAACAGAAGCAGATAAGAATGTTTTTGAGCGCCCATAATCAATAAAATAAAGGATATAAAAAAGCGGTCTGAATGCATAAACAACATTTCCAGACCGCTTTTTTTTTAAGTTTTGAGAACCCTACTTCTTATCTTCTTCCGCTTGTTGAGACTGTAGCATTTGCTTTTGCCTTAGCAATTCATTTTTAGTTAATTGAATTAAATTAAAATTTGGAGACTCTTTTAAAGTAGCATCCAAAATATCTAAGGTACCATCAATATTCGCTTTTCTGTCTTTATTATACAGCGATAATGCTTTTAAATACATAAACGCCGATTTTAAAGACACTTCATAAGGCTGTTGCGTTTCGTAAAACGCCTTACGCATATCGTCTTTTACATTAGCCAAACCATAAGCTATATGTTTGTCGGCTTCAGTTAAATTTTGCGTTTGCAAATTAAGTTCAGCTAATTCAAACGCCAGATGAGCGCTAGGATTTCGCTTAAATATTTCTTCGTAAAATTCTATGGCTCTGGCTGGTTGCTTTACTGCCTTTAAAGATTTCGCTTTGACTTCTAAAGCCACGTCAGAATCGTCCATTTTTCTATCGATACCAATCGTATTCAAGGCTTGAACATATTGACCCTCTAACATATACACATAAGCCAAGGTATCTACACGTTCTAAAGATGGCGCCAGAACATTTAAATGCGTTAACCCATTAATTATTCCTTGCACATCACCTTGTTTTTGCATTTGCTTATAATATGCCTCAAAATGCCTAACTAATTCATCATTACTTTGTGCACTAATTCCAAAACCACAAAGTAAAATCAAAAGGATTACTACTCTCTTCATTTCATTTTAATTTTTAGGATGCTAAAACTATAAAAAATTAACATGTAAACAAGGAAAATATAAGTAATTCCACGCATTTGTTAACCTTATTAAAAATGAATGAAATACTTATCTAGGAAAACTTAAAAAAAAAAAGTATATTTAGAACAACTACAACTACTAACATTAAATATTATGGGAATAAAAAGTTTTCAAGGCGCAAGAAAACAGCAAGCCAATGCTGTTGAAGAAACACCGTTAAAGGTGAGTGATTACATGACGACAAATTTGATTACGTTTACTCCCGACCAAACCATTGAAACTGTTATGGAGGCTTTAATAAATAACAGGATTTCTGGTGGGCCAGTAATTAACGATAAGGAGGAGTTGGTAGGCATAATCTCGGAAGGAGATTGTATAAAACAAATTAGCGAAAGCCGCTATTACAATATGCCTATGCAAGACAAAACGATAGAAGAACACATGGTAAAAAATGTTGAAACCATTGATGGCAACATGAATATTTTTGATGCTGCCAACAAATTTTTACAAGCAAAAAGGCGTCGTTTTCCTATTGTTGAAAATGGTAAATTAGTCGGTCAAATTAGTCAGAAAGACATTTTAAAAGCAGCCATGCAATTAAAAGGACATAACTGGAAATAATAAGAGATAAGCAAAATCTTTTCCATTATGAAAGCTTTTGGTTTAAAACAATAAACCAAAAGCTTTATTTTTTTTTTATCCATCTCGTTTAACTAACGCATAATAATCGCCTTCGAGTGCCAAGTAACCCTGGTCGTAAACAAAAAAATATTCATTTCCACTTTTGGTTTTATAAATACTCGTAAAATAATTAAAATCGAAACCAGCTTCAATTAATTTTGCTCTTGATGTTTTTGTTTTTTGCTGCGGATTCAAACTTTCTAATATCCGATAATTTTTGCGTAACCTATTATTTGTATTTCTAATTAAGTTTTTACTATCCTTATTAACACGGTTATTATAGGCATTACGACAACCGTCACTACAAAACTTTTTATCAATTCTGCCAACAATTTTTTCACCACATTCTAAACATTGCTTCTCCATTTTCAAGATCTTAATTATTAATAAATATACAAATTATTCATTTACAAACGACTACAAACATTTACAAACGATTTTAAACAAGTAACAACCGACTTGATCTTTGAGGCTATTTCATCTTTGCACTGTCGATTAATAACAACTCGATAGTATTAACTGTTTAACATTAAATTTTAAAATTATGAACACGCTTAGAAACAAAGTACAGTTGATTGGTAACCTAGGAAATGACCCCGAAATCATCAACATGGAATCTGGAAAAACCTTGGCTAAATTCACACTAGCTACAAATGAAACTTACACCAACAATAAAGGCGAAAAAATTACCGACACCCAATGGCATCAAATCGTGGCATGGGGCAAAACTGCGCAAATAATTGAAAAATACCTGAGCAAAGGCAACGAAATAGCTATAGAAGGCAAATTAACCTCAAGAAGTTACGACGATAAAAATGGTAACAAACGGTATCTTACAGAAGTGATTTGCAACGAATTACTCATGCTTAGAAAGTAACAATTTGAAAAAAAAGGTGGTGAAAACCACCTTTTTTTATAAACCGGGAGCATATTTTAACCTTTAATCGAAATTATCCCTATTTAAACTGAAAAACATACATTTTAAGTAAAAATCGATTAGGTTTGATTCAATTAATTGCCCCAACCATGAAATATTTACTACTAATTTTATCCCTAGTAGGGTTAAATCTATGCGGTCAAAATAAAATTTTTGACACCGACCAAAACCCAAAAAATCTTTACAAATACGCCCAGTATACCGATGTTGGCGATTTAAACCTCTCCATCAACGAAATTGTTAAAAACGACTTTTTAACATTTAACAATTTAACGACTGAAAACCATAGTGTAGGATTTACAGACCATAATTTTTGGGTAAGGTTTAAAATTTTAAATACATCTAATTATGTAAAAACTTATTTTTTAGAGACTGCTCGCCCCATTACTGATATTGCCAACTTATATCAAATAAATACTGAACAATCTATATTAGAATTTAAAAATGGTGACAAAATTCCTTTTAGCGAGAAGCACGTACAACACCACGCAACAGTTTTTAAAATTGAACTCCCGCCAAACAAAACCCAAGACTTTTATTTACATTTAAAGAGCGATGGCGAAACGATAAATCTACCTTTAAAACTTTATAACGAAACCGAGTTCTGGCTTGCCAACAACCAAATTCAATTATTTTTTGGTTTATTTTATGGACTACTTTTTCTGGCAGGAATTATTTATTTGTTTTTCTATACCAGCTTAAAAGAAAAATCATTTTTGTACTATGGCATATACGTCCTATCGATAGCCTTTATGCAAGCCGCCCTCGATGGCTTTCTGCATGAGTATATATTTGCTTCAGGAGGTTATCTTAACGATCGTGCCGTTCTAATAACAGCACAATCCTCGAATTTATTTTTACTTAAATACTGTGAGCATTTTCTAAAAATTCGAGATCATTTAAATCGCTTTTTAAAAGGATTTTATATAGCCTATGGCATTTTAGCTATATCATTTGTTATGCTATTCATTTCTCCAGAAACACTAAAATTATCCTATCCAATAAGTAACTTAAATGGTTTATTTAGTTTACTACTTATATTAAGCACCATTTTCACCATGCGTTACAAACGCATTAAAATTGATCCATACTTTTCATTTGGAATTCTGTTTTTAGTGATAGGACTTTTAGGTTTCGTAATGAATAACCTGAGTTTACTGCCTAACAATTTTATCACACTTAATAGCGCTAAATTCGGATCTGGTTTTGAGGTGATTTTCTTATCGCTATCGATGACGAATCTTATAAAATACCTACGATTAGAGAAAGAGAAATCACAAGAAGAAGCCTTAAAGAAATCAGAAGAAATAAGTCAGCTTAAAACTTATTTCATGTCTAATATGAGTCATGAGTTAAGAACGCCAATAAATGCCATAATGGGTGTTGCCGAAAATGAAATAGAACAGCTAAAAGATTTAGATCGTAAACCATACCAAACCATTATAAACGCTTCACAAAGTTTATTAAGTAATGTAAACGACATTATAGACTTTGAAAAAATTGAAAACAACGAACTTAAACTCTCACCTCAAAATTTCAACCCAGCTAAACAATTAATTCAAATTAGTGACAACTGGAAATCTGAAGCATTGAAAAAAGGTTTAGAATTCACTTTTGAAATAGATCATGATATTCCAAAAACAATTTATGCCGACCAAGAACGCTTTATACAAATTGTAAATAACATTTTGAGTAATGCCGTAAAGTTTACTGAAAAAGGAGGAATATATTCGAAACTAAGCTGCATAAAACAACCTAACGATTTATGTCGATTTTCTTTTCAAATATCCGACACAGGTATAGGTATTGATCCAAAATCGAAAGACGATGTTTTCGATAGCTTTAATCAAATGAAACTAAACCACAAACGTCAATATGGAGGTATTGGTTTGGGGTTAACAATTGCGAAACATATAGTTGAATTGTTTGAAGGCTCTATACATATAGACAGTACACCAAATAAAGGCACCGATGTGTACATAGACTTAAACTTAATTAGTATTCCGCAACTAGACCTAACAGTAAACCAAATAATAAACAAGCAAGCACCCTTACATATACTGGTTATTGAAGATAATAAAATGAATCAAATGGTGATGCGAAAGGTTTTAAGCAGCGTTTCTCAATTTTCTTTTGCATTTGCAAACCACGGCCAAGAGGGATTAGACCGCTTAAAAACAGAGGATTTCGATTTAGTATTAATGGATCTTCAAATGCCTGTTATGGATGGCTATGAGGCTACCGAAATTATTAGAAGTGGACGTGAAACTAATATTAACCTTAACATTCCGATTATTGCAGTTACTGCCGATGCTATGCAAGAAACAAAACAACGTGTTTTAGATTTAGGTATGAATGATTATATGACCAAGCCTGTTAGTAAAGCTATTTTATTGGATAAAATTTATAAACTTCATTTTCCGAATAAAGCCCTAACAGCTCAAATTAAAAACTGAAACTTTTAATAAATTAAGACTACCTAACGTTATCGATATTAAAATATCCGCCTTTATTTTCACTACGTTGTAGAGACTGGGTAACAATTAAATGCGCCACATTAATCATGTTTCTAAGTTCACACAATGATGTGGTAATTTTGGATGCTTTATAAAAATCCTCAACCTCATCATGTATTAATTCCAAGCGTTTTTCGGCACGTTTTAATCGCTCGTTACTTCTTACGATACCCACATAATTTCGCATTAAGGCCTGAAGTTCCTTTAAATTATGCTGAATAAGAACATGCTCCTCCGTAATGGTAGTACCTTCGTCGTTCCAATCGGGGATTTCAACTTGAGGTTCCTTATATTCATGTTTCGCATGATACTTAAAAATATTATGCGCATAAACCAAAGCTTCCAGTAACGAATTCGAAGCCAATCGATTGGCGCCATGCAGCCCCGTTCTAGAACATTCTCCGCAAGCAAACAAATTCTCGATCGTAGTTTTTCCTTTTTTATTTACTTTAATGCCTCCACACAAATAATGAGAAGCAGGAACCACGGGTATCCAATCGGTTTTAATATCAATATGATTATCTAAACACTTTTTGTAAATATTAGGGAAATGCTGTATGAATGCTTCAGGATCTAAATGTGTACAATCTAAATAAACATGAGATTCACCCGACTTTTTTAATTCGCTGTCAATACTCTGTGATACAATATCTCGCGAAGCCAATTCCGCGCGTTCATCATGATCTAACATAAAACGCTTTCCCGCTTTATTTCGCAAATACGCACCAAAACCACGAACCGCTTCAGATATTAAAAACGATGACTCTCCTTTAGCATCATAAAGGGCAGTAGGATGAAACTGCACAAACTCCATGTCTTTTATTTTCGCTTTAGCACGATAAGCCATAGCTATGCCATCGCCAGTGGCAATTACAGGATTTGTAGTATGCCCATATACACAACCTATTCCGCCAGAAGCTAATAAGGTACTGTTTGCCTTAATGGTAAATATTTCGCCTGTTTTCTGATTAAATATATAGGCCCCGTAGCATTTCAATTCGTTAGCATCTGCTCCTGCAATATGATGATTCGTTATTAAATCTAAAGCAAAATGATGTGGTAAAATTGTAATATTAGGTAATTGATGCGCCCTTTTTAGTAAGGCGCGCTCTATTTCGTAGCCCGTTATGTCTTTGTGATGCACCACACGATATTCTGAATGCCCACCTTCTTTTCCTAAATCAAACGCGCCTTTTGCATCTAAATCAAAATTGGCACCCCAAAGCAATAATTCTTCTAACCGTTGTGGCCCTTCTTTAATTACCATTTTTACAACGGCGTCGTTGCAAAGTCCATCGCCTGCAATTAATGTGTCTTTAATATGCTTTTTAAATGAGTCATTTTCTTTATCTAAAACAATAGCCACACCGCCTTGCGCATACTTCGTATTAGATTCGTCTTCATTGGCTTTTGTAACGATTACAACATTCCTTTCCGGAAATTTTTCAGCAATTTTTACTGAAAAGGTTAATCCGGCAATGCCCGAACCAATTACTAAATAATGGGTAGCAATCATGGTTTTATGCAATAATCGATATTAAATTCATTTAGTGGCGTTTCCTTAACTGGAAAAATAAGTAAATTTTATTTTGATAGTTCTAACATGCGTTCAATTGGCAACAAGGCACGCTCGATAATATTTTCTGGCACATGAATTTGTGGCGATTCATTTAGTAAACAATCATACAATTTTTGCATGGTGTTCATTTTCATGAAATGACACTCGCTACAAGCACAAGTATTATCTTCAACTGCAGGCGCGGGTATTAAATCGGCGGTTGGAATCTCTTCCTGCATTTTATGTAAAATACCGGCTTCTGTAGCCACTATAAATTTTTCTTTTGGATGTGCTTTTACAAAATTAATCATACCTGAAGTAGAACCAATATAAGTGGCTGTATCTAAAATATGCGTTTCAGATTCTGGGTGAGCTATAATTTTATAGTCCGGATGTTTTTTATGTAACTCTATTAATTTATCAATAGAAAATGCTTCATGCACCACACAACTTCCATCCCACAGTAACATATCTCTTCCTGTTTCACGCATAATATAACGCCCAAGGTTTTTATCTGGAGCAAAAATTATGGGGGTTTCATCGGGAATAGATTCTACAATTTTCAAAGCATTTGACGAGGTACAAACGATATCACTTAAGGCTTTAATTTCCGCCGAACAATTTACATAGGTGATAACCACATGATCTGGATGTTGCTTAGTAAAAGCTTCAAAGGATTCTGGCGGACAAGAATCGGCTAAAGAACAACCGGCATTTAAATCGGGTAAGACTACTGTTTTTTGAGGGTTTAATATTTTGGCTGTTTCTGCCATAAAATGAACTCCGGCAAATACGATGACATCGGCATCTGTTTCGGCTGCTTTTTGAGATAGCCCTAAGCTGTCTCCAACATAATCTGCTATATCCTGAATTTCTGGAACCTGATAATAATGTGCCAGAATCACGGCATTTTTTTCCTTCTTAAGTCGCTTAATCTCTTTTACTAAATCTATTGTATCACTCATATTATCTCAATTTCATCTACAATCGTACACCGTGTAAACGCATAATTTTTGCAAATATCATAATTAATATTATAACCTTTTAAGTTTAGTTTAAAAATTAAATTAAAATTGAATAGAAATAAGATATCAATACATTCTTTAAATTCTTGCTAAACAAAACCTTATAATATTAACAATTATAAAACATGTTATTACACATAACGAAATGAATTATCCGAAAACATGTAGCCTCATTTGAATGTTAAAAAGGACGTTTTATGCATAATACCTGATATTTATATTTGGACAGACCCAAAACTGCACAAACAGAAATTTAGTGAGGTATCGTTTTTATTTAATTATTCACAATTAGAATTCGATAAAATATAAATTTTAATAAAACTTTAAGACAATTGCACTAGTTAATTATAGCTTCATTATTTTTATGTCTAATTTTTCAATTAGAACGATATATGTCTGTAGAACCAAAATTAATTCGATTTAAGCAAAACGTATTGTCAAAATACCAAATATACAACAGTATATTTATGACCTTACCTTTTGATTCTATCACAAAAACAGGAGTATTACTCCCATTATTTCATGAAACTTGTAAAAAAGGATTTGCCAATGGAGACGACCCAACGACAATCGTAGAGACTTTTTTCAAAAAATATCAGGCAAGGCGTAATAAGGAAAGTCAAATAAACTTATTATTCAGGTTTATTCAATATATAGAGCGCCAAGTTGTATTATTCGATGCGATTGAAGATGCTGCTTTCCCTATAGTTAATAATATGGAAGGTATTGGTACTTTAAGAAACCTTAAAGAAACGTCGAATTCAGAGAACAAACTTGCCGAATTACAAGATTATTTGGAAGAGTTTAAAGTACGTATTGTACTAACGGCCCATCCTACACAGTTTTATCCAGGCTCGGTATTAGGAATTATAACCGATTTAACCGAAGCAATTAAAAACAACGACCTATCGCAAATTAACAACTTGTTCGGTCAGCTTGGTAAAACACCTTTCTTTAAACACAAAAAGCCAACGCCATACGACGAAGCCATTAGTTTAATATGGTATCTAGAAAACGTGTTTTATCATTCGTTTGGTCAGATTTACAATTATATTCAGACCAACATTTATGACGACAGTAAAAAACACAATGAAATTATCAATATTGGTTTCTGGCCTGGTGGTGACCGCGACGGTAACCCATTTGTAAAACCCGATACCACACTTAAAGTAGCACGCAAATTAAAACAGTCTATTTTAAAGAAATATTATGCCGATTTAAAGAATCTGCGTCGAAAATTAACTTTTAGAGGTGTTGAAGATCGTATTATTCGCCTGGAAACCATAGTATATAATTACAGTATAGATTTAGATACGCCAGAAAAAATTACAGCCAAGGAACTTTTAACTGAATTATTAAGCATCAGAAAAGTGGTTGTTGAAGAGCACCAATCGCTTTACGAAACTGAAATCAATCAGTTAATAAACCGAATTCACATGTTCAGGCTGCATTTTGCTACCTTAGATATTCGTCAAGACAGTAGAATACATCACTCGGTATTTACCAATGTTGTAGACTATTTAATTGAGAAAGGCAGCAATTCAATTCCTAGCAATTATCACGATTTATCTGAATCTGAACAAATAGCTGTATTATCGAAAGTATCGAATGAAGATATCGACTTCGATGCATTTGAAGACGAAATGGTTTCAAACACACTTAAAACCATTGAAGCCATAAAAATTATCCAAGCAACCAATGGCGAAAAAGGAGCCAACCGTTACATTATTAGTAACAACCAAACGGCGTTAAACGTTATGCAATTATTTGCCATGTTAAAAATGGTTGCATTTAGTGACAATTTAACTGTTGATGTTGTTCCTCTTTTTGAAACCATTACCGATTTAGAAAATGCTCCGGCAGTCATGGAACAGCTTTACACCAACCCAGAATACATGGCGCACTTAAAAGCCAGAGGCATGAAACAAACCATTATGCTAGGTTTCTCTGATGGAACAAAAGATGGTGGTTATTTAATGGCTAACTGGGGTATTTATAAAGCCAAAGAGCTATTAACCGAAATGTCTAGAAAATATGATATTACCGCTATATTCTTCGATGGTCGTGGTGGACCACCAGCCAGAGGAGGCGGTAAAACACATCAATTCTACTCTTCATTAGGACCAACCATTGAAGACAAAGAAGTGCAATTAACGATTCAAGGACAAACAATAAGTTCGAATTTCGGAACTTTAGATTCTTCACAATACAATTTAGAACAATTAATAAGTTCTGGAATTAAAAACAGATTGACAGATAAAAATAAATTATCTGATGAAGATCGAATTGTAATGAACGATCTAGCTGAAACCAGCTACCAGACGTACAAAGAATTTAAAGGTCATGAGATGTTTATACCTTATTTGGAGCGTATGAGTACCTTAAAATTCTATGCAAAAACCAATATTGGTAGTAGACCATCGAAACGTTCAA
The DNA here is from genome assembly GCF_014596945.1 of Aestuariibaculum sediminum. Taxonomy (GTDB): domain Bacteria; phylum Bacteroidota; class Bacteroidia; order Flavobacteriales; family Flavobacteriaceae; genus Aestuariibaculum; species Aestuariibaculum sediminum. The sequence goes on along the minus strand of NZ_JACVXB010000001.1, from coordinate 1,067,521 downwards.
AATCTGACAAATTAATCTTTTCAGACTTAAGAGCTATTCCTTTTGTAGGGTCATGGAGCCAGTTAAAACAAAACGTTCCAGGGTTCTTTGGTGTAGGTACGGCTTTAAAGAAATATGAAGAGCGCGGAGAATTCCATAAAGTTGAGCAATTATACAACAACTCTAAATTCTTTAAAACACTATTAGAAAACAGTATGATGTCCTTAACAAAATCGTTCTTCGATTTAACTAAATACATGTCTAAAGACAAAGAATTTGGAGCTTTTTGGAATATCATTTACGACGAATACCTTACAACCAAAGAATTGTTATTAAAATTAACAGGATATAAGGAATTAATGGAAAATGAACCTTCTGGAAAAGCATCTATTGAAGTTCGCGAATCTATTGTATTACCACTTTTAACCATACAGCAATTCGCTCTTAAGAAAATTCAGGAACTTGAACGACAAGGTGTTCCTGCCGATGATGAAGAAAAGAAAATTTACGAGAAAATCGTGACGCGTTCTTTATTTGGTAACATTAATGCCAGCAGAAACTCAGCATAAACTGTACATACCTATTTAATTAAAAAGCCTCCTTGAACGGAGGCTTTTTTTTTTGTTTCAATACTTTATGTAATTAAGTTAGCATTCAGTTGCTCTAACAAACAAGCTATTCAATTATCGATGTTTGCATAAATCATTATTAAGAATCATAAAAAAAGGAAGTTCTGCATATAAACAAAACTTCCTTTTCTAAAACTAACTAAAATTCTTATTTACTAATGCTCATTTAGTCTGAAGTCAGGATAAGCATCCATACCGTGCTCGTGACCATCTAAACCTTCAAGTTCTTCTTTTTCAGAAACTCTTATACCAACAGTTTTCTTCAATACATAAATGATAATAAAAGATGATACAATACAAATAGCAGCATAGCAAAGCACACCAATTAATTGAGTGATAAAGCTATGTTCTGGATTTGTTGAGAAAATACCAACTGCCAGAGTCCCCCAGATACCACATACCAGGTGAACTGCAATAGCTCCAACAGGGTCATCTAACTTTAATACATTATCAACAAAACTAACCGCTAATACGATTAAAGCACCAGCAACGGCACCAATAATAATAGCACTTGTTGGAGAAACCACATCGGCACCAGCAGTAATTCCAACTAATCCCCCCAAAATTCCGTTTAAGAACATGGTTAAATCTAAGTTTTTATACATAGCTGTAGAAACAAGCATGGAAACAACACCTCCTGCGGCTGCAGCTAAACATGTGGTAACTAAAACTACAGAAGTTAATTCTGGATCCGCTGAAAGCACAGAACCTCCATTAAACCCAAACCATCCTAACCAAAGAATAAGTACCCCAGCTGTAGCTAAAGGTATATTGTGTCCTGGTATCGCTTGTGGCTTGCCATCTTTAAATTTTCCAATTCTTGACCCTAATAAACAAACAGCAACTACTGCTGCCCATCCTCCTACAGAGTGCACTAATGTAGAACCAGCGAAATCATAGAATCCCATATCATCTAAAAATCCACCACCCCATTTCCAAGAGCCTGCTATTGGATAAATTAAACCAACATAAATCACGGTAAAAATCATGAAAGGCACAATTTTAATACGCTCTGCCACTGCTCCAGACACTATAGTTGCTGCGGTAGCGGCAAACATACCTTGAAATAAGAAATCGGTCCAGTAAGTATATCCTTCGTTATAAGTTAAATCTAAAGCGCCTTCGGCTGTTAATGGCGAATCTAATCCGAAACCTGCGAATCCTAATAACCCTAAAGAATCTTCAGTAAAACCAGGATACATTAAGTTAAAGCCTACAAGGCAATACAGTAATAATCCAACTGTAATAATAAATATGTTTTTAAATAATATGTTTATAGTATTTTTTTGTCGTGTTAAACCAATTTCTAAACATGCAAACCCAAGGTGCATAAAAAAAACCAGTGCTGTACAGATCATCATCCATACATTATTTGTAGTAAGTAATTCCATTATTGTTATTTATTTTATCTATTTAAGATGATTTATTTTAATGTTTCTCCTCCTTTTTCTCCTGTTCGTATTCTGTAACATTCTGTAATATCTGAAACAAAGATTTTTCCATCACCTACTTCTCCTGTTCCTGCCGAACCGAGAATAGCTTTAATGGTAGCCTCCTCAAAATCATCATTAACAACAATTGACAAATACCTACGTTGTATATCGGACGTACTGTAACTTATCCCTCTATAAACGTGTCCTTCTTTTTCATTTCCTATACCAGTAACATCCCAGTAAGAAAAGAAGTTAACGCCTACTTCGTGTAACGCCTCTTTTACTGAGCGAAACTTAGACTTTCTAATAATTGCTTCAATTTTCTTCATAATATCCTATTTTTAATTTAGTTAGTTAAATTTAGAAAAATAAATTTTCCCATACATTACAATGCTTTGTAACAGTTAAAAAGATGCCCTGTTAACACAAGGCATCTTACAAAACTCTTATAATTAAATTATTTTTATATCAAATTTCTAATTAAGAAGCTTGATCCATTTCTCTTTGTCTCTTACCTGGGTAAGCGATAGTTCCGTGCTCAGAAATATCAAGACCTGCGATTTCTTCAGCTTCAGTAACTCGTAATCCACATATTTTCTTTAAAGCATATAAGAAAACAAACGATAAAGCTAAAGCCCAAACAGCGTATGCAACAACTCCAATAGCTTGAGCAGCCAATTGAGCTACACCACCACCGTTAAAGATTCCAATACCAGTATCGCCATCGATACCCCAAAGACCAATTACTAAAGTCCCCCAAGCACCAGCAACACCATGAACTGAAATAGCACCTACAGCATCATCGATTTTCATTTTACTTTCAACAAAACCGATAGATAATACTACTAGAATACCACCTATTAAACCTGCTAAAACAGCTCCACCTTCGCTCATATTACCACAACCAGCAGTAATACTTACTAAACCAGCAAGAGCACCATTTAAGGTCATACTTAAATTTGGCTTTCCGTTTTTAATCCAAGTAAATAATAAGGCACTTAATGCACCAGCTGCAGCAGCTAAGTTTGTTACTAATACTACCTGAGATGCAGCGGTAGCATCGTCGCCACCCCAAGCTAATTGAGAACCACCATTAAATCCAAACCATCCTAACCAAAGGATAAATACACCTAAAGTAGCATACATTTGGTTGTGTCCGTGCATTTCGATTGGCTTACCATTTAAGAATTTTCCAATTCTAGGTCCAACCATCCAAGCAGCAACTAAAGCAGCCCATCCTCCAACAGAGTGAACAATAGAAGATCCTGCAAAATCAATAAATTCAGCTGGCATCCATTCAGCGTTTAACCAACCGCCATTCCATTCCCAACCACCAGCGATTGGGTAAATAAATGCAGTTAATACAATACTAAAGATAGCATAAGTTGTATATTTTGTTCTTCCTGCTATAGCTCCAGATACAATCGTTGCAGCTGTTGCGGCAAATACAGTTTGGAAGAATAAATCGGCAGCGCCTTGAGAAAAAATAAATCCTCCCCAGTGGAAAAATCCTCCACCTGAAACATCGGCTCCGTACATTAACGAATATCCAATAAACCAGAATGCTAAGGAACCTACAGCAATGTCAAGAAAGTTTTTCATTGCAATATTAACCGCATTCTTAGAATCGGTCATTCCTGACTCAACCAAAAAGAATCCTGCTTGCATAAAAAATACTAGGATACCCGAAATAAGCATCCACATCATTCCCATATCGCCCTCTATAGCAGCGGTATCCTGAATCATTAAAGGCATGTTTAATAAAGACATATTATATAATTTTTAGAGATTAGAATTGGAGAGCAAAGTACGTTGGTTAGTTAGTAATACTTCACTCTCCTTTTATATAGTTTATTTTAATTTTTGTGCATAAACTCAAATTAGAATGAGTAGATTGCAGCTAAGGTGAAAGCAGCTAGGTTATCGGTAGCAACACCATCGTTATCAACATATGGCATAGCATCACTCCAAGAATCTAATCTTATCTCTGGCTTGATGATTAAGTTTTCAAGCGTATAGCTTCCAGTTAAAGTAAGTGCTAAAACACTTTCTTCGTCTGGATTAGCATCACCGTGTAATCCAAAATACTCTCCTCTTAAACCTACACTAAAAGCATCGCTTGTTGCAATTTGAGGATATAAAGCAGCTCCGTAAAAACCAGAACCATCATTATCGTTATAAGCAGCGTTGATTCCTAAATAGAATGCTTCAGATAAATCGAAACCACCAGTATAGTCGATTTCAAAACCTAAACCTCCGTGCTCACCGCTGTCGTAATATAAGTTAAGAAATTGCCCATAAGCACCTAATTGCGCCCCAAGAGCATATTCTCCTGTCATAGAAATATCGTTAGTATCCCATGGATTAGTGATTGCTAACATTAAACTAAAGTCATCAGAAAGTGCAAAATCAGCTTTTAATCCCATATGAGAGAAAGGTCCGTTAGAGAATAAATACGAACAGCTGTAGTTAAAGTTTGCTGCTGGAGCGATAACTTCATACCCTAAAAAGGTATTCCATCGTCCCATAGTTAAAGTAGTGCTTTCTGATACATTCCAGTAAACATAAGCTTGATTTACAATGCCGTCTACTATATCTGTGTTGAAAGTTGCACCTGCTCCTCTTGGCCCAGTAACTAAGTCAAGAACCGCACCTACTTTTTCTCCTTCGTAGCTAGCAATAATGTTCCCCATACCTAATGCGAATCCTGATTGTCCTGCGAATGCAGTTCCGAAAGATTGCCCTTCGTTATCGGGAGCAGTTATATACGTTTGGTAATATGCATCAACAGAACCACTAATACTAAGTTTTGATCCCTCTTGAGCAAATAACGCCGTAGCTGCAAATAGCATAGACAGAGTAAGTAATTTTTTCATAATGTTTAATTTTAGTTATTAATTTTTTGGTTAATTTTTCCTTAAGAACGTCGTAAAACTATGTTAAAAAATATTAACCCCCATAAAAAAAGGGGGTACAACTAAAACTTTTATAGATATTATAATTTTATCCCATTTTTTTTGAGGGTACTCATTTATTTTTTTGATTTTTTTAATAATTAACAACACGGCAGATTGAATTATCATCAATTTTTAACCTGTTTTTGTGTGTTTAATTCGATTAATCAAATTTTTCTTTAAAATAATTTCAGTAATCTCAATTAAACACTAATAAAAGTGCTTTGAGTATTTATTAAAAAATTTCATATTTATTGATATATAATTATTTTTAACTTCACTTCTCTCCTAATATCGAAATAATGAAATGCCCATTATTTTAATTTAAAATCTATACATATATTCGCTTATTAACTCACTATTCAAAACCAAAATATTTGTTGATTATGCTGAAGAAACAAGGAATGTATTTACCCGAGTTTGAACACGAAAATTGTGGGGCTGGTTTTATTTGTAACCTGAAAGGTGAAAAAACAAATCAAATCATCCACGATGCTTTAGAAATTCTTGTAAAACTAGAACATAGAGGAGGCGTTAGTGCCGATGGAAAAACTGGTGATGGTGCCGGTTTGTTAATTGATATTCCACACGATTATTTTAAACGTGTGTGCGACTTTAATTTACCAGAACAAAGAGAATATGCCGTTGGTATGGTTTTTTTACCAAAAAACACCAATCAATATAAATTTTGTAAAGACATATTTGAAAAAGAAATTAAAGCTCAAGGTCTTACTATTTTAGGATGGAGAAAAGTACCTGTAGATTCATCTCAACTTGGAGAAATTGCCTTAGCTTCAGAACCTAATATAGAGCAACTTTTCATTGGTAAATCGGAAGAAATTACCGAAGACACATTTAAAGCTAAATTATTTGCCGCTCGAAAAATAACAGAGCATACTGTAAGAACGTCGAAAATATCTGAAAGTAGCTATTTTTACGTACCTAGTTTATCTACAACAACCTTGATTTACAAAGGCATTATTATGCCTGAGGATATTGGTCCTTACTACACCGATTTACAACAAATCGATTTAGTAACCCGCCTTGCTTTAGTACACCAGCGTTTCTCAACCAACACGATGCCTACATGGGAACTGGCACAACCATTCCGTTTTATGTGTCAGAATGGAGAGATAAATACCCTTCGCGGAAACGTAAGTAGAATGCGTGTTCGTGAAGAAATTATGAAAAGTGATGTATTCGGGCCACAAATCGATAAATTATTCCCGATAATCTTACCAGGAAAATCCGATTCAGCATCAATGGATATGGTCGTTGAATTATTAACGCACACCGGAAGATCTTTACCAGAAATCATGATGATGATGATTCCTGAAGCCTGGGAAAAACATAAAACCATGTCGCCGGAACGCAAAGCGTTCTACGAATATAACGCATGTATTATGGAGCCGTGGGATGGACCAGCCTCTGTACCGTTTACCGATGGTGATTACATTGGAGCACTTCTAGATCGTAACGGATTAAGACCATCGAGATACACAGTTACAAAAAGCGGCAAATTAATCATGTCATCGGAAGTAGGCGTTGTAGATATCGAACCAGACGACATTAAAGAGCACGGACGTTTAGAGCCAGGAAAAATGTTCTTGGTTGATATGAATGAAGGGCGCATTGTAAGTGATGAAGAAATTAAAAATAAAATTGTTTCAGAACGTCCTTACCAAGAATGGCTGGATAAAACCAGACTACATTTAAGAGATGTACCATATACCAACGAAACCTGTCCGATAGAGACCATAGACATTAAAACGAGACAACGTTTATTTAATTACACGTTCGAAGACATACAAGAGGTTATTACCCCAATGGCCGTAGCTGGTAAAGAAGCTTTAGGTTCGATGGGAATCGACACGCCATTAGCCGTGTTATCAGACCGACCTCAACTTATTTCAAATTATTTTAAACAATTATTCGCGCAGGTTACCAACCCACCATTAGATGGTATTCGCGAAGAAATTGTAACCGATATTGCCCTAAACTTAGGGAAAGACCGTAATATTTTCAGTATTACCGAAAGACAATGTCGCAAATTACGCATTCAAAACCCTGTAATTTCTAATGCTGATTTAGAGAAAATAAGAACCATTTCGGTTGAAGGATTTAAAGCAGAAACTATTCATATCCTATACCCAAAAAAGGAAGGACTTAATGGTTTAGAAAATGCTTTAGAAGACATTATTATTCAAATCACTAAAGCCTTAGATCGCGGTACAAATATCATTATTTTATCAGACCGTGGTGTAAATAAAGATTTTGCTCCTATTCCTGCATTATTAGCTTGTTCCTATGTTAACCATCAAATGAACCGTTTACGTAAGCGTTCGTATTTCGATATTATAATCGAATCTGCAGAACCACGTGAACCGCATCATTTTGCTACCTTATTTGGTTATGGCGCTAGTGCAATTAACCCATATATGGTTAACGAAATTATTAGAATGCAAGTTAAGGAAGGATTTATTGAAGGCATGAACGAAGATAAAGCCGTCGAGAACTTCAATAAAGCTATTGGGAAAGGTCTTTTAAAGATTATGAATAAAATTGGAATCTCAACATTACATTCTTACCGAGGTTCTCAAATTTTTGAAATAGTAGGCTTTAACTCGCAATTCGTTGAAAAATACTTCCCATACACTGCTTCAAGAATTGAAGGTATCGGACTTTACGAAATTGAAAAAGAAATCAACGAGCGTTATAAGCAAGCTTATCCTGATAACTCTATCGATAAAAAATTAAGCTTAAATATTGGAGGAGACTACCGCTGGAGACGTAACGGAGAACGCCATATGTTTAATCCAACAACAGTTGCTAAATTACAGCAAGCCGTTCGTTTAAGCGACCAAAAAAGCTACGATGTTTATTCGAAAGCTATAAACGAACAGGCCGAAAACTTAATGACCATTCGCGGTTTATTCGAGTTTGATAATTTAGACCCTATTCCAATTGAGGAAGTAGAGCCATGGACAGACATCGTTAAACGTTTTAAAACGGGAGCCATGTCGTATGGATCCATTTCCAGAGAAGCACATGAAAACTTAGCCATTGCCATGAATCGTATTGGAGGTAAATCCAATTCTGGTGAAGGAGGAGAAGATAGAAAACGTTTCCACCCGGATGTTAATGGCGATAGTCGTAACTCAGCCATTAAACAGGTGGCCTCTGGTCGATTTGGGGTTACATCGCACTATTTAACTAATGCCAAGGAGATTCAAATTAAAATGGCCCAGGGTGCTAAACCGGGTGAAGGTGGACAATTACCTGGTGAAAAAGTATTACCATGGATTGCCGCTGCACGTAATTCAACACCATTTGTTGGGTTAATTTCACCACCACCGCATCATGATATTTATTCGATCGAAGATTTAGCACAGCTTATTTTCGACTTAAAAAATGCAAATCGTGAGGCTCGTATTAATGTGAAATTAGTATCCGAAGTAGGTGTAGGAACTATTGCTGCTGGTGTGGCAAAAGCTAAAGCCGATGTTGTATTAATATCTGGCTACGATGGTGGAACCGGAGCCTCACCTTTAACCTCTCTAAAACATGCTGGTTTACCTTGGGAATTAGGTTTAGCCGAAGCACAACAAACTTTAGTGCTTAACAACTTACGTAGCCGTATTGTTGTTGAATGTGATGGCCAGTTAAAAACTGGACGCGATGTCGCTATCGCTGCCTTATTAGGTGCTGAAGAATTTGGTTTTGCAACGGCACCACTGGTAGCTTCAGGATGTATAATGATGCGTAAGTGTCACTTAAATACTTGTCCTGTTGGTATAGCTACTCAAGACAAAGAATTACGTAAAAACTTTAAAGGCACACCGGAGCATGTTATTAATTTCTTCTACTATGTAGCTGAAGAGTTAAGAGCAATTATGGCTCAATTAGGTTTTAGAACACTTGCCGAAATGGTAGGTCAAACGCATAAAATTAATGCCAATAAAGCCATTTCACATTATAAAGCAAAAGGTTTAGATTTATCTGCTATTCTGCACAGACCGGAAGCATACAGCAAAATGACGGTTAGAAATACAGAAAAACAAGACCACAACCTAGATGAAGTTTTAGATTTCACTATATTAAAAGACTCTCACAGAGCACTATATAGAAAAGAAAAAATGGATTTAGCTTACCCAATTCACAATACCGATCGTACGGTGGGTGCTATTGTAAGTAACGAAATCTCTAAAATATATGGACATTTAGGTCTTCCGGAAGATACATTAAATATTAGCTTTAAAGGATCTGCTGGACAAAGTTTCGGAGCCTTTGGTGCTCATGGTTTAACTTTTAAATTAGAAGGAAACACCAACGATTATTTAGGCAAAGGATTGTCTGGAGCTAAATTAATCGTGCAAAAACCAGCGAAAGCCGACTTTATTGCCGAAAACAACATTATAGTTGGTAATGTTTGTTTATTTGGGGCAATTGAAGGCGAAGCCTATATCAATGGTATTGCAGGAGAACGTTTCGCAGTAAGAAACTCTGGCGCTAGAGCCGTTGTTGAAGGTGTTGGCGATCACTGTTGCGAATATATGACCGGAGGTCGGGTAGTTGTTTTAGGAAAAACAGGAAGAAACTTTGCTGCAGGTATGAGTGGTGGTATTGCCTACGTATACGATCCTGAAAATAAATTCGTTAACGGATTATGTAACACTGAAACGATTGAATTTGAAACATTGACAACAGAAGATCAATCCGATTTAAAAGCAATGATTCAAAAACATGTAGCTTACACCGATAGTAACAAAGGGAAAATATTACTGGAAGACTGGGATAACAGTTTAGCTAACTTTGTAAAAGTAATGCCTACGGAATACAAACGTGCACTTAAACGTTTAGAGACTGAAGAACAAATGGTAGAAGAATTAGAAATAGCATAATTGTCATGGGAAAAGTAACAGGATTTAAAGAATTTGAGAGACAAGATGAAAACTACACGCCTGTAAAAGACCGTGTACAACATTATAAAGAATTTACAGTACCTTTAAGTGAAGCCGAAATTACTAAGCAGGGATCGCGCTGTATGGATTGCGGTATACCGTTTTGCCATAGCGGCTGCCCACTTGGGAACCTAATTCCGGATTTTAACCATATGGTGCATCAGGGTGAATGGCAAAAAGCTTCATGGCTATTGCATTCCACAAATAATTTTCCTGAATTCACAGGCCGATTATGTCCTGCACCTTGCGAAAAATCATGTGTATTAGGAATTATTGAAGACCCGGTTTCCATCGAAAATATTGAAAAAAATATTGTAGAACGTGCCTTTCAGGAAGGCTGGATTAAACCACAACCTCCTAAAACAAGAACAGGAAAAACGATTGCCGTTGTAGGATCAGGTCCAGCAGGTTTAGCTGCTGCTCAGCAATTAAATAGAGCTGGTCATACCGTAACCGTTTTTGAACGCGATGATGAAGTTGGAGGTTTATTGCGTTATGGTATTCCAAACTTTAAATTGGAAAAAGAAATAATTGATCGTCGAATAGCTATTTTAAAAGCCGAAGGTATCAACTTTGAAACTAACGTAAATGTAGGAGTTAACTACGACGTTAAAAACTTAAAAGATTTTGATGCTGTTGTGCTTTGTGGAGGTGCTACCCAAAGACGTAGTTTACCAACACCAGGTATTGAAGCTGATGGTGTTGTACAAGCTATGGACTTTTTAACCCAGCAAACCAAAGTATTATTTGGTAAAGAGGTTAAAGACCAGGTTATGGCTACCGATAAACACGTTATCGTTATTGGTGGTGGCGATACAGGTTCAGACTGTATTGGTACATCTAATCGTCACGGTGCTAAATCGGTTGTAAACTTCGAGATTATGCCAAAACCACCGGGACACCGTTCGCCAACAACACCTTGGCCTTTCTGGCCATTACAGTTAAAAACATCATCTTCTCATGAAGAAGGTGTGGAAAGAAACTGGTTAATTAACACCAAAGAATTCGTTACAGATGAGCATGGTAAATTAACGGCTTTAAAAACAGTAAATGTTGAATGGAAAATGGTTCCAGGTGAACGCCCGCAGTTAATAGAAATTCCGGGAACTGAAAAAACCTGGCCTTGTGATTTAGCATTGTTAGCTCTAGGTTTTACAGGACCTGAAGCAACCATAGCAGAGCAATTAGGTATTGAAACCGATGCCCGGTCTAATTATAAAGCTGAATACGGAAAATATCAAACTAATATTCCAAATGTATTTACAGCAGGCGATATGCGACGCGGACAATCATTAATCGTTTGGGCAATTTCTGAAGGTAGAGAAGCCGCTAGACAAGTTGACTTATATTTAATGGGTAAATCAGATTTACCAAGTAAAGATATGAGCGGCGATTTGGTTGCGCTTTAATAATTAGCAACATACTATACTAAGAAATCCCCATGCACTTCGGTTCATGGGGATTTTCAATTAAATGATTTTTAATTTTTAACATATACATTTTAAATATTCTTAAAAATCAAAGCTTTTTTACGCATTTTTCCGATTATTATACTCAAATAGTCGTGTATAATATTATATTTGTTATAGACCAAACTGTTTTAAATGATTAAAAGAGCAATTGCAATTTTCTTTACCACCTTGTTTCTGGCGTTAATTACAGCGCCATCGGTTATTATTGTTTTAGATGATTCAATTGACACTTCTGTATTTTATTCTATGACTGAAGAAGAAGAAAATGGAAAATCCAAAAGTTTAGATTCTCCTTTTTCCTTACAAACACATGATGCTCTGACCAATTTTTCAATTTCAGACCTTCAATTTTTTTCCTATCGATTTAAAACATATTCAAAACCTCATTTAAATTTAGTTTTTCCGCCTCCGGAAAAGTCCATATCTTAATTCTATTTTTAAGGCTAATTTTATAGCCATCTATTTACTTTTAATAATTATAATTGTTCAGCTTAATTGTTGAATTAAAAATCTATTTTTTTGATATGTTTAAAACTTTAAGAAACGATTTACCCGCAAGTATCGTCGTATTTTTTGTTGCACTACCCCTTTGTTTAGGTATTGCCTTAGCCAGTGGAGCGCCATTATTTTCAGGATTAATCGCCGGTATAGTTGGCGGTATTGTGGTTGGAAGTTTAAGTGGGTCGAAAATTGGCGTAAGTGGCCCAGCAGCCGGTTTAGCGGCCATTGTATTAACCTCTATTGGTGCACTTGGAGGGTATCAAAACTTTTTAGTAGCTGTAGTCATTGCCGGAATTATTCAAATTGTTTTTGGTGTTTTAAAAGCGGGAGTCATTGGTTACTATTTCCCTTCATCGGTAATTAAAGGCATGCTTACAGGAATTGGTATTATTATAATTTTAAAACAAATACCTCACTTTTTTGGTTACGATGCAGAGCCTGAGGGTGCTGATAGTTTTTTTGAAACTTCAGGAGAAAATACATTTTCAGCTATTATACACATAGTAGATAACATTCAGGTTGGATCAATGATCATTGGATTAATTGGTTTAGGTATTATCCTGTTGTGGGATAAAGTTTTATCGAAAAAAGCAAAATTCTTTCAGGTTATTCAAGGGCCTTTAGTTGCAGTAGTTTTGGGTATAATTTATGTTGTAATCACAGCAAACTCTGGCAGTTTGGCAATATTAAACCAACACCTTGTAAGTGTACCTGTTCCAGAGGACACCACATCTTTCTTAAATCAATTTAGTTTTCCAAACTTTTCTGTAATAACAAATACTGAAGTTTGGGTAGTTGCCTTTACCATGGCATTAGTAGCAAGTTTAGAAACACTATTGTGTGTTGAAGCAACAGACAAATTAGACCCAGATAAAAACGTTACACCAACCAATCGTGAATTACTGGCTCAGGGTACAGGAAATATTATTTCCGGTTTAATTGGTGGACTACCTATTACTCAGGTTATTGTAAGAAGTTCAGCCAATATTCAATCTGGAGGAAAATCAAAATTATCAGCAATTATTCATGGTTTCTTTCTATTAATTTCAGTGATATTAATTCCGCGGTTATTAAACTTAATTCCTCTATCTGTATTAGCAGCAATTTTATTAGTTGTTGGTTACAAATTAGCTAAACCACAACTTTTTAAAACGATGTACAAATTAGGTTGGAAACAATGGTTGCCATTTATCACTACCGTATTAGGTATTATTTTTACAGATTTATTAATAGGTATTAGCTTAGGATTATTAGTTGGTATTGTTGTGGTGCTTTTAAAAAGCTACCAAAACTCACATTTCCTTCATATTGAAGACAAAAGCAATGGGAAGCATAAAATAAAAATGACCCTTGCCGAAGAGGTAACCTTCTTCAATAAAGGTGCTATTTTAAAAGAATTAGATAACCTTCCAAGAGACACCTATTTAGAAATAAACCTTATCAAAACAAGATACCTTGATAATGATATTATAGAAATTTTAGAAGATTTTTTATATAAAGCAGAAGAAAGGAATATCGATATTAAGCTAGTTTCAAAACGAGGGGTAGTTGAAAACCCAGCTAGTTTTATTCATTTCTTTAACGAAAGACCGAAATCGGACATAAGTTTAAGTTAAACATTATGGAGCGTTCTAAGCCAAAAATATTAGTGCTTTCAGAGCTTAACGATTCTGTTAACACTACTTTAAAAAGTGCCATTAGCTTAGCTAATATGACACAAGGCTCGCTCAGTCTCTTTTGTGTAAAAAAACCAACAGATGTTGTCACAAAAGAAAATCAATTGTCAGCTATTCGAGAAATTAATAAAGAATATACAACAGCCAATAATACAATAAAAAAATTATTAAAAACACTAACAGAGACATTTCATATTCCAATAGATTTTAGTTTTTCGGTAGGAGCATTAAAACAGGAAATAAAAAATTATCTAAAAGCTCATAATCCCGATATTATAGTTATTGGAAAACGTAAATCGAAACTATTAAATTTAACAGGTGATAAGGTTACTGAATTTATTTTAAAACAACACCAAGGTCCAATTTTAGTGGTTGATACACAAACACCTATGTTACCCAATGAACCTATAATTTTAGGTTTTTTCAACCGAAATGAAGATAGAAAACGTAACCTTACTGAATTGGTGTTACAAAACCATAGTGAGAAACCTATTAAATCCTTTAAAATAGTTAACAAATTCGATAAATTAAGTGAATCTGTTAATTCAGATGTCGTTGAATTTATTTTCGAGCAAAGCGACGATTCACTTAATACACTTTCTAATTATTTATTAAAAAGCAATGTAACTCTCTTAATGATAAATAGAAATGAAAACAACGTGAACGGAAAATCCGCCAGTCATCAAGATATTTCGGAACTAGCCAATAAACTGAATGTTTCGTTATTCATTTCTTGAATCAATCGTTATACGTTTATTGAGCATCGGTATTTAAAAAAATATTAATAATAAAAAAACATCATAATGAAAGCACATACTAAAGAAACCCAAGCCACAATGACCCCAGAAAAGTCATTGCAATTCCTCAAGGAAGGCAACAAGAGGTTTCAAAACAATTTAAAGGCTAATCGTAACTTATTAGAACAGGTTAACGATACAAGTGACGGACAATTTCCATTTGCAACCATTTTAAGTTGTATTGACTCAAGAGTCTCAGCAGAATTGGTTTTCGATCAAGGTTTGGGCGATATTTTCAGTGTTCGCATTGCAGGAAACTTTGTTAATGAGGATATTTTAGGAAGTATGGAATTTGCCTGTAAACTGGCAGGTACCAAACTTATCGTAGTACTGGGTCACACCAGTTGTGGCGCAGTAAAAGGAGCCTGTGACGATGCCAAACTAGGAAACTTAACAGGTATGTTAGCTAAAATTAAACCAGCTGTAGAAAGTGTAACAGAACCTTCAGACGCAAGTTTAAGAAATTCTAAAAATGTAGAATTTGTAGATCACGTATCGCAGAAAAATGTTGAATTGACCATAAATCGTATTCGAAAAGAAAGTCCTGTTTTAAAGGAAATGGAAGACAATGGTGATATCAAAATTGTAGGCGCTATGTACGATATTAACGATGGTTCGGTAACCTTTTACGAGTAAAATATAATTTATTAAAACTTAGTATGAAAAAGAAAACGAGCATGGTAGTGTTAGCATTTATGCTAACACTACCTTTTTTTATACAAGCCCAAGACAGTAACTTTGGCAACTGGCTAATTTATATTGGAAACAAAAAAATAAATTCTAAATGGGACCTTCACCACGAGGTACAATACCGTAATTATAATGCTATTGGTGACTTAGAACAATTGTTACTTCGAACTGGATTAGGTTACACCTTTAACGAAGGTAAAAACAACGTTTTACTGGGCTACGGCTACATCCTTTCGGAAAATTATACAGGAGGAAATACTAATGACAAAATAAACATCAATGAGCATCGCATATTTCAACAATTCATTTCCAAGCAAAACATAGGCCGCGTGGCCTTAAGCCATCGTTATCGTTTTGAACAGCGCTTTGTTGAAAGTGATTTTAAAATGCGTTTTCGTTATTTTTTAGGTCTTAATGTTCCTTTTACCAAAACCGGAAAGTGTTATTTTTCAACTTATAACGAAATATTTTTAAATACTAAAAGTTCCATCTTTGACCGAAACCGATTATATGGTGGACTAGGTTATAAACTAAGTAAAAACATCAAACTTGAAGCTGGATATATGAATCAGTTTTTTGAAACTTCGGGACGTGATCAATTTAATATTTTAGCCTTTGTAAACTTTTAAAAAACACTGTTTTACGTATTTTTACTAAAGCCATTATTCCGTATAATGGCTTTTTTAATTGAATAATATCAAGTAACTTTAGTAAAAACAACCAGCTAAACATGAAAAAACTCCTTTCAAATATTAAAGGTGATGCCTTTGGAGGTATTACTGCCGGCATTGTAGCATTACCGCTCGCATTGGCATTTGGAGTTTCTTCTGGTTTAGGCCCTAGTGCCGGACTTTATGGTGCTATTTTCTTGAGTTTTTTCGCCGCTTTATTTGGAGGGACCAATACACAAATTTCGGGTCCCACAGCCCCTATGACAGCAGTAAGTATGGTTATTATTGCTGGAATTATAGCCGTTAATGACGGCGATGTAAACAAGGCGCTTCCCGCAATATTAACTGTTTTTCTTCTTTCTGGTTTCATGCAAATTGTTTTGGGTATATTGGGATTAGGTCGCTATATAAAATATATCCCTTACCCTGTAGTTTCAGGTTTTATGACTGCTATTGGCGTTATCATTTTAGTGACTCAAATACTGCCTTCAATAGGATATTATCCTAAGGAAGACCAAAACTATGTAAACCAGTTTAAACCTCAAGCTGAAGAATTAATATTAGAAAATATTTTAAAAGAAGAAGCTGGCGAGGGGATTTTAGTTCTTGAGGATTTTAAAGAAACCATAACTCGTGCGCAACATATCACCGAAGCCGAAATTTTGAAGGAATCGAAAACTTTAGCAAAAAATGAAGCTTCAGGAGTACTCGGCACCTTAAAAATATTACCCAGAGCATTAAGTCACATCAATTGGCTAGAACTTTCGCTTTCTATTATAACGATCATTATTATTTACGGCTTCAAAAAAATAACTACTAAAATACCCAGTACATTAGTAGCTTTGGTTGTTGTTTCGGGAGCTGCTTTAGCTTTGGGGTTAAATTACAGACCTATTGAAGAAATACCGAGTGGCTTACCACAAATTAACCTGGACATATTTACAGAATTTAGCTTAAAAAACATAACGCCCTATATTTTTACTGCCTTAACCCTTTCGCTATTAGGTGCCATAGATTCTTTACTTACCAGTGTGGTAGCCGATAATATGACCAAAACAAAACATCAACCAAACAAAGAACTTATTGGCCAAGGTATTGGCAACAGTATAGCCGCTCTTTTCGGCGGAATTCCTGGTGCTGGTGCAACTATTAGAACGGTAGTAAATATCAATTCAGGTGGAAAAACAAAATTATCAGGCATGATTGCAGGGCTTATGCTGTTTATAATTTTAATTGGCCTGGGGCCCATTGCTTCAAAAATTCCTGCTGCAGTGCTTGCTGGTATTTTAATTACAGTTGGTATTGGTGTTATGGATTATAAAGGACTCAAAGCCATTCCTAGCTTACCTAAGGACATTAAAATAGGCCCTTTAAAATTTAGTGCTGAAGTAATGGTGATGCTTACGGTTTTATTACTGTCATCATTTTGGAATTTAGTATACGCCGTAGGCATTGGACTTGTTATAGCTTCATTAATGTTTATGAAAAAAATTGGCGACTTAACCGGAGAACGCTCTGAAGTTATTCCTTTAAAACAAGAACCCGCTTGGAAAGACGAGGCAAACTTCCCGGAGAAACTAAAAGCCGATGTATTTATTAAGCATGTTAAAGGCCCTTTATTTTTCGGCTCAACCAGTAATTTTCAAAATGTTGCTAATCAAATTCCATCCACGGCCTCTAAAGTTATTATCAGATTAGATCGTATGCAATACATAGACCAATCTGGACTTTATGCCATGGAAGACGTATTACAGGATTTAAGCAAAAATAATATCACGGTTTACTTTGTAGATTTATTACCACAGCCTAAATATATGATGGAACGTATTGATATTATTCCAGATTTAATTCCGTTTGAACATATTTTCGAAACTTTCGATGACTGTATACAAGCTATAAAAGCGGGAGGATAAACTCAATATTAAACTTTAAACTCTTTGTGATATACTCCTATATTTAAGGTTTTAACTCAAAAATTTCAATTTATTTTTTTAATACTCCATCAACATAATTTTTTGTTTCAGTTAAATTTCCGTTTTCATCATAATAATTTACAGTGCCATTTCCATGAGATAAAGTACCCTTATCCAGTCTATTACCTTTATTGTCCACACATACTATGATATTCATAAATTTACCATCTTTCCATATTCTTATTTGATAAATCCTATTATTTCGATGATAAATTTTCCATTCACCAGTTGGTTTATTATTAATATATTTTCCTACTTGCCACAATTCCCCACTTTTCCTATATACTTTCGATTCGGCTATACCTTTTTCATTAGAATAGTCTTTAATAGCTAATAAATTCCCATTGTCGTAAAATTCTTTATGAATCCCGACTTCTATACCATTTTTATAGGCTCCAATTTGTTTTAATTGGCCTTTACGATTAAATGCTTTCCAAATTCCTGTTTTCTTTCCTTTATCAAAGGCCATA
This sequence comes from Aestuariibaculum sediminum, assembly GCF_014596945.1. Classification (GTDB taxonomy): domain Bacteria; phylum Bacteroidota; class Bacteroidia; order Flavobacteriales; family Flavobacteriaceae; genus Aestuariibaculum; species Aestuariibaculum sediminum. Next base: position 1,049,315 of record NZ_JACVXB010000001.1, on the reverse strand, counting down.
ATATGTCTTAATTCCCCTGTATCGAAATATACTTTTACTTCTCCAATTCGTTTTCCATTATCGTAAACTACAGCAAACTCTAATTGGCCATTGTCATGATATTTTTTCCAGGTTCCAATTCTTTCTCCGTTCTCAAATTCACCAATCTCATTTAGTTTTCCGTTTTCATAAAAGGATTGATACTCTCTTGTTAGAATTCCTCCAACATAATTCTCAGTACATTTTAATTGGCCATTTTCATGATAATGTTTCCAAACACCTGATGGTTTTCCATTGACACATGTACCTATTTGTTTTAATTGTCCGTTTTCATAATACGATTTCCATGCTCCAGTAGCTTCATTGTTCTGGTAGGCTCCTATTTTTGCCAATTGTCCATTTTCGTAAAATGATTTAAATGCTCCACTATATCTTCCATTGATATAATTTCTGGTTTCTCTTAATTCCCCATTTTCAAAATACGAATTCCATCTTCCTATTTTTAGTCCGTTTTCAAATTTGCCACTATTACTCAATTTTCCATTCATATGAAAATATTTCCAGTCTCCAGTAGCTTCATCATTGTGGTAGGCTCCAATTTTTGCCAATTGTCCATTTTCATAGTGGTATTTCCAAGCTCCTGTTAAGACTCCCTGATTATAAGTTCTGGTAAATTTTAATGTCCCAGTTTTGCGATATGTTTTCCAAACCCCAATTTTTTGTCCGCTTTCAAATTTGCCCATTTCACTCAATTTTCCATTTTCATGATAATATCGCCATTCGCCAGTAGCTTCACCATTCTCGTATGCGCCTATTTCTTTTAAGGTTTTATCAGGATAATATGCTTTATGTTCTTGTGCATATGTGAGACTGCATATCAATATTATCGCAAACACGAATAGCAATTTATTCTTCATTTGTTTTAGATTAGGATGGTTTTAGATTATTGAATTCTATTTATCGACATGATCATTTTCACATGTGTAACTCATTAACAAAAAAGGGATGACACACGATTGCTGTTAGATAAACCATGGGATTATAGTAAGTTTCAGATTATTAATATTATGAAATTCCGAAATTAATTCGAAACAACGCATCACTAGCATTTAATAGGCTTTACGGACAATTAAAAAATGTTAAATATAGAAAATTAACCTACAGAAAATATTGATTTATCCGTAATTGTTAATAACCAAATATCAAAAAAAAAGCGTGCCAGATAGCACGCTTTTTTTACCAATTTAAAATCAATAATTTATTGGTTTTTCATAAATTCTTCACATTTATCAACCATATTCTTGCTTCCACAAATAAATGGAACACGCTCATGCAATTCGGTGGGTTCAATATCTAAAATACGGTTAAAACCATCGCTAGCCTTACCGTTGGCCTGTTCTGCTAAAAATGCCATAGGATTGCACTCATATAATAAACGTAATTTTCCCTTAGGGTTTTTAGAACTTTGTGGGTACATATAAATCCCGCCCTTTATCATATTTCGATGAAAATCAGAAACTAAAGAACCAATATATCTAGAAGTATACGGTCGGTCCCCTTCATCCATCTGACAATATTTTATATAATCCTTTATACCTTGAGGAAACTGTATATAGTTCCCCTCGTTTACCGAATAAATATTACCATCTTCAGGAAACATCATATCGGGATGCGACAAATAAAAAGAACCTATTGCAGGGTTTAAAGTAAACCCATTAACGCCATCTCCCGTTGTATAAACTAACATGGTAGACGTTCCGTAGACAATATATCCGGCTGCGACTTGCTTGCTTCCTTTTTGTAAAAAATCATCAATGGTTACTGGCGATCCAACTGGTGTTACACGTCGGTAAATTGAAAATATCGTTCCAACAGAAACATTCACATCAATATTCGACGAGCCATCTAAAGGATCTATTAACACGACATATTTATTACCGTGATTTTCGTCGATGCTGTTTATCGTTATAAAATCGTCCTCTTCTTCACTTGCAATACCACAAACGATATTTCGTTTGGTTAGCGTTTGAATAAATTTATCGTTGGCGTAAACATCTAATTTTTGCTGATCTTCGCCTTGAATGTTTGTATCTCCTGCAGCACCTATAATATCAACCAATCCAGCTTTATTAACTTCATGATTTACTATTTTTGCCGCTAAACGTAATGAATTAAGTAAACTAGACAACTCACCGGAAGAATATTTAAATGAAGCTTGATTTTCAATAATAAATTCTCCCAGAGTTTGTTTTTTATGAGCCATAGAATGAAGGTTTGTTTTATACAAATATCTATTATTTTTTACTTAACTACAACGATTTCGTAAGATAAAGCCCCATTGATTATTTAAGTTTAAACTATCTTTGAAATAATTATTAAATATTATGAATTTTACAATTAGAAAAGCTAAAAAAGAAGATATGTCAAGGGTGTTGGAACTAATAAATCAGCTTGCTGTATTTGAGAAAGAACCTGACGCTGTAGAAGTTACACTAAAAGATTTAGAAAACGACGGATTTAAAGATAATCCAGCTTTTATATGCCTGGTTGCCGAAGTAGAAGGCTTAGTACAAGGCACAGCTATCATGTTTCATCGCTATTCTACCTGGAAAGGTAAAATATTACACCTTGAAGACCTAGTTGTTGATGAATCCATGCGTGGTTTTGGCATAGGAACAGCATTACTCGACGAAGTCGTGAAACTAGGTCATAGCCTTGGTGTAAGAAGAATTAACTGGGAAGTATTAGACTGGAATACTCCAGCAATCAACCTTTACGAAAAGAAAGGCGCACAGGTTTTACGCGATTGGAATGTTGTCCATTTAGGAGAACAAGGCATAAAAGATTATATATCTAGTTTGTAACATGCAGGTTTTTAAATTTGGTGGTGCATCGGTTAAAGATGCTGAAGGTGTTAAAAATTTAGCTTCGGTTTTACAGCAAACCGGATATAAAAATACCTTGATTGTAATATCGGCTATGGGAAAAACAACCAATAGTCTGGAAATAGTTGTAAAAAACTATTTTGATAATAAAGCCGAATTACAAAGTTCAATTCAAGAAGTTATAAAATATCACAACGAAATTTTACTCACCCTTTTTGAGAATGAGAACCATCAGGTTTACACTAAAGTATCCTCTTTTTTTGATGAATTAAAGACATTTTTTAAACACAATAAATCACCAGATTACAACTTTGTTTACGATCAGATTGTTGGTTTCGGAGAACTTGTATCTACTACTATTGTAAGTGAATATTTAAACGCCATTGGTATAAAAAATCAATGGATCGATGTTCGAAATCAAATTAAAACTGATAACTATTACAGAAGAGCTTATGTAAATTGGGACCGCACACAACAATTAATTAAATCAGGTGTTAATCAACAAGTTTTAAATATAACGCAAGGCTTTTTAGGAAGTGATGATAATAACTTTACAACTACCCTAGGTCGAGAAGGCAGCGATTATACTGCTGCAATATACGCCTACTCTTTAAACGCCATTAGCGTAACAATATGGAAAGACGTTCCTGGAGTGTTAAATGCCGATCCTCGGTATTTTGAAAATGCACAATTGTTGAATAATATTAGTTATCGCGAAACCATAGAACTGGCTTTTTATGGCGCTTCAGTTATACACCCTAAAACCATACAACCTCTACAATCAAAAGAGATTCCTTTATATGTTAAATCGTTTTTACATCCTGAAAAACCAGGCACATGCATTGGTAAAGATGTAACCTTAGATCCTCTGGTGCCTTGTTTTATTGTTAAAAAAAATCAGATACTAATTTCATTATCCTCTCTAGATTTCTCGTATATCGTTGAAGAAAACATTAGTGACATTTTTAATTTACTTCATTTATATAAAATGAAAGTGGATGTAATTCAAAACTCAGCTATTAGTTTTTCGGTTTGTGTTGATGATAATTATGATAACATAGAAAAACTACTGCATCATTTAAAAGCAAAGTTTAAAGTAACTTTTTATAAAAACGTATCACTTTATACAATTCGCCATTATAATGAAGAAGCCATTAAACAAATTGAATCCGATAAAACCGTGTTATTAAAACAATTAACCCAAGAAACTGTACAAATAGTAAGTAAACAAGCTTAATTGCTAATTTGGTAAGACACAATAAACAACAATAATAATTAGTTTAAACTGGGAGTATTTTTAATCTCAACTACTGAGTAAATAAACATTTTAGTACATTTACACACATGAGCAAGCAACAAAACACGGGGTTAGTCACAGCCAAAGAAGTCGCTAAAGTTATCCACGTAGACAAGTATGGTTTTATAGGTACATTTTTAGGCTGGTTACTTATGAAAGTTCTGAAAATTTCTACCCTAAATAGAATATATAATCGCAACAAACACTTAAATGAGCTACCATTTTTAGATGCCATTTTAGATGATTTTAAAATAAAATTCGAAATCCCCGAAGAAGATTTAAAACGCTTGCCTAAAGACGGTGCATATATTACTGTATCTAACCATCCGTTGGGTGGTATAGATGGCATTCTTCTCTTAAAATTAATGCTAGAACAACGCAAAGATTTTAAAATTATAGCTAATTTTTTATTGCATAGAATAGAGCCTTTAAAGCCCTTCATAATGCCTGTAAACCCTTTTGAAAATCGTAAAGACGCAAAATCAAGCATTGCTGGATTTAAAAATGCTATTCTTCATTTACGTGAAGGGCATCCGCTGGGTATTTTCCCTGCCGGAGAAGTTTCGACTTACCGCGATGGTAAATTGGTTGTAGATCGCCCTTGGGAAGAAGCCGCCATGAAACTTGTTAAAAAAGCCGAAGTACCCGTCGTGCCAATTTATTTTCATGCTAAAAACAGTAAATTATTTTACAAGCTATCTAAAATTAGTGATACCCTTAGAACAGCCAAATTACCTTCGGAATTACTTACACAAAAACGCCGCACTATAAAAGTACGCATTGGCAGACCTATTTCGGTAGCCGATCAAAAAGAACACACTTCGCTAGAGGAATTTTCAGAATTTTTAAGACGTAAAACCTATATGCTGTCTAATGCCTTCGAAAACAAATCGAAAATATTAGACAATATTTCATCTACTTTAAAAGCGTCAAAACTTCCTAAAAACATTGTAACTCCTGTTGATAAGGCATTAATGACAGAAGAGGTGAACAATTTAAGAGATCAAGATGCTCGTTTACTACAAAGTAAAAATTACGAAGTGTTTTTAGCAGAACCCATTAAAATTCCAAGCATTTTAAGAGAAATTGGTCGCTTACGAGAAATTACTTTTCGTGAAGTTGGTGAAGGAACAAACGAATCAATCGATTTAGATAATTTCGACACCTATTACCATCACATGTTCTTGTGGGATAATGAGGCCGAAGTAATTGTAGGGGCTTATCGCATGGGTCTAGGTGCTCAAATATTTGAAAAATACGGTATCAACGGATTTTATTTACAAGATTTATTTCGATTTGAGCCCGAATTATTTAAGATGATGAGTCAATCCATTGAAATGGGTCGCGCCTTCATAATTAAAGAGTACCAACAAAAACCAATGCCTTTATTCCTACTTTGGAAAGGTATTGTTCATATCACCTTACGTTATCCAGAACATAAATATCTAATTGGTGGTGTAAGTATCAGTAATCAGTTTTCAAACTTCTCAAAATCATTAATGATTGAGTTTATGAAATCGCATTATTACGATCCTTATATTGCTCAATATGTTCGACCTAAAAAAGAATTCAAGGTAAAACTAAAGGATGCCGATAAAGATTTCGTATTCGATGAAACCGAAGCCGATTTGAATAAATTTGATAAAATAATTGATGAAGTAGAACCAGGCGCATTACGTTTACCTGTTTTACTTAAAAAATACATTAAACAAAATGCACGACTGGTCGCTTTTAATGTCGACCCGCTATTTAACAACTCGGTTGACGGCTTGATGTATATTAAAATAGCCGATTTACCCGAATCTACAGTTAAACCTGTTATGGAAGAATTTCAAGCCGAACTAGAACGAAAGTTTATGGGAAACAACGATAATGAGAGCAATTAATAATTGCTCTTTTTTATATTGATAATTATAGATCTTACATTTTAAAACCAAGGTTTTTCTCCAGCTTGATAGGTGTTATAAAATTCAGCATCGGTTTTTGTAAGGTAAATAATGCCTTCAATTAACCCCACCAAACCAGCTAGAGAAGCTCCAATGCCACAGGTAAATATTGATAAAACCACCGAAGTAATTAGCATAATAAGACCTTCTTTATTGTAACCTAAAATAAATTTATGTATCCCTAATGCCCCAAAAAATATGGCCACAACGCCTGCCAAAACTTTTTTGTTTCCTTAGGGATTATCAAAATGATCAAAAGCTTCCTTTGCGCCATCAGTAAATTCTTTTGCAGTTTCTTTAGCTTCATTCGCAAAATCTTTTGCTTTATCTTTTAAGCTATCTTCGTTCGACATAACTACTTATTTTTTTATACGATTACACTTATAAAATTAATAAAAAAATCAATTCAAATTGATGATAGAATTACCTAAATAACATAACTACGCCACCTACAGCAGTTACAATTAAAATAAAACGTCTGTAGTTTACATTAGAAATTAATTTGACCACATAAGCACCTAAAAAGAATCCTAAAACTACAAAAGGAATTAAAACAGAATTAAGTACTAATGTATCTACTGTTACCGTATGCCAAACAAAAAAATGAAAAGGCAATTTAAAAACATTTATTATGAAAAACAGCCAGGCAGCAGTACCAATAAATTCATTTTTAGGTAATCTGGTTGCGAGAAAATAAATGTTTGCAATTGGCCCAGCCAAATTACCTATCATGGTTGAAAATCCAGCTAAAAAGCCCATAGAAGATGCAAACCAAACATTATTAGGTACAACCGTATTTTGCTTTCTTTCGGTATAAAACATTACGCATACCGAACCAATTATAATAATAGCCATTATACGTTTAAATAAAGCCTCCGAAATATCATTTCCAACCCAAACACCAACAAGAACACCAACAACCATGGCTGGCATTAATTTTTTTATATAGCTCCATTGCGCATGTTTATTATAATAGGATACCGCAAAAACATCGGCCGCAATAAGCATGGGAAGTAAAATACCAGTTGACGCCTTTTCTCCAAAAACAAAAGCCAAAATTAGAATAATTATGATCCCGATGCCTTTTATTCCAGATTTTGAAAGCCCTAAAACAAATGCCGCAAACCCAATGGCTATCCATTGTATCCCACTTAAGTTAAATTCGTGAAGTATATCTAAATATCTCAATAAATAGTTTTTTTAAGAATTAAAATTGAAGTTACAAAAAAGCTTAATCTACAGGCTCCCAAAGTTCTATTTTATTGCCGTCGTTATCCTTCCACCAAAAAGTACAACCACACTCATAGGTATTAAAACCCAAATGCTTTTTATACCATTCTTTTGGAGCTATCGAGTTGTTAGATTTAAAAAATAAACCGCCAATGCCTGTAACACGTTTTTTCATTAAGATTTTTTTTTAATGTTAGTCTCGTAAATATCAATCCATTGTTGCGGGGTAAGTTTTTTACAGAGTTCTGCAATTAAATCAAACGGAATATCGTCAATTTTTTTAAATCGAATACAACTTTTACCCATATCGAGTTTGCGTTTACAATGCTTTGGGTATTCGGCAACAAACCAATCGCAAATATCGGGTGAGGCATATAAACCCATATGATATAAATTAATAGAATTTTTCTGCGAAGCAAAACTTACAAACGGCAAAGGTTCTAGAGGGTTACAATGATAACCATCGGGATAAATAGTATGCGGCACAACATACCCAATCATGCCATATTGGATACCTTCTTCAAATCCGGCAGGTAAATTACTAATAATGGTATTTCGAAGCTTATTTAATACCTCCTGACGTTCAACGGGCACTTGTTTTATATAATCTTCGGGCGAAACGGCTTTATATTCCATATTAGTAAACGTCTTTATAAAATTAACAAAATTCAGCTTTAATTTTATCGACTATAGTTTGGGCTAATTTTTCTTTACTCTCTATTGTCCAACCCGCTACATGTGGTGTTAATAAAACATTTTCGGCATCTACCAAATATTGAAATGGTTCTGGTAACTCTGATGAAAATAAGGTTTCGAACGAGGCCTTTTCGTACTCCAACACATCCAATCCGGCACCAAGAATCTGACCAGATTTTAAAGCGTCAACTAAATCCTGAGTTACCACACTTTTACCACGGGCAGTATTAATAAACCAAAACGGTTTTTTAAATTTATTAATAAATTTCGTGTTTATCATACCCAAAGTTAAAGGAGTTTGAGGCGTATGTAAACTCACAACTTCAACTTTGTCCTGAAATTCCACTAAACTTACCTGTTTAGCGTTGGCATCGCCAACACCTTCTTTTAAATCGTAACACAACACCTCAACATCAAACCCGCGCAGTTTTTTAGCAAACGCTTTGCCCATGTTGCCATAACCAATAATACCAACTGTTCGTCCATCGAGTTCAATACCTCTATTAGCTTCGCGTAGCCATTGCCCGTGTCGCACTTCCTTATCGGCTTTATTGAGTTTGTTAAATAACGAAAGAAGCATACCCAAGGCATGTTCGCCAACAGCATTTCGGTTGCCTTCGGGTGCAGCAATTAGTGTAATACCTTTTTTTTCGGCATATTCGCAGTCTATGTTTTCTAAACCAGCTCCTACCCGCCCAATAAACTTTAAATTTGTTGCTGCATCTAAAAATGCCTTATCTATAGAAAACCGACTACGTAGAATAATGCCATCGTATGGCGCAATTTTAGCTTCTACAATATCTTTTGGAGATGTATAATCTTCGTGATTCGTGAACCCTAAATCATTTAACTGATTTAGCATAAGTTCATGGTTAGTGTCAAGGTGAAGAATTTTCATGATTACATTTTGAAAGTCTTAAATAGAATGGTATAAAGTTACTTTATTTGAAGGACAATAACTTCAATAATTTGTTTGCGTTAGGGATTGAAGCATTGTTGGAGCTCGTTGTAAACAGCGACTGCTGAAAGCCCGACCCATAGGGTAACGCCCAAAAGATTAAAACCCTAAAATGAGTTTAGCAATTAAAAAGTAGATAAAAATTCCAAATACATCGTTACTGGTTGTTATAAAAGGTCCTGTAGCTACTGCTGCGTCGATACCTCGTTTATCTAAAAAAATAGGGATAAATGTTCCTATAAGCGCCGCCATAATTATTACTGAAATAAGAGCGACACAAATGGTTAAGGACTCAAAATAACTGGTATTAAAACCAAAATGACTAATTAATAAAACAATGGCTGCAATGGCAAGTCCGTTTACCAGCCCTAAAGCAAACTCTTTAAGAAGCCGGCTTAAAATTTTACCGTCAATAGTATCGTTAGCTAGACCTTGTACAACAATTGCTGAGGATTGTACACCTACATTACCAGCAGTAGCCTGAATTAAAGGGATAAACATAAGAAGCACAGGATATTTATCCATGGCATCGCTAAAACCACTAATTATGCTCGCAGCACCAATACCTCCAAACATACCAATAAGCAACCATGGTAAACGGGCACGTGTTAATTTCCAGATGCTATCATCGGCTTCAACGTCTTGCGAAATACCTGCGGCTAACTGATAATCGCGCTCGGCCTCTTCTTTCATAACATCAACAATATCGTCGATGGTAATTCTACCTAATAATTTTTGATCATTATCAACTACAGGAATGGCCTCCAAATCGTATTTCTGCATGACTCTGGCAACGTCTTCAACATCGTCGTGAACATTTACCCAATCGACACTTGAAATATAGATATCTGCTATTTTTTGTTCATTTTTAGCAACAACTAAATCCTTTAGAGATAGTCGGCCTACCAGTTTTTCCTGCTTATCTACAACATATACCGAATGTACTCTAGTAACTTCTTTTGCCTGACCTCGAATACGACGTAAACAGCCAGCTACGGTCCAGGTGTCGTAAACCTTTACCAACTCTTTAGCCATAAGCCCTCCTGCAGAATCTTCGTCGTATTTAAGAAGTTCTTTAATTTCGGCCTTATGCTCTTCGTCTTCGATAGCGGAAATAACCTCTTGGCGCCGTTCTTCGGGAAGTTCGGCAATAATATCGGCTGCATCATCGGTATCCAGCTCACCAATTTCGTCGGCAATCTCTTTAGTCGATAAATTTCTCAGAACTTTTTCCCGATTATCTTCATCGAGTTCCATTAAAATATCGGCCGTAGTTTCAGAATCTAGAAGTTTAATAACATACATGGCTTCTTCAAGATCGAGTTCATCGAGAATCTCGGCTATATCGGCATAATGAAAATCGTCTAAAAAGTTTTTAAGCTCTTTATCGCGATTTAACCGTATAAGACTTTCTACCTGATTCACTAAATCGTCGGTAAGCTCGAATTGTATGTTTTCTGTTTCTTCTGCCAAACGCTATACTTTTAGGTCATTTTCGATTAGTTGTGTAAGCTCAATAAATTGGGTAACACTTAATTGTTCCGGACGTTTATCAAATATACTATTTGCTTTTAAATTATCGCTTAAATTGAATGTTTTTAAACTGTTACGAAGCGTTTTACGACGTTGTTGGAACGCTGCTTTAACTACTTTAAAAAATAAAATATCGTCACAAGGTAAACTATAATCGGTTTTACGTGTTAAACGCATCACCCCAGAATCTACTTTTGGTGGTGGATTAAACACATTAGGCGGTACAGTAAATAAATATTCGGCATCATAATAAGCCTGTGCCAGTACTGATAAAATGCCGTAAACTTTACTGCCTTCTTTGGAACAAATGCGCTCGGCAACTTCTTTTTGAAACATGCCTGAAAACTCAGGAATCTGATCACGCATTTCCAACATTTTAAACACGATTTGGGTAGAAATATTATACGGAAAGTTACCAATTATAGCAAATGGCTCTCCTTTAAATACTTCATTTAGGTCGTACTTTAAAAAGTCTTTTTCAATAATTCTCGGGGCTAAATTTAGATAATTAGATTGCAAGTATTCTACCGACTCTGTATCGATTTCAATCACATAAGTCGTTATATCCTTTTTTAATAAATACTTAGTTAACACCCCCATACCGGGTCCAATTTCTAACACCGATTTATAACCATTTAAGGTTAAGGTATTCGCGATATCCTGAGCAACACTTTCGTCATTTAAGAAATGTTGGCCTAAATGTTTTTTTGCTTTTACCTGATGTTGATTGGAATTATTCGCCACAGTGTTTTGAGTATTTAAGTTGCAAAAGTAAGTTTAATAATTCGGAATACCTTAAAGAGCACGAAACATCTATGGTTTTGCTGCTACAAATTCACTCGATTTGACGACCTATTTAGTTAAAATTTACAGTGTATTCGTCCACAATTTGTAGTTCGGTTCTAAAGGATAACACTTTATCTCCAAATAGTTTTACAGCATCCATTCGTAAGGTTTCTGCATGATCTTTTAAATATTCGTCCAAAGCCTCACGGGAATGCGTTCGGTATTGTACCGAATACGTAAAGCCACCCAAATCTTCTTCAACCAAAACCCGGGTTAAAGTTGCCCCTTTAAACTTTCCTGTTGCTAATACCTGAGGAATATGCTCCTTAATCCATGTTAGCCATTGGTTATGTATGGACTCGTCTATATTTGAAGTTACGTTGTATATGTACATAATGATAATGTTTTTGCAAAGTACCGTAGTTCTTGAGCATCATCAAAATATTTTGGCTATAAATTCAATTCAATCATTTTTAATAGGTTTTAATTTGAAGTAAAATTACTCGCAAAGACTCCCGTTTAATAGCGTCTTTAGAACGACATGTTTACGTCATAAGTGTCAAAACCTAATGTTTTCGGTATGTATCGGTTAATTAATAAAATCACCACGTAAGGCTCTATAGCGTTTTCTCGCATCTACAAAGTAGATACTATCGGCATGTTGAAAAATAATTTGCTCGTAAAAACTTTTAGCCTTTTCGGGCTCATTAAAATAATGCTCGAATAAATCAGCTAGGTTAAATAAGGCGTCATCAATAAGGATACCCTCAGAGAAATTATTTATAATGAATTCGTAGTTTTCTCTGGCTTTATCGTACATTTCTTTTTCTTCAAAAAGTTGTGCTTGTTTAAATAAAGCCTGAGGGACTATACCTTCTGTTTTGTGTTCCTTTAAAATTTTATCTAATACTAAAATCGCTTCATCATTTTTATTTTGAAATGCCATTAAATCGGCTCTAGCATAAAGTTTTAAACTCGTTTGTAGGGAATCTTCATATTTATTATCGGATATAAGTAATTTCAAGTCGAGAGCGTCGTTTGCAATAAGTTGAGATGTAGAGGCTTTTAATATATTTAATTGCGATTCCGCCCATTTAAAATCACCTTTATAATAACTCGTTTTTGCTACTCTAAAGCGTGCCTCTTGCGAGATAGTACTATTCTTTAAGTTACGCTGAATTTGCGTGTAATAGAGAAGTGCCTTATTAAACTGTTCCTGTAAAACCAGAATATCACCAAGTTCCAATTTTACTTCTGCCTGCTGCTTATCATTTAAAGGAAGTTTCAATGTGTTTTCTAGAAATTCAATCGCTTTTTCTGGTGTATTATTTAAAAACGCCAAAAAATGTCCATACCCCAACTGAAGGTCGAACGTTTGAGTAAACAAACCAAATTCGGCAAACAAATCCTGATATTTTTTATCGATCTGCTCGTATTTTTCGCGTGGTGTTGTTTTTGTTTCAATTTGGATTAATTGGTAATGAGCAAATAATAACTCATCGGTATCCTGCGCTGTTTCTATAATAAAGGTATAGATTTCTGAAGCTAACTCTAACTCATTTTCATTAAAAGCGATTGCTCCTAAATCTTCAATTTTATCTAAACTTTCTGGTTGTCGCATAAAAATGGCTTTCTCCTGGACGAATGCCTTATTGTAATCGTTTTGTTGAATAAATAACCAGCTTAACATCTCATTCCAAAGAATGTTGGGTTCTTGCTGCATTTTTTTCAACAATATTTTTCGAAATAAAATATTGTTTTCATTATCGGCATTTTCGCTAATAAAATCACTTATAAATCGTTTTACATTGCTAAGAGCTATAGGATTGGCTTCAGCAAAATCTAAATAACCAATAAACATGTCTTCGATATTACCCTGCTCACCATTGAGTTGTGCTAATTGTAAATTAAAATTAAAATCAGGCTTTAACGCCATTGCTTTTTTATAGGCCTGAATGGTTTCGTTAAGTAAGGTATGACTCTGAAAACCTTTGGCTACAGTAAACACATTATTAGGGTTTTTATCAATAGTACCGAGCGCCTCATTATAAAACTCCTGTGCTTTATTTTGGTTGCCCATTAATTGATAGTTATAACCTAATTCTACAAGAAAACCTGCATACTTAAAACGCTCTGAAAGATTTAATAAAAAAGTTTCTGCCTCATTATACTGCTCAAGTTCCTGATGAAGCGCAACAATTTGATTGATGTAATTTATATTAGAAGGCGATTGTGCATATAATTTTTTATACTCGAATAAAGCCTTTTCAAACTGACCATTTTTAAAATATTCGCGCGCGATAAAATCGGTTTGCGCAAACGAAACCCAACTTACCAACATGATTAAATATAAAAATCGTCTCATATCGTAAATATAATAAATGCCTTGAGTAGTTAAAGTATTTTTAAAAGAATATAAAATACAACTCTTTTAGTTGGACTTTATAGTTTAATAAGTAAAAGGTAAAGTTAGAATTGTAATGTCTTCAAAATAAAGCATAAAAAGTCTTTTAAGCTAAAGCTTAGAAAGATGTTCTAAAAAAAGAAGAATCTTAGTACTATTTCACAGACACCACGTGGTCAGGTTCATGTTCAGTATGAAATATATCTCCGTCTGAAAATAAAACCTTCGCTGCGAAAAAAATCAACGTAATAAGAATTAAAATGCGCTTAATATTTTTCATTTGGCAGGTTAAGTTTAACTTGGATATACCAAATTGAAAAACTTCACTTGAAAAACAAAGAATATTTTGAGAAATTCGTTAAAACGCACGTTTATTTAACACAAAATTTAGATTAAGTGCTTACATTTAAGTATTTTGTAATCTAAAACTGATTAAAAAAATAACGCTAATCTATAATTTTAAATCCTGTATACGGCTGTAAAACTTCAGGAATTTCGATCCCTTTTTCGGTTTGACAATTTTCTAAAATACCTGCTAAAACTCTTGGCAAGGCTAATGAACTTCCGTTTAAAGTATGCGCTAATTCATTTTTACCTTCACTATTTTTAAAGCGTAATTTTAGTCTATTAGCCTGAAAGGTTTCAAAATTAGAAACAGAAGATATTTCTAACCAACGGTCTTGCGCTGTAGAAAACACCTCAAAATCGTATGTTAATGCTGATGTAAAACCTAAGTCACCACCGCAAAGCCTAAGAATTCTGTAAGGTAATTTTAATTCTTGTAAAATAGTTTTGACATGAGCTACCATACCATCCAAAGCCTCGTACGATTTACTTGGGTGCTCCACTCTTAAAATTTCAACTTTATCAAACTGATGCAAACGATTTAAGCCACGCACATGCGCTCCGTAACTTCCGGCTTCACGACGAAAACAAGGCGTATATCCAGTGATACCGATAGGTAAGTCTCCTTCGTTTAATACCACATCTCTAAAAATATTGGTTCCAGGAACCTCGGCAGTTGGTATTAAATATAAATTATCGGCCGTAACATGATACATCTGCCCTTCTTTGTCGGGTAATTGCCCTGTACCAAACCCTGAAGCTTCATTTACTAAATGAGGTAATTGAAACTCGGTATAGCCAGCTTCCGTATTTTTATCTAAAAAGTATGCTATTAAAGCTCTTTGTAAACGGGCGCCCTTTCCTTTATATACCGGAAATCCTGCACCTGTTATTTTGTTTCCAAGTTCGAAATCGATAATATCATATTTTTTTGCTAATTCCCAATGCGGTAATGCTCCCTCGTGTAATTTTGGAATATCGCCTTCGCGAAATACTTCTTCATTATCTGCATCGGTTGAACCAGCAGGCACAATCTCGTTTGGTACATTCGGGATTTTATAAAGTAACTCCGTTAATTCGGTGGTCTTAGCATTTAAATCTTCTGTTAATTGTTTCGATAATTCTTTTAACTGTCCCGTTTTTTCTTTTAATGCATTAGCTTCCTGAACTTGACCAGATTTATACAAATTTCCTATTTCTTTAGATAATACATTAGATTCAGCCAAAGTATTATCTAGTTCGGTTTGAATACGACGACGGTCTTCATCGAACGCGATAACATTATTAATCATCTCGGCGGCATGAATATTTCGTTTTGCTAAGCGACTAATTACTAAATCTTTGTTTTCTCTTATATAAGGAACTTGTAACATGACTTTAAAATTTAAGCGACAAATTTAATGAATTGCTAAATATTTGAACTTGTTTTTAGTTTAAAAGAATTTTAAAAATGAGCAGCAATATAACTTAAGGAGGTTTGTTTATCTTTTGACAGCTGCGCTTTCAAAGCTTCCACCGAATCGAAGGTTTTCTCATTACGAATGCGATGTAACAAATCGATTTGAATTTCGCTACCGTAAATATCTTTATTAAAATTAAAAAAATGCACTTCTATGGTCTCGTGATCTCCCTTAACAGTTGGGTTTGTTCCAATATTCATCATACCAAAAACCTGTTCACCATCGATTTGAGATTTAACCACATAAGCACCATGCTTTGGTATTAATTTATAGTCTTCTTTAATATTAATATTGGCTGTGGGATAATTAATTTGTCTGCCTAAAGCGCGGCCTTGAACAACCGTTCCTGTTAACATAAAATGATATCCCAGATAACTATTAGCCTTATCGATATCACCTTCAATTAGGGCTGCACGAATTTTAGTAGAACTTACAGAAACATCATTTATATCCTGCGCCGATATTTCTTCGACATCAAAACCATAAATTTCACCATACTTTTTTAAATCGTTTATATCGGCATTCCGATTTCTACCAAAACGATGATCGTAACCTATTATAACCTTTCGGGCTTGCAACGTATCTACTAAAATTTGTTTCACAAAATCTTCAGCAGATAATCTTGAAAATTCTTGGGTGAATTTTTTAATGAGTAAATAATCCAAACCTAACTTTTCAAGAATAAGACTTCGTTCGTTTATCGTATTAATTAATTTAATGTTGGAATCTTTTTGTAATACCATACGTGGGTGAGGAAAAAAGGTAAGAATTACAGATCTAAGATGCTCCAGGTTACCAGTATTTATTAAACGGCTTACTATTTTTTGATGCCCTATATGAACACCATCAAATGTACCAATAGTAACCACAGTATTTTGCTTTGGCAACTTATCTAAAGTATTTATTACTTCCAAACTAAAAATTTTAAGCAAAATTAGAGATAAAACAACGAATAACAAAGATTGAAATCAATTAAGGCAATCTAAAAACCTGATTGATTTCGTTTATCACCTGAGGAATTCCTTCTGCCTGAAATTTTAAAACCAGTCGATAGCTATTTTCTCTTAGAGTCTCAACCTTTATCCGACCATTTTTCACTCTAAAATACCCCGATTCTCCTTTACAAAAACACAATCTGGCAAAAACAATATTAAAAGGTTTTAAACTCTCAGCCTGTAAATTTAATTGCTCCTTTTTTAAGTTAATATAAACCGCTTCCTGATATGATGCATCTTGAATATTTGCATCTGTTTCTTTCTCATAGATATATTTTAATAAAATATCTTGCCCCTCTGTTATGTCGGGATATAGCATGCCTGTTTGATCTGTTTTTAAAGCTAACTTTTTATTGGTTTCTACCTGAAAAGAACAAATTCCACCTTCAGGACAACTCATAATCTCCTCTTTATTTGTTAATTCTGAAACCACTGCTCTTTTTGATTTGCATCCAAAAAAAACCAATAATACTAAGCAGACACCAACAATTCTCATAGTCTTAAATATTTACAGATTAACTAAAAATAACATCATTTTTTTGTAAATAAGGATAATTGCAGCTACTTTTATTAAAATATAAAGATTAAAAGGTCATACCCAAATGAATAAAAATTACGTTTCCCTCACTTTTTGTATTCTAAGTTTCTTTCTTTTTTCTTTACCAACTTATTCACAGAACAAACCTACCACGTGGACAAAAGTATCGAAAGACAAAGCCTTAAATGGTAAAATTGCCACTGGAAAACATAAATTAAACAAAGCATCATATTATCAGTTAAATTTAACTGATATTAAACCTATTCTTGAAAAAGCTGCTACCGCGAAAAGCATCAATGCATCTGAAGCCATACTGTCCTTACCTGATTCTGATGGCGAATGGCAATCCTATAAAATAATTGAAGCCTCCATTATGGCTCCTGGTTTGCAAGCTAAATATCCCAACATAAAAACTTACGAAGGAGAAAGCACCGTTAATGCAGCTACGAAAATACGATTAAGCTTAACACCAAGCGGCTTACACTCTATGGTATTACATCATAATAAAAGCACACAATTTATAGACCCTGTTAGCTTCGGAAACAATAATTATATCGTTTATAAAAAGTCGGATTTACAACACATAGAAGACGATTTTTTATGTCATTTTATTAAAGATCCTTATAGCAGTAAGGATATTTTAGGGAAATCAGCTAGTACATTAAATGCAAATGACGGCATTTTAAGAAACTATGATTTGGCCTTGGCGGCAACTGTAGAATACTCGACTTACCATATCAATTTAGCTGGCCTAAACGGAGGAAGCGATGCACAGAAGAAAGCAGCCGTTCTTGCAGCAATGAATGTTACCATGAATCGTGTAAATGGTATTTTTAAACGAGATTTATCGCTAACCATGACCATTATTAATAACACAGATGATATTATATTTTTAAATGAACCCGACGGCTACACTAATGATGACGGAAGTATTTTAATAAACGAGAACCAAACGGTAATTGATAATATTATTGGTACAGCTAATTACGACATAGGCCATGTGTTTAGCACTGGCGGTGGTGGTATCGCTGCACTTAATTCCCCATGTATACCAAATCAAAAGGCAAAAGGGGTAACCGGATTATCAAATCCTATTGGTGATGTTTTCGATGTTGAATTTGTTGCACATGAAATGGGACATCAATTTGGTGCACCACACACCTGGAGTGCCTTAGCTGGTGGTTGCACTAGTGGGGAATGGTCTAATACAAACGCCTACGAACCTGGTAGCGGAAGCTCTATAATGAGTTACGCCGGATTATGTGCCCCAGAAAACGTACAAGCCAATGGTGACGATTATTTTCATCAAAAAAGCCTGCAAATGATCTGGGCTAATATAACTGGGGGCAATAGCAGCACCTGTGACACAGAGACCAACACAGGAAACTCGGCTCCTACAGCTAATGCTGGTAATAATTATACCATACCTATTTCTACACCTTATAAACTAACGGGTTCTTCTTCAGATGCTGATGGAACTGGCTCTCATACTTTTAATTGGGAACAATACGATTTAGCACAGTCGCAAGGAAGTATATCCGAAACTAATCAAACCGGGCCTCTAGTTCGATCTGTTCCTCCAACATCTAATCCTACGCGTTACATACCGAATCTAAACGATTTAGCCAACAGTGGTGGTTCGACGACTTGGGAAAAATTGGCGGCAGTAAGCCGAACACTTAATTTTCAATTTACCGTAAGAGATAACGATAACCGAGGCGGACAAACAGCAACCGATAACATGACCGTTACCGTTAATAACAGCGGCGGCCCTTTTGAAGTGACCTCCCAAAATGATGCTACATTGAGTTACCCTAGTGAAAGTACACAAACTATAACCTGGAATGTATCAGGAACAAATGCAGCGCCTTTTAACACCAGCAAGGTAAATATAAAACTATCTACTGATGGTGGCCTTACTTACGATACGACGTTACTCGCCTCAACCGACAATGATGGAAGTGCAAACGTTACCTTCCCTTCGGGCGTATCGGCGCCGTATTGCAGAATAATGATTGAGGCCGATCCTTCAGAAAACATCTTTTTTGCGATTAGCAAAGAAAATTTCGCCTTAGGTTATACGATATCAACAAACTGTAACACTTATGCTGGTGGCAGCAATTTACCGCTTAACATAATAGATAATAACAATGGTTATCAAACAAGTGTCATTAATGTCACTGAATCAACCGCCATTTCCGATATTAATGTTTCGGTAAATATCGATCACACTTATAAAGGAGACCTTCAAATAGCGCTTTTAAGTCCAGAAGGGACGGAGCTAAGACTTTTGTCACCAAATCTTTGTGGTGCAGACAACTTAATTGTCACCTATGATGATGATGGCAATACTTTAGACTGTAATAACACAAGTAACAATGAAATGTACAAACCGGTAGAAGCTTTAAATAACCTTAACGGACAAGACCCAAGCGGCACTTGGACTTTAGGTGTTGTTGACCTTGCTGATGACGACACAGGAACACTTAATTCTTGGTCTATTGAACTATGCACTACAACCATAACCTTATCAGACAAGGCGTTTACAGCATTTAAAAACACCGTGTCTGTATACCCCAACCCTAGCAAAGGCGAGTTTACGGTAAAATTTAATAACCGTTTAGGTAATACAGTGCATTTAGGAGTATATGATATTCGAGGTCGATTAATTTATTCAGAAGCTTATAGTCGGGCTGGCGAACTTCATGAAGTTATTAGTTTAAGCCAAGCACAATCGGGCATTTACATTTTAAAACTAGATGATGGCTTTCATCAGACTTCTAAAAAGATAATTATTGAGTAAAAAAAAGGTTGTCTCAAAAGTCCTTAAAAACGTCATTTGAATTCACATGTACTGAATTTATTTCAGAATCTCATCTAACTGATTATTATTCCAAATGAGAACCTGAATCTAGTTCATGTTGAAATTATTAACTTTTCTTTTTAGACAACCTCTTTTTATTTCCCATTAAAACTATTCATGGTATTAGATAATCCTGCCAATCCGAATGATTTAATTAAAGCCGCCGATGTTTCAAGTCGTTCATTTAGTTTCTGGTTCTCATCTTCGGTCCATTCACCTAATACATAATCTACCTGTCGCCCTTTGCTAAAAGCATCGCTAATTCCAAATCTAAATCGATTATATTTGGTCGTATTTAATTTATCCTGAATATCTTTTAATCCATTATGTCCACCATCACTTCCTTTAGCTTTAACACGAATACTTCCGAAAGGCAGGTTTAAATCGTCGGTAATAACCAATAAATTTTCTAAAGGAATTTTTTCTTTAGTCAACCAATATAAAACGGCCTTGCCGCTTAAGTTCATATAGGTACTTGGTTTTAAAAACACAAAAGTTCGCCCCTTTAACTTATAGTTGGCAACATCGCCTAATTTATCGGTTTGAAAGGTTATATCTTCAGTTTTAGCAAAATGATCTAATATTTTAAAACCAATATTATGCCTCGTATTTTCATACTTTTCACCTATATTTCCTAAACCAACAATTAAATATTTCTTCATGACATCATCTTGTTCTTCGGTATGTTTATTATTAAAAAAATGTTGCAAAAATTTAAACATACATCTATAATTTTTTTGTAAAAATAAAAAAGCATCCCGAAACCGGAATGCTTTAAATATTGAAAAAAATAGAATATCTATTTTATTCTTCTGCAGCTGGAGTTTCAGCAGTTGCTTCTACTTCATCTTCATCTTCATCATCAACATCTACAGAAGTTCTAGAACGTCTTACTTGACATACTACCGTGTTATCTGGGTGCATGAATTTGTAAGCATCGTTTTCTAAAGTAGTGATGTATAATTTTCCACCAATTTTTAATGGTGTAATATCTGCTTCGATAAAATCTGGTAAGTTAGCAGGTAAAGCTTTAACTCTTAAGCTACGTTTATTTCTACGTAAAACACCACCATTTTTAACACCACGAGAGTTACCAACTAATACTACAGGAATTTCCATAGTAATTTCTTTGTCTTCAAATAACTGGTAGAAATCGATGTGTAAAATTTTATCGGTTACCGGATGAAACTGAATATCTTGTAAGATAGCATTGAAAGTTTCACCATTTTCTAAAGCAATCACAACTGTATGCGCATTAGGCGTGTATACAAGTTTTGAGAATGCAATTTCATCTGCAGAGAAATGAACTGGCTTATCTCCTCCGTATAATACGCAAGGAACCTGACCAGCATTACGTAAGGCTTTTGTTGCTTTTTTGCCCACGCTTTCTCTTTGAGATCCGTTGATTGTAATTGATTTCATAATTTTTAATTTACTATTACTATTTATGTATTGAAACATCTTTGACTCGGTGCCAAAGGTGTTGTCAATTCTTATTTACATTACAAACTTTGAAGCTATAGATTGGTTATTATGTACCTTTTCCATCACTTCAGCAAACAAATCGGCACAGCTTAATACTTTTATCTTGTCGCTTAAAGGCTTAACAGGAATAGAGTCTGTTACGATAAGTTCTTGTAATTTTGAGTTGTTTAAATTGTCGTAAGCTTTTCCAGATAAAAGGGCATGCGTACAAATAGCTCTTACACTTAATGCACCTCGCTCCATCATTAAATCGGCTGCTTTAGTTAAGGTTCCAGCGGTATCCACCATATCATCAACTAAAACAACATTCTTACCAGTTACATCACCAATTAATTCCATATGAGAAATTACATTGGCTTTTGCTCGTTGCTTGTAACAAATAACTACATCGCTTCCTGAAGCTTTAGCATATGCATAAGCACGTTTAGAACCTCCCATATCTGGTGAAGCAATGGTTAAATTGTCAAGATTTAAACTTTTTAAATACGGTAAGAAAATAGTTGATGCAAATAAATGATCTACTGGCTTTTCAAAAAACCCTTGAATTTGATCAGCATGTAAATCCATGGTGATAATTCTTGTTGCTCCGGCAGCTTCTAAAGTTTTTGCTACAAGTTTTGCTGCAATTGGCACTCTAGGTTTGTCTTTTCTGTCTTGTCTTGCCCATCCAAAATAAGGTAAAACTGCAGTAATGTGTCTTGCCGATGCACGTTTAGCAGCATCAATCATTAACAACATTTCCATTAAATTTTCCGGACCCGGATTGGTAGATCCAATAATAAAAATACGCGTTCCTCTAATCGACTCTTCATAAGATGGTTGAAACTCTCCATCGCTGTAAGTCGACATAATGACTTTTCCTAATTCTGTTCCAAAAGCCTTAGCTATTTTCTCTCCAAGTACCTGACTTTGGGTACATGCAAAAATTTTGGCTTCGGTTACAATTGTGGGCATAGCTAACTTATTGTTTTTTAGCGCAAAAGCGCGGCTTGTTTTTAACGAGGTGCAAATTTAGACATTTATTTTTACCTAAAAAGTATAATTGCGTGTATTTTTATTAGAAATATGAAAAAAATATATATTTTTGCTTGCGCAATAATGCTCAAGTGGCGGAATTGGTAGACGCGTCGGATTCAAAATCCGATTTCCTCGGAAGTGTGGGTTCGATTCCCACCTTGAGTACTTAACCCCCCTGTAAAACTAACGTTTTACAGGGGGGTTTCTTTTTTAGAATCTCAAATAAGTTAAAACTGCTATCGGTTTTATCATGCTCAACTTTATGAAAACTAACAAAATGATAAACATTTAAAAATTAACTATATTTAACTAATAAAATATAAATAACTTAATTATAATGGAATGCGTATCGATTTTAAAAATATTTTACTAATAGTAATTGTAGTTTTTTCAGCCTGTAAAAAGACCACAAAGAAGATTGAAGTACCTACAAATACAGAACCAACTGAAACCTTTATCACCCCTAAAATAACAGGTAATTTTGTTTCTGATGGTTATTCTAAACGATCTGAAGGCTACGACTGGGTTTCTGTTTTTGTTAATAATACCAATGAAAATGAAATATCAATTAAAGTACGTTCTCGAGCCGACCAAAAAAAGCCTACTTGCACTTGGGATGCCACGGCAATAAAAATTGATAACTACACTTACGAATCTATAATTGATGGTAAAACGATACTTTTTCAGTTTAAGGACAATACATTAGTTATTCAACCAAAAAATGAAGCCGACCAAGGTATACTCTACTTCTATTGTTCAGGAGGAGCGACTGTGGCGGGTACTTATAAAAAAATTAATGAAGCTCTTGATCAAACTCAAATTGACCAAACCCAATTTTTAAAAGTACTTAATTTACAAAATGTTGGATTTAATGTTTCTAGCAAACCAAAAAACGGCAATAACCAACTAAGTGTTTTTACTTTTGGCTTAACTAACGATTTTAACGAAACCTTTAACATTGGAAATAATACAATATCTTCGGCAGAGGTTGAAGACTTAAATTCTGATGGGTCTCCTGAATTAATTGTTTACGTTCAAAGTCAGGACGAATTTAAAAAAATGACTGTTTTTGCCTTTTCGGTGAATAACCAAAAATCGATGAGTCAGGTTTATTTTCAGCCAACTGAGGAAAACGCAAAAATTAATACTGGTTATAACGGTAATGATGAATTTACCCTAGTTGAAACCTATTTAGTACAGCGTTTTCCAATTTATGAAGACGGTACTAAATCAAATAAAATAAAACAAGTACAATACAAATTAGTCGATGGGGAAGCATTAAGACGTTTTGAAGTTGAAAAACAAAACATCTACTCATTAGATTAAGGACACTATTGGATAGAACAGGAACTTGGAACAAGGGCGGTAAATGTAATGAACCAGTCTGTATTCTTGATATGAATTAAAATTAAATAGAGGCTGATTTAAAATTCAGCTATGCCCATTTTTTTCCTTTCAAGCGGTTCGGTATTTACGTTTAGTAAACCAAATAGCCAAAAACAAAAAAGCTTCCTAAATCATCAGGAAGCTTTTAATTATGAATATTATTATGTCTTAAACAATTCCTTGCGCTAACATCGCATCGGCTACTTTTACGAAACCTGCAATATTCGCACCTTTAACATAATCAATATAGCCGTCTTCATCTTTTCCGTATTCTATACATTCATCATGAATATTAGCCATAATTTCTTTTAACTTTTTATCAACTTCTTCTCTGGTCCAGTTAAATCTCAAAGAGTTTTGTGTCATTTCCAATCCCGAAGTGGCTACACCACCAGCATTAGAAGCCTTACCTGGAGCAAATAATATTTTTGCTTTATGGAAGGCAGCAATAGCTTCTTTAGTAGAAGGCATATTTGCACCTTCGCTAACACAAATACACCCGTTTTCTAACAAGGCTTTTGCATCGTCTTCATGAAGTTCGTTTTGGGTTGCACAAGGTAAAGCAATATCGCAAGTAACCCCCCAAGGCGTTTTACCTGCAACAAATTCAGCATTTGGGTAAGCATCAATGTACTCACTTATTCGTCCTCTTTTAACATTTTTAAGCTCCATGACAAACGCCAATTTCTCAGCATCTATACCATCGGCGTCGTAAATATAACCTGATGAATCCGATAATGTTAAAACCTTACCCCCTAAATGCAACACCTTTTCGGCAGCATACTGTGCTACGTTTCCAGAGCCTGAGATAACTACTTTTTTATCGGCAATACTATCATTTTTTGTTTTAAGCATATTTTCAGCAAAATAAACGGTGCCGTAACCTGTAGCTTCTGGACGAATTAAAGAACCTCCCCAAGACAATCCTTTACCGGTTAATACCCCTGTAAATTCATTTCTTAGTTTTTTATACATTCCAAATAAAAAACCTATTTCGCGTGCACCAACGCCAATATCTCCCGCAGGAACATCGGTATTTGCACCAATATGTCTAAATAATTCACTCATAAATGCATGGCAGAAACGCATTATTTCACCATCACTTTTTCCTTTAGGATCGAAATCACTTCCTCCCTTTCCTCCACCCATTGGCAGCGTAGTTAAGCTATTTTTAAATACCTGCTCGAAAGCCAAAAATTTTAGGATACTTAAATTAACGGTCGGATGAAAACGCAATCCACCTTTGTAAGGCCCTATGGCAGAATTCATTTGAACTCTATACCCTCTGTTTACTTGTATTTCCCCATCATCATCTACCCAACACACTCTAAACATAATAACACGCTCTGGCTCAACCATTCTTAAAAGAATGTTTTTACCATAATAAATATCATGCTCAACAATGTAAGGAATTACGGTTTCTGCAACCTCCTCAACGGCTTGTAAAAACTCTGGTTCGTGACCATTACGCTCTTTTACAAGTTCTAAAAAAGCTTCAACGTTTCTTTTCATCAATTACTTTAATGTTTTTAGTTTAACAAAAACTGTATAATATTTTCAAAAGCGATTAATGTTGCCATTCAAAATTCCTCAAAAACCGCTGTAAAAACACGTCAATTTAATGAATATACAATTTATTGATGCAAATATACATTATCTTTAAAAATTTACTTGATTTTTTTTGAATTTCGTAATTACATATTTACATCACATTTTCTATCTAAAAATAGTTAGTTTGTTTGTAATGTAAGTTTTTTTATATTTGTTTTAACAACGCCGCCAATTTAACAAGCCCTTTTATGCTTAACTACAAATGTTTAGCGCTCTTCCTCGTGTTTTTGTCCTCTACACAGGTTATGTTTTCTCAGTTGGGTTTCTCTCACGAAATTGGAGTTATTGCGGGTCCTGTAGAATTTAGATCAGATTTTGGAAGCCGTAATGAAGAAGAAACTAATCTTGGAAATTCTGGTATTGGCATTGGCATAATTCATTATATAAGTTTCGCGTACAGTGCCGATTGTAATTGTTACACCACCGACACCTATTTTAACGACCATTTTAAATTAAGAAGTGAAATATCTTATAATTACACCCGATTAGACCATCATGGATTTTGGGTGGCTCCAGATAAAGTAAGTACCGATGCCGATAAACTTAGAGCCCATAGTGGTGCAGCTGAAAATTTCGATATTGGAATGCAGTTAGAATATTTTCCGCTTAGTATTCGTTCTTTTCAAGCGTTTGCTTACCGCTTGGCCCCATTTGTTAGTCTCGGGGTTCATTATACATCATTTCACCCAAAAGCATCAACACGATACGACAATCCCAATCCAGATGCTTATGGCGATATTTACGACCAATCTAATATTTATTCGCATTGGTTTGGAGCATATAATGCAGGTGAAGCACCCTACCCTATAAATGTAGATGGCGGCAGTACTTGGTCTGTAGTTAGTAGTATTGGGTTTAGATATAAAATTGGTGTGCTTTCGGACCTTATGCTCGATTTGAGATGGCAATATTACTTTAGCGACTGGATTGATGGCTTGAACCATAATTGGAGAAACTTTGACCGTAAAGACGACTGGTTGGTTTGGTTAAACTTTGGCTATGTCTATTACCTAGATTAATTTTTCGTATTATCTTGTAGTTAACTTTTATAATTTTATTGTTGATTCCTTTATCAATAATTACTTTTACCTGTAAATGCCGTTTTCTATGCCTTCAAGAAATTTATGTTTTCTAACTGTATTTTTGTTACTCTTAATTTCGTGTAGTAAAAAGAAACAAATTCATTTTAAATTTAATTCCTTTTCATCAGAAAATAATGCACTGGTAGATGTTAACATACCTCTAGCTGAAGGTCATAGCAAGGCAACTAATACAATTAACAACGAAATAAAACGTGTGGTGTCGTTGGCCTTGAAAATTGATGAAAATAAAACGGATACAGATAATTCCATTGAACAAAGCATCAACCTATTCAATAAAGAGTACAATAAATTTTCTAATGATTTTCCTAATGTTATCCAGCCTTGGGAAGCACAAATTGATGGCGAAATTGTTTTTCAATCTAATGACATTATATGCGTGTCTATTACCAGTTATAAAAACACTGGTGGCGCTCATGGTTTATTGTATATAACCTTTTTAAATTTTGATGTAAAAACTGGGGAACGCTTAAATCCTGAAGATATATTTAAAAGTAATAAAGATTTTAAATCTTTAGCCGAACTCTATTTTAATAAAACCATTAAAGATCAAAACCTTTTATTGGAACCTGATAATTTTAAGCTACCACAAAATATTGGTTTTAATGACCAAGGACTAATTCTTCTTTATAACACTTACGAAATCGCACCTTATTCAGCAGGAATTATAGAGTATTTAATTCCCGCTGATGAGATTAGTGATTTTTTAGTTCAAAGCCCTTACTAAAGCCATAACATAACCTAAATGCATACCTTCGTGAAATAACACAAAATCAAATGCATCTTCAATTGAGTTTAAGGTATTACCGGTGGTAGAAACGGTATAACTATTATACGTTTTAAAAATATTATTTTCTAAATCTTCTTTTGTTTTCTCTAGTGTTTTAAATAACAAAGCCTTAATTTCATCTACTTCGGCCTGAGACACAGATCCTTCGGGTTTTGTGCCTTTCATATATTTCGAAACTAATTCCTCACTTATCAACATAGGCAATCCAGAAAGCTTATAAGCTAATAACTGCTGAGTTACTACGATATGCCCTATATTCCAAATGATATTATTGTTAAAACCTTCTGGAATTTTATTTAAATTTTCAAGCGAAGTGTTTTCTAAATATTGCGAAAAGAAATGTCTTGTTTTTGTTAAAACGTCTAATGTAAATTGCATGATTTATTTTTTTGATAAATATACTTGAAATGATAAAATTACTTTTACTTTGGAATGATTAATTACAAAACAACATCATGAAAAAAGTTTATTACCTAAAAACCTGTAGCACCTGTACCCGAATTTTAAAAGAAGTTAATCTTCCAGCAGACTTCATCTTACAAGACATAAAAACCGAAGACATTACAGTGAAACAACTTGAGGAAATGCATGCT
Source organism: Aestuariibaculum sediminum (assembly GCF_014596945.1). Lineage (GTDB taxonomy): Bacteria > Bacteroidota > Bacteroidia > Flavobacteriales > Flavobacteriaceae > Aestuariibaculum > Aestuariibaculum sediminum. The sequence goes on along the minus strand of NZ_JACVXB010000001.1, from coordinate 1,021,418 downwards.
TTATCAGGAAGCTATGAAGCACTTTTTAGCAAACGCTCCAAACTTTACAAAGAAATGGATTTAAAGAATCAAGATCTTAGTGAACGCGATTACAAAAATTATATACTTGAGCATTATACTTTTTTAAGTAGACCGGTTTTTATTATCGATGACGCCATTTTTATAGGAAATAGTAAAAAAACAGTAGAAGCCGTAAAAGCTGCCCTATAAGACATATAGAACACTTTAATTCCAGCGAATTTTCAAAGCATTATGTAGCAAATTTCTGATTAATACAACTAATAGTTAAACATCATTTCAGTTTTTAACTTCAAATTAAATCATTAATTAATAATCTAAACCATGACAATTTCCGGTATTATTTTAATTACCCTTGCCATAATATTGGCTATTTTAATCAATATTTTTTCTGCGAATACAACCACAACACCTGAATCGAAAGTATCACCTATTTTAAATAAACTAATTAACTTATGGACTTTAAAAAAGTCTATATACCTTGGTTTACTAGGAGTAATTTTTGTTAGTATTAGCGGTATGTTTTTTTACAATCCAGCAGGTACTGCCACCGCAATTCAATATTTATGGGGTGGTGATGCTGCGGTTACAACACAAGGCGTTAAACTTAAATTATGGGGCAAAACTATTCCTATTTCTTTTGAAATTGCTTTACAGGACAAAATCATTGAATACGACAAACAAGGCAACAGAATTTCAAATAAAAATGGCGCCGAGGAGGGCATTTATCACCGAAATGCACAAACGCGTGAATTTGCCGATGCTATTAAAGCCGATATTGCTGCCGCGTTAATTGTTTCAATCGATTATAATAACGAAGAATTATTTCTAGAAATGGCCGATAAGAATCGTTCGGAAAGCAAATTAGTTTATGCCAGAATTTACCCAGTATACGACCAGGCGCTAAAAAACACGTGCAAATTAATGGATGCACAAGATTATATTTCTGGAGCGTCCTCACAGTTTGATTATTATTTGAAAGACCAAATGGAAAACGGCATGTATCTAACCGAGGAGGTTTATGAAGATATTGATATCAGCCCAATAACAGAATTAGATTCTACCAGAACAGTTGCCAGAGGAAAAATCAATAATGAAAAGCGCGAAAAAAAATACCGTATTCGTAAGGATAAAAATGGCGAACCGATTCGAGACGCTTCTAACTCATTAAAACGTTATGGGTTAACTGTGCAGCAAGTAGCGGTTACTAGTATTGATTGGGAAGCTAGTTTTGATAATCGATTAAAAGACCAAAAGGAACAAGTTGCTCAAACCCAATTAGAGAAGCAAGAAGCCGAAAAAGAATACTATGCCACACAAAAGGCCATAGCCAAAGGGGAGCGTGAAAAAGCAGAAACACGGGTTAAATTGGAAAAAATTCAATTAGAAAAAACCATTACCGCCGAAACAGCAGCCAAAACCGCATCGTATAAAGAACAAGAAGAGTCTAATTTACTGGCAGCTGCAAAAAAATCGGCAGAAAAAATTCGAATTATTGCCGATGCTGAAGCCTACGAGATTTCTAAAAAAGTCTCAGCTGGTATTACTCCCGAAAAACAATTACAAATGGAACTAGATGCCAGTGTTCAACGCACAAAAGCATTAGCGGGACCTAACGGCCTACAATTACCTAATACTGTTTTTAGCGGCAGTACTGATAATAAACAGGCGAGTATGTTAGAATCTATTTTAGGAGCTAAAATTTTAAGTGGAGAAATTGGAAGTGTAAAATAAAATTTAAATTCACAACTAAATAAAAACGAGTTCTGCAAAATTTTGCAGAACTCGTTTTTATTATAAATGTAATTTAGCTATAACATATTAGGACCTTAACTTTAGCCACAAAAAAAGCCTCACATTTCTGTAAGGCTTAAATTTTGCTCCCCCTCTTGGGCTCGAACCAAGGACCCTTTGATTAACAGTCAAATGCTCTAACCAACTGAGCTAAGGAGGAGTGTTAATGTTTTGCTTTTGCTAAGCGGTTGCAAATATAAGACCCTTTTTAATATCTGCAAACATTTTTTAAAAAAATTTAATTAAAAATTGCTTTAAAAATATCATTCCCATTTGCAAATAACACTAACGCTATGAGAATGAAGAATCCAACCATTTGAGCGTACTCTAAAAATTTATCTCCTGGTTTTCTTCCTGAGATCATTTCATACAACAAAAACATAACATGACCTCCATCTAGAGCTGGTATAGGTAATAAATTTAAAACACCAAGCATAATCGATAAAAATGCTGTGATACCCCAAAATACCTGCCAACTCCAAAAACTTGGAAATATATCATAAATAGCTTTAAATCCACCAACACCTTTATATGCTCCGGTACTTGGCGTAAAAATAGCTTTAAGTTGCTCCCAATAAGAAACTATACGATCTTTAAACTTGTTTATTCCAACAGGCACAGCCTCTATGAAACCATATTTCTTAGTTTCATAAGAATAATACCCTAATGCCTCTAAAGTCTCCGACGTCGATTTTCCAGCATAAACCAAACCTAACTTACCAGCTTGGTCAATTTTTAAAGGTAATTCCAATTCAGATTGATCTCGTAATACGGTTGCTGTTACCGTTTGTCCTTTATATTGTTCTATTTGCGCTTTAACCTGATCGGCATAACGCGTTGCTACGCCATTTACTTTAACAACTATATCACCCTTTTTAATACCGCTCATTTTATTGTGCGAGGTATCTGCAACCTGAATCACAACAAAAGGTTCTCTTAAACTAATAAACGATTTCTCTTTAGAATCTATTAATTGCGCTAAAAAATCTTCAGGCAATTTAACTACAGACTCTACGCCATCACGTTCAACTGTAACTTCATGTCCAAAAAGTACTTTTTCAGAGATCTCAGAATAGGTATCTATTTTAGTACCATCAACAGCTAAAATTTTATCTCCAGTTAATAATCCAGCTTTATTGGCAACCGTACTTTCAATTAAAAGACCATCTTTAATGTTTTCATTAGGTAAAAACTTATCTCCATAGAAATAACTCATACCTATATAAATTAAAACGGCAAGTAAAAAATTTACTGTTACACCACCTAACATAATGATTAATCGCTGCCACGCTGGTTTAGATCGAAATTCCCAAGGTTGTGGTTCCTGAGCCATTTGCTCAGTATCCATACTCTCATCGATCATCCCCGAAATTTTTACATAACCACCAAGGGGTAACCAACCTATACCATAAACTGTTTCTCCTATTTTCTTTTTAAATAAGGAAAACTTTACATCAAAAAACAAGTAAAATTTTTCTACCCGTGTTTTAAAAGCTTTTGCTGGTATAAAATGGCCTAATTCATGTAAAATGATTAGTAAAGAAAGGCTTAGTAAAAATTGAGATATTTTAATAACAAACTCCATATAGCTTCAATCAAATTTTTTAAATCGCCCAAAAGTAAGCTTTTAAAACTAACTTTAAAAAGACATTTGTATAATCAATTGGTTTTTAACAAGAAATTAAAGGGTAATACTTACGTGGTCAACATATTTCACTGTATTTTTGCAAGAATCAAATTAATTTTTCATGCTATCGTTTTTTAAAGGATATAAAACTTTTGCCATCGTTTTCGCCATCATATCGGTGATTATTATCATATTAATTTACAACACCTTAAATGTTTATCAACCCCTTCCTATTTATCAACCAACTATGGTTAGTACCGATTTGGTAGATAGCACCATTCAGTATCAAAAAAAATATCATAAAATAGCCGATTTTGCTCTTGTTAATCAGAACGGAAAGACCATAACCCAAAAAGACTATAAGAATAAAATTTATGTGGCTGATTTCTTTTTCACAACTTGCCAAAGCATTTGCCCAATCATGACCAAAAATATGGCCAACATACAAAAGGCAACCATGAAATACGACGATGTTATGCTACTATCGCACACGGTTACTCCAGATATTGATACCGTTGAACAACTTAAACGCTATGCCGTTATTAAAGGTGTAAACGATGCGAAATGGAATTTAGTAACCGGTGATAAAAAAGAAATATATAAACTGGCTCGTAAAAGTTATTTAGCCGTGAAAGACGATGGGAATGGGGGTCCATACGATATGATTCACACTGAAAATTTTATGCTAATCGACAAAAAGCGTCAAATTCGTGGCTTTTACGACGGCACTAATCCGGATGATATACATCGACTATTAGCAGACATTGAAATTTTAAGACAAGAACCTAACAGTTAGAAAACAGACACGTTTCAGGGTCTTTTAAACCCATAAACTTTGTCACCTTAAACTTTTCATTTACTTTTGCCTCTTTAAATTCAATCTAAATAAGCTTGCGACACACTTTAGCACATTTAAAACGCGGCGAAAAAGCAACCATCACAGATGTTTCGTCCATTCACATCCCTTTAAAACTTTTAGAAATGGGATGCTTACCTGGTAATACCGTCGAGCTTGTTCAACTAGCACCTTTTCAAGACCCCATGTATTTAAATATTAATGGGTCGCACCTAGCCATTAGAAAAGAAACTGCTAAACATATTTTAATTGAAAAAGTAGATGAGTAAACAAATAAATGTCGCTTTAATAGGCAACCCAAATACAGGAAAAACTTCTGTTTTTAACGCCCTTACCGGTCTAAACCAAAAAGTTGGTAACTACCCCGGAATTACGGTTGAAAAAAAAGAAGGGATTTGCAAACTGCCTCGGGGAGTTAAAGCACACATTATAGATTTACCCGGAACATATAGTTTAAATGCTTCATCATTAGATGAAAATGTAGTTATTGAATTACTTCTAAACAAAAACGACAAAGATTTTCCCGATGTAGCAGTTGTAGTTAGTGATGTTGAAAACCTAAAACGAAATCTACTTCTTTTCACTCAGATTAAAGATTTAGAAATCCCAACCATATTAGTGATTAATATGGCCGATAGAATGGAATATAAAGGTATTTCTTTAGACATTCCCTATCTAGAAGAACAGCTTAATACAAAAATCGCTTTAGTTAGCACCCGCAGGAAACAAGGTATAAACGAATTAAAACAACTTATTACTAACTTCAAGGAGGTTTCGCAAGAACCCTGCTTAAACGCCTCCCAAGTCGACAAAGATTATTTTGAAGGTTTACGTAAAGCTTTTCCAAACCAACTGCTTTACAAACTATGGTTGGTGATTACACAAGATGTAAACTTTGGTAAAATTGACAGAAATGAAGTTGAAGCTCTGGACGATTTTAAAACAAAAAGTAAAGCCGATTTAAAACGTTTACAGCAAAAAGAAACGATTAAACGCTATCAGTTTATAAATAACGTACTTAAAGTTGGGCAAACAATCGATTCATCGAAAGCTAAAGATTTACGCACTAAACTAGACAGAATTTTAACCCACAAAGTATGGGGCTACTTAATTTTCTTTATGATTTTGCTGGTTATCTTTCAGGCCATCTACGATTGGTCTAGTGTCCCAATGGATTTTATAGATTCAACTTTTGCATCGCTTAGCGAATGGTCAAAAAACAAGCTTCCAGCAGGAGTTTTCACCAATTTACTTACCGAAGGAATTATCCCCGGACTTGGTGGAATTGTAATCTTTATTCCGCAAATAGCCTTTTTATTTTTATTCATTTCTGTTTTAGAAGAAAGCGGTTATATGAGTCGCGTCGTTTTTTTAATGGATCGTATTATGCGACGTTTTGGCCTTAGTGGAAAAAGTGTCGTTCCATTAATTTCCGGAACCGCCTGTGCCATTCCCGCTGTAATGGCAACTAGAAATATTGAAAGCTGGAAGGAGCGTTTAATCACCATATTAGTCACGCCATTTACCACGTGTTCGGCAAGACTACCGGTGTATTTAATAATTATATCGCTGGTGATTCCAGAAGGTCGTTTTTTAGGATTAGGCTACCAAGCTTTAACGTTAATGCTTTTATACCTCATCGGTTTTGGCGCAGCGGTTGTATCGGCTTATATTTTAAATAAAGTTCTAAAAATTAGAAGCAAATCATTTTTTGTTGTTGAAATGCCAAACTATAAACTCCCTCTATTTAAGAATGTAGGGCTAACGGTATTAGAAAAAACAAAGTCGTTTGTGTTTGGTGCCGGTAAAATTATCCTAGCCATATCCATTATTTTATGGTTTTTAGCAAGCTATGGTCCTGGTGATAATTTTAATAAAGCTGAAGAAATAATAACGAATGAATATGCTTCGCAACAACTCTCAGAAGAAGAATTACAGCAACATATTGCTTCATTTAAATTAGAACATTCTTTTATTGGCATTACAGGTCGTGCCATCGAACCTGTAATTAGACCTCTTGGTTACGACTGGAAAATTGGCATTGCCATTGTAAGCAGTTTTGCAGCACGAGAAGTTTTTGTTGGAACGCTTGCAACTATTTATAGTGTTGGTAATGACGATGAAGCCACGATAAAAAATAGAATGGCTGCAGAAGTAAATCCTATTCTAGGGGGCCCTCTATTTAATTTTGCCTCTGGAATTTCACTTTTATTATTCTATGCTTTTGCCATGCAATGTATGAGTACCTTAGCTATAGTGAAGCGAGAAACAAACAGTTGGAAATGGCCTTTGTTGCAATTAGTTTTCATGAGTAGCTTAGCTTATATTGTCGCTTTAATAGCGTATCAATTTTTAAAATAAAAAAACGAAAGGTTTTACACAACAAATCGGCTAATACCTTAATATGAACAATGTGATTCAAAATATTCTTGTTTTTTCGGCTTTAGCCATTGCCATTGTTTTTCTGGTTAAGAAATTCTTATGGAAAAAATCGAAATCTAAAAAGGCTTGCGGTAACGACGACTGTGGTTGCCATTAGAAACTAGTAGCACTCAACAGCAAATTAGGTATTCGCTTCTTCTTTTACAAACAGATTATTGGCCACGGTTTGTGATATACTCATTTTTACGGAACCATTGATTTCAATAACCATAGAATCGTCAAAATCCTCGCGCGAGACAACTAAAATCTTAGAACCTAACGCAATTTGATGTTTATCTAAATATTTTAAAAACGAAGACGACGTATCCTTTACACCAACACATACGCCTGTTGAGCTTTCCGATAAATTAAACAGTAATATTTTATCGGTTTTTTTAATATCCCCAAATTTATCGGGTATGGGATCACCATGAGGGTCATGCGTTGGATAATCTAAAAGCTTATCCAATTCATTAATTAATTTTTCAGACTTAATATGTTCTAATTGTTCGGCAATATCGTGAACTTCATCCCAAGTAAAATTTAATTTTTCTACTAAAAACACTTCCCACAAACGATGTTTCCTAACCACATCGGCAGCAATTTTTTTTCCTTTAGATGTTAATGAAACACCCTGATAGCGTTTATAGTTGGCATAACCCTTTTCTGCCAATTTTTTAACCATATCGGTAACAGAAGATGCTTTAGTTTCCAGAACTTCGGCGATACTATTTGTACTTACCGTTAATGTTCCGTAACGACCTAATTGATATATTGTTTTAATATAATTCTCCTCTGTTAGCGTAATCATGATTGCTGTTTTAATATTTCACAAAGATATATTAATCATTATTTTAAAACTATTTTTAGATTAATCTAAATTTGTATTTATATTTGCAAAAAATAAATTAATGAAAACCCTAATTTTTTTTATAAGTTTTGTCTCAATTTCAATAAGTGCTCAAAACATAAGTGGCCGGGTATTTACCGATAACCTTCCTTTGCCTTATGTAAATGTGTACATTAAAGAATTAGCTAAAGGAGCTCTAACCAATGAAAACGGCTTTTTTGTAATTGAAGGCCTAGATAACGGAACATATACGATCTCAGCTTCCTTTACTGGATACAAAACTCAAACAAAACGCATTAAAGTAGACAACAATAATTTAAATGTCATTTTTAAATTAGAGGAAAGCGAAATGCTTGAGGAGGTTGTAGTTACTGGAACCCTTAAAGCTGTTTCAAGACTGGAGAGCCCTGTTCCTGTTGAAGTTTACACCCCTACTTTTTTAAAGAAAAATCCAACACCAAACATTTTTGAAGCCCTCCAAAATGTAAATGGGGTACGCCCACAAATTAACTGTAATGTTTGTAATACTGGTGATATTCATATTAACGGTTTAGAGGGCCCATACACTTTGGTATTAATTGATGGCATGCCAATAGTAAGTGGCCTTTCAACAGTTTATGGGTTATCTGGAATTCCTAATTCGTTAATTGAACAAATTGAAATAATAAAAGGACCTGCGTCGTCCCTCTATGGAAGTGAGGCCGTGGGAGGCTTAATTAATATTATCACCAAACTACCTGAACATGCTCCTCTACTTTTTGCTGATAGTTTTGTTTCGGGCTGGGGAGAAGCTAATCTAGACCTGGGCTTTAAAGCCAAAATAGGCAACAATACCGATATTCTTACAGGAATTAATTATTTCAATTATAGCAACCCGATTGACAACAACAACGATAATTTCACTGATTTAACGCTTCAAGACCGCATATCGGTTTTTCAAAAATGGAACTTTCGTAGAAATCAAAACAGACTATTTTCGGTTGCTGGTCGCTTTTTTTATGAAGATCGTTGGGGGGGAGAAATGCAATGGAATCCTGATTTCCGAGGAGGTTCCGAAGTTTACGGCGAAAGTATTTACACCAAACGCTACGAATTATTAGGTAAATACCAGCTCCCAGTTCGTGAAAAACTATTATTTCAATTTTCATACACCAATCACGATCAAAATTCGGTATACGGCAATGTACCCTATTTAGCAAGTCAACAAATTGGCTTTGGTCAGCTTACTTGGGACAAATCCCTAAACCAGCATGACCTTTTATTCGGGCTGGCAGCACGATACAATTATTACAACGATAACACTCCGGCAACTCCCGTATCCGATAATATTACTATCCCTTCATTTTTTATTCAAGATGAAATCTCAATTAACAAACAGCATGACATTCTTCTAGGTGCCCGATACGATTATGACGCACGTCATGGAAACATATTTACACCGCGTTTAGCCTATAAATTTAAACCTTCAGAAAATAATATTTTTCGCCTCAACGCAGGAACCGGATTTAGAGTAGTAAACCTCTTTACAGAAGAGCACGCAGCATTAACAGGCGCCAGAGATGTTATTATTGCCGAAACGCTAAAACCTGAGCAATCCTATAATATTAACCTGAATTACTTATCTAAAATATATACCAAAAGTGGCATTATAATTGGCTTGGATGCCTCGGCATGGTACACAGATTTTACAAATGTTATTCTACCAGATTACGACACTAATCCAAACCAAATTATTTACGATAATTTAGACGGAAAATCGGTGAGTAAAGGCCTTAGTTTTAATATAGACACCATGTTTTCTAATGGCATTAAAATACTTGGAGGCATTACATTTCAAGACGTTTCTAAAACAGAAGAAGGCATAACGCAGCGACAAATTTTAACTGAAAGTTTTACTGGTACTTGGGCAGCAAGCTACAAAAACTATAAATACAATCTAACTTTCGATTATACCGGAAATATTTATGGTCCCATGCGTTTACCTTTATTAGGGGATTTAGATCCCAGGCTACCAGAGTCTCCTTATTGGAGTATTCAAAATATTCAGGCAACCTTTAGCGGCTTTAAGCATATTGAAATTTATGGTGGTGTAAAAAATTTATTGAATTGGACACCAAACAAAGGGAATCCTTTTATTATTGCTAGAGCCAACGACCCATTTGATGAAAATGTTCAATTTGATAACAACGGTAATGCCGTAGCAACCCCAGATAATCCCTATGCATTAACCTTCGATCCATCGTATGTATATGGTCCAAATCAGGGGCGCAGACTATTTTTTGGTTTACGATATTCTTTAAATTAAATTTGATCAATGAAAAAACATATGCTCACACTTGCAGTTTTAATAGTTACATTAAGCTGCAAAGACAATAAAACGAACAACGGAAAACTTAACGTTGTAACCACAACCACCATGATTACCGATTTAGTAAACCATATTGGTGGTCATTTAATAAATGTACAAGGTTTAATGGGAAGCGGGGTAGACCCCCACCTGTACAAAGCCAGTGAAGGCGATGTTAGTAAACTTGCCAATGCCGATATCATTATTTATGGCGGATTGCATCTTGAAGGTAAACTGGTGGAAGTATTTGAAAAAATGGAACGCCTTAACAAAAAAACAGTTGCCGTTTCCGATGCTTTAGATCCATCCTCGTTAATCAGTTCAGAGTCTTTTCAAGGGAATCACGACCCGCATATTTGGTTTAACATTACCTACTGGAAAACCATTACCAAATATATAGTTAAAACATTATCTGAAATTAACCCTGAAAACAAAACCGCTTTCGAGGCTAACGGTAAAAAATATTTACATGAGTTAGATAAGCTGGAAACCGAAGTAAAAAGCACTATAGAAACCCTTCCCAAAGAAAAACGTATATTAGTGACCGCGCACGATGCTTTCAATTATTTTGGCAAAGCATACGATTTTAATGTTGTGGGGCTTCAGGGCATTTCAACGGCCACCGAAGCAGGTGTACAAGACGTACAAAAGCTTGCATCATTCATTATTGAGCATAAAGTAAAAGCCATTTTCGTAGAAAGTTCAGTTCCAAAGCGTACCATTGAAGCCTTACAGGCTGCCGTAAATTCTAAAAACCATCAGGTAAATATAGGCGGCACCCTCTATTCTGATGCCTTAGGAAACGCTGGAACCATTGAGGGCACTTATATTGGTATGTTTAAATACAACGTAAATACCATTGTAAATGCATTAAAATAATTATAAGCTAATCCTGCTATCCGCTATATCTTTTTTTAAACATTTTAAACATGGAAAAAACCATTCAACAAAAAAAAGGATGCCGCTGCTATCAGGGCTAAAGAAAATATAATGAACAAAAAAATAGCTGTTCAAGTCGACGATTTAACCGTAGCCTATAACTACAAACCTGTACTTTGGGATATCGATTTAGAAATTCCGGAAGGCGTTTTAATGGCTATTGTAGGGCCCAATGGAGCTGGAAAATCTACACTTATCAAATCGATTCTTGGCATTTTAAAACCAATCGCAGGGAGTGTAAGTGTTTATGGAAAACCCTACAAAAAACAACGCCATTTGGTAGCTTATGTACCACAAAAGGGAAGTGTAGACTGGGATTTTCCCACCACAGCACTCGACGTAGTAATGATGGGAACCTATGGCAGCCTTGGCTGGATTAAACGCCCCGGTCAAAAGGAAAAAAAACTTGCATTGGAAGCTTTGGAAAAAGTTGGGATGTTAGCATTTAAAAACCGACAAATTAGTCAGTTATCTGGCGGTCAGCAACAACGTATATTTTTAGCACGAGCATTGGTACAAAACGCAGCTATTTACTTTATGGACGAGCCATTTCAAGGGGTAGATGCTACAACCGAAATCGCCATTATTAATATCTTAAAAGAACTACGAAAAGCAGGCAAAACAGTTATCGTTGTGCATCATGATTTACAAACTGTACCAGAATATTTCGATTGGGTAACATTTTTAAATGTGAAAAAAATTGCCACTGGTCCAGTTAAAGATATATTTAATGATGACAACCTAACCAAAACCTACGGTATTAATTATAAAGTTAGTATTCAGGAGTAATGAATATACAAGACTACTTTTCTCTAGTGCTTAACGATTATACTCTGCGTACAATTACGTTGGGCACAGCCATTTTAGGTGCTGTAACCGGTATGTTAGGTAGTTTTGCTGTGCTCCGAAAACAAAGTCTTTTAGGCGATGCCATTTCTCATGCAGCGCTACCAGGAATTGCCATTGCCTTTTTACTTACTGGTGTGAAAGATAGTTATGTTTTGCTTTTAGGCGCTTTAATTAGCGGCCTAATTGGAACCTTCTGGATTCGAAGCATCATTACCAAAACCCATTTAAAATCAGATACCGCACTAGGATTAATTCTATCTGTATTTTTTGGATTCGGTATGCTTTTACTAACTTTCATACAAAAACAACCTAATGCCAATCAGGCGGGACTAGATAAATATTTATTCGGTCAAGCCGCTACATTAGTTGAAAGCGATGTAATATTATTAAGTTGCGTTACTGGTATTTGTTTGCTGGTAATGTTACTATTCTGGAAAGAATTTAAAATTTTGTTATTCGACGAAGACTTTACTAAAACTATAGGTTTCAATACCAAAACCATAGATATATTAATCACCTCATTTATCGTTTTAGCTATTGTGCTAGGTCTTCAAACCGTTGGGGTGGTATTAATGAGTGCAATGCTTTTAGCTCCTGCTGCTGCTGCAAGACAGTGGACCAATAGTTTAAGTACAATGGTTATTTTAGCTGCAGTTTTCGGAGCATTTTCTGGAGTTTTTGGAACAGCTATTAGTGCCAGCCAAAATAATTTAGCAACTGGCCCTGTAATTGTTATCGTTGCCAGTATTTTTGTTTTGATATCCTTTATTTTTTCTCCATACAGAGGGCTTTTGTTCAGACAGATTCGCTTTATTAAAAATAGACGTGATTTAAAACTTCATAAAACACTTGCTTTTATGTATCATATCGCCGAAAATCATGAAAACATTTCTCATCCACACACTGTAAAAATTTTAAATAATTTTCATGGCTATACAAGAGGTACTCTACAAAAATTAGTAGATAAAAATTATGTCTCCCTAGATGGTCAAATGTGGAGTTTAACTGAAGAAGGGTTTAAAACGGCAGCAAATTTATACAGTCAACAATCTAAAAAAGATGAATAGCGCGCAACTTGAAATACAAATAATTGCTAGTTTAGTAGCCATAGCCTGCGCCATTCCAGGGACGTTTTTAGTGCTTCGAAAGATGGCTATGATAAGCGACGCTATTAGTCATTCTATATTGCCAGGTATTGTTATTGGTTTCTTTATCACACAAGATTTAAATTCTCCTTTTTTAATATTATTAGCCGCAATTACCGGTATTATAACCGTAATTTTGGTCGAACACATTCAAAAAACAGGCTTAGTTAAAGAAGATACTGCCATAGGATTAGTATTTCCTGCCCTGTTTAGTATTGGCGTTATTTTAATAGCCAAAAATGCCAACGATATTCACTTAGATGTTGATGCCGTTTTACTGGGAGAATTGGCTTTTGCTCCTTTTGACAGGCTAATTATATCAGGTATTGATATTGGGCCAAAATCCATGTGGATTATCGGAAGCATTTTAACGATAACCATAGGCTTACTAATCGCATTCTTTAAGGAATTAAAAGTCTCTACTTTTGATGTAGGCTTATCGGCATCACTAGGTTTTTCGCCCGCCATCATGCATTATAGCTTAATGACGATATCTTCTATAACAACAGTAGGCGCTTTTGATGCCGTTGGAGCTATATTGGTGGTAGCTCTTATGATTGCACCAGCTGCCACCGCGTATTTATTAACCACTGACTTGAAAAAAATGCTTGGCTTAGCTATATTTTTCGGTGTATTTTCGGCTATATCTGGTTATTGGATAGCGCACTGGCTAGATGCCTCAATTGCTGGATCTATAACAACCATGTTAGGGCTTATTTTTCTAATGGTCTATTTATTTGCCCCTAATAAAGGAATAATAGCCGTATTTTACAGAGAAAAACAACAACGCACCGAGGTCTCGCTGCTTACATTTTTACTTCACTTAAAAAATCATAACGAAGAAAGTGAACGTCATGTAAACCATTTAAACGAACACATTAATTGGCAAAAAGTGCGCTCGAGATCAGTTTTAGATTTAGCTTTAAAAAACAATATGATTACTATAAAAAACAACATTGTTTCATTAACCAAAAAAGGAGACGACTTTACGACTCAGGCTATCGACTATATAATAACTAATGAAAATGCTCAAATTGAAGATATGAAAGAGGATTTCTTCTTGTTTAGAGGCTAAAATTTATGGCACAACACAACGATTTAGGCAAAAAAGGTGAGCAGTTAGCAGTTGATTATCTGATAAATAACGGATATTCCATTTTAGAGCGAAACTACCGTTTTGATAAAGCAGAAATTGATATAATTGCCCAACACAGCAATGTTTTGGCAGTTATTGAGGTAAAAACACGGTCAAGCACCGGTTTTGGAAACCCTGAAGATTTTGTAAAGCCAAAGCAAATTAAAAACCTTGTTAAAGCTGTCGATGCGTATATAAATACATTTAACATAAACCTTGAAGTGCGTTTTGACATTATTGCAATAACCAAAATGAATAAAACATTTAATATTGAGCATCTTAAAGATGCATTCTACCATTTTTAATATACTTCTTCAGAATACTAACAAATGCTTACAAATAAAACTGTTTAATCTTTTTAAATTACTTATAGATCAATATTAACATAAATTACTTCATACACACTTCATTTTCCATATTTCCTACAGCATTCGCCCTACATTCTTATATCAAATCATTTTAGTTACCAATTTTACTGATAAATAGCTACTTATAAAAATCCCTCTCCTGTAGTTATCACTAAAAACTTTCATTATGAAGATAGTAACAAAAGCCTTCAAGGCCAAAGAAGAGGTTAAAAGACTAAAGCAACTACATTTTTACAACATTTTAAAAACTTCAAAAGAAGACCAATTTGATAATATTACACAACTAATATCTTATCAAATAAATATTCCTGTAGTTCTAATTACATTAATTGATCAAGATCGCATTTGGTATAAATCTAAAACAGGAATAGATATAAAAAGCATTCACCGAAAATTTTCTCCCAACAATTATGTTATAAATAATAAATCGCCTCTTATTATAGAAGACCTGAAGTTAGATGAACAATTTACAAACAACCCTTTAATTAAAAAACATGATTTTAGGTTTTATGCAGGCGTACCTATTGTAACACCAAAAGGGCAGATAATTGGGACGCTTTGTGTTTATGATATACTTCCGAAAAAAACAGATAAGTGTTTAATAGATGTTTTAACAATGTACGCCCGTACTATTATGGATTTAATCATTTTAAAACGGGAAAATCACAAAATCCAAAATTTATCCAAAATTAAAGACGATTTCCTTTCAAACATGAATCATGAAATAAGAACACCTTTAAATGCAATTATTGGCTTTAACGATTTACTTTCCAAACATTTAAAAACAAAAGAAGCTCAAACTTACTCGGGAATTATAAACGAAGCAGGCACGCAATTAAAAGTACTTTTAAATGACATTCTAGATATAAAGAACTTAAAAAAAGGGAAACTTCATTTAAAAAATTCACCAAATTCCATTCGTGAATTGTGCGAATACATCATAAAAATTACAGAACAACCAGCGAACGAAAAAGGTTTAACATTAAACTATAACATCGATGCTAACATTCCTGACATTTTAGAATTTGATAAGCCAAAATTATCTCAATTATTTCTACATGTTTTAAATAACGCAATAAAATTCACCCATAAGGGTTTTATTTCAATGCAGGTTAAATTACTTTGTATAAACACCAACAAAGCTTATATAAGGTTTAAAATAAAAGATACTGGAATAGGCATTCCTCAAAATAAGTTAAAATTGATTTTTAAAAATTTCTTTCAAATAGAAAATTTTAGCACCAAAAGATATGAAGGCGTAGGCATAGGTTTAACACTTGTAAAAAAATTAGTAGCACTATTTAACGGTAAAATAAAGGTAGATAGTATTGTTAATAGTGGCACCACAATTTTAATAGATATTCCTTTCAATATCCCAAACCCATTACCAAAACTAAGAACAAATAAACAAGGTTCGACAAAACTAAGTGATTTAAATATTCTTATTGTTGAAGACAACAAGTTCAATCAACAGCTTGCTAAAACAATTTTAACAAAACATCATGCCCGTGTAGATTTAGCTTCGAATGGAAAAATAGCTTTAAAACAAATTCAGAAGAACAATTATAGCTTAATACTTATGGATTTACAGATGCCAATTATGGACGGCTATACCTGTTCTAAACACATTAGAAATAAATTAAAATTAACAACTCCTATTATAGCTTGTACCGCTAATACCATGAACAACGAACGTAAAAAATGCTTGAACATTGGAATCAATGAATTTTTGTCAAAACCGTATCTATCACACGAACTTATAAACATAGTTTCAAAATATAAGGCTTAACTTAACCTCGTATTAAAACCACAAAAGACTTATATTCATATATATTCATACAATTACATGTTAAAATTCTTTTAAATCTCTAATGAATTTCGTACATTTATTATGATAAACTTATCATCCGCTCTGATTTAATAAATTTCAATACTCTCCTTGAAATTTATAACATCTTTTAATTTATAACATAAAAATTAACGCAAACCCTAACCCTAACGTCTTGTAACACCATTAACTTAATTAATGTCATAAACATGACATTTACCTCTATAATTATGGTTAGGTTTAAAAATGATATTAAATCAATAATTATTTCAATGATTTGTTTCACACTTATGGCGTGTTATACGAATCGGGTTGATCATGATGCTTCTATTTCTAAAATGCATCTAACAACTATTTTATCATCCAACCCTAGCAACGACAGTAATAATCAAAAAAATAGTGTTAGTCATAACCATATTATTACCTTTCTCATTGTAACGCTTTGCTTATTATCAATTATACAGGGTATTTTTATTCATCTTAACAAAAAGGCCTTGAAAAGAAACAAGGCGCTAAATATAAATCGCTTAAATTATTTAGAAATAGAAAAGAAAAATGCCTCATTAAATTCTAAAAATGAAGAAATAACTAAATTATTAAAATCAAATGAACGGATCCTGTTCTCTAAAATTTTACAACTTTCAATATACAACGATAAAATAAACAACATTGCCGATAAAGTATCACAATTAATAGCGTCTGAAAAAACAATATCTCCAAACAAATTGTTAAGTATTGAAAAGGCATTAAAGACACTTATTAATGAAGAAGAAATCTGGAATGATTTTAAAATTCAATTTGAAAAAGGCCGCCCCAATTTTTTTAAAAAACTAAAAAAAGCAGCTCCAGACCTTAGCGTAAACGAACTGAAGCACTGCACATATGTGCTTGCCAATATGCGAACAAAAGAAGTTTCAAAGTTAATTAATGTTTCGCCAAGGAGTGTGGAAACAGCACGTTACAGAATTAAGAAAAAATTAAATTTAGCTAAAGATTATAAATTATTTGACTTTTTACAACAATTATAAGAATCTACTTTTGCAATTTAAAATACCCTATCAAAGCATCAATATCTTCAGGCTTGGCAATAATACGCTTTTCCGCGTCTAATATAAAATATGATGGTGTTGCGGTTACACCATAATTATTTCCAATTTCATTATCCCAGTGTCCAGCACCATAAACATGAATAAAGTTAGGATAATCGTAGGTCATGCTTTTCCAGTTATAGGGTTCATCTTCTAGCCCCACTGCAATTACCCTAATCTCTTCTTTTGTTTTTGTTTTTATAAAATCTCTAAGTTGCGGAATTTCATCTAAGCAATGCCCACAAGTACTACTCCAAAACACTACGATATATGTTTTAGCCTCTGCTAACTCACTTAATTTTGTATTAACTTTTGAATTCCCTTTTTTCATTTCAAAAGAAAAATCTGGCGCAACCCTGCCGATAGAGGTGTTTTTATATAAGGTTAAACCTTCCAATAATTCTTTATCGTTTAAAGATTTTGCAATATCTATAAGGTAGGTGTCCGAAATATAGTTAGCAACTTTTTCATAATTTAAATCGCGCATTTGTTCCCATAAATCCACCAATAGTGTACGCTTAATCTCAAGAGGCGCATTTTTCATGGCTTTACAAAACACGTTTATATTCTTTTTGTAATTGGCATCCCTGTTTATAGAATCTACAGCGGTACCGAACACATAATTTACCATTCGCTCGTTTAAAAAATTTGAGCTTTGCAATGTTTTACTTGTAAAATTTACATGATCGAAATAATGAATTCTTAAATTTTTACTATATGTCTCCGCTTCTTCGTAATGCTCAGGAATATAAGGTCTATTAGCCTTTATAAAATGAAGAGCAATGGTGTTTTTTGCTAAATCTTCAAAGCCTTTTTGAGCTTCACGCTGTGTTTTAAAAATAGAAACAAGTGCTGTCGTATCTTTACTTTTTTCGCGGTAAAAATTATTAATACTATGGGTAATCATGGACATGCTATTATTATATGACGCCATTAATTTATTTTCTGAAGAAGAAAGTATTTTTAGCCCGGTTTCAGAATTAAAAGTTAGACTAATATCCTCCTTTTTGTTGTAAATAATATCGAAATTATAATCCTCTTCAGGAATAGCATAAACAATACGATACATGCCTTTGGTTACTGTAGAATCTAAAGAAATTTCAAAGCGTCCTTTTTCATCAACTTGGGCATGGGTAATATATTCTGAAATGGTTGGGGTAACTTTATATAACACAGCAACACGAAATTCTTCGGGAGGCGAAAACACCCCTTTAATGGTATGCTGAGCCATTATAAAATTTGAAATTAAAACGAATAAAATTAAAATCCTTTTCAAAATATTACTCTTTTGTAATTTACTTGTTTTCAATTATTAAGCCAAAATTGGCTGGATAGATTTTAAAGCCTGATCTACCGATTTAATATTATCAAATGTAAGTAATAATCTTAAACCATTTCGGGTTTGTTTCTCTTTCATTTTACAAGCCGAAGCATTGTTTTGCACAAATTGAAGCACCCTGGTAAAATTCTTGCTTTGATAAAAACTACTTTGCTGATCGTTTATAAAATAACCTATAAACTTACCTTGTTTCATAATGACTTTTTCGAATCCAATCTTAGTTGCAATCCATTTTATACGCACACTATTTAATAAATCTGACACTTGCTTAGGCAACTCTCCAAAACGGTCAATAAGCTCGCTTTCAAATTTATTTAACTCTTCTTCAGTTTTTAATCCGTTTAACTGCGTATACAAACTTAATCGTTCGGTAATATTGTTTACGTAATCATCTGGAAATAATAACTCAAAATCGGTATCAATAGTTACATCTTTAACGTATTCTTTTTTATCTTCATTGTCCTCATACAAATCCTTAAATTCGTTTTCTTTTAACTCTTCAATAGCTTCATTTAAAATTTTCTGATACGTATCAAAACCTATTTCATTAATAAAACCACTTTGCTCACCGCCTAACAAATCTCCTGCACCCCGTATTTCTAAATCTTTCATGGCAATATTAAATCCGCTTCCCAATTCGGTAAACTGCTCTAGCGCTGTAATACGTTTTCTAGCATCGTCGGTCATAGCCGAGTATTCTGGGGTAATAAAATAACAAAAGGCTTTCTTATTGCTTCGCCCTACACGGCCTCGCATTTGGTGCAAATCACTTAATCCAAAATTATTGGCATTATTTATAAAAATGGTATTGGCATTGGGAACATCGAGTCCGCTTTCAATAATGGTGGTACTCACCAATACATCGAAACCACCGTCCATAAACGATAACATAAGTTGCTCCAGTTTTTTTCCATCCATTTGTCCGTGCCCTACACCAATTTTAGCATCGGGAACCAAACGTTGAATCATTCCTGCAACTTCTTTAATATTTTCAATTCGGTTATGAATAAAGAAAATTTGTCCGCCACGTTCTATTTCGTAACTCACCGCATCCCGAATGGTTTCTTCATTAAAACGAATAACGTGACTTTCTATTGGATATCTATTTGGCGGCGGTGTGGTTATCACCGATAAATCTCTTGCTGCCATTAAACTAAACTGAAGTGTTCTCGGAATAGGAGTCGCAGTTAATGTTAATACATCGACATTTTCTTTTATCGTTTTTAGCTTTTCCTTTACTGCTACCCCGAATTTTTGCTCCTCATCTACGATCAATAATCCTAAATCTTTAAACTTAACCGTTTTATTAGCCAGTTGATGGGTGCCTATAATAATATCCACGCTTCCATTTTCAACACCAGTAAGAGTTTCGCGTTTTTCTTTTGCTGTTCTAAATCTATTTACGTAATCTACAGTTACCGGAAAATCTTTGAGTCGTTTTCTAAACGTACGATAATGTTGATATGCTAAAATAGTTGTAGGTACCAATACAGCAACCTGTTTTCCATTATCAACGGCTTTAAAAGCTGCTCGAATGGCAACTTCTGTTTTACCAAAACCTACATCACCACACACCAATCGATCCATTGGGCGCTCGCTTTCCATGTCAGCTTTTATATCAGCAGTCGCAGTACTTTGATCGGGTGTATCTTCATAAATAAATGACGCTTCCAGCTCATGTTGCATATAACTGTCTGGTTTATACTGAAAGCCTTTTTCGGTTTTACGTTTGGCGTAAAGTTTTATTAAGTTGAAAGCGACATGCTTAACGCGCGACTTTGTTTTTTCTTTTAAGTTTTTCCAGGCACTACTACCTAATTTATAGATTTTTGGGGGTTTCCCGTCTTTACCATTAAACTTGGTTATTTTATGTAGCGAATAAATACTTAAATATAATACATCGCGCTCGCCGTATACTAATTTTATAGCCTCTTGCTTATTGCCATCAACATCTATTTTCTGCAACCCCCCAAAGCGCCCTATACCATGGTCGATATGGGTAACATAATCACCGATATCTAAATTGGTTAATTCCTTTAAAGTAATAGCCTGCTTTTTGGCATAACCATTTTTAACATTAAATTTATGATAACGCTCAAATATTTGATGATCGGTGTAGCAAGCTATTTTACTATCGGCATCAATAAACCCTTGATGTAAGGATAAAATGATGGTAGAATATTGCTTTACATCGAGGTTAGAATCGTCGAAAATATCATGAAAACGCTTGGCTTGCTGTTCGCTTACGCAAGCTATATAATTGGTAAAACCTTCTTCATGATTCGCATTTAAATCTTCAATTAATAAATTGAATTGCTTATTAAACGAAGGTTGGGGTGTGGTATGAAATTCAATTAGTTCATTTGCACTGAAAATTGATGTTCTTCCAAATTCAACTAAAGAAAATCCTAAAAGTTGTCTTTTTAATAACTCCGCATTACAGAATAACTCCTCTGGTTTAGCATGCTTTATATCGGCCGACAACGTTTTGAAAGCGTCCTCAGCCTTCTCATAAAAATCATCGATTCGCGAAAACAATAATTCGGCATTTTTAACACAAACCACAGTTTTTTGCGCGATATATTTAAAGAAACTCTGTCTGCTTTCCTGTAATAACTTGTTGGCTACATTAGGAATGATGTCTATTTTTTTTATCTGATTTACCGAAAGCTGTGTTTCCACATCGAAGGTGCGTATACTATCCACTTCGTCTCCAAAAAACTCAATACGATAAGGTTCATCATGTGAAAATGAAAACACATCAACAATTCCTCCACGCACCGAAAACTCACCAGGCTCCGTTACAAAATCAACCCGCTTAAACTGGTATTCAAAAAGGATTTCATTAACAAAGTCGATAGACAATTTATCGCTTACTCCAATTTTTAAGGTATTCCGCTCTAATTCCTTTCTAGTGACCACCTGTTCGAAAAGCGCATCTGGATAGGTTACAATAATTGCAGGTTTTTTTCGCGAATTTATGCGGTTTAAAACCTCAGCACGCAATAGTACATTGGCATTATTGGTTTCTTCAATTTGATAAGGCCTGCGGTAACTTCCTGGATAGAATAATACCTCTGTATTTCCACAAAGGTGTTCTAAATCGTTGAGATAAAAAGCAGCCTCTTCTTTATCATTAAATACTAATAAAAAAGGCTTTGCGCTTACTTTAAACACATTGGAAATTACAAAAGAAAATGCCGATCCTACGAGGCCCTTTAAATGCACTCTGGTTTCGGAATTGGCAATAGCGTTCTGCAGTTTTTGCGTTTGCAAAAGCTGTTCGTAGGTTTTCGAGATATCTATTTTACTCACCTCGTTATTGGGTTTTTAAAGTTGCAAAGATACGGTTTACATTCCTTTTTTAATTGATATTCTAAATTAGAATTCGATGAATCCTATTTCTTATTTAATCAAGAATCTAATTCCGACATAAATTGATTTATCAAATGAAGCATAAACCCATACGGCTAAAGGCTTACTACTAGAAAATATTTAAGACAAAATCTCATTTTCAAATGTTTTTTTATAAGAAAATTGTTAAAAAATATGTAGGTTTGCATCACTTTTAAAACAATTAAACTTATGTCGTTTTCAGATTTATTTGACAGTGGATTTAAAAAGCGTAACGAAGACCATTTTGCGGCTATCGTTCGCGTTGCTATGGCCGACGGATTCATTTCTAGTGATGAACGTGCCTTTTTAGACAGATTAGCAAGAAACTTAGATATTAGTGAAGCAGATTATAAAATAATCTTAAAAGATTACAAGACGCATCCTATTAACCCTCCACACGATTACGACAGACGCTTAGAGCGTTTGTTCGACTTAGCTCGTATGGTTTATGTAGATCATATTAAAGGAGATTTAGAAGAGCTTTTACTTAGAAAAATAGCAGTTGGTCTTGGTTTTCATCCTGAAAACGTTAAATATATTGTCGACAAGGCGCTTACATTGGTAGCCAATGGTGTTGATTTAGATACATTTAGTGACGAAATGAAGAATATGAATAAATAATGATTATTCATTTTTCATAAAATTGAAAAGCGAACCTGGTGGTTCGCTTTTTTTTGTGATATATTCTAAGAATTAGTAATCCTCATTTTAAGCCTTGATTTATTTCTGAAAATGGGCTTATCAAAAAAAGTAATGCGAATTCCGAATAGCAATAGCACCCCTCCAAACACCATTTGATAGGAAATGGATTCCCCAATAAATATCCAGGCTAAAAAAGAAGCAAGAATTCCCTGCCCTAATAAACTTACCGAGACACGAGTAGCTCGCATATGTTTTGTTGCATAACTAATTAATAACCACGCAAGCAACTGACAAATAACAGCCTGCACAACAAGTACATACCACCCCAAATCGGAAAAGCCGTAAAAAGGTTGGTTTAAAGTATAGCTTAAACCAGCTAAATATACAGATGATGCCAATAAACTCAAGGTCATAAAGGTTAATACATTCATGGCTTTTAATACATGTTTACTAATTAACATATAAAAGGCGTATAGCACGCCGGATAAAACACCAAAAATAAATGCCAAATCGACATCTAAATTTTTAAAAACTGAAAAGCCTACCAACATAACCATTCCAATAAGAGCTATTCCTGTTCCAATCCAAAAATTAACTTTTGGCTTATCTTTCAAAAAACACAATGCCAAAACACCTACCCAAATTGGCGATAAATTAGTAAGTAAAGAAGCTTGAGTTGCCGTAGATTCCTGAATAGCAATATTCCAAACAGCTACATCGCTACCAAATATAACACCACATAACAGCGCCAACAATACAGTTTTTATATTCGGAATTTTAAATTGTTTAGCAATCAAGACATAAGGCAATAACAAAACCAAAGAAAACAACATCCTATAAAACGCCGAAATAACCCCAGGGGTTAAATTTAACTTAACCAAAATTGGGAAAACAGAAATACATAATATCCCAATAGCTAAAGCTACTCTTGCCTTTTTCATCTAATCTACAATTAACAATTTTTGAGCCGGCTAAAATAGTGATTATCAATACATATAAAATGTTAAATTTTTGGCATTTTATTATCAATATTTTGAAGACAATAGCAAAAAAAAAAATCTCTAATCATGGATTAACATCCCCCATTAATATATCCAAACACGCAATTTATAAATCCTTCATTTGCGTTACTTCCTTACCGCTTTAAATTGCCAGCCTAATCCATTAAGTCCCTAAATAATACTCATTTATTATGAAACATATTTTTAAACTACTTGTGTTATTAATTGCTTATTCTATAACAGCACCAAGTTTTGCACAACAACCCAACAATGATACTCATTACTTTCAGGTATCACCGAGAATCGGTTACGATTTTCCAACCTATAACAACAACACACCTTATATAGATTATAGGGGTGGGGTAGACCTTGGATTGTCCTTAGATTATTATTTTAACTGGTTCGGACTAGGTTTTGATTTCGATTATATTAAAAATAAACCTAAAAGTACCTACCCAACAACAAACCTTTTTGAAGCCAATGGTACCCCCATTATCAACTTCGATTTAACCGAAAATAAAATAACACGTATATTTTATGGCATCGGACCTAACTTTCAATACCGAAATCCTAATCGAAAATTTACAGCCGAATTAATTACCCGTTTAGGTTTAGCCTCGATTAAAGGCGGTAGACTTCTATTAACAGACAACCCATATACAACGCTTTTAAATTTTCATGCAGGGTACGATGCTAAAAGTGTTTTTTCATTTAAAAGTCAGTTGCGATTTACCTATTCTTTAAACGACAACTTCGGTATAAATGCGGGTGCTTATTACCTACATCATTATAATGTTGAAGAACTTGTAGACTCTGCTTTAAATATTTCATCGGGATACTACGCCTTTAACACCTTCAATGAAGAAGAAACAAGCTTCCATTATTTAGAACAAGGTGGCACGGAAATTCGAGAAGAACCCTGCGATTGCGATATTTATTCTGTGGGCTTTTTTGCTGGAATCACTTATAAATTCAATAAAAGAACAAAAGTTTGTCAGGTTTGTGGCGAAGATCATTACCCGAGATGCTGCAATACCTGTGGCTGTGGTGTTACGGTTACTGCACGAGACAAATATACCAACGAAACATTACCAAATACCGATGTTGCACTTACCGACCTTAACGGAAACATAATACAAAGCGGCACAACAAACACTTATGGTGTGGTTGTTTTTAACGATGTTACCCCAAACGACTATATTGTTAAAGGAAAACTTTATAACCTAAATCTCGAAGAAACCAGCATTGCTAAAGCCGAATTTAAAGACTGTAAAGCCGATGGTAACAGCATTCAAAAAGTTATTAAATATGGCGATTTTAAACTTTATTTTAAAAGGAAATGTGGTAGAGTGTAACACCGAAAAAGGACTTCAAGATGTAGACGTCATTCTTAGAAATACTATCGATCCGGGGCAAAAAAACACACTGTCTGATGCAAATGGTGATTTTATTTTCCATTTAAAACAAGCTTCAACATTTAAATTAAAAGGAAATAAAGACGGCTATTTTTCAAATGAAGTCAATATAAACACCAACGAATACGACCGAAACCAATCGCTATTTATCGATTTCGAAATGTGTGCCAATCCTTGTGGTACAGCCATTAAACTCGATAATATTATTTTCAATTTAGATAAATGGGATATTCTTCCTGCTGCCGAAACAGACTTAAATTACATTGTAAAACTTATGCAGGAAAACCCAGGTATTAAAGTTGAAATGTCGTCGCATACCGATTCTCGCGGAAGCCACGAATACAACCAGGAGTTGTCTCAAAAACGAGCACAATCTACCGTAGACTATTTAACAAATAAAGGCATTGTTAGAAACCGCCTTATAGCTCGTGGTGCTGGCGAAACAGAATTGCTTAACCACTGTGCCGATGGTGTTTCATGCACCGAAGCCCAACATACTATAAACCGCAGAACAGAATTTAAAATAATTTGTTTAGAGTAATTTTTTGAGTTAGTCACCCTCCGGTCAAGGTGGATTTAAACCTTAATGACACCTTGGCCTTTTTAAAAAATTAATAATGATAGAATGAGTCTTGATAATTAAGTAGATACCAATCGAAAAATATTATTGGCAAATTCCATCGGACAAAACAATCAGTAAATAACAAACAGATGAAAACTCTATATATAAAATCAACTTCAATACTAACCCTTACCATACTTATGGTTTTAGCTACTTTCATGGCTTGTAATAACGACGAATCATGTGGATATACACAATGTACAGAATCTTGCAATAGCTATGAAGATTTCGAAGAGAGAGAGTTAGGAACTGCTGGCAACTGGATTGGTGTATTAACTAGTGCATTAGAATATAGAACCAGAAATGGCTCTCAGGTACTTTACGTTCGCGATGGTTCCGGAGGCACTTTAGCCTATAATCCTGTAGATTTTCCAGATAATTTAATCACCCAAGGTTGTGCACTGCGTTTCGATATAGAATACCAGGCAGGATCTAACAATAATCTCACCACAAACAACGGAATTGGTATTTATAGCGACACCAACCCGACCAATGCCGCTTTTAGAGCTTATTTTACATTAAACGCATCCAACCTGATTACTTCAAGAAATCCACCTACGACCATTGAAGTTCCTTTAGAACTTGCTTCAGGAACCAGTTTGCCATCTAATAATTTTGGCTCGTGGATAATAACCCCTTCTACATCACCATCCGCCGACGTGACGAACTTTAATGCTTTAATCCAAAATATAGAAGGGATCTATTTTTCTATCGACGAAGGTGGCAACCCAGCCGAGCAATGGTGGTTTGATAACTTCTGTTTCAAACAATGCTGTCCTTTAAAATTTTAACAACTTAAACTTATTAATCATGACAAAATCAATTTTTACAACCATTTTATTTATCACGACAACTTTAATAATTAGCTGTAATTCAACATCGGAAGGCGAAGGCGCAGTTAAATCTTTAGAAATGTCTAAACCAGATGTTATAGTTATAATTTTTAAAGATGGGCATCGAGAACATTTTTGTCCAAAAGAAAAAGGCTCATCCACTTATACTCCTTGTCCAATTTTGGCTAATAACTAAAATGAAAGAAACTATAACACTATTTAAATAATATTTAAATCCTAAATCTAAAAAGAAATGAAAACCGTAATGATCTTATTAATCGCTCTCATATTTTTTTCCAGTTGTGAATCCGACGATCCGCCTGCAACTTTGGATGTTAATTCATTCCAAATCTCAGGAAACACTTATAACACTGGTCATGGCTATTTATTGCTGGACGATGGCCCCAATTTTACCAATGGCTTTGGTCTTGGCTTTCTTAACGGCATCATGATTGACGACAATATTAATGGAGCCTCTATAGAAACAACTACTACACATGGTGTAGCGTTGTGGGTCGATTTATCGACTACGCCTTCAATTTCTGAACAAGATGTTACAAACCAAATTATTAGTAACACAACTTACAATTTAAACGAAGAAACCACCGCTATAATAAACATAACGAACTATACCAATACGCATACTTACAATGGTTCAACATATGGTGAACCCGATGAGCCTGGAGCCACTACTTACGAAACTGGAGCGACAGGCAATGGTACTGTAACCATTAATTCATTTTCGGTTAACCTAACCTCCAGAACAGGAACTATAGATTGCACCTATGCCTTTATGGATAACAACGGTGTTAATATAACCGGAAATTACATGGGTAGTTTCGATATTATAAATGAATTTTAATCCCTAGAAATCATGAAAAACACAATTAAATATTTTATAAATATTTTAATAATCACCCTACTGTTATCAAGTTGTGGCCCTGAAGATGAACCACGACAAAATGCTAACCGCGGTGCCGAAAAAATTGAAGTTTACCTTAACGGAAGCTCAACCCCATTAACCTTTAACGATAATATTGTAGCCAAAGATTATCCCATACCAGCAACAACAGGTTATAGTAATCAGTTTATAATTAGTTCAGAAGATACTGTTACGGGAAATAAGTTCTGGTTAAATTTTGGATCATCCTTTACACCAGCTCCATTTACAGTTACAGTTCCATCTACCGAAACACTTAGCGGAGCCGTAACCAACCGATTAAAAATTGACGGCATTAATTTCGATGATGCTGCAGCCAATAGTTTAACTATAACTTACACAACATTCGATACAAATACAGGAGGCGAAATCGATTTAAATATTAACGGTACATATTACGAGATATCTAATACTAGTCCTAAATCAGTAAATATCAATATTCACGTACATCGTGATTAATAATTTTCCTATATTAATCTAAATTATTTTTAATTATGAAAAACTTAACCTCAAAAATCCTATTTATTATTTGTATAATTCTGGCACTTATGTGGTATCTGCAATACCAGGAAAACCAGAGCTACAAGACAGAACCTAATAATTTAATTTCGAATGAAGAAGCCGAAAGTATGCGTGCTTTATACCTAGAAAACCAATACCAATTTATTAACCAAGGCTTAGAAGCACGTTTTGGCGTTGCCGAAAAAGACTTTACCGAGTTTACCATACCCATTGAAAATTTAAAAGGCTACATCTATAAAACAGAACAAGCTGCCAAAGAAAACGATTACGAAAATTTAGGTATACGTTTTTTTCTTGGTGCAAAAAAAGTTAATAATACACCTAAAACTACTTTATTTTATCGTGCTGTGGGAAGTCAAATCAAAGATCAACTTAAAAAACCAATTAGATATGATAAAATCCCTCAAATGATGGAGGTTTATCCAGGAGATAAAATTGAAAGCGGAGGTAGCAATGGGGGAAGTGGTAAGCCAGAACGCACTAATTAATTGCCTCTATTTTAATAAATGTTAGCTCTAATTTCGAAATTAGTTCTGTTTTTAACCCTAAGTACTGGACTTATCAAATTTAAATACCTTAAAACATGGCATGAAAAAATATTTTTAGTCTATTTGTTATTTGTTTTTATTAATGAAATTATTGTAAGATTTAAACTCAGAAATGAAAATTTTACATTTTATGTTAATTATAACCTCTACGACATATTAACTTTTAGCTTTTTTATATTTTGGATTTATAAAATGGTTACCTATAAAAAAGCTGTGCTTTTTGCTGGATTATTGTATTTCGCTTGCTTATGTTTTAGTCTTTATAAAGAATCATTTTTTAATGGATTTTTAAACGTCAATGTTTTTACGGGCACCATTATTATATTGATTTTGGTCGTTGTTTATTACATCGATTTATTAAAATCGCGTTTAGCTATTAACTTTTTATCGTTACCCGAATTTTGGGTAGTTACCGGATTACTTGTTTTTAACATTGGCTATTTACCTATTTTAATTTTAATACACGCTAATATCGAAACAGCAATAGATACCAATATGGAAATGTTTATTCTAAACCTATTGCTATATGGTTCCTTTATAAAAGCTTTTTTATGCTACAAACCACAGAATTAAATATCATGCTCATTACCAGCGTCTTTATTATTCTAGGAATAATAATGGCACTAGTGATTTTATTTTCTGTATTTATGTCCAAAAAAAACACATTAATACAAGAACAGCTGGAAACCAAACTAGCCAACCAAAAACGACAATACGAGTTACAGCTAAATGCACTTCGCGCGCAAATGAATCCGCATTTTGTACATAATTCTTTAAATGCCATACAGTATTATATTCAATTAAACGATGTTGAGAAAAGTGAAGATTATCTAGCGCAGTTTTCTAAATTAATGCGTCTCTTTTTCGAGTATTCTCGCAAGCAACACATCTCGCTAGAAAATGAAATCCATTCACTTAAAAGCTATTTAGAAATCGAAAAATTAAGGTTTGAAGATAAATTTGATTTTCAATTTCAAATCGATTCCGATTTGGATACGCAAGACCTTTTTCTTCCTCCTATGATTTTACAGCCATTGGTTGAAAACGCCATTAACCATGGTATTTTCCATAATCAAACCAGAGGACAATTATGGATTAATTTTAAATTAACTGAAGCACAAAATTTTCAAATTGAAATTATAGACAATGGCATTGGTATAAATGCCGCTAGAAAGCGTTTCAAATCGAAACTTGAACAACATACTGAACATTCTGGATACGTCCTTGAAGAGCGATTAGGCTTACTAAAAGAAAGCAATTCCTGGCATATAGACTTTACTATTTTGGATCGCCAAGAAACTGAAAACACAAACGGAACCAAGGTTATTTTAACCTTTTTTACAGAAAAAACTTTAAGTCATGACCATTAAAACCATTCTTATTG
Source organism: Aestuariibaculum sediminum (assembly GCF_014596945.1). Taxonomy (GTDB): domain Bacteria; phylum Bacteroidota; class Bacteroidia; order Flavobacteriales; family Flavobacteriaceae; genus Aestuariibaculum; species Aestuariibaculum sediminum. The sequence continues at coordinate 991,511 of NZ_JACVXB010000001.1, read as the reverse complement.
ACGATGAACGGAAAGCTGTTGCTATTTTAAAAAATAAATTAGAACGACTCTGTCCCAATATTAAGGTTATTGCCGAAACACAAAACCCTAACGAGGGCATTGCTCTAATTAAAACGCTAAAGCCCGATTTAGTCTTTTTAGACATTGCCATGCCAGAATTAAGTGGTTTTGATGTTTTAAAACAATTCAACAACCCCGAATTTGAAATTATTTTTGCTACGGCATTCGATTCGTATGCCATCGAAGCCATAAAACATTGCGCTATTGGCTATTTAGTAAAACCCATTGACAACGCCGACCTAGTTAATGCAGTAACTTATGCACAAAATAATATTAAGGACAAAGTCTCACTTCAACTAAACAAGCAGCTTATTGAAAATTTAGGCGTTACAACATTTCAAAAAAAGAAAATCATTATCCCATCTGTTGAGGGGTTAGAATTTATAACCATCGAAAATATTTTGCACTGCGAAGGAGAAACTGGATATACAAAAATTCATTTAACCTCAAAGAAAACTTTATTAAGCTCCAGTAGTATTGGCCATTTCCATAAACTCTTAGAAAACAACAACTTTTACCTGGTACATAAATCCCACCTAATCAACCTCAGTTTTATTGAAAAATATTTAAACGAAGGTTATGTCATTCTTCAGGGAAACACAAAAGTTCCAGTGTCAAGAAATAGACGTCAAGATTTTATTGAACGATTAAGAACCTAATTTTTTTTATGCAACTTTAATTGTATACGCTTACGCGGAAGATCCACTTCGAGTACCTCAACAATAACCTGCTGATGTAAGTTCACATGCGCATTGACATCACTCACAAACCCATCAGAAAGGTTTGAGATATGAATCAAGCCACTTTCCTTTATCCCTACATCTACAAAAGCTCCAAAATTGGTAATATTATTAACAATCCCAGGCAATAACTGCCCCTCCTGTAAATCGTTTATTGTTTTAATGTTTTGATTGAATGTAAACACCTTAGCCTGCTCACGAATATCTAAACCTGGTTTCTTAAGTTCTTTTACAATATCCTCAAGTGTTGGTAAGCCAATAGTACTTGTGCAATACTTATTTAAGTTTATTGCACTTAACACCTTTTCATTACCTACCAATGAAGCAATCTCTTCCCCTAAATCTTTAGCCATTTTCTCTACTATATTGTAACTTTCAGGATGTACAGCCGAATCATCTAATGGGTTTTTAGCTCCCTTTATTCTTAAAAAAGCAGCACCTTGTTGAAACGCCTTATCTCCTAACCGAGGTACTTTTTTAATAGCCGAACGCGATTTAAATATGCCATGTTCATTTCGATAATTAACGATATTTTCAGCAAGCTTAGATCCAATGCCCGATACATAACTTAATAAACTTATACTTGCTGTATTAATGTTTACTCCCACGGCATTCACACAACTCTCAACAACTGTATCTAATTCCTTCTTTAATTTCACCTGATCAACGTCATGTTGATATTGCCCAACACCAATAGATTTTGCGTCTATTTTTACCAATTCGGCTAAGGGGTCTTGCAAACGACGACCAATCGATACCGAACCTCGAACAGTAACATCATAATTGGGGAATTCTTCTCGAGCTATTTTTGAAGCCGAATATATACTGGCTCCTGCTTCGCTTACCACAAAGACCTGGATATCATTTTTAAAATGAATTTTTCTTATCAAAGCCTCTGTTTCTCGAGACGCCGTACCGTTGCCGATAGCAATAGCTTCTATTTTATAAGCCTCGCAAAGTGAACTTATTTTTTTTATAGCGCCCGAGCTGTCGTTTTTTGGCGGATGCGGGTAAATGGTTTCATTATACAACAAACTGCCCTTAGCATCTAAACAAACCACCTTACAGCCTGTTCTAAAGCCTGGATCGATTGCCAAAACGCGTTTTTCGCCCAACGGCGAACCTAACAGCAACTGTTTTAAATTTTTTGCAAACACAGTAATAGCAGCTTCATCGGCTTTTTCCTTGGCAATTTGCAAAGCTTCATTAGACAATGCAGGTAACAACAAACGCTTATAAGCATCGGCGATAGCTAATCCAATTTGCTCAGCGCAAGCATTACGAGAACGTATCAACCTATCTTCAATTTTAGCCAATGCTCGTTCATCGTCAATTGTAATTTTTACTTTAATAAAACCTTCTGATTCGGCCCGTAAAATCGCCAATAAACGGTGCGACGGTATACGACTCAACTTTTCTTCCCAGTCGAAATAATCTCTGAATTTCTGCGCCTGTTCTTCCTCCTTTTTCGTTTTTACAGCTTTGGTTAAAATCATGGCATTACGCTCCATCTGGTATCGTATATGGTTGCGAATATCGCTGCGCTCGTTAATCCATTCAGAAATAATATGACGTGCGCCCTCTAAGGCTTCATCTACCGAATGCACATCGCCTTTAACATATTTAAACCCGATAGACTCAATATCATTTGCGTTTTGACTCATGATGATTTTAGCCAAAGGTTCGAGTCCGTTTTGCCGTGCTTTATCGGCTTTAGTCTTTCTACTTCTTTTAAACGGAAGATATAAATCTTCAAGTGCTGTTAAATCCTGCGTAGATTCAATTGTATCGCGAAGTTCTGGCGTTAGACTACCTTGTTCTTCAATGGCTTTTAAAATGCTGCGTTTTCGCTTTTCTAGCGCCTCAAATTGTTCTTTATTCTTAACAATTTCACCAATTTGAACCTCATCTAAATTTCCGGTACGCTCTTTTCTGTATCTCGAAATAAAAGGTATGGTACAATCTTCATTTAGTAACGCTATAGTATTTTCTACTGAAGTCTTTGGTAATTGGGTATTCGATAATATATATTGAACAAGTGCTGTCATCTCCTGGGTTATTTCAAAAAAAAATCTCGTTTTCAAAGTAACATTGAAAACGAGATTTAAACAAATATAAATATCTTTTTAATTGCCCGCTTCGGCTTTAGCGTCTTCTATCATTTTTTCATTAGGAACGATAGCCACATTCACACGTCGGTTTTTGGCGCGACCTTCAGCCGTCCCATTGTCGGCGATTGGTTGCTCTTCTCCAAACCAATTTGTTGTTAGCCTACTCGAAGAAATTCCATTAGATGTTAAATAATTTGTAACGGAATTAGCACGATTTTTTGACAAGGTCATATTGTAAGCCGCATCTCCAGTACTATCGGTATGGCCTACGACTAAAATATTCGTATCTGGATATTCTTTAAACACACCAATTAATTTATTCAAGGTTGCTTGAGAAGCCGAGTTAATATTGTATTTATTGGTATCGAAAAATACACCACTATTCTCATCAAAGGTTACCACAATACCCTCATCGACACGTTCTACTTGTGCGCCCGGAATTTCTTCTTCAATTTGTTGCGCCTGTTTATCCATTTTATTTCCAATAAGTACTCCGGCACCACCACCAATAACTCCACCAATAACAGCTCCTAATTCACCGTTACCTCCTTTACCAACATTGTTTCCGATAATAGCTCCTAAAATAGCACCACCAGTAGCTCCTATTACACCGCCTTTTTGTTTATTGTTTGCATTTTGTACCGATTTACAACTTGCAGTTGACAAAACGCACGCCAGTGCTAATAACAAAATACCAGTTCTATTTAATACTTTTTTCATAATTGTATAAGGTTTTATTATTCAATTTATATTTTTTTGAAATTCATTGAAATTGTAAAAGGCTGATTATCTACAATAACGGTTTGTTGCCATTGCATTTGCGAATCGGAAAGTGCCGTAAGACTTAATCGAAACCCTTTATTGGTTTGAGATTTACCTTTCTCGTCTGTAGGTTTTAATAAGAAATCGTACAATCCAGTTGTTTCATCTATTTCATCAATGGTAAAAATAAAATGACGGTCGCCGGCCTCGCAAGCATACTTGTTAATAGAATACATACCTGTATTATTATTGGGTATAAACTGCCAAGTACTACCTTCGAAACATGATTTTGATGCATCATCTAACAAAGTGACATTGTACTGTCCAGATTTGCTATAGCTAATATCGCTTAGCGTCCAATTTCCCTTAATTACTTTTCTCGAATCTCTTATGGTTTTCGATCCACCACAGGCCATAAAAGTCACGGCCAGAACTAACAAAATAACTCTTTTCATATAAATTTTATAAAAATTAATAGCTTACTCTAAATATACGAAAGGTTGACGATTTACAGATTACTTACTGAGTAAATTCCTGACGAAACCCTTAGTAAAATTAATACGCTATAGATTAGACACAAAAAAAATGACATGGATACATGATAACAAAAAAAAACAGACAACTCAATTATGAATTATCTGTTTTTTTAATATGTTGATTAAATATATTTAGATTTAATACTAGGCCACTTTTTTAAGCAAATCGAAACAAGGACATTTTTTACAACGCTTGTTTTCACCTTTCTTAAACTTTTTACAGCAGCTACTTTTAACTTTCTCTGGAAGAATAATTCCTGCGGCCTCCAGTTTTTTAATGGCTTTCTCTACTTTCTTTTTTTTCTTTTTACCCAAAAGTCTGTATATAATGCAATTAGTTGGGCAAATATATGTTATTTTAAATAAATCTAAATAAGATTAAATGTTAAAATTGCACACCCGTTAAAAAAAAAAGAGCCTCATAAAAGTTATGTGGCTCTCAAATATTTATGGTTTTAAAATTATATTAACTTATTTGCAATCCGTTGGCAACATTACTATCATCGGGATTCACAAACACCAATTTCCCTTCGGTATTCTCGGTCATTAAAATCATACCTTCACTTTCTACCCCACGCAAAGCTCTTGGTGCGAGATTTACCAATACGGTTACTTTTTTACCTACCACTTCCTCGGGTGTAAAATGTTCTGCGATGCCAGATACAATGGTTCTAGTGTCGATACCTGTATCCACTTTTAAAACCAATAATTTTTTTGCTTTTGGCATTTTTTCAGCTTGAATAATAGTACCTACACGCATGTCGAGTTTTGTAAAATCATCAAAAGTAATCGTATCTTTTTGTGGCTCCACGGTTTTATTTGCTGCTTCGTTTGCTTTTTTACTAGCTTCTAATTTATCAAGTTGAAACTGAATAGTTTCATCTTCAATTTTTGTAAACAACAACTCCGATTTCCCAATTTGATGACCTGCAGGAAGTAACACATTTTTCTGTGAAATATCGTTCCATGAGTTCTCGATACGATTCTCCTTTGTCGAATTACTCGAACTAACGTTTAAAATGCCTTTTAATTTATTAGAAGTAAACGGTAAAAATGGTTCGCTTAAAGTTGCTAAAGCAGAAGCTATTTGTAATGCAACGTACATGATAGTCTGTGTACGTAATTCATCTACTTTTACTACCTTCCAAGGCTCTTCGTCGGCTAAATATTTATTTCCTAAACGCGCCAAATTCATGAGTTCTTGCTGACCTTCTCTGAAACGGTAACGTTCAATTGAGCTTGCTATTACATTTGGATACGCTTTTACCGCTGCCAAGGTCTCTTGGTCTACCTGAGATAATTCAGCAGGTTCAGGCACAAGTCCGTTGTAATATTTATTTGTTAATACAACAACACGATTAATAAAATTACCAAAAATCGCTACGAGCTCATTGTTGTTACGCGCTTGAAAATCCTTCCAGGTAAAATCGTTGTCTTTAGTTTCAGGCGCATTTGCGGTTAAAGCATAACGCAATACGTCCTGCTGACCTGGAAATTCCTTTAAGTATTCTGGCAACCAAACAGCCCAATTTTTAGAAGTTGACAATTTGTTCCCTTCTAAATTTAAGAATTCGTTTGCTGGTACATTATCTGGTAAAATATAACTGCCTTCTGCTTGTAACATCGCTGGAAAAATAATACAATGAAATACAATGTTGTCCTTTCCAATAAAGTGAACCAGCTTGGTATCTTTATCTTTCCAATACGACTCCCAATCTTTACCTTCGCGTGCTGCCCATTCTTTAGTTGAAGAAATATAGCCAATAGGCGCATCGAACCACACATAAAGCACTTTGCCTTCGCCGCCTTCAACCGGAACAGGTATACCCCAATCTAAATCGCGCGTTACGGCACGTGGACGCAAACCATCGTCAATCCATGATTTTACTTGCCCGTAAACATTCGGTTTCCAATCTTTTCTATGCCCCTCTAAAATCCATTCTTTTAGAAAAGCTTCATGTTTATCTAAAGGTAAAAACCAGTGTTTTGTTTGTTTTAGGGTGGGTACATTTCCTGTTAATGCCGACTTCGGATTTATTAAATCGGTAGCATTTAAACTCGTACCACATTTTTCACATTGATCACCATAAGCTTCTTCATTTCCGCATTTCGGGCAAGTACCTGTTACAAAACGATCGGCTAAAAACTGATTAGCCTTTTCGTCGTAAAGTTGCTCGGTAGTTTCTTCAATAAATTCTCCCTTATCGTATAACGTTTTGAAAAATTCTGATGCCGTTTCGTGATGAATTGGTGCCGAAGTACGTGAATAATTATCAAACGAAATACCAAATTCTTCAAACGATTCTTTAATAATCGCATGATATTTATCTACAATATCCTGAGGCGTTACACCTTCGTTTTTGGCCTTAATAGTAATTGGAACACCATGCTCGTCACTTCCTCCAATAAATAATACATCGTTACCTGTTAATCGTAAAAAGCGCGCATAAATATCGGCTGGCACATAAACTCCTGCCAAATGCCCTATATGAATAGGCCCGTTAGTATACGGTAATGCAGAAGTAATAGTATATCGTTTTGACATTATAATTTCGTTTTTGAAGCCACAAAAGTACACATTTTACTCGATAATTGACTTTAAAAGCACTTATGGTTTTTCTCGAAAATAATAATATTTGAGTATTTGGCATCAGGTTTGTTTGTTAAGCTTTTAGAAAAAAAATGTACTTTTACCATATGTCTAAAATCTCAATATTAAGCCTATTTATTTGTACTGTTTGTTTCATTGGAAAAACAACGGGTCTGGCTCAAAACAATTCAACTAATACCACAATAACCTTGACACAACCTCCATATTTAAAAGTTGGCGATACGGTTGCTATTGTTGCACCATCAGGTATTTTAAAAAACCGTACCGACGAAATTGAAGAAGCAAAAAAACTGTTAATCAGCTGGGGTTTACACCCTGTTTTAGGAGAGCATGTTTTTAACCAAAATAACCATTTTGCAGGTACAGATGCCGAACGTTGTGAAGATGTTCAAAACGCTATGGACAACCCTTCAATTAAAGCCATATGGTGTGCTAGAGGTGGTTATGGTGCTGTTAGAATAATAGATAAATTAGATTTTACAGCGTTTAACAAGAAACCGAAATGGCTTATTGGGTTTTCGGATATTACAGCATTACATAATTTATTTCATATTAAAGGTTTTGAAACAATTCATGCCCTCATGTGCACGAGCTTACCAGACGACCTCACCACCATACCTGAAACCATTGAAACGTTTAGAAAAGCTATTTTTGGAGAATCATTAAATTATACGTTAAAAGGATCTAACTACAATCGTGAAGGCTCTGTTACAGCTCCAGTTGTTGGAGGAAATTTAAGTTTACTTTACAGCATGTTAGGCTCAAAAACTAGTATAGATACCACTGGGAAAATTCTTTTTATTGAAGAAATTGGAGAATACAAATACCATATAGACCGCATGCTACAAGGTTTAAAGCGCGCAGGATATTTTGACCACTGTGCGGGTGTTTTAATTGGTGATATGAGCAGAGTGAAACGCAACACCACACCATGGGGTACATCGGTTGAACAGCTTATTATTGATGTTCTTAAAGATTACAATTTTCCAATTGCCTTTAATATGCCCGCAGGACATGAAAAGGATAATCGTGCATTGATTTTGGGCAAAACCGTTGAATTCGTCGTAAAAACAGGACAATCAACTATTATATTTAAAAATATGTAGAAGCTGTACTATCTTATGGAGTTCAATGTATAACACACTTAAAATTGTACTCTATGAAAAAACTACTACTTTTTACAGGAATGCTTTTGCTTGCCGTAAGTGCTAAAGCTGTAGAACTAAACTTAAACCTTAATAATCCCGACGTTCGCAAGTGCTTAATTGACTCCGCCAACGAAGAAGGTTGGGAGCTTAAAGCAAAATACTTAGATGAAAACGATAAAGTCGTTTTAGTATTTAAAAAAGACGGACAAGTTGTAGAATATACTGGAAACCAAAAACTGGAATATTAATTCATACAGCTATTAATCTTTTTAACAAACAACATCTAAAAACCAATTTAGCATAAACTAAATTGGTTTTTTTGTTTTATTTAAAATCCTTATTAAGTTTTTTTAATGCTTTTTTAAGCTCATCTATGCTTACTTCTCTAAACTTGAATTCTATTTTAGGGTTCTCTTTAATTATTGTTTCTCCCATATGTAGATACAATTTACCATTAAGCTTTTTAATAGCTATAAGTACTACCATCTCGCCAGTTGGCACCGAACCAAAGTCGTATCCCCCATTTAAAAATCTACCAGGTAAAACAGAGTTTAAGGACTTAAACACCACATTAACTTTAGCTATACCTCTGTCACCCTGAATAAGTTTATACTTAACTAAATTCCTATTTCGAACAAAACGGTCACAGTTTATCCATCCAAGTTTACCAGTCATTAAAATATAATTATCGACAACTGATTTAGGCAATACATCATTTTTACTACTAACAATATCTTTTTCTAAACTTTCAAGGTATACTGAATCTTGATTACTCATACCCTCAAGAAGTTTTATATTTGCTATACTTATATTTTCACCCACATCAAATATTATGGGCAAAGAATATGGTACTACAACGGGAATCCCTCTTTGTTTACCAGGAATCATTTTTGGTAATAATGACAAAACCCTTTCTGCTTCTCTCTTTAAAACAGGGTGTGGTGCTCGTATTCGAATATCACTCACCGCTCCTTCTTCATTAATTTTAAAAATGGCATTAATTCGCTGACGACCAGATAACCCGTAAGCAGAAGCTAAACTTATATTAAAATTTTCCCTTACAAATTTACTAATAGCTGTACTTGTACAGTTTTTTTGTTGGCTACGAGTTCCTTTCTCACAGTCTGGAAAAATAGGTGTTTGTTCTACAACGGCGTAAGGAACTTCCACCCTCGGTTCTTGCTTCTCAAAATTAATTTTGGCAGTTTCAGCAGGAAGCGATGCTGTATCGTATTGTAATTCCCAATTAATACGGTCATTATTCCAAAAACCTGAAAACAGTTGCATATCATTCTTCGGTTTTTTAGTTGGAAATGATATCTCTATAGCCGACTGTTCTTTTAATTTTAATTTACTATTTTCCTTTTTTGCTTCGATAAAAAGCATGCCGCCAGTTTCTAATATTTCAGTATAGGAAGTCGTTGTTAAATCAGCTAAAAGCATATCTGAAATTTTATAATATTCTGAAACAAATAGATGCATTTTACCTTTTACTTCTATAGCATTTTCATCAATAAAACTATTCGCTTTTATGAACAGTTTAGTTCCTTCAGAGCAAACTATGGTAGTATCTTTATTTGAAGTAATTTCAAATCGATTTGGGGTTTTAAAAACCTTTTTGAAAAACTCGGTAATCACAGAATCTACTACTGGTTTAGTTTGAATTTCTGTATTTTCAATTTCATCTTCAACTACTTTTTCTTCAACCGAAATAAAGTCATTTTCAACCTCGGTTTCTTTCTTTTTAATAGGCTTATTTTGTGGAGGATCAACATCTATTTTTAACATTGATTTTAACTGATTAGCCTTTATTTCTTTATAATTTATTTTATAATCTGTATTTGTTTTAAATCTTACCGATTTTTTAAAGACATAATAAGCATCTCCTTTCATCCCTATGGCTATGAGGCAAAAACTTCTGCCTTTGGGAATTTCAATTTCTTCATCTAAAACGTTTAGCACGGTGCTATTTCTTTCATCAATGAGATAAATTTCATTGTATTTTGTTCTCAAATTAAAGCTCAGTTGAATATTCACTTTTTCTTCCTTTGGAGCAAATTTGTCGATATTTATCCAGCCAAGATTAGATATTTCTAGGGCTTTATAAAAATCGTTTGTTATGGTATTATAGGTTTCGAAAAAACCTTTATCGAAATAATAATCAACATAATAATCAGGACCTGGCTTAATTAAAAAATTAGCTTGTTCTCTGGAAATTGAAAAATATTCACTAGGAGGAAAATCTGAATTAGGAAAGTACCCACTAAACAATTCAAAAGTATTATAAAACACTCTTAATGTGTCCTTTTCAACAATAAGACTATCTAATTCAGGAAATTTCAAAGTAATATCAGTATAATCTAAATAACCTAACGAATCAGCAATAGCTAAACGATTATACATATCCACACCAAATCTTTTGGCTTGCTCAACATCCAAAACGATTGAATCTTTATAAAAAATAGTAAAATAAGTTTCTGGCTCAAGTTGAATATTGGTTGGCAACCAATTCATAATATTTAAATCATCTCTTTCACCATAAAATAATTGCATGTTTTTTTCGGAAGTGTTTTTTGGAAATTGAACACGAATGGTTTTACCTTCATTTAGGTTTAATGGTAGACCATTTGCAGAAATATTAATTTTAAATGCTCCTCCTGAAATTAGCCATTCTCCATTTGAAATCGTTTGCGCATTAGCTAATAGCAAATCTTGTTTTGTAGTTAATTCTATAAGTTCTACTCGTAAAGAATCTGCTATAAAACTTTCGTTTGAATTGGTTTTTAAATGATTTGGATTGAACCTAATTTTTGTGCCTTTTTTCCCGGTTATTTCAATAACTGAATCTAATGGAATGTTGAAATATTGAACATATTCCGACTCAAAATTCAATTTTTGACTGAATGCTAATTTGCCTTTATTATTGGTAGAAATTAAAAATATAAAAAACAACACAACAAATAAGATTAAAGGAATCCCAAAAACCTTAAACCACTTATTTCTAACGTAAAGTCGCTTTCCTCTTTTTATATCCTGTTTTACAGCCTGTCGCTTTAATCCTTCCAAAAAAACTACATGTGTTTCGTAAGTATTCTTAAAATCGACATCGGTTTTTAGTCTAGTTTCAAAATCAGTTTTTTGTTGAGCAGTAAGACTACCAAACAAATATGCATTAATTAAGTCAATATCTTTAATATTGTGTTGCATAGCCTACGAGTTTTAAGATGAAAAGGCAGCCATTGTAGAGTACGTCTCTTTAGCTTTTTTTAAACATTTGTATTTCTGGTTTTTTGCAATTTTTTCGGATTTGAATTGCATGTGTTGGGCAATGGCCTTAAACTGTAATTTTTCAATATAAAACAAGCTTAATAATTGCTGACAGCGTTTTCCTAACTCTAAAAAAGCCCGCTCGGCATGTTTATATTTTTTCTCTTCTAAAACCTCATGAAAATATGTGACTTCCTGTGTATTAAATTGTTGTAGTTCTTCTTTCGAAAACTTACTATGCATATCTTTCCACACAAACCGAGATACCGAATAGAGGTAGGTATAAAATGAAGCGGTTAATTTAAAATCTGATTTCTCCAGATTTCTGTGAAGAATGATAAGCGCTTCTTGAAATACATCGGCAGCATCGTGTTTTGCTCCGCCTTTAGATAAAACCAATGCTTCAATTTTAGGATACAAAGTATAAAGTTTGCTGAATGCTTTATCGCGCCGACCTTGTTTAAAAAGTTCTAAGATTTTGTTGTCGTTCATAAAACTTGTTTAATACTTAATGGTCAAAACTTAAAAAGGTCTCCTAAATTTATTCTATTTTATTAAAATCCGCGCTCCTTTTGAAGTTGTTCGTAAGCTTTTTGTACTTCTCTAAATTTTTCTTCGGCACCTTTGCGATGCTCTTCACCCAGATGAAGCACCTTATCGGGATGGTATTTTTTAGCCATTTTGCGGTAAGCCTGCTTAATGTCGTTATTGGTTGCCGTTTTATCAATTTCAAGAATTTTATAAGCATTATCGGTCGATTCATAAAACATGGCCTTAATGCTTTCAAAATCGTAAGAACTTATGCCTAAATAACCCGCCATGGTATGAATAACCGACACTTCACTTTCGGTAACTACGCCATCTGCTTTTGCAATACCAAATAAAAAATGAACTAATTGTAACCGAGACGGATGTTGCATCATTTGTCTAATTTGCATACATACCTGTCTGGTTGAAATATTTTTCTGCTTATTTATTTCCTTAAATAAACGAAACGCATGATTTGCTCGCTCCTTTCCATACATATTAGCAAAATGCAGTCGTACATAATCCAGTTCGCGCTGATCCTGCTTACCATCGGCCTTTATAACAATGGAAGCTAAAATAAGTAAGCTTACTTCGAAATCGCCAGGTTGCGTTACAGGGCTTTGTCTATAACCGGTTTGTGTGTCTTGTTTATAAACTGAATCGTTGCCCATAGAATCAACTAGACTACCTAATGCCAATCCGATAATACCTCCTATAGGTCCGCCAAACGACCATCCAATAGCCGCTCCAATCCATTTTGAAAAATTCATGTATGTATATTGTGATTTATTTTCAAACCTACATATATTCTCATTCTTTTAAAAGAAGTTTCGTTTTATTTTAAGTTTTTACAGCACCAAAACGCAACCTTTTCCTTTTTTTCCATCTTATAAGTAAATACAAATTTCTAATTATGACACCGACATATTTTGTTACTGTACTGGCTTTTTTAATTTGTTTTTCCTGCAGTAAAAATAATGACTCTGATGAAGGTATAATTTGCACAGACATTTTTGTTTATGGTTTGAATATTACGCTAATAGATGCCGAAACCCAGAACAAAATCACAAACAATGCAACAAACAATGTTGAAGTAAAAGTTACTGAGGGAAATTATAAGGAAATTTTTAAACAATTTACTGGTTTCGACTCATTTTCTGGCGCTGGTGAGCGACCAGGCACATATGTAATTACTGTAACTTCTGCTAAATATAAAACATTCATCAGCGACCCAATTACCATTGAAACCGATGGATGTCATGTTATTAGCAAGGTTCTAGAATTTAACCTTCAGCCCAAATAGTATCGTGATTTTCGCGTTAAGGATGGAAGCGACATCCTTTTATGAGATGCTGAATTTATTTCAGCACGAAGAAAAGATATAGCAGACAGCCTGACCTTATGACACCTAAAGTGTTATAAGGTAACGCCAAAACCATTATTGCACGATTTTTGATTACCTTTGCATAATTAAAATTTATAATAATAAAACATTAAAATATGTATCCAGCAGAATTAGTGAAACCAATGCGTGAAGATTTAACGAAAGTTGGTTTTGAAGAATTACATACACCCGAAGCTGTAGATGCTGCCCTAGCTAAAGAAGGAACTACACTTATTGTGGTAAATTCGGTTTGTGGTTGTGCTGCAGCCAATGCACGTCCAGGTGCTCGTTTAAGTTTAGAAAATGCAAAAAAACCAGATCATATAGTTACTGTTTTTGCAGGTGTAGATAAAGAAGCGGTTGCACAAGCAAGGCAACATATGGTTCCGTTTCCACCCAGCTCACCTAGTATGGCTCTTTTTAAAGATGGAGAATTAGTACATATGTTAGAGCGTCATCATATTGAAGGTCGTCCTGCTGAATTAATTGCAGAAAACCTGGTTGATGCTTATAACGAGCATTGCTAACAAAGAGTAAATTAGTTATAACTAAGCCACGAATTATCGTGGCTTTTTTGGTTTTATTGCGCAACCTTTGCTCACTTGGTGCATCTACCAAAAAAACGCGTGTTATGAAACCTTTCTTTCTTTTAATAATTCCACTATTTCTTATGTCTACGCAATGCGATGACGATATGGTAACATCTCAAGAAGAAGACCAAAAGGAATTAACAGAATTACGAAATAAAATAGAAACATTAGTTTCAAGTTCGGTGTGTAATGAAAATACAACATGCAAGTACATTGCTTTTGGAAGCAAAGCCTGCGGCGGACCTAAAAGCTATTTAGTATACGCTTCATCGATCGATATTGAAGCACTTGAAGCATTGGTTAAAACCTACAATCAGATGGAAGATAATTACAACAGTAAATGGGGTATTATTTCAGATTGTATGCTGGTGACTCCACCTAAATCGGTGGCCTGTGAAAATAACACCTGTATCGCTGTTTATTAAGCGTAGTTTTTACTTATTTTTGCGGCATGTTAAAATTATTATCATATCCGCTAACCGCCATTTATTACCTGTGTTTTTTCCTAACATTGGTTATTTTTCATCCCATTCAATGGATTTGTTTTAATCTGTTTGGTTATAAAGCACATAAATTAAGTGTTGACGCTTTACAATATTGTTTAATGCTTTGTGGTCATGTTTTAGGCACACGTTTTTCCTGTATTAATGAACATGACATTCCAAAAAATACACCTATTATTTTTGTAGCGAACCATCAAAGTTTACATGATATTTATCCACTTACGTGGTATATGCGTAAACATCACCCTAAATTTATTAGTAAAATTGAGTTAGGAAAGGGGATTCCTAGTGTATCTTACAACTTACGTCATGGAGGCGCAGCCTTAATAGACCGTAAAAATCCAAGGCAATCGTTTCCTGTGCTAATGAAATTCGGTGAGTACATTGAAAAAAATAAGCGTGCAGCAGTTATTTTCCCTGAAGGTACCCGAAGCAAAACCGGGAAACCTAAACCATTTCAAACTAAAGGTTTAGAAATGTTATTTAAGAAAATACCCTCTGCGTATGTGGTTCCTGTTACCATAAATAATTCATGGAAAATGCTGAAATATGGAAAATTCCCGATGGGCTTAGGTAATCATATCACATTTACTATTCATAAGCCTTTAAAAGTTAGTACCTTTGCAAATAAAGAAGAGCTTATAAATAGTGTAGAAGCTACTATAACAAACAGTATTCACTCATAAAACATAGTAAAATGTCGTTAAAGAATGTGAGATTAGAAGTGATGCAGTTTTTGGAAAAAGACGTTGACGCTTTAATGGAAAAATATTTAATTCCTATTGAAAGCATATGGCAACCCACAGATTTTTTACCAAATTCAGAAACTACAGATGAGACCTTTTTTGAAGAGGTTAGAGAAATAAGAGAATTAGCTAAAGAATTACCATACGATTTCTGGGTAGTATTAGTCGGTGATATGATTACCGAAGAAGCACTTCCAACCTACGAATCCTGGCTTATGGATGTAGAAGGTGTTGATCAAGTAGAAAATGGCGGAAATGGCTGGTCGAAATGGGTAAAACAATGGACTGCAGAAGAAAACAGACACGGCGATGTCCTGAATAAATACTTATACCTTTCAGGTCGTGTAAACATGAAAGAAATTGAAAAAACCACACAATATCTTATTGCCGATGGTTTTGATATTGGCACCGATCGCGACCCTTACAAAAACTTTGTTTATACCAGTTTTCAGGAATTAGCAACTTATGTTTCACATAATCGTGTAGCTAAAATTGCTAAAAAGAAAGGTAATAAACGTTTAGCTAAAATGTGTCAGATAATTTCAGGAGATGAAATGCGACACCACCATGCCTATTCGGAGTTTGTGGAACGTATTTTTAAAGTTGACCCTAGCCAAATGATGATGGCATTTCATTATATGATGAAACAAAAAATAACCATGCCTGCTCATTTTTTACGCGAGTCTGGAGGTAAAATAAGTACGGCATTTGAAGAATTTTCGAATACAGCGCAACGCATTGGTGTTTACACATCTAGAGATTACGTTGATATTCTTCAAAAACTTATTGAACGTTGGGAAATTGATAAAATTACAAACCTAACCGACGAAGCTGAGAAAGCCAGAGATTATTTAATGAAACTTCCTGAACGCATGTACCGTTTATCCGACCGCATGAAAGTTCCTGAAAACTCATACCAATTTAAATGGGTAGAGCCGGCAACAGTAAAATAATTTATCTTGTATACTTAAAATTCCTTTCCATATCGAAAGGAATTTTTATTTTTATAATATGAGTATTGATCCAATCATTGAGAAAACTAAAACCTTTGTAAAAGACACCCTGAAAAATGCCGAAGGTGGGCACGATTGGTTTCACACTTTGAGAGTTTACAATAATGCAGTACTCATTGCAAAAAGCGAACCTGTCAATCTTTTCATTGTGCAGCTTGGTGCACTATTACACGATATTGCTGATAGTAAATTTCATGATGGCGATGAAACAGTTGGACCAAAAATGGCTCGAGAATTTCTATTTAAACAAAATGTAGACTCTTCAATTATTGAACATGTGGTTAAAATAATTGAAAACATATCATTTAAAGGAGGCAACGAAGCACAAAAATTTAAATCGGCTGAGTTAAATGTAGTTCAGGATGCCGACCGACTCGATGCTATAGGAGCCATTGGTATTGCTCGTTGTTTTAATTATGGCGGTTTTAAAAATCGAGGGCTTTACGACCCTGAAATAAAACCTAACTTAAACATGAGTAAAGCTGAATACAAAGCTTCAACAGCACCTAGCATTAATCATTTTTATGAAAAACTTCTTTTATTAAAAGACCGAATGCACTCTAAAACCGCCAAAAAAATAGCTGCCGAACGCCACGATTTCATGGTTCAGTATTTAGATCAGTTTTATAATGAATGGAATGGCTTAAAATAATATGATTAACCAATTATCATTTTAATTTCCTTTCTATAGTTCGATGCACTTTTTCCAACAATTTCATTAAACTGCTTATTAAAGTGTGAGAAATTATTAAATCCGCATTCATAGCATATATCTGCTATACTCATCTGGCTTTCATTAAGTAATTTGGTAGCATGTACAACGCGATACTCGTTAACTAACTGAGTAAATGTTTTTCCTGTAGCCTTTTTAAAATATCTACAAAACGCAGGAACGGTCATACTAACTTCATCGGCTATTTCATCTAAACTTATGTGTCTTTGAAAATTTTTATTCACATACTTATAAATAACATCAACTTTTGAACTATCCTGAGCCTCAGTTTCAAATGAAAATCCATCAGCATTTAAAATATTATAATCGTCTGTCGTGGCCAAATAATCTAATATTTCTAGGAACTTAAAAATACGTTTTAACCCGTCGTATTTTTTTAGCTTTTCAATTTTTGGTCCGATTTTCTGTTTCGTTTCAACTCTAAACCTAATGCCTCTTTTTGCGCGCTCAAACAACGACACAATATTTGCCATTTCTGGAACATTAAGAAAATCGTCGCCTAAAAAATTTGATTTAAATTGTATGGTTGTTTCTGTACCATTTGCAGTTAACCTGTCGGTAAACCCATTATGTGGTAAATTTGAACCTATTAAAATTAACTGACTATTATTAAAGTAAGATAAATGGTTTCCTATATGTGTTTTCCCTTGTCCCTTATTAATATATATAAGCTCTAATTCGGGATGAAAATGCCAATATGCTGCAGACTTATCAATGGTGTCGACATGTTGCTTAACTAATATCGAACTACCGAAACTTGGTGTAAGTTTTCTAAATGTGGGTTTCTTATTAATCATAACAAAATAGGGTTTATAACAAATTTACAACATATTAAATTGCAAAACTATCATTAATTACCTCGATTATGTATTATTTTAACTTAACTTTAGGTTAACAAATTCTTAACGGTTAATATAGCATATAAATGCGGTAAATTAGTTGTTTTCTTAACACTTAATCTGCCATATCTTTGTATTGTTGATTTATGATAACAACGCGATCTAAAAATCATGAAGTTTTTAAGCTTGATTGATTTAAGAATCTTAGAAATAAAAACTGTTAATCTCTTTTAGAGAAACACATTATAAAATACTCGATTGTAGAGTTTACAATATTCATTAATAATTAGTTTAATGTCTTATTTAGTTTAGTTGGTAAAGTGAGCTGTGGTGGCTCACTTTTTTTTTGCACTATTTTACCCGTAACCCTCCCATCTTTTTTCTTTATTAGATAATTATGCATACATAAATTCTAAACATATACTATATTAACCTTTATGTAAACAACTTTCACTATACCGCATTAAAAAACCATACATTTAGTTAAAATAGCATATAAATACATCAAATCAGATGTTTTAACATGTTAAAATCCAACATACATTTGTACCGTTGAACATTGTAAAACACATAGTTATGAAAAAGATTATTAGCACTTTAAAGTATAGCGTATTATTAATAGCTCTCTCGGCATCATTATTAGGTAACGCAACAGAAAGAACATTTTCAACAGTAAATGGTGAACTTTCTAAAACAGCAATCACATTAAATGATGTAAAACCAGGTAATGTTTTAACGATTAAAGATCGTTTTGGGGTTATTCTTTATAAAGAAGATATTGTTGTATCTGGGACTTATAGAAAAGCTTTTGATTTCTCAGAATTACCACAAGGTGATTACATTTTAGAAATTGAAAAAAGCTTAGAATTCACTACACTTCCTTTTACGATTGCTTTCGACTCTGTTTCTTTTCACAAAACAGCAGAAAAAACAACTTTTAAGCCTTTTGTAAGACAAGAAAACAGTGTGCTTTATATCACAAAATTAGCGCCTAACGGAGAAGCCTTTAAAATTCATATTTACGCCAACCAAGACAATGAATATGAGTTAATTCATTCTGAATCTATAAAAGGAATTCAATCTATTGAAAAAGCATACAAATTAAAATCAGGTGACTACAAATTAGTTTTCATCTATAATAACAAAGAATACACAAAATTCATTAATAATTAGTTTAATGTCTTATTTAGTTTAGTTGGTAAAGTGAGCTGTGGTGGCTCACTTTTTTTTAGTAAAATTTAATTAAACCTAAACAATTATTCTCTAAAGGTAATTTCTCTCAGGGTTGTAGTTATATACATAATTAACCTAAAAATAAATGATATTGATTTAACCTAAATACAACGTAAAAATAACAGGTAATTTAGTACATATATACATCAATATCAATGTTTTACACAAGTATATCTTGTTTTAACTTTACCATGTGAAACGTTAAAAACACCAAATCATGAAAAACGTATTAAACAACACCAAAAAAAGATTCTTAATGGTAACAATGTTTGCTACCTTGTTAAGTTTCGCACACGAAGGGTCATTTTTAATTGCAAAAAATGATGCTGACAAGATCTCGGTAACCTTAACTGATGTTAAAGTTGGTAACCTATTATCTATTAAAGGTGATAACGGAATAGTACTATATAAAGAGCTCATAAAGGAAGAGGGAACCTACACAAAAGGTTTCGATTTAACCAGTCTTCCAGATGGCGAATATATCTTTGAATTAGACAAAGATGTTGAAATCAATACTATTCCATTTAGTGTTACATCTAATAAGGTTAATTTTAACAAAGATTTAGAAACTACCATTTATAAACCTGTAACAAGAATTAAAGGCGAAATGGTATATATTTCTAGATTGTCGTTAAACAAATCGCCTTTAGCTATTGCAGTTTATTTTACTCCTGAAGATGGATCTGCCCATGTCCCTGAGTTAATGTATTCTGAAACAATAGAAAATACAGAAAACGTTAGCAGAATATTCAGGTTATCTGGTTTAAACAAAGGTGATTATAAAATCATCTACAAAACAGATGGTAAAGTTTTTACTAAAGAAATAACCAATTAATTTTAATTAAAATATATTAAAACCAATGAAAAAGGTAGGCTTTTATGGCCTACCTTTTTTTATTATTAGACTAATTTTTTCTTTATTCTCCAGTAAAATTTGCTTTGCGCTTTTCTAAAAATGCCGAAGTCCCTTCAGTAAAATCCTTTGTACCAAAACAATGTCCAAATCCTTCAATTTCAACTTGAAAACCATTAACTCCTGATTTAAAATTAGCATTAACAGCCTGTATAGCAGAAGCGATTGCTACTGGCGAGTTATTACAAATTTTATTTGCTATTTTCTCGCACAAAGGAAGTAGTTCCTCTTGTGTAGTAACTTCATTTACTAAACCATATTGTAACGCTTGGTTTGCATTAATCATTCCAGCAGTCATAATCATTTCCAAGGCACGCCCTTTACCAACTAATTGAGGCAATCGTTGTGTACCACCATAACCGGGAATAACTCCCAAGGAGACTTCTGGCAAACCCATTTTAGCATTATCGCTTGCTAACCTAAAATGACAAGCCATAGCAAGCTCCAACCCTCCTCCTAAAGCAAATCCGTTAACGGCAGCAATTACAGGTTTCGATAAATTTTCTATAAAATCAAACAATATTTCCTGTCCATTTGCAGCAAGCGCAGTACCTTCTTCAACCGAAAAATTTGCAAACTCACTAATATCGGCCCCTGCTACAAAGGCTTTATCTCCACTACCTGTAAGGATAATGGCTTTAACATTCTTATTGTTCTGTGCCAATTTTAATGCTTCGTGTAATTCTTGTATTGTTTCCTTATTTAGGGCATTAAGTTTTTTAGGCCGGTTAATTGTTATTGTTAATAAAGAACTTTGAATGTCGTATAGTATATTATTAAAAGTCATGATATTATTATTTTTCTATTAGCTCCTAATTACTCTTTAGGAAATGTTACTTTAAAGGTAGTCCCTATATTCTTCTCTGAAGTTACTGTAACAGTACCTTTATAAGTTTCAACTATGTTTTTCACCATAGCAAGCCCTAAACCCATACCACTGGTTTTAGTCGTAAATTTAGGTTCAAACACTTTATCAATATTGTCTTCGGTTATCCCCGATCCATTATCGGTTATTGTAATAACAACATTATTATTATAGTTCATTACCTCAATTTCTATTCTTGGAATCTTACCTTCTGGAATTGCCTGAATCCCATTTTTCACAAGATTAGTAACCACTCTAATGAGTTGGGTTCTATCAAATTTAGCAATAATTTCTTCGTCTTCAGCCTTAAACACAATATAGTCTTCGGTAAAAATATCGAGTGCTAATTTTACTATTTTAACCACATTTAGGGTTTCGTTTTGTTGCGCAGGCATTTTAGCAAAATTTGAAAATGCCGACGCTATAGCACTCATGGTATCTATTTGCTGAATTAATGTTTTACTGTATTCATCCAGTTTTTCATTAATGTTTTCATCTTCTGGATTGAACTTACGTTGAAAATTTTGCACAGTTAATCGCATAGGTGTTAATGGATTCTTTATTTCATGCGCCACCTGTTTTGCCATTTCTCTCCAAGCTTGCTCACGCTCGCTCTTAGCTAATTGAATAGCACTTTCTTCAAGTTCATCAATCATACTGTTGTAGGAGTTCACTAAAATCGAGATTTCCTCACTAGTATCATCCACATCTATTTTTTCATTACGACGCTCTAAACGTGTAGCATTAATTTTATCACTTATGGTTTGCAAAGATTTGGTAATGTATTTAGAGAGCAAGAACGCCACAGCAATTGCCGCTATCAAAACCAAAATAAATGCATAAGTAATACGCTGTAAAAACGCCAAGATTTCGTTAGTTAAAAAATCATCCTTTTCAAGGTAAGGTAAATTTAAAATCGCAATCGCCTTAGACTGCTGATCGAGCAAATAAGTGTACGACGATTGAAATATTTCACCATTTTCTTTGTGAATATCCATATACATATGCTCAGCAGTATTTGAAATGGCATTTAAAATTTCAGCATTTAAACAGCTATCGGCAGCTTGCTTCTGTATCCCTGCTCGCGAAGACAACAATAAGCTGCCATCGAGGTCATAAAGGTTAATTTGTAGTTTATGAATATCGGCGATATTGTAAATTTCTTCTTTGAAAATAATAGGAATATTTTCGGTTTTCACCTCCCAGGTATTTTGACGCCCATTCAAAATACGTTTTAAATGTGTTTGAATATTTTTCTCCTTACGCTCCAGATGCCCATTATGATACACTGCACTTTGCTCTTTATATTGATAAATTGCAACAGCCGATATAAGTACCGACGCCAGAAATACCAATAAAATCATGGCTAAAAATATACGGGTGCGTAAAGAGAGTTTTTTTACTTTCATTAAACTTAATTATTGCCTAAATATAGCAATAATCGAACCAATATATTCTCATGAAAATTTTAGAACCTAAGCTTCTGGATTTTTATCGCGAATATTTTTATAAATTTTAAAACCTAGTGTAATTAAAATACCCAAAACAATAATCCCTACAACACCAAAAATCCAATTAATTGCACTTTGTAACACAACTAAGAATACTACTGCAAATAAAATAAACGTAGCACCTTCATTCCATAAACGCATGAAATTAGACGTTTTTGTAATAACACCACCTTGTAATTGTTTGTAATATTGATGCGTTTTTAAGTGGTAGATAATAAGCAATATTACAAACGATAATTTTACATGCATCCAGGGCATTTTCAAAAAGGATGGCTGAAGAACAAGTAACCAAATAGCAAAAACTACAGCCAAAATAGCCGACGGCCAGGTAATAATATTCCACAACCGTTTTGCCATTAAAGCCAGTTGCTTACCTAAAATCTCCTTTTCTGGCGATGGCTTTTCTGAAGCTTCAATTTGATAAACAAATAATCTGGGTATGTAAAAAAGACCTGCGAACCAGGTAATTACAAAAATAAGATGTAAAGCCTTTATGTAGTAATAATATGCCATGTCGCTAAATTTATATAGTTTTTGCTATTAGGTCTCTTTTTATTTCGCGGTTTAAAAAATATCCCGTCACCAGAGTAGATAACACATCCGAAATAGGAAATGACATCCAAACACCCAGTTCACCATAAAAGTTAGGTAAAATTAATATTAATGGAATAAAGAAAAAACCTTGCCTGGATAATGTTAACAATAAAGCAGGAGTAGCTTTACCTATCGCCTGAAAATAAGCAGCCCCAATAAGTTGTAAAGCAATTATTGGTGTTGCCGCAAACACCCAACGCATATCATTTGGGGTTTGTTGAATTACAGCAATATCGCTTGTAAACATTTTAGTAATAGTTTCAGGAAATATCATAAGAAGCATAAAAACAAATGTCGCTAAAATCGCTGCATATTTTATCGCCGTATTAATACTTTCGCGTACTCTTTCATAATTTTTAGCACCATAATTAAATCCTGCAATCGGTAAAAATCCTTGAGTAATTCCAAAAACAGGAAATAGGGCAAACATAAGCATTCGGCCAACTATGGCATACGCCGTAACCAAAGTTTCTCCACCTAAATCGAATAAAATATTATTCATAAACAAATAGGTAATACTTACTACCGCTTGTCTGGCTAGGGTTACAAAGCCCAAAGAGGCAATCTCTTTCACAATAGAATAATTGAGTCCGAAATGGGACAAACCTATTTTTAATTCGGAATTTTTAGATAAGAAAAACCAAAGAATAAATACAAAACAAATAACGTATGAAATGGTTGTTGCCCAGGCAGCACCGTGCATTCCTAAATCTAAAACATTTATTAGGATATAATCGAGAAGCAAATTGCTTACCGAAGGAATCATCATGGCATACATGGCAAATTTAGGCTTACCCTCTGCACGGATTACCGTATTTCCCAACATACACAAAGCCAAAAACGGCACACCATAAAGTACCACCTGATAATAAATTTTTGCAGGCTCAAAAATGGCTCCTTTTCCTCCAAACGACAAAATAATGCTATCGGCAAAAGTTAAACCCAATATAACCATAGACACAGTAAACAATAATGCCAATGTAATTTGATTTCCAAAAGTACGAAGCGCTTTCTCGTAATGCGAAGCTCCCAAAGCCCTCGATATTATAGATGACCCCCCAACACCAATACTCATACCCAAAGCCGCAATAAAAAAGGATACTGGCAATACAATATTAATAGCGGCGATGGCAATAGAGCCAATCCAATGCCCTACAAAAATAGTGTCGACTAAAATATTGAGAGACATCACTAAAATGCCTATAGACGCCGGAACAGCTTGCTTAATGAGCAATTTACTTATAGGCTGTTCTCCTAAATCTTTAGCCGATACTTTTGCCATTAAGAAATTGTTTTTGCCGTTGCCCAGTTATTAATCCATTTAGCAAGCAGCTCTACCCATGCTTTATCATCATTTAAACATGGAATAGTTGTGAAATCCTGACCGCCCATTTCATGAAAAATTTCCTGTCCTTCCATTGCAATTTCTTCTAAAGTTTCAAGACAATCACTAACAAAGGCAGGGGTAACAATAGCCATATTTTTAATACCACTTTTCCCTAATCGTTCAATAGTTCGATCGGTATAAGGCAACAACCATGGGTCGAATCCTAAACGCGACTGAAATGAAGTTGAATACGAATCTTCTTCAAGCTGAAGTTTTTCGGCCACTAAACGCGTAACTTCTAAACATTGATGACGATAACAAAATTCGTGTGCTTTACTTGGTGTTTTACAACAACTACCATCAATTTTACAATGCGACTTGGTTACATCACTTTTGCGAATATGGCGTTCTGGCACACCATGATATGAAAATAATAAATGTTCGTAATTTTTACCTTCTAAATGTTGTTTTATACTTTCTGAAAGTACTTCGATATAATCTGGCTTATTATAAAATGCCGGAACCGATTCTATTTTTAAATTGGGAAAATATTTTTCGCGAAGTTCTTCAGCTAAAACCGTAATAGTTTCTGTAGTCGCCATTGCAAATTGCGGGTATAACGGAAATAAAAGAACTTCCTCTACACCTTGATCAACCAACGCCTGAAGTCCCTTTTTAATAGTCATACTGCCGTAACGCATAGCAAGCTCAACAGGAACATCTACTAAATGCTGTACCTTTTTTTGAACACGTTCCGAAATAACAATTAACGGCGATCCTTCGTCCCACCAAATCTTTTTATAGGCGGCGGCAGAAGCCTTAGGTCGTGTTTTTAAAATAATACCTTTTACTAAAGCAGCTCTTGCAACAAGCGGTATATCAATAACACGCTCATCCATTAAAAATTCCCCTAAATATTTCTTTACATCTTTGGGTTCCGGGCTGTCTGGAGACCCTAAATTAACGAGTAGAATACCTTTTTTCATATTGCAAAAATACAATAGAAATTACAATCGTAGTACTATGTTAGTATAGTATTTTCTTATTAAGAATTAAACCAAATTGATTTAAAACCAGTTAATTTTAAAAATTAAATACTATTGATTCTCGTCTTCCATTTTTTTCTGATAATAAGATTTTGGACGTTCTTCATTGTAATCACAATCTTGGAAAATACCACAAGAGGTTGAGGGTCGCGCTAATGATTTTGAATTGGCACTTTTGGAAAGTGCTGCAATTTCAGGAGTTAAATATTTCATACGCAGTACTTTGGTTTAAACTAAAGTACTAAAAATCATCGTTTTAAACAATACAAAATACCTCCTAGCACATGATTTATAAATTCTGGTTCACTATAAGACGCTTCTGTATGCCCTAAACCAGTATAAAATGCGCGTCCGCCATCAAACTCATGATACCAGGCAATAGGGTGAAAAGCACCGTTTTTACCTCCTTCATACGACGTTTCATCTAACATCAAAAGAACATTTACTTTTTTGTTGATGTCTTTAAAATTATACCATTCATCAAAACGATTCCAATTATTAGGTAAATCTTTTGTGGAAGGATGCGAACGTATTACTTTTTTTATAGTGGCCTCTGAGGGTTTAGGATGGTCCAGAAAATAAGCTCCTACCAATTTATTATACCACGGCCATTCAAATTCGGTATCGGAAGCCGAATGAATCCCCATAAAACTACCTCCTTTATTAATATATTTTTTAAAAGCTTGCTCCTGTTCGGCATTTAAAACATCTCCGGTAGTATTTAGAAAAATGACCACATCGAAATGTTTCAAATTTTTATAAGTAAATAGATTCGCATCTTCGGTATGCTCCATTTTAAAATGATGCGTTTCCCCTAATGCTTTTAATGCTTTTACTCCGGCATCTATAGATTTATGCCTAAAACCTGCTGTTTTGGTAAACACTAAAATTTGTGGATCCTTCGGCTTTTCAACAAAACTTGTAAAAATAACAAACAGACTTAATAAAATAATTCTCATAGGTTAGCTAATAGATTGTAAATACTTTTTTGGGGTTGTTCCATATTTCTTTTTAAAAGCTGCTATAAAATGGCTCGCTGTACTATAGCCAACTTTTAAACCAACTTCATTGACATTGTTCTCTCCAGACTCTAGAAGTTTTCGGGAAACTTCCATTTTATAGTCGAATAAAAAACTGTAAACCGAGTCCCCATAAATTTGTTTAAATCCTTCTTTTAATTTTTTAAGGCTTAAACCTATTTCATCGGCAAGCTCTTGTAAACTTGGTGGTTCTGCCATACGGGCAATCATAATATCCTTAGCTTTTCGAATTTTTATAACATTGGTCTCATCAATTAAAAACGGACACTGTTCTATATTTGCATCTTCGCTTCGATTAAAATACAAACTTAATAATTCGTAAGCTTTTCCCTTAAAGTATAGACTTTTAATAGATGTGTTTAAGTTATAATTAATTAACTGGTTTAATACAATAGCCATAGATGGAGAAATAATACCATCTTTATAATATTTCTTATCCTTATTTTCATTGTTTAAAAAGGATATGTAATCGGCTTCCTGAGAAAACAATCCGTGAAATTTTTTAATTGAAATTAATATAGATACTATCCAAGAATTTGGGTTCACTTCAAGGTTTATAGGCAAATCACGCTGCGGATTATATAACAGCAACGAATTTTCTTCATGAATATTTAGGGTGTAGCGCCCTTCATTGAAATGAAACTTACTGGAGCCTTTAACACAAAAATGAAATTGAATATAATCGCTATTAATATCCTTGGCAATACACTGCTCAATACTAGTATCGTTTTTAAAGGTGAACACCAAAAAACCATTTTCTATTTCGGTTTCATCAAACGAACTTATAGCGTTATTTTTAAAATCCATTGCTTTACTCATAATCAATTAATTATTTAGATTTATTCTAAACTAAACACTCGCAAATAGCGCTTTTTACTATAAAAGTATGATTTTTGCTAATTTACACTGAAAAAAACATATAAAAAACCATAATCGTTATTAAAAGTTCTTCTAGCGTTATTTTTTTAATTTCTATCGATATACATTTGCCTTGAAATTTCGAACCAAGCATGCACAAATACAATATTTCTAAAAGTAACTCCTTCTATGCCATTGGGTTAAGCTACAAAAAAGCCGACGCCGAGATTCGAGGACACTTTAGTTTAGATGATACTGCCAAACTTGCTCTTATAAATCAAGCCAAAAACAATGGTGTTGAAAGCCTGCTTGTAACTTCTACCTGTAACCGTACCGAAATATACGGATTTGCACAACACCCCTACCAACTTATTCAATTGCTTTGCGATAATACAAAAGGGACGGTTGACGAGTTTCAAAAAGTGGCATATATCTATAAAAACAACGAAGCCATCGCGCATATGTTCAGGGTTGGCTCAGGATTGGATAGTCAAATACTGGGTGACTTCGAAATTATTAGTCAGTTAAAAGCAAGCGCAAGAATTTCAAAAAAACATGGTTTATTAAACCATTTTACCGAACGCCTATTAAATGCCGTAATTCAGGCTAGTAAGCGTATTAAAAATGAAACCGAAATATCATCGGGAGCTACATCGGTATCGTTTGCTTCAGTTCAGTATATTTTTAATACAGTTCAAGACATTTCAAATAAAAATATTTTACTCTTTGGCACCGGTAAAATTGGAAGAAACACTTGTGAAAACCTGGTAAAGCATACCAAAAACGAGCATATTACTTTAATAAACAGAACGAAAACCAAAGCAGAAAGAGTTGCTGGAAAGTTCAATTTAATTGTTAAAGATTATGCCAACCTTCAAGAGGAAATAAATAATTCGGATATTTTAATTGTTGCCACAGGAGCGCAACGCCCAACGATAGATAAACATTTAATTCAGTCGAAAAAGCCACTTTTAATATTAGATTTATCGATACCTAAAAATGTAGATTCTAATGTTGAAGCTTTAGAAAATGTGTCGTTGGTACATTTAGATCATTTATCTCAAATTACCGATCAAACGCTCGAAGAACGCAAAAAACATATTCCATTAGCCGAAGCCATTATTGAAGAAGTAAAAGCCGAATTTAACGGCTGGTTAGAAACACGAAAGTTCGCACCTACTATTAAAGCATTAAAAGATAAATTAATGGATTTTGCGTCTAACGAATTAGAAACGCAACGCAAAAAAACAGCCGATTTTAATGAAGCGCAAGCGGAATTAATAAGCAATAATATTATCCAAAAAATAACCAATCATTTTGCACATCATTTAAAAGATGATGCTGTATCTACCGATGAGAGTCTGGAACTCATAAAAAAAGTGTTTCAGTTAGAAACAAAATCACATGTCTAAAATTATAAGAATTGGTACACGCGATAGTGAATTAGCACTATGGCAAGCCAACATAGTAAAAAATCAACTAGAAGATTTAGGTTATAAAACAGAATTAGTCCCTGTAAAATCTACAGGAGATATTGTTTTAGATAAACCGCTATACGAATTAGGAATTACCGGAATATTTACGCGCACTCTGGATATCGCCATGTTAAATCATGATATCGATATCGCCGTGCATTCCTTAAAAGACGTGCCAACCGTACTTCCTAAGGGCATAGTACAAGCCGCCGTTTTAAAACGAGGTAACGTTAATGACACCTTGGTTTTTAAACACAATGAAGAGTTTTTAGGCGCTAAAGAAGCTGTAATTGCAACAGGAAGTTTACGCCGAAGAGCACAGTGGCTAAACCGTTTTCCAACGCATACCATAGTCGATTTACGAGGCAATGTTAATTCTCGTTTGCAAAAACTTGCAGATAACGACCATTGGAATGGCGCTATTTTTGCCGCTGCCGGCATTGGACGTATTGGTATTCGGCCCGACGAAGCCATTAATTTAGACTGGATGATTCCTGCTCCCGCACAAGGAGCCATTATGATTACCGCTTTAGGAGAAGATGATTATTCGCTTACTGCCTGTTCGCAATTAAACCATCGTGAAACAGAAATTTGCACCTCTATAGAGCGTGAATTTCTAAATAAACTGGAAGGTGGATGTACCGCCCCTATTGGAGCCTTGGCAAAAATTAAAAACGATGAAATTGTTTTTAAAGGCGTTTTATTAAGTTTTGATGGTACGAAACGTATCGATGTAACCCGTACCGAAAAAGTGGGTCAACATGATGGTATGGCAAAATATTGTGCCGATTTTATTATTGAACGTGGAGGAAATCGCTTAATGGACGACATAAAAAACGGACATAAAAACACTAACGTTTACTCAACTAAATCCCTAACAGAAGATCAGCGTGCATTGCTTCATAATAAAGCTAAAGCAGAACATAGCGATTTTATAAAAATAAGCTTAAACCGAATTCATCCGCGTTTCGTAAAAAACGAAATTGACAACGTAATCATTACAAGTAAAAATGCTGTTGAAAGCTTACTAACCAGTTTTTCGCCTGCCGAACTACAATTTAAAAATATTTACTGCGTAGGCCGTCGAACCAAACGCATGGTTGAAAAACGAATAGGTAAAGTTACCCACTTCGAAAACAGTGCTAAAAAATTAGCAAATTATTTAGTTGAATATATTGAAGGTACTACTGCAACCTATTTTTGTAGTGATTTAAGACTGGATGATTTACCAACTATATTAGAAGAAAATAATATCACACTAACCGAAGTTGAAGCCTACCAAACCAAATACGATGGTATTCGAGTTAGCGACTCCGTTGAAAGCGTTATGTTCTACAGCCCATCTACAGTGCAAAGTTTTGTACAAAAAAATAATATCGAAGTTATTGCTTTTTGTATTGGAGATAGCACTGCTAAAGAGGCAAAAAAACATTTCAAAGATGTTAGAATTGCTAAAGTACCAACCGTAGAAAGTGTTATTGAATTGGTAAATAAGCATTACGTTTAAAAACCATGTTTTTATTTGTAAATTAGCTTTTTTAAGTCGTTCAATATGAACTAAATTTGAAAAATGAAAAGAGAATCATTACTCAATAACGTATATCGCTTTTTTGATATTATTGTGTTATTCTTTATCATTTTAGATTTTGGATACGACTTCGCCGACAACTTTACCACACCTCATGTTTTAGGCCTATTAATACTATCAGGATTTTTACTAGCATTTAATGCGGCTAAATTCTTTATTTATAAATACAAGAAAAGTAAAAATGTGGCCTTGGTAAACATTGTTATAATGACTTCGTTATTAATAACATCGCTTATTATATCGTTGGTTTACCTCGAGCAAAATTTTCACTTTGTTCTTCAAAAAATAAAACCGGTTTTAGAAGGCGGTCTCTTGGTTTATTTCTTTTTAAGGCTATTGGTTTTAGTAAGACATATTTACGATGTCTATTTTAACCCTGCCATAGTGTTTGTAGGTAGCTTTATTATTTTAGCTTTATCGGGTGCTTTTTTATTAATTTTACCAAGCGCAACCACCCATGGCATTAGTTTTACTAATGCTCTATTTACCGCTACAAGTGCCGTTTGTGTGACAGGATTAGCTGTAGTGGATACGAGTCTGGATTTCACCGTAGTGGGCCAAACCATTATTTTGGTTCTTATCCAATTAGGAGGTATTGGCATTTTAACATTTACATCATTTTTCGCATTTTTCTTTAGAGGAAGCTCCTCGTTTAAGGAAGGCCTTAACACTAAAGATTTTATCGCTCAAGAAGGCTTACAAGATGTTTTTAAAGCGGCACTTCATGTGGTTGTTTTTACATTATCTATTGAAATTATCGGAGCCTTTTTCATTTATTATTCGATTTTAGAAAACAGCGTAATAACCAATAAATTTTTCTTTTCGGTTTTTCATTCTATTTCGGCATTCTGTAACGCAGGGTTCTCGATTTTTTCATCTGGTTTATTCGACCAGAGCATACGTTTTAATTACGGTTTTCAATGGGTTATTATGACCTTGATTGTATTTGGTGGTTTAGGGCACAATATTGTTTTTAACTTTTATCAATATATAAAAACATATGTATTGGAACTGTTCACTAAAAAAGGCATTCACAAACGCATTCCAGTCATAACGGTTAATACAAAAATCGTTATTTATACCACGTTCGCATTACTTGTTGTTGGCGTGTTATTTTTGTTTGTTTCAGAATACAATAACACCTTATTAGACCACGATACAGCATTTGGAAAGCTAACCAACTTAGCATTTGGTTCGGTAACACCCAGAACAGCAGGATTTAATGTTGTAGATTATTCTGCAATGACAGTTCCATCTCTATTATTTGTTATATTTTTAATGTGGATAGGAGCTTCACCAGCATCAACTGGTGGTGGTATAAAAACGAGTACCTTTGCTATTGCTACATTAAATATATGGGCTATAGCCAGAGGAAAAAGTAGAATACAACTTTTTGGAAGACGCCTTTCGGCAGAATCAACACTTCGAGCTTTTGCTATATTATGCATCTCGCTCATTGTTATTGGTGTTGCCATAATGGCTTTACTTATTTTTGAACCTAAAGAAACCAATCTTTTAACTGTAGCATTCGAGTGTTTTTCAGCATACAGTACGGTTGGTTTAAGTTTGAATTTTACACCTACACTTTCCAATCCTAGTAAGTATGTTATTATTATTGTCATGTTTGTAGGTCGCATTGGTATGCTTAACTTAATGATTGGTTTATTACGTCAGTTAAACCATCAGTTTTATGAGTATCCAAAAGAAAATATATTAATCAACTAGAAACCGTTTCTAATACAACTAAATAACTCATGAAAATAATCGTTTTTGGACTCGGAAATTTTGGTACGGCACTAGCATTAAGTCTTACCGAAACAGGAAATGAAGTCATTGCTATAGACAAGCAAATGGATAAAATTAATCTAGTGAAAGATAAAATTTCGCATGCTATTTGTATGGATTCTACCAACGAACTCGCTTACGAAGCTGTGCCATTAAACGATGCCGATAAAGTCGTAGTTGCCATTGGAGAAAATGAAGGTGCTGCCATTATAACCACGGCTATTATTAAAAAGTTAAGTACAGTAAAAATTATTAGTCGCGCGTTATCACCAATACACGATACCGTTTTGGAAGCTATGGGCATTTATAGTATTATTCACCCAGAGCAAGATTCGGCCGACCGATTAACCAAACAAATAAATTTTAAATCAACACTCGAAAATTATCAGCTGGACAACAATTATACCATTTCAGAAGTTAGAGCAAAACCAGAATTTTACGGAAAAACCTTGAGGGAGCTAGACTCTATAGACACCTATGGTTTAACCCTTATCACAATAATTAGAGAAAAGGAAAAGAAAAATTTAATTGGCAAAAAAATAATGGTTAAAGAAACCATTGGCCGCACCAACCCAGATACTGTAATTTTAAATAATGATATTTTAGTTGTTTATGGCAACAATAAGGACATTGAAAATTATTGTATGGGTGAAGAAGAATACGATTTAAGAAACAAAAACATTTAAAATGATAAAAAACGATCTGTTTTTAAGAGCACTAAAAGGCGAAACTGTTAACCGTCCACCTGTATGGATGATGCGTCAAGCTGGACGCTATTTACCAGAGTTTATGGCATTACGCGAAAAGTACGATTTCTTTACACGTTGCCAGACACCTGAATTGGCCAGTGAAATTACTGTTCAACCTATACGTCGCTATGGTATGGATGCCGCTATTTTATTCAGTGATATTTTAGTGATTCCACAAGCCATGAATGTTGAGGTACAAATGAAACCAAATTTCGGACCCTACCTTCCAAACCCGATACGCACCACTAAAGATGTTGAAAACGTTATTGTTCCTGATGTAAAAGAAGCATTAGATTACGTTTATCAAGCTATTAAAGCCACTAAGGAATTATTAAACGATGAAATTCCATTAATTGGCTTTGCGGGTTCACCATGGACCATATTATGTTACATGGTACAAGGACAAGGCAGTAAAACTTTCGATAAAGCCAAAGAATTTTGTTTTACAAATCCGGTAGCAGCACACACCTTACTTCAAAAAATTACCGATACCACTATAGCTTATTTAAAAGAAAAAGTAAAAGCGGGTGTTAATGCCGTTCAGGTATTTGATTCCTGGGGCGGTATGCTATCTCCTGCCGATTATCAGGAATTTTCCTGGCAATACATCAACCAAATCATTGAAGCGTTAAAAGACGATGCTCCGGTAATTGCTTTTGGTAAAGGTTGTTGGTTTGCGCTTCACGACATGGCACAAAGTAACGCCTCTGCTTTAGGTGTAGACTGGACATGTTCAGCAAGAAACGCACGTTATTTAACAGGTGGAAATATTACCCTTCAAGGAAATTTCGATCCGTCAAGATTATTATCACCTCCTGCCGACATTAAACGTATGGTACACCAAATGATTAACGAATTTGGTAAAGACAAGTACATCGTTAACTTAGGTCATGGTATTTTACCTAACATTCCGTTAGAAAATGCACAAGCCTTTATCGATGCTGTAAAGAACTATAGCGCTTAATATTTGGGCGTTACCACAAGGGTCGCGCTTTCGGCAGTCGCTTACCGGTTACATTAACCGGGAGAGCTTCAACAAAGCCTTAACCGCTAACGCAAAAACATAGGTATGATTAAAAATATAGCTTCAGGAGTTAAAGCTTATTTCGGGGCGTTTGGTTTAATTTCAAAACTAAATCTCTGGAAATACTTTGCCATTCCTATGCTTATAAGTTTCATAACTGCTGTGATGATTGGCGTTTCAGCTTATGGATTATCCGATAATTTAGGCGCTTTTATTTCAAAACTCTGGATTTGGGAATGGGGCAAAGAAACCTTTAAAACCATAGGTAATGTTATAGGCGGACTGGCAATTATAATTCTGGGCTTAATTTTATACAAACACATTGTAATGGCTTTGTCTGCACCGTTTATGAGTCCCGTTTCTGAAAAAATTGAATCTTACCTCACAGGAAATAACAAAACCTACCGAATAACCTCCTTTACCGAACAACTGTGGCGTGCTATTCGTATAAATGTGAGAAATTTGTTTATGGAGTTACTTATTACTATTCCTTTATTACTTTTAAGCTTCATTCCTGTTGTTGGTATAATTTTTACTATCGTTATTTTTCTAATTCAGGCGTATTATGCGGGTTTTGGAAATATGGATTACACTTTAGAACGTCATTATAAATACAACGAAAGCCTTAAATTTGTAAAACGTAACCGAGGACTGGCAATCGGCAATGGTATAATATTTATACTATTCCTGTTAATTCCATTTATAGGCGTGATTTTAGTATTACCGCTGTCGGTTACCGCCGCCTCTGTTAAAACAGTGGAAGTGATTAACGCAAAATTGGATGGTATGCATGTTTAGTTATAAAAGTTTTGATATCGACCCTATTAACACCAAAGACTATTGGAGTATTTGTGATTTTGTAGTGGCCAATGAAAACCGATTAAAACGCTTTTTTCCAATCACCCTAAAAGAGAACCAAACCCCGGATTTATCAAAATTATTTACTGAAAAAAAGGCAAAACTGTTCGTCAAAAAACAAGAATTCTTATTTACCGTTAAAGAAAAAGTTACCAACTTATTGGTAGGACTCGTTTACCTGAAATCTATAAACTGGGACAAAAAACAAGGTGAATTAGCATATTGTATTGGCTACCAACATAAAGGCAAAGGTCTCATGTCGGAGGTTGTTAAAATTATATCGGATTATGCTTTTAAAGAATTAGGGTTAAAAACTCTTCAAATTATCGTCGATAAAAACAATACATCAAGCGTAAAGGTTGCAAAAAATTGCAATTTCACCTGGATTAAAACATTAAGCAATGCATTTACTCCACCGGGTGAATCTTCTTGTGATATGGAACTTTACGAACTTTATAATGAAATAGAATAAACAAAAAATGAAAGATCAATTTTATCAATATATACAACAGTTACAGGATACCATTACTTCTAAATTGGAAGCGATTGATGGGAAAGCCAAATTTGAACAAGACCTTTGGGAACGCCCAGAAGGTGGCGGAGGAAGAACTCGTGTTATTCAAAATGGAAATGTTTTTGAAAAAGGCGGGGTAAATATTTCGGCCGTTCATGGAAAATTACCGGATACCATGCAAGCTTATTTTGGTGTTGAGGATGCCGATTTTTTTGCCTGCGGTTTAAGTTTAGTGCTTCACCCTAAAAGTCCTATGGTACCTACGGTTCATGCTAACTGGCGCTATTTTGAAATGTATGATAAAAATGGAAATATTGTAGACCAATGGTTTGGTGGCGGTCAGGATTTAACCCCTTATTATTTATTTGAAGAAGACGCTATTCATTTTCACCATATTTGTAAAACGGCATGTGATAAACATAACCCAGCGTTTTATCCAACCTATAAAAAACGTTGCGACGAATATTTTTACAACGCACATCGAAACGAAGGTCGAGGTATAGGCGGTTTGTTTTTCGACTATTGTAAAGCTACCAAAGAAACTAGTATGCAAGACTGGTATAATTTTGTTACCGAAGTTGGAGATAGTTTTCTTGAAGCTTACGTACCCATTATTGAAAAACGTAAAAACCTTCCATATACACAAGCAAACCGTACCTGGCAGGAAATTCGACGTGGTCGATACGTAGAATTCAATCTGGTTCACGATAAAGGCACCCTGTTTGGGTTAAAAACAAATGGTCGTATAGAAAGTATTTTAATGAGTTTACCTCCACATGTGCAATGGGTTTACGACCATAAACCAGAGATAGGTAGCGAAGAAGAAAAATTAATTCAAGTATTACAAAAACCAAAAGCATGGGTTTAAGGGAATTGTTTAGATTAACTTTAATAGTTATAAACACTATTCCACTTTTAGCGCAAAACCATTTAGATTCAAATACCGTTAGGACATCCAATTACAAAAAAGATTACCCCAACGTTGTTACTGTTCGTGCGTATTATATAAATACCTCGAACACCCTGCGTATAAAAGATAGAAATTCCAATTTAGCTTTTGATTTAGAACCCAATAAACAAGATCGAATAGGGGCTTCGGTTGCTTTTCGAGGCCTTACGGCGTCATATGCATTTGCTCCTAATTTTCTAGGTGAAAATAAAGACAATAAAAACTCCAAATTATTCAATCTTAACTTCCGAACTTTTTTTGGAAAACACCTCATGCAAACCTTTGATTTATTTGGTCAAAAAGGATTCAATGTTAAAAACAACGAGATTAATTCATATTTTCCACAAATAAAAAATTTTAAAATTGGTGGCTCTACATCCTATATATTCAATGAAAATTTCTCATTTAGAGCTATTTCATCTCAAGATGAAAAACAATTAAAAAGCACAGGAAGTTTTATTCCAAACCTAACATATTACTACACAAAACTTCATATTAAAAATAATGGTGATAACCCAGATGTTAATTCTAGTTATTACTCGTTCGATATGGCATTTGCTCCCTCATATTTTTACAACTTTGTCCCTTCAAAAAACCTGCTGTTTTCTGTTGGTCTAGCTGCTGGAATAGGATTAAACCGTTCCAAATCAAAAGGAGAAGAATACCTAACCACTTTACTAACCGAATTAAGTTTTAGTGGCTCAGCTACTTACGATATAAACAAATTATATTGCGGTCTACACTACAACTATTTAAACCTAAACCATAATGCTGATAGTGTTTCAGAAGTAGTAGATAACATCCCGTTTTTTAATATTTTTATAGGCTATAGATTTAAGGCTCCAGATAAGGTAATTAATATTGCAGATGCGATAAATAAAAAACTAATGATAAACTAACTTATAATGGATTGCTACTGCGGAAATACAAAACCATACGAAGCCTGCTGTGAAATTTTTCATAAAAATGGTGGAAAAACAGAAACAGCAGAACAACTCATGCGTTCGCGTTATAGCGCATTTGTTTTAGCAAACGGGGATTATTTAATGCTGACTCATCATGCTTCAACACGCCCTGTAAAAGAAAAAAAGGCCATTGTAAAATGGGCCAAATCGGTGCAATGGATAAAACTAGAGGTTTTAGAAACATCTTTTGGTCAAGCCTCAGACACCGAAGGCACTGTTACTTTTAATGCTTATTTTTTCGAACAAGGAAAAGTAGACGTTATTCATGAAAAATCAGCTTTTGTGAAAACATCTAATGTTTGGAAATATTTAGGGTTAAGTAATTAATTTAGTCCAAATTTTCAACTTCATCCTTTTATTGAATTTTAAACTTTTAAATTTGCACCTTTAACTTATTTATATGTATCCGTTAAGAAGAAATAGACGATTAAGAACAAGCGAAGCCATTAGAAGCTTAGTAAGAGAAACGATAATTACTCCAAACGATTTTCTTGTGCCACTATTTGTGGTTGAAGGTAAAGGCGTAAAAGAGGAGATTGCTTCGATGCCAAACTACTTCCGCTACAGTTTAGATTTACTGGAACAAGAAGTAAAAACACTTTGGAATTTAGGTTTAAAATCGGTTCTATTATTTGTAAAAGTACCCGATAATTTAAAGGATAATAAAGGAACCGAAGCCTTAAACCCTAACGGATTAATGCAACGTGCCATAAAAACAGTAAAAAATGCCTGCCCCGAGATGCTAGTCATGACTGATGTAGCACTGGATCCTTACTCAGCTTACGGACACGATGGTATTATCGAAAACGGCATGATTTTAAATGATCCAACTTCCGAAGTACTTTCTGAAATGGCGGTATCTCACGCCATTGCTGGTGCCGATTTCGTTGCTCCAAGCGACATGATGGACGGTCGCATTATTCAAATGCGAGAATTACTGGAAGATGAAGGATTTACCAATACAGGAATTATGAGCTATTCGGCAAAATATGCTTCAGCTTTTTATGGACCTTTTCGAGATGCATTAGATTCTGCCCCAGTTGATATAGTAGATATTCCAAAAGACAAAAAAACGTATCAAATGGATTATGCCAACCGTATTGAAGCCATTCGGGAAACCGAAATGGATATTGATGAAGGTGCCGATATTGTAATGGTAAAACCTGGCTTGTGTTATTTAGACATAGTTCGTGACATAAAAAATGCCGTTGATGTACCTGTTGCTGTTTATCAGGTATCTGGAGAATACGCTATGCTAAAGGCGGCTGCGGAAAAAGGCTGGTTAGACCATGATGCCGTTATGATGGAGCAGGTAACAGCTATTAAACGTGCTGGCGGCGATATTATAGCAAGTTATTTTGCTAAAGATGTCGTTAAGCTTATCTCATAATAGTTGATTACTAATAGATGAGAAAAGGACTGTTTTTAATTATTGCATCTATTTCCTTTCAGCTTACTTTCGGACAGCTTACCTATAGCAACTTGGAATTAACTGGATTAAACTAAAAACGAGTACAAGCAGAGGTAGACTCTATAATGCTTCTAGGAATTCAGGCTAAAGCTTTCCCTGGAGCGCAATTGTTAGTAGCTAAGCAAGGTCACATCATATTTCATCAAGCATATGGCTTTCATACTTATAACAACGAAACGCCTGTAGCCCTAAACGACATATATGACCTGGCATCAATAACTAAAATTATTGGTCCTCTACCGGCACTAATGAAATTATATGAGGAAGGAAAACTCGATTTAGACAAACCCTTCAGTGATTATTGGAAATCATGGCGTCATGTAAAAGATAAAAAGGACATTACACTTAGAGAATTGTTAGCTCATCAAGCGGGATTACAACCTTATATTTCATTTATGAATGATGTCATGTTAAAGGATGGCAAGCTAAAAAAGCGTTTTGTAAAACAAAAACGCACAAAACGATATAATTTAGAAGCCTACCCCGGTATTTATATTAACAAGCGTTTTAAGAAACATATTTTTAGATCCATAAAACATTCTAAAGTAGAGCCTAAAAAAACCTATTTATACTCTGGGTTGGCTTCATTAATTTATCCTGAACTAATAACAAAAATTTCAGGAACACCATATTACGAGTATCTTCAGGAGCATTTTTACATGCCATTAAATTGCGAAACACTTAGCTTTATCCCAAGTTTAAACCACTACAACAATGCTATTGTTCCAACAGAACACGATTCAATATTTAGAAAACAATTAACTAAGGGTTGGGTGCATGACGAAAATGCCGCTATATTTGGTGGTATTTCGGGTAATGCCGGCTTATTTGGCACAGCTAAAGATCTTGCTATTATTATGCAAATGTATTTGCAAAAAGGTTTATATGATAATAAGCGGTATTTAAAAGAAAGTACAGTTAATGAATTTATTCGTATTCAATACCCCGAAAACAATAATCATCGTGGTTTAGGGTTCGACAAGCCTTTAATTGGCAACAATCTACTACCAATTAACAAAGCTTATCCTGCTCCAGAATCGAGCACTAAAAGTTTCGGTCATTCGGGGTTTACAGGAACTTTTGTCTGGGCAGACCCAGAAAACCAACTTGTATTTATATTTCTCTCAAACCGGGTCTATCCAACACGAGAAAATCGTAATCTTTACAACTTAAACATTAGACAGGCCTTGCAACAAGTTTTCTATCAAGCTTTAAATTAAATTTAAACTCAGTTACAATTTCAGATTTTGTAACTTCGTAAAAAACGATATCTTATTTATGAGCGCACTAATTTTTTGGGCAACAATTTCTATTTTCTTTTCCTTTTTATGTTCCATTCTAGAAGCGGTACTACTAAGTGTTACTCCAACATTTATCAACCTTAAAAAACAAGAAAGAAAGGAGTACGCCTACACCTTGGAAGCCCTCAAAAAAGATGTAGACAAGCCTTTAATTTCAATATTAACTCTTAACACCATTGCTCATACAATTGGAGCTATGATGGTTGGTATACAAGCCGAAAAATTACCTTATAAAATAGAGCTATTTGGCATAAATACTGTTGGCGTTGTTTCAGCAATAATGACTTTACTGATTTTAATCGCTTCTGAAATTATTCCAAAAACCATAGGAGCAACCTATTGGAAAAATCTGGCTAATTTTACTGCAAAAGCACTTACTGTTTTAATTTTTCCATTAAAATGGACTGGTCTTTTATGGTTGTTACAGCTTACTACAAAACTTATAGGTGGTAAAGGTCATGGCAGTGTTTTAAATCGTGAAAGCTTTATGGCCATGACAGAAATAGCACATGAAGAAGGTGTTTTTCAGGAAAGCGAAAGTAAGGTGATTAAAAATTTATTAACCTTTAAGGAAGTATTTGCTAAAGACATCATGACACCTAGAACGGTCATGAAAATTGAAAATGAAAGTACAACTGTTGAAGCCTTCTTCAAAAAAAATCTAAATCTTCGCTTTTCAAGAATTCCTATATATTCACATGACCAAGATAATATTAAAGGACTCGTTTTAAAAGATGATGTTTTTAAAGAAATGGCATTAGATAACGGCACTAAAAAATTATCTGAGCTCAAAAGGAATATTATTGTTGTTTCCCGAAGTTTACCTATTCCAACCCTTTTTGAACAGCTTATTGAAAGCAGAAACCATATGGCTTTAGTTGTTGATGAGTATGGTTCGGTAAGTGGTATTGTTACAGTTGAAGATGTTATTGAAACCCTACTAGGACTTGAAATTATGGATGAAAGCGATAATGTTTCCGACTTGCAGCATTTAGCAAGAAAAAGCTGGGAGGCCAGAGCAAAACGCTTAGGCATTATTGAGGACGGTAAATAAAACACATGGAAACCTGTATTATTAATACACCTTTAGGGTGCACTAAAATTACAGGTAATAAACATGGGGTTTCTTCCGTTTCTGTTTTAAACGAAAATGTTACAATTTCAAAAGACATCCCAATCGTCCTGGAAGATTGCAAAAATCAATTACTGGAATACTTTGCCGGCACTAGAAAACAATTTAACTTAAAACTTAATCCGCAAGGAACGGATTTTCAAAAATCAGTTTGGAACTTATTACAACAAATTCCATTTGGAAAAACCCTGTCTTATCTGGAACTTTCAAAACAATTAGGTGATATTAAAGCCATTCGCGCTGTAGCAAATGCAAACAGTAAAAATCCAATATGGATTATAATTCCCTGCCACCGGGTTATTGGTTCAGACGGCAGTCTCACGGGTTATGCAGGAGGATTACACCGTAAAAAATGGTTACTGGAACACGAAAACCCAAACAAACAACAAAGCCTATTTTAATGTTACCTTATTTATAGCTCGTTAAATTTGGGAGTCATATTCCTCAAAATATTTTCTATATTTATTTCAGTTAAACCCAAAAGCATGAAATTCCTAAAAAAAATACTTAAATGGACAGCCATTTCCCTCACTTTAATCATTCTTTTACTTTACATATTTGATTACGGATATATTATTCGAGGTGCTAAAATAGTATATCTAACAGGGCACAAAACAGCTTTTATTGATGACTATCCTTATTTTGAAAACGACACTATAAAAGCAGGAAATCATACCGATGCCTGGCCAATTCATAGCGCCTACAACAGTGTAGAGCCAACAAATAAACTTGCTACCGTAAACAACGATTGGGGCACAATTGCCTTCTTGATTTTTAAAAATGATAGTATTTGGTTTGAAAAGTATTACGATGGTTTTAACGAACACTCTAAAACAAACTCCTTTTCTATGGCTAAAAGTATTACTACAACCCTGTTAGGTAAAGCCATAATGGATGGATATATTAAGAGTTTAGACCAACCCATAAGCGATTATTACCCTCAATACGACTATGCCAAAACCACCGTTGGCGATTTAGCTTCGATGGCTTCAGGGTTAGATTGGGTCGAGCATTATACGAGTCCTTTTTCAGTAACCGCGCGTGCTAATTACGACGACGATTTAGCCGAAACCATCCTTAACCAAAAAGTGGTTGAAGAACCTGGTAAAACATTTAAATATTTAAGCGGAAACACCCAGTTACTTGGTATGATAATACAAAAAGCCACTGGTAAATCATTATCAAGTTACCTTTCAGAAAGTTTTTGGGAACCTATGGGTGCCAGTGATGACGCCTTATGGCAATTAGACGACAGCAAGCATAAACTCGCCAAAGCTTTTTGCTGCATTTCGAGTAATGCGAGAGATTTTGCTCGTTTTGGAAAATTATATAAAGACTACGGAAAATGGAATGGCCAGCAATTACTGGACTCTGCTTATGCTGTAAAAAGTGTAACACCTCGATTTAAAGAAAGTCCAGAATACGGTTACGGCTGGTGGATGAAAGACGTTATTGGAAAACACTTTTTTATGATGCGCGGCCATCTTGGACAATATGTTATTGTACAACCAGATGACAATGTGATGATTGTACGATTAGGCCACAGAAAATCACCTGATGAAGGGGTTGGTCAATTCACAAAAGACATAAGTATTTATATTGAAGAAGCCTACAAAATGTTAAATGAATGATCTCAAAAATCAACTTAGAAAATATACTATTTCTAGATATTGAAACGGTACCCGAAACACAACATTTCAGTGATTTAGATGAAACCAAACAAGCGCTATGGGAACAAAAATCGCAATACCAAAGAAAAGATGATTTTACTGCCGAAGAATTTTACGATCGTGCTGGTATTTGGGCTGAATTTGGAAAGATAGTTTGTATTTCAGTAGGATATTTTGCTTTTAAAGGGGATATCCGAACATTTAGAGTCACCTCATTTTTTGGGGATGAAGTTACACTACTGAAAGATTTTAAAAATTTATTAAATACGCATTTTAACACCCCTTATCATTTACTTTGCGGCCATAACGCCAAAGAGTTTGACTTCCCTTATATTGCGCGCCGTATGATTATTAATGGTATTGAATTACCTCACAAACTAAATCTATTTGGAAAAAAACCCTGGGAAGTACCTCACATCGATACTCTGGAACTTTGGAAATTTGGCGATTTTAAAAGTTATACATCGCTAAAACTTCTTACTAATGTTTTAGGCGTACCTTCACCTAAAGATGATATTGATGGCAGTGAAGTCTATCGCGTGTATTATGAAGAAAACGAAATAGATCGCATTGTTATTTATTGTGAAAAAGACACCATTGCCGTAGCGCAAATATTTTTACGATTACGAGGCGATGAACTACTAACCGACGATGAAATTATTCATATATAAATGAAAGAAAACCCGATTTTAAAAGTTGAAAACCTAAGTATTTCCTTTGGAAAAAATGAAGTGATTCACAATATTTCTTATGAGTTGTTCGAAAATGAAATTTTAGGTATTGTTGGGGAATCGGGTTCTGGTAAATCGGTGTCTTCATTAGCTATTTTAGGATTGTTGCCTGCTAAAATTTCAAAAATTACATCTGGACAAATTATTTTTAATAATGTAGATTTATCCAAAATATCTTCTAAAGCATTTCAGCTTATTCGAGGTAAAAAAATTGCGATGATTTTTCAGGAACCCATGAGTTCTCTAAATCCTTCTATGACTTGCGGAAAACAGGTTCAGGAAATACTGTTACAACATACAACCCTAACAAAAAAAGAGGCGAAGGATGAAACCTTAATACTTTTTGAACACGTAAAACTCCCAAACCCATCACGTGTATTTAATGCCTATCCGCATGAAATTTCGGGCGGACAAAAGCAGCGGGTAATGATTGCCATGGCCATTAGCTGTAAACCTGATATTTTAATTGCCGACGAACCAACGACAGCACTCGATGTTACGGTGCAAAAAGACATTATAAAACTCATTAAGGAGCTTCAGCTTAAAACCAAAATGAGCGTCTTATTTATTACTCACGATTTATCACTAATATCGGAAATTGCCAACCGTGTATTAGTTATGTATAAAGGCGATATTGTAGAACAAGGAAATGTACAATCCATATTTAAAAATCCGGAACACTTGTACACAAAAGCGCTTATAAACGCGCGACCTTCGCTCGATACAAGATTAAAGGTTTTACCAACGATTAAAGATTATCTAGAAGGCACTACAGATCACGCAATAATAAGCAGCAGTGAGCGCCAAAAAAAGCATGATGCCATATATAGTAAACCCCCTTTATTAGAAATAATAAATATTGAAAAGGAATATATCTCCAATAGCGGGTGGTTTAGCAAACCTTCTGTGTTTAAAGCAGTAAATAAAGTAAGTTTTAAACTC
Source organism: Aestuariibaculum sediminum (assembly GCF_014596945.1). Taxonomy (GTDB): domain Bacteria; phylum Bacteroidota; class Bacteroidia; order Flavobacteriales; family Flavobacteriaceae; genus Aestuariibaculum; species Aestuariibaculum sediminum. The sequence continues at coordinate 947,399 of NZ_JACVXB010000001.1, read as the reverse complement.
TATGAAGGTGAAACGCTAGGTTTAGTTGGTGAATCTGGTTGTGGAAAATCGACTTTAGGAAATGCAATTCTTCAATTAGATAAAGCAACGGCGGGGCAGATTATTTATAAGGGTACTGATATTACTCAACTTTCTAATAGAGATATAAAAACCCTCCGCAAAGAAATTCAAATTATATTTCAGGATCCATATTCGTCATTAAACCCCAGAATACCGGTTGGCGAAGCCATTTTGGAACCTATGGAAGTACATCGCTTATATAAATCGAATGCCGAACGAAAAGCCAAAGTTATTGAAATATTAGAACGCGTGGGGTTAACAATGGACCACTTTAACCGTTATCCGCATGAATTTTCCGGAGGCCAACGCCAACGCATAGGCATAGCTAGAACGATAGCTTTGCAGCCCAAACTTATTGTTTGCGACGAATCGGTTTCGGCATTGGACATATCGGTTCAAGCGCAGGTTTTAAATCTATTAAACGAACTAAAGGAAGATTTTGGATTTACTTATATTTTTATTTCACACGATTTGGCCGTGGTAAAATATATGTCCGATCAATTATTGGTAATGAATGAAGGTAAAATAGAAGAATTGGGTGATGCTGATTTAATATACAACACACCCAATTCTGCTTACACTAAAAAATTAATAGAGGCAATTCCAAAAGGTTTATAACATAAACACTTTTTTCGTTAAATAGAGTAAACTCTTGAAAAACCGAAAATTCTCTCGCAAAGTCTCTTTGAATTTACTCTCTGATAAAGTAGATTGTTCAGGTAGATTTGAATCCAATTTCATAAGCGTTAAATTTATGGTAAATTTGGGTTAAACAATTATTTAAATTTGGTTGATTAGGGATGACTAATATCGAATATTTTTTAGTTTTATCGTTAAAAAACACAATATATTCGATGAAATGCATTTAATTTTAACATTTCACATAATACCCTACAACACTTTCCTACAATTAAAAAGCCATTTCAGGAATATCGCCTTCAATAAGAAGTGTGCCTTCGGTTGCGTTTTTTATATCATCGACAGATACTCCTGGAGCGCGTTCCAAAAGTTTAAATCCTTTGGAAGTTACCTCAATAACGGCAAGGTTAGTTACTATTTTTTTTACGCAAGCCACACCTGTTAAAGGCAAAGAACACCTTTTAAGCAACTTAGATTCTCCTGCTCTATTGGTATGCATCATGGCGACGATTATATTTTCAGCACTCGCTACTAAATCCATGGCACCGCCCATACCTTTCACCATTTTCCCAGGTATTTTCCAATTGGCAATATCACCATTTTCTGCCACTTCCATAGCTCCCAAAATAGTTAAATCGACATGTTGACCGCGAATCATAGAGAAACTCAAAGCCGAATCAAAAAAACTTGCCCCAGGCAAGGTCGTTATGGTTTGCTTTCCAGCATTAATAACATCAGCATCTTCTTCACCTTCAAAAGGAAAAGGTCCCATCCCTAATACTCCATTTTCACTTTGAAACTCGACCTCAATATCATTGCGCACATAATTGGCAACTAAAGTTGGGATACCTATGCCTAAATTCACATAATACCCATCTTTTACTTCTTTAGCTATTCGCTGTGCTATACCAGTTTTATCTAACATATTTATCTTATTTAAGATGCTTAAAGCTTAGAATAGCTTTAAACTTTAGTTGACTTTAATTTTCTGAACTTCTTTGTCTCACGGTTCGCTGTTCTATGCGTTTTTCGTAATGTGTTCCTTGAATAATTCGTTGTACAAAAATGCCTGGAATATGAATTTGATTAGGATCAAGTTGGCCTAAAGGAACCATTTCCTCAACCTCAGCTACAGTTATTTTGGCAGCACCACACATTACAGGATTAAAATTACGTGCAGTTCCTTTAAATATTAGGTTTCCGGCCTCATCTCCTTTCCACGCTTTTACAAAAGCGAAATCTGCTTTAAAAGCATGTTCTAATACGTACATCTTACCGTTAAACTCCCGAGTTTCTTTCTCTTCAGCTACTTCCGTTCCATAGCCAGCAGGAGTGTAAAAGGCAGGAATACCTGCTTGTGCTGCTCTACATCGCTCGGCCAATGTTCCTTGCGGGATGAGTTCCACTTCAAGCTCACCTGAGAGCATTTGACGTTCAAATTCTTCGTTTTCGCCCACATAAGAAGATATCATCTTTTTTATTTGTCGCTTTTGAAGTAATAACCCCAGACCAAAATCATCAACTCCAGCATTATTGGAAATACAGGTAAGCCCACTTATACCTCGTTTTACTAATTCGGCAATAGCATTTTCTGGAATACCACTAAGTCCAAACCCACCTAACATAAAGGTCATACCATCCGATACGCCTTCCAATGCTTCAGTAATATTAGCTACTTTCTTATTTATCATTATTATTAGTTTTAGCAGTATAAATTTACGAATAACGAAAGGATATGAGCAAATTATTATGAAATAAAAAACCCATTCAAAAAATTGAATGGGTTTTTTAAAATATTATTAATATTCGCTAAAATTCTAAATCGTCTGGCGTTTCAGGTTCATCATCTACAACCGTTTCTTTAGTTTCAACTAGCGAACAATCCACATTAATCGATAAATTTTCTGGCGCTTCAAAATCTCCTTTAGAGATATTTAGTGTTTCATCGGCGTAACAACTTTTCATATACATACCCCAAATAGGCAGCGCCATGGTTGCTCCTTGCCCGTATGTAATGGTTTTAAAATGCACAGAGCGATCTTCACCACCAACCCAAACACCAGTTACCAGATTAGGTACCATGCCCATAAACCAACCATCGCTTTGATTTTGAGTAGTTCCTGTTTTACCTGCTATCGGATTTTCGAATTCATATGGATATCCAGTAATTACTTCTTTATACACCTGATTGTTTACACCCCAGTTACCGCGTAATCTAGTTCCTGAACCACCACGCGTTACGCCTTCTAAAAGTTTTACGGTAACATAAGCTGTTTCTTCACCAACAACATCACGCGTTTCGGGCTTAAATTGATACAAAATAGTTCCGTTTTTATCTTCGATAGTGGTAACCATAACAGGCTTGGTATATACACCTTTATTAGCGAAGGTCGCATAGGCTCCTACCATTTCATAAACACTTAAATCGGGAGTTCCTAATGCAATTGATGGTACTGCTGGAATATCTGATTCTACGCCTAATTTTTCTACTAAATCACGAACGGTTTCGGGACCAACTTTATCCATTAAACGTGCTGTAATTGTATTTACAGATCCTGCTAAGGCATTTTTTAAAGTCATACTGCCTCCATATTTTCCGTCGGAATTTTTAGGACACCAATCTTCAGGGTTTCCATATTTGTTTTTTTCAATACAGAAAGGCGTATTAGGAAACTCATCGCACGGCGATAAATGCAACTGATCTACCGCTGTGGCGTAAACAAAAGGTTTAAATGTAGATCCCACCTGACGCTTTCCTTGTTTCACCATATCGTATTGGAAATGTCTATAATTCATTCCTCCAACCCAGGCCTTTACATGTCCTGTACTTGGATCCATAGACATCATACCAGTACGTAAAAACGATTTGTAATAACGCATAGAATCGATAGGCTTCATAATCGTATCGATTTCTGATGGCTGTCCGTCTTTCCATGCAAATACCGACATCTGTATGGGCTTATGAAAAGAGGCTTCAATTTCTTTATTCGATTTCTTTAAATCATATTTCATATGTCGCCAGCGCTCCGATTGTCGCATACTGTTTCGCATTAAAGTATCAATGGCTCCTTTTGTTAAATCTAAAAATGGCGCTGTTGGATTGCGCTCTGGTGTATTTTGATGAAAAAACTCTTTCTGAAGTTTAGCCATATGCCTTTGCACAGCATCCTCGGCATATTGCTGCATTCTGGAATCGATAGTCGTGTAAATCTTTAAACCATCATTATACAAATTCCATTTTGTCCCATCTGGTTTTGGATTATCTTTTATCCATTCTTTCATAAAACTATCCAAATAGCCTCTAAAATAAGTAGCAATACCTTCTCTGTGCGATTCGGGTGTGTAATGAATATCTAAATCTGTTTTTTGCAGAGAGTCTTTAACTGCTGATGTTATATACCCATACTTTTCCATTTGAGAAAGCACTGTATTACGTCTTTTTCTTGTTAGCTCTTCTCTCACGCGTGGGTTATATAATGATGAGTTTTTAAACATACCGACCAGCATGGCCGATTCTTTCAATTCTAAATCCTTAGGCTCTTTACCAAAATATATTCTTGCCGCACTTCGTATGCCATCGGCATTATTTAAGAAATCATAAATATTGAAATACTGAGCTATAATTTCTTCCTTAGTATACTGGCGTTCTAAACGAATAGCTATAATCCACTCTTTTACCTTTTGCAGAATACGCTCGATGATATTTTTAGAACCTTCACCATGAAATAATTGCTTTGCTAACTGTTGCGAAATCGTACTGGCACCTCCGCCACTACCCATTTTTACAACGGCTCTCAAAGTACCATAAGCATCAATTCCTGAATGCTGTTCGTATCGCGCATCTTCGGTGGCAATTAGCGCATTTACTAAATCTTGTGGCAAATCGTCGTAACCAACAGGTGTTCTGTTATCGTTAAAATAAAATTTACCTAAGGTTTGTCCATCCGATGATATAATTTCGGTAGCCAGATTTGTTCTGGGGTTTTCAAGAACGGTGTGGTCGGGCATTTCACCAAAAACGCCCCAAGAGGCCATTAAAAAAATTAAGACCGCAGCCAGAATTCCACTTGCAAATAGCATCCAAAACCAACGTATATATTTCGAGAAGTTTGTAGGTTCTGCTTCTTGTTTTTTTGTTGCCATGTGTCTTTTAAATTATAAATAGGGTTTTATCAAAGTGCCTTATTTGAGGATTTTAAACACCTTGTTTAATTCATACTTTTTATATGTTCTATACGAAAACCAACATCGGTTATGCCTTCAAGTTCTACCACACCATTAACCTTGCCATTTTCGCGCATAGCCTGTTGTATATTGACCTGATATGTTCCTGCTTCGTTGAAAACCACGCCTTCTTTATACCACAGTTTATTTTCCTTTATATCGGTTATTCCAGTTCCTAAAAGCTTTCCAGAAGGGTCAGCCATACGGTACTCTAAAGTATCTGTAACCGTTTTCCCATGAGGAAAATTCATTTCAACAATTAAAAATAAATTATTGTATTTATAAGCATTTGTATTTCTAAGATTTACAAATAAATTATAGGCATTTGTAGAGTCTGGCGGTGTGAAATCAAAACTAACAATAGAATCTTTATGCCATCTATTTGGAATAGACTCATACTGGTCGAAAACACGATTTGAATCACAAGACACTACGGTTACAACGAGCATGACTAAAAATAACATGACATTACTTTGTGGCATCTTTATTCTTTTGATTTTGAGGTTTTCTGTTATTTTTTGATCTATTATTATTTCTGGATTTATTTTTATTACCTCCAGTATTTTTAGAATTCGAACCTTTAGCTCCAGCATTTTTAGGCCCTTGCTTTTTTGGTCCAGAGTTGTCATTATTACCAGACGTACCTTTAGCAGGTGCTTTCCCTTTACTTTTAGTATTGCGGGTTTTATTTCTGCTTCTACTATTTTTACGTTTTTTATTTGGTTTTGGACTATCGAAACGCGTTAAACTATCCTGACCTACAACGTTTTCAAACTCCGATTTAGTATCCGAAATGACATCGGCTGCATACTCCTCAAGACTCGCAATTTTTTTATTTTCCTTATTTAAGGCAATTATTTCGTTAGCTTGCTCGGTGGTAATTTTATGCCAATTAATCCATTCACCTTCATAAGCATACCACATAAACCCTTTAAAAATATCGGTTTTCTGACAAATGGCTACGCCTTTTTCGGTTTGTAATTTTATTTCAGACTTTGGAAAATCCTTTAACGCATCGAGATACGTATCCAATTCATAATTTAAACAGCATTTCAATTTACCACATTGACCCGCCAATTTTTGCGGATTTAATGATAACTGTTGGTAACGTGCCGCCGATGTGCTTACCGAACGGAAATCGGTTAACCAAGTTGAACAACACAACTCGCGACCGCAAGAACCAATGCCACCAAGTCTGGCAGCTTCCTGACGAAATCCTACCTGTTTCATTTCAATACGTGTACGAAATTCGCGGGCAAAAACTTTAATTAACTCACGAAAGTCAACACGTTCTTCGGCTGTATAATAGAAGGTGGCTTTACTGGCATCGCCTTGAAATTCGATATCAGATATTTTCATTTCCAACTTAAGGTCTATAGCAAATTGCCTTGCTTTTACCTTCATAGGTTCTTCGCGATCTCTGGCGGCTTGCCAAACATCGATATCCTTTTGATTCGCTTTGCGATATATTTTTAAAGTTTCGTCGGGAGTTTCAGAAATATTTTTGCGTTTCATTTGAATACGCACCAATTCTCCGGTAAGGGTAACCATGCCAATATCGTGCCCTGCCTGAGCCTGAGTGGCTACAACATCGCCAATACTTAGCGTTAAATTTTCGGTGTTTTTATAATAATCTTTTCTACCGTTTTTAAATCGAACCTCAACCCAATCAAACGGTTTCTCACCACCTGGAAGAGACATATTTGACAACCAATCGAATACCGTTAGTTTATTACAACTATCGGTACCACAAGTGCCATTATTTTTACATCCTTTTGGTTGACCATCTTTACCAGTTGAACAACTGTTACAAGCCATAAATTTCTATATATTGAATTCGCTAATAATTAAGCTATTGCGAATGAATGTTAAAGTGTATTTCTAAAAGGTAAAGATAGTATTTTTTAGTTGGATGCAAGAACCCTTGCTATTTTTAATATTACAACGCTTTAGAACTAAAAAACCCACTACTATTGCAATGGGTTTTCTTGTTATTTGTATTATGTGTTTTTCTTTAAAAATTTATAGAGCCGGTATAGTAAAAACACTATAAAGGCTATCGCCATAAATCCTATTAATTGCATGATTAATAAGCCAATACTAAAATCTTTTGTTAGCATATTTTAATATTAAATTAGGGGTACTAGCCAAATATATAAAACTCAATTTGCGTTATCGAACACACAGGAAAACACTTATTAACAATTAGATGAAATACGCCACAAACTTATACAGATTTTACATCAATTATTTTTACCGGACAGGCTTTTGCTGCATGTTCGCAGTCTTCTAATATGGTATAATCGTTAGATTTTATAGTATGAAAACCTTTTTTATCGACACTTTTTAGCAGCACCGATTTCCCATCCTTTTTAGACATTTGAAACTGATTAGGCGCCAGCTCCACACAATAATTACAACCAATACATTTGTTGCGTTGTAAGGTAACAACAACCATTATGCCTCTACTTTATTTTCAACAATTTTATATAATTTATCTGAAGGTCGAATTCTGAAACCTAACGGAATGGTAACTGAATCGCCTTTTGAAGCTTTGTTTAATGGTTCGTCGTTTACTAGCATTTGAGCCACTTCAACTTCTTTTGCTCCCGTGGTTGGTCCAGTAACTAAAATGGTATCGCCAACAGATACATCGAAAGCTTCAATTTTAAACTCACCAATTTGAGCTTTTGGGAAATAATGAGAGCCTTTGCCTATGTAAACCTTCTTTTGGGTTGCATGAGATCCTGTGCCTTTACTCCACTCACCTAATTTTTGCCCTAAGTAATAACCATTCCAGAATCCGCGATTATATACTTTTTCCAACTCTTGCATCCAGGTCACCACTTTTCCTTTATCGAAACTGCCTTGCTCTAAGCTATCAATTGCCTGACGATAACATTTAATAACCTTTGCTACATATTCTGGTGCACGGCCGCGTCCTTCAATTTTCAATACTTTTATACCTGCATCGGCAACCTGATCTAAAATATCGATGGTACATAAATCTTTTGGCGACATCATGTATTCGTTATCCAGCTCTATTTCGAAACCAGATTCCTGATCGATAACTGTATATTTTTTTCGGCAGTTTTGTTTACACGCCCCTCTGTTTGCAGAAGAATTATGCGAATGTAAACTCAAATAACATTTTCCTGAAACCGCCATACATAAAGCACCATGACCGAAAATTTCAATTTCAACTAAATTCCCTGAAGGGCCTTTTATTTGATCCTTTTCTATTAGATCGGTAATTTTTTTAACCTGGCGTAAACTCAACTCACGACTTAACACCATCGTATCGGCAAACATGGCATAAAACTTAACCGTTTCAATATTGGTGATATTAATTTGAGTTGAAATATGCACCTCCATACCAATGTCGCGAGCCGCCATAATAACCGCTTGATCCATAGCTATGACTGCCGTAATATTAGAATCTTTAGCCTTTTGGATTAAGGTTTTTACAATCGACAAGTCGTGATCGTAAATAATGGTATTTAAAGTTAAATACGTTCTAACATTTTTTTCCTGACAGCGCTGTGCTATTTCTGGCAAATCGTCTAATGTAAAATTGATGGATGCGCGGGCGCGCATGTTAAGCTGTTCCACACCGAAATACACAGAATCTGCACCATTATCTAAAGCTGCCTGCAAGGATTCGAAATTCCCTGCAGGTGCCATTAATTCAATCTTTTGCATGATAAAACTAGTCTTCTTTTTTAAAATGCTCGAATATGTTTCTTAAATCCTTTTTGTAGGGTAAGTGATCGGCCCGTCCTTTCTTAAAAATATCGTTACTATTTCCTTGACCTTTGCGTAAAGCCTTTTGCTCTTCATATGGCAAACGATTAATCTCCATACAAGCTGTAGAGCAACAATTTTCCATTTCTTCCTGACATTTAGGACATTGGATAAACAACAAATGACACGCATCGTTAGCACAATTGGTATGCACATCGAACGGTTCGCCACATTGGTGACAGTTAGCAATAATATCGTCGCTAATACGTTCGGCACGACGCTCATCGAACACAAAATTCTGACCTAAAAATTTATTCTCTAGGTTTTGTTCTTTAACCTGACGGGTATATTCTATAATACCACCTTCAAGCTGATACACATTTTTAAAGCCTTTATGCTTAAAATAAGCACTGGCCTTTTCGCAACGAATACCACCAGTACAATACATAACCAGGTTTTTGTCTTCTTTGTGATCTTTTAAATCGTCTTCAATAATATCTAAAGATTCTCTGAAGGTATCAACATCTGGTGTCACGGCATTTTTAAAATGACCTATTTCACTTTCGTAATGGTTTCGCATGTCTACCAGTACGGTATTCTCATCTTCAATAAAACGGTTAAAGTCTTCCGCCTTTAAATGAACACCTTTATTGGTTACATCGAAAGTCTCATCGTTTAATCCGTCGGCAACAATTTTTTCACGCACCTTAACTTTCAATTTTAAGAACGATTTATTGTCTTGCTCAACAGCAATATTTAATCGAATATCTTTTAAAAACTCAATGGTGTCTAAATGTGCTTTAAATTCGTTGAAACGATCGGCCGGAAGTGATAATTGGCCGTTAATACCTTCGTGAGCGACATATATTCTACCTAAAACATCTAAGGCGTTCCAGACAATAAATAATTGGTCTCTAAATTCCTGTGGATTTTCAATTTTGGCGTACTGATAAAAAGAAAGCGTTAATCGATTTTTTCCTGCTTTATCGATTAATTCTGCTCGCTCTTTAGCACTTAATTTATTGTACAGTTGCATGCTATACTAATTTTTTAAGGTTAAAGATTTTATTTTTTGTGGCGCAAAGGTAAACAATTTAAATACAATGCCCAACTCCATAAAAAAAGCGCCCATGTGCAGAATCGGGCGCTTTTTTAATCATTTTGAGTTAGTCGAACTTAAAATGTTTAATGAGATCATTTTCATAGCAAAAAATTCCCATGTATATTACCTTGATGCAAATAACATTAAAAGGTTGCGTTGTTTTTTTAAAATAATTTAATCGGCTAATATTTCAACATTAAAAACATCAAACTGCTCAGGGTAAATTTTATCGTGCCTACAATAAACTGGGAGGGTTAGATTTTTCGTTTCGAACTGAATTTTTAAATCGGCAATTTGAAATTCACCTAAGAGAACTGTCCCCTTAAGGGGACTTTAGGGGTGTCTTACATTTTTTTCAATACCAACCATATTACGAGCTTATTCACTGGTTGTACAGGAAATAAACACAGACACCAAAAAAACATCCAAATTTTATATCTCATCATTAATAATTATAACAAACATTCAACTGGTATTTATAAGATATATTTTTTAACAAAAGGTTGCGTGATAAAATTGTGCAATGATAAAACTTATAGTATTTTAGCATACTATTTTCAGATAAATAATACTTTACAGAATGAGCAACGAAAAAGAAGCGAAATTAAAAGCGCTAAAACTAACATTAGACAAATTAGATAAGGCCTACGGAAAAGGAACGGTAATGAAAATGAGCGATCAAGCTGTTGTAGATGTTGATGCTATCCCGTCGGGTTCTTTAGGCTTAGATATTGCTTTAGGTGTTGGAGGATATCCTCGCGGACGTATTATTGAAATTTACGGACCAGAATCGTCAGGTAAAACCACGCTTACCTTACATGCCATTGCCGAAGCGCAAAAAGCTGGTGGTATAGCAGCATTTATTGATGCAGAGCATGCCTTCGATAGATTTTATGCCGAAAAATTAGGTGTCGATCTAGAAAACTTAATCATTTCACAACCTGATAACGGTGAACAAGCTTTAGAAATTGCCGATAATTTAATTCGCTCGGGCGCCATTGACATCGTTGTTATTGATTCGGTAGCAGCCCTAACACCAAAAAGTGAAATTGAAGGTGAAATGGGAGATTCTAAAATGGGATTACACGCCCGTTTAATGTCTCAGGCATTAAGAAAACTTACTGCATCAATTAGTAAAACCAATTGTACGGTAATATTTATTAACCAATTACGTGAAAAAATTGGTGTTATGTTTGGTAACCCCGAAACCACAACTGGTGGTAATGCCTTGAAATTCTACGCTTCGGTGCGTTTAGATATTCGCCGTTCTACCCAAATTAAAGAAACTAATGGTGATGTTTCTGGTAATAAAACCCGTGTAAAAGTGGTTAAAAATAAAGTCGCTCCTCCTTTTAAAACAGCCGAATTCGATATCATGTATGGCGAAGGTGTAAGCAAAGTTGGTGAAATTTTAGATATAGCCGTAGAAAACGAAATCGTGAAGAAAAGCGGGTCCTGGTTTAGTTACGAAGACACCAAACTTGGTCAAGGTCGAGATGCCGTTAAAACACTCATAAAAGACAACCCTGAACTTATGGAAGAACTCGAAACGAAAGTTAGAGCGGTCGCCAAAGCAGCTTCAGAAAATGAATAACAGTAAAAAATCCCGATTTTATCGGGATTTTTTCATTTTTACACGCAACCTTTTAATTTCAAACGCATCTTAGTAACAAAAGCATAAAAAAGAAAAAGTTATTAAAAATTATTTATGAAAAAGTTACTATTACTTAGTTTGAGTTTATTGCTCTTTATTTCTTGTGATACAGATAATGACGAGTACAACTATTACTTTGAAATTTTACCCGTAGAAAGTGTAGACATTCCAGAGGAATTTGTTTTGGGCGAAACTTACCCAATTACTGTATCATACAATAAGCCAACGTCTTGTTACGTATTTAGAAATTTGTATTACGCCAAAGACAACAATGAGCGTACTGTAGCACCAATTATGACGGTTTACGAAAATAACAATTGTGAAACTTTGGAAGACTTTACAGAAGATGCTACCTTTAACTTTATTGTTACCAGCAATGGCTCTTACATTTTTAAGTTTTGGCAAGGCGAAGATGAAAATGGTGATGATATCTACCTAACCTATGAAGTACCGGTAGTAGAAGAGGCAACAAACTAAGTATAACACAATTCGGCTAATTTGAGTTTAAATCAACTCATAGAACATTGTAAAAAAAATGATACTAGAGCACAAAGTGAACTATACAAACTCTTTTCGGGTAAACTATTCACTTTGTGCTTAAAGTATTCGCGCAATTATGCCGAAGCTCAAGACCATTTACAAGATGCCTTTTTAACCATATTCGATAAAATAAATCAATACAAATATAAAGGATCTTTTGAGGGATGGTTAAGACGCATAACAGTTAACACCGTTTTACAGCAATACCGAAAAGAAAAAGTTTTTGAAATTGCTCAAGAAGAAAATATTGAAGATGAAGAAATAGAAATTGATGAAGATACTATATCCATCGAATTTTTATTAAAACTCATACAAGAATTGCCAGATCGGTACCGCTTGGTGTTTAACCTTTACGTGCTGGATGGCTATTCTCATAAAGATATCGCTGAGATGCTTGATATAAATATAGGTACATCAAAATCGAATTTGGCTCGAGCCAGACAAGCATTAGTACAATCTATAGAAGCATATAAAGCATCCCAAAATTTACAATCATTATAAAATATGAGTGATAAAAAACATATAGACCGACTGTTTCAGGAACACTTTAAAGATTTTGAAGTAGCTCCAAGTGATGCAGTTTGGAAAAATATTGAAGCCAAACTTGGAGAAAAAAAGAAGAAAAGAATTATTCCTATTTGGTGGAAATATGCAGGTAGTGCTGCTGTAATAGCCCTTTTATTAACTGTTGGAATTCAGCTTTTCTCCACCGAACCAATTGAAAGGGAAACTCCTGAAAACGTTAACACAAATATTAATATCAATACACCTAGTAGCGAATCTATTAAGGTTGCTTCAGATCATACAACAAAGGATGAAGCAAATAATGAAAATGCGGAATTGAATAATAATTCGAATGGAATTAAAAGCACCCAAAACACATTAAATTCAAAACAAAAAACATCTACCCCAGTTCAAATAGCATCTTCGACTGAAACAACTGGTAAAATGGATCCTCATGATGTTGAATCACAAATTTCAAAGAACAATAACAACAACACGTTATTAGCTAACACATCTGAATCAAACAAAACAAAACTTTCAGATGACACCGAAAAAAATGAGCTAAACATAAAAGAAGAATACACTAAAAACCAAAACATAGCAGAAAACAAACCCGAAAAACCGCAAGAAAAAGGAACAAATTTGACTATTGAAGATGCTATTAAAAGCAGCAACTCTATTGCCGAAGAGAAAGAGAAATTAAACCGATGGAGTATTACACCAAATGTTGCTCCTGTATATTTTAATTCGCTAGGCGAAGGCTCGTCGTTAGACCAGCAGTTTACAAATAATGCCAAAACCGGAGAAATAAATATGAGTTATGGTATAAACGCAAGTTATGCCCTCAATAAAAAATTACGAATTCGTTCTGGAGTTAATCGTGTTAACTTAGGTTACAACACCAATAATGTTGTAGTCTACGAGTCTACAGCATTTAGCAGCAGCTCAAGTACTTTAGAAAATGTAAGTCCGAGCGGTGGTTTTGTGAGTAATTCATCAAATGATGGTATTGCGGTTATTAGCTCCGAAAATCTTTCTGAAGCTGGTAAAACCCCCGAAACCTTTAAAAGTTTTAACACCTCATTAAACCAAAGTTTCGGTTTTATAGAAGTGCCGTTAGAAATAGAATATACGATTACCGATAAGAAATTCGGATTAAATGTTATTGGCGGATTTAGTTCTTTATTTTTAAATAATAATGACGTGTATTCAGAACCTGTAAACGGGTCAAGAACTTATATTGGTGAAGCTACAAATATTAAAGATGTGAGTTACAGTGCCAATTTTGGTTTAGGTCTAAATTATAAAGTTACCCGAAAAATAGACTTTAATTTAGAACCTATGTTCAAGTATCAAATTAATACGTTTAGTAATACTTCTGGAGATTTCAAACCATATTTTATTGGTATTTACAGTGGATTTGCTATAAAATTCTAATTATAATATTTCCTTTACTATTTGTTGTAAAGCCGGAACCACCTCGAACTCAAACCAAGGGTTTTTATTTAACCAAAACCTATTTCTTGGTGAAGGATGTGGTAAGGGTAAATATTTAGGCAAATACCTATTGTAATTCTTTACCGTTTCGGTTAATGTGTTCTTCGCCTCTTTTTTCAAATAATAGTTTTGCGCATACATACCAATTAATAGAATTAATTCTACATGTTTTAATTCATTAAACAATATGTTATGCCATTTCGGAGCACATTCAGGGCGAGGCGGTAAATCACCCGACTTTCCTTTACCCGGATAACAAAACCCCATGGGGATAATAGCAAAGTTTTTTGTGTTGTAAAACACTTCTGAACTGACATCTAACCAACGTCGTAATTGTTTGCCACTGGCATCATCCCAAGGAATTCCCGAAGTATGCACCTTTGTTCCAGGTGCCTGCCCAATTATTACAATTTTAGATTCAGGATCCAATGTAAAAACTGGTCTAGGGTTCAGGGGCAACTTGTCTTTACAAATGGTGCATTGCTTTATATTTTCAATTAAGTGTTGCATTTATTCTATATTTTCCTGAATAAAGACATTTTTTAAAATATTGGTAACAAAATAAAAAACGCTTCAGTATTTCTAAGATACCAAAGCGTTTTAAAATATTTTAATAATTAGTATTATTTAGAAACTAGAGGTTGGCCGTCAAAAGTTAAGCCTTCGAATCCGGTTTTCATAAAATTTCTAATGTTTTGATGCCCTGCACCATTTGGGTCGTTTAATACTTCCTGTGTATAAAACTTTCCGAAACAAGCTAAAGTTTCTTCTTTTGTAAAGTTCTGGTGTTTTGCAAAAGCAAATAATTTACAAGATCCCGAATTTTGTCCGGCTTCATTTTGGATTTCACCATTTTTAAAAGCGGTTGGTGTAAATTCATAATTTGCTTCAACAACGGCCATTGTATCATTAAATTCGACAGATTCGGGAGTTTTTTGTAATTTTTCTTTAAATATTTCTATTGTCATTTTTATATGTTTCTATTTTAATTTTTTTCACAGTGAATGCACACCTATAAATTATCCATTTTCGTGAGATGCTGAAATAAATTCAGCATCGCGAATTTATTTTCCTTTACCTGCAACTATAACGACAATTTCGCCTTTAGGTGGTTTATTCGTGTAATAATCTAAAACCTCTTTTGCGGTTCCGCGAATGGTTTCTTCATACAATTTTGTAAGTTCTCGCGATACCGAAACCTGTCGGTCTTCTCCAAAATATTCACAAAAATGCCCAAGGGTTTTGACCAATTTATGCGGACTTTCGTAAAAAATCATGGTGCGCGTTTCCTCTGCAAGAAATAAAAAACGCGTTTGACGCCCTTTTTTCACAGGAAGAAAACCCTCGAAAACAAACTTATCATTAGGTAAACCCGAATTTACTAAGGCAGGCACAAAAGCTGTTGCGCCTGGTAAACACTCAATAGCAATACCGTGTTCAATACACGCTCTTGATAATAAAAACCCGGGGTCGGAAATAGCAGGAGTTCCTGCATCACTAATTAAAGCTACGGTAGTGCCACTCTTTAATTTTTCAACAATAGACTCTACCGTTTTATGCTCATTATGCATATGATGCGATTGCATATGGGTAGTAATCTCGAAATGTTTTAACAATTTACCTGAAGTTCGGGTATCTTCAGCTAAAATTAAATCTACATCCTTTAAAACTTCAATAGCTCTAAAAGTTATATCTTTTAAATTTCCAATGGGAGTGGGTACAATATAAAGTTTACTCATTAATTAAATTTACCTTCAATAATCTCCATAAATCGCGTTTCATACTCCTCTTTATTCGCCCAACCATTATGGTCCGGCTTTACCATAGACTCAATAAATTGTTTGGCTTCACTAAAAGACCCTATGGTATTAATTTGTGAAATAACGCGATCGTAATCGGCACCATTTCCTTCAAACAAATGCTTAATAAAGGCTAATTTATCATTTAATCCAATGGATAATCCGCCATTTTTAAGTTTATCGTTTAACGATTTTTTATCGTTAACAGTGCCATTCTGTTCTTTAGGAACGGGGTCGAAAATAGGCATATTTTTATAATCTGCTGTTAAATCTTCTAAATCGTTTTTGTGATATTGTGGCTTAGGAATAATATTGTCTAGTTCCGGAGCAGAATCTTGGACAATATCTGGCATAAAAGCAACCATATTTTTTATTTTCTCTATGGCAGGCTCCATAATACCATCATCTTCTTTTTCATCCAGATTTATAAAAAGGCGGTCGTCTATCTCACGATTATCACTTATTTTATCATTAAATGCAGAATCTATCATACCATAAAAAGCCCCTTGATCGGACATAGAAGGCAATTCGCCATCTGTGTTTTCGTAAGCAAACTTTAATACCGTTAATTTTTCTAGAAGCACTGTAGCCTCTGCATGCATTTTTATAACGTCTTCCCGTCCCTTCAGTTTTAGAATTCTATGTGCAATACTGATTAGCTCAGATTCAAGTTTCTTCTTCATAGCTACAATTTTAAAATTAATGTTCTTAAGGCTTTTGATTTTTAATAAATTTACTCCACCTTTATACAAACATATAATCGCTTTATTTTAGAGTTAAATTTACGAAATGTTTCTTGAAAATACAGTAAATCATAAAGAACAATTTGGATGGATAGAAGTGATTTGCGGATCGATGTTTTCTGGTAAAACCGAAGAACTTATCCGCAGGCTTAAGCGTGCTCAGTTTGCAAGACAAAAAGTAGAAATTTTTAAACCCGCTATCGATACTCGATATAATAACGACATGGTGGTTTCGCATGATGAAAACGAAATACGTTCCACCCCCGTTCCTGCAGCTGCAAATATTCCTATTCTTGCCGACGGCTGTGATGTTGTTGGCATTGATGAAGCCCAATTTTTTGATGATGAAATTGTACGCATATGTAACGATTTAGCAAACAAAGGCGTTCGTGTCATTGTAGCCGGTTTAGATATGGATTTTAAAGGAAATCCTTTTGGTCCTATGCCTTATCTTATGGCAACAGCCGAATATGTTACTAAAGTACACGCTGTATGTACCAGAACTGGTAATTTAGCCCAATACAGTTATAGAAAATCTACCAACGATAACCTTGTGCTGTTAGGTGAGACCGACGAATACGAACCTTTAAGCAGGGCTGCTTATTACAAAGCAACCATGCGCGATAAGGTTAGAAATATTAAGGTGAACGATGCTGAACAAATTACTCCCAAACCAAAAGACTCCGAAAACAATGCCTAAAGCCGAAGAGACCATTTTAGAAGTCGATTTAAAGGCACTTAAACACAACTATAAATATTTAAAATCCAGAATTCCGTCGGAAACTAAATTTTTAGCAGTAGTGAAAGCGTTTGCTTACGGCAGCGATGCCTGTGAAATTGCATTATATTTAGAAGAATTAAACGTAGACTATTTTGCCGTCGCTTATACCAGCGAAGGTGTTGCCCTCAGGCAAGCAGGAATTACAACTCCTATTTTAGTTTTACATCCGCAAACCGTAAGTTTCGAAACTTTGATAGCGCATAAGTTGGAACCCAATTTATACAGCAAGAAAATACTTGAAGAATTTATAAATCTTGCAACAAAACTTGAATTTAAGAACTATCCTATTCACGTAAAATTTAACACAGGATTAAATCGTTTAGGATTCTCGAAAGATGATATTGATTATCTGTCAAAAACTATAAAATCGAATTCAGTTCTTAAACTGACTTCTATTTTTTCGCATTTAGCCGCCAGTGAAGATTTAAATGAAAAGGACTTTACTCTTAAACAAATAGATAGTTTCAAAACCATTGCCAAACAATTTTCACAAACTATAGGGTTTAAACCCATGATGCATATATGTAATACCTCAGGAATATTAAATTATCCTGAAGCACATTTTGATATGGTAAGAAGTGGCATTGGACTTTACGGGTATGGTAATTCTGAAAAAGAAAACAAAAACTTAACGCCTATAAGCTCTCTAAAAACAGTTATTTCACAAATCCATAATATTCAACCTGGTGAATCGGTTGGTTACAACCGAGCTTTCATTAGTAAAATACCAATGAGAACAGCAACCTTACCCATTGGCCACGCCGACGGTATTGGCAGACCCTACGGAAACGGTAAAGGGTACGTGATTATAAACGGTAAAAAAGCTCCTATTGTTGGAAACGTTTGTATGGATATGATTATGGTAAACGTGACCGAAATTGCTTGTAAAGCCGGTGACGAAGCCATTATTTTTGATGCTCAATCTTCGGCAGAAATGTTAGCCGAAACCGCCAAAACCATTTCTTACGAACTTTTAACAGCTGTATCTCAGCGAGTAAAGCGTGTTTTTTTGAAATAAATATATTACAGTTTTTAAAGTTTTTATTTACTTTAGTATTTCACTAACTAATATAAAAGCTTAATTATGTTAAAAGAGTTTAAAGAATTTGCCATGAAAGGCAACTTAATCGACATCGCTGTTGGTTTTGTAATGGGTGCCGCTTTTAAAGAAGTGGTAACATCATTTACCGGAGGAATTGTATCTCCACTAATAGGTTTAATATTTAATGCCGACTTTAAAGATTTGAAATACGTTATACAAGAAGGTGTAGCAAATGCTGAAGGTGTTATTGAAGGAGAAGTATCGGTTCTTTGGGGAGCCTTTGTAACCAATGTTATAGACTTCATTATTGTAGCGTTTGTTATGTTCTTAATTGTGAAAGGTGTTAATAAAATGAAAAAGAAAGAAGAACCTGCTCCAGCACCACCAGCCGGACCTTCTCAAGAAGATTTATTAACTGAAATTAGAGATTTATTAAAGAAATAACGAAGTGTTAATTAAATAACAATGTGTTATTTGTTGTTAAAAAGCCTTGGTTTTAAAGAAACTAAGGCTTTTTTTTATTTTTAAAATAGAATTAATAATTAGTTTTGTCTTTCGAAAATTAAAAAAAACGATTTAAACTAAAATATAAAGATGAAAGTAGCTGTTGTTGGTGCCACTGGTATGGTTGGCGAAGTGATGCTAAAAGTATTAGAAGAACGTAATTTTCCTGTTACAGAATTATTATTGGTTGCCTCAGAACGTTCTGTAGGTAAAAAGATAACCTTTAAAGGTGAAGAGCATACCGTAATTGGTTTAGCTGATGCAGTAGCTGCAAAACCACAAATTGCCATTTTTTCAGCGGGCGGGGACACATCTGTAGAGTGGGCTCCAAAATTTGCTGAAGCTGGAACTACTGTGGTCGATAACTCTTCTGCTTGGAGAATGGATCCAACAAAAAAATTAATCGTTCCAGAAATTAATGCTAACGAATTAACTAAAGAAGACAAAATTATCGCTAATCCCAACTGTTCAACGATACAAATGGTATTAGCTTTATCTAAACTTCACGAAGCTTATAAAATGAAGCGCATCGTGGTTTCAACGTATCAATCGGTATCTGGTACTGGCGTGAAAGCCGTAAAACAATTAGAAAACGAGATCGCTGGTGTAGAGGGAGAAATGGCATACCCATATCCTATCGGTAGAAATGCATTGCCACACTGTGATGTATTCATGGAAAACGGCTACACTAAAGAAGAAATGAAACTAGCCAGAGAGCCACAAAAAATATTTAACGACAAAACCTTTTCTGTTACCGCTACTGCAGTACGTATTCCGACGGCCGGTGGACACAGTGAATCGGTAAATGTACAGTTTGAAAATGATTTCGATTTAGCAGAAGTGAGACAATTAATTAGCGAAACACCTGGTGTTGTTTTACAGGATGATACTGCAACAAACACCTACCCAATGCCAATTTTAGCGCATGATAAAGATGAGGTTTTTGTGGGTCGTTTAAGACGCGATGAATCGCAACCTAATACATTAAACATGTGGATTGTTGCTGATAACCTGCGCAAAGGTGCCGCAACAAACACCATTCAAATTGCTGAATACTTAGTTGAAAACAACTTGGTATAACCGTATAACTAAGTGAAACTATATCAAGCTCCTGTAAGATTTACAGGAGCTTTTTTTATTTAATCCTGCGCTATAAAATACAACTCCTCATTAGACGATGCTTTCTTCAAAATGGTTTGAAAAATATATTCACAAACCATTTTTTCTCCCGGTAAATTAATAAGTTCTAAAGTATCTTCAGGTGTGTGGTATTGCGGATGACCACCAGTATGCATACCTAAAACTGAAATGCCCTTTTTATAAAACGATACATGGTCTGAACCGCCAACACCACCAGCATGAACTACGGGATTCAAATCTAACGAAGTGCCCAATTCTTTCATAAAATCAACACCACCTGGAAAGGTGCCTGCTCCGCCCATATACACATGTTTTTGCTCATTAAGTCGACCAACCATATCCATATTGATCATTAACTTTATATTTTCGACAGGTACCAACGGATGTTCTGTAAAGTATTTACTTCCCAATAGACCTTGTTCTTCGGCGCCAAAAGCAATAAAAATAACACTTCGTTTTAAGTCTTTTTTATGAGCTGCCAACTTTTCAGAAATTTCTAATAACGCCGCAGTTCCACTGGCATTATCATCGGCACCAAAATGAATAGCATTTTCCTTATCCGATTTCGATGATGGCCCACCAAGCCCTAAATGATCGTAATGGGCTCCCAAAACAATATATTCATGCTTCAATTTCGGGTCATTCCCCTCTATAAAACCTATCACATTACAAGTTTTTGCCAAGGGTTTTTCAGCTTCACCTTCTTTAATTCTCAATTTAGCTTTAAAATGTTGTTTAAAACCTCCTTCAAATGCATTTAAACCAGAAGCCTTAAAATCTTTAATTATATATCTAACAACCCGTTTGTTGGCTTTTGTCCCTGGATACCGACCGCCATTTTTTTCTAAGGTTAGAAATTTTATGTGATTTTCGATTTCCTGCTCAGTAACCTCAGATTGAGCAAATGTTGACAGTGTGCTTGCAGATATTAGTATTGCTAAAAATAATTTATTCATGATTGCATTAATGTTTGTTTAAAAACTTCAGACTATCACTAAAAAAATAGTCTTCGGTAAGTGATTGGTGCGCTACTTTCTAATTAAATTAGGGTCTTGTAAAGTTCGAAAATAAAGTAATAATTCTTAAACTTTTAAGACGAACAGCATAAACTAAGCCATTTTCGTTATTTTTGAATGCATTGAAAATCAAAAAACAAATGAAACAAGTCATTATTTGTATGAGCATAGCTGTTAGTTTACTGGCTTGCAAAAATACTTCTGAAGAAAAAAAAGTACAAGTGATTTATCCTGAAACGAAAACTGTAAAAACTGTAGACACCTATTTTGGTATTGAAGTTAAAGACCCCTACCGATGGCTAGAAGACGACCGAAGCCCCGAAACAGAAGCTTGGGTAAAAGCCGAAAACAAAGTAACATTTAATTATTTAAACCAGATTACTTACCGTGATTCACTAAAAAACAGACTTTCAAAAATATGGAATTACGAAAAAATAGGCGCACCATTTAAAGAAGGCGATTATACCTATTTCTATAAAAACAATGGTCTGCAAAATCAATATGTAATTTACAGATATAAAACTGGTGAGTCTCCGGAAACAGCAAATGTATTTATCGATCCTAACACGTTTAAGGAAGACGGTACCATATCGCTCGATGCCATAAAATTTTCTAAAGATGGAAAAACGCTAGCTTACAGCATTTCTGAAGGCGGAAGTGATTGGCGTAAAATACTGGTAATGGATGCCGAAACCAAAACCATAACCGAAGACACTTTAGTTGACGTAAAATTTACTCAAATATCGTGGTATAAAAATGAAGGCTTTTATTATTCGAGTTACGACAAACCCGAGGGGAGCGAATTATCGGCTAAAACCGATCAACATAAAGTATATTACCACAAACTGGGCACGCAGCAATCAGAAGACGTCTTAATTTACGGCGGTACCAATAATGAAAAACACCGCTACATTTATGCTTACGTAACCGATGATAATCACTTTTTAATACTTACTCCTAAAGTTTCAACCAATGGCAATAAACTTTTAATTAAGGACCTTACAAAACCTAACAGCGATTTTATTACCATTTTAAATCATACCGATAGTAATACATCTATCATAGAAAATGAAGGTTCTAAATTATTTTTGGTAACCGATTTAAATGCATCGAACCGAAAAATTGTGACTGTCGATGCTTCCAATCCTACTCCAGAATATTGGGTTGATTTTATTCCTGAAACCAAAAATGTTTTAAGTCCGTCCACTGGTGGCGGTTATTTTTTTGCACATTATATGGTTGATGCCGTATCTAAAGTATTACAATACGATTATAACGGTAATCTTGTTAGGGAAGTCTCTTTACCCGGTGTTGGCACTGTTTCTGGCTTCGGAACTAAAAAAGAAGAAACCGAACTTTATTACTCATTTACCAATTACATAACTCCCGGAAGCATTTATAAATATGATATAGAACATGGAAAAACGGAACTTTACAGAAGTGCAAAAATAGATTTTAACACCGAAGATTACGAGAGTAATCAAATATTTTACACCTCGAAAGACGGTACTAAAATCCCTATGATTATTACACATAAAAAAGGGTTAGAATTAAACGGCAAAAACCCAACAATACTTTACGGTTACGGAGGCTTTAACATTAGCCTGACGCCATCTTTTAGTATTGCAAATGTCGTATGGATGGAACAAGGAGGTATCTTAGCCATTCCAAATTTAAGAGGTGGTGGTGAATACGGAAAGGCTTGGCACGACGCAGGTACCAAACTTCAAAAACAAAATGTTTTCGACGACTTTATTGCTGCCGCAGAATACCTTATTGAAAAACAATATACCTCACCAAATACCTTAGCCATTCGTGGCGGTTCAAATGGTGGCTTGCTCGTTGGTGCTGTTATGACCCAACGTCCGGACCTGGCACAAGTAGCTTTACCCGCTGTTGGCGTTTTAGACATGTTACGTTACCATACTTTTACAGCAGGAGCCGGATGGGCTTACGATTACGGCACTGCCGAAGACAGTCCTGAAATGTTCGAATATTTAAAAGGTTATTCTCCTGTTCATAATGTAAAAGCTGGTGTGGAATACCCAGCAACCTTAATAACTACAGGCGACCACGACGACCGTGTAGTTCCTGCCCATAGCTTCAAGTTTGCGGCCGAACTGCAAAATAAACAAACAGGTGATAACCCAGTTTTAATTCGTATTGAAACTGATGCTGGACATGGCGCTGGAACACCTGTAAGTAAAACTATTGAACAATATGCCGATATATATGGTTTCACACTTTATAACATGGGTTACGAAAACCTACCCACAAATCCATAATAACTGCATTGAAAATTAAAAAATCGCTTTTAAGGAAGCGATTTTTTTATGCTATTTTTGTACCATGCTACATGTAAAAAACCTTTCCTTTAGTTATAAAACACAAACCATATTAAGCAATATTTCATTTTCGGCAAAACCAGGTGAACATCTGTCTATAATTGGTGAAAGTGGTTCAGGAAAAAGCACGCTTTTAAAGCTACTTTATGGCTATTACGACTTGCCCCATGGTGAAATACACTGGAAAGACACCGAAATTCTTGGCCCTAAATTTAACTTAGTCATTGGTTACGATTTCATGAAATATGTGGCACAAGAATTCGACCTGATGCCTTTTACATCGGTCGCAGAAAATATAGGCGATTTCCTTTCGAATTTTTATCCGGAAGAAAAACAAAAACGGATTAACGAACTTTTACAAGTTGTTGAATTAGAAGATTTTGCTAACACCAAGGTAAAAACATTAAGTGGCGGACAAAAACAACGTGTTGCCATCGCCAGAGCTATAGCAAAACAACCAGAAATCTTGTTGTTAGATGAACCCTTTAGTCATATCGATAACTTTAAAAAACAATCGCTTAGACGCAACCTTTTTAAATATCTAAAAGACAACAAAATAACTTGCATAGTAGCAACGCATGATAAAGACGATGTGTTATCATTTTCAGATCAAATGATGGTGTTACACCATGCTAAAATTATGGCTCAGGATACACCACAAAACCTATTTAAAAACCCTCAAAACAAATTAATCGCTTCTTTTTTTGGAGAATACAACATAATTGAAAACTATGGTGTTGTGTATGCGCATCAATTAAAATTGCACAAAAACGGAACTTTAGAAGCCATTGTAAAACAAAGCTATTTTAAAGGAACATACTATTTAATTGAAGCCGATTTAAATGGGAAAACTGTATTTTTTGAGCATAACGATATGTTAGAAAAGAATACGTTGGTGAACTTAACGATTAATACATAATTTATCTCGCCAACATTACTACAACCAGAATTATAATACCGACAGTAAATACGGTAAAGAAAATTTTCCAAAACGAATAAGGCCGTTCACCTGAAATCGCTCCGTTTTCACCATTAACATAAAAGTTATAGCGCTTCCCTTTAAATTTGTAAGTACTAATATAAACAGGCAATAAAATATGCTTAAAAGTTTCGTTACTTAACTGCATATCTATTGAAGATACGCGCTGGGTATCTCCACCAATATCGCGGCGCGCCCAATAATTAGCTATTTTCCGAGCTTCATCGGTAGATTCCAAATGCCCATCTTTTAAAGAAATCGTATATTTTTCGGTAACAAACCCCGAAAGATAACTGCTATCGAAAGGCTTTAATAACTTTAAATTCCAATGCGCTATTTTTAAAGGAATATTACCTGTATTTTGTTTAGAAGCTTTTACAAGCGTATCGTCTACAAAACCACTAACATGTCCGCTGGCATAAGTCCATCTGGTGCGACGTTCTCTGCGAGTACGAGTTACTGTTTTTCCATTTTGAGTAGTTGTGTAGGGTACATTTACATAATAATAATCGCCACGCTGCCCTGTATAATCGGCATTTAAAAACGCATCAAATGTCCAATATGGTAAATACAAACCACGCGTAAGATCTGGATTTAACGCAGCCTTTTTGAGGTTATTTGGTGCAAACCATAAACCACCCACCCAATTTTTAAAAACCTGATGTGCTTTTTTATGATCAATCTGAAAGGGTAAAACAGCGCCTGGTAAAATCCATTCTTCTTCACATACATCCTCAATAATAAGGGGCATACTACAATATACACAATGTAATGATTTGTAATGTTCTTCGATATGCTGATTGGCACCACAGTTTTTACATTGCAGCATCGAAATAACTTCACTATGTGATTGCCCTCCAATTTTATCTAAATAAGGTTTTAACTCCAGTTCTTCAAAACCTTGATTTTTTGCTGCTATAGTTTCTTCGTTACCACAATATTCACATATCAAAGTGGTGGTTCCTGGTGCGTATAGCAATTCAGCACCGCAATTAAGACAGGCTTTTTTTAATTCAGATTTTTGTTTTTTAATGTCTTCCATTATTGCGGTGGCAATGGCGGCGGTGTATTCCCTCCTAAAAACACTTTAAGTTCTTCAACCTCTTTAATCGGAGACCAGTTACTCATACCTTGCTTCCAAACTAAAGTATCCTTATTTACAGTACGCCCGGCAAATAGCGCTTGAAGTTGTTCGAATGAAACCGGCCCTGCCTGAGCTCCATTAAGCGCATAATAATATTGTACAGCTGCAGGAATTGGTGGCGGTGTAACTTTAGGGCTAGCGGTATTATTATAATTTGCAGGTTGCTGCATAGCCGTTCCCATTTGTTGGGCCAATACATACCCCATACCCATGCCCATACCTGCACCAGCAGTTCCTCCTTCATTATTAGCAGCAGCTTCAATGGCTTTGGCCGTTTTAAATTTGGTTAACTTGTCTAAATCTAACTTATCAATTCTACTGTACTCAAAGATTTCTTTTTTCAAATCTTCTGGCATCGATACATTTTCTATAAAGAATTTTTCTAATGAAATACCTACACTAGTAAAATCAGGTTGCATAACTTCTTTACAAGTCTCAGATAGTTCTGTGGTATTGGCTGCATATAATTCTATTGGCAATTTAGCCTCACCTACTGTATCAGTAAAACGTGTAGCGATTAAACTTTTAAGATGCTCGTTAATTTCAAAATTGGTGAAGTTATTATCGGTTCCAACAATATCAATAATAAATTTGCCAGCATCATTAATTTTAAAGGCATAAGTTCCAAAAGCTCTTATTTCTACAAGTCCGAAACGGTCATCGTTTAATATTATTGGGTTTTTGGTACCCCATTTCTCATCGGTAAATAAATGGGTGTTTACAAAATATACTTCAGCTTTAAACGGACTATTGAAGCCATATTTCCAACCTTTTAATGTTGAAAGTATGGGTAGATTTTGTGTATTTAAGGTATATGTACCTGGATTAAATACATCGGCCAATTGGCCCTCATTTATAAAAACCGCCATTTGTCCTTCGCGAACAATGAGCTTGGCATTATTTTTTATTTCATTTTGATACCGCTCGAAACGATAACAAATGGTATCATCGGTATAATCCAGCCACTCAATAATATCAATAAACTCTTGACTTAATTTTTCTTTAATGGTATCGAAAATCCCCATGTTTTTAGGTGTTGTTAAAGTTGATGTTTAAAGATATGAAAAAATAGAAATTAGTAAGCTTTTTTGTACGTTAAAGCGGTTTGAATTTTACATCTAAAAAATTTTAGTTATCGTAAACATTTGGCTTCTAAAAGTAACCTTATCACCTACAGCTTTCCCCAACAATAATTGCCCAATTGGGGTACCAGGAGAAATAGCAAAAAACGAATCTTGTTCTAACTTTAATTCACCAAGACTAACTGAAATAAAATAATTAGCCTGCGTGGTATAAACCACACTACCTAAACTTACTTTAGAAGATAGTATGTGACTATCTATTTTAGATAGTACCTGTTTAACTTTGTTAATTTCGGCGAGTTGTTGTCCTGCTTTTTCACGTTCTAATTGAAGCATGGCACGACCGGTTTCATGCTTATCGCCTGCCGTGCTTTTAGTTTCGGAAGCTAAAGATTCCTGAATTTGTTGAATTTGCCTTTGAATGACTTCAAACCTTTCGTTTACTAAAAACAAGCATTTGGAATGCAGCTGCTGTTTGATTTCTGTATTATCTTTTGTCATAAGAAAGTGCGCCGAAAAATTGCATTTGATTAACTATCCATTTTTTTCTACCTTGAATATATGTCGATGCCGGATTGGCTTTGTAATGTTTCGGGCTGGGCAAAATGGCCGCAATGGCCGCAGCTTGCTGAGGACTTAAATTTGATGCAGATTTTTTAAACCAAAACTGAGATGCTGCCTCAGCTCCATAAACACCATTACCCATTTCAATGCTGTTTAAATACACTTCCATAATACGCTTTTTACTCCAGAGAAGTTCTATTAAAAAAGTAAAATACGTTTCTAAACCTTTACGTAGCCAACTACGCTCTGGCCATAAAAATACATTCTTTGCTGTTTGCTGACTAATGGTACTACCACCACGCATTCGCTTCCCCCTTTTGTTATGCTCTATTGCTTTTTCAATGGCTTTAATATCGAAGCCATTATGAGTTAAAAACAATTGGTCTTCACTACAAATTACAGCTAATTGTAAATTTTTTGAGATCTTATCAATAGATACCCAATCGTGCTTCCAAAAGGTTCTCGTTGCTTTATCTTCTTCAAAATACCGTATTACCATTAACGGTGTAACCGGGACAGGAGTCCATTTAAAAAGAACTACCAGAAGCACCGTAATGATTACAAAATAGACACATAATTTTAATAAAAACCGATATAGTCTTTTCATTTTTTGTTTTTAAATAAATTGCAACTACTCTCATGCTAACTCGGCAAGTTCCTTTCCAACTACACTGCCAATTGCAATACCCATACCACCTAATCGAACACCGCAAAATACTCGATTTGATACCGCCTTAACAATGCTATTTTTCCCGTTACCCACGCCCATAATACCACTCCATCGATGTTCTATTTGAAAGGGTGTTTCAGGCAATATTACTGTTTTTAAAATTGTTTCCAATGTATTTTGAATACTTTCTGTTAGTCCAAATTGCGAGGTTTCTTCACCTTTAAAATCCAGATTTCTACCTCCACCAAAAAGGATTCTATCATCTATATTTCTAAAATAATAATAGCCTTCATCAAAATGAAACGTGCCTTTTATATGAAGATTTTTTAAAGGTTTCGTAATAAGGACTTGTGCTCTGGCTGGTAGTACCGGTTCGTTTATTAAATGTTTGGCAAATCCGTTAGTTGCTATAAATAATTTGTATGCGGTAAACTCAAAAATGTTAGTCTTTATTTTTACTGAATTTTCAATGTCACTAAACCCTTCTACCAAACAATTATTTAAAATTTTGATGCCTTTTGATTGTACTTTATTAAGCAAGACTTCCATCATAAGACCTGTATCAATTTGGCCTTCAAAAGGGTTAAACACACAATCATTTTTGATATTTTTAAAATGAAAACTATTTGGCATTACCTGATAAACTGGACAGTTAAATACTTGATGCAACAAACGATTTACCCTACTGATTTGTTCTAAACAAGTATCATAACAATGACTATCCTTTAAAAAAAGCTCGTAACCGCCCCAGTTTTTATAACCTATAGCATGATTTCCCAGCGTTTCTTTTAGTAACTGTAATCCATCCACTCGCTTTTTTACCAGCTTTACAACTTCTTGTTCTGAGTGGGTATCTAAGTCCTTTATAATTTCACTTAAACTTCCAAAACAGGCAAATCCTGCATTTTTTGTACTGGCGCCTTGGGGGAGAAATCCCTTTTCTAATATTAATATTTTAGCCTTAGGAAAGCGTTTATTTAACTGTAAAGCACAGGTAAGTCCAACAATTCCACTACCAACTATACAAAAATCGATGTTGGTAAGCCAGGATTTTATTTCCCAATAGGAGAAGTTCACTATTTTAGTAATTTGCTTTTAGTAAAAATAGTGATTTCATGTTAAGGATGGAACCCTTGTTGGAGCTCTTTTTATGGTTTAGTAAACTATAAAAAAGCGACTGGCGAGAGCCTGACCGAGCCCAAAGCGAGGGAACACCCAAATTAAATATTTGGGCATAAAAAAACTCCGAAATTGTTTCCGGAGTTTTTAGTGTTTTATTCTTCGATTGGTTTTTCCATTACGAAATCTTCCATGAACTTGGTGGTATAATTACCCGCTACATAATCGGGGTTATCCATAAGCTGACGGTGAAACGGAATCGTAGTTTTAATACCTTCTATAACGAACTCATCTAGAGCGCGTTTCATTTTACTAATAGCTTCTTCTCTGGTTTGCGCTGTTGTAATTAACTTAGCAATCATAGAGTCGTAGTTTGGTGGAATCGTATACCCTGCATATACATGAGTATCTAAACGTACACCGTGTCCTCCTGGCGCATGTAAAACGGTAATTTTACCAGGCGACGGACGGAAATTGTTATACGGGTCTTCGGCGTTAATACGACATTCGATAGAATGTAAATTTGGTAAATAGTTTTTACCTGAAATTGGCACGCCTGCTGCTACTAAAATCTGCTCTCGTATTAAATCGAAATCAATAACCTGCTCGGTAATTGGATGCTCTACCTGAATACGTGTGTTCATTTCCATGAAGTAGAATTTACGATGCTTATCTACTAAGAACTCTATCGTTCCTGCTCCTTCATATTTAATATATTCTGCAGCTCTTACTGCGGCTTCTCCCATTTCCTTTCTTAACTTATCGGTCATGAATGGCGATGGTGTTTCTTCAGTAAGTTTTTGGTGACGACGTTGAACAGAACAATCTCTTTCTGATAGATGACAGGCTTTTCCTGTAGCATCTCCTACGATTTGTATTTCGATGTGCCTTGGTTCTTCGATAAGTTTTTCCATATACATATCGTCGTTACCAAATGCAGCTTTACTTTCTTGTCGAGCAGAATCCCATGCAGCTTTTAAGTCTTCTTGTTTCCAAACGGCGCGCATACCTTTACCTCCACCACCGGCAGAAGCCTTAAGCATTACAGGATAACCTGTTTCTTTAGCTATTTTTTCGCATTCTTCATAGGTTTGAATAACGCCATCACTTCCAGGTACACAAGGAACACCAGCAGCTTTCATAGTTGCTTTAGCATTAGCCTTATCTCCCATTCTGTCGATCATTTCTGGAGAAGCACCAATAAATTTAATACCGTGTTCTTCACATATTCTTGAAAATTTAGCATTTTCTGACAAGAAACCGTATCCCGGATGAATCGCATCTGCGTTAGTAATTTCGGCAGCTGCAATTATGTTAGACATTTTTAAGTACGATTCACTACTTAAAGCAGGGCCAATACATACCGCTTCATCGGCAAACTTAACGTGTAAACTTTCTGCGTCGGCTGTAGAGTATACTGCAACCGTTTTGATGCCCATTTCTTTACAGGTTCTAATAACACGAAGTGCTATTTCTCCTCTGTTGGCAATCAGTATTTTTTTAAACATAACGTCTTGATTTAAAAATTACAAATTCCAATCGCCAAATTCCAAATATTGGATTTTGAGATTTGTGTATTGGAATTTTTAAAAGGTTATGACGGATCTACTAAAAATAATGGCTGATCGAATTCTACTGGTGAAGAATCGTCAACTAAAATTTTAACGATCTTACCTGACACTTCAGATTCGATTTCATTGAAAAGCTTCATAGCTTCAATAATACAAAGCACATCACCTTCGGCTATAGTTTGTCCTACCTCAACAAATAATGGTTTATCTGGTGATGGTTTTCTGTAAAACGTACCAATAATTGGCGATTTAATAGTGATATATTTTGAATCATCTGAAGCAGGAGCCGCTGCTGGAGCTGGGGCTGCTTCGGCTGGTTTAGTTTCCGCTACTGCTGGTGCTGCTGCAACCTGTTGAACTGGTGCTGCTGCCGGCATTGGCGCATACTGTACTGTTGTTGTCTCTTCCGATCCTGTTTTAATGGTGATTTTAATATCATCCATTTCTAATTTAACCTCACTTGCACCTGATTTCGCTACAAATTTGATTAAGTTTTGAATCTCTTTAATGTCCATAATTGTATTAATTAATTATTGGGTTAAGAATTATAGGCCCACTTTAAATAAATAGAACCCCAATTAAATCCACCTCCAAAGGCGGCAAAAATTAAATTATCTCCTTTTTTGAATTTAGATTCGAAATCACTTAGCAATAACGGTAATGTTGCTGAAGTTGTATTTCCGTATCGATGAATATTCATCAGTACTTTTTCTTCAGCTAAATCAATACGTTGTGCCGTAGCATCTATAATTCGTTTGTTTGCTTGATGTGCTACTAACCAATCAACGCTATCTTTATCTAAATTATTTCGTTCTAATATTTTTACTGTAGCATCCGCCATGTTAAAAACAGCATTTTTAAATACTGTTCTTCCTTCCTGAAATGCATACTGACCACCTTTAGCCATAGCTTCTTCAGTTATTGGAAATGAAGAACCACCGTAAGTAGCCTGTAAAAACTCTCTTCCGGTTCCGTCGCTTCTTAAATATTCATCCTGAAAACCTAAACCTTCTTCGTTAGGTTCGAAAAGTACAGCGCCTGCTCCATCACCAAAGATGATACATGTTGCACGATCTTTGTAATTAATGATAGACGACATTTTGTCGGCACCAATTAACAATACGTTTTTGTATCTACCAGATTCTATATAGCTCGCTGCAACCGACATACCGTATAAAAAACTAGAGCATGCCGCATCCATATCGAAAGAGAATGCATTGGTAGCACCAATTTCTGAAGCTGTAAATGATGCCGTTGAAGCGGCTTTCATATCGGGTGTTGCTGTTGCAACAATAACAAGTTCTATGGTTTTTGGATCGATGCCCTTTTTATTAATCAGGTCTTGGGCTGCTTTGATAGCTAAGAAAGAAGTTCCTTTGCCTTCTTCTTTAAGAATTCGACGTTCTTTTATTCCTGTTCGAGAAGTTATCCATTCATCGTTTGTATCAACCATCGTTTCTAAAATTTGATTGGTTAATACATATTCTGGCACATATGCGCCAACAGCCGTTATAGCCGCCGAGATTTTACTCATAACTTAAAAGTTAAATTGACCAAAAAATCACTAAAATTGATTAAAAAGATTCAAATTTTGGTGAAAACTATTAAAATTTGACGTAATAGTTATGCAAATTACGTGATTTTAAGCGTTAGAAAAAGCATATCATAAAAAAAACGCTCACATGTGAGCGTTTTTTTATATGCACGCATAATGATTATGCTATGTTTTCTACTGCTTCAGAATTGTCAATTAATACTTGACCTCTGTAATAAAGTTTTCCTTCATGCCAGTGAGCTCTGTGATATAAGTGAGCTTCTCCTGTAGTAGGACATGTAGCAATCTGTGGCGCAGTTGCTTTGTAATGTGTTCTTCTTTTATCTCTTCTTGTTTTCGAGATTTTTCTCTTAGGATGTGCCATTTTCTATCGTTATTTATCCGTTAATAGTTTTTTTAATGTATTCCAACGAGGATCTATATCGTCCTCGGTATTATTCTCTTTCTTTCCCTTAGGGCTTAATTCTTCAAGCTTTTTAAGTATATCCGAATCTAATGTTCCGTCTTTAACACCAGGGTGCACGCGTTTAATCGGCACTGCTAATATGATGGTTTCATAAATATATTGCTGAACATTAATTTCGTAAGTACCATGTGGTACAATTAATATATTAACGTCATCATCGTTATACTCATCTCCAAATTTAACTACTAAATCGAACTCGTTTTCAATAGATTGATTGTATGGTTCGTTAGTTAAATCGCAATTAACATTAACAAATCCTGAAACTTTAAAGTGCAACTCCAGTAAGGTTGATTTCTTCTCTAATTGAAGATTTACCATTACTTTTACATCATTAAATTCCTGATACTCAAAATAATCAAAGAACGCTTGCTCAATTTCGTACTCAAAATGGTGCTTTGCTAATTTTAGCCCTACAAATGGAATTGTATACTCTTTTAATGGCTTCATTATCAAATCTATTTTGAGCCTGCAAATATATAAATTTTTATTTAAGCAGCATTACTTATAAACATTTTTTTGTTTATATCTTTTTAGTCGATTTTTTTAAAGGGTTGGCCGTAAGTTCCTCATATTCATTTCTATTCCTAAATATTTGAATAGCCATAAATACGGCCTCTTTAAACGAACTTTCGTCGGCGACGCCTTTTCCTGCAATTTCATAAGCGGTTCCATGATCGGGAGATGTTCGCACTTTGTTTAAACCTGCTGTAAAATTAACCCCCTGACCAAACGATAAGGTTTTAAATGGTATTAATCCCTGATCGTGGTATGATGCTACAACAGCATCGAAACTTTTGTAATTATTAGACCCAAAGAAGCTATCGGCCGCATAAGGTCCGAAAACCAGTTTACCTTCATCTTTTAACTTTTTCAAGGTTGGTCGTAAAACCGTATCATCTTCATGACCAATAACGCCATTATCTCCCGTATGCGGATTAATACCCAAAACTGCAATACGAGGCCTTACAATATTAAAGTCTGATTTAAGCGAATGATAAACCGTATTGATTTTATTAATTATTAACTCTTCCGTTATATGATTAACCACATCCTTAACTGGAACATGATCGGTTAGCAAACCAACACGCAAACCATCAGAACACATAAACATTAAACTTTCACCTTCTAATTGCTGTGCCAAGTAATCGGTGTGCCCGGGAAATTTAAATTCTTCAGACTGAATGTTATGTTTGTTTATTGGTGCTGTAACTAAAACATCGATATCGCCATTTTTTAGTGCTTTGGTCGACGACTGCAATGACTTAATAGCATAGACCCCCATTTTTTCATCTTCCTTACCAAACTCTATAGTTACAGGCTCATTCCAGCTATTGAACACATTAACCTTGCCATGTACGAGCTGATTAATGTTATTGGTTATATTAAAATTTATTTCGGAGTTAAAATGCGACTTTAAAAAAGTCATCGCTTTGGCCGAAGCAAAAATTACAGGTGTGCAGAAATCTAACACGCGTGTATCTTCGAAAGTTTTTAAAACAACCTCGCTACCTATTCCATTTAAATCCCCTATGGATATGCCTACTACTATATTGTCTGGTTTCTTCATTAAATGTTTGTGATTTTCAAATAAAAAATTTCACGTACTTTTGACACTACAAATTTAACCAAATAAACAAACCATAAATATGTTTACAGGAATTATTGAAGATCTGGGAGTAATTACTCGTTTAGAAACCGAATTAGACAATCTTCATATCACCGTTAAAAGCAATATTACTGCCGAATTAAAAATCGACCAAAGTGTGGCTCATAATGGGGTTTGTTTAACTGTTGTACAATTAAACGATAAGGAATATACGGTTACCGCCATAAAAGAAACCCTCGATAAAACTAATTTAAACCATTTACAAATAGGTGATACCGTTAATTTAGAGCGCGCCATGAAACTAGGCGATCGATTGGATGGCCATATTGTACAAGGTCATGTGGATCAAACGGCAATTTGCGAAAACATTGAAGAAGCTAATGGAAGTTGGATATTCACGTTTAGTTATGACGCCTCCTTAAATAATATTACTATCGAAAAAGGATCTATTACAGTAAATGGCGTTAGTTTAACCGTCGTTAATTCAAAACAAAATAGCTTTAGTGTTGCCATAATACCTTATACATACGAACATACCAATTTCAAGACCTTTACAAAAGGCTCGACTGTAAATTTAGAATTTGATGTTTTAGGAAAATATGTGAGCAGACTAGCCAATTTAAACAAACTTATTTAGCCTTTTTTCTGTTAAGTAATTTCACAACACCGTAAACCACGCCTAAGCATAAGCATAATGTAATCCATATATCTATTGGAGTACCTGGTGGTGGTGGCATATTATTAAATTTTAAAGCCCACTATTATTACTATTGTAATAAATAGTCATGTGTAAAATTGAGGCTCAGTTAACTAACTAATACAAATTTAAAAAAATTTAGAGTGAAGCAAATTAATTACTGTTTTTTTAAAAATAAATAATACTAACCATACCGTTCGTCTAGAAAAAGAGTAAATTTAATTTTAAGTCTAGCGTGTTTTCTTACATGATATTGGTTTTACTCATTCAATTAAAATTTGTTTCTATTTTAGAGGCATGAAACAAAACACCTTTTCTCTTCTTTTTTATTGTTTAATTACTTTTATATTACCCATTATTTTTGGTTATTCAGCACACGCACAACAATCAGCCGACAGCTCACTTATTTATTACAACTCAATTACCGAACTTAAAGACATTAAACTCACCTCCCACGCCTTCGATTATTTTAAACGTAAAGCTGAAAACGCATTAAATGATAATGAAATTAAAAAAGCAGCCTACTATTATGAATTGATTGCTTTGGGTGAATTTAAAATTGGGTTTTATTACGAAAGTGAAACTACTGCTATTAAAGCCTTAAGACTCTTGGATAAAATTGAAAATGAAAAACATGTTTTAACACCAAAAGAACGTCTTTATAATCATTTAGGCATGGTTTACCGACACGTTGAAGACTTCGAAAACTCCAATACATATTACAAAAAGGCCCTGAACCTAAATACAGATTTATCAAACAAAATTGCTATAATTACCAATGTAGGGAATAATTATGCAGATCAGGAAAATTACAAGGCAGCCGTAGCCACATTACTTGAATTCTATAATCAAGCTTTAACCATTAACAATGATCAAATTAAATCAGTGTTTTTAGACAATCTGGGATATTATAAATCTAAAATCAATGACTCGTCGGCATTAACAAACTTGAATGAATCACTTAAACTCAACAGAAACAACAAGGACTTAACCCGATTATTTTCAAACTACAGGCATTTATCGTTGTATTACATAGATCGTAACCAGAAAAACAAAGCTTTAAGATATCTTAAGAAAATGGATTCTATGTCGAATCTTTTGCAATCACCGAAGTTCGAATTAGAAACATTAAAAACCGCACTTAAACTTGAAGATAATCCTATTTTTAAAAGCTACTTAACCTTAAGTGATAGCATAAAAAGCGACAATCTTGCACAAGAAAATAAATTTGCTGCGATACAATATAATGTCGAACAAAAAGAAAAACTACTGCAAAAACAAACCCACACACTTGAGGTTAGTGAATTAGAAAAGGAAAAAGAAAAAAATCTCAAACTACTTTATTTATCTCTAGGAGCTTTAATTACGGTTATTTCATTAGCTTCAATTAGCATTATTAAAATAAGACACAAAAAAGATAAAGTTCAGGAAGTTTATTTAACCGAAACCAGAATTTCTAAAAAGGTCCACGACGAAGTAGCCAACGACGTGTATCAAGTCATGACAGTACTTCAAAATCAAAACGATGTAAACGAAAATATTCTTGACGATTTAGAAGCCATATATCTAAAAACAAGAGACATTTCAAAAGAAAACAGCACAATAAACATTTCAAACAATTACGCACAATTGTTAGAAGATTTGTTTACGAGCTACAAGACCAATTCTGTAAATGTATTCACAAGAGGTTTAAACAACATAGACTGGAACAAACTGGATAAAATCAAAAAGATAACCCTTTACAGAGTGTTGCAAGAACTTATGGTAAATATGAAAAAACATAGCAAAGCCAGCAATGTAGCACTAACCTTTAACCAGCTCAATAATCACATACAGATTAACTATGCCGATAATGGCCAAGGAAGTTCTTTAAAAAAGGGGTCTGGATTATCGAATATGGAAAACCGTATACAAACTATTAGAGGAACCATTATTTTTGATACAGAACTTAATAAAGGGTTTAAAGCAAAAATAAAGGTGTAACCATGTTTAAAAAAGTTTTAATTGTAGACGACCACGATGTCGTAAACGAAGGGGTATTAAAAGTTTTAGAAGCCAAAAACATAACTGAGGTTATAAAAGCACAATACTGCGACGAAGCCTATTTAAAACTTAAAAAAGCCGAGTTAGACCAAGACCCCTTCGATTTGCTTATAACCGATTTATCCTTTAAAGAAGACCACAACTACGCCAAATTAAAATCGGGTGAAGATTTAATTATAGCGATACGATCTGAAAACCAGCAGCTTCCAATAATCATGTATTCTATGGAAGACCGCTTACAAAAAGTTAGAAGCTTAATTAACACACATAACCTAAACGCTTATGTTTGCAAAGGTAGAAAAGGAGCTTTAGAATTAACAGAAGCCATTACCAACGTCGCAAAAAAAGACATTTACTTATCGCCTCAAGTTTCTAATGCCTTAAACAAAAACAATCAATTAGAAATAGACGATTACGATATTGAACTGGTCAAGCATTTATCCTTAGGCATGTCTCAACAAGAAATAAGTTTTCTTTTTAAATCGCAAAACATTTCTCCTTGCAGTCTAAGTTCCATAGAAAAACGCATTAACAAATTAAAGGATATTTTTAAAGCCAATAACGCCATACACTTAGTGGCTATAATTAAAGATTTAGGGTTGGTTTAATTTCTATAAAAATAAACAGTTACTTTCTTATTAAATTAAAAAAGCCTTGCATTTCTGCAAGGCTTTACGATTTCAAATCGTGGTCCCACCTGGACTATTTTTTAGTTTAATCTATTTTACCTTATTTGACTTCAAACTTACTTCAAAACCTTTTATTTAAAGGGGTTTTGAGATTATTGAATAATTTTTTATAAATTTGAAATAACAATAATTAAAAATTATGTTGCCCCTTTTGTTGCCCCCTTTTATAAAAACACATGCATATGAGTAATATTAATCCAACAACTGGAACGATTGCTTTCAGATTAAAACAATCAACATCAAAAAAAGAAACACCAATACTGTTTGAGTATAGTTTTGGAAGAGGCAACAGAATTAAATATTCAACAGGTTATAAAATTCTACCTAAATACTGGGACATAAAAAACCAAAAAATTCGAGCAATAGCATCTTTAGATAACAGAGACGATGTAAATAATAAATTATTAAAAATAAAAACCGACTTCTCTACAGCTTTATCAGAGCTTGAGGAAGCTGAAAAGCATGACAAGGATATTCTAAAATCTATTTATGATGT
This sequence comes from Aestuariibaculum sediminum, assembly GCF_014596945.1. Classification (GTDB taxonomy): domain Bacteria; phylum Bacteroidota; class Bacteroidia; order Flavobacteriales; family Flavobacteriaceae; genus Aestuariibaculum; species Aestuariibaculum sediminum. The sequence goes on along the minus strand of NZ_JACVXB010000001.1, from coordinate 909,384 downwards.
AGTCATGAAAAGAAGCGAACCTAAAGAGGCTTCGCTTCCTAAACTTAAATTTCTTCAGTTTGCAGATGATTTTGTAGAAACTAAAGAAAATGCCGTTAATTCAGGCATCAATTTAACCGCTGTAACGATTAGATCATACAAACAAACCATTAAACAACTAAAAGATTTCAATAACACCTACAGATATAAATTAGATTTCGACACCATTGATGTTCCCTTTTATTATGCTTTTGTTAGTTTTTTAGAGGAAAAGGAATATTCACTTAATACTATTGGCAAGCATATTAAAAATATCATTGCATTAATGAATCGTGCTACAGAAGATGGTATTAACACAAACTTGAAATATAAGCACCGTGACTTTAAGCGACTTTCGGAAAAAACCACTTCTATTTACTTAAATACTGAAGAAATTGAAAACTTATATAAACTAGACTTATCCTTTAATAAGGACTGGGAGAGAGCTAGAGACATTTTTTTAATTGGATATTATACTGGCCAACGTGTATCAGACTATAACGGATTGACAGGTAAAAACATCAAAATTTTTGATGGTAGAGAAGTTTTTGAAATCTACCAAAAGAAAACCAAAAAAACGGTCTACATTCCTATTCACCCTAGAATAAAAGAAATCATCAATAAAAGATACAATGGAAATTTGCCGGCCAAAATGCCAGATCACCTTATCAATTCTCTGATTAAAAAAGTTGGTAGAAAGGCCAAAATCAAAGACGACGTTGTAACTAAAAAAACCGTAGGAGGTAAACTTTCAGAAAAGACCATTGACAAGCATGAATTAATAGGCACACATACAGCTAGACGCTCATTTTGCACGAATGCCTACCTCTCTAAAATGCCCGTTATTGATATTATGGCTTTAAGTGGACACACTACCGAAAAAGAATTTTACAATTATATTAAAGTAACACCTCAAGAACGCGCAGTAAAAATTGCTGATTCCGCATTCTTCAAATAATATTATTTTTATACCAAAAACCTTCATGTATCAAAACATATTTGCCCTTGACGATGTTTCATTTAAAGAACGTAAAGCAAACAATGAAACCACTCCAGAATACTTACTAGAGAATTTCAGTTACTATTCAGACCAGTTAGAAAAAGACTTTTACCTAAGAGTCTTTTTAAGAAAAGCACTTTTCGATATTGATATTATGGATTTAGACGATTTCTTAAAGCATCAATACGACTATTCCAAACATCAAACTAAATTTTTAAAAGCATTAAAATCGAAGGTTATCCCTTCACTGAACAATATCATCAATAACAACTACTCCACGCTCGAAGGAGGTAGTTTTTATAACGAAATAAAACTGGAAGATGGTTTTGTTGAAACTGAAGGTATAATTAAACACCGTGATTACGAAATAAGCATGTTTTACCACATCACTTCCATCCAGAAACTCACTGAAGACCTAACAGAAAGAGAAACTATTATAAATGACTTCATTAAAGAAATTAGCGAACTAGGGAACAATAATAAAAACACTTTGAAATGGGAAGGAAAACCAAGTCACTTAGGTTTAATTATTCGATCTCTTATTGACGAAGGTTATATAACTGCTCCTGAGGGAAATAATGGAGAAATCAACCTTACCGAACTTTCAAGACAAATAATTAATTCGTTTAATCTAGAAGATACTACCTCAACAAATACATTAAGAGTTTACACAAACCCGGACAGTGAAAAGCATTTAAAATTAAAAGAAACATTTGATAATCAAGGCTATTACATACCAAATTCCAACTTAACAAGTTAGGTATCGATACCTAGTGATACTCTAAAACCTTCACTCATTACTGACCTTTGTTTCAAGCAAACAGTAAAATAGAGTATCATGAGATCAACCCAAGTCACCATCCACAACATCACACCAGAAGAATTATCTGAGCATATTTCCAACGTTATTGAAGCCAAATTAAAAACGCTTCAACTACCTCAACAAAACGAAAATCAGATATCGGACGACCTTCTTACCGTTGAAGAAACGCTTCAATATTTAAAATGCTCTAAGCAAGCCCTTTACAATTGGCGAAAAAGTGGCATCCTACCATCATACCGCCTAGGCAATCGCGTATACTACAAAAAGAGCGACATTCTGGCTAAGCTTAAAAAACAAGCTTAATACTCACACCTATTTTACTGTTTACTTCACAACACATACAAAACCATACAAAACCATGAGAAAACAAGCCATCTGCAAACATTGCAAAGACATTTTTGAACAAAGACGAACTAATCACGTTTATTGCACTACAAGCTGCAAAACTAAAGCCTGCTATAAAAGAAACGACTATAAATATGTTTCTGGACACTACAAAAAATCAGAAGTTAGTATACCAGAAAACAATCTTCCCGCCTTACAAATGGAAGATATCACAACTTCCTTAGAAAAATTAGAAGCGCAACTTGATACAATTTCCAAGAACCAACAAATAAATACTTCAAACATTGCTAATGCAGCATTGGGAACGGCAGCTGCTAATGGAGCTACTAGTCTTTTAAAGGCAACTTTCGCTCCGAATCTTTTACCCGCTAACAAAGGAGACATCGAACAGTTACATAACGCTATTAATGAGCTAAAGTTTTTATTAAGGATGAAAAATAATATAAAACTTAAACCACAATAAATACTACTCCTTACGGCTAACCGTAAGGCAATACTTATAAATCAAGGTAGATTTGGCATTAAATAATAAATCAACCTTAATGAAAAAAATTACACTACTATTTGCTCTTTTAACGATTTTAACAACTAGCTGCGCTACTCATAATGGTTTAACTAGAAATATGAATCAAAATAATACTGAAGTTGTACTCTCTCAAAACAACTTTAAAATTATTAAAACCGTAAAAGGATTTGCAAAAGCCACTTACATTCTTGGCATCGGAGGACACTCTAAAAATGGTTTAGTTTCAGAAGCTAAATCCAATATGCTTGAAAATGCCAACCTCGAAGGAACATCTCGCGCTATTATTAATGAAACCGTAGAAATTAAAGGTTCTGCATTCCCATTTGTAGGGACCCATAAAGTTATTGTATCTGGTCAAATCATCGAATTTACTGACTAACAAACACTATAAACCAATATATTATGAAAAACAGAAACATTTATTTATTAACCTGCTTAGCTCTCGCATTTAGTTGTAGCGACTCTGCAACAGACGAATTTGAGGAAGTAAATGGAGATACTGAAGAGAAACTTATAAAATCGATATCCGTCATCTCGATGCAGGATAGCTACGAGAACCAAACAATATCATTTTCATACAATAATGAAAAGAAATTAAATTCAGTATCTAACGGAGAAGAATCTAGCCTTTTCATCTATGGCGACGACAACCTAACTAATGTAACAGGAGGAGGTGACCAGTTAAATATAGAAGAGCTGTATCAATCTCCATACGATGCTTTCGAAACAGGACAGGTACAAGAATACGACAATAATGGGAACCCTTATAAAATCAGCTTTATTAATAAAATTTATAATGAAGACACCTATGAATACGAAAATGTGGATTATACAGCCGAAATATCATATGATGATACCCCAAACCCCTTTTTCTACACTTTGAAAGCTGCCGGAATTATTGATGTTTTAGATGGCGTTGAATTAAACTTTAGTTTACCTCAACAAGCAGCTAATATTATAAAAGCCAGAACTCTTCTCCCTTTAAACAATCCTTCTAAAATAACATACAAAAATGAACTAGGCAATATTGTTTACGACATTAATGTAGAGTACACTTATGACGAGCAAGAATATCCTATATCAGCTACTGTTACAGCTATTTCTTTAGAAGTTAACGAGACTGGTACTTATAGCGTTGTATATCAATATCTATAAAAATTAATAACAAAAGCCATAACCCTTATGCTACAGCGTAGGGGTTTTGTTTTTTACATATTTATCAATCATATACTCTGTAATTTCATTTAATGTCTTTCCTGTTATAGGATGCTTTCCTAAGGCAGTAAAAAATTCAACCTCACCTTTTTTATTCTTAAAATACCAAACTTTAGCTTTTCCTAGATCATCAAAAAATTCAGTATCAGAATCTGGCTCAATACGTTTAAAATTATTTATAAGATTACCATCACAAAGTTTTAACAGACCTGATTGGTATTTTTTTGCATCAAAGGACGTTTCTATGTATTGATTCCCATCCCAGAACATCCAACATTGCTGAGTAAGAGTTTGATAAACAAAAAAACCAATTATTAACAACCCTGAAACAACTAAAGTTGTTGCGTGTTTTTTAACAAATGAATGAATTTTATGTTTTTTAAATTGTTTTTCTTTTTCTATTAGACCATTCTCTTTTTCAAATTCTTGGTAACTAGAATAACCAAGATAACTCAAAAGACCTAAAACGACTTCGTGCCTAATACTTATATCTTCTTCAGGTTCCAAAATTCGTTCTGCTTCATTTTTATAATTCCTAAAACTTTTTTCACCTAATGGAAATCCAATTTCCCTATCAACATAATCCGAAAGGTCCTTTGCTTGATTAATTAAAGAAGGATTATTATCTCCTTGTTCTTGCCTTATCTTTTTTGACTTTTCAAAAGCTTTAACTATGAGTAACTTATGCATGGTATTGATCTTAGCTCGCCTAAAATTAGCCATTTTTACGGAAACTTTAAGGAAAATACAAACCTAGATGTTTCCTATAACCTTCCTACTTAATTCCTAACCTTTTTTGATTGTTTCATTTGTTTTGCTTCAGAATTATTAGAAAATCTGGTAAAAGCATTTGCTAATGATTTCATTTTTAGGAGCGACAACGTAGAGTTGTTTCGTACCGGGAAGTAACCAAACTTCTCTACACCTGTCCCCCATACTTCCCGAACCAGAGAGACGTCTCTAAAAATCAATTTAAAGCTAAAACCCGAAATAATTCGGACAGCACTTCTATTGTCAAATTTTTAAAACTATAATTATGAAAAAAACATATTTAATCTTGTTTTTAACCTTACTTAACGTTAGCATATATTCATGTTCACCTGAATCAAACTCTTCAGACAATAACATTCAAGAAACGGAGGAAATTGCTTGTTGTGGAGACGACAACCCAATTACACCTCCACCTCCACCAGAGGATTAATATTACAAAAGCCTTACGGAATACCGTAAGGCTTTCTTTTTCAATAAGTTTAAATTTGATTTAATTTTAAAACTACCAATTATGACCATTAAACACTCAGTAATTTTAGTTCCTGCCTTTTTAATCTCATGTTCTTCACCTATGAAAAAAAAATTCAATGAAGATACTGCCAAAGAAGATATTGAGGCAATCAGAGAAAGCTTAGATTCATCTGACCTTCAATTATTAGCTGGATCAATGATAAGACTAAAATTTCAAGACAAAAAACTTGAAGAAATGACATATGCAGAAATTTTAGAAGATGGCAAAAAATGGAAAGCAGAACAGGGCAAAATTGAAGCAGAACAGAAGGCACTTGCTGCAAAAGCAGCAAAAAAAGAAGCTGAACGCATTAAAAAGTTATCCGAAACAGTCATTGTTTCTTGCTTTGAGAAAGGATTCTTAGAACTAGATTACGACGAATACATTACATACAAATTTGTAATTCAAAACAAATCTATTCAAGACATAAGAGCAGTAAAGGGTGAAATTATATTTACCAACATTTTTGATGAAGAAATTAAGTCTTTAAGTTTCGTATACGACAAACCTATCTCAGCTGGAAATGAGGTAACCTGGAACGCGAATACAGATTACAATCAATTTATGAAAGACGACAAAACACTTAAAAATAAAGACTTAAAAGATTTAAAAGTAATCTGGAAGCCTGAAAAAATCATATTTGAAGATGGTTCTACTTTAGAATAGATTTTTATAAGTTCCAATTTTTAAGAAAAATAACATCTTTAGTATGATTTAATCTCTAATATTTAAGTCGCATATTCGACCATCATAGTCAGAAAATAACAATATTTTTTTGTAGTCCTTTTGTTGTATTTATAAATTTAAATTACATTTAGTATCTCTTAAAACCTGATTTTATATAACCCCAACAAGACTCTCAAGTTAATGTTTAAAATAATCCTCTCAATTTTATTAATCCTTTGCCATTTCATAGGGCTAGGTCAAAATTTCAAAAAAGAACAACGCATCTACATGCTCGACATCACCAAGTCTATGTGGGGTTTAAATGACTCTGAAAACATTTTTAATGAAGTTAAAAATACTCTTTATAAAGGAATTGAAGATATTAAAGATCCTGAAACCATTGTTAAAATAATACCTTTCCAAGCAACCTATACATATTTAAAACTTGACAGATGGACTTTTAAAGCAGGAGACAGAGATTCTTTTTTACAAGCAAAAAAAACTATCGACAACTATTCTATTGAAAATGTTCCTGGTGGCTATACAGACATTTATTCCGCATTAGAAACAGCGAAAAAGAATATAGATTCCGATAGAGTTAACTACATATTCCTTTTAACTGATGGTAATCAATCACCAATTCCTAGTGCCTCTAAAAAAACAAGTAAAATTGATTTTAGTGAAGACGATTTGAAAACATCCCTTGGTAATTGGTGTGATTTTTCAAATAAAAGTGAATCTCACCTTTTTTATGTTATGCTATCTAAAGCAGCATTAAACAAACCTATTGTAAACATCATAGAAAAACAATGTAACGCTTATTCAGTAGAAGGAACAAATATGAATATAGCTTTTATCAAGCCATACTCTAATAATATAAAAGTAAATCTCCACGATGACCCAAATAACTTTGAAATAGAATTAAATGCAAACAATTGGGATTACATAAAAGGCCAGACATTTTTGAAAATCAACTTAAAAAATAATTCAATATTTGAAGTTGACGAAAATAACATCAAAGTTGAAAATAATAAAATTGTTGTTCGGCTAAAAACAAAAAACAATGAAACTTTTGAAGCGCTTCGTAAAAACTCACCAATAGAGTCAGTTATACCCTTAACCCTTTCTACAGATAATAATTTAAAAATTTTAAATCCAGATATCAATTTAGTAGTTAGAAATAATAAAGAAAGAGTTTTAACCCTAGAATTTGTAGAAAATGAATAAAACTCTTAGCATATTACTAGCATCATTTTTGTTTCTTTTTAACTGCCAAAAAGAAGATTCTTTTCAAGGGGAAACCACTAATTTTGGTGTTGTTGAATACTATCAACCATTTTTATTTTGCAAATGCGACACTATTACATTATCAAAATCACTTAAGTTCAATTTTAATGACTATTCATTAGAAAAATCATCTTCAGCTACCATTAAATTTGTCGATGAATTTCAAAAAGAAATAAAAGACAAAAACTTACAACTTTATATTAACGACAATCAATTATCAGACAATACTTTTACTATAAACAGTAAAAATGCTAAAACGGGAACTTTACAATTGGGGTTAAAACTGCTTCCTGATTACCCTGAAGGCTATACATCTGGATTTATTTCAGTTACACAACATAGCCTTGATTTAATAAACAATAACGACCTCAATACATCAAACGAAATAAGAATTTTTAAATGGGAAGCTGAGCATAAGCTCATAATGAACCCATTAAAAAAGGCCTTAATTATTATTCTTTTATTTATTTCTTCAGTATTAATTATCTGGTTTCTTTTTTTAAGAAACAAAATTTATCCAAAATTTAAAAAAGGAAGAATTCAAATTTTATCACCTTATTTCGGAAGTGTCCTCCTGAATAGAAACATTAAACTTGTCATTTTTACAAGTTCTCCAAAAAAACAAAAATATTTTAATAAGGTTTTTACAGGGAAGATACAATACGAAATAAACCCAATCTATGATAAAGATATAATTCTAAGACCTGGTAGAGGAAAAAAAATAAAAATAAAGCTTCCTTTTGGAACACAAATATCACCACCATCAATCAACTTGGAACCGTACAATTCATATAATATCAAAACAGAAAAACATACAATAGAAATCCAATATTCATAAAACATCATACCATGGCAAAATTAAAAAGAAGTCTTTTCATCGGATTAGGAGGAACTGGTTTAAAATCAATATTACATACCAAAAAGCGCTTTATTGACACATATGGAGAAATCCCTCCAATGACCTCATTTCTTGCTTTTGATACCGATGGCGATAGTATTAATGTAAAAATTGACAGCCATTTAGGAGGTGAAAGAATCGGACTAGATGCTTCTGAATTTTTGCATATCAAAGTAAGAGACCCACAAGAGGTTTTAAGGCAACAAGCAGAATTATTTGACTTTGTTCCAAACCACAATAGAGCCTTACTTGTTAGCCTTACAGATGGAGCTGGTCAAGTTAGATCTAATGGTAGGTTCGCAACCCATTTTAATTATGGTGCTATTGAAAATGCCATTAGAACCAAACTTACTGCTATATTAAACGCTGATGCTATTAGTAATGATAAATTTGATGTGAATGGTAATGATGTTGAAATAAACATGATGTTTTCCGTTGCAGGAGGAACAGGTAGTGGTACTTTTTTAGATATGGCATATATTGTTAAAGAGGTTTCCAAAGGAATTAATTCCAGTGTTGGAGTTTCAACCATTGGATTTGCCATTTTACCTGATGTTTTCAACTCTATGATGAATGGTCCAGCAATGGCAAACGTTTTACCAAATGGATATGGAGCATTACATGATTTAGATTATCTAATGCATCATAATTACGACAAAAAGCCATTAGAAATAAAATACGCAAATAAAACTATTAAAATTGAAAGACCTCCATTCGATTTAGTATTTACAATAAACAACAGTGACAAAAACGCCAATACTTACACTAACATAAATGACTTAAGTGAATTAATTGGCTTAGCAATGTTCACTGGAGCAAGTGAGTTAAGTGGAGGCATGGCGAGTTCTTACGATAATGTAAGAACCGTAATTGCAGGAGGTTCCATGAAAGTAGAAAATAAAGATTCATGGGCATGTGGCTTAGGACTAAGCGAACTATATTATGATGGCAATAAACTTGGAAATATTTATGCCCATAAAGCTTCTGTTAGTGTAATAAATAATCTTATCACCCCAGAAACTGATTCATTTGATCTTGATGATATTTTCATTAATGATGCTAAAATTCGAGAAAATAATGGAGATGAAAACAACGATTTAATAGATTCCCTTCTGGCTGAAATCCCAAGAATTCAATACACTTATATACAAGATGTAAACTCTATTGATTCTGAAATAAATTCCTATTTACATTCCGTTGATGAATCTGCAAAAAAGGAAATCGAATCAAATTATGCTTCTAAAAAATCTGATGTCGACAAAAAACTTGAAAAATTCATTATTGAGCATATTAATAAACCTTCTGGAGTTGGTAATATAGACAGATTCTTAAATGCCTTAAAAAAGCATGTAAATGTCTTTTTAGGAGAAATGAAATCAGAACACATTGAAAAATCTAAAAATGATGAAGTTTTTAGAAACCACTTAAATCAAAATATTTCTGAACTAAAAGGACTAACATTTATGGAGCGTAAATTTGGTTCAAAACTAAAAGACATTAAAGAAGAAATTACTCAAGGTGTAAATCAGATTGCAGCTAATACACATGAAATTTTAAGAAGACAATATGCTACAACATTTTTCAATCAACTTCTATTAACCATCAGCGATCATGATCAAAACATTAAAAACATACTTCAAAAGTTACAACAAGTTGAGGAAGAATGTGAATCAAAATTCATTGGCTTACAAAACCAGATAAATGAACAACCAAAAAAATTCGTAAAGGAGCTTCATAGAGATTTTGTAAACCGAGTAAGCGTTTCCGATAAGGATTTAAATATTTCTGATTTTATAAAAAGTATTAGTTCAAATGGAGGTCTATACGATTTTTCAGAAGTTTCTACTAAAATCATTTCAGACTCTTTATGGCGTTTTTCTAAAGAGTTACCAAAAGCGCTTGAATATCGTAATAAAAGAATAGATGAAGTTTTATCAACCTATAGCGAAGAAGAGTTAAATACCATTGTAAAAGAATTAATTGTAAAATCGAATCCACTTTGGTCATATAACTACAAAGGACATGTCGTTAACAGGCAACATCATGAAGCATTCATTATTGGTGTACCTAACAGAAATTCATCAATATTAGTAAAAAATGATGTAGTAAAAAACATTTTGGAATCCAACCAAAAAGCTGATTTCAATTCTACTAACATGCATGACAGAATTGTCATTTATAGAATGGAAGCTACCGTACCTATTTATGCAGTTTCAAATATGACACTTTACAAAGAAAAAAGTGACAATAGTCAAATAAGTCACCATATTGACGGCAACTGGCTTTTAAGAATGGAAAGAGAAGGATTTGACATATACCCAACGAAACGTGAAGATCACAGTTTAGAGTATTGGGTTACTGGATTTATTTATGACTTTATTAAATTCGATGGAGACAATTATCTAGCCTATAGTGAAGCACAAGGAGATCCTATTGAAGATTACTGGATTGAATTAGGGAACTATCGAGACGAAGCCTTTCTTGATTTCAAAAGACGAAAACTACAAGATGAGTTTAAAGCAATGATAGACAATAAGATTTCCGAAATTGGCGAAACTGAAAATCATAAATTAATTAAAAAAGTTACTGAGTCTTCCAATTACAATGATCATTATTCAAAAAAGAATTTTGAAAATAGTGAATTAAAAGATTCTAAAATGATTAAGGTTAGAGAACTATTTAGCGATGAAATTAATTTTGTTAAAAAGGTTTTAGCTAAATAAACAAAATACAACTTTTATCCATTACAAATTAGACCTTTTAAAAACTTTTTATGTCGTCGCCTTCAATAAATATCGGTATTAATAAACAAGGTAAAATGCTTATCAAAGAAATTGATAAGCATTTTAAAGATCATGAACCTGCATTTTACCAAAGTTTTATCCTATCCTCTTCTATGGAATTGGAAAAGGATAAAAACAAACTGGAAGTTATAAAACAGGGGGAATTGCAACTTTCCGATAACGATGACATAAAAAGTTGGTTCGACTATGAATTGTATGCAGAAATAAAAAACTTAGTTGGTCTTGTAAATGATTCTATTAGCGACACTGTCATTGTCAACATTGTTATTTCTTTAGCTGAAAAAGAAAGTGTTTTTATACTAAACAAATTATTAAAAGCAATAAAGGATTTAAGCTCTAATCAGCTTATTTCAGGAGTTGATATAAAATTGTTTGTCATAACTTATTCTCTTGATAGTAATAATCATAATGATAATTCTAATATAAAAAACGAGTTAAAAGAACTTGAAAAAACGATTCCAGAATATCAAGACCTAATAAAAGACATTTACTACATAGATGACAGAAATACAGATAAAATCATTTTACACCTAAGCTCAAATTGGCTTGCCTTTGCCTTAGCTGAATTTTTCGTTTTTCAAATGGTTTGCCAGACGTCATTAGCTATTCAAAACAAAACAAAAATTTTTGGTATTGGGATTATTCATTTTAATGAAATTTTATTTAGTAATGTTATAACCAATAAAATCCTTCAGTATAAATTTAAAGAAGAAGGTGTATATGATGATAAAGGCATTCAATTAAGAGACATTATTCTAAAGTGTAACCCCTTTATTTCAGAGCACCAGAATTTTTTCAACGAATTCTTCACTAAATACCCTTACAGTCAGGAAAACAATCAAAATTTAACAGCAAACTCGGAAGAATACATTAATTCTTTTAAAAATAAATTGGAATTATTTGTTACCAATTCTGACAATACAATTGGTGAATCAAAAGTAATACTTGCTAACCTTTTAGGTGAAGATGACAAGAAGCTACAAGGTATAAACTGGACCAATAAGCGTTTAAATATAAGTGATTTAGAGTTTGACATTATTGATTATTTCAATAAATATTTAGATAAAGAAAATAGAGTAGACTTTCATGAACAAAAGGCTTTAAGAAATAAAATAACCGAACTCAACCAAGCTATAAAAAATGATGAAAAGTCACTAAAAATCTTAAAAGAGCAATCTACCGAAATTCATTCTGACTTAGATATCTCTTTTGAAGAAGGGGTCTTTAGTGTAGATGGCAAAAGAATTAATGCTTCGGGTTACATTCCGTCTCCTGTAAATTTAAATGAGGACTTTTATTCCTTCGAAGATAAACCTATTCCTAACGCCATTGATCTATCTAAATACCTTTCAAAGGTAAAAGACCAAGGAGAATTAGGAAGTTGTACTGCATTTCCTGTTTCAGCCGTTTACGAATTTGCAGCAAAACGTAACAATAAGAATGTAGACATTAGCGAACTTTTCATTTACTACAATACCAGAGAAATCCTTGGAAACGTCTCTGATGATACGGGTGCAACATTATTAGAAACCATTAATTCAGTAAAAAAACATGGTGCCTGTTATTCTAAAAATTACCCCTATAAAATTGAATCATTCTCTGTAAAACCTGGAGAGGAAGCTTATACAGAAGCACAGCATCAAGTTGTAGAAAAAGCATTTAGAGTTAATATTACTGAAAAAGATTTCAAACAAACTATTGCCAATGGACATCCTATTATAATTGGTTTAAAATTATTTAAATCTTTTTATCCAAAGGACAAATCAGGTCTTGTTCCCTTTCCTTCTAAAGACGAAGCAAGCTTTGAAAACCATGGTAATCATGCTATGTTAATCGTTGGTTATAACGAAGAAGAAAAACTGTTTAAAATAAGAAATAGCTGGGGTAGAAATTTTGGAGAAAATGGCTATTGTTATGCGCCTTATGATTACATAGCTAGTCCTGAATTTTGTTTAGAAGCCTTTGTTATTACAGATATCATAGATTTATCATTTAGTGAATTTAACTATGATTCAAATGCTAGTTTTTCTTTCTTAAACGATTCATTAATTAGAAGAAAAGTCATTAAAGAATATAATCTACGTAAAAAGAAAAGGGATTTAAGGATAGTTAAGAAAGATTACGACTTAATTGCCCTAAAAAACGAAGAGAATGAAGAACAAATTAAAAACCCCTTATTCAGAAAACAATTATTTGAAGATCTAAAAGCTCAAGAAATTCCAGCCCCTGCTATTCCCCAAGCAGAACCAGAACAAAGTAACAAAAATCCTTGGCCTTTTATTGCCGGGGGTGTATTAGTTATTCTTATTAGTTTATTTTTTAAATCATATATAACTGTACCCAGCTCTTTAATTGGTGTTTTAGGCGGTATTTTACTAATAATTTATGGCTGTAAACTTCTATTTACTAAAAAGGAAATTATACAACAACCTACAGTTATTGAAGACCCAAGATTATCACATGAAAGAGAACTTTATCGTTTTGAAGTTGCAGATAACTTATTTCAGCTATTCGACGAAATGAATAAAAATCTTATAATAAGATACAAATCCCTTTCAATCTATTTTGAAAAAATTAAAAACTGGCAAAAGGAAAGTTTAGAAGCTCTTAATGAAACTTTATTTGATTCTCCTACATTTGTTGTAAATGTTGTTCAAAAAAAACCTTTACTTGATTATATCAAAAAGGAAAAAAACACTTTTTTAAAGAATCTGCCTAACCTTTCATTAACATTCCATGAAAATTATATCCTTGAAGAAAATAACACAAATGAGGTCTTTGAAACACTATACACTAACTATTTAAACGATATACATAAAAATATTGAAAATATATTAGACATAAGTATTGTGGACTATATTCAAGGCAGAGAACCATACCCTTATTTCAATTCGGCTCCAGAACTGAATAAAACCATGCAAAATATTCAAAAGGTATCCACTCCCTTTTGCAACATAAAACAAACCACAAGCTCTTTAAACATTCAAAACTATGTCTTGCATGAAACCTTAACTAGTCATCCCGATGCCAAATCCAAAGAATTTTCAAAACATAGACCTGCATCTATAAAACCAGTAATAACACTTAGAGACAATAAAAAGAAGTATGTCGCTGTTCAAGTAGCAGCTCTTAATAATATTTCAGACTTAGTAAAACATAATTTTTAGTAAAATCTATGGTAAAAGTCAATTTTAAATTACTAAGTCTATTACTATTAATTTTATCATATTCATGTTTATCTGATCCTTCAAATTCAGATAAACTTTTTAATGAGTTTACAGCTTCGACAAGTAGTGCTAAAAGTTCACTCGAAGTAAACTCCTCTACTTATACCTCATCTCTTTATCCATTAAATATTACAAGTTGGAACATTAGAGATTTAGGTAGAAGTAAAAATGCAGATGAATTACATCAAATAGCACAGACACTTAGGAACTCAGATCTGGTAGCTATTCAGGAAGTTGTGGCAAAAGACCCCGCAGGAGCACAAGCAGTGGCAAAAATTGCTGACGAATTAAACAGGATGGGCTACAAATGGGATTACAGAGTAAGTGATCCTACAAACAGCCCCTCAGCATATATTAGTGAACGTTATGCCTATTTATGGAAAACCTCAAAAGTAAAGCTTCTTAACAAAGCTTTTTTAGATAAAGAATTGGAAGATGAATGTCTTCGTGAACCTTTCATTGGTAAATTTCAAATGAAAAAAGGAGGAGATCCTTTTTATATTATCAACTTCCATTCTCGTAAGTTTAATGACCGACCAGAAGAGGAAATCATACATTTTAAATATTATCCTGAACGACTTGATTCGGATCGAATTATTTTGGCAGGAGATTTCAATTTAAACGAAAAACATAAAGTCTGGAATAATTTATATAAGATAGGTTTTAAATCGGCCTTAAAAGAAACTAAAACCACTTTAAAAACAAAATGTAGTAACGGTTTATACCTAAACCACTCAATCGACAATATATATTTTACATCATCAACAATAAAAAGTACCTCATCTGGATCTATTGATATTGTAAAAGATTGTTTAAATCTTGAAAACGCAAGGTTTTTATCTGATCATTTACCTGTTTACATGAATTGTGAACTCTAATTAAATATATATAAAATTGACGTTATATAACATAAGTTTGAAATGGATGGTAAATTCTTTAGAAATACTGAATTCCGTAAACTAAAAAAGATAAATTAGAATATATTTAACGATAACTTTGGAAATAAAAAAATTTTAAAAGTATATTACAAAATGTAGTTTTTATAGTATGAAAAGAAATTTATATACAGAAGAAGAAATTATTCTCTGTTGTTATATTGCGCGATTCGGAAAACTAGAATTTGATGAATCAGACATATTCCAAATTAGGAATAGATCTATTTCATCAATTAAAATGAAAGTACAAAATATTGCAGCTATGCTTAATGAAGAGGGATTCCAAACGGATATTAGTATATCTAAGTTGTCCGGGAAACCATCAGGTGAAAAAGGAAGAAGAACTAATTGGGATTTAGTAAAACAATTAACGGACTTAGATAAAAAACAATTTTTGTCTAAATGTAAAGAAATTTTGAAAGACAATATTAAGAATGAAAAAGCTTAAAGTTATAGATTTTTTTTGTGGGGCTGGTGGCTTTTCTGAAGGTTTTAGGCAAATGGGGTTTGAAATAGTTCATGGGTATGACCATTGGAAACCGGCTATTGATACTTACAATCATAATTTTAATTTATCCTGTGAAGTAAAAAATATTCTCGATTTTAAAAATTCAATTGATGAAATTGAAGAATTACCAGACACTGAAATTATTCTTGGAAGCCCTCCGTGCGTTAGTTTCTCTACTTCCAATAAATCGGGGAATGCCGATAAGTCATTAGGGGTTGAATTAACTGAGACATTTTTAAGAATAGTTGCAGTTAAAAAGAATAAACCTAACTCGATATTAAAAGCTTGGTTTATGGAAAATGTAGTAAACTCTAAAAGATATTTACAAACATCTTATACTTTTAAAGACTTGGGACTTTCAGATTGGGCTACAAAACATAGAATAAGTCCATTAAAAATCGCACTAGATTTATATGAAAATACATCCGTAATTAATTCTGCTGATTATGGATCATATCAAGCAAGAAAGCGAGTAATATCAGGAGAGATAATTAAGAAACAAAAATTAATTGTTCCTAGTAAAACTCATTCTGATAAAAACGAACAAGGGAAATTGCTTTACAATTCTATCGATGGTATAAAGAGGCACTTTCCTAACCCTTATTCTTCTAAAGAAAACATATTGGTAAAGGACCCTCAGTATGATTTAAAAATTTCTTTGTTTGAAATATATGACCATTTCTATGATACTGGAGTTTACGAAGCTGAATGGAAGTTTTCTAAATATTGGAAAACTAATCATCCGTATATGGGGAAAATGTCGTTTCCGGAAAATGAAAATAAACCAAGTAGAACAATTACAGCTACTAAAATAGCTAATTCCAGAGAGTCTATAATTTATAAATCTGAAATTAAGAGATATGGCAATGGAGAGTACCGCTTACCAACTGTAAGAGAAGCATCTATGTTTATGGGATTTCCTATAACATATCAATTTCTAGGCTCTGAAAACACTAAATGGAGACTTGTTGGGAATGCAGTTTGTTGTGCAGTAAGTAGAGCTTTTGCTAAAACTGTTCTACAGGAATTAAGAGCTGAAATTCCAAAACAATTAAATGTTAATAAATCTCCCAATTTAAAAAATGTACCTAATTTAAATTCTTTTAAATTAAAATCTTTTGATAATCCCCCAATTAAAAATAAAGGAGCAAGGTTTAGACGACATGCCATTAAAGAGGGAAATTTAACTGTGACATTATCAAATTATGATATTGAAAAAAACAGTAAATCACATGGAAAATGGTATACCTCAATCCAGTACGGAACTGGTAAAGGGTTTCCTATTCAAAAAGTAGAAGACAGTTATTATAAGGAACTGGAGCCTATATTGAGACTTCATGCAAATGGAGAAAAATTTATTAAAATTATAAATAATGGATTTTCAGAGGCAATAGCTAATTCATCTTTGCTTCAGGACATGTATGAAAAGCAAAAATCAATTTCAAATTATAAAGAACCTACAATCTTAGTTGATGAAATTTCGGTAATACTCAAATCACTTAATATAGAGGACCGAAATTTTAAGCAAAAAAATAATGAGATTTTTTTATATAAAGAAGAAATTCCTGTTAGACAATTATTTGCTCTTTACGCAATAAATAAAATTTCAACGAAAACAAATTTGATTAAGTAACATGCCGGTTTCCTTTTACCCCAATAACCCGATAAATTCACTAGAAAAAATAATTGTCAAAAAGGATGGAACACCTCTCAAGGGTGAAATAGATGTCTACAGAAGGTTGTGGGAGGATTTAAGTAAAAGTCAAATTCAATGGGACGTTTGGCACGATTTAAAATTACCAGAGCATTCGGATAATTTTAACTATTATAAAAAGACAAGTGCTCAGATTGATTTTTTAATAATTTGCGAAAATGGCATAGTCGTTCTGGAAGTAAAAGGAGGTCCAATATCAACAAAAGATAATATATTTTATTATGGTAAAAATTTTGAAAAACCAATAAAGCAAAACCCTTTTAAACAGGCAGAAGGATACAAATTTACTCTTAAGGATATTATCTTAAATAATTTTAAAGATTGCTTTTTTTGTGAAGCTGTAGTTTTTCCTCATGTTAATTATCCTTTTGAGTCTAAGTTAATTGATAGTAATCTCCTTTGGACTTCATTTAATTCAAAAATTTACGACAATTCGATTGAAAAGTTTTTAATAAATGTATTTGAATATTCAAAGAATAAGCATAAAAAACACCATAGAACATATAATTATATTGAAGGCAAAAAATATGTTGCAATAAAAAAAATATTAAGTCCAACAATTGGTGATAGAAATCATTTTAACACAATTAATACTTTAGAATGGCTGGGTATTCAAAATATTGAAATTCTTGAGAGTTTATATAAGAATACTAGAATAATGATTGAAGGGCCTCCTGGAACAGGAAAAACCACTATAGCAAAAGCATTTATAGACAAACAACATAACAAAACAGGAATTTATTTATGTTGGAATAATTTATTAATGCACTACACAAGATCCGTTTTAAATGAACGTAACTTATTAAGTAATCTAGAGGTTACAACTTTTTTTAAGTTTTTTCTAAAGTATAATAAAGATTTAACTTATAATGAATTAATCTCTTTTAATGAAGATGACTTTTATAACCTTGTTAAAGATACTATACTATATCTTGAAATTAATGGAAAACTAAGACCTTATGATTTTATAGTGATAGATGAAGCTCAAGATTTGTTTGATAGAGGAATTGATTTGTTTATAAATAAGTTTTCTGGATATAATGGAAATGGTCTTTTAAATGGAAATTCCTTAATTCTATATGATATTGACCAAAGTTATTCTTCAAGTGGAAGAAATGTTTCTGAAATAGCGGATTTAATGACAGAGTATTATTCCCATTTTAAACTAAATGAAGTAAAAAGAAGTTCTCAGAATCCTAAAATCAGACATTTATCTTCAGAGATTATTGAAAACCCTACAATAATATTAAATCAACAATTTGAAGATTTATATCCTAATATTAAAGTTCAAAGATTTGCTGCTCTAAAATATGTTAAAAAATATATTTTAAAGAATATTTTAACTCCTATTAGAGAAACAGACTCTTCATTAATAGGCAAAGATTGCGTTTTACTTATTGAATCTACTTTTTTAAGAGGCACTTATAAAGGAGATGAAGACCTGAGAGAGATGTTAATTATCAAAGATGTGGAGGAACTGAATCAAAGAAATATAGGAGATACATCAAATAAATTAAGATATACCTCAATACTTAAGTATAAAGGGTTAGAAAAAAAGAATGTATTTCTAGTGGTTTCAGAACCGTCAGAATTAAATAAATATGAACTTTTTGTCGGAATTACAAGAGCAATTTTGAATGTTGAAATTTATATAGTAGCATAATGGAAATTATAAATCAACATATCAATACTCTATTAAAAAAAAACATTCAAAAGAAAGAAGTTAAAAATAATTTGTTTAGTAGTTTAAGCAATTATAAGTTAAAAAAAAGATTTAAAAACGTACTTGCTTATTTCGATTTAATATTAGATTATCACATACAAGATAAATCAAATGATATAAATTCAATTCATATTCATTTTGAACTTGATTTTTCAGATGAATTGGAGGCATTATTATTTGAATTTATCATTCTTAAATTATATTTTAATTCTAATTTAAATGATTTAAATAAGCAAAATAAGGAATATAAAAACCACCTTCTTAAAGATAAAGTAGAGGAGCTTCAAAGGAAGAATAAGATTTTAAATGCACGTTGTCCTGAAGGAGCAAGTGCTAAAAATGGCGGAAATAAGATTTATAAAAAATGGGTATTAAAGAAAAGTGAATCAAATTGTCTTTATACATTTTTTGATAGTTTAGATTTATCTTCAAGCTTTTCTATAAAATCATTAATTAATTGTAAAGTTAGGGAAAAACAGGAAATAATAAAAATATTTAAATTAACGCCTTATGCTGTAGATATTGATAGCAATCAAATAGATTTAGCATATAATTGTTTTAATACTGATTATACCTTAAATGAAATAGATACTCAAAACAGTAGACTAGTTGATAACATTAAAAATATTATTCTATTTGACTGCGAAAGTAAAAAGATAATGTCTAGTTTTTCTTTGCAAGAGATTGAAAAATGGAATGAAGAATATGGAACAAACTTTAATCGTTACGCAATTATAACTTTTGGTAAGGGGCATAAATCTTTTAATTCAATTCGAAATAAAATAGAAATGATTAAGGAAAGGTTTAAAATCCCTCAAAATGCAACATATACAATACTAGGTTCTGAAATTGACTTTCTTTTAAGAAAAAAAGAAAAAACTTCTATTCCAGTTGATTTTTTGGGGTTTGATTCTTGTAGTTTTTGGGATGCATTTCTATTAGAAACTGGTATTAGAGATTTATATGAACTAAGGTCCTTAAAAATGATGAATATTTATTCTTTATGCTTAAATGAAGATATTAAATGTTTTCTTTTAGAAGATCTATTTTCTCTTAATGAATCTTCGGAATTAATTACTTTGACTACTAAACAATTAATTCTTGAATTAAGAGAAGAGGATATAGAAACTCTTAAAGATATTCTTTCGAATGTTTTAGATTTCATCATAAAAATCAATTTAACATCTAAAATTACTGAATTCTTAAATAATGATATTTCAACAATCATTGTAGATGATTCAGTTGTAAAATGTCCAAAATTAATTTCTAAACTAATTAAGACAATTAATCTACCGAGTAATTTTAAATTTAAATTATGGTCTGAATTATCTAATTCAAATTCAGAAGCAGCACTTATACTTTCTTACAGAGATCAAGGAAAGTACCCTAATAATTTTCACCCTAATTTACTTGAAATCACAAAGGAAAAAGACGAAAATTTTAAAGCATTATTAATAAGTTTTTTATTCAAGCATCAGTATAGTTGGTCAAGATATAATCTTTATAATGATTATCATAAATATCTCGATCACAATATTAGGCAGAATAGTTTTGGTTGGGATAAACTTAAAAATTTAATTAGAAATGAAAAGCCCAGTTTAAATCCTAACATTGATTGGAATCTCGAAAATGAATATTCTAGTTCTGATCAAAGAGAGTTTTATAAAATAAAATCAAAAGGTAAAAGCTCTAAAACCTTCTATGGGTCAGACCTATTCATTATATCTGATGAAAGCAATACTACTTTTAGAGTAGAAAGAGTAGATTATTTATCAGAATTAGAATTTGATGATAGAAAAATGTTCATTCAAAATTTAGATGAAATCCAAGAAGATATTAATATTTATGAAAAAATAACAGATACAAAACAACAGGATGAAGAATTAAGTGTCATTCGTGAAAGATTTGATATTGGACATGAAAGTGTAGGAAGGTTATGGAAAATACTATTAAAACAAAAATCAGATGATAGGGGTGAAAGTAAATTATATAGCGAGTTAAAAACCTATTTAGAAACTAAAAATTTAAGAATTGTTTCTTATTCTTACTTTAAAAAGAATTGGATAAATCCTCAAAGTGACTCAATTGCACCTCTTAGTAAGCGTGTTTTTATTGAATTGTGTGAATATTTGGATATACCTAAAATTTACTTTATTATTATTCAAAGGATTAGAAATTCTTCAAAACTATCGAGTCGTAAAAGCACAAAGCAAATGAATCAATTGCTAAAAGATTTGTTTAATGATTGTTGTTTTGATGAGAATATAAATGTTAGAAGTATTATAAGTCAAAAATTGTTTTATTATAAAACGAATCATCCTATAGATGAACTTGGAATTGACGAAAATTACCTGGTAGATAATTTAGTTGTGCTTACGGAATTAATTCAGCCAGAATTAAAACTAATTGAACTTGAAACTATTGAAAAAATTGAAGCATGAGTAAGATATTAAATAAAAGAAAATCTTTAGAACGTTTTATTCGAGAACAAACTTTAGGGCCAGGAATAAATGGGTATCGATTTGTAGATTTAGAAAATGAAAATATTGTTAATAAGCTTCTTATTGAAGAAGCTCCTTTAGACTACTCATCTGAAATTTTAGATATTGTTCCTGCTGCTATATATAGTACAGGAATTTTATTTCCTGAAGATAACAGCGATACTTGTAAATCTGGAATTACCTTAGATAACAATGAACAAACAGATCAAAAAGATGAAGTATATGAACAAGATTCTCAAAATAGTAGTTCTGAAGATATAGAAGACACAGAAGGTGTTGAATTAAATCAAATGTTTCCCAGAACAATGGGGTTAACATGTTGTTTGGATGAGAAAGTACTAGAAAAAGGAGAAATAGAATTTAAAGTTCGTTTCCGATATTATCAAAAATTAAAGAAAGATATAGAAGGAAAGTTTAATAATAAATATGGACTTCTTTGTGAAGTTAATCCTGATGAAATACAGAGATTCTTAATGAAATATGAGTTCAATTCGTTTAGAATTAGGTCTATTAATGAAAATCATTTTTTATTACTTTCTAAATTATCGCATGATGAAATTACACAAACAAAGAAAAGGGTTAGAGAAGTGCAGAAGGCCGTTGCAGAAAGACTTTTCGATGAAGCTAGTGCAATTTTAAAAATTCCTCAACTGACAAAGGCCTCTTGCTATCTTAGTAATTTGAAATCATCTATATACTATGAATTAAAAAGTACAATTACAGATAAAGATTTACAAAAGAAAGTTTATGGGGTAACTCAGAAAATTGAGCTTATTGAAAATATAACAGATCATTTAAGAAATTTATTAGATGTTTACTCTGCTGGTTATGGTTTATGGCAGTCTAAACCTATTGAAAGAATTATAAAATTAGCAAATATTAATTTCCCAAAGACTCTAAGAAAAAAATCGTACTTGTATACTAAAAAAAATGAGGATGGGATTATCTCGATTATCAGAGAAGATGGTATTATTCAAAATGGATTAAAAGATGTTTTTCGATTTGATTTAGATGACAAAAAAGAAGATTACGCTTCAATATCAGTCAACATCCAATTAAGTAGAGATTCAAGAAAGGAAAACAACCAAGTGTTTTTTAAAATTCAATTGGTAAATACAAGTATTCCATTTATTAAAGATAAACAAAACGACAGTAGGTATTATTCTACTTTTAATGAATTGGTCAATCAAAAATCATTTTTTGGTGTTAATCTTTCTGTTGAGAATGCTTTTTTGAGGCCATATAGTAATCATTCCTATAAACCTGATAAAGAAAATATTTATTCTGAAGATACAACAACATCATTTATTTATTACCAATTCAAGGATTTTGCGATTGGTCATGGATGTTCCGTAAGGTGGAGCCACAATAATGGCACTCCATTTGTTGAAACGGAATATTTACCTTCATGTGAAACTCCAGATATTGATCCCGTACCAAGAAATAAAAGTAAGGAAGCTGTATTTGATAAAAAGGAAGGATTTGTTTCTCCTTTATTTTTGGAAAATTCAAAATCTCAAGAATTTAAATGGCTATCTATTTTTTCAGATGCATCTAATAATGATATTATTAAAGGTTTAAATGAATTTGTCGATTCCTATAGAATCTGGATTGATATAAAAAGAAAAGACGAAAAATATCAAGGAGCTTTTTCTGGTATTGCAAATCAGGAACTTGAAAAATGCCTGAAGGATTATGAAAGAATGAAAAAAAATATTACAATTTTTCTTTCAGGCAAAAGTAATGAAGAAAAACTTGATTCTTTTCGGCTAATGAATGCAGCAATGTTTATGCAATTGTGGCACTCGGTAAATGCCAAAAATGGTAAGGTAACATCATTAATGAGTAAAGATGATTTTAGTTATTTTAATTCGGATTTTTATTCCAATGTTGATGATAAGCTATTCCCTCCATTCACACAATCAGCAGGATGGAGAGCTTTTCAGCTTGCTTTCATACTTTTAAATCTAGATTCAATTTATAAAGAAGATGTCGATAATAATTGGGACACAAGAAATAATTGGGTTGATTTACTATGGTTTCCTACTGGAGGCGGGAAAACAGAAGCTTATTTAGGTTTAATTGCCTTAACTATAATAAATAGAAGGAAAGAGTTCAAAGAAAGAGGTGGAGGTACCGCTGCCATCATGAGGTATACTCTTCGATTGCTAACTATGCAACAATTCCAAAGAGCAACTTTAGTAATCATGTCATTAGAATTAATAAGGAGATGGGGGAATTATCAATTAGGAGAAGAACCTATTTCTATTGGACTATGGGTGGGGAATAATTCTTTACCAAACAAATTATTGCATAGGCCCAATGATCGAAATAAAGATTCTCTTTTATCTGAGTTTGAAAAATTAAATAGAAACGAGAAAAATAAAGTTCCTTTGGATAAATGTCCTTGGTGTGGTTCTAAAATAAAAGGTGAAACTGCAACTCATTCAGACTCAACCGCATCTGTATTTAACAAAGATAAACTTTATTTAATTTGCTCTAATTCTCAAAAATGTTCATTTGCTTTCGGTAAAGGAAGGCCGAGCCATAGAAAATTATATCAAGGCCCAATACCTGTTTGTTTATCAGATGAAACTATTTATCAACATCCACCAGCATTACTTTTTGGAACAGTAGATAAGTTTGCTCAATTAGCTCATAAAGTGGATGGAACTAACAATGGTAGAAATGCCGATTCAAGAAGAATATTTGGTACAGGTAACTGGGAGCAAGGAAAACCTAAAAATGGTTATTTACCTCCGGATTTAATAATTCAAGATGAGTTACACTTACTATTGGGGCCACTTGGTTCGGCAGTAGCTTTGTTTGAGTCAGCTGTAGATCAACTATGTACCAGGGAAGACGGTACGAGGCCTAAAATTATTTCATCAACCGCGACAACGAGAAACACTCAATTACAAATTGCGGCACTTTTTGATAGAAAAGTAAATCTTTTTCCAAAGCCTGGTGTGGAGTGTGATGATTCGTTCTTTGCCTTTTATCGAAGAAGGTTTAAAAGCCCTGAAGATAAAATACCTGAATATCTTTCTAAAAGAAAATATATTGGCGTTTTACCAACAGGTAGAACACAAATTTGGATGCAGATGAGGTTAGCTGCTATATTAATGACTCATAGAGCAATTTTTGAACTAAAGGAATTGGGAGATAAGCATCCCGTGGAATTTGATTCATATAAAGATTTTGAAAAAGCAATTGATTTTTATCATACAACTATATCCTATTTCAATAGTCTCAAAGAAGTTGGAAAAACACAATCTCAAATTCAATCATATATTTTAAAAGAATTAAGAAGGGTGTTTTCAAGGTCTGTAAGACCTCAAAAATTAATGCATTCTATTTATACTTATGGACCAATTCAAGAATCAGAATTAACAGGAAGATTGTCCGGAGAAGAGGTTAAAAACGAATTAAAAAATGTACAAACGAAATGGGATGCAAAAAAACGTTTTGCTTACAAGCAAGATGATGAGTTGATTAGGGGAAAGATCCCTCCAGAATTCGTTGTTGCAACTAATATGATTTCAGTAGGTATTGATGTCTCTAGATTCAATAGTATTATTATGAATTCTATGCCAAGAAATACAGCCGAATATATTCAAGCAAGCAGTCGTGTAGCTAGGAATGATTATGGACTTGTATTAACAGTTCATCATCCGTTTAGGGCAAGAGATATTTCTCATTATGAAAAATTTATTGAATTTCACGAAAAAATGTATAGTTATGTTGAACCAATATCCATAACGCCTTTTACCCAAAAAGCAGTAGAAAGATACATGGGTTTGTATTTAGCAACTATGATTAGGCATACAACTATATTTACAGAAAGACAGTCTGCTAGTGATATCTCCTCAATTTCAGAAAGAGAATTAGCAATTATTATTTCTAATTTGACTAGTTATTTTGAATCAAGGAAATTAAGAATGAATTACTTTGACAAATTAATAAGCAACTTACTGAAGGAAGAAGATGTTGTTCAAATAAAAAAATGGATTGAGATTGCTTTTAATGAATGGAAAGAAGAGTCAAATAAGAATTTAGCTCAAAATAAGAGGTTTGTTTTTAATAATAAATCAGCTAAATCTATTCCTCCACAAGAACAACTCTATGTTGATATTGAAGAATATGAAGGAAATATTCATAGTAAAAAATGGCAAATACCCATGTCTTTAAGAGTGATTGAACCGGAAGCTGCAATCAAAATAAATTCAATTTAAAAATATGATATTAAAACAAAATCAATATAATCAAGGAGTTGGAAAATATAAATTACTATCCTCTACATCTGGTGTTGGTTCAATAATCACTACTAAACTTGGTTCATATGTCTTAATTTCAGATATAAATAAATGGAAATTCATTAGATGGGCTAATTCAAAAATTGAAATTATTAGAACTAATAATTCAGATGATAAAAAAGTTTATGAATTAAGTAAATCAGAAGTTTTAAATAGAGGATTAGAATTTATAGATGATTTAAGGTTTATTAAGTTTGTTAAGTCTGAAAAAAATCTTGAAAATTTAGTTTGCTTAGTAGGTATCCCTCATATGTCATTAAATGAGTCATTTAATACGCCGAATTGGAGAAATCACCCTATTAGAACGGCTTTAAAGAATACAGGAGAACAATTTGAAGGAGTATCAAGTCACTATATGATTAATGGGAATCATTTTCCAAAATGGTTCAAAAATAGTAAAGGAGAATTAAAAAAGATTGGTGAATGGTTTTCAATATGGGAAAGGGAATGCCGGAGGTATCCGGAAACATTAAAGTTAGATTATTTTGCTCCGCCAAGGGACGCAAACCATTTTTTAAGAGTGATTAATTCTAAAAATGAGGATAGAAATACAATTAGGATTAGAGAGTATAAAACTTTAGAACAAACAAATCTTGTTTTAATTTGTCCAAATGGACATCTTTCGGATATACCTTGGCCAAATTATTTAAGGTGGAAAACGGAAAAACATCTTAGGCTAAGACCTGATGACGACAAAGGAGAAAACCTGTTATCAAGTGAAAGTGTTGGTCCTTGCTGTAGTAATCCAAAGCTTAAATGGACAGAAAGCAAAACAAAGTCTGAAGGATATGGTAGTATTTATTTAGAATGTTCTAGTTGCGGATTAGGCACAAATTCAGATAAAGATAAACCTAAAATTAATCTTGAAGGAATCAATAGTCTTGAACCATATTGTATAGGACAAAAAACCTGGGAAATAGATATTGATAACCCTTCAATTATACCTTATGAAAGTTGTTATGTTAGAAATGACAATAAAAATGGCAGAGAAAAAATGAAGATAGCTCTAGTGACCGCTAATAATGTATATTATGCAAATGGATTTTCCAGTTTATTTATCCCGATGCATTTGGCTGAAAATAAGCCAAAAGAAATAATTGAAGCATTAGATATTTTAGAAAAAAAATATGATAAATATTTAGCTAGAACTGGAATGTCTCGAGAAGAATATTGGAATCATAAATTTGATTTCGATGATTTTTTAATTGATAATGACTTTAATCTTAATGAGCATGAAGATTTTTTTAGGAAGAAACTTGAATTAGAATTTTTAAATATTTCGAATACAGATGAAATTCATGATAAACATGAAGAATATAGATGGCAAGAATACAGATGTTTTTCGACTCATTCATCTTTGCCGGATATTGAAATAAATAAAGGGTTACGATTTAAGGATATTAACCTACCTTCTGAGTTAACTGATTTTTTTAAGAAAATTCAAAAGGTGGAAGAATTAAAAGTAACTAACGTTCAGTTCGATTTTACAAGGGTTAAGCCAAAAGAAAGAATTGTTTTAAATGGAGAGGTGAAAGAATCTTCTTCTGGTCAAAATATATTTTCGATTGATTCTAAAGAATTATTTACGCTACCCGCAAATGAAGCTTTGGGAGAAGGGCTTTTCTTTGAATTCTCTAATGGGCAAATTGAAAAATGGATATCAAAAAATAGAACACACTTAGATCTTAGATTCGAAAACTATTTTAAAGAACTTCCTAATCCAAATAGTCAAGGTTTAAGTTCAAAAATGAAAATTTACAATAACAAATATAAACACTTTTTAATTCATTCATTCTCACATATGATAATGAGAGAACTAGAGTTTTCTTGTGGATACCCAACTGCCAGTTTAAAGGAGAGGCTTTATATATCTACAAACCATGAAAAGTTAATGTCTGGAGTGTTGATATATACAGCGGAAGGCTCCGAGGGAAGTATGGGGGGATTGGTTTCTCAAGGCGAACCTGAAAAAATATTAGATATAATAAGAAAAGGATTAGAAAGATCTCAAAATTGTTCTTCAGACCCTTTATGTTGGGAATCTGAAGGTCAAGGAGTTTTTGACCTAAATTTAGCAGCTTGTTTTTCTTGTTCATTAGTTGCCGAGACAGCTTGTGAAGAAATGAATTTAGGCTTAGACAGAAGGGTGCTTATTGATGAGGAATTTGGGTTTTTAAAGGATATTTAATTACAAAAAAGTATTGTAAGTAATCATTTAACATGGCTGGTAAATGGGAATTTCCAGGTGGTAATATTGAAAAAAATGAATCTGAAATTGAAGCTTTAAAAAGAGAGCTAAGGGAAGAACTAGGAATGTTTGTTAATGTCCAGGAAAAAATAGGCTCTAACATTCACAACTATGATGATTTCACAATTAATCTTATTGCTTACAGGTGTGAATTTAAGTCTGCCTCTTTTAAGCTAACAGATCATGATCAATACAATTGGGTGGAACCAAAAAATTTAAGTAAATATGATTTAGCAAAAGCCGATATACCAATAGTAAATCTTATTCCAGATTAAATTTACTTTCTAATAAGTTAAATAAGGTTTAATTTAACGTATTAGAGAATGATTCTAGTTATTTATCTTTAGTATACCAAATAAGTCAAGAACATAGCTCAAAGCATCAGCATCTGAAAAATCAAGGGCATGTTCCTTTTTTGACTTGCCTTTGTTTAATCCATAACGGCTGTTATATCGATTATTAAAATCTGCTTTAACTAGATCATACAATTTATCTTTTTCATCAAAATCTAAAGCTTTATATACTTCAAATACAGTTTTGGCATCCATTAATTTTATTTTAAGAAATAACGTTATTCAAGTATATATTAAAATTTAAATTTTCAACCAATATCTAGTACTTTTTAATGCACCTGTTTTGTGTAGCATACCTTTATCCAACATATCTTTTAAATCACGAGTCGCCGTTGATGCAGAAGTCTTTGCTATTCGTGTATAGTTTTCAGCACTTAAACCACCAATAAAACCTTGAGGTCCGGCATCAAAAAGACGTTTTACCACTTTTAACTGGCGTTCATTCATAGATGTTAAGAAACGATCAAAAAACTTCGCTTTTTCAATAATAAAATCGATTAATTTAAGTGTTTCCTCCTGGGCATCTAGTATTGTTTGTCCGAAATAAACTAGCCAATCTGTAATCTCGCAAGTTTTATTATTATCCGCTAAAGCATCATAATATTTATTTTTACTAGCCTCTATAGTTTTAGATAAAGAAACTAATGCAGCTTCACCGATACTTAAAGAAATGGATTTTTCGGCTAATGCTCGTGCAATTCTTCCGTTTCCATCTTCAAAAGGATGAATACTTACAAAATAAAGATGAGCTATGCCAGCTTTAGCAAGAGGCAAGATCTCATTTCCACTTTCATAATGGCTCGTATTAAACCAATTTACAAAGCCATCCATTTCCTGTTTCATTTCACTTGACGGTGGCGCTTCAAAATGCACAATATGTTTATCTAATCTCCCCGAAACAACTTGCATAGGATCTTCATGAGTACGATATCTACCTACATCTTTTAAGTCTCGCCTTCCATTCGTTAGCATTTTATGCCAATCATACATTTTTTGATGCGTAAGCGGCTCATCAAAGTTTCTATATAAATCTACCATCATTTCAGAAACGCCAAACTCGGCAGGTTTTATATTTCTTTTTTCTACACTTAGTCCGAGATTCTTTTTAATAGATGATTGAATACTATCTCTATCAAGGTACTCCCCTTCAATTTCCGATGTTTTTAAAGCTTCGTTTGATAAGACTTCAATTAAGAATTGTTCCTTTTCTTCAGTATTAACATGTTTAATAGCACCTAAAACTGTTCCAATATTTTTAGAGAATTGTAATTCTAAAGCCTTTAATTTAGCTTCGTCATAAGTTAAGTTAGGCCATTCCTCAGATTGCCAATTCCATATTTTTCGTATCATGAGCTATAAAAAAATAGTTTATAGCTCAAATATAACTAAATTTTGAGCTATATTTTTAATTTATTTAGCTCATATAGAAATTAGAAAGTGATGGATTAAATAAAAATTATAGGCAAATTATTGCTAATTTCACTTAATTTACTCATATTCAATAACATAAACAATTGATTTACAGCAACATAAAACACAACCAACCTGCGTTGCCCCCAATGTTGCCCCTTTGAAAAGAAAAAGCCTCGTAAACTCAATGTTTACAAGGCTTTACGATTTCAAATCGTGGTCCCACCTGGGCTCGAACCAGGGACTTTCTGATTATGAGTCAGATACTCTAACCAACTGAGTTATAGGACCGAAATCGGCTGCGAATTTAATACTATTTTTAAAACCCCACAAGAAAATTATCCTTTTAAATTTATTTCCTGACAAAGTTCTATTAAAACACCATTTGAACTTTTTGGATGAAGAAAAACAACTAACTTATTATCAGCACCTTTCTTTGGCGAATCGCCTAAAACAACGAATCCTTCTGCTTTTAATCTTTTTATTTCTTTTTCTATATCTTCCACATCAAACGCAATATGATGCACTCCTTCACCTCGACTTTTTATAAAATTCGCGATAGGACTTGCATCATTTATAGCCTCTAATAGTTCAATTTTATTAGCCCCAACTTTAAAAAATGAGGTTTTCACCCCTTCACTTTCCAAGGTTTCCGTTTTATAACTTGCGGTCCCCAGAAGTTTGGTAAACAATATATTCGATTCTTCCAAATTTTTTACTGCAATGCCAATATGCTCAACTTTGTTCATATGATAGGTCTTTAGCTTAAGATACAAATTTTGTAAATCAAAAGTAAGATTATCTTTAAATATCCTGTATTTTTGCATTGTAAACTACTAAATAGTATACGAATAATTCAAATTGGTTGAATATTTAAATTCGCCATTAAATAAGAGTCCGTTTAAACAGGTATAAGCATGAGTAACGCAGAGGAAAGTCAAAGACAAAAAAAAATAGGATCGGTTTTACAGCGCGATTTAGTTGAAGTATTACAAGGTGCTGCTACGCAAGGCGGTATGCAAGGTATTATCATATCGGTATCGAAAGTTAAAGTAACTGTCGATTTAAGTGTAGCCAAAGTATATTTAAGCATTTTTCCGAATGCTAAAGCCCAAGAATTACTTAAAGGAATTAAATCGAACACGCCTTTAATTCGTCATGAGTTGGCACAGCGTACCAAAAACCAATTACGCCGTATGCCAAATCTTGAATTTTTTATTGACGACTCTTTAGAATATATCGAAAAAATAGACCGTTCTTTAAAGGGTGAAGATAATCCTATTAAGGATCCTAGTATTTTAGATAAAAGAAAAAAATCGTAATTGAGTTTCCCGTTATATATAGCCAAACGTTACCTACATTCTAAAAGTAGCAACAACGCTATTAATATAATAACTATCATCGCTATAATAGGCGTTATTTTAGGTGCTGCTTCTTTATTTATAGTACTTTCCGGCTTTGCTGGCCTTAAAGATTTTACACTCCAGTTTTCAAGTGTTGTTGACCCCGATTTAAAGGCTGAAACCGCATTCGGAAAATCTATTGAATTATCCGATGAAAAAAAAGCACAACTTGATACCATTCAAGGTATTGCCACTTACTCTAAAATTGTAGAAGAACGGGTTATAATCTCTTCTAACAATAAAAATACGATTGCAACCATAAAGGGCGTAGATAAAAACTTTGAACACATAATTGCAGTTGATTCCATTTTAGATAACGGCAACTGGTTCAATCAAAAGACCCGTGAAATTGTTGTTGGTTGGGGGTTATCTTCTTCGCTTTCATTAGGGCTATTAGACTACACAAAACCATTAACCATTTACGTGCCCAAACCCGGAAAAGGTCAAATTACTTCAACAAAAAACGCATACAATTCGGTAAAAGTGAATAATGTTGGTGTTTTTTATATTAATGAAGATTTAAACGACAATTATATTTTTGCGCCCATAGATATGGTTCAACGGTTGCTTAGCTATGAACCTAACCAGATAACAGCATTAGAATTTAAGCTTAAAGAAAACGCCGATATTGAAGCCACAAAACAAACTATAAGCTCAATACTGGGTGATGCCTTTATTTTAAAAAATCGGGAACAATTAAATGACGCATTATATAAAATGCTCAATACCGAATATCTTGCGGTATACCTAATATTTACACTGGTGCTTATTATAGCGTTTTTCAATATTGTTGGCTCTTTAATTATGATGATGCTCGATAAAAAACACAGCCTCAATACCCTATATAATATCGGGGCCACCGTACGAGACATTCGACGCATTTTCTTTTACCAAGGAAGCCTAATGAGTATTATTGGTGGATTAATTGGATTAACAATTAGTGTTATTGTGGTTATACTTCAACAACGTTATGCCCTTTTAATGATTACCCCGTCGCTCCCATATCCGGTAGCAATAAAAATTGAAAACTTTTTTATTGCGTTTTTCACCATTTCGGTTTTAGGCGTTTTGGCATCAAAAATTGCCTCAGCCCGTATTACCGAATCTTTAATTAAAACTTACTAAACTAAAATAAACCCAACCAAACTATGCTATTCCCTAAATTAACATACCTTAAAAAGTATTTACTTTTGTTAGGTTGTATTGCCTTTTGCTTTATTAATATTCAATGCAAACAAGAGAAAATAATTAAATTAAAAGTGCTTCAATTTAATATCTGGCAGGAAGGGACAGTTGTTGAAAACGGATTTCAGGGTATTGTAGACGAAATAATAAGGACCGATGCCGATTTAATAGCGTTTAGCGAAGTACGAAACTATAATGGCGTAGATTTTAGTAAGCATATACTTGAAGCTTTAAAAGCCAAAGGACACATGTACTATGCGCAACCTAGTGAAGATACCGGATTACTGTCTCGATATCCTATAGTGGAACAAACCGCATTGTACCCTGTAACAAACGATCATGGCTCTATAACGAAAGCCATAATTAATATTCTTGGTGTTGAAGTCGCCTTTTACAGCGGACATTTAGATTACTTAAATTGTGCATTATACTTGCCACGAGGCTACGACGGCTCGACATGGAAAAAACTCGATAGCATTATTACAGATGTTGATGTTATACAGAAAAACAACCTTGAATCGATGCGTGATGACGCTATAGATGCTTTTATTGCTGACGCAGAAATAGAAAAACAACAGGGCCGTTTAATAATTTATGGTGGCGACAACAACGAACCATCACATTTAGACTGGATTGAAGCTAATAAAAACTTGTATGATCATAATGGCGTTGTTATAAACTGGAGAAACACTAAAACACTGGAAAACAAAGGATTTAAAGATGCCTACCGTGAAATTTATCCGAATCCTTTAACACACCCAGGATTTACCTATCCTGCCAATAACCCACTAGTTCCATTAAGCAAACTCGCCTGGAGTCCTGAAGCCGACGACAGAGACCGCATTGATTTTATCTTTTACTATCCTGATGAACGATTACAACTAAAAGATTCTAAAATACTTGGTCCTATAGGAGATATCTCAAGAAACGAACGCGTATTAGAGCTCACTGAAGACGCAATTATTGAACCTTTAAACATTTGGCCTACAGACCATAAGGCTGTTATTGCTGAATTTGCTTTGAAGTTTTAAGAGCTGCAAAAGCGATAGAAGTGACAGCTTTTGTAAAATTAGTCAGTTCAAGTGAATTTTACGATTGCATTCAGTAAAATTTATATCGAGAAAAGAATGTTACAAAACGACAACGTATAGCGCGGTGGCTTGCCATTTGCCCTAATTAACTTGAAAACTGATAATCGCCGAATTTCTCTAAAACTTCATCGAAGGCTGCAAATACATCTTTTGGATCGTCGCTGGTTACCATTTTAGTTCGGTATTCTTTAAAGTGCGGAATACCTTTAAAGTAATTCGTGTAATGACGACGCGTTTCAAAAACACCAAGGGTTTCACCTTTCCAGTCGATAGACATTTGTAAATGACGACGCGCAGCTTCCACACGCTCTTCTATGGTTATTGGATCCAGATGTTCTCCTGTTTTAAAGAAGTGTTTTACCTGCTTAAAAAACCACGGGTTACCAATACTGGCTCGACCAATCATGGCACCATCAAGACCGTAACTGTCTCGCATTTCTACTGCCTTTTCTGGGGTATCAACATCGCCGTTACCAAATACAGGAATATGCATTCTCGGGTTGTTTTTTACCTGAGCAATAGGCTTCCAATCGGCATTACCTTTGTACATTTGAGCTCTGGTACGTCCATGAATAGCGATGGCTTTACACCCCACATCCTGCAAGCGTTCGGCAACTTCAACAATGCGAATAGAGTCGTGGTCCCAACCCAAACGCGTTTTTACTGTTATAGGAATATTGGTACGTTTTACCATTTCGGCCGTAAGTTGCTCCATCAAACAAACGTCTTTTAAAATACCTGCACCAGCGCCTTTACTTACAACTTTTTTAACTGGACAACCAAAGTTAATATCGATAATATCGGGCTTAAATTCCGATACGATATCAATAGTTTGCAACATACTGTCCAGATTGGCTCCAAAAATTTGAATACCTACAGGGCGTTCCTTTTCGTAGATATCCAGTTTCATAACACTTTTAGCAGCATTACGAATTAAGCCTTCACTCGACACGAATTCGGTATACACCACATCGGCTCCTTGTTCTTTACAAAGGGCACGAAATGGTGGGTCGCTCACATCTTCCATTGGTGCTAAAAGCAATGGAAATTCTCCTAATTCTATATTATCAATCTTAACCACAGTATGTTACCTTATTTTTTGAAGCTGCAAAGATACATAATTATATCATATTTCTAGGTGTACTTAATTAACGGGTATTAATAAACAAAAAATTACAAATTCATCCACGACTTAATACCTTCTACATAACTTCTACCGGTTGTTATAGTGATTTTACTCGAGGTATTAAGGGTTAATATATATCTGTTATTAAAATATTTTTGAACTTCTTTTACATGATCGGTATTAATAATAACACCTCGATGTACTCTTAAAAACGCCTTTGGCAGGGTTTGTTCTAACTTTAACAACGATTGTTCACTTAAATGATTCTCATGTTTTGTATGTATAATTACATATTTATCTTTTGCTTCGAAATACAAGACTTCATCTAATTTTATAAAAACAATTTTATCTCCCTTTTTTACAGTTATAGATGTTTTTTTAGTTTCCTGTTTTAATTCGGATAATATTTTAAGGCTTTGCAACAGATCTTCGTTTGAAGTTCTGTCAAACAATTTAAGTTTATCTATAGTAACTTCTAACCGTTCCTTACGCACTGGCTTTACCAGATAGTCGGCACTGTTGGTTTCAAAGGCTTGTAAAGCATATTGATCGTAGGCTGTACAGAAAATAACCATTGGAACGACCTCTAACGATTGCAGTAATTGAAATCCTGTTAGGCCGGGCATTTCAATATCTAAAAATATAAGATCGGGGTTTAAATCATTAATTAGTTGTCTCGCTTCTGTGCCATTTTCTGCTAAACCAATAACTTCAAATGTATTTGGAAACATTGCCAACAAACGTTGCAAACGATTTCGGGCCGACTGCTCATCGTCTATAATAATGGTTTTATATTTTGAACTCATTGTGGCTATATTAATCTTCAATTACTATTTCTATTTTCTTTTCGGGTTGATTTACCCAATTTAACTTCGCACGCGATTTATAACTTAAACGCAACAAATCGAATACCGATTGCAATCCGTGACCACTTACCAACCCTTCGGGAAATTCTGGGCCATTATCGTATACAGAAATAAGTAACCCCTTTTTTGTTTTTTCTATTATCAATTTGATAATTCCTTTGGTTTCTAATTTCGAAATACCATGTTTTACGGCATTCTCTACTAAGGGTTGTAATAAAAACATAGGTAATGGTTGGGTCTCCAAACCTTTATCTACTTCAATGGAAAATTCAAGTCGCTCACCAAAACGAATTTGTTCAATTTCTAAATACGTTTGCACCAGTTCCACCTCATCTTTTACGGTACTCATTTGCTTTCCTTGTCGGTTTATGGAATAACGAAATAAATCGGATAAAGACAATGCCATTTTCTCGGTTTTAACGGCATCGGTATGTGATAACTCGGCAATAGAGTTTAATGCATTATATAAAAAATGTGGGTTAATTTGCGATTGTAACGATTTAAGCTCGGCTTGGGTATTTAATGCTTTTAGCTCACTTAATTCTAAATCCTTTTGTTTTATAATAGTATCAGAATAACTCTTTAAATATATTAAAACACCTCTTGCAATAGCCACTACTAAAGCTATAGCAAATAAAGGGTTAATTATAGACATCGCATTGAGACCTACAGTCGCAAAATATTTTGAAACGATATAATAATAAATGGAGAACGGAATAAGAACAGCGATAAGCAGTGATGCTATTTTTAAAAAAAGCACCGCATAAAAAGCCATGCCTTGCTTTAAAAACAGCTTTTCTAAACCCCATACAAAACATGACACCACCAGACTTGGAGTAAAAACAAATACTAACACCTTAAGCACTTCACCCCAACCTGAATATGAAATTAAGTTAGGGTTAGCTAAATGATCGTACAAACGATTTAACCCTAAAATACTTGAAAGTATAATTAGTGCAGGCACCAAATAATTAAGATAACTGCTTTTAAAATAAGAACTAAGAAAGAAATCTTTCGAAAGGATAACGACACACAAAACCAATAAGGCAATTATAACTCCTGAGAATACTTTTAATTCACTAGAACTTAAATAATGCATAGCATAACGCCAGTTATAATGTTTATATAAATACGCTTGAAATTGTTCATCAAAATCCGGAGCATACAATTTTTTAAGCAAAAACTCATCCTGATAAGTAAAAGTGTAGGCGATAGGAACATACGTTGCACTATTAAAAACGGCACTCGGGACAATTGACTTTACAGCATTGGAATTTTCTTTTATATCGCATAAACTGCGGAGCATTTCATATTTAACAAGCTTCTCTTTTTTTATAAACGGCACAGAGTCATTTAATGAAAAATATATGTAATTAACATCAAAATAGTTATAAGATACACTTTTATTTGTTCTGAAAATATAATTACCTAAACCTAAATCTGTTCTAATTCCTCTATGTAATAAAGTTTTTGGAAGTGTTGTATCGTAACCATTAAAATGCATTTTTATAGTCGCCGTGATTAAATCAAGAATCTTAAAGTCTCCTTTGTATTTATAGCCTTCTTCAAGATTATGATAAACACCTGATTTTCTCACTTGCTGAGAAGACATTCCTATATAATTGTTGAAATAATCAATGGTTTTGTGAGGCAGTAACTCCCTTAGTTCTTTTATAGTATTATTAACCGCTAAACTATCTTCTTTAGAAGCATCATATAATTCAAATAAAATAGGAGTTTTGTATCTATTAATAAATCTCCCATTACCATCATTTGTCGTAAGACGGTCTTTAACATATTCCCAGTTTTGGTCTGGTTCCTTTTTTAAATATCTGTTAGGCAAATGCTTATCTCTATTAAAATCTTTAATTGCAGGATAAATAAAAATCCCTAGAAGCAATAAAATAAGTACGGTTGGTTTGATGTGTTTCATGGTTGTTCTGTTTTATTAATATCACAAAGCAACACGATACCCTTAGAGTAAAAAACCATTTTCCGACGAACGACACAAATCCAGAATAGACAGCATTTTATATTTAAAACATTTATGTATTTTAACTTTTTCATTTTAAAACAGAAACCTCTTGCACATTCCCTTTGAACCTGAACTCTTTGGAATAACTATAAATATACATTTAGTATTAGAATATCTGGCTTTTTTTGTAGCCTACCGATATTATGTCTATGTAAGAAAACAAAACCACGATCATATCAATTCTTTAAACCGGTTATCAATTATTCTAGGAGCTGCATTAGGGGCTTTAATCGGGTCGCGATTGGTTGGGTTTTTAGAAAATCCATTGATAAAATTTTCAGCGATAAACCTAATTAACATCTTAAATACCAAAACCATTATGGGCGGTCTGTTTGGTGGTTTATTAGGTGTAGAATTAGCCAAAAAAATAATTGGTGAAAAACAATCGTCTGGCGACTTATTTGTTTTTCCTATTATTATGGGCATTTTTATTGGGCGCATAGGTTGCTTTCTTTCTGGAACCAATGAGTTTACTTATGGCTGCGAAACCACTTCTATTTTCGGAATGAATTTAGGTGATGGCGTTTTACGGCATCCAACCTCATTATACGAACTGGTATTTTTAATCGTTTTATTTTTTAGTTTGAACTACGTTAAAAATAACATCAAATTAGAACAAGGCGACCTGTTTAAAATCTTTATGCTCGCTTATTTTGGATTTAGGTTTTGCATTGAGTTTATTAAACCTAACATCTTTTTTGTTTACGGATTAAGTAGTATTCAGCTTTTATGCATAATTTGTTGGTTGTATTATAGTCCTTTCATCTTTCAAAAAATAAAACATGCCCACTAGAAAATATACTTATTACGATTTTACCTTAAGCCTTTGTCCGGAATGCCTGCAGCGTGTCGATGCCAAAATTGTGTTTGAAAACGACAAGGTTTACATGTTAAAACGTTGTAACGATCACGGAAACAGTAAAGTGTTAATTGCCGACGATATCGAATATTACAAAAACATTCGCAATTACAACAAACCCAGCGAAACGCCTTATACGTTTAACACCAAAACCCATTACGGCTGCCCTTACGATTGCGGACTTTGCCCAGACCACGAGCAACACAGCTGTTTAACGGTTATTGAGGTTACCGATCGCTGTAATTTAACCTGCCCAACGTGTTACGCAGGCTCCTCGCCTACTTACGGCAGGCACCGTACTTTAGAGGAAATTAAAACCATGCTCGATACCATTGTTAAAAATGAAGGCGAACCCGATGTGGTTCAAATTTCTGGTGGCGAACCAACTATTCATCCACAATTCTGGGAGATTTTAGACTATGCCAAATCCTTACCCATTAGGCATTTAATGCTGAATACTAATGGCATTAAAATTGCAAAGGATTTCGCTTTTGCAGAAAAATTAAAAACCTATACACCAGATTTTGAAATCTATTTACAATTCGATTCGTTTGAAGATAGCGTATTGCAGGAGCTTCGTGGTGCCAACTTATGGGAAATAAGAAAGCAAGCCCTTGAAAATTTAAATAGATTAAACCTATCGACAACCTTGGTTGTTACGCTTCAAAAAGGTTTAAATGATAATGAAATAGGTAAAATTATAAACTATGCCATAAAGCAAAAATGCGTTCGAGGTGTCACATTTCAACCCACGCAAATTGCAGGTCGATTAGAACATTTTAATCCGGAAACCGATAGAATGACGCTAACTGAGGTTAGACGAAAAATATTGGAGCAAACCTCTATTTTTAATCCCGACGATTTACTGCCGGTGCCGTGTAATCCCGATGCTTTGGTAATGGGTTATGCCTTAAAATTAGATGGTGAAGTATTTCCGTTAACGCGATATATTAACCCGAATGACTTGCTCGATAACAGTAAAAACACCATTATTTACGAGCAGGATGAGCAGCTGCATGGTAAGATGATTGAGCTGTTTAGCACAGGAAATTCGGTAGAAGTTGCCGAAGAAAATCTGAAATCGATTATGTGTTGCTTACCTAATATTGATGCACCTAATTTGGGTTACGATAATTTATTCAGAATCATAATTATGCAATTTATTGATGCTTATAATTTTGATGTTCGTGCCATTAAAAAATCATGTGTTCATATTGTAAATAAGGATAACAAAATTATACCTTTTGAAACTATGAATCTGTTTTACAGAGATGATAAAAAACAACGTTTGGAAGAGCTTAGAAATAAAACAATATAAACTATGGGAAATGAATCTGCTTTACTATTGATCATTTTTATAGGATTATTTTTGTTTTTCGGATTACCAATCGTACTCTTAATAGTTGGTCTTATAAAAAGGAAAACAAACCCAAAATTATCAAAAAAGTTATTAATTGCCGCCGTAGTTTACCTGATTATAAGTTTAGGTTTTTGTGGCAGTTTAACATTATTTTAATGTACCATGCATTTATTATTAGAATTACAAGGTTTAAACGGCATAATTGTTATTATGCTTGCAATCATGCTAGGCCCAGCCATTTTGTTAGCTTTTATTGGGTTTATGGTTAGAAAAAACAATAAAAAAGCAGCCAATATTTTATTTATCCTGGCTGTGTTATATGTATTAGTTAGTTTTGGTATTTGCGGTAGTTTACTAACATAACCGTTACTTTTCAATGGCATATTCTGTATACTTCACAATGGGTATTCCTGTAGCAGTTATCCCTTCTAAAGTTACCTTAACATTTGTTTCCAGTTTGCTGTTTTTATAATTTAATTTAACCATTCCAAGGTCACCAGGATGCACGTAAGGATTCCAGTACATGGTGTTTTTTATAGTATCGTTATTATACATATCGAATTGTGCATCTTCCCCTCTTTCGGGCGAATAAAATTCGCGAGCAGCATAAAACCCTTCTACCTCCTTTTTTATCGAATGATATTCTTTTACTGCATTATTGGTAACGGTTCCTATTTTGGTATAAATTAAAATCACACCATTTGCACCATCTGGTCCAAACATAACGGTACTTGCCCCCTTAAACACCTCAATTCTATCCACATCAGCAGGATTAAGATAAGATATATTTTCATCAGGAAAAGTAGCAAAATCATCTATCCTTATATGTGCAGGGCCATTAAATCGAGGAAAACTTACCACATCATTAGTTACCGTTACACCTGGCACCAAAAATTGAATAAGCTGATAAATATCAGAATACATAGGTGTATTATCATCTATTTTATAAGAATAATCCGGTGTGCCATATAAACTTGGTCGTTGTTCTTCTTTTTTAGCAATAATCTCGACTTCATCGAGCATGTTCTCGGGAGAAATACCATAAGCTATATATTTATTGTACACATGTTTTTTTATAGCTTCAAACCTCAAGGTATCAGCATCTTGGTCAGTTACTGGCCTAAAGGTTACCTCCAGTGGCTTAACCTCCAAATCATCTAATAACAATTCACCTCTTCCCTTTCCTTTTTGGTTAACTGCATTTACCAGCATCGTTGTTTTACCGGTATATTGAACCTCTTTAAAATTAAATCGCCCATTAGCATCAGAAATTTCACTAAATAACTGCATGCCCTCTTTTTTGTTTAAAAGTGCCAAGGTTATATTATTATTTTCTTTGGGTTTATTTCCTAAAAGCTGTTTTATAGTACCAGAAACAGGAAAGCCTTTTTCTATTTTAAATTCAGGGTTTTTATCTATTTCAGGAATGCTTTTCCATAAAAAATCACGCCAACCCTGCGTTAAAAGAAGCAGATCTAAAAACAACAATCGTTTTTTATTATTTACATCAAAATAAAATCCAGGATTATGTACTTTACCTCTAATATCCGATTCCATTAAATAATAAGAACAAATGGTTGTTCCAAACTTTGCATCATCCGTTACACTACTTTCGTCAACACTACTCACCGAAAAGCTTGCAGAAACAGGATCTCCAGCTTTATTTTTAGCAACTACAGTTAAGGCAACTTGCTCTTCAGGCTTGTAACTTTTTTTATCGGTTGTTAAACGAATATTTAAATCGGATTCTGAAGTTTTATCGATATAAACTAAGCGCTCGCTTTGCGGAATTCCCTGTGCATCGTATACAGTAACCTGACAGATACCTTCTGGGATTTTTTCTTTCGGTAATTCAAAAAAAATCTGCTTTTCATTAAAAGCTAATTCGCCCTGAAAATAAGTAACACCTCTTACTCTGGCTACAACAGCAATAGGTTTGCCATTGTTATTTTTAAAGGTTTTATCATTTGTTTTTACAGAAACCACATCCTTACCTTTTACCTTAAGCATACTTAATAATAAACCCGTTTCGCTAATTTCTGGCAACAAAAACTCTTGTTTTTCACCTGACTTAAAAGTTAGTTCGGCCTTATATTTCATACCAGGCAGGGGCAAAAATTGAAAACGCCCCATGCCATCGTGTATACTGGAAAACATAGTAATTAAATCGCCTTCACTGTCAAAAATTTGCCCCTTTACCTCGACTGGATTGCCATTTTGATCGGAAGTTTTAAAAGCTACAAGGCTGGTTATGTTTTCTACAAGGTTTCCTCCTTCCGGAAAGAATTGACAATTATATTTAGGTTTTTCCAGAACAGCTGTTTGAGTTGTTTCCTTTTTCCGCCTGCGCTCTTTGTCTTCCGTTTTCTGAATGCCATCGTTAAATACGTCTATAATTTCTATAGTTTTTTCAAACACAAAATCGTGACCAAAATTCCGATCCCAATTCGTGTAAGCTCTTAACTGATATACACCACCGGTGGTAACACCTAAAGAATCCGACAACTTAAAATCACCATGTCCCAAACCACTTTCCAACCTCGTTTTATTGCGGGCTATAATTTTGGAACTGGGAGAAATTAATTCCACATAAAGCACTTTACTTTGATCGATAAGCAGGTTATTATAAGCCAAAACAGAATACGCTTTGTACCACAGGGTTTCACCAATAGTATAACTAGACCTATCGGTGTGCACATACACTTTTTCAATACTGGGAAGCTTATTTTCGGTTTGAGAATACATTACAGTTGTTGAAATAATCGCCAAAACAACTAAAAACAAACCTTTTAAAGTTTTTATAAAATGATTTTGCATTTACCTAACTTAATAATCCTTTGCTTGGACAATAAATGTAGGTAAAAGTTTAAACTAAAGTATCAAATAAACATTTTCCTTATCATAATTATTGTCAAAAGTTAATTTATGAATAGACAATGATAACAAGTCTAATAAATATTGAGATATACTACTTGAAAACATCTATATTTGCAAATTATATCTAGGTTTAGATTCGTTTATGAAGAATATTAGAAACTTTTGCATTATTGCGCATATCGATCACGGGAAAAGTACACTTGCAGATCGCCTATTAGATTATACTGGTTCGGTGACCGAAAGAGAAAAACAAAACCAGCTATTAGATAATATGGATTTGGAGCGCGAGCGTGGAATTACTATTAAATCGCACGCCATTCAAATGGATTACATCTATGAGGGTGAACACTATATTTTAAATCTTATTGACACCCCAGGCCATGTCGATTTCTCGTACGAAGTATCGCGATCTATTGCAGCCTGTGAAGGTGCTCTTCTTATTGTAGATGCCGCACAAAGTATTCAGGCGCAAACTATTTCTAATTTATATTTAGCTCTAGAAAACGACCTGGAAATTATTCCTGTATTAAATAAAGTAGACCTGCCTAGTGCCAACCCTGAAGAAGTGACCGATGATATTGTGGATTTATTAGGATGCGCCCCTGAAGAAGTTATTCACGCCAGTGGAAAAACAGGCTTTGGTGTAGACAACATATTAAAAGCCATTATTGAACGTATTCCTGCTCCTAAAGGTGATCCAGAAGCGCCTTTACAAGCATTAATTTTCGATTCAGTTTACAACACTTTTAGAGGAATTGAGACCTATTTTAGAGTATTTAATGGTGAAATTAAAAAAGGACAGCACATTAAATTCGTAGCTACGGGTAAAGATTATTATGCCGACGAAGTTGGTACTTTAAAATTGACTCAGGTCGCTAAAAAAGATATTAAAACTGGCGATGTAGGCTACCTTATTACAGGTATTAAAACAGCCAAAGAAGTAAAAGTTGGTGATACCATTACCGATTTCGAAAAACCTACGCAAAATATCGTTGAAGGTTTCGAAGATGTAAAACCTATGGTTTTTGCCGGAATATACCCTGTTGACACAGAAGACTATGAAGACCTTCGTGCCTCGATGGAAAAACTTCAATTAAATGATGCCTCTTTGGTTTTCCAACCAGAAAGTTCGGCAGCATTAGGTTTTGGTTTCCGTTGTGGATTTTTAGGTATGCTTCACATGGAAATTATTCAGGAGCGTTTAGAACGTGAATTCGATATGACGGTTATTACTACCGTACCCAACGTATCTTACCACGCCTACACCAATAAAAACACTGAAGAAACCATTATTGTAAACAATCCTTCTGATTTACCAGATCCTTCTACCTTAAACCGTGTTGAAGAACCTTATATTAAGGCAACCATTATTACCAAGTCAGACTTTATTGGTAACGTCATGTCTCTATGTATTGAAAAACGTGGTATAGTTACCAATCAAACATATTTAACACCAGAACGTGTTGAATTATCATTTGAAATGCCTTTAGCTGAAATTGTTTTTGATTTCTACGATCGTCTAAAAACCGTTTCTAAAGGTTACGCTTCTTTCGATTACCATCCTATAGGAATGAAGCCTTCAAAACTGGTACGTTTAGATATTCTTTTAAATGCACAACCTGTTGATGCACTTTCAGCTTTAATACACGCCGATAATGCACAAACTATAGGTAGAAAAATGTGTGAAAAATTAAAAGAACTTATCCCGCGTCAGCAATTTGACATTCCCGTACAAGCTGCCATTGGAGCTAAAATAGTTTCAAGAGAAACCATAAAAGCGTTACGTAAAGATGTAACCGCTAAATGTTATGGTGGCGATATTTCTCGTAAGCGTAAATTACTCGAAAAACAGAAAAAAGGTAAAAAACGCATGAGGCAAGTAGGTAATGTAGAAATACCGCAACAAGCATTTATGGCGGTATTAAAGCTTAACGACTAACATTTTTACAATC
Organism: Aestuariibaculum sediminum; assembly: GCF_014596945.1. GTDB lineage: Bacteria > Bacteroidota > Bacteroidia > Flavobacteriales > Flavobacteriaceae > Aestuariibaculum > Aestuariibaculum sediminum. The sequence goes on along the minus strand of NZ_JACVXB010000001.1, from coordinate 864,831 downwards.
ATCTTTCGTTTTTCTAGGAAATTATTATTGATATTTTCGTATTATTTCGATAATGTAATTTTTTCTTTAAAAATGAACCTATGTTAAAATAGTGGATAATATTTTTGTAAGTTTATCAAAAACCAAAAGTATTTAATGACTATTTTACATGTTAGCGCAGAGTGCTATCCCGTTGCAAAAGTTGGGGGTTTGGCCGATGTTGTAGGAGCCTTACCTAAATATCAAAACAGTAATGGTAACAGAGCGCAGGTTATCATGCCTTTTTATGATAATAAATTTACCCAAAACAACACCTTCCATTCAGTTTACGATGGTGAACTAAATTTAGGAGACACCTCCTACAATTTTCAAATAATGGTACTTCAGGAAAAACCATTAGATTTCGATGTGTTTTTTGTTAATGTGCCTGATTTGTTATTTAAAGATTATGTGTACTCTTTTGATGACACCGAACGATTCTTAGCCTTTCAAATAGCAAGTTTAGATTGGTTATTAACCTGGGATGCTTACCCCGATATTATTCATTGTCACGACCACCATACTGGGCTAGTGCCTTTTATGCTTCAGGAAAGTTACAAATATGAAGCTTTTAGAGATATTCCAAACTTATTAACCATACACAATGCGCAGTATCAAGGTTGGTTTTCACATGATAAAGTAGGCTTAATTCCGCCATTCAATTTTGATCATGTTGGTTTATTGGATTGGGGCGGACAAATTAACCCTTTGGCTGCTGCTATTAAATGTGCATGGCGTGTTACTACCGTTTCACCAAGCTATATGGAAGAACTGAAGCACGCTGCAAATGGTTTAGAAAGTTTGTTAAGTGCTGAAAGCGAAAAATGTGTTGGTATCTTAAATGGAATCGACACCAATGTATGGAATCCTAATACAGATAACTATATAATAAAAAATTATACACAAAAAAGTGTAACTCAAGGAGCCAACGCTAATAAAAAGCATTTATGTGAAACGTTTAATCTTGATTACAAGAAACCGTTATTTGCATTTATTGGAAGACTGGTAGGCGAAAAAGGATCAGACTTATTTCCCGAAGTTTTTAAAAATGCTTTGGAAACCAATTCTTGCTCTATGTTACTTCTTGGGTCTGGAAACCCTGAAGTTGAAGCGCAATTAGAAGCCTTAAAAAGTGAATTTAAAGGAATTTACAATGCTTTTATTGGTTACGACGAAAAATTATCGCATATTATATACGCGGGAGCAGACTTTTTACTTATGCCTTCTCGGGTTGAGCCTTGCGGCCTAAACCAAATGTATGCCCTACGATACGGGACTATTCCAATAGTGCGAAGTATTGGCGGTTTAAAAGACACCGTTATAGATATTAGTGAAGAAAACGGTTTCGGAATTTGTCATGAAAACACTACCGTTACAGAAATAAATGAAGCCATAAACAGAGGAATTACCCTATTTAAAGACCAACCAACCTATAAAGGCATTAGAAAAAAAATAATGGATATCGACCATTCTTGGGACGCTTCTGCCGTAGAGTACATTAATTTATATAACACATTAAAACTTACCAGAAATGATTAACAACAAGGTTTTAGCCATCATATTAGGTGGCGGTCAAGGATCTAGATTACACCCCTTAACAGAGAAGCGATCTAAACCGGCAGTCCCTATTGCAGGAAAATATAGGTTGGTAGATATACCTATTTCAAACTGTATTAATGCCGATATTAAGCGCATGTTTGTATTAACTCAGTTTAACTCAGCTTCACTAAACCGACATATTAAAAATACGTACCATTTTAGTTTTTTTAGCAGTGCTTTTGTTGATGTTCTTGCTGCCGAGCAAACTCCAGAAAACAAAGGTTGGTTTCAAGGTACTGCCGATGCCGTAAGACAAAGTATGCACCATGTTTTAAGACATGAATGTGAATACATTTTAATTTTGTCTGGCGACCAACTTTATCAAATGGACTACGATAAAATGATTGAAGCACACGAAAAAAGTGGAGCCGAAATATCAATTGCTACCATCCCTGTGAACGCTAAAGACGCCCCTGGCTTTGGTATTCTAAAATCGAACGATGAAAGCATTATAACATCTTTTATCGAAAAACCAGATTCAAGTTTATTACCAGAATGGACGTCGGAAGTAAGCGACGAGATGAAAAAAGAAGGTCGCCACTATTTGGCTTCAATGGGTATTTACATCTTTAACAAAGATTTGTTAATCGAGTTAATGAATGACGAATCTACAATCGATTTCGGTAAAGAAATCATTCCACAATCTATCGATAAACACAAAACACTAAGTTATCAATATGAAGGCTACTGGACCGATATTGGAACTATAGAATCCTTCTTTGAAGCCAACATTAAATTAACCGACGATATTCCAAAATTCGATTTATACGACGAACGCAGACGTATTTACACGCATGCCCGAATGTTGCCAACAACCAAATTAGCAGGAACATCTCTGGACAAAGCCGTAATAGCCGAAGGCTGTATAATTTCAGCCGCTAAAATTGAAGAATCTGTTATTGGAATTCGTTCAAGAATAGGAAAAGAATCCACAGTAATTAAAACCTACATGATGGGATGCGATTCCTATGAAACACTTGAAGAAATTGAAAATAAAAACATAAAAATATTAATGGGTATTGGCGAGCGTTGTTTCATTAAAAACGCGATTCTAGACAAAAATTGCCGCATTGGAGACGATGTAAGAATAAATGGAGGCAAACATCTCGAAGACACCGAAAATGACATGTATGCTATACGAGATGGCATTGTAGTAGTAAAAAATGGTGCAACCATACCTAACGGATTTGTAATATAACATATGGCTCAAACAAAAGTTTATAGTCTATTCACAGACTTCGATATCAATTTATTTAAAGCTGGTAAACACTATAGGCTTTACGAAAAATTTGGCTCTCATATAGTAACAGTAGATGGCATTGAAGGCACCTACTTTGCCGTTTGGGCACCAAGCGCAAAACGTGTTTCGGTAATTGGCGATTTTAACTTCTGGACCGAAGGTGAACACGAATTAAACGTGCGCTGGGATAGCAGTGGTATTTGGGAAGGTTTTATTCCCTTTGTTGGAAAAGGAAACATTTACAAATACAAAATAGAAAGCCATAACAATGGCATAAAAACCGAAAAAGCCGACCCCTACGCCAGACGCTGTGAGCATCCACCCAAAACAGCTTCTGTTGTTTGGGAAGATAAATACAAATGGAAAGATAACGACTGGATGAAAACCCGCAAAAAGCACAATGCTTTGAATGCACCCTATTCAGTATATGAAGTTCATTTAGGCTCTTGGAAACGCAACTTAGAAGAAGACCGCTCATTATCGTATTTTGAATTGGCAGACGACTTGGTAAACTACGTGAAGGATATGAATTTTACTCACGTCGAATTAATGCCTGTTATGGAATTTCCTTATGACCCGTCTTGGGGTTATCAAATTACAGGGTATTTTGCGCCAACTTCGCGTTATGGTTATCCAGAAGAATTTAAATATCTGGTAGATAAACTTCATCAAAATGGAATTGGTATTATTTTAGACTGGGTACCGTCTCATTTCCCTGAAGATGCCCACGGTCTTGGCTTTTTTGATGGTTCGAATCTTTATGAACATCCCGATAAACGCAAAGGCTATCATCAAGACTGGAAAAGTTTAATTTTTAATTACGGCCGCAATGAAGTCAAATCGTTTTTAATAAGTAATGCCATTTTTTGGTTAGACCAATATCATGCCGATGGCCTACGCGTTGATGCGGTAGCTTCTATGCTCTTTTTAGATTACTCTCGAGAAGACGGCGAATGGGAACCGAACATTTATGGCGGAAGAGAAAATCTGGAAGCTATAGAATTCATGAAAGAATTAAATAAAGAAATTTATGCTTCGTATCCGGATGTACAAACCATCGCCGAAGAGTCTACGGCCTTCCCAGGCGTATCTAAACCTGTTTTTACAGGAGGTTTAGGATTTGGTATGAAATGGATGATGGGTTGGATGCACGATACCTTAGAATACTTTGGTAAAGATCCCGTATATCGCAAATATCATCAAAACGACATCACGTTTAGTTTGGCTTACGCCTTTTCTGAAAACTTTATGTTACCATTGTCTCACGACGAAGTCGTTTACGGCAAAAATTCCATTTTAGGACGTATGCCTGGCGACGAATGGCAGCGTTTTGCGAACCTTCGCTTGCTTTATGGGTATATGTTTACACATCCAGGCACAAAACTGCTATTTATGGGAGGTGAATTTGGACAGTATAATGAATGGGATTTTCAAGCGAGTTTAAATTGGAATTTATTAGAATTCGAACCGCATAAAAACCTTCAAAACTATTACAAAGCATTAAATAAATTATATACCACAACACCAGCTCTATTTGAAAAAGCGTTTTCAGGTGAAGGTTTTGAATGGATAAATTACGGCGATCATGAAAACTCAGTAATCTCATATATTCGTAAAGGCGACAACCCAAATGAAAATGTTATTGTTGTATGTAATTTAACACCAACCATTCACGAAAACTACAAAATAGGCCTACCAGAGGTTAGCGGGAAAATCAAGGAAATATTTAATAGCGACTCTAAGGATTTTGGAGGAAGTGGTGTAACCAATTCAAAAGCCATAACTATAAAGAAAAAACCATGGAATGGGAAGCCCCATTCGGCAGCTATTACATTACCGCCTTTGGCTATTACAGTTTTCAGCTATAATCACGGTTAACGTTTTCGTTATACAATAAGCAATTAAACAACCCATATGTTGATATTAAATTAATATATGGGTTATATTTTTACAGATTATATCATATTAAACTTTATTTGTTTTACTAATTTTAATAACTATTTATCCTAAAGTTATTTTTATATGATTTTAAACACAGAATTAGAGTACAAGGGCAACTTATTCCCTTCCAATATAATAGCCTTCGAAAAAAACCTAGACACCCTTAATTTTACAACAGCCAACGGAGTTATTTTACAAATAACCGTGCTACGTGATAGCGTATTGCGATTTAGATATAGTACAACTGGTAGTTTTGAAAACGACTTCTCGTATGCCATTACCAAATACGCTAGTCGCGGATATAATCATCTCGAAGTAAAAGAAGAAAATGATAAATACATCATTCTTACCTCTAAACTTAAATGCGAGATTAATAAAACAGATTTAAGAACGGCTATTTACGAAGCTAAAACAGAACAATTACTATGTGAAGACGAATTAGGTTTCCATTGGGAAGAAAGCTATGAGTTTGGCGGCGATATTGTTAAGATGTCTAAAGTTTCTCAGGAAGGTGAAAGCTACTACGGTCTGGGTGATAAACCAGCCGATGTAAACTTAAAGGGTAAACGTTTTGAAAATTGGGTAACCGATTCGTATGCCTACGGTAAACACACCGATCCTATCTATAAAACCATTCCGTTTTATACGGCATTGCATCATAAAAAATCCTATGGCATCTTTTTCGACAATACCTTTAGGTCTTATTTCGATTTTTGCCAGGAACGACGTAATGTGTCTAGCTTTTGGGCACAAGGTGGTGAAATGAATTATTATTTTATTTATGGTCCTGATATGTCTGAGGTTGTGGCTAATTATACCGATTTAACAGGAAAACCGCATCAATTACCACCACTATGGGCGTTAGGCTACCATCAATGTAAATGGAGTTATTATCCGGAATCTAAAGTAAAAGAAATAACCAATAAATTCAGAGAACTTAAAATACCATGTGATGCCATATATCTAGACATCGATTATATGGAAGGCTTTAGATGTTTTACCTGGAGTAAAGAATATTTTCCAGACCCTAAACGCATGGTGAAGGAACTAGCTGATGATGGTTTTAAAACCATCGTTATTATCGATCCAGGAATTAAAATAGATCACGAGTATTCGGTATTTAAAGAAGGCTTAGATAAAGATTATTTTTGTAAACGTGCCGATGGACCTTATATGAAAGGTAAAGTATGGCCTGGAGAATGTTATTTCCCCGATTTTACAAATCCCGAAGTTCGCGAATGGTGGTCGAATTTATTTCAGGAATTAATTGAAGATATTGGTGTAAAAGGTGTTTGGAACGACATGAACGAACCTGCGGTTATGGATGTCCCTGGAAAAACATTTCCAGACGACGTGCGTCATGATTACGAAGGCAACCCTTGTAGCCACCGAAAAGCACATAATATTTACGGTATGCAAATGGCCAGAGCAACCTATCAAGGATTGAAAAAGTTTGCTTATCCAAAACGACCTTTTGTTATTACACGTGCTGCATATTCAGGAACACAACGCTATACATCTAGCTGGACTGGCGACAACGTGGCTTCATGGGAACATTTATCCATTGCTAACATTCAGGCTCAGCGCATGTGTATGTCTGGATTTTCTTTTATAGGATCGGATATTGGCGGTTTCGCCGAACAACCTAATGGCGAACTATATGCGCGTTGGATTCAGTTAGGAATTTTCCACCCATTTTGTAGAACACACTCGTCTGGAGATCATGGCGATCAAGAACCCTGGACTTTTGGTAAAAACATTACCGATGTAGTTCGTAAGTTTATAGAGTTAAGATATGAGCTTCTGCCCTATTTATACACCTGTTTTTGGCGTTACGCCGAAGAAGGTATACCAATGCTTAAATCTTTGGTATTATACGATCAGGAGGACACGCATACACATTACAGAAGCGACGAATTTATTTGTGGAGAAAAAATACTGGCTTGTCCTATTTTAGAACCCAACGCTAAAGGCAGACGCATGTATTTCCCGAAAGGAGAATGGTATAATTTCTGGACGGATGAAGTTGTGGAAGGTGGACAAGAACTATGGGCTGATGCCGACTTAGACAGTATGCCTGTATTCGTAAAAGCAGGTGCTATCATTCCTAAATATCCCGTACAGCAATATGTTGGAGAAAAGGATATCGATGAATTAAAACTTGAGGTATACTTTAAATTAGGAAAGGAAACTTCAGAAGTTTATGAGGATGCTCACGATGGCTATGATTATATTAAAGGGCGTTACAGCCTGAGAAATTTTACGCTAAACGGAGAGAAAAATCAATTAGTGATTCAACAACATAAATCTGGAAAATATACCACCCCTTACAATACGTTTAAAGTGCAATTACATGGTTTACCATTTAAAATAAAAAAAGTAATCATTGATAAGGTGGAATATTCTATTAAAGATCTTAAAATAGACGAAAATAACGCTTTTGTTATTGAAAAGGATTTTACCGATTTACATATTCTGTAACAAAAACAACAGTATTAAAACTAAAAAAGCTCACTGGTAAATCAGTGAGCTTTTTTTATACTTATGCTACTTAAAATTAAAAGCGTTATCTATACTAATAATTGGCGTACTATACTTTTTCTACATCAAAAGGTTTTCCCAGATAAACTAACTTATAACCTTTCTTTATACTGTCTACATTCAAATTATTAGATGAAATAATATGAAGCTCTCCACCATTATCCTTTATGAACAACGGAATAATATCATCATCCTTATCGGTAATTGATATCAAGTTTTGATAGTGATCACGACTTTCTAAATCAATCTCCTGAATAGAAGGAAATTTATCGGTTACCTCCGAAAGGGAATTGTAATCATCTTTATATGAAAATAAGCCTTCTTTAGGCCTGCTCTTTTTATCTAATATCTCTTGACTGGTAACCACTCTAAACGCCCCATTTTCTCCAAATTGTTTACTGAATTTGTTTATTGCATATTTATTGATATCGGGGTTTGCGGTTAATGCCATTAAATAACCAACATCGTTAAGTTCAATATTATCTATTAAATTATCAGAATAAATATTTGTAGTTAATGCTTCTAAACCTAATTCACGTGCTTTAGAGATATTATTCTCATTACTATCAATTAAAACCACATGACGGCCGTTATCCTCAAGGTAATGCCCGAGTAATCTTGATATTTTTGAAGCACCAACAATTAAAATACCTCCCGATTTGGTTAAGAAAACACCCGATGCTTTAGCAAAACTTCTCGCTGTAGTGGCATTTAGTAAAACGGTACCCAATACAATTACAAAAACCAAAGGTGTTATATATTCGGCATTTTCAACACCGTTTTTGGACAAAGTAATACCAAATAAAGAAGCGATACCTGCAGCAACAATACCACGCGGACCAACCCAACTAATAAATAATCGTTCGTTAAGTTTTAATGATGATCCTTGTGTACTAAGGAATACACCAACTGGCCTTAAAATGAACACTACAATAGCAAATAATGCCAGCGTTTCCCAATTGTAAATTAATAACAAGTCGTCCATATTAATATTTGCTGAAAGCAGGATAAATAATATGGAAATAAGTAACACACTTAATGATTCTTTAAAATATAACAGTTCCTTTAAATATGGTGATTTAGAATTCCCTAAAACCATACCCATAACAACAACAGCTAAAAGTCCAGATTCATGAGCAAAAGCATCAGATAAAACAAAGACGCCTAACACTGAAGCTAAAGCAAAAACGTTTAATAAGTAATGTGGTATCCATCGACGGTTAATCGCGAAATTTAAAGCATGAGCAAAAGTAAACCCAAAGGTAAACCCAAAAAGAACAATCTTGAAGAATTCAATAAACGCCGTTTTTGTAAACTCACCTCCAGCATCAACACTAATAAATTCGAAAACCAATACGGCTACTAATGCTCCAATAGGGTCTATTAAAATACCTTCCCACTTTAAAACGGCGGACACATCTTTTTTAAGCGGTATATTCCTTAAAATTGGTGTTATTACGGTTGGACCCGTTACGATAATTAAAGCTGAAAATAAAAAAGAAATCTCCCAATTTAGATGAAATACAAAATGTGCTGCTACGGCACCTCCAAAAAAGGTAACCACAGAGCCTACGGTTATAAGTTTAGTTATAACAGGCCCTACATTTTTTATTTCGCCCATTCTAAGAGTTAATCCACCTTCAAACAGAATTATACTAATGGCAAGCGAAACGAAATAAAACAGACTTTCATCAGGAAACAAACCTTTTCCATTTTTATATACAGGCTGTATCCATTTGGTGCCATCTTCACTTAAAAATTCGGCGGCAATAGGCCCTACTAAAAGCCCTATTAAAATTAAAGGTAAAATTGCGGGAATTTTAAATTTCCAAGCTACCCATTGAGCCAAAATTCCTAAAATTATAATTCCTGCTAGTTCAATCATATACTTTTGTTTTCGACTAAAAATAGTAATTTAAACGATTTTGACCACGTAATTTCCCATAAATCCAATAGTTTTTAATCTTTACATCTATTAGCAGTTTTCAAACTATGGCTTTTCCTTATTCTTTTAAAACTTTAAAAACTCTGTTTTTCATATCTAATTCATAAAAATGCGTCCTTCATTTTATGATATGTTCTATTTCACACTACCTAATTTGCTAATTTCTTCTTAATATATTCTTAACAATTTTAAGCAATTACTGTATTTTTAGTAATTTGCACGACTTATGAATTTATACCCTATAAACGCAGGAAACTTTAAGCTCGATGGTGGTGCTATGTTTGGAGTAGTTCCAAAAACGCTTTGGCAAAAAACAAATCCTGCCGATGCTAATAATATGATTGATATTGCAGCGCGATGTTTATTAATTGAACATGACAAGCGGTTGATATTAATTGATACCGGGATGGGTAATAAACAATCTGATAAATTTTTCGGGTATTACCATTTGTGGGGTAACGATTCTATTGATAAATCTTTAAAACAGTTTGGATTTCATCGCGACGACATTACAGATGTATTTCTAACCCATTTACATTTCGATCATTGCGGCGGTGCTATTCAATGGAATAAAGATAAAACAGGGTATGAACCCGCATTTAAAAATGCTCGTTTTTGGAGTAATAAAAATCATTGGCAATGGGCAACCGAACCCAACCGAAGGGAACAGGCTTCATTTTTAAAAGAAAATATTTTCCCTATTGAAGAAAGCGGACAATTAAAATTTACAGAGCTTCCAGAGGGCAATATCTTAAGTAATTCAGAACTAGGTTTCGATATCTATTTTGCCGATGGTCATACCGAAAAACAAATGATTCCGATGATAAAGTATCAAGGGAAAACCATTGCTTTTATGGCCGATTTATTACCTACTGCTGGGCATTTACCATTACCTTATGTTATGGGGTACGACACAAGACCTCTATTAACTCTTGATGAAAAAGAAAAATTTTTAAATCTTGCGGCAAACGAAAACTTCTATTTGTTTTTAGAACACGATGCACACAACCCAATTATTACGGTAAAGCATACCGACAAAGGCGTTCGACTACATGAAGTTTTTACTGCTAAAGATATATTCAAATAAAAATAGACTAAAACAATAATTACCAAATGAAAACAATTCAAAGATTATCATTATCAGTGGCTGCAACAGCTATATTATCTGGTTGCGGTGGCTCAAGTTTCATATCTACCCCAGTTGAAAATATAGACTCTTCTCCTTTAAAAGTTTCTGAATTAACCGAACAAGAAAAACACACTTGGGGACATTTAGATTTAGTTAAAGATACCATTCCAGGAATGAGTGTTGAAAAAGCGTATGCCGAGTTACTTAAAAAGAAAAAAGGAAACAGCATTATTGTAGCAGTAATAGACTCTGGTATTGATATTGACCATGAAGATTTAAATGATGTTATCTGGACAAACGAAGATGAAATTCCAGGAAACGGTATCGACGATGACAAAAATGGTTATATTGATGATGTTCATGGTTGGAATTTCTTAGGAGATGGTTACGACGAACAACTAGAGCTTACCCGTATTGTTGCAAGTGGCGACACCAGTAATCCGCAATACGCAGCAGCTAAGGCCGAATATGATGAAGAATTTAAAAAATGGTCTGAAAGAAAAATGCGTTACGAGCAAATTTATGCGCAAATTAAATCGGCCGACGAAGCTTTTACAAAACACTTCAATAAAGCAGATTATACTAAAGAAGACATCAATGCTATTGGAGAAACCGCAAATGCTGACTTAAAACAAGCCGTACAAATGGCAAACTTTATGTTTAGTAATGGTTTAGAATCTATTCAAGATGCTAAAAAAGAAATTAAAGGTGGACTTGAAAGTATTACCGATCGTTTAAACTATAATTTAAACCTAAACTTTAATGGTCGTGTAACTGGAGATGACGCTGAAGATATGTCTACCAAATATTATGGTAACGGCAACGTTAAACCTGTTAAGAAATCAGAAAGTCACGGAACACACGTTGCAGGAATTATTGCTGCTGAGCGCGGAAATGGATTAGGTGCCGATGGCGTAGCAAATAACGTTAAAATTATGTCTGTAAGAGCAGTACCAAACGGCGATGAGTACGACAAAGATGTTGCTTTAGCAATTCGTTATGCTGTAGATAATGGCGCAAAAGTAATCAACGGAAGTTTTGGTAAAAGTTACTCACCACACAGTGAATGGGTGCGTGATGCTATTAAATATGCTGCCGATAACGATGTTGTTTTTGTACATGCAGCAGGTAACGATAGTAAAGATGTTGACGTAGAATCTAACTTCCCAGACGATAACGTAAACTACGTTGAAGTAGCCAAAAATTATATTAGAGTAGGTGCCTTAGAACCTAAATACGGTTCTGGAATGGTGGCAGGATTCTCTAACTATGGTAAAAAGAATGTTGATGTTTTTGCTCCAGGTGCAAAAGTGTATTCAACAACTCCTGAAAACGAATACGATACTAAAGGAGGTACCTCTATGGCAGCACCTGCTGTTGCCGGTGTAGCTGCTTTAATTCGTTCAAATTTCCCTGAATTAAGTGCTGAACAAGTAAAACAAATTATATTAGATTCTGGTTTAGCCTTAAACGTAAAAGTTGTTGTTGGAGGCGATACTAATAATGTAAAACCATTTAGCGAACTCTCAACATCAGGACGCATAGTAAATGCTTACAACGCTTTAATTATGGCTGCAAAAGTAGCGGCTAAATAAACAATCAATTCATAATTAAAAAAGAGGCGTTGAGCCTCTTTTTTAAATTATAAAGTACTATAATTTGTGAAAACAAATCTCTTTAATTTATAAATCATACTTTTAGATGAAAAAGCTTTTTATCTCTATTTTAAGTTTATCCTTGTTAATGGCTTGTGGTGGCTCTAAAGAGTACAGAACGATTACGCCAACGGTTCCCGTTATTCCTAATGCCCCGGCAGCATCTACCTATTGGCAACAACATGTAGATTACACTATGGATATCGACATGGATGTAAACGCCTATCAATACAAAGGAAAACAAACTTTAGTTTACACAAACAACTCTCCAGATGTATTAAATAAAGTATTCTATCATTTGTACTTCAACGCGTTTCAACCAGGAAGCGAAATGGATGTACGTTCTCGCACCATCGCCGATCCTGATGGCAGAGTAAAAGACCGCATAAGTAAACTTAAACCAGATGAAATAGGATACATTAAAGTTAACTCGTTGAAACAAAATGGTACAAATTTAACTTACGAAACAGTCGGAACTGTTTTAGAGGTAAATTTAGAAAAACCTATTCAACCGGGGGAAAGTGTTACTTTCGATATGGTATACAATGCCCAGGTGCCTGTTCAAATTCGTCGTTCTGGAAGAAATAACAAAGAAGGTGTAGCTCTTTCAATGTCTCAATGGTATCCAAAATTAGCAGAATACGATTACGAAGGCTGGCACACCGACCCTTATATAGGTCGTGAATTTCACGGCGTTTGGGGTAATTTCGATGTTACCCTTCATATTGATAAAAATTACGTAGTAGGCGGAACTGGTTACCTTCAAAACCCTAACGAGATTGGATATGGTTACGAAACGTCAACCGTTAATCGTCCTGATGGAGAAAAATTAACATGGCATTTTGTAGCACCAAATGTGCACGATTTTACCTGGGCTGCCGACCCAGATTATATCCATGATACGATGCAGGTTCCTAATGGTCCGCTTTTACACTTCTTATACAAAAAAACCATGGCTAAAGATAAACTGGATAACTGGAAAAACCTTCAAAAAAGAGCAGTTCAGTTAATGCAGTTTTACAGCAGTAATATTGGTCAATATCCATATAAACAATATTCTATTATTCAAGGCGGAGACGGCGGTATGGAATACGCGATGTGTACCCTTATTCTGGGAGAAGGAACATTCGATGGGCTTTTTGGTGTTACAGCGCACGAAATGGCACACACGTGGTTTCAATTTTTATTAGCAACCAACGAATTAACTAACTATTGGATGGACGAAGGTTTTACCGAATATTTCGGGGAATTAGCGGGTAGTAGTATATTTAATACACCTTTTGAAGAACCTACACAACGTATTTACGATGTGTATTATGCCTATGTAAAATCAGGAACCGAACAACCACAAACCACACACGCCGATCGTTTTAACTACAACCGATCATCATCAATTTCAGCTTACTATAAGGGGTATATTTTCTTAAATCAATTGGCCTATATTATAGGTGAAGAAAACCAGAAAGAAACCATCAAACAATACTTTAAAGACTGGTCTTTTAAACATCCAACACGTACCGATTTTATTAGAGTTGCTGAGAAAGTTTCAGGCCTTGAGTTAGATTGGTACTTAAACGACTGGACGCGTACCACAAATACCATTGATTATGCTGTAAAAGTAATTAATGGTGAAAACATTACTTTAGAACGTATCGGTTTAATGCCAATGCCTATAGATTTAACAGTAACATACACCGACGGAACAACCGAAGATTTCTATATTCCGTTACAAATGATGCGTGGTGAAAAACCTACATCAGCAACTATAGCACCAGACTGGGCATGGGCATACCCTGTGTATACGTTAAAAGCTAATAAAACAGTTAAATCGGTGCAAATCGACCCTAAAAAGATGATGGCCGATATTAACAGAGAAAACAACAAAAAGTAAAGCAAAAAGTTTAACTACTTTTTCAAATTTGAGAGGCTTCTTTTTATTTAAGGAGCCTCTTTTTTATTTAATAATTTTAAAAATCTTATAATCATTTGTCCTAACCATATATTTTTTAATACCTTCGTAACGTAAACTTTAGGGGTGTTCTAAACCATATAGAACTGAGACATACCCTTTGAACCTGATACGGTTAGTACCGTCGAAGGGAAAAGTTGAATAGCCTGTTGCAATGCAGGCTAGCACCTTTTCATTAGTGTACTTCAAATCGTGAAGTACTTTTTTTCAAAGTCATTATTTTCCTCTTCAGTTTACGATATAAAATGTATTGTAAATGATAACCATTCAACTTAACGAACAAACCCTGAAAATTGATAAAAACATCAAAATTTCAGAATTACTGCAACAGGAAAATTTTCCGCAGCTTGGCATTGCCGTAGCTATTAATCAACAGATTATTTCAAAATCGAATTGGGATATGCAACATCTTCATGATGGTGACAATATTCTCATCATTCAAGCAACCCAAGGCGGATAAAAAACTACGAAAATCAAACAGCATGAAAAATAAAGACACCGCTCCGAAGCAAGAGCAAATTACACGAAACCCATTTCCTAACTCTAAAAAAATTTATGTATCCGGAAAAATCCACCCACAGATAAAAGTAGCGATGCGTGAAATTTCTTTGAGTGACACCAAGGATACCTTCACTGGAAAATTAACGCCAAATGAACCCGTAACGGTTTATGATACTTCAGGTCCGTATACAGATCCAAATAAAGAAATCAATGTGCACAATGGTATTGAACGCATTCGAGAATCGTGGATTTTAGACCGTGGCGATGTGGAGCATTTAGATCAGTTTTCTTCTAAATATTGTAATGAACGTTTAAATGATTCGAGTTTAGATCACATGCGTTTTGCACATTTAAAAAAACCTCTGCGTGCTAAAAAAGGGAAAAATGTAACCCAGCTACATTACGCTAAACAAGGTATAATTACTCCAGAGATGGAATACATTGCCATTCGTGAAAATCAGCGTATCAATGAAATGACCGAAATTAGAAAACAACATCCGGGACAAGATTTTGGCGCCGCAATTCCTAATAAAATTACGCCAGAATTTGTTAGAGATGAAGTGGCTCGTGGTCGCGCTGTTATTCCATCAAATATCAATCATCCCGAAGCTGAACCTATGATTTTAGGTCGAAATTTCTTAGTAAAAATCAATGCGAATATTGGTAACTCGGCAACAACATCATCTATTGAAGAAGAAGTTGAAAAAGCCGTTTGGGCTTGTCGTTGGGGTGCAGATAATATCATGGATTTATCCACTGGGCAAAACATTCACGAAACCCGCGAATGGATTATTCGTAACTCTCCTGTTCCTGTGGGAACTGTGCCAATTTACCAAGCATTAGAAAAAGTAAATGGTGTTGCCGAAGATTTAACCTGGGAAATCTTTAGAGATACCTTAATTGAACAGGCCGAGCAAGGCGTTGATTATTTTACTATTCATGCCGGTGTATTATTACGCTATGTCCCTATGACGGCTAAACGTGTTACTGGTATTGTTTCTCGTGGCGGTTCTATCATGGCAAAGTGGTGTTTAGCACATCATAAAGAAAGTTTCTTATATACGCATTTCGAAGAGATTTGTGACATAATGAAAGCTTATGATGTGGCCTTTTCATTGGGAGATGGCTTACGACCAGGATCGATTGCAGATGCTAACGATGAAGCTCAGTTTGCAGAATTAGAAACCCTAGGTGAACTTACACAAATTGCTCGTAAACATGAAGTACAATGCTTTATCGAAGGCCCTGGGCACGTTCCAATGCATATGATTAAAGAAAATATGGAAAAGCAAATTGAGGTTTGTGATGAGGCGCCATTTTACACTTTAGGACCTCTTACCACCGATATTGCTCCAGGTTACGACCACATTACTTCTGGTATTGGAGCCGCCATGATTGGCTGGTACGGCTGTGCCATGCTTTGTTATGTTACTCCAAAAGAACATTTAGGTTTACCGAATAAAGAAGATGTTAGAGTAGGTGTGGTAACCTACAAATTAGCAGCTCATGCTGCCGACTTAGCTAAAGGACACCCCGGTGCGCAACATCGCGATAATGCCTTAAGTATGGCACGTTTTGAATTTCGTTGGGAAGACCAGTTTAATCTTGGATTAGATCCAGAACGGGCGCGAGAATATCACGATGAAACCCTTCCTGCTCAAGGTGCTAAAATAGCGCACTTCTGTTCAATGTGCGGACCTAAATTCTGCTCTATGAAAATATCTCAGGAAGTACGTGACTTTGCCAAAGAAAATGATATTGTAGAAAACGAAGTGATTCAAAAAGGTATGGAAGAAAAGTCTCAGGAATTTAAAGAAAACGGTTCGGAAGTTTACTTATAAATTTAAAATATGATCATTGTAATTGCGCCTGAGCATGATATAAAAAATGAAATTGTAATCCTTCACGAATTATTTCACGAAGGATTACAATACTATCATTTAAGAAAACCACATAAAACATATACCGCGTATGAAGTGTATTTAAATCAAATAGATTCTAAATTCCATAATAGGGTAGTGGTTCATCAATCTCACAAGCTTTTAGATGATTATAACTTAAAAGGTCTTCATTTTCAGGAAACCAAAAGAAGAACTTTAACGTTAGACACATTTCAAAACCTAAGAGACAATTCGACTATAACGATTAGTAGTTCTTTTCATTCACCTAATGAACTTACTAATTGCAAGTTTAATTTTGATTATTATTTTTTGAGTCCGGTATTTTCATCGATTTCAAAACAAGGATATGAAGGGCAGGAATTCAATGTAAATCACATTAACAAAACAGTTATAGGAATGGGAGGTGTTACAACCAAAAACCTTACTGTGTTTGATAAGCTCGGTTATAAAGGTATTGGTGTTTTAGGTAGCATTTGGAACAGTGAAACGCCAGTAGAAGATTTTAAAATTATGCAAAAGCATTATAAAAACTAATTAGTTGAATACGAAAAAATACATATTATCCATCGGGGGATTCGACCCCAGTAGTGGGGCCGGAATTACTCAGGATATAAAAACCTTTGAAGCACATGGCCTTTACGGATTATCGGTTTGTACAGCTATAACGGTTCAAAATGATATTGATTTTAAAGAATGTATCTGGACGCATCCTGACATCATTTCGGCTCAAATTAAAACGCTCTTTGAACGTTTTGACATAACTGTCGTTAAAATAGGGATTATACAATCCTGGGATATATTACTTCAAATTTTAAAGCAATTAAAACACCTAAACTCTAATATAAAGGTTGTTTTAGACCCTATTTTAAAAGCAAGCTCTGGTTTTGATTTTCATTCTAAAAACAACCAATCTACTTTAGATGCCGTTTGGACCTACTGCGATATTATTACCCCGAATTACGATGAAGTTAAAAACCTTTATCCTGAATTAGATTTTCAGGAAACTCTGGAACACATTTCAAAATTCACTAATATTCATTTAAAAGGAGGACATCGGAAAGACAAAAAAGGATGGGACGAGCTGTATTACATTCGTATTGTTATGGTAAACATACCGCCTCATACTCAAATCATTTCTAATAAACATGGTAGTGGTTGTGTATTATCATCGGCATTAGCTTCGAATTTAGCTTTAGAGCTGCCATTGGAAGATGCTTCAAAACTAGCAAAATATTACACCGAACAGTTTTTAAATTCTAACCCGAGTTTACTTGGAAATCACACCTACCAAATACAAAAATAACAACATGAACATCGCCAAATTACATTATATATCACAAGGAAACACACCAGAAGAACATCTTCAAAACATACAAAAAGCTTGCACCTATGGTGCCGAATTGGTACAACTTCGACTTAAAAATACAGAAGAAAATACCATTTTAAAAACTGCTGAAAAAGCCCGTGCTATTACAGGACATTATCAAACGCGATTAATTATTAATGACCATTACAAAATAGCGAAAGCAGTAAATGCCGATGGGGTTCATTTAGGTAAAACAGATATATGTCCCACCATTGCCCGGGAATATTTAGGTAAATGGTTTATTATAGGAGGAACCGCAAACACCCTTGAAGATTGTAAAAATCTAATTTCAAAAAAAGTGGATTATATTGGTTTAGGTCCTTACAGATTTACTAAAACAAAGGAAAATTTAAGTCCGATTTTAGGTTTAGAAGGTTATCAACTTATTCTTAAGGAATTAAAAACTAAAACGCCAATTATAGCAATTGGCGGTATAGTTGAAGAAGATATTACAGCGCTAATAAAATCAGGTGTTTATGGAATAGCGATGTCGGGATCAATAACACAGAATTTCAATAATCTCTCAAAATTCAACAAATTACTAAACGCATCAGCAACTTTAGAACAACGACACACTTTTTAATTATGACAGATTTACTAAACATAGCAGATAAAACCTTCCAATCCAGATTATTCACGGGAACCGGAAAATTTAGTTCCAATCAACTCATGTCCGACGCATTAATTGCCAGTGAAAGCGAACTTATAACCGTAGCTTTAAAACGTGTAGATGTAAATAATGAACAAGACAAAATGCTGAAAAGTATTATGCGTCCAACTATTAATTTATTGCCAAATACATCGGGGGTTCGCAATGCAAAAGAAGCCGTTTTCGCTGCCCAATTAGCCAGAGAAGCTCTGGAAACAAACTGGATAAAATTAGAAATTCATCCTGATCCAAAATATTTACTACCAGATCCTATTGAAACCTTAAAAGCCGCGAAAGAACTAATAAAATTAGGCTTCGTTGTGATGCCATACATACATGCCGATCCGGTACTATGCAAACGACTTGAAGATGTAGGAACTCAATGCGTCATGCCTTTAGGTGCACCTATTGGCACGAATAAAGGTTTAAAAACTTTAGATTTTTTAGACATAATTATTGAACAAAGTAATGTACCTGTTATTGTAGATGCCGGAATTGGAAGTCCGTCGCATGCTGCTCATGCCATGGAATTAGGTGCCGACGCTGTTTTAGTAAATACCGCAATTGCGGTCTCACAAGATCCGATAATGATGGCAAAAGCCTTTAAAATGGCGGTTGAAGCTGGTCGTATGGCCTACAATGCGAAACTCGCATCTGTTAAAACGCATGCTGAAGCCAGCAGCCCATTAACCAGTTTTTTAAATTAAGTTATTATGAACACCTCGTTTCAAACCATTTTTAATACTTATAATTGGGAAGAGACTTTAAAAAGTATTCAAGTTAAAACAACACAAGACGTTGAATTTGCCTTAGCTAAAACCAAACGCGACTTAGAAGATTTTAAAGCCTTGATTTCACCTGCGGCCAGACCTTATTTAGAACAAATGGCTCAGCAAAGTCAACTAATTACAAAAAAACGATTTGGTAATACCATTCAAATGTATGTGCCTATGTATTTGTCTAACGAATGCCAAAACATTTGTACCTATTGTGGTTTTAGTATGACTAATAAAATTCCCAGAAGAACCTTAACCGATGCTGAAATTTTAAAGGAAGTTGCCTTCTTAAAATCCAAAGGTTACGATCACATCCTGTTGGTTACGGGTGAAGCAAATAAAACAGTGGGTGTACCTTATATAAAACATGCCATGGAACTGATTAAAAGTCAGTTTTCAAACATTACTATTGAAGTTCAGCCCTTACATCAAAATGAATATGAAGAACTGATTCAAGCCAATCTATATGCGGTTTTAGTATATCAGGAAACCTATAACAGAGCTGAATATAAAAAGCATCACCCAAAAGGAAAAAAATCGAATTTCAATTTTCGTTTGGAAACACCAGACCGTTTGGGACGCGCCGGAATTCATAAAATTGGATTAGGTGCTTTATTTGGTTTAGAAGATTGGCGTGCGGACAGTTTTTTTACAGCCTTGCATTTAAAATACCTTCAGAAAACCTACTGGAAAACCAAGTATTCAATTTCATTTCCGCGCCTAAGACCACATAGTGGAGGTTTAGAACCCAAAGTTGAAATGACCGATCGGGATTTAGTGCAAACCATTTGTGCCTTCAGACTGTTAGACGAAGATGTTGAGTTATCTATGAGCACGCGAGAAAGTGAAACTTTTAGAAATAATATTGTAAATCTTGGCATAACTTCAATAAGTGCCGAATCGAAAACCAACCCAGGTGGGTATGCCGTAGAACCGCAATCTTTAGAACAATTTGAGATATCCGACGAACGTCCTACTGAATCAATAATCAATATGTTGCAAAAACAAGGTTTAGAACCTGTATGGAAAGACTGGGAAAACAATTGGCCAGTAGGATAAACTAATATTTCTAAATGATTTACAAAAGATAGTTTATTCAATAAATTAACCTAAAATATAAAAATATCGATTATCGGTTATAAGTTTGAGATTGCGTAACATTTAATTTACATTTATACAATCTAAAACCTATTAACCTAAAACATGCTAAATTTAAACAAAAACATACTTTCAAAAATTGGTCTGATTCTAATTGTTTTAACTTCATATTCAGCAAGTTCACAAACAGAAAGTTTATGGGACAAAGCTAGTGGTTGGGTAAATCAAATTAATATCAATAATGATGATACCAAAACAACGGTTACATCCATTATAACATCGCATTTAACAGCGGTAAGAAATTGGCATAACAGTCATTCTATTAATGATGTTCCAGAGGGTATCAACCCGATTACAGGAGAAGAATTAACAGAATTAGACCGCTCTATTATCGTCGATTCGGCATTACCAGATGAAGTACATTCAGAATTAATGAATGGGTTACGAAAACATTTAAATCAAACTCAAATAGACTTTATTCTAGATCAGTATACAAGCAATAGAGTAGAGGAAACCATGAAAAAATATAAAGATATTTTATTTTATTTAAAATCATATGAGCAAACCGAGCTCATTAAAAACCTTAAGAAAGCTCGAGAAATGGCTATCGATTTTAAAAATGAAGCTCAAATTTCGGCTATTTTTGAAATATATAACACCAAAAATATTGCCTTTTTAAAACGTAAGGGACGTAATTGGGATCGTTTATATAAAAGCTACAACGACCGTATAGGAACGCAAAAATAATGATATAAAACGATTAATATTAGTACAAAAATCACTTAGTATATAAGTGATTTTTTTAATTCCGTACCTTTGAGCCATTAAAATATTTAAATTGAAATTTACTTACAATAAAAAAGAAAAAGTAAAAAGTAAAAAGCTTATTGAACAGCTATTTACCGAGGGACAATCTGTTTCGGCCTACCCATTACGATTGGTATATATACAAACAGCTTTTAATGAACCTATAGTAGCTAAAACTGGCGTGTCTGTAAGTAAACGACAATTTAAAACGGCTGTGGCTCGAAATCGTATAAAACGATTAATGAGAGAAGCCTACCGCTTAAACAAAGCTTCATATTTTAACAACATTTCAACCCAATATGCGTTTATGATTTTGTACATTGGTAAAGAGAAACCTACTTTAAATCAAATTGAAAATAGAATGCAGCATCTTTTCAATAAGTTTAAAAATCAAGTTTCTTAATCCTTTAAAACGGTAAAAAATGAAAAGGTTACTAAAAAAAAGCGTTATCATTCCGGTACTGGCATGTGGTTTATTTTTAACCACAACAGCCTTTAAAAATGATTTTTTTGAGATTGCTAAACAACTCGAAATCTTCACAACTTTATTTAAAGAGCTCAACATGAATTATGTTGATGAAACCAACCCTGGTGATTTAATGGATACCGCAATAAAAAGTATGCTCGCCGATTTAGACCCGTATACTAATTTCATGAATGAGCAGGACGTTGAAGCTGCACGAATTAATAACACCGGCGATTACACAGGTATTGGAGCTAAAATAAAAACATTAAAAGATAAGTTAATTGTTATAGAACCTTATAAAGATTATCCAGCAGATAAAGCAGGTTTAAAAGCTGGCGACGAAATATTAAAGGTTGGTAATATACTTATTCAAGATTATAAAGATAATGCAGGAGAGCTATTAAGGGGCGTTACTGGTAGCAGTGTTGAAGTAACTTATAAACGTCAAGGAAAAACGTTTACAACCACTATTGATCGTGCTGAAGTTGAAATTAAAGCGGTTCCTTATTATTCTAAAATAAACGATAACACAGGGTATATTGTATTATCGCGTTTTAATGAAAAAGCTGCCTCAGAAACCAACTATGCTTTACGTGATTTAAAGGCTCAGGGAGCGCAACGTATTATACTTGATTTACGTGGAAATCCAGGTGGATTATTAAATGAAGCTATTAAAATTGTTAACTTATTTGTTCCAAAAGGACAGCTGGTAGTAACCACAAAATCGAAAGTAAAAAAATATAATAAAACCTATTACACACAAGACGAACCTATTGATACCGAAATTCCATTAGTTGTTTTAATTGATGGAAGCAGTGCTTCTGCCAGCGAAATTGTTTCTGGCTCCTTACAAGACCTAGACCGCGCTGTTATTGTAGGCTCCAGAAGTTTTGGTAAAGGCTTAGTGCAACGTCCAAAACAACTTATTTACGGTACTCAGGTTAAAATTACAATTTCAAGATATTACACTCCATCGGGACGTTGTATACAGGCTTTAGATTACTGGCATAGAAATGAAAAAGGAGAAGCAGTACGAGTAAAACAAGAAAATTATAACGAATACAAAACCAAAAGTGGTAGAAAAGTATTTGATGGTGGCGGTATATTTCCCGATGCCCGAGTTGAAACTTCTAACAACCCAGCAATAACCAACGCTATTCTTAAAAACAATTTAATATTTGATTTTGCAACAAAGTATTACTATAATCATAAAGTAGAAAATATAGATAATTTTAAACTTACAGATAGCGATTTTAATGATTTTAAATCCTATTTAAAATCGAATAATTTTTCTTTCGAAACGGAAACTGAAAAAGCCTTAAATAAAGCTTATGAAGCTGCAACAAAAGAAGAATTAAACATAACAATTGATAAAGATTTTAAAACGCTTATAAATAATTTAAACAAATCTAAAACCAGTATTTTAGATGATAATAAAGACTATTTACTTGAATTATTAACCGAGGAAATTGTTAAACGTTACGTATATCGTGAAGGATTATACGACTATTATAAAACCCATGATAACGAAATTAAAAAAGCAACCGAAATTCTTAGTAATCCTTCAGTTTACAACGGGTTTTTAAGATAGAATCTAATAAATTCTCATTAAATTTCGTTAAAAATAGTATATTTATAAACGTGTATATTTTTACAAATTATGAATAAACTATTCACATTAACCATACTATTCTTTGTTAGTATAACCTATGCTCAAAATAACATTACTCACGAAGTTTATTTTGAAACCGATAAGTATGAGGTTATAACTACCGAAGAAAACCGACTATTGCTTTTTATTTCTGGATTAGCAGATATAGATATTGAATCTATAGCAATATTCGGTTTTTGCGATGATGTGGGTGCCGATAGTTATAATCAAAAACTTTCGCAGCAACGTGCCGAAGCTATAAAAGCCATATTATCTAATCATGAAATTAGCGAAAACGTAATTACCAATGTAGATGGTAAAGGCGAAATATTACTTAAAATAGTAAACGAAACTAATGTTGCTAAAATCCGCGGATTAAACCGAAAGGTTCAAATTATAATAAATCCAAAACCACCTATCCTACCAAAACCAGTGGAAGCAACTAAAAAAGAAGCTTCTGTTGAAGAAAAAAAATTAGAAACTGCCGAAGTTATAAAAGGTGACGTTAAAGTTGGAGATAAAATAAGGTTTGAAAATATTCTATTTAAAACAGGATACAGCGTTATTAATCCGGAATCTAAAAAAACCCTGAACGATATAGCGGATGCTTTAGTGGAACGTGAGGATATTTACTTTACTATAGAGGGACATGTGTGTTGCACCCAGTTTAGTCGAGATGCTATAGATCGTAAAACAAAACAACGTAATTTATCGGTGGCCAGAGCTAAATTTGTATACGATTATTTTGCTAAAAAAGGCGTGAGTAAAAAACGTATGCGCTATCTAGGTATGCGACGTAAATTTCCGCTTGGAGGAGATCCAAAATACGACCGTCGTGTAGAAATTGTAATTACTTACGTAGATGATAAAGCAAAAAAAATCTCTAGATAAAGAATAGTTATAACACTATTCTTTAACCATAGCAATATGTGGAATATCATCTTCTAAATACGTCTCACCAACTTCAACAAATCCTAAATTGTTATAGAAATTTTTCAAATAAACCTGAGCGGAAAGTCGAATTGTGGTTTCATTAAAATGTGTTTTTATCGCTTTAATAGACGCTTTCATTATATCATAACCATATTTAAAATCACGCTCATTTAAGTCTACTACAACACGGCCAATACTCGAAAACTCAAAATAATCACCAGGTTTAAAAGCTCGTGCATAAGCGACAATTTTATTGTTTTTAAAACCTAAAATATGTATGGCCCTTGGATCTTTACCATCGACATCCTGATAGACACAGTTTTGTTCTACAACAAATACTTCAGAACGTAATTGTAATATATTGTACAATTCGTGAATATTGAGTTCGTCGAAAGTTTTAACTTGTATACTTAGCATAAATTAGGGTTTCGATAATTACTACTCAAGGTTATTAACAAGATAATAAAAATATTAATCTTGTACAATAACCTCCTTATCGTCTGATTTTCTGAATTCTGGCTGAATATTCACATGATTGATATTATACCTTATTAACACTAAATCTTCAATATTGTGTAAAACTTCATCGAACTGAGATAACGTAATATCTTTATAAAAATCAATATGAGCTTCTAGATGAACTTCATCCTCATTAAGCTGCCAAACATGCACATGATGTACATTTTTAATACCTTCAATAGCATTAATTTCCTTAACTATTTGTTTTACTGGTATGTGATCTGGCGTAAATAACATAAGCACTTTAGTTGATGTTTTTAATAAATCGTATCCCATATAAATTAAATAGATAGCAATAGCTAAGGTAAGTACACTATCTACCCAAAAAACCTGATAAAACTTCATTAATAAACCACCAATAAGTACGGCAACACTTGCTAACATATCTGTTAATAAGTGTAAATATGCACTACGCATATTCATGTTAGAATTGGCATCTTTTTTTAGTAGTAACACACTGGCACCGTTAGCAATAATAGCTATTAAAGACAACCAAATAACCAGTCCTGTTTTAATTTCTTCGGGATGTTGAAAACGTTTTACAGCTTCAATAATTAAAAGAATTGCTACAATAATTAAAGTTGCTGCATTAATGAAGGCTGCTAATATTTCTGCACGTTTATAACCAAATGTTCTGTGTATTGAAGCTTCTTTTTTAGAAAGTTTATTAGCTATATAACTAACTATTAAAGATAAAACATCACTAAAATTATGAAGCGCATCACTTAATAATGCCAGACTTCCAGACACTAAACCACCAATAATTTGTGAGGCCGTAATAACTATATTTAATACTATAGATATTAAAAGATTACGGCCTTTTAAATCTTCGTGCGCATGCGCGTGGTTATGCGAGTGCCCGTGCGACATTTAGCAAGATAAAGGTATTTTATCAATACGTGTTTGATGTCTGCCACCTTCAAATTCGGTATTTAAAAACACATCCACCATTTCAATAGCTTGTTGGATAGCTGTAAATCTTGCTGGAATACATAAAATGTTAGCATTATTATGACTACGAATTAAATGTACAATCTCCTTGTTCCAACATAATCCAGCACGTATTTTTTGGTGTTTATTAGCAGTCATTGCCACACCATTAGCACTACCGCAAATTAAGATTCCAAAATCGGCATCTTTATTCTCAACATCGGTAGCAACTGGATGTACAAAATCGGCATAATCTACACTACTGTCACTATCGGTACCATAATTTTTTACAGTAAAACCTTTTGATTCTAAATGCTTTACAATAGCAAATTTATAATCGGTTCCGGCATGATCGTTTCCTATAGAAATATTCATTGTTTATATATTAAAGTAAATAACAATACAAAAGTACTAACTAAAAATGATTTACGTGAATTGTGTAATAGTATATTAACAACTTGTTAATACCTGTTAATACTTACTCAAAAATAATTTATTGTTTTCTCAATTTTTTTTCCAATCAAAAATCAATAACAGTTCACCAAAAAATAAGTCTACTTTTTTTAGCATAATTATAAGACTAAAAAATGGGTGATATAAACATGATTATTAAAATTAAATATTAAAAAAAAGCTGTTACTAACGGTTATCAACAACTGTTAATAGTAGTTTAAAAGCGTTTTATTACTAGCTATTTAACTATGCTTTTATCTGTTAATATCCCTCTAACAGTTTGTAAAGAACAAATATTCCTAATCAATCCTAAAAAAGTTATTCTAGATATTAACAGACAATAATAACACATCATTTTTTTTTAATTTTTAAAAGAAGATAAATGATTATTATATCTATTGTGGATAACTCGATATTTAACTTTGGTTTTAAAGTTTTATAGTTGTGATTATGACTTTTTAATATTCGAGGCTGTTTTTGTAATTTAACATAAGCTAAACATAGTTTAAATTTTTAATTGTAACTTTGAAGAAGAAATAGCAAATACTTCGCTTTTATTTAAGCTATTTTTTAACTGAATTTCCTGTATCTTAGGAAATGACAATGAATCAATGAAATTACATGAGTAAAAAAAGAAAAAGGAAATCGAAAAAAGGTATTTCCAACCTATCAAATACCATTCTTAGTATTTTAAAAAAAGAAAGAAATCAAACTTTCAACTATAAACAAATTGCTGCAAAGTTAGGCGTTAATGATGCCAGTAGCCGAAATCAAATTATAAAAAAATTACGCGACCTACAAGGTAAAAAGGAAATAGAAGAAGTAGAACGCGGTAAATTTAAAGCTGTTATTAATACCGAATACCATACAGGTATTTTAGATCTCTCAGGCAAAGGGACTGGATACGTTATTTGCGATGACTTCGATGAGGACGTGTTTATAGCTTCAAATAATATCAATAAAGCATTAAATGGAGACGAAGTTGAATTTTACGTGTATAAGCGCCGTAAACGCGGTAAAATTGAAGGAGAGATAGTCAATATCATAAAACGAGAGAAAAACGAATACGTGGGCGTTATTCAGCTTCATGAGAAGTATGCATTCGTTATTGCCGACAGCAATAAAATGTATAAAGATATTTTTATCCCGATTAACAAGGTTAATAAAGCTGAAGATGGCGATAAAGTTTTAGTTCGATTGGAAGATTGGCCAGAGAAAGCCGATTCACCTTATGGAAAAGTTATTGAAGTTTTAGGAAAACCAGGAGAACATAATACAGAAATTCATGCGATTTTAGCAGAATATGGTTTGCCTTTTGAATTTCCTTATGAAGTTGAAAAATTTGCTAATGATTTAGATACTTCAATAACCAAAGAAGAAATTGCCAGGCGTCGCGATATGCGTAACGATTTAACCTTTACTATCGATCCAAAAGATGCTAAAGATTTCGATGATGCCTTATCCTTTACCTTACTTAAAGATGGTTTGTATGAAATAGGAATTCATATTGCCGATGTATCGCATTACGTTAAGGAAGGTACAGTTTTAGATGATGAAGCTTACGAACGGGCAACCTCTGTTTATTTAGTTGATAGGGTAGTACCTATGTTACCAGAAGTACTTTCTAACAACGCTTGTTCGCTACGTCCACATGAAGAAAAATATACGTTTTCGGCTGTTTTTCAAATGAATGATAAATGCGAAATTAAAAACCAGTGGTTTGGTAGAACTGTAACTTATAGCGATGCGCGTTTTGCTTACGAAGAAGCTCAGGCTATCATCGAATCAAAAACAAATGAAATTCCGCAAGAGGTGTCGTTAACTGGTAAAGCATATCAAACCGATGAAAAAATAGCAGAAGCCATTTTAAAAATGGACGAACTGGCGAAAAAAATGCGCAACAAACGCATGCGCAACGGTGCCATTTCGTTCGATAAAGTGGAAGTAAAATTTAATCTTGACGAAGAGGCAAATCCAATTGGTGTATTTTTCAAAACCAGTAAAGACGCTAATAAACTTATTGAAGAATTTATGTTGTTAGCCAATCGAAAAGTTGCTGAGTTTATAGGAAAACAATCGCCGAAAAAAACATTTGTTTATCGAGTTCATGATGAGCCAGATGTGAGTAAACTTGCAAACTTACAAGGCATCGTTTCGAAGTTTGGATACAAACTAAATTTTAAAGATAGAAAAACCACATCGGCTTCGTTAAATAATTTATTAAGTGAAGTTGTTGGTAAAAAGGAGCAAAATTTAGTTGATACGCTTACCATAAGAAGTATGAGTAAAGCCGAATATACAACGCATAATATTGGGCATTACGGACTGGCTTTTGATTATTACAGCCATTTTACATCACCTATTCGTCGTTACCCCGATGTGATGGCGCATCGCTTATTACAACATTACCTCGATGGTGGAAAATCGGCTAATGAAGAGGCTTACGAAGATAAGTGTAAACATTCCAGCGATATGGAAAATTTAGCCACTAAAGCCGAACGCGATTCTATAAAATACATGCAAATTCGGTTTATGGAAGATCACAAAGATCAAAATTTTGTTGGTGTAATATCTGGTGTTACCGACTGGGGAATTTATGTCGAAATTATCGAAAATAAATGTGAAGGTATGGTAAGTGTTCGTGATATGAACGACGACCATTATGCTTTCGATCAGGATTTGTATGCCATGATAGGTCGATCGACAAAAAATATGTATCAGTTAGGTGACGAGGTTGTGGTAAAAGTTAAAAATACCGATTTGGTTAAAAAACATCTCGATTTTAACCTTATTGGTAAATATGAAAATGAATAATTTTTATTTCAAATAAACATTAAGGCGAATGGCAAGCCACAGCGCTATCCGCTGTAGTTTTGTAAAATTCGTCAGTTCGAGTGAATTTTTCGATTGAAAATGAGAAAAATTTGTATTGAGAACCTAATTTTAAAAAAGCTGCTGCTACTATCCTTTGGCAGGGTAAATAACTTAAAAAGACTTTGTAAAACTGAAGCGTCAGTTCAAGTAATTTCGAAGAACGAAAAATTGTATCAAGAACTCTTAAATTTATTGTTTTTAATAAAAATCCAAAACCATATTTACTACGGTACAATTATTGATAAAATCACTCCTAAATTAAAATTTTAATTACAAATGAAAACCTTAATAAAACTATTCGTTTTTTGTATAACAACAATCATTTACGCTCAAGCACCCGTTGAAACGGAAATTGGAGAATTCAACGAATTAAAAGTATACGATTTAATTCAGGTGAAACTGGTAAAGGCTAATGAAAATAAGGCCGTAATTTCTGGTAAAAATAAAAACAACGTGGTTTTTAATAATAAAAACGGTGTTTTAAAGATTAAAATGGAATTCGAAAAACTTTTTGATGGCGATGCTACAAATGTAACTTTGTATTATACTTCTTTTGATACTATTGATGTAAATGAAGGATCTAAAGTTGAAAGCGATGATGAAATAAAACAGTTTGAAGTTAATTTACGTGCTCAGGAAGGTGGTATTATTAAAGTTCCAATTAATGTTTCAGTTGTAAACACAAAAGCAGTAACTGGAGGTATTGTTGAAACAAAAGGAACCGCTAAAGAGCAAACTGTTGCTTTAAGAACTGGTGGCGTTTTTAAAGGTACTCATTTAGAAACTAAATATACCGATGTAACCATAAATGCGGCAGGCGAAGCTTATGTAAGAGCTTCTGAGCAGGTCGATGCAACCGTACGTGCTGGTGGAAATGTTTATATTTATGGAAAACCAACAACTATTAACGAAACGACTGTTATAGGAGGGAAAGTGCATCGAATGAATTAACAATCTTATTTTCAATATAGATGATAAACCGGTAACATAATTATCGGTTTTTTTTTGCTAAAATCTACCTGTGTAGCGGTCTAACATTTAATTTATAAAATATATTTCTTTACTTTGTGTTGAAACTCTCGCATAATTATGTTTGATGATATTTTAGCCGCTATTCCTTTTGGAATTGTGTTAGCATTTACTATAGGTCCTGTTTTTTTTGTACTTCTTGAAACGAGCATTACTAAAGGATTTAAAAGTGCCTTAATTTTTGATTTAGGCGTTATGTTAGCCGATGTCGTTTTTATTTTTGTAGCATTTTTTAGTACTAATAAACTACTGGATAAAATAAAAGACGATCCAAACTTTTTAATTTTCGGTGGCGTACTATTGGTTGTATACGGTATTATTTCATTTATGAAAACTTCAAAATCGTTTCGTGAAATCGTGCGTGAATATCATAAAGTACAGATAAAAAAGGGTTATGGAAAATTATTTTTAAAAGGTTTCCTTCTTAATTTTATCAATATTGGGGTACTGTTAGGCTGGGTGGCGTTTATTGTATTAGGAAATACGCTAACCACATCAAAAGATGGGGTAATTATTTTTTTGGCGACTATTTTAATAGTTTATTTTTTAATAGATTTAGTAAAAATTGCCGTTGCAAAAAAACTGCGACATCATTTAACACCACGCTTAATATTTAAAACCAAAAAAATAATTGCCTTAGTAATTTTAGGATTCGGTGTATTATTACTTACACAGGGATTCTTTCCGAAAGAAAAGGAATTGATTAAGGAAAGATTAGAGAAGATTAATCCTATAAATTAAAAAAACCTTCAAGATTTCTTGAAGGTTTTTTTGTTGAGGCGTCGAGCGGATTCGAACCGCTGTAGCAGGTTTTGCAGACCTGTGCCTAAGCCCCTCGGCCACGACGCCATTAAATTAACTGCAACGATATTAATTTCGATTACGAAGTAAATCTACAAAAAATATATGTACTGCCGTTAAGCGGATGCAAATGTAAAAAAAAATAAGACTTTACAATAGCTTAAAATTAATTTTTAATCGATAATAGAGATTAAAATTAACTCCGGCTTTATTTAAAAATAAAAAATTAACAAGTAGCGGGTAGATAGTATGTTAATCCTGAACAGTTTTGCGTCGGTCTATCATCTTGATAGTTACTTTTTCTACATCACCACCAATGGGAGGATTTAATTTACTTACCCAAACGGTCGCTTTTCTCACTAAAGCATCTTCTTTAAAAATTCGGTCTAAAATTCGGCGAGCTACCGTTTCTAAAAGGTGAGATGGTTTAGCCATTTCTTCTTTTATAATGCGATTTAATAAAACGTAATCTACCGTGTCTTTTAAGTGATCTGATTTTGCCGAAGGTTGCAAGTCGGCTTTTACTTCTAAGTCAACACGATAATCACTACCTATTTTAGTTTCTTCTTTTAAACATCCGTGATAAGCAAATACACGAATATTTTCTACTTTAATTATGCCCATGGATTATGTAAATAAATCAAAAATATTACTTAATGCGCTGGTTTTTGCTTTATAAAACTCGGTATAGGTACAATTGGAACAGGTTACCGAAGTGAATTTCTTGTTTTGAACATCAAAAATTTTCGACAAGGTACCACCAGTTGCACGTATTTCTCCAGTTTCAAAAGTTTTATTCGCACATTTAGGGCAAATGTAGTTAGTATTTTTCATTGTTTATAACGGGGTTTAGAAGATTTAAATTATTAGTAACGTTTAGTTAAATTTTGTTACGCTTATAGTCAATATTCCATTATAATAACTTGTTTTTATGTAATTTTGAGCCTTATTTAGTTGAAATAAAATTCACGTATGTCTGAAGAAAGAAAATCGCTCAATTTTTTAGAGCAAATTATAGAAGAGGATTTGGCTAATGGCATGCCAAAAAACAACCTTAGATTTCGATTTCCACCAGAACCAAACGGTTATTTACATATTGGTCATACTAAAGCTATAGGTATTAGCTTTGGTTTAGGAGAAAAATATAGCGCGCCAGTAAACTTACGTTTCGATGATACTAATCCAGCAAAGGAGGAGCAGGAATATGTCGATGCAATTAAAGAAGATGTGGCCTGGTTGGGTTATAAATGGGATAAAGAACTGTATTCTTCAGATTATTTTCAGCAGTTATACGACTGGGCGGTTCAATTAATTAAAGACGGAAAAGCGTATGTGGATTCGCAAACTAGCGAAGCCATGGCCGAACAAAAAGGAACTCCAACACAACCTGGTGTAGATGGGCCTTACAGAAATCGTACCATTGAGGAAAATTTAGATTTGTTCGAACGAATGAAAGCTGGTGAGTTTAATGAAGGTGAACATATTTTGCGTGCTAAAATAGATATGCAGCATCCCAATATGCTTATGCGCGATCCTATAATGTATCGTATTATGAAAAAGCACCATCACCGTACAGGAAACGATTGGTGTATTTACCCAATGTACGACTGGACCCATGGCGAAAGTGATTATTTAGAACAGGTATCACATTCGTTATGTTCTCTAGAATTTAAGCCTCACCGTGAATTATACAACTGGTTTAAAGAGCAGGTTTATAATTATAGTAAAAACGAATATCCGTTATTACCTAAACAACGTGAGTTTGCCCGTTTAAACTTAAGTTATACCATTATGAGTAAGCGCAAATTACTACAATTGGTTAATGATAAAGTGGTTGCTGGTTGGGACGACCCGCGTATGCCTACTATTTCAGGGTTACGCCGTCGTGGTTATACACCTGCGGCATTAAGAAAATTTGTTGAAACCGTAGGGGTAGCTAAACGAGATAATGTTATCGATGTATCACTTTTAGAATTCTGTATTCGCGAAGATTTAAACAAAACCGCACCGCGTGTTATGGCGGTTTTAAACCCGGTTAAAGTGGTTATTACTAATTATCCGGAAGGCAAAGAAGAGTGGTTAGATGCCGAAAACAATCAGGAAGACGAAAGCGCCGGATTTAGAAAAGTGCCTTTTTCTAGAGAAATTTATATTGAAAAAGACGATTTTAAAGAAGAAGCAGGAAGTAAGTTTTTCCGTTTGAAATTAGGTGGTGAAGTGCGTCTTAAAAATGCGTATATCATTCAAGCGAATAGTATAGTTAAAGATGATAACGGTGAGATCACTGAAATTCATTGTACCTATTCCGAAGACACGGCTAAAAAAGTAAAAGGAACGTTGCATTGGGTATCTATAAAACATGCGGTTAAAGCCGAAGTTAGAGAATATGATCGTTTGTTTATGGATGAAGCTCCCGACAGTCATCAGGATAAAGATTTTATGGAATTTTTAAATCCGAAGTCCTTAAAACTTATTGAAGCTTACGTCGAACCAAGTTTAGTTGATGCTAAAATCGGCGACCGATTCCAGTTCCAACGTCTGGGGTATTTTAATGTAGATAATGATTCAACGTCGGATAAATTAGTATTTAATAAAACGGTTGGTTTACGCGACACTTGGGCAAAACAAAAACCAGCTAATTCGCAAAATAATAATCAAAATACTAAGCCAAAAAATCAGCCACCAAAGAAAAAAGCTATTGATGTTATTCAGCAATTGGGTAAAAAATACACCAATTTACCCGAAGCTAAACAGCGAAAAGTAAAAACTGAGATTTTAGAATTAGCTAAAGAGGTACGTTACGAAGAACTTCAACCGTTATTCAATACGGCTATTAAAAAAGTTGGAACACGAATCGCCGTGACGCTTACTTTAGGTGTTTTATTGGATAATGGTTTAGAAAAAAATAGCGAAGTTCAGGAATTTATAGATAAAGCTTTAGAAGACAAAAACCCTATTTTAGTAACCGAGGCTCAGAGTATTAATTAGTGTTTCAAAGGCAAATGGCAAGCCATCGCGCTATACGCTATAGTTTTGTAAAATTAGGTTCTCGATACCAATTTTACAAAAGTTACCGCTGCTTTCGCTTTTGCAAAATTATAAGTCATTTGGAGTACAATGTAAAATAAATAATTTAAGTTTAGATAACCTTGAATGTATTGTTGTTTTCCAAATGACTTTCGTCTTTTAAATTTTGAACCGCTTAAGATTTTATTTTAAAAACGGACTTAACAAACTCAAGATTATTTTAGCTATATTTAGAGTATCTAACTATAACTAATTAATCATGGAATTTAATGTATTAGCAATTCTTGTTGCTGCAATTTCGGCCTTGGTCGTAGGATCAATTTGGTATAATCCTAAAGTTTTTGGTACTACTTGGATGAAGGCTGCCGACATGACTGACGAAAAAATGAAAGGCGCAAACATGGGCGTTATTTTTGGTTTAGCACTATTTTTTGCTTTTTTATTAGCCTTCGCACTTCAGGTTTTTACCATTCACCAAACAGGAGCAATAAGCATGGTTGGTGGCGATATAGATAATGCTTTACCCTCATTTCATGCATTTATGGAAGACTACGGTACGGCTCACAGAACTTTTGGTCATGGAGCTTTACACGGAGTCATAGCAGGTATTTTTGTTGCGCTCCCAATTCTGGGTACTAATGCCCTTTTTGAACGTAAAAGTGGAAAATATATAGTTGTCAATGCGGGTTACTGGATTGTAACATTAGCTATTATGGGTGGTATAATTTGTGCTTGGCAATAATTTTTGTAATTTTTAAAATTATATAGAGACTGAAGGAAACAACTTCAGTCTTTTTTATTTTCTTTGGAGCATATGTATAAAATATATAGCGATGTTACGCATTTACCCGATTCATGGAATTCGTTTGTTTCGCACGATATTTTTCTTCAATCTCAATATTTAAAAGCATTAGAGCATGCCTCGCCCGATAATATTAAGTTTTATTATATAGGTGTTTTTAAAGACAATGAATTAGCAGGTGTTGCTATTGTACAGCGTGTGAAGCTGTACTTAAAAGATATGTTTAGAACCACTCAAGTTTCCTGTGCTAAGGATTTTTTTAAAAATCAGGTTTCAAAAATTTTAAAAGGTAACCTTTTAGTGGTTGGAAATTTAATGCATACTGGTCAGCACGGTATCTATTTTGATGGAGCCTTGATAAGAAGTGATGTATTTTTAAATACCGTTTTTGAAGCCTTAGAAGATCTGGAAAAAAGCATATTTACCAATGAAAATAAAAAAATACGTGCTTTGGTATTTAAGGATTATTTTCTAGATGATGCTATAAATAATGAGCATCAATTTTTTAACCTGCATAACTTACATAAAGTAAAGGTGCAACCTAATATGATTATGGGAGTGTCTAAAAGTTGGGAATCGTTTAATGATTATTTGTCGTCGTTAAATAAGAAATATAGAGCTCGATACAAACGGGCTAGAAAGAAGCGTAATGGGGTATTAACAAAAGAGCTTGACTTACACGATATTAATCACCTTCAGGATAAGCTGTATTCCTTGTATTTAAATGTGTCTAATAATGCTAAATTCAATACGTTTATACTGCCAAAAAATCATTTTTATCAATTAAAACTTCAGCTAAATAATAGATTTAAGGTTTTTGGTTATTATTTAAATGATCAGCTTATTGGGTTTTATACCCTAATTTTAAACGATAAGGATTTAGAAACTTATTTTTTAGGGTACGACGCCGAGCACCAATATGAAAATCAGTTGTATTTAAATATGCTTTACGATATGGCTGAGTTTGGTATAAATAATAGGTTTTTAAATATAGTTTATGCGCGAACTGCAATGGAGATTAAAAGTTCGGTAGGCGCAGAGGCTAAACCAATGGTTATGTACTTAAAACACACCAATGGTTTATTAAACGCTGTTTTAAAACAGGTTTTTAAATTAATGAATCCTAATCAGCAATGGGAAGCAAGACATCCTTTTAAGTAGTGTTAAAATCCTTTTATAAACGCTTAAAAATTAATATATTAAGGAAGTCTTTAATTAATTTTATAATAATATGAAACCTTTAACCAAAACACTATCCAAAATATCGCATCTTATACGTTATATAGAAACTGATTATCCCGAACTTTATCAGCATTTAGATGAAAATCCGGTTACTTTAACCAATACTATGAGTCCTAAGTTGGATTTAGACATCGAATCCATGCAGAATTATTTAGATACTTTAAAATCTATTCTTCATAATTATAAACTGGAAAAAGGTATTATCGCTTCTTCATAAATAGTAATACGTCACGTTATTCTAATATAGAAAAATTTAGAGATCAATGTCTTATAAAAAAAAATAGCTTACGATTTTATAAATAATTTATTACAGTTTGAATTTGTACTTTAAGTAATACTCTTATATCTTAGAGGGAAACATGAATCAGAAGAATGAGATACATCAATCTAATTATAATTTTACATCTAACTCTTAGTTGTTCAAACCAAAAAGAAATAACGGAATTTGAAAAGATTTTAGGAAAAGAAAACAGCGCAACACTAACTTGTCTTGTGAATGACTTTGAATCTGACTTTTTAAAAAGACAATACCCTAATATAGGCATAAAAAAGGCTTACAATCAATTCTTAGCGGAATTATCTAAAGGAAAGACGGAGTATCGTCAAAACATTTCTGAAAACAGCAGGGAATATTTAAAAAGAAGCACATTAAGATTAGAAATTTACAGCGTTCCAGATTCTATTTGGATTGAAAGTGACCCTAAAAAACTGACTTTCTACAAAAACAGTGATGCGACGTTAAATATCCGACGAAAACATTTAAAGTCAGACGGAACATTTAGATATGAAACATCAGTATCAGATTTTCGATACAAAGAACCTATCGATGAAGATTCAATACTAGTCGAATCTCGAAAAAATTGGAGTGATATAAATTATGATGGAAGCTATTCGAGGGCATTAAACGCAATATCAAATAAATCGGATTTTCTAACGGAATATATTAAAATACGTGACGCTGCTGGAAAAATTAATCCTGATATTTTTGCTGAGCGAATGCTGGAATCAAAAGTTGATTTAAACGACTATTTCATAAAACGATTAATAATAACCGAAATAGTTTATTAAAAAAATAAATACGATTGTCCATAACGTGTATAATTAATTGCTTGGTTCTTTGTTACTCGGAAAATCCTTTGGATTTCTCTAAGGGTCAGTTTCCTTTTGTTAAATTAGTTGTGCGAGACTCGTAACTAAACATGCACCAACCGTTGCCATTCATTGTGACCAAACGCAAAAGAAATAATAATTTTAACCACATGAACAACAGAAATTTTTTATTAATTCTGATATTGGTAACATTTAAATAGTTCAACAATTTCTAAAAATTAACTATGAAAGCAGTAGTTCATGAAAAATATGGGCCACCAGAAGTCCTTAAACTAAAGGATATCGAAAAGCCCAAACCTAAAGATGAAGAAATTCTGGTAAAAATACATGCAGCTACCGTAACTACAGGAGATGTTAGACTAAGAAGTTTTGATTTCCCTTGGATATTTTGGCTTCCTGCAAGATTAATTTTCGGACTTTTCAAACCTAAGAAAAAAATTTTAGGACATGAATTGGCAGGAATTGTTGAAGAAACTGGAAATAGTATAACTAGATTTAATGTTGGAGATTGTGTATTTGGAACCACTACAATGTTAAAAACAGGTTCGTATGCTGAATATATATGTTTACCACAAAAATGGAAACACGGTGTAGTTGATTTAATGCCTAAAAACTTGAGTTTTCATGAAGCTGCGGCATTACCTGTTGGAGCAATGGCGGCTATATACCTTTTGGAGAAAGCTAATTTAAAAAAAGAACAAAACGTTTTAGTTTATGGTGCATCGGGAAGTGTTGGAAGCTATGCTGTTCAAATCGCAAATCAGAAAGGTGCCTCGGTAAAAGGTGTTTGCAGTGCTTCCAATTTTGATATGGTAAGATCATTAGGAGCTTCAGGTTTATTAGATTATAAAAAGGAGGACTATTCTAAAGGCGTTGAAAAATTCGATATAGTTTTTGATGCTGTTGGAAAAACTACAAAATCAAAAGCAAAGAAGGTGTTGAAAACAAACGGAGTATTTATTTCTGTAAAAATGCTAACCAAAGAGAAAGATGAACACCTTAAACTTATAAAAAAAATGGCCGAGAACGGGCAGTTAAAACCTTTTATAGATAAAACCTTTAAGCTTAATGATATAGTAAAAGCACATGCGTATGTTGACCAAGGGCGAAAAAGAGGAAATGTGACTATTGATATCTTATAATCATCATCCATAATTATGACGTTCAATTTTATCATAATATTTACAAGTATCCTGACGGGTTCTGTTGGATTAATTGCCGGAGCAATTTTAAAAAAATATCCTCCAAAAGACATTAATTGGTGGTATGGATATCGAACAAAACGAGCAATGGAAAGTCAGGAAAAATGGGATTTTGCACAGAAATGTGGAGCAGAGAATATGATAAAATATTCATTAATTTTATTTTTCACATCGATAGTAGGGTTTTTTATCGATGAACGAAATCACCTTCTATCTCTTGGAATAGTTATGTTTACTAACCTTTTGTGGGTGTTTTTGATTGTTTATAAAACGGAAGCAAAGCTGAAAATTACATTCGATAAATAGAAATTATCACATCAAAGATATGTTTAGTAAAACAACGTTCAAAAATAATGCTTAGATTAGTACTTCATCGTGTATACAGTGGTATTTGTATAATGTTAATCAATTTTTATCTCATTTCATTTTAATTATGCGCATTAAAACCCTTATAGTTGTTATCGTTAATAGCTTAATTTTTATAGTGGTTTTAATATTATCCATCACCTTTTATAATGAGTTTTCAAAGGTTATAGAGGACCGCATTTTACTTCAGTTAAATTCTATAAAAACGTTAAAAAAAGTTCAGATTGAAAAATTAATTCAAAATGAATGGAATACGTTTAAAAAAGACGGGGTTCCAGAAGATTCTGTGTTAATGTCAACACAAAAAATTCCACAGAATTTCAAATCTGGTATTTACGATTTATCCGAATACGATCAATCTGGTGAACCTGTCATTGGATTAATAAAAAGTGAAAATGAAAAAAGGTTTATAAAACAAATTGATTATAATAAATTAAAGTCCATTTTACTAGAGCGGACAGGCATGGGAAATACCGGAGAATCTTATTTGGTAGGTGCAAATTACACCATGCGTTCGCCTTCCAGATTTTGGCCAGATAAAATGCCTACTCAAATTACAGTAGACACAAAAGGCGTTAAAGAAGGTTTATCTGGAAATGAAGGCAGAGCTGTAATTAAAGATTACCGAGGCGTCGAAGTTTATAGTGTATACGGGCCAATTTCTATATCACATTTAAACTTAGCTATACTTTCTGAAATTGATAGGAGCGAGGTAATAGCTCCTTTACAAAAATTAAAAACTCGGCTTATTGGTTTAATTATCGTTACCATGGTTATAGCTGTTATTTTATCACTTTTTATTACACGTTATATCACGGCACCAATTATAAATATGCAAAGAAGTCTAAAAATTATGGCTTCTGGAAATTATCATAAAAGCAAAGGTTTCAATAAAAATTCTATTGAAATCAGGGAAATGTTTAATGCATTAGATAATTTAAAAAAGGCATTACAGGGAGCTGTTACCTTTTCTAAAGAAATTGGGGAAATGAATTTAAATGCGGAGTATACCCCAAAAGGAGATAACGATGTATTGGGGATAAGTTTATTAAAAATGCGTGATAAGCTTATTGAATTTAGGAATAACGAAAATAGAAATCGCATCAATACAAAACGATTAATGGTTGATGGATTGGAAAACGAAAGGCGTAGACTATCACGAGAGTTGCACGATGGTATAGGTCCGTTATTAACCTCTTTAAAATTTTATGTTGAAAATAGAATTGAGAATAAAAAAAAGCGAAAGGAAATGATTAAATTGTTGGATGCAACGATTTCGGAAATCCGATTAATGTCTAACGATTTAATGCCATCAACTATTGATGATTTTGGTGTTGGTGCCGCTTTGCGTAATTTCGTAGAAAATGTTAAACAATCTTCTGATATTGATATCGTATTTGAAGATTTAACGAATGCAGAAGAAAGTAGAATAACAAAAAATCAAGCTATTAATTTATTTCGAATAGGACAGGAATTGATAAATAATAGTCTAAAACATGCACAAGCCAAACATATAAGATTATCCTTGTCGGAGTTTGAAAATTTTATTTCCTTTTTTTATTTCGATGATGGTATTGGTTTCAATATGGAAACCGTAAAATTAGGTTCAGGTATAATTAATATTAAGGAACGCGTTGAAATATGTAACGGTAAAATAGATATAAATTCCCAGAAAGGAGAAACAACATTTGAAATAGAACTTCCCGTAAATTATGATTCCAATTAATCTTATTATAGCAGACGATCACGAACTATTTAGAAATGGTTTAACCGAGTTGTTAAAGAAATATGACGATGTTAATATCATTAAAAGTGTTGCCGACGGAAATGCCTTTTTTGAGGTTATTAAGGAACATCCAGAAATTGATATTGTATTATTAGATATTACCATGCCAAATATGGATGGATTTGAAGTATTAAAGCAACTAAAAAGCTTAAACTCTAAAATAAAGCCTGTAATCATTTCTATGCATGATGATGGTAACTATATAGCAAAATGTGCAAAAAGTGGC
Source organism: Aestuariibaculum sediminum (assembly GCF_014596945.1). Lineage (GTDB taxonomy): Bacteria > Bacteroidota > Bacteroidia > Flavobacteriales > Flavobacteriaceae > Aestuariibaculum > Aestuariibaculum sediminum. Next base: position 824,279 of record NZ_JACVXB010000001.1, on the reverse strand, counting down.
GCATATGGCTATTTATTGAAGAATACAGACCAGGACGAGCTTATTAAGGTTATTAGAATTGTAAATAAGGGTAAAAAATATTTTAGTCCGACAATTGCTGAAAAAATGATCAATTTTATGTCTGATCAAAAGGTAAGTGAAAATATTTTATCAAAAAAAGAAAAAGAAGTGTTGGGGTTAATAGCCGAAGGGTTGACAACAAAAGTAATAGCATCGCAATTATTTGTAAGTAGCCGAACGATTGAAACACATCGGGCTAACATTTTAAAGAAACTGGAAGTAAAAAATACCGCCGAATTAATTAAAAAAGCCACGCAATTAAATTTAATTTAAGGTCATTTATCCGTATTTATACGGATTAAAATTCCGTGATTTCGCATATCTCAAAAACATAGGTTTTGCATGTAACTTTGTAAAAACAAAATACATATATCATGAAAAATCTATTATTTATCCTTGCTTTTGTGTTTGTATCTTTTAGTGCATTTTCTCAAGATAGAAGCGATTTAAAAGGTCCAGCATATAAAAATTATAAACCTTGGAAACATAAAACTGAAGCCAAACCTGCTTTTACAAGCGAAACAAAGTCTAATTTAACAGGACCTGCTTATAAAAACAGAAAAGTTTGGAAAAAGGAATCCGATGCAGAATATACAAAGGTAGCTACAGGTCATGAAAGATCTGAGTTAATGGGACCTGCATATAAAAATTACAAACCTGGTAAAAAGGACAAAGAAGCTCGTATTTATACAGCAAGTAATTAGTAGTTACTTCATAATTGAAAACTAGATAAAAAGCCCTTCAATTGAAGGGCTTTTTTGTTTTATTAATCGTTAGTTTTTTTATTTTTCTGTTGTTTCATGGCTTCTCCAATTTGGTTGCTTGCGGTAAAACTGGCAACCATGTCGTTAAGCATGTTGCTTCCGGCCTGTGGCGCATTTGGTAGTAAAATTAAATTACTATTAGTTTCTTCTCCTAACGATTGTAAAGTATCGTAATGTTGTGTCACGACAATAAGGGCGGAGGCCTCCTGACTATTTATACCAACACGGTTTAAAACTTCAACCGATTCTTCTAAACCCCTTGCTATTTCACGACGTTGGTCGGCAATACCTTGACCTTGTAAACGCTTACTTTCGGCTTCCGCTTTGGCTTTTTCAACAATTAAAATTCGTTGCGCATCACCTTCATATTGTGCAGCTGTTTTTTCACGTTCTGCAGCATTAATGCGATTCATGGCTGCTTTAACCTGTGCATCGGGGTCAATATCGGTAACTAAAGTTTTTATAATATCGAAACCATAATCTAACATGGCGTCATTTAATTCTGCTTTTACAGCTAAGGCAATATCATCTTTTTTAACGAAAACGTCATCGAGTTTCATCTTGGGTACCTCGGCACGTACCACGTCAAAAACATAACTGGTTATTTGGTCGTGAGGATAATCAAGTTTATAAAAGGCATCATAAACTTTATCTTTTATTACTTTATACTGCACCGAAACTTTTAAGCGAACAAAAACATCATCTAAAGTTTTCGTTTCTACAATAACATCTAATTGCTGAATTTTTAAACTAAGTCTGCCCGCAATTCTATCAATAAGCGGAATTTTTAACTGAAACCCAGAATGGCGAATGCTCTGAAATTTTCCAAAGCGCTCAATAATAGCAGCGGTTTGTTGTTTTACGGTAAATACAAAGGAAATAAAAATAAAAGCAACGAGTATAACGACGGGAATGTAGAAGAAGTTCATGAGAATATTTAATTAAGTTATAATAAATTAAGATACAAAAATTATATGTTATATTTGGTTGATAAACTACTAACCAATGAATTTTAAACCTTTCTTTTTATTAGTAGCCATTGTGCTATGTTTTGTTACAAAATCTTTTTCTCAACATCGAAATTATCAAATCACTAATGGCTTTTCTATATTTGGAGCCATGACTCAATTTGATATTGCTACCGACAATTTTACTACCAGTAAAGAATGGGGTTTTTTAGGGGGAATGTGGGCTACTGTCGATATTCCACACCGCTGGTATAATGTTAGTTTTGGAATGCAACTTTCAGAGAGTAATATAGGTGTTTCTAGCCGTCCTGAAATTATCAGTAATGAACAGGAATTTGTAGAATATAAAATGTTTGCTGCTCAAATAGCATTATTAGGGCATATTAAATTAGGTACGCCTCATGTAACTTTAGATTTTGGGCCGATGTTACAGTATAATAGCGATTTGGAACTAAAGGATAAAGCCTATGAAGACTATTACGTTAATAATTATAACCTGTTACAGGCAGCAGATATTACAAGCATAACACGTTTTAATATTAATGGAGTTGCAGGTATTACTGCAGGGTATAAGTATGTAAAACTACGAGCCCAGTATTTGTACGGGGCCACCAATATGTTAAAGAAATTGAATTCGAAAAATTTAAATACCGACGGCGGAAAATCTACGTTTAAAGGACATCAAAATATGTTGGTGTTAGGATTAAATGTATCCTTTTAGTCAATCAAAATTTAGTTTATAAAAAAGCCATCTTCGTTTAAAGATGGCTTTTTTAATGTTATAGAGTATCAAATTATAATTGTGAAATTACAGATTGAATTCTTTTTATGGTTTCATTTTTACCAATCATGTAAATTATATCAAAAACATCAGGACCTTGTAACGCCCCAACTAAGGCTAAACGTAAAGGCATCATTACCTGACCAAAACCAATACTGTTAGAAGTTATCCAACCTTTAATCTCATTTTGAAGAGTGTCAACAGTAAAATCTTCATTGGCTTCAAGTATTGTAATAACCTGAGATAGAATTTCCTTAGTACCTTCTTTAAATGCTTTTTTAGAGGCTTTAGAATCATATTCTGTTGGAGCAATAAAGAAGTAATGACTTAATTCCCAGAAGTCGCTAACAAATGTCGCACGTTCTTTAACGAGACCGATAACCAACGAAATATAATTAATATCAATATGAGCTATTTCAGGTTGTTGGGATTTAAATGATTCTGCTAATTCGTCGTTATGCTGTTCTTGCATATAATGGTGGTTAAACCATTTAATTTTATCGGGATCGAAACGAGCTCCTGCTTTATTGACACGTGCTAAATCGAACGATTGTACTAATTCTTCTAAACTAAAAATCTCTTGTTCCGTACCTGGATTCCATCCTAAAAAGGCTAAAAAGTTTACTACAGATTCGGCAAAGTAGCCATCTTCTTTGTATCCACGTGATACATCGTTTGTTTTTGGATCTGTCCATTTTAGAGGGAATACAGGGAATCCTAATTTATCACCATCACGTTTGCTTAACTTTCCTTTTCCTGTTGGTTTAAGAATTAATGGTAAATGAGCAAATTCTGGAGCTTGCCATCCAAAGGCTTCGTACAATTGGTAATGTAATGCTAAACTTGGCAACCATTCTTCACCACGAATAACGTGGGTGATTTCCATTAAATGATCGTCTACAATATTTGCCAAATGGTATGTTGGCATTCCATCACTTTTAAAAAGTACTTTATCATCTAAAATATTAGTGTCTATTTTAATATCACCACGGATAATATCTTTTAAATGAAGCGTTTCATCTTGAGGGCTTTTAAAACGAATAACATAATCCTCTCCAGCATCTAATTTTGCATTTACCTCTTCAGCGCTTAGCGATAGTGAATTGTTTAATTTTAAACGATTATGCCAATTATAAATGAAAGTTTTTCCTTTTTCCTCATGATCCTTTCTATGTGCGTCTAAGGCTTCGGCTGTATCGAATGCATAATATGCTTTGCCATTAGCTATAAGTTGCTCGGCATAAGATTTATACAAATGTTTGCGTTCACTTTGTCTGTATGGGCCAAATTTTTCGTTTTTGTTAATTCCTTCATCATAAGGAATGCCACACCAGTTTAAAGCATCTATAATGTATTTTTCGGCACCATCCACATAACGATTCTGGTCGGTGTCTTCTATTCTTAAAACAAAAGTGCCGTTGTGTTTTTTAGCAAATAAATAATTAAATAATGCAGTACGAACACCTCCTATATGTAAAGGTCCTGTTGGGCTGGGTGCAAAACGCACACGAACATTTTTAGTCATGTTTGAAAAATTTGCTGCAAAGATACAATTAACACATTATTATAAACACTCTAAAAAATAAAATTGTAGATTTATAGGTTATAAAGCCAATATCTGTGACCAATTTTAACAATATATTACGAAAGCTTGAAGCCTTTATAAAACGTTATTATTATAATGAATTATTAAAAGGGGCTATATTATTTTTCTCAATAGGTTTTTTATATTTTCTATTAACATTATTCATTGAATATGCGTTATGGTTACCTACACATATTCGCACACTTTTATTTTGGCTTTTTATATGTGTTGAAGTTGGATTATTGTTAAAATTTCTAGTTTGGCCACTCGCTAAATTATTTAAAATTCAAAAAGGTATAAATTATGAGCAAGCTTCCAGAATTATCGGAAAGCACTTTCCTGAGGTGAATGATAAACTTTTAAATGTTTTACAACTTCATCGTAGCGATAACAAGAATGAGTTATTATTAGCAAGTATTGAGCAAAAATCGGTTGAGCTGTCACCAGTTCCTTTTAAACTCGCAATTAATTTAAATACCAATATTAAATATGTGAAGTATGCTGCTATTCCTGTTGTTCTCTTATTGTTAATTTTTATTAGTGGAAAAGCGGATGTTTTTGGTGAAAGTTACCAAAGAGTCATGGATTATAAAACGGCCTATGAACGACCAGCACCATTTAAGTTTTTTGTTGTTAATGAACATTTAAATGCAGTAGAAGACGATAATTTTAAGCTTGAAGTGAGAACCACAGGTGATGTGATTCCTGAGAATGTTGAAATAGTTTTTAATGATGAATCCTATTATTTACAGCAGAAGGGTTCTGGTGCGTTTGAATATGTTTTTTTAAGTCCTAAGGAATCCATAGAATTTCAACTCACGTCAAATAATGTAACATCAAAGCCATATCGATTAAATGTTGTTAAAGTTCCGAGTTTGTTGGATTTTCAAATGCATTTAAATTATCCATCATATACTAAAAAACAGAATGAAATATTAAAAAGTACTGGTAACGCTATTGTTCCTGAAGGCACAAAAATTGAATGGCGGTTAAATACAAAATCTACTGAAGAAGTAACGCTTATTGCAAACGATACTGTGCTATTTAAGCGAGATAATAGTGTTTTTTATACCAATAGGGAGGTTAGAAGGTCACTAAATTATACAATTAGTACCAGTAATGAACACTTGAAAAATTACGAAAGTTTAGGATTTAGTATTAACGTGGTAAAAGATGCTTTTCCCGAGTTAAATGTCACAAAAAAAATGGATAGTTTGGATTTACAAACTCTTTATTTTTATGGACAGGTTAGTGATGATTATGGTTTACGAGATTTACAATTGATTTATTATCCGGTAGATAATCCTCAATTGGTTTCCAAGGTGAATATTGATATAAAGAAATCCAATTTTGATGAATTTATATCAGCATTTCCAAATGATTTGGAAATAAAAGAAGGGATGGCGTATGAACTATTTTTCGAGGCCACAGATAATGATGCAATTAATAATTATAAAAGTGTTAAATCTGAAGTTTTCTCCTATAGAAAACGTACTGAGAAAGAAGAAACAGAAAAGCGTTTAAATGAGCAAAAGGAAACCATTCATGACTTAAATAAATCTCTAGAATCTTTTGAAGAACAGGAGAAGCAGTTAGAACAATTGTCAAATACACAAAAGGAAAAGGAATCTTTAAGTTTTAATGACAAAAGGAAGATAGAATCGTTTTTTGAGCGGCAAAAGCAGCAAGATGAAATGATGAAACTATTTAATAAAAAACTTAAGGAAAATATTCAGAAAATTCCTAATAATGAAAATGATAGTTTTAAAGAAGATCTTGAAAAAAGACTTGAAGAAAATGAACAAAAACTTAAGCAAGATGAGAAATTATTAGAAGAACTTGAAAAGTTTAAAGACAAAATTACTAAAGAACAATTGGCTAAGCAATTGGATGAACTAGCTAAACAAAATAAAAATAAGAAACGTAGTTTGGAACAATTGGTGGAACTAACGAAACGTTTTTATGTACAACAAAAATTAGATAGGTTGCAGCAGGATTTAATGAAACAGGCTATAAATCAAGATAAGTTATCAAATCAAAATAAAGATGAAAATACTAAGGAAAAGCAGGAAGATTTAAACAAGGGTTTCGAAAAATTAACCGAAGAACTAAATGAACTCAAAAAGGAAAATAAACAGTTAAAAAAGCCATTGGATGTACCTCAAGATAAATTAGAGGAAATGGATATAAAGGAAGAACAACATAAAGCTTTGGATGGTCTCGAAAAATTAGAAGAAAATAAACCTGGTGATAAGAATGGAAATGAGAATCAAACTAAAGAAGGTGGACTTAACGATGTAAAAAATAGTCAAAAGAGGGCTGCTCAAAAAATGAAAAAGTATGCCGAGAGCATGCAAATGTCTATGCAGGGTAGTAGCGGAGATCAATTGCAAGAGGATGTAGAAATGCTGAGACAAATATTAGATAATCTTGTTCTATTTTCTTTTGATGAAGAAGCGTTAATGAATCAGTTTAAAGGTATTGAAGATGGCCATAGTAAGTATGCCAATTATTTAAAAACACAAAATAATCTTAAAGAACATTTTGAGCACGTTGATGACAGTTTGTTTGCGTTGTCGTTGCGTCAACCTAAATTATCGGAGCAAGTTAATAAAGAAATTACAGAGGTGTATTATAATATAGATAAAGCATTGAATTCCTTATCTGAAGGACAATTGTATCAGGGCATTTCAAGTCAACAATTCACCATAACAGCAGCAAATAATCTTGCTAATCTCTTAAGTACTATTTTGGATAATATGGAAGAACAATTGAACATGTCTGCAAGTTCTAATGGACAAGGTGATATGCAGTTGCAAGATATTATTATGAGCCAGGAAGAATTAAATAAGATGATGGAAGAGGGAATGAAGAAGGGTGAAGAAGGTGAACCAAAGCAAGAGGAGTCCGAAGGCCAAAAGGAAGGACAGAAAGACAATAAAGGAAAAGAGAAAAGTGGTCAGGAGGGTAATGATAGTAAGGATGGTGAAGGTAATAATGAAGATCTTAATGGGTTGTTGTATGAGATTTATCAGAAACAACAGGAGTTAAGAAATGCTTTGGAAGAAAGGATTTCCAATCAAGGTTCTAATTCTAATACAGATCGTCTTACAAGATCTATGGAGCAGATTGAACTTGATTTATTGAATAAAGGTTTTAATCAGCAAACCCTTCAACGTATGACTAATTTAAAGCATCAATTATTGAAGTTAGAAAAGGCTGAATTCGAACAAGGAGAAGATAATAAAAGAAAGTCAGATACTAATCTTTCGCAATTTAAAAACAGTACTTCTAATCAACTACCAAATGCAAAACAATATTTTAATACTACTGAAATATTGAATAAACAAACATTACCTTTGCAGCCGGATTATAAAAAGAAAGTTAAAGTATATTTTAAACAACAGGATGATTAATTTTAATTACGAAACAGATTTTAAAATAGATAATGAAGACCAAATAACAAATTGGATTGTTACTGTAATTGAGACAGAAGGTTTTAAGTTAGAAGAAATAAATTATGTGTTTTGTGATGACGATTATTTATATAAACTGAATGTTGAATTTTTAGATCATGAGACACTTACTGATATAATTAGTTTTGATTATACTGTTGGTAAGTTAATACAGGGTGATATATTCATATCAGTGGAGCGTGTTAAGGAAAATGCTCAAGATTTTAATGTGCCTTTCAATAAAGAGCTTCAAAGGGTTATAGTTCATGGTGTGTTACATTATTGTGGTTATAAGGATAAATCAACTTCTGAAGCTAAGTTGATGCGGGAAAAGGAGGATTACTATTTGGAACAGCTTGCATAATATTCAGTAAATCAATGTATATTTGCAAATTCAAAATTTAAAAATCGGTTAGTGTTCCACGTGGAACACATAAAAAAAATAACGTTATGTTTAATGATGTTTATGATGTTATAGTTGTTGGTGCAGGTCATGCAGGAAGTGAAGCTGCTGCTGCTGCTGCTAACATGGGGAGTAAAACATTACTTATTACCATGAACCTTCAAAACATTGCTCAAATGTCTTGTAATCCTGCAATGGGTGGTATCGCAAAAGGGCAAATTGTTAGAGAAATTGATGCTTTAGGAGGGTATAGTGGAATTGTTTCCGATACTTCAGCTATTCAATTTAAAATGCTAAACAAATCTAAAGGACCGGCGATGTGGAGTCCAAGAGTGCAAAGTGATCGTATGCGTTTTGCAGAAGACTGGCGCATGCTTTTAGAAGGTACTCCAAATTTAGATTTCTACCAGGAAATGGTTTCAGGTTTACTCATAGAAGGTAATCAAATTGTAGGTGTAAAAACATCCTTAGGAATTGAAATAAAAGCGCGTTCGGTGGTATTAACCAATGGAACATTTCTAAACGGTTTGATTCATATAGGTGATAAAAATTTCGGTGGCGGTCGGGCAGGAGAGAAGGCCGCAACTGGTATTACGGAACAACTTGTGGATTTAGGTTTTGATTCTGGTAGAATGAAAACAGGAACACCGCCACGTGTAGATGGACGTTCTCTGGATTATTCAAAAATGACTGAACAGCCAGGGGACGATAATCCTGAAAAGTTTTCTTATTTAGATGTTACAAAACCATTAACAAAACAACGCTCTTGTCACATGACTTATACAAGTGAGTTGGTGCACGATTTGTTACGTGAAGGGTTTGACAGGTCGCCAATGTTTAATGGTAGAATTAAGAGTTTGGGTCCACGATATTGTCCATCTATTGAGGATAAAATTAATCGTTTTGCGGACAAGGACCGACATCAATTATTTATTGAACCGGAAGGTTGGAATACGTGTGAAGTTTATGTAAATGGTTTTTCAACTTCGCTTCCAGAAGATGTACAATTTAACGCCTTACGTTCTGTAGCTGGTTTTGAAAATGTGAAATTTTTTAGACCTGGCTATGCTATCGAATATGATTATTTTCCACCTACGCAATTAAAACACACGTTAGAAACTAAGATTATAAATGGACTTTATTTTGCTGGGCAAATTAATGGTACTACCGGTTATGAGGAGGCAGCTTCTCAAGGACTAATGGCTGGTATTAATGCAAGTTTAAGAGTTCAGGAAAAGGAACCGTTTACCTTAAAAAGAGATGAAGCTTATATTGGAGTATTAATTGATGATTTAATAACAAAAGGTACAGAAGAACCTTATCGCATGTTTACGTCTCGTGCGGAATACCGAACATTGTTACGTCAGGATAATGCGGATTTAAGATTAACTCCAAAAGGTTATGACCTAGGTCTGGCTTCTGAAAAGCGTTTACGACGTATGGAGGAAAAGCATGAAGCGGCTAAAGAATTTGTGTCCTTTTTTGAAGCGACAAGTGTAAAACCTGAGGAGATAAATCCTATTCTTGAATTAAAAAAATCGGCACCAGTAAAACAATCTGGAAAATTATTTAAAATTTTTGCCCGTCCTAATATCGAAATGGATGATGTTAGAAATATTGAAAGTGTAGAGAATTATATTCAAGAAAATAATTTAGATCGTGAAATTATAGAGCAAACCGAAATACAAGTAAAGTATTCGGGGTATATTGCAAAAGAGAAAAATAATGCCGATAAATTGAGTCGTTTGGAATATGTAAAAATTCCTGAGAACTTCGATTATTCTAAAATTAAATCAATGAGTTTTGAGGCTCGTGAAAAATTAAAAAAAGTACAACCAACTACAGTCTCTCAGGCATCACGAATTAGTGGTGTTTCTCCTAATGATATTTCTGTTTTATTAGTTTATATGGGAAGATAAATTTTAAACGTTCCACGTGGAACGTTTAAAAATATGTTGGATAAAACAGAAAGTTATTCGCGATAAAATCGTTTAAACTCATTAAAATTTAGTTTTATTCGTGGTAAAAGAAAACACAAAAAACGTGTATTTAAAAGTAAAAGACCATTCTGTTTCTGGAGAGGAGTTTAGTTTAATTGAAAATTCTGAATATGGATTTTTGGAAACGCATCCGCAACCCGATTTAAAATTACTTCCTCAATATTACAAAAGCGACGATTATATTTCGCATACCGATGCGAAACGAAATGTTTTTGAAAAAGCGTATCATCTTGTTAGAAGTTATGCCTTAAACAAAAAACTGCAATTAATAAATTCATTGCAAACCGATTCAAAAATTATTTTGGATGTTGGTTGTGGTACAGGTGATTTTTTACAAACAGCAAAAAAAAATGGTTGGTCTGTTTTTGGAATTGAACCAAACCTAGAGGCTAGGGGAGTTGCAAACAGGAAAACCAATAATGCTGTTTTTGATGTTAATCAGTTGTCCAAATTTGATTCCCATAGTTTTGATGTGATTACGCTTTGGCATGTTTTAGAACATTTACCAAATCTTGAAGTACAAATTAAATGTTTTAAAAAAGTACTAAAACCAAATGGTACTTTAATAATTGCTGTTCCAAATTATAAAAGTTACGATGCGGTATATTATAAATCCTTCTGGGCTGCTTACGATGTTCCAAGACACCTTTGGCATTTTAATGCAAAATCAATAGCTTCATTATTTTCAAAAATTGAAATGCATGTTAAAAACATTATTCCAATGCCTTTCGATGCGTTTTATGTGAGTCTCCTTTCTGAAAAGTATAAAACGGGAAAAATGAATTATCTCAAAGGTTTTGTTATTGGATTGCGCTCTAATATAAAGGCTATATCCTCAAAAGAAGCTTCTTCTTTAATTTATGTCTTGAAAAACAAATAAATCTAATTTTAAGGGTTTATTTTGGTTTTTTAGTGTGTTTTGCAGGGAAACACTAGACTTAAAAATAAAAACGTCTTAAAACGTCTTAAAACACGTTATTTTATATAAGTTCCTTTTATTGTATGTTGTTTTAGATATAGGAATTATTTATAATCTAAATAAAATATAAAATTTATCAACTTAGGCATTACTTTATTACATTTGAATTTAAAATTTAACAAACCTAACATGAAAAGAATTATTTACTTGGTAGCAATTGCCATTGCATTTTCTTCTTGCCAAAAACAGGCAAAAATTGGTTTTGTAGATAACGGAACGGTTATTAACGACTATCAAGAGAAGAAGGATGTTGAAACTAAATATGAAGAAAAGGAAACTGCTTTTAGAAAAAGGGCCGATAGTATAGGGCAGGCGTTTCAACTTGAAGCGCAAGAAAAGCAAGCTCTAGCACAACGTTCATCTCAGGCCAAGGCGCAGCAAATAATGGAACCGATTTATAAAAAGCAGCAGCAATTGCAACAACAAATGCAAATGGAGCAGCAAATGATGCAAAAGGAATTCCAGGCGGATATCGATTCTGTAATTAATCATGTTAAAGCGTTTGTGAAAGATTATGGCAAGAAAAATGGTTATACTTATATATTAGGTACAAGTGAAGCAGCCGCTACAGTAATGTACGGAACTGATGATAATGATTTAACAAAAACGATAACCGATGCTTTAAATGAGGCATACAAGAAATAATAGAATGAATTAATTCAAATAAACGGGCTCAGATTATTATCTGAGCTTTTTTGTTTGTGGCTTTTTTCTTTCATTATAAATTAATCCAGTTTAGGAAAATATCAATATTGATTTTTAAAATAACTTTAAGAAAGCAATTTATATGAGGCACATTGCGATATGCATAAGTATGTTATTTAGCTGTTTAATATGGGGGCAAGAAAAGTACACAATAAGAGGTACCTTAAAGGACATCTCCAATGGAGAAACGTTAATAGGGGCAACTATTTTCTTGCAAGGCACCAATAATGGTTCGATTACCAATGAATACGGTTTTTATTCATTAACAGCTCCAAAAGGAAATTACACCGTAATAGTATCGTATCTAGGATATAATACCATTACTAAAACAATTGATTTAAATGCAGATACCACTTTAGATTTTGAATTGGAGGAGTTTTCTACCTCTTTAGATGAAGTGGTTGTGGTTGCTGAAGAACCTGAACAAATTGCTATTAGAAAACCTCAAATGAGCGTTTCTAAGCTTAATTCCGGTACTATTAAACAAATTCCGGTGGTGCTGGGAGAAGTAGATGTTTTAAAGTCAATTCAAACACTTCCTGGGGTTACGAATAACGGCGAAGGTTCGGCTGGATTTAATGTAAGAGGAGGTGCGGCCGATCAAAATTTAGTGTTATTAGATGAGGCGATTATTTATAATACATCACACTTTTTTGGTTTCTTCTCGGTGTTTAATGCTGATGCGATTAAGGATATAAAGCTTTACAAAGGCGATATTCCTGCCAATTTTGGTGGGCGTGTATCATCTGTTTTAGATGTAAGGCAGAAAGACGGAAACAGCAAAGACTTTAGCTTTAATGGCGGCGTAGGATTAATTTCAAGTCGGTTAGCGGCCGAAGGTCCAATATTAGGCGATAAAGGCTCTTTTTTAGTTGCTGGTAGAGCTTCATATGCACATCTGTTAATGAAAATGATAGAAGATTTAAAAGATGATAAAATCTCATTTTATGATTTAAATCTAAAAACCAATTATCAAATAAATGATAATAACAGGGTTTACCTTTCGGGTTATTTTGGTCGTGATGTATTTAACCTTTCAAGTGTTATAAAAAACAATTACGGTAATGCATCGGGTAATTTAAGATGGAACCACATATTTAGCGACAAACTGTTTTCTAATTTATCCTTTATTTACAGTAAGTATGATTACCAAATTATACTCGATTTTATTGAACTCGACTGGTTAGCCGATATTAAAAATTATAACCTCAAATACGACTTAAAATATTACTTAAATGATAAAATAAACCTTGATTTTGGTGTTAGTGGTATTACTTATAATCTAAATCCTGGAGAAATTGAGCCGAGTACCGAAACCTCGTCCATTAATTATTTAAAATTAGATGAAAAAAGGGCTTTTGAAGGAGGATTATATGTAAGTGCAGAACACGAAATTAGCAATAAATTGTCCATGCAATATGGATTAAGATTATCTTCTTTTTTCAGATTAGGCGGACAAAGTATGACTAATTATGTTAACGATCAGCCGGTTGTTTATAATTCTAATTTGGATATTTACGAACGCGGTGAAGCTCAGGATGAAACCTATTATGAAAAAGGAGAGAGTATTAAGAAATTTAACAATTTGGAGCCGAGATTTGGACTTTCTTATCAGCTTAATAATAATACGGCTATTAAAGCGAGTTACACCAGAGCGGCTCAATATTTACATTTGCTCTCTAATACATCCTCGGTAACACCCTTAGACGTGTGGACGCCTTCAGGTCAATACATAAAACCACAACTTTCCAATCAGTATGCAATAGGTTATTTTACAAAATTCAAGAATAACACCTATGCTCTTGAATTAGAATCGTATTACAAAACGGTCGATAATAGAATTGATTATATCGACGGATCGGACCTGATTGGAAATAACAATATAGAAACCGAGATTTTAAATGGAGAGGCTCGTGCTTATGGTTTAGAGCTATTACTCCGAAAAAATAAAGGAGATTTCACCGGTTGGTTTGCTTACACTTTATCAAAATCAGAACAACGTACGCTCGGAGGTAAAGCTGGCGGGCCAGGAATAAATGGCGGAGCCTGGTATAATACTCCTTTTGACCGAACTCATGATATTTCGATAACAGGAAATTATAAACTTAACGATAAGTGGAGTTTTGGTTCTAATTTAATATTTCAAACAGGCCGTCCTGTAACGTATCCTAACGGACAATATACCTATGAAGGTCTTTCGGTAGCTACTTATGCAAATAGAAACGGAGATCGACTTCCAAGTTATCATAGGTTAGATTTATCGGCAACGTATAAGCCTAATAAAAAGCCTGATAATAATTGGAAAGGAGAATGGGTATTTGGCATTTACAACGTATATAATCGTAGAAATGCGGCTTCAATATCATTCCGCCAAAGCGACCAAACTGGACTTAATGAAGCGACACGTATTTCAATTTTTGGTGTTATTCCATCTGTTTCATATAATTTTAAATTTTAAAAAATGAAGAAGTCATATTTTAAACATATAGCAATTCTGGTGGCAGCGGGTTTAAGTTTGTTTTCCTGCGAAGATGTTATTGAGGTAGACGTTCCGGAAGGCCAAATAAGATTGGTTATTGAGGCCTCTTTAGACTGGGAGAAAGGTACACAAGGGAATAATCAAACCATTAAATTGAGTACCTCTACGCCATTTTTTGAAACAAACACCAGCACCTCTGTAACTAATGCTACTGTTGTGGTTACAAATACGGATACGAATGAGGTGTTTAATTTTACAAATCAAAACGATGGTACCTATACAACAACAGCTTTCAACCCGATTTTGAATAATTCGTATCAACTTGAGGTTATTTATAATAATGAAACATATCGAGCTACCGAGACACTAATGTCAGTTCCTGATATTAATGAAGTCAATCAATCTGTATCCGGAGGGTTAGATGAAGATTTATTAGAAGTAAATATCTATTTCGATGATCCTGCTGGTATTGATAATTATTATTTTATTCGATTTTATGAAGACGGTGATTTATTTCCTTATTTAGAAGTTTTTCCAGACGAGTTTTCCGATGGAAATGAAATTCGTTACTTTTTTGAAAAGGAAGATGATGAGGATAATGATCAAGCCGAATTTCAACCTGGAGATACAGTAGATATTGATTTTTACGGGATATCAGAAGGATACTTTAACTATATGCGTATTCTTGTTGAGCAATACTATTCGAGCGGAAATCCATTTTCTTCAAATGGTGTAAACTTAAAAGGAAACTGTGTTAATGTAACTAATAAGGAAAACTATTCTTTCGGATATTTTAGAGCCAGTCAGTTTGAAAGAACCAGTTACACATTTCAATAAAAAACTTAAAAGTGAAAGGATGCGAATTTGAAACAAAGTTTAGTTTATAAAGTTTGTAACAAATTCGCTATTCACTTCTCTAACTTAAAACATTCCTGATGTAGGTTAGCTATAATGCTAGATTTGGGGTTTACATTGGGAACAAAAAAAGGCTTAATGACTTAAGTAAAATTTAACTTATGTTAAGTCTTTCGTTTATTATAGAACAGTTAAAGTCTTCGATACCCTACTTTTTATTTATATTTTTTTAAATTTGGATGTCTAGCCCCTTAGGATTTTAGCAAATTATGGATCATAAAAACAAATCTGTTTGCGAACAAAATGTCTTTCAAAGTATTTATAATCAGTATTCTGACCTCTTATATCGATTTATTTATTACAAATGCGGAGATCGGCAGCAAGCTGAAGATATTGTTCAGGAAACATTCATTAAACTTTGGAAAAATTGCTCTAAAGTCCTGTTTACAAAAGCCAAATCATATATATACACGGTAGCAAGAAATTTGTTTTTAAATGAAGTAGCACATCAAAAAATAGTTTTGGAGCATCTTAATTTACAAGAACAAAAAAACGATTCAATCACACCTCAATATTTGTTGGAAGAAAAGGAGTTTTTGGGGAAATTAAAATTGGCTTTAGAAAAGTTACCCGATAAACAACGCGAAGTATTTTTGTTGAGTAGAGTAGATCAAAAGAAATATAGTGAAATTGCCGAGATTGTAGGTATTTCGGTTAAGGCTGTTGAAAAGCGTATGAGTCAGGCTTTGCAACAGTTAAGAGATCAATTAATTGATAATTAAAGTAGGGTACAACGGGTTTAAACTGTTTTAATGATATAACAACTATTCAGCAATGGAAGATTTTAATAAAGATGAATTATTTTTAGCGAGATGGATTGCTGGCGAATTAACAGCTGAAGAACTCGAAAAATTTAAGAATAGTAAGGATTACGAGATTTACAATAAAATCAATACGGCTACCGAAAGTATTAAAGGGCCGCAGTTTAATAAAATTGCTGTCTTTAATAAAATTGCAAATCGAACGTTTAATTCAAAAGATAATTCTAAGGTAAAATCGATTTCCAACTGGGCTTATATCGTTGCCGCAACAATTATTTTAGCCTTTGGGATTTTTTATTTCACTTCAAAAGATACACAATACGAAACAGGTTTTTCCGAAAAACTTGCTATTGTACTTCCCGATCAATCCAAAGTGCAGCTTAATTCAAATTCTAATATTTCATTTAAATCCAGAAACTGGAAAAACAATAGAGTAATTCAATTTAATGGCGAAGGGTTTTTCGACGTTGAGAAGGGGACGTCTTTTAAAGTTATTACCAATCAAGGTGAAGTAGAAGTTTTAGGTACCGAATTCAATGTAATCACACGCAATATGTATTTTGAAGTGTTGTGTAAAGAGGGTAAAGTTCGTGTAACAAGAAAAAATACGGGAGAATCTAAAATATTGCATCCAGGTAACGCTGTTCGAATATTTAATGATACCATTGAAACCTATAACTTTAATTTAAAAGAACCACTTTGGGTGGAAGGCGAAAGTTCTTTTTTTAACACCCCAATACAACAGGTTTTAATTGCTTTAGAAAATCAATACAATATTTCTTTCGATACCTCAAACGTTGATGTAAATAAGCGTTATACAGGAGGCTTTATTCATGATGATTTAAAATTGGCTTTACGCACTGTTTTAGTGCCTATGGAATTTGGGTACTCCCTTAATTCTGAAGAGGGTAAAATAGTCCTCAAATCAAAATAATCTTTCGTAAAATCGTAATAATATTAATTTATTTTAAATTTAGACTTTAGTTTTAACAAACTTTAGCCGAATTAATGACATATAAACTGGTATTATTTTTCTTTTTTATCTCATTTTTAATGTCTTCTCAGGTAAAGGTATCTGTAAATTATTCAGATGTGCCTTTATCGGAAGTGCTATTAGATTTAGAATCGAAATTTAATGTGAAGTTTGCCTATAATGCAAACTCCATAGGTCAGCAAAGTATTTCCCTAATAGCTCAGGAGTCGTTATTAGAAGATATTTTAATCGATATAGAGTCCATTTCTGATATATCGTTTACAAAGGAGACTAAACGTTATTATACAGTAAAAAAAATAAAGGATAAAAGTTTAACCGATACACAGCGTTTGCAGCGTGTTGTAGTTAAAAAATATATTGCCTCTGGTATAAGTGTCAATAACAATGATACCTCCATACAACTATCACCCAAGCGTATAGAAGTTTTACCGGGTTTAATTGAGCCCGATGTATTACAAACTATTCAGCTACTGCCTGGTATTCAAAGTCCTACCGAAACGGCTTCTGGTTTATTTATTCGTGGTGGCACCCCAGATCAGAATTTAATTTTATGGGACGGTATTAAAATGTATAACTCTGGGCATTTTTTTGGCACCATATCAGCATTAAACCCTTATATAACAGAAGATATCAAGTTATATAAAAATGGAACTAACGCAAAATATGGTAATAGAATATCGGGGGTTATTGATATTGCTTCTGATTCAGATTTAACATCAAAGTTTTCAGGAGGCGCAGGGTTTAATATGACTCATGGTGATGCGAATGTAAAAATTCCGATAAATGAAAAAGTTGGAATTATGTTAGCAGCACGTCGTTCTATTGCTGATATTGTCGATACAGAAACGTTTAAGAATTTGTCCAAGCGCGTATTTCAGGAAACAAAAATTTCAGAAGGGAATAAAGTCTTTGAAGATGATAATGTAACGACTACCATGGATTTATTTTATTTTAATGACGCGACACTAAAAGCCATCATAAACCCAAATGAGAATAACAGTATAGTGTTTAGTAATATTATCACAAAAAATAAATTAGATTATGGCTTTTTGATTGAAGAATATGATGAAGCTTCACAAGACCAATTAGATATTAGAAATGAGGGGTCTAGCTTGGCGTGGAATCGAAAATACAATAATTCTTTTTCACACGACATTAATGCTTATTATTCAAATTACAACTTAGAATATCAAGGCACAAATAGCATTACCAACGAGTTTAACGATAGACTTTACAAACAAAATAAAGTTACCGATGCCGGCATCTCTTTTAATGCGAATTATGTGTTAGATAGTATATCGAAACTTGGTTTTGGATATCAATATGCATCAAACAACGTAAAGTATGAACTGAGCTTTGAAGACAGTGAGAGTCCGGAAGATAATTACTTTGAAATGAGGGATAAAACGAATAATAGTCACGCTATTTATGCCGATTATAAATACACAATAAGAGATAAGTGGTTGGTTAATATAGGTGGTCGCACCAATTATTTTTCTTCTGTACGTAGATTTTTCTTAGAGCCTCGTGTGCAACTCGAAATGTATATGTCTCCTGCGTTTAAAATTAAAACATCCGTTGAAAATTTACATCAGTCCGTAAGCCAGGTGATTGAATTTAATACACAAGAATTTGGTTTAGAAAATCAGATTTGGGTTATTTCTGATACAGAAGAAACACCTGTATTAAACAGTTTGCAAATTACTTCGGGGGTTGTGTTCAACAAAAACAATTGGTATTTAGATATAGAAGGATATTATAAAAAAATAAATGGTCTAACGTCATTTACGCTGGGTTTTGACAACATAGACGATTTCTTCTCAAAGGGTAAAAGCAAAATATTTGGTTTAGATGTGCTGTTAAAAAAGAAAATTAATAGCTATAACACTTTGTTTAGTTATTCTTTTATGGATAATGATTTTACGTTTAACAGTTTAAATGATGGCGATCCATTTTCAGGAAATTCCGATATCACACATCATGTCATTTGGTCGCATAGTTACGACTGGAAAAATTTTAAAATGTCCCTAGGATGGAATTTTAGAACAGGTATTCCTTACACTAGGGCAAACGGGTTAATAGAAACCAATGAAGGGCCTGAAATCGATTTTGAGGCTACCAATGGTGCTAGACTACCCAATTATCATAAATTAGATTTTTCGGTAATCTATGGCTTTAATTTTACTAAAAACAGCACCTGGCGTGGAAAAGTAGGTCTGTCGTTCTTAAATATTTATAATCAAAAGAATGTATTAAGTCGCAAATATGAGATTAGGCAAAGCGCCGAGGACGATAGTTTTGTTTTAAGGGAAATCAATAAAAATGCTCTTGGATTTACGCCAAACCTGTTATTGCATGTCAACTTTTAATTATTCAGCTTTTTTGTGTAACAATCGCGTGAGTTTAATTGATAAATCGGTTAAAATGATTTTGGAATTTCCGTTACGCTCAATGTGATATATCGCATCCTGTAGTTCATTACTAATATCCATAATATTATTGCCATGCACAAAAGGCGCAAATTTTTCTAACTTAAAAGATTCGGTCTTCGGTTCCAGAAATACTAAATTGTTGGCGCTATAATTATAAAGTAAAGCTTGTCGGAAAAAATCAATGCAAAATTGAAGAAATTGTTTTTGGGTTTCCCTACCTGTTTTAGCAATGTCTTCACTCCAAGAAATTAAATCGTGAATAGCTGCTTTATTGCCTTTAGCCTTAAAGGCGCTTCGAACCCAAAAAATAAACCAGGTTTCAAATTGAATATCTTCGGAATCCTGATACACTAAATCGCAGGCTTTGTTAAAATTACCATTAGATTGATGCGCAATTTTGCTCGCGGCCGTATCGTTTAAATCGTATTTTGATTTAAGTGCTTCTTTTATGGCTTGTTCGGCCAATGGAGGAAAATGGAGTATTTGGCAACGAGAACGAATCGTATTTATAATTTGTTCTTCATCTTCGGCAATAAGAATAAATATAGTTTTTGATGGAGGCTCTTCAATAAGCTTTAACAGTTTATTGGCTGCTGCGGTATGCAGTTTTTCGGCCATCCAAATAATCATTACTTTATAGCCTCCTTCATATGATTTTAGCGATAAGGATTTTATAATATCCTGCGCCTCGTCCACACCAATTTGCCCTTGTTTATTATCAACACCCAGATATTTATACCAATCAAACAGATTACCGTAGGGCTGCTCTTTCAGCATTAAACGCCATTCTTCGAGATAGTGACTCGAAACAGGATGACTTTTAGCTTTATCGCTAGTTGTAACAGGAAATGCGAAATGTAAATCGGGATGTGAAAGATTACCAAACTTTAAATTACAGGATTCGTTTCCGGTGTTATTTTCTCCATTGCTATTCTTGCAAAGTATATATTGCGCATACGCAATGGCCATTGGTAAAGTGCCCGAACCCTCTGGGCCTACAAACAATTGTGCATGTGGTATTCTACCATTATCAACACTTTGTGTTAAATGGGATTTGATATAGTCTTGACCTAAAATTTCAGAAAATAACATGTGACAAATATAACCGAATTCATAAAAGATTAACTAAAAACAATTGCAATAAGGCTAATTAAAAAGCCGATTATCGAGTTTGTAAGGCATTTTTCCGTTTTTAATTTAGATTTGAATCTCCCTCGTTAATCTATTAAGTTTAAGTGAATTAAATTAATAATTATGAACAGAATTATAATAGCCTTTCTTATGTGTGTGGCCTGTTCATTTATGGTTCAAGGGCAAGCTTTTAAGCAAGATTTTGATGATACGAGCAGCGATAGTTGGGGTTTCACTTCGAATATTCCCTTTTATGAAAAAAATAATGGAACCGATATTTGGGGAAAATTTTCTAAAGCCAATGGGCGGATTCCACAAGCTTTTTCGGGACGAAACTATATAGCCGGACGCGATTTAGATAACGAGCATACACAAAAGTTAACCGGAAAATCTTCACCAGAACATATCCTGTTTTTCGACCCTATCCAATTAGCTGGGGTTGCCGCCGAAATTAAATTTCATGTGCAGTATGTTAATCTTAAATCCTCAGATTATATTTATTATGAAGTGGCCTATAACGATGGCGATAATTGGGAGACTTACGATGCCCATGAAGATATTTTTAAAACATCATTAGACGGTAAATACAGTTCCAGAGGGTGGAAAGAGGTTAAGTTTAATGTGCCTGCGGGGTATGAAAATGTTCGCATGAGATTAGTTATTTATCAAAATGGTAATGCTTATTTAGGATTCGATGATTTTGAATTAAATATGAAAACTTTATCGGCAAATCATATTAAGATTGACGGATTTTCTTTTGGTCCTAATCCAACCAGAGATGTCTTAAACCTTAAGGCCAATGTGATTTTAGACCAGATTTCTATTTATAATGTTTTAGGCAAGCAGGTACTGTCTCAGCTATGTAATAACTCTGAAGTTCATTTAGATGTTTCAAATCTTCCAAATGGCATTTATATCGCTAAAATAGATTCGGGTAATACTTCAGAAAGTATAAAAATAATTAAGAAATAATACGCTATTCAATAATAATTAGTTAGCCGTGTAAATTGCATGATTTACTCGGTTTTCTTTTTTAAATGATCGAATTTTAAAAAAATCTTTTAAAAGCTACATCGTTTTCGTGAAAAAAGGCGTTTTAAACCTGTTTTTAATTAGTTACATTTGTGAAACAAAATAAATTAACAATTCAAATGAAAACGCTAAACGATTTTAACTTCAAAGATAAAAAAGCATTAATTCGAGTAGATTTTAATGTGCCTTTAGATGAAAAATTCAATGTAACAGATACCACGCGTATCGTTTCTGCTAAACCGACCATTATAAAGATTTTAGAAGATGGAGGTAGTTGTATTTTAATATCGCATTTAGGACGTCCAAAGGGTGTTCAGGATGAATTCTCTTTAAATCATATCGTTGCTAAAGTTTCTGAAATTTTAGGTGTTGAAGTAAAATTTGTTACCGAATGTGTAGGTGAAAAAGCCGAAGCAGCAGCTGCAAACTTACAACCAGGAGAAGTGTTGTTACTAGAAAATTTACGTTTCCACGGTGAAGAAACTGCAGGAGATAAAGATTTTGCTTCTCAATTGGCAAAATTAGGAGATATTTATGTGAATGATGCTTTTGGTACAGCACACAGAGCGCACGCTTCAACAACAATAGTAGCGCAGTTTTTTCCAGAAAATAAATGTTTTGGAAGTTTATTGGCTCAAGAAATCGAAAGTATTGATAAGGTTATGAAAACAGGAGAAAAACCTGTTTTAGCCATTCTAGGAGGAGCAAAAGTATCTTCTAAAATCACAATTATAGAAAACATTTTAGATAAGGTAGACCATTTAATTATTGGTGGTGGTATGGCCTTTACTTTTGTAAAAGCACAAGGAGGTAAAATAGGAAATTCTATCTGTGAAGATGATAAAATGGATTTAGCTCTTGATATTTTAAAACAAGCCAAAGCAAAAAATGTACAGGTACATATTCCAGTAGATACTATAGCAGCAGATGCTTTTAGTAATGATGCCAATACACAAGTGGTCGATATTAACGCTATACCAGATGGCTGGGAAGGTGTAGACGCTGGTCCGGCATCCAGAAAGCAATTTCATGAGGTGGTAATGGCATGTAAAACGATTTTATGGAATGGGCCTTTAGGGGTTTTCGAGATGGAGAGTTTTGCTCAGGGAACTATAGAATTAGGAAATTCTATCGCTGAAGCAACTAAAAACGGAGCGTTTTCTTTAGTAGGCGGAGGAGATTCTGTAGCTGCCGTTAAACAATTTGGATTCGATGATAAAGTAAGTTATGTAAGTACCGGCGGTGGAGCTATGTTAGAAAGCTTAGAAGGAATTGTTTTACCCGGAATTGCTGCAATCCAGGAATAAATAGGATTAAGTTTTTAATTTAGCCTAAAAAATACGATTTTAGCCATATTATCGTTCAATAATGTAATGAATTGATTTTATGGCTTTTCGCTTTTTTATAATTATGTGTTTTGTGATGTTTTCGAGTGCATACTCGCAAACAAATGATGTCGTTGAAGTAAAACAGGATAGTATTTCTTACAATAAAACCAAGCAAAAGGACTCGTTGGTAGACGCTGCGACTCCTGTGGTTACTAAAGTTTTATTTCAAAATGATTCCCTTTTAATTCAGAAATTTGAAGATCATTTTCTTGCTGCTGAAATAGACGAAAAGTGGCTAGAAGAATTATACAGTAATTCGCTGTACGATACCGTGTATAATACGGTAACACAATTAGATTATAAAACCGTCGACTACCCAGAATTACCCACCGATACGCTTAAAGCGCGACTAGCTTTGTTAAACGCTAAAACGCCATTTAATGTTGAATACAACCCTAGTCTTGAAAGTGTTATTAAGCTTTATTTAAAAAATAGAAGGGAACTGCTGCAACGCTTAATAAATTTAAGCGCGTTTTATTTTCCAATGTTCGAAAGGGAATTAGATAATTATAATATTCCGCTTGAAATTAAATATTTAGCAGTAGTAGAGTCGGCACTTAAACCAAGAGCAAAATCTAGAGTTGGAGCTACCGGACTTTGGCAGTTTATGTTTAGCACTGGTAAAATGTATGGCTTAGATGTTAGCAGTTATGTAGATGAACGTAGCGATCCTATAAAATCTACCGAAGCCGCTGCAAAATACTTATCAAAATTATATGAGATATTTGGCGATTGGGATTTAGCCTTAGCGGCGTATAATTCAGGGCCGGGTAATGTATCGAAAGCAATTAGACGTTCAGGCGGGTATCAAAATTATTGGAATATCAGACATAATTTACCTCGGGAAACAGCAGGGTATTTGCCTGCATTTCTGGCTAATATGTACATATTTGAGTTCGCCGAGGAACATGGTTTTACCAAGCCAAGGCCTGAAGTGGCATATTTTGAAACCGACACTATCCGTGTTAAACAAATGATAACCCTCGATCAGGTGGCCGAAGTTACAGGGGTGCCGATGGAAGAGCTGCAGTTTTTAAATCCATCCTATAAGTTAGATATCATTCCTTACATTAAGGATGAAAACTATACGTTGCGATTACCTCGAACAGTTATTGGGGATTTTGTTACCAATGAGGAACAAATATATGCATTTGCTAAAGCAGAATTCGATGCACGAGAAAAACCATTACCTCAATTTTTTGATGCTGATGCCAAAACCGTTTACAAAGTAAGATCCGGTGATTTTTTGGGCAAAATTGCTAGAAAATATGGCGTAAGAGTAAGTCAGATAAAACAATGGAATGGTTTAAGAAGTAACGATATTAAAATAGGTCAACGATTAACTATATATCCTAGAAACCCGCATATGGCAGTAAACAGTAGCCAGTCATCTAGCGCTATTACTGGAAAAGTAACCACGTATGTGGTAAAAAGCGGGGATACTTTATGGGGCATTTCTCAAAAATTTCCTGGAATTTCTGTTCAAAATATTAAAGATTGGAACGGTATTAGTGGTAATAATTTAAAACCAGGAATGAAGCTTAAACTTTCTAAAGGATAATTCCTTAAATTTATCGAACTATGAAAAACTATATTGTTTCAATATTAACTCTACTTCTTATAATGTCTTGTGGCGATAAAAAATCGTCCGACAAAAAGATTATTTTAGATTCATCAGGAAACATAAATAATGTTTCAGTAATAATTGAAAATGAACTGTGGGGTGGTAGTATTGGTGATGCAATAAGAGAAGTGCTTGCCGCGCCTGTTTACGGCTTACCTCAAGACGAGCCTACATTTACGTTAAGTCAGATTCCTCCATCGGTTTTTTCCGGTTTTGTTACCAGAAACCGCACAATTTTAAAAATACAATTAAACAAAACGGCCGATGTTAAAATTTCAGATAATGTATATGCCCAACCTCAAAAGGTGATAACTATAACCGGTAAAGATAGGCAAGAGGTAATAGGGTTAATCAAAGAAAATGGCGATAAAATTGTCAGTATTTTTCGAAAAATGGAATTGGATGAAAGACAGCGTCAAATGGCTAAGTCACCGCACAAGCATGAATCTATTAAAGAAAAATTAGGTCTTACTATTAAATATGATGCTGCATATTTTTTAGCAAAAGAAACCGATGGGTTTTTCTGGATTCGAAAAGATATAACTACGGGTACAACAAACCTGATGATTTTTGAATTACCGCTCTCTGCAATTAAGCGAAACGATAGCTTAGGAAGTCGAATAATTAAAATAAGGGATTCCATTGCTAAAATATATATTAAAGGTAGGCAAGATGGTGAAATGAAGGCGAATGGCGAAAAAATAGAATCTTATATGACAACCGAAATGGCTTATGCGCCATTTGTTTCAGAAACAATAATTGATAATAAACCAGCTATTGAAACTCGAGGTATTTGGGACTTAAAAAATGATTTTATGGGAGGCCCTTTTTTAAATTGTGCAATTGAAGATAAAACCAATAACCGATGGGTTGTGATTGAAGGTTTTGCCTTTGCACCTTCGGTAGAAAAGCGCGATTATATGTTAGAATTGGAATCTATCATTAAATCGGTAAAAATAGAATAGAGTTTGTTTAAATATGGATACAAAAAAACCAGCTAACTAGCTGGTTTTTTTGTGTATCGATAAGAGATAATTTATTGTTTATCTTCTTTTTTTTCGTCTTTGCTCGCGTCTTTAAACTCTTTAATGCCACTCCCAAGTCCTCTCATTAATTCAGGGATCTTTTTGCCACCAAATAATAATAAGACTACAACGACTATTAAAATAATCTGAGGAGCTCCAATCATTCCTAAAAAAATACTTGATGAAATCATAATAACTAATTTTGTTCCACAAATGTAATAATTAAAAGTGTAATAAAATCGTTATTAACAATAACTTTAGAATAAAGGAAAGTCAATATGCAGTTATTTTAATTATTTTTGTTTTCACCATGAACGATAAAAAGAAAAGACCCAAAAAAATAAAGCGCAAATTACTCGATAAATATCGCTTGGTAATTCTTAACGAGAATACATTTGAAGAACGTTTATCACTCAAATTAACACGCTTAAACGTGTTTGTTTTGGCGTCGTTGTCGGCTATTTTTTTAATGTTTATTACTTGTTTAATTATTGCCTATACGCCGTTAAGAGAATACATTCCTGGATACTCTTCTACAGCCTTAAAAAAGAAAGCTACAGAACTAAGTTATAAAACCGATTCGTTGCAGCGTGCTTTAGCTTTAAACGATAGGTATTTTCAATCTATAAAACAGGTTTTAAAAGGCGATGTAAGCGCTAGCGATGTAAATAAAGATAGTATCATACAGGCAGTGAAACTGGAAGCGAGTCAAGTGGATTTTGCGCCAAGCGCCGAAGATTCTTTATTAAGAGAAAAAGTAGATAAAGAGGATAAATATAATCTTTTTGAATCGGCCACATCGTCTTCTAATTTTATATTGTTTTCGCCTGTAAACGGAACGATTAGTGAACCCTATAATTTAAAGGATAAGCATTACGCAGTCGATATAGTAGTGGCAAAAAACACCCCAATTAAAGCGGTTGCCGATGGTATTGTTATTTTTGCTGAATGGACGGCAAGTACCGGATATGTTATTATTATAGAACATAGTTACGGGTTAATTTCGGTGTATAAACATAATGCGTCTTTAACTAAGGCACAAGGCGATTTAATAAAAGCAGGCGAGGTTATTGCAACCTCTGGTGACGAAGGTGAATTATCGACAGGGCCACATTTACATTTTGAATTATGGAATGACGGCTATCCGGTGAATCCAACAAATTTTATAGATTTTAAATAATATATGATTTCATTAAAATCAGCTTTGGCAAAGCCATTTGCTAAACGTATATATAAAAAGGTTTCAAAATGGGCGAATAACCCTGTTGAGACTCAGGAAAAGGTGTTTCAAACACTCATTTCCGAAGCCACAAAAACAGTGTTCGGCCAGGATCACGACTTTGTGAGTATTAATAATCATGCCGACTTTATAAAAAGGGTACCAATAAGAGATTATGAGGATTTAAAACCATATGTCGAAAGGGTAGTGGCAGGAGAAGAAGATATACTTTGGAAAGGCAAGCCTTTATATTTTGCTAAAACATCAGGGACCACTTCTGGGGCTAAATACATCCCTTTAACCAAGGAAAGTATGCCTTACCATGTTGAGGCAGCTCGAAATGCCATTTTATTATACATACACGAAACAGGGAACAGTAAGTTTGTGGATGGTAAAATGATTTTTCTTCAAGGAAGCCCGGTATTAAAGGAGCAAAATGGTATTCAATTAGGAAGATTGTCGGGAATTGTCGCGCATTATGTGCCTAAGTATCTTCAGAAAAACCGATTGCCATCTTGGGAAACCAACTGTATTGAGGACTGGGAAACAAAGGTCGATGCTATTGTTGAGGAAACCTTGCCTGAAAACATGACCGTTATTTCTGGAATTCCATCATGGGTGCAAATGTATTTTGAGAAACTTCAGCAGAAAACAGGAAAAAAAGTTGGTGACGTATTTAAAAATTTCAATCTATTCATTTTTGGAGGTGTTAATTACGAACCTTACCGCGCCAAGTTTGAAAATCTTATAGGCAGAAAGGTGGATAGTATAGAGTTGTATCCTGCCAGCGAAGGCTTTTTTGCGTATCAGGATAAACAAAACGAAAAAGGTATGCTTCTGATGTTAAATTCCGGAATTTTCTATGAATTTATTAAAGCCGATGAATTTTTCAATGAAAATCCAGAACGTATTACGATTAAGGATGTAAAAATTGGAGTGAATTACGTAATGATTATTTCAACCAATGCTGGATTGTGGGGGTATAATATTGGCGATACGGTGCAGTTTACATCAACAAAACCTTATCGAGTTATTGTTTCGGGTAGGATTAAGCATTTTATTTCGGCGTTTGGTGAGCATGTTATCGGTAAGGAAGTGGAGCAAGCGATGCAAGATGCTATTATTAATACGTCCATTAGAGTGTCTGAATTTACAGTTGCGCCGCAAATAAATCCAAGTGAAGGGTTGCCTTATCACGAATGGTTTATTGAATTTGAAAACGAACCAGACGATTTATTGGAATTAGCTGAAAAAATAGATTTGTCGCTTCAAAAGCAAAACACCTATTATTTTGATTTAATTCAAGGTAAGGTACTAAGGCCTTTAGTGATTAGGAAAGTTAAAAAAGATGGCTTTAAGGAATATATGAAATCTATAGGCAAGCTAGGAGGGCAAAATAAATTGCCTAGACTATCTAATGACCGTAAGATTGTTGAGGGTTTTCCTCATATCGATTAAACGAAATAGTAGTATATTTGACCGATTAATTATACGTATGACTAATAAAAAACATCACGGAAGAACGCGAGCTCAGGAAAGCTCAAATGCCATCGAAAGGATGTATATTACCATGCGTCATTTATTTAATCGTGGGTTTTATAAACCCATGGGTGTTTCGGGTGAAACCTTAAGGCAATCGTTATTACTTTTACGCCCTGAAATATACGGGTCTATTGGCGATGAAAAAGCCGAACTCGAAGGGTTGTTGTATGTTATTGACCGGCTTCCTATGGGGATTGAAGAATGCATGTTTATCAACTTAACAAGTGATGAAGGCTATTTAAATTCGCATTTTAAGCCTATAATTCCTTCAAAAAGAAGACGAAATTGTTACAGGATTGATGCTGAACAAATGAATATTGAGATTACACGTGGACGCTCAGAAATCTATGATATTTTAACGCATTTAACCTTTCTGTTTGTTGAATCACATAAAATTAGTAAACGTGTAGTTATAAACGAATCAGGGGCTACAACACGCGATTGGTTAAAACTGGAAAAAGCAGTTTTAACCAAACAGGAATTAACTCAGGAAGAGCGCGAAGTAGCCATAACGCATACCGCTAATATTTTAGGAAGAACATTTAACGAATTGATGACAGTGTATCATCAGTTTGCTACAAAAAGTCAACCGGAACGCTTTTTACATATTATTTATTGGCTCGGAAAATTAGCTATAGAAGAGCAGACAACTACCAATAAGAGAACCGTTACTTTTAGTCCGATGTTAAGAGAACGTATCGGGCATCATATTCATGGTGAAATATGGGCAGATCACATAAAAGAAGTCTTGTTTAAGGAAGGGCTTTTGGAGCGACCTTTTCATATTATAAGCGCCAATATGCATAGTGTTATGAATACACTATTTGCACCTTCTGCATTAGGTGATGCTGTATCTCAAAAGGATGTTTTTACGATTTATGAAGCCTTAAGTGACAAAGAAAATGAGACGCTGCGGAAAACAGTGTTTGAAACGGCATCAAAAAGTGGTATGATTTATATTAAAGATACCTCAGGAACTAATATTGATGTTCAAATTTTTGACACAAATGTTATAGATTTCTCAAAAATAGATTTAAAAGAAGATTCTTCTTACTTAGAAAATAAAAAACCTGTAATTTTGGTCATGGATTATGCCTTTGGAGAACAGGCTTACGAAACCATTGACGAATTGTTGAAACCTTTTAAAGCGAAAGGTAAAAGTGTTCATTTAGATGTGGAGTCTATATCTGTTATGGGTAAAGCTGGAATTTTAAAAGGCGGTAAGGGAGATATTATGATTCCTTCAGCGCATATTTTTGAAGGTACAGCCGATAATTACCCTTTTGAAAACGAATTAAAGAAAGCAGATTTAGAAGGCTGTGGTGTCGATGTTTACGAAGGGAGTATGATCACTGTTTTAGGGACGTCTTTACAGAATAAGGATATCTTAAAATTTTTCCATAATTCAACCTGGCGTGTCATTGGTTTGGAAATGGAAGGTGCACACTATCAAAAAGCGATACAAGCGGCCTCGAAGGTGAGAGGAAGTATAAAAAAAGATGTAAAAGTTAGATATGCCTATTATGCGAGTGATAACCCTTTAGAAACAGGAGCAACGTTAGCATCTGGAGGTTTAGGGACCTCGGGGGTAAAACCGACCTATTTGATAACAAGAAAAATAATAGAACAAATATTCAATTAACAAAGTAGTATATGAGCAAAGAATTGCAAACCCCAAATCAGCCGTCTGAAGAAGTGGATTTAGGACAGTTATTTAAACTTATTGGTAATGCTTTCGACCGTTTTTTTAAGTTTATAGCGGGTATTTTTAAAGGTTTATTTAGAGTTGTTTTACTCTTGATGATTCATTTTTATAAGCGTTTTATCTGGTATGTAGGAGCGGTTGTTTTAGGAGTGGTTGTTGGTTTTATTATTGATAAAAATTCAGATACACTTTACGGGGCGAATATGTTTATTGAAACTAATTTTGAATCTACACGACAAGTTTATGAAAATATTAAAGAATTTCATCAATTAGCTCATGAAGATAAAGATACTTTGGAATTAGCAAAGCGCTTAAATATTACGCCAACAGAAGCTGCTCATCTAAAAGGGTTTTACATAAATCCAGATATCGATGAAAATAAGTTGTCTGAGATGTATTCTAATTTTTATCAACGTTTAGATTCTATATCCCAGTTAACCGCTTCATTTAAAGCGTTTAAAGAGTCATTAAACGCATATAACTTTAAAATGCATATGATTGGCGTTGCATCGACCGATAAAAGTTTATATAGTAAAATTGAAAAGGCCTTTGTAAAACAAATATCGAGTAATGAATATTTAAATGAATTGGTTGAAGTAACTCTGGAAAACCTTGAGCAAGAAGATATAACATTGCAGGAGCAAGTAAGAAAGAACGATTCTTTACTAAAGCAATACCTAGAAATTAGAATAAATGAATCTAATAAGGAATTAAATTCAAGTTTGGGTTCGGGAACGAATTTGTTTATGGGACAAGGTGAGTCTAATAATTTAATTGTAGATGAGTCTGTGCTTTTAGATAAAAGAATGAGTTTAGAAAGTCAAAGGAGAGCCATTAATGTTGCAAAGACAAAAAACAGAAAAGCTGTTAATGTAATAGCAGACTTTCCTGTTACTGGTTATGATATAAGTAAATGGACGAGTAAAAAGAAATTTGTTTTACCTATTTTGTTATTTGGAGTGACGCTTTTTGTATTTGTTTTACTTGGTTTAGGTAAGTATTTAAGAGAACAAGAAAATGTCTAAAAACCTAAATATGACGATTTTAATAACAGGGGGAGCCGGTTTTATAGGAAGTAATTTTATCAATTACTTTTTAAAAGAACACCCTAGTTTTAAAATTGTCAATTTAGATAAATTAACATATGCGGGCGACCTTACTAATGTAAAGGATTTACCTAATCATGCCGATTATACATTTGTAAAAGGCGATATTTGTGATAGAAGTCAACTAGAAAAGTTGTTTAAACAATATGACTTTAAAAGTGTTATTCATTTTGCAGCAGAATCGCATGTAGACAATTCAATTCATAATCCGGATGCTTTTATGCAAACCAACGTGCTGGGAACATTTAATCTTTTAGATGTAGCAAAAAATCATTGGATGCGGGGGTCTAGAACAATAAAGCAAGGGTATGAGGAAGCGAGATTTCATCATATTTCAACCGACGAAGTTTATGGTTCGTTAGGAGCAACGGGATTATTTACAGAAAACACGCCCTATGCGCCTAATAGTCCGTATAGTGCTTCAAAAGCATCCTCAGATATGGTTGTTAGGAGTTATTTTCATACCTATGGTATGAATGTGGTTACCACGAATTGTTCAAATAATTACGGACCCAAGCAACACGATGAAAAATTAATACCTACTATCATTCGAAAAGCATTAACTGGCGAACAAATTCCAATTTATGGCGATGGTAAGAATGTGCGGGATTGGTTGTATGTTGAAGATCATTGTAAAGGCATTGATTTGGTCTTTCAACATGGAAAACCAGGTGAAACCTATAATATAGGTGGAAATAACGAAAGAAATAATTTACATATAGCGCATACCATTTGTGAAATATTAGATAAAAAAGTTCCTAAAAAGGTATCCTATGAATCGCAAATAACATTTGTAAATGATAGGCCAGGGCATGATTTTAGGTATGCTATAGATGCCTCTAAAATCGAAAGAGATTTGGGTTGGAAAGCTAAAGAAAATTTTGAATCAGGTATTCAAAAAACGATAGACTGGTATATAGCTAAATACAAGAAATAAATGAAAGGGATTATATTGGCAGGAGGCTCCGGTACACGTTTATATCCACTCACAAAAGTGGTAAGTAAACAATTGATGCCAATATATGATAAACCTATGATTTATTATCCTTTAACGACGCTGTTGTCGGCAGGAATTAATGAAATTTTAATCATAAGTACTTCAAAGGATATGTCTAGGTTTAAAGCGCTCTTAGGTGATGGAAGTGATTATGGTTGCGTTTTTAATTATGCGCTTCAGGAAGAACCCAAAGGACTCGCCGAAGCTTTTATAATTGGAGAAGACTTTATCGGACGAGACGATGTTGCTTTAATTTTGGGAGATAATATTTTTTATGGTTCTGGTTTAAACGAAACCTTACAAGCTAGCTTAAAGCCTAAAGGTGGTGTTATTTTTGCTTATCATGTTTTAGACCCGAAACGTTATGGTGTGGTGGAGTTCGATAGTGAAAATAAAGCCATTTCTATTGAAGAAAAACCGGAGCATCCTAAATCTAATTTTGCTGTACCAGGTATTTACTTTTATGATAATTCCGTTATTGAAATAGCAAAAAATATTAAACCCAGCCGCCGTGGTGAACTCGAAATTACCGATGTTAATAAAGCTTATTTAGAGAAAGGTATGCTATATGTGAGTATTTTAGATCGTGGTACAGCCTGGTTGGATACAGGTACCTTTCAATCGTTGATGCAAGCCTCCCAATTTGTTCAGGTTATTGAAGAACGTCAAGGGCAAAAAATAGGTTGTATTGAGGAAGTTGCGTATAAAATGGGATTTATAGGTAAACAGCAGCTTTTAAAATTAGCAGAACCATTGCTTAAAAGCGGTTACGGCGAATATCTTCAGCAATTAATTAAAGAATGATTGTAGAAGAAACATACTTAAAAGGCTGTTTCATTATTACGCCTAAAATTTTTGAAGACGATAGAGGCTATTTCTTTGAGAGTTTCAACGAAAAATTGTTTGAAAAAGAAATAGGACAGCGAGTTACTTTTGTTCAGGATAACCAGTCTAAATCTTCGAAAGGCGTTTTAAGAGGCCTTCATTATCAAACCGGACAGTTTGCTCAGGCAAAATTAGTTCGAGTTATTAAAGGAAGCGTATTGGATGTGTGTGTGGACT
The DNA here is from genome assembly GCF_014596945.1 of Aestuariibaculum sediminum. Lineage (GTDB taxonomy): Bacteria > Bacteroidota > Bacteroidia > Flavobacteriales > Flavobacteriaceae > Aestuariibaculum > Aestuariibaculum sediminum. The sequence continues at coordinate 791,167 of NZ_JACVXB010000001.1, read as the reverse complement.
TGAGAAGAGATTCAGAAACCTTCGGAAAACATTATTCAATAGTTTTAGATGACAAATCTCAACAACAACTTTTTATTCCTAAAGGATTTGCTCATGGTTTTGTGGTTTTAGAAGATGACACTTTGTTTTCTTACAAATGTGATGCGTATTACAATAAAGCTTCTGAAGCAGGTATCATTTTTAATGATAACCATTTAAATATCGATTGGGCTCTTCCAGAAGAAGACTTAATCATTTCCGAAAAAGATAAAGTATTGCCAACATTTAAAAAAAGCTTGAATTATCATGAATACTAAAGTGTTGGTGACTGGAAGCAATGGACAATTGGGACAATCTTTGAAGGCGTTGTCGAAGCAATACAATCAGATAGAGTTTGTTTTTACTGACTCTAAAGTATTGGATATTACAAATAAAGAACAGGTTAATCAATTTTTCGAAAAAGAGGTTTTTCATTATTGTATTAATTGTGCCGCCTACACAAATGTAGATCAAGCAGAAATTGAAAAGGAAAAGGCTTTTACCGTTAATGCGGAAGGTGTGAAAAATGTAGCTTTGGCCTGTAAAACTCATGGCGTTATTTTAATTCATATTTCGACCGATTTTGTTTTCGACGGCGAAAAAAAGGAACCTTACACTGAAACCGATGTGCCTAATCCAATAAATGTTTATGGCGCATCCAAATTGCAAGGGGAGGTTGAAATTCGGAAGATTTTAAAGGAGCATTTTATTATTAGAACCTCCTGGCTGTACTCGGAATACGGCAGTAATTTTATGAAAACTATGTTGCAACTGGCAAAAACACGAGATGAAATTTCAGTGGTGTCAGATCAAATCGGAACACCGACCTACGCAGTTGATTTAGTTCATGTGATCATCAAAATAATACGTTGTAAAAATAGCACCTTTGGTATTTATCATTTTAGTAGTGAAGGAGCTGTAAGTTGGTATGGTTTTGCGAAAAGTATTTTTGACAAGTTCAAAGTAAAGGTGAAGCTAAATCCAGTATCCACAGGAGATTATGTGACACTTGCTAAAAGACCTAATTATAGTGTTTTAGATACTGTGAAGTCCAAAGAAATATTGAAAGTTAATATAACAAATTGGGAAGACAGTTTAGAAAATTGTTTGGTAAATTTTAGAATGATTTCAAGTTAACATATTAGTTTTGAAATTTTTGTTAATCTTCTTAAATAAATAGGGAATTAATAATGAAGCTTGAGGTTTTATTTAAGTATTCATAAATATGTTATTAAAGAGGATTAAACAATCCGAAATATCTTGCAAAGCTTGGTTTATGTGTTATTTTTGCTATTAAATTAAGCTATTAATTCAAATATAAATGAAAAAGAAAGTTGCTTTAATTACTGGTGTAACTGGTCAAGATGGGGCCTATTTAAGTGAGTTCTTATTAAAGAAAGGCTATGAAGTCCATGGCGTAAAAAGAAGATCCTCTTTGTTTAATACCGATAGAATCGATCATTTATATCAAGATCCACATGTTGAGGATCGTAATTTTTTTCTTCATTATGGAGATTTAACAGACAGTACCAATTTAACCCGTTTAATTCAGGAGGTTCAGCCAGATGAGATATATAACCTGGCGGCCATGAGTCATGTACATGTGTCTTTTGAAATGCCCGAATATACAGGGAATGCCGATGGTTTGGGCACGTTACGTTTGTTAGAAGCCATACGCCTGTTAGGTATGGAAAAAAAGACACGAATTTATCAAGCGTCTACTTCAGAATTATATGGTAAGGTTCAGGAAGTACCTCAAACTGAAAAAACACCTTTTTACCCAAGAAGCCCTTATGCGGTGGCTAAAATGTATGCTTATTGGATTACGGTTAATTATCGCGAAGCCTATGGTATTTATGCGTGTAACGGTATTTTATTTAATCATGAATCGCCAATTCGAGGTGAGACGTTTGTGACGCGTAAAATTACAAGAGCAACGTCTAGAATTGCTTTAGGATTACAAGATAAATTCTATTTAGGAAACCTGGATGCACGACGCGATTGGGGGCATGCCAAAGATTATGTACGTATGATGTGGATGATCCTGCAGGCAGAAGAAGCTGAAGATTGGGTCATTGCAACGAATAAAACGACAACAGTTCGTGATTTTGTTAGAATGAGTTTTGCAGAAGTTGGTATCGAATTGGAATTTAAAGGAGAAGGGGTAGAGGAAAAAGCTTTTGTAAAATCCTGTAGTAATTCTGAATACCAATTGCCTATTGGTAAAGAAGTACTTTCCGTTGATCCTAAATATTTTAGACCTACAGAAGTTGATTTGCTTATTGGAGATGCAACAAAGGCTAAAGAAAAGCTAGGTTGGGTACCAGAATACGATTTACCAGCTTTAGTAAAAGATATGATGCGAAGCGATATAAAACTCATGAAGAAGGAGCAATATCTCAAAGAAGGCGGTTATCAAATTATGAATTATTTTGAATAAATCGAATGGATAAACAAGCTAAAATTTATGTAGCTGGACATCGCGGTTTAGTAGGTAGTGCTATTTTAAATAACCTGCAGGGTAAAGGCTATAACAATATCATCACAAGAACACATAAAGAACTGGATTTGACCAATCAGTTGGATGTGGCTTCTTTTTTTGAAGAAGAAAAACCGGAGTATGTGTTTTTAGCGGCAGCTAAAGTTGGAGGAATCGTTGCTAATAATGTTTACAGAGCTGACTTTATCTATGAGAACATGATGATTCAGAATAATGTGATTCATCAAAGTTATGTGCATCAGGTAAAGAAATTGTTGTTTTTAGGAAGTACTTGTATTTACCCTAAAAATGCCCCTCAGCCCATGAAGGAGGAGTATTTGTTAACTGATACTTTAGAGTACACAAACGAGCCTTATGCGATAGCAAAAATAGCTGGCATTAAGATGTGTGAAAGTTATAATTTGCAGTATGGCACGAATTTTATTTCGGTAATGCCAACCAATTTGTATGGTCCGAATGATAATTTCGATTTAGAAAAATCCCACGTACTACCTGCATTAATTCGCAAAATCCATTCAGCGAAGTTACTTTCTGAAACAAAATTTGATGAGGTTATTAAAGACTTAAACGTTTCTAATATAGAGGAGGCTAAAGCATACTTAGCAAAATTTGGGGTTTCTGAAAACAGTGTAGAAGTCTGGGGTTCAGGAAAGCCGAAACGGGAGTTTCTTTGGAGTGAAGATATGGCTGATGCCTGTGTGTTTTTGATGGAAAATAGAGATTTTGGCGATGTTATGGCGTCGCGTCACCCTGAACTTGTTTCAGGGTCTCTTAAACAACCAGAAATCCGAAATACACACATTAATATCGGGACAGGAGTTGATGTTTCCATTAAAGAGTTAGCCGAAACAATAAAAGATATTGTTGGTTTTAAAGGAAATTTAGTCTTTAATACCGAAAAACCTGATGGAACGATGCGTAAGCTAACCGATGTATCAAAACTTAATAGGCTAGGTTGGAAACATAAGGTGGAATTGAAGAAAGGAATTGAACAAATTTATAATTGGTATCTGGAAATTAATGAATAACAAAAATTTGTTAAGGTTTATTTCAAAATATAAGGAATTTAATTTTTGCTTAATCTTGTTGAATTTTTTTTACTATAAGATTTTTCACCAAAAAAAAATTTTAGTAAATAAGAACGTAGTAATCAAAGGAGTTAAAAATTTGTATTCTAACGATTTTTTAGAAATAGGTTTAAATAATAATGGGTTTACCCGTAAAGGTGAGTATACTTTTTTAAATCTTAGTGGAAAATTAAAATTCAAAGGAAAATATTCTATTGGTAGAGGGTGTAAAATTGATGTAGGAAAAGGAGCTGAGGTACAAATTGGATCGAATGGCTACATTAATTCCAATTCTAAATTAATAATTACAAATAAATTAACGATTGGTGATAACTGCATTATTTCATGGGATTGTCAGTTTTTAGATAATGATTTTCATGAAATTAGATACTTGGGAAAAAAAGTGGATGTAAATAATGAAATATTTATTGGGAATAATGTTTGGATTGGTTGTGGAGTTAAAATTTATAAAGGGACATATATTCCAGATGGATGTGTAATTGCCAGTGATTCTGTTGTTAAAGGAATATTTAAGGAAGAAAAATGTTTAATTGGTGGATATCCAGCTAAGGTCCTAAAGAGTAATGTTGAGTGGTGTTAATTTAAGTTAGATTTTAATGAAAAGAAAACTAAAGGATTTTGTGGAAGCTCACGAACATATGAAGGTTAATCCTTTAATTTTATAACCTAGTTAGTAAAGGGGTTGAACGGAAAAGTTAATTTAAACAAATCATTGGCAAAGAGAATCAAAACCAACAGTATAGCCAAAAATACTATAATGTTATATATAAGGCAAATATTAATTCTATTTGTCAGTCTATATACGGTTAGAGTCGTATTAAATGTATTAGGTCCTGAAGATTATGGGATTTATTCTGTAGTGGGGGGTGTTGTTTTATTATTTGTTTTTTTAAAGGGAACAATGGCTTCTGCAACTCAGCGTTTTTTTTCTTTTGAAATTGGGCGTAACGATGGCGTTAAATTAAAACAAACTTTTTCTGTTAATTTAGTGGTTTATGTTTCTATTGGTGTAATTGCTTTTTTACTCTTAGAATCAATAGGCTTGTGGTATGTTTCCGAAAAATTAAAAATACCATCTTATAGGTTTGATTCTGCTATATTACTGTTTCATTATTCTATTTTTACTTTCATCATGTCGGTATTGAATACACCTTTTATGGCAATTATAATTGCTCATGAAGACATGAAAATTTATGCATATATTTCTATTGTAGAAGTTTTAATGAAACTAGGTGTTGTTGTTTTATTGATGTATTTACCTTGGGATAAATTAGAGTTGTACGGATTACTTTTATTTGTTGTAGCTATTATAAACTTTAGTATTTACCTTAGTGTGTGTATAAAAAAATATGAAGAGTGCCAATTTAAAAAGTTTTATTGGGATTTAGGGCTGTTTAAAAATTTAATAAATTTTACAGGTTGGACTCTATTTGGACAATTAAGTGCAGTTTTTAGAAGGCAAGGTATTATTATTTTATTAAACCAAACCTTCAACCCTATTGTAGTTGCAGCTATGGCGATAGCAACAAATATAACTACCCAAGTAGGTTTATTCTCAGCAAATTTTAATATGAGCCTTTATCCTCCAATTATTAAAGCATTTGCTGCAGAGAAAAAAGAAGAAATGTTTACCTTAATTTTTAAAGGTTCACGCTTTACGTTTTTTCTAATATGGGTTTTCGCTTTACCATTGTTTTTAACAATGGATACAATTTTAATGCTTTGGTTAAAAGAGGTTCCTGAGCAGACTGTTCTATTTTGTAGATTATCTCTTGTAGAAGTATTAATAATGGCCATAGGATACCCTTTGACAACAGCAGCTAGGGCTCCAGGAAAGATGAAAATTTATGAATTAGTTTTAGGAACAATACAAATATTGATATTTTTTGTTTCTTGGATTTTATTTAAGTCTGGATTTGATGCTTATTATACTTTGTTGGTTGCCATCTTAGCTAATATACTTATGTTTATAATTCGATTAATAATTTTAAAATATTTAATCGAATTACAAATTGGTAAATATTTAAAGCAGGTAATGGTTCCTGTTATAGGTGTAATGCTATGTTCTTTAATTCCGTTACTGCCATTCTTTAAATTATTTATTGAAGATAAATTAATACTTAAATTTTTGTTAGTGGTTTTAAGTGTTCTTTTTTCATCGGTAAGTATGTACTTTATTGGTATGGATAAACATATGCGAAACAAGGTGCGTAATATTGTTTCTGATAAAATTATAATAATTAGAAAAGCATTTAAAAAATGAAAATTTTAATTTTAGGAGGAACTGGTGCTATGGGAGTTTTTTTAGTTAAACAATTGAAGAGCCTAAATCATCAAGTTGTAGTTACAAGCCGTAGGGACAAGATTAGTTATAAAAACATAACCTATGTTAAAGGAGATGCTAAAGATGTGTCTTTTGTTAAAGAATTATTAGGTAATAATTGGGATGTTATTGTTGATTTTATGGTTTATTCTTCATTAGAATTTAACGAGCGAATAAGTCTTTTTTTAGATAGTACTGCTCAGTACGTGTATTTGAGTTCGGCTAGAGTATTTAATAATTCAAAAACACCTCTTACAGAAACTTCTTTAAGGTTATTAGATAGTTTAGAAGATAAAGAGTTTTTAAGTACAGATGAGTATTCGTTAATAAAAGCAAAACAAGAAGATGTTTTAAAAACATCAGAAAGTAATAACTGGACAATTATAAGGCCTTACATAACTTACAGCGAAAACCGTTTTCAGCTTGGGGTTTTAGAAAAAGAAGAGTGGCTCTATAGAGTATTAAAAGGAAGGGCTATAGTTTTTTCAAAAGAACTCTGTGATAAGCTAACAACTATGACTCATGGGTTAGATGTTTCCAAAGGAATTCTTGCTATTTTAGGAAATAAAAAAGCATTGGGCGAGACTTATAATATTACAACAGGGACATCTTATTCATGGGGAGAGGTTTTAAATATCTATTTGGAGATACTAGAAGAAAAATTAGGATATTTGCCAAAAGTATATTTGTTAGAGTCTAATAAATTTATAGAACTAGTTAAAAATAATTATCAAGTTAAATATGATAGATGTTATGATAGAAGGTTTGATAACTCTAAAATTACCAAATTATTAGGAGACCATAATTATATTGAACTAAAGGAAGGATTAAGAAGTTGTTTGGAGTTGTTTTTAAAAAAACCAGAATTTTTAAGCATAAATTGGAGATTAGAGGCCTTAAAAGATAAGTTTAGTAACGAACATACTTCACTAAAGGAAATAAAAGGAATAAAGCCAAAGCTATCTTATATTTTAAATAGATATATTAAATAATTCTTAAAATAGAATATGGAAAAATTTTATTCAAATGAAAAAAGTGCACAAGTAGTAATAGCTCTATTAAAAAAGCATAGAATACGGAAGGTTATAGCTTCTCCTGGTACTACAAATATGACAATAGTAGCAAGTATGCAAAGTGATAATTACTTTGAAATGTATTCGGCTGTTGATGAGCGTTCTGCAGCCTATATGGCGTGTGGATTATCCGGAGAATCAAATGAACCCGTAGTAATATGTTGCACAGGAGCAACTGCTTCAAGAAATTATTTACCAGGATTGACGGAGGCGTATTACAGGAAACTTCCTATACTTTCTATCACTGCAACACCAGAAATTTCAAAGGTATCCCATCTTACAGCTCAAGTGATTGATAGAGGAGTTTTGCCAAACGATGTTTGTAAACTTAGTTTAACTTTACCTATTATAAAAGATGATTCTGATTTAAATGATTGCGAAATTAAAATTAATAAAGCAATATTAGAATTAAATAGGCAAGGAGGAGGGCCTGTTCATTTAAATTTTCAAACAACTTACAATCAAGAATATAACACTCAAGTGTTGCCCGATTTTAGAGTTATTAATCGAATTAGATTTAATGATCAAATTCCAATATTGAGAAAGGGTAAAATAGCAGTATTTGTTGGAGCACATAAAGATATGAATCAGGAAGAAACAAGAATTTTAGATGATTTTTGTGCAGCTAATAATTCAGCTGTTTTTTGTGATCATACAAGCGGATATAAAGGTAAGTACAGATTACAATATTCATTAGCGGCTTCTCAGCAATTAAGAGATACTTTAGCTTTTAATCCGGATATATTAATACATATTGGCGAAGTTTCAGGAGATTATTTTAATATACAAATTTCAGGAAAAGAAGTTTGGCGTGTAAGTGAAGACGGCGAAATTAGAGATACTTTTGGTAAATTAAGGTATGTATTTGAAATGCCAGAACAAACGTTTTTCAAGAAGTATATAAATATTGATTATCAGCCTCGAAATGACTTTTATCTAGCATGTAAAAATCATTTGGATAGTTTGTATAGTAAACTCCCAGAAATTCCATTTTCCAATATATGGGTGGCATCTAAAATGGCTAAATATTTACCAGAGAACTCTAGTATTCATTTTGGAATTTTAAATAGTTTACGATCTTGGAATTTTTTTGAGATACCTAATAGTATTAATTCAACATCATCTGTAGGAGGATTTGGGATTGATGGTAATGTTTCTACCTTATTAGGTGCTTCATTAGCAAACAGTAATAAATTATTTTACGGTGTTGTAGGGGATTTAGCTTTTTTCTATGATATGAATGCTATTGGGAATTATAATTTAGGTAGTAATATAAGAATACTTTTGATTAATAACGGTAAAGGTACTGAATTTAGACATTTTAATCATAAGGCGGCACATTTTGGACAGCAAGCGGATAAGTTTATTGCGGCAGCTGGTCATTTTGGAAACAAATCTGAAGTTCTAGTAAAGAATTATGCAGAAAATTTAGGTTTTGAGTATTTAACAGCTTCAAGTAAAGAAGATTTTAATGAGATCTACAAAAGGTTTTTGGAACCGAATATTACAGATAAACCTATGTTATTTGAAGTTTTTACCGATAGTGACAAAGAAAGTGAAGCTTTGGAGTTAATGGTTAACATTGAGAAAAACTCATCTCAATCTATAAAAAAAATAGCAAAACAGGTATTGGGAGAAGAAAGACTGAAGACCCTAAAAAACGTACTGAGAAAATAGCAGTTTTGCTTAGAGGCAAAAGAAATTATGAAAAAATTAAAAATAGGAATTTTAACTCTGCCTTTACATAGTAACTATGGAGGGTTGTTGCAGGCGTATGCTTTATTATTTGTACTAAAGGAAATGGGGCATGATGCTTGGTTGATTAATTATAGAAATAAAAAATCTAAGGTTAGGTTGGTCTTATCTTATTTAAAAAGGTATATTTTAAAGTATTTTTTAAAAAAAGATGTTAAAATCTCTCCGTTTAAAGAAGAGGAGTTCATTAGGAGTAATACACAACGATTTATAAATGAACATATTCAGCCACAAACCAAAGCTTTTTATACTCCAAAGGCATTATCTTCTAAAATTATTAGCTATAATTTTGATGCCTTTATTGTAGGAAGTGACCAAGTCTGGAGGCCTCAATATGTTACAAAAATAGAAGATTATTTTTTCGGTTTTGTTAAAGATAAACAGTTAAAACGAATGTCTTATGCTGCTTCTTTTGGCTCTAATGATTGGAATTATTCTGAAGAGCAAACAGAAAAATGCAAACGATATATTCAATTATTTAATGCCGTATCAGTAAGAGAAAATTCTGGACTAGAATTGTGTAAGGAACATTTTAAGGTTAACGCTACTCATGTTTTAGATCCGACAATGCTTTTAGATGTTAAAGACTACTTAAATTTAGTAAACATTAATAAATCTACCTATAAACCAAAAGGAGGTATTTTAATTTATATTTTAGATGAAACTCCCGATATAAAGATTACAATTGATAGTATTTCCAGTACTTTAAACTTATCTACATTTAAAGTAAATAATAATAAAACTTACGATAAAAAGGCATCATTAAAAGATAGAGTAGCCCCACCAGTCGAAGATTGGGTAATAGGATTTTATGATGCCGATTTTGTTATTGCCGATTCCTTCCATGCTTGTTTATACTCAATTATTTTTAACAAGCCATTTGTAATTTATGGAAATGCCAGAAGAGGCATGACAAGATTTACATCTATATTATCAAAACTTGATTTGGAAGATCGATTAATATATTCTTCTGAAGAGTTAAGACAGGAAGAACTTAATAATAATATTGACTGGAACAGTGTTAATAAAAAGTTAGAGAAATTAAAAGCGGATTCTTTTGCATTTTTAAGGGATAATTTATAAATGAAAAAAAGTGAAAACCCAGAAATATCAGTTATTATTCCTTTATATAATAAAGAACAGTTTATTTTAGAAACTATTTCTTCAGTTTTGAAGCAGACTTTTACAAATTTTGAATTAATTATTGTTGATGATGGATCTTCTGATAAAAGTTTAGAGCTGGTAAAGAAAATTAAAGATGACCGTATTACGATATTAGAAAAATTGAACGGAGGTGTATCAGATGCCAGAAACTTTGGAATAAAAAGGTCAAATGGGAAATGGATATTTTTGTTAGATGCAGATGATATGTTATATAAGGTAGCATTAGAAACCCTTATGAATTTAAAAAAAAAGTTTCCGGGCAAATTAGTTTATACTGGTAATTTTTGCACCTTGAAGTCTAATGGTCTTTTACTTCAATGTAAGGAAAGGTTTGAAGGTGTTGTGAATAATAATCCAAAAAAAATTTGGTTGAATAAGGTGTTTCCAAGAACTGGAAATACCTTATTAAGCAAATCAATATTTAATAAAATAGGATATTTTAATTCTAAGATATCTTATTTTGAAGATATGGAATTTAATTTGAGATTTATTGAGGGTTTTAAAATAGTTTATACTCCTATCCCAATTTTTGTATACAATACAACTAGCAGTGATTTATCTGTTAATTGGCGACCTTTATTTAAAGAGTTTAGTTATTATGCAACATTTAAAGGGTTTAGTTTTTATTCTAAATTAATATTAGGAAGAATAGTGTATTTTTCATTATTAACTAGATTAATTTTAAAAGATAAAACATCAGTATATTACCTTTTAAAAAGATATTTTTTTAACTTATTTTATGTACTATGCTCAATGTTATTAGGAAAAATATTAAAAGTTTATCGTTAAAAATTGTTTAAATGTTTCTAAGATTTTATTTAAAGTGGTTTTATATTTATTTATTAAAAATTAAAATAGCACACAAAAAAAAAACAATATTTGGTAGAAATTCAGAAATTGATAAAAGAGCCTTTTTTGAAGGGCGAAATTTACTTTCAAAAAATAGTCGTTTTATATCTTCATATTTAGGTTTCGCTTCTTATATAGGTGAGAATTCATCATTTAAAAGTACAAAAATAGGAAGGTATTGCTCAATTGGATCAAATGTTAAATGTGTAATCGGAAAGCACCCTACATCCAATTTTGTATCCACTCATCCAGCATTTTTTTCCTTAAGAAAACAACTAGGCTTTACCTATGTTAAGGAGCAATTATTTGATGAGTTTGAAAAACCATTGGATGAAAATGGTAAATATCTAATTTTAATAGGGAATGATGTTTGGATAGGGGATGGGGTTTCTATTATGGAAGGTGTTACAATTGGAGATGGTGCTATAATCGCTTCTAATGCATTAGTTGTAAAAGATGTTGAACCATATGCAATCGTAACAGGAGTGCCTGCAAGGATATTGAAGTTTAGATTTGAATCATCTGATATAGAGTTTTTAATCAATTTTAAGTGGTGGAATAAAGGTGAAGAATGGATTAAAAAATATTCTAGATATTTTAATGATATTAAAATTTTAAAATTAAAAGTACAATAACTACTCTTTGCTTTATGATTTTATATATATTATTTTATTTTATAATATTTTGTTTTTTAATTAATTATAATAGAAGTTTCAAGCTTAAATATTTTAATTATTGTTATAGTTTAGTTTTTTTGTTTTCAGCTTTCAGATTTGATGTAGGCTACGATTTCCCTTTGTATTATGGATGGATAAAAGGAGATTATAAGTTTATTGAAGATCAGCTTAATAGATTGGAGTTTTTGAGTAGGTCTTTAGTTGTTTTTTCTCATGATATAGGCTTTTATCAATTATTTTTTATAATAACATCTTTTATAATTATCTATTTAACCTATAGGTCGATTAAAGAATATAGTTCTGATTATGTTATTTCAACTTTAGTTTTTTTGTCTTTTCCAATTTTCTTTTTTAATTCCTTGTCAATTATTAGGCAATATGTGGCCTTATCCATTGTTTTTTATAGTTTCAAATATATAAGGTCTAGAGTTTTATTTAAATTTTTATCTTGTATCTTCATTGCATTTTTATTTCACAAATCTGCAATAGTAGCAATAATTTTATACTGGGTTTATAATATAAAATTTAAAAATGTTCATTTTTTGATTATTTATATAAGTGGTTTCTTCTCATCTCAATTAATTTATATTTTAGTAAAGAGTCTGTTTCCTTATTATTTGCCTTATTTAGATCAAAATATAGGAGTGGGAGGAGATAAAATTTTATTAGCTTTTCAAGTAATCGGTTTATTTATATTGTTCTTTGTAGACAAGAAACAAAACGATTACAATTATAGATTTTATTTAAATACTTTTTTTATCGGATTGTTCATTTGGTCTAGTTTAGCACCTTATGGTCATGCAGGATTTAGAGGGGCATTGTATTTTATGGTGTTTTTTATTCTCTTATTTCCTGAAATTATAATTCTTGTAAAAGAAAGAAAAGTATTAAAGCCTATGGTATATCTTTTATGTTTTTGTTTTTTTGTCTTTACGTTAATAATGGGAAAGTTAAATCCACATAAAGATCCAAATATCCCTTACAGAGTCTTTTTTCTAACTGATAAATCGGATTTTGAAAGTGTTAAAGAATAAAAAAATGCCTTTAGTAAGTATTATAACTATTACATATAACAGTGAATCTACTATTCGAGATACTATTGAATCAATTTTGAATCAAACGTATTGCAAGATTGAATATGTGATTATTGATGGAGCTTCAAATGATAATACGTTATCTATTATTAATTCATATAAAGAAACAATTTTAAAAAAGGGCATAAGTTTAAAGCTTGTAAGTGAAAATGATAATGGTATTGCTGACGCTTGGAATAAGGGGTTAAGGCTTTGCAGTGGTAATATAATAGGAATTTTAAACTCTGATGATTGGTATGAAAATAATGCCATTGAAAAAGTTGTTTCTTGTTTAAATGTCGATAAACCAGAATTATCATATGGTATTTGTAAGCGAGTTGATATACACAAGAATGTAGTTGAAACCATGGATCGAGTATTTAACCCCAAACGGATTTATTTAAATTTTGGTTTTTCACATACAACTTGTTTTGCAACTAAAAAGCTTTATAGTCAAATAGGGTTTTTTAAAGAAGATTATAAAATTGCATTGGATACAGATTTTTTACTTAGAGCATTCAAACAAAATATTAAATTTAAAAGATGTTCTAATATTACTTATATGAGATTGGGTGGTATTAGTACTAATTTTAAAAGTAAGGCTTTAAAAGAGCATGAAAGAGCTATGTTGAATAATGGTTTTAATCCTATGTTAATTTTTTTGTTCGGAATACTTAAACGAGGGATTCTGATAAAACAAAAATTTAATTAAAACTTATGGTAAAGAAAATTTTGTGGTATCCATTTTATTTTTTGATACACTATCTTCCTAATAATATAATTAATAAAATACCATTTTATTTTATTAGGCATTTTTACTATAGATATGTCGTAGGTATTGAATTAGGTAAAGGAAGTAGTATCCATATGAATGTAACCATTAATAAAAGAAAAATAAAAATAGGATTAAATTCAGCTATTAATAGGGGGTGTTATTTAGATGGAAGAGGAGGGTTAGATATAGGTGATAATGTATCAATTTCGCCAGGAGTTCAATTAATAACGGCTACCCATGATGTTAATAGTCCTGATTTCAAGTATATAACCAAAGAAATAAAAATAGAAAAGCATGTTTGGATTGGTACAAATGCTATAATTATGCCAGGAATTACATTAGGCGAAGGCGTTGTTGTTGCGGCTGGTGCTGTAGTTACTAAAAGCGTTGAACCATATCATATTGTTGGAGGAGTACCGGCAAAAGTAATATCGAAGAGAAATAAAAGTTTAAATTACAATTGTCGCTGGTTGCCACCTTTTGATTAATGAAAAAGAATAATATTTTAATTGTAGATTTTAATGGGACGTCCTCTGTGTATACTCATTACCTGTCAAATTCTTTAAAAAAGAATAATACAAATGTTTTTATTTTAGGTAAGAAAAAAGATGACTTTTTAGATGTTTTCAATCAAACTAACAAATATTTAGGTATAAATATAGGTGTTAAGTTACTGGATTATATACTTAATTGGTTATGGTTAATCTTAAATTTTAAAAAGTTTGATCGAATAATAATTCAGTGGTTACAATTATTAAAGTATACTCGTTTAGAAGTTTATCTAATAAATTTTCTACAAAATCGAATACCTTTAGTTTACATTGTGCATAACGTATATCCACACAATAATAATAGTTTAAAAATCAAAAAACGTTATAATTTTCTTTACAAAACGTGTATTAATATTGCTGTTCAAACTAAAGAAATAAAAACTAAAATATTAGAAATAAATCCTTACGCTAAAATATTTGAAATACAGCATGGTCTGTTTTTTAGAGAATTACGAGATGTTCATTTTAATTGTAACTCAAATAAATGTTTACTTGTGGGATATGTATCAAAATATAAGGGGGTTGAAGATGCTATTAAAATAGCAAAAATTTTAAGTGAGCGAGGGATTGGGTTTAGTTTGGAAATAATTGGTTTTGGGGACCCATCTTATCTCAATGAATTAAATAAGATGGTAAAAGACTTAAATTTGTCGGATAAAATTAAGTTTATTTCAAAGGAAGTAAATACTAAGTTTTTAATTGATAAAATTAAAGAGGCATCGATGCTTTGGTTGCCTTATAAGAATATTAGTCAAAGTGGTGTTGCTTATACCTCTATTGGTTTAGGAATTCCTTTTGTAGCTTATAATGTAGGTAATTTTAAGGATGCTTTTGGAGGTAAAGTGGCGGTTGAAATTGTTGAAAAGGGAAATATAAATGAATTTAGTATTGCTGTTGAAAAATTATTAGTTCATAGTTTAACATATAAAAAGAACATTCGTAGAGAGTTTGATAATGATTTGTGGGATAGAAATGAATATTTAATTGAAAATTTAATAAAAAATGTTGAATAATTTTTTTCAAAATAAAAATTCATATTTTACCCTTTTAGCAGGTTTAATCTTACCTTCGCTGTTGCTTCCTATAAAGTATTCTAGTATTGTTTTAATTTTATTGGTTCTTATAACCTTCTTTAATTTAAAGAAGAAGAATTATATTAGAGGAACCTTAAAAACCTTAATGATTCCATTTATTTTATATTATATATCCATTGTTATTTGCTTTATAGTTGATATAGATTATGGGATTCTAAATTTTGATTTCTTATTAAGAAACTTAGTGGTTTTAATAGTGCCATTTTATGTTTTTACATCCAACTTTTCTAGGCAAGAAATTAATACCATATTAAAAACTTCAACGTTTTTAATTTCAATATTTGGATTAATTTTAATTTTATTTTGGAGTTTCGGATATCTAAATTATTTCAATAAGCAAGAATTTACCAGAAACGAGTGGATTAAAAGTGATATTAAGCAATTAAGTGGGAATAATGATTCAATATTTAAGTTTCAAATTTCAGATAATATGTCTTTTCGAAGAATTGGTTCTTTACCCAGTTTAGAGGAAGAAGATTCAATTGTTAGAGAATTAACCGTAAGAGTTAGTGATTATAAACATGAGATATGGGTATATTTTCGAAATTTTAATAATAGTCAAAGTCAAGGAGCTTGGTTTAATTTAAAAACTGGAGAAATTGGTAAAGTACAAAAGGGAGTTACTGTTGAATCTTTTAAGTTAAAAAATGGGTTTTTTAAATTTGTTTTAAAAGATAAACCAGATAAAAACTTGACAAGAGAGTGGTTTCATTTTTCTATTGTTGATAATAATGGAGGTAACAAATGGAAATATAAAGAATTAGAAAATAGAGGTTACGTAGAATTACTCAATCCAAAATTTTACTCATCTTCGGGAGAAGATTTTCTTAAAAAGAAACCTATAACCAATTATAAAATAACCAAATTTAGCTTTATAGAGAATTATGCTCACGGCACTTATATTGGGCTCGTTTTTACATTTTCTTTATTGTTTCTTATTTTCAGGAAAATGTTTAATAAATGGGTGAGGTTGATTTTTATATTATTAAATGTCTTTGTTATTTTAGGATTGGCATCTAAAGCTGTCATGTTATGTTGGATTATTTTACTCCCTATTTTTTCATTCAGAGTTTTATTACGTTATAAATGGCTTTCTTTATCTATTGTTATTGTCATATCACTCTATTTGTTCAATACCAAAAATTACATGATTGCCAGGTTTACGGATATGTATCAAACGCTATTGATAAATGATCAACAGAATTTAGGAGATCTAGAAAACTTAAGTACAAGTCAAAGGTTAGACATTTATAAAGAATACTTAATTTTGGTTAAACAAAAGTGGTTAAATGGTTACGGAAATATTAATGGCAAGGCCGAGGTTAAAACATTATTTAATCACGATTTTAATGCTCACAACCAATTTATTCAAAGTTTCTTTAATTCTGGGGTTTTGGGCTTTACCCTATTTATTTTCTTTTGTTTATCACCTGTTTTATTAATAAAAGAAAATTCAAAATGTAAAGATGAATTGAGTTTATTTTTAATAATGATTCTTTTTAATTTCCTATTTGAATCCTTATTATATAGACAGTGGGGCTTGATTTTGGTAAGTTTTAGTTATGCACTTTATTTTCAAATTTATAAATCTAAATTCAGATGGTATCTATAATTACTCCTGTATTCAATTGTGAAAAGTATTTACCTGAATGCATTAATTCTGTTATTAATCAAACTTTTGTAGATTGGGAATTAATTTTAATAGATGATTGTTCTACTGATAGTTCGAGGGATATTATTGAAGAATATGCCTTAAAGGATTCTAGGATTAAAACATATTTTTTTAATGAAAATGTCGGGGCGGGCATTGCTAGAAATAAAGGAATTGACATTGCAAAAAGAAGATTTATTGCATTTTTAGATAGTGACGATTATTGGCATGATCAAAAACTGGAATTACAGTTAAATTTTATGTTGAAAAATGAATATCCTTTTTCTTATACAAGATATTATCAATTGGATAAAGTAAATAACCCTACAAAAATTATTAACAGTCCAGGATCAGTAAACCATTTGCAATTAATGTTTAATAACTATATAAAGACTTTAACTGCGATTTATGATTCTAATATAGTGGGAAAAGTATTCATGCCTGATTATCGAAAAAGGCAAGATTGGGGTTTGTGGTTTAATATTTTAAATAAAACTAAAAAGGCTTATTGTCTAAAACACCCTTTAGCTTATTATAGAACCTCAAATGAAGAATCTTTAAGTAAAAATAAATTAGATTTATTAAAGCAAAATTATTTGTTTTATCGTAGGTTTCTCAATAAAAATGTTATCGTTAGTTTTGTTTTGATGGTGATGTTTTTAGCTGTTCATTTGAGTTTTAAAAAATTTGGATACAGAAATATATAATACTTTGGGTCTCTTAAAGGCAAGTTAAAAGAAAAGATTTAAATAAAGACATGGTTAAAACTGCAATTATTTTTGGTGGAGCGGGTTATATTGGAAAAAACTTGTTGAATTGTCTACTTAAAGAAAATTTATTTGATAAAATATATGTTTACGATATCCAGAAGTTGGTAGGTTTTGAGAATCAAGTTCAGGAGAATAGATTAGTACATGAGATATTAGATGTAAGAAGACCAATATTAAATGATATTGGGGATGTTGATGTAAATGCAAGTTGGATTTTTAACTTCGCTGCAATACATAGAGAGCCTGGTCATGAGTACCAGGAGTATTTTGATACTAATATTCCTGGAGCAGAAAATATTAATGAATTTGCTAGAAAAACCGGAATAAAAAACTTGTTTTTCACAAGCAGTATTGCGCCTTATGGAAAATCACTTCATGAAAGAACGGAGAACTCTACTTTATACCCTGAAACGGCGTATGGGATTTCAAAAGGTTTTGCAGAAAAAATTCATAAGCAGTGGTTAGCAGAAGATGCCTCTAGAAGATTGATTATTGTGCGTCCTAGTGTTATTTTTGGGCCTAATGATCCCGGAAATGTTTATAGAATGGTTAAAGCTTTAAAAAAAGGTACTTTTGTACTTCCAAATGGGGGGGGTATTATAAAGGGGTATGGCTATATATATGGATTAGTGGAAAGTATGATTTTCACAATAAACCAAAAGGATTCGTTGATTATATATAATTATGCTGAAAATCCTCTCTTACCGCTAAAGGACATAGTTAAGATTGCTAAAGAAGAATTAGGCTATTCAAAACCAACGATTAAACTTTCTGTTAAAATGTTGGCATTGATTGCTTTTTTTGTACAGAATGGATTTAAGTTAATAGGTAAGAAATCTGATATTCATCCCGTAAGAGTTCGAAAGGCTGGTTTTCCAACCAATATAAAGC
The DNA here is from genome assembly GCF_014596945.1 of Aestuariibaculum sediminum. Taxonomy (GTDB): domain Bacteria; phylum Bacteroidota; class Bacteroidia; order Flavobacteriales; family Flavobacteriaceae; genus Aestuariibaculum; species Aestuariibaculum sediminum. The sequence goes on along the minus strand of NZ_JACVXB010000001.1, from coordinate 772,915 downwards.
CTCAGTACTTGATAGATAATGGTTTCGAATTCAAATATAATTTTAGAAATGCATTAAAACATTGGAAGAGTGTTTGTCCCGAAGATTTTAATTAAAAAAAAACTATGAAAATAAATAAAATTTGCTGCATCGGTGCCGGTTATGTTGGAGGACCAACAATGGCAGTAATTGCACAGAAATGTCCAGATATAAAAGTAACGGTTGTAGATGTTAATGCAACTAGAATTGCAGCCTGGAATGATACGGATTTAAATAAATTACCTGTATTTGAGCCCGGTTTAGATCAAGTGGTTGAAGAAGCTCGTGGGAGAAACTTGTTTTTCTCCACAGATGTAGAGAAAGCCATTGATGAAGCCGATATGATTTTCATATCAGTGAATACGCCAACTAAAACTTACGGAAAAGGTAAAGGTATGGCGGCCGATTTAAAATACATCGAGCTATGTGCTCGCCAGATTGCTGAAGTTTCAACAACAAATAAAATAGTAGTTGAAAAATCGACCTTACCCGTAAGGACGGCTTCAGCCATTAAAAATATATTAGATCATACAGGCAATGGTGTTGAATTTCAAATATTGTCTAATCCTGAGTTTTTGGCTGAGGGTACAGCAGTAGAAGATTTATTAGCGCCAGACCGCGTGTTGATAGGCGGCGATACATCGGAGAAAGGGCAACAAGCTATTCAGGCGTTGGTTGATGTCTATGCCAATTGGGTGCCTGAGGAGCGTATTTTAACCACTAATGTTTGGTCTTCAGAGCTTTCTAAGCTTACCGCTAACGCCTTTTTAGCGCAACGTGTATCGTCTATAAATTCTATGTCGGCGATTTGCGAGAAAACAGGAGCAGATGTGAATGAAGTAGCGAAAGCCATTGGAATGGATTCCAGAATAGGGGCTAAGTTCCTAAAATCTTCTGTAGGTTTTGGAGGCTCTTGTTTTCAAAAGGATATCTTAAACCTTGTTTATATTGCTAAAACCTATGGGCTAAATGAAGTAGCGGATTATTGGGAGCAAGTCATCGTTATGAATGATTACCAAAAAAACAGATTTTCAGACAACATTGTCAGTACACTTTACAACACGGTTTCTGGCAAGAAAATAGCATTTTTAGGCTGGGCATTTAAAAAGGATACCAACGATACACGTGAATCGGCAGCTATTCAGGTGGCTGATAATTTACTGAACGAACAGGCGCAAATAGAGGTGTATGATCCTAAGGTAACCGAAGAGCGTATCTATGCCGATTTAGATTATTTAAACACAAGATCTGAAGAAGAGAATAGAACTTTGTTAAAAGTGAAAAGCAACCCATACGACGCTTGTAAAGATGCGCATGCCATTGCGGTTTTAACCGAATGGGATGAATTTAAAACCTACGACTGGCAACGTATTTATGATAATATGCTCAAACCTGCTTTCGTTTTCGATGGTCGTGGCATTCTAGATACCAAAGCATTAAAGAAGATTGGTTTCGTGTGTTACAGCATAGGTAAAGGGTAAATATAAACATCCCCTTGAGTGAGGTTAGTAGGGTGTTTTTAATCGACATAAAGAAAATAAATTTGGAACGTGTATTAATAACAGGTGCAGCAGGTTTTTTAGGGTCACATTTATGTGATCGTTTTATAAATGAAGGGTTTTATGTTTTAGGCATGGATAACTTCATTACTGGAGATAAAAGGAATCTTGCGCATTTAGAATCCCATCCAAATTTTCAGTTTATTGAACATGATGTAACCGAATTTGTTTCCATTGAAGGCGATTTAGATTATATTCTTCATTTTGCTTCGCCGGCGAGTCCGATAGATTATCTTAAAATTCCAATTCAGACTTTAAAAGTAGGATCATTAGGAACTCATAATCTGTTAGGGTTAGCTAAAGTCAAAAAAGCACGAATTTTAATTGCTTCAACGTCAGAAGTCTATGGAGATCCTTTGGTGCATCCGCAATCGGAAGACTACTATGGCAACGTGAATACCATTGGCCCCAGAGGGGTTTACGATGAAGCCAAACGTTTTCAGGAATCGATAACCATGGCTTACCATAGGTTTCATGGATTAGAAACACGAATTGTTCGAATATTTAATACTTATGGCCCTAGAATGCGTTTAAATGACGGTCGGGTTATTCCGGCTTTTATGGGACAGGCTTTAAGAGGTGAAGATTTAACGGTGTTTGGTGATGGTTCGCAAACAAGGTCGTTTTGTTATGTGGATGATCAGGTTGAAGGTATTTTTCGTTTGTTATTTAGCGATTATGCCTACCCGGTAAATATTGGAAATCCGAATGAAATTTCTATTAGAGATTTTGCCGAAGAAATTATTAAATTAACGAAGACAAATCAGAAGGTGATATATAAGGAATTACCGGTGGATGATCCATTACAGCGTCAACCGGATATAACTTTAGCAAAAAAAATCTTAAATTGGGAGCCAAAGGTGAATAGAGCAGAAGGGATGAGGTTAACCTTTGAATATTTTAAAACCTTATCGCCTGAAGATTTGCAAAAACGAGAGCATAAAGATTTTAAAAAACATATAAAAAAATAATTTGAGTCCAACTAAAAAAGGCAGATTTTCCTGGTTATTAAAACCGTTTTCACACTTAATTGATTTAAGTATTATCTCTTTTTCAATATTTCTTTTTGAGATTAATTTAAATCATGTGTATCTTTTTGTAATTTATGCTGTTATATTTTGGGAAGCCATTTCATTTTTTAATGAATTTTACGAAGTACAACGACATACCAGGCTACTGCAAATCGTAACACTGTTGTTCAGGCAGTTTGTATTGTTGGCTTTCGCTTTATATGCCTACATTGGTTTTTTTAAACAACCGGATATTAGCAGACTGGCATTAGGTGAATATATCTTATCCGTTTTTGCACTAGTGTCATTTTTTAAAATTTTATTGTTTTTTCTTTTGAATCGGTATCGTGCGGTTTTAGGAGGAAATTTAAGGAATGTTGTTGTATTAGGAAATACTGAAAAAACAAGACAGCTTATTAAAATCTTTAATACGAAATTACATTTTGGATATAGTTTTAAGAAACAATTCGATGTTAATGATGCCGATTTTTCTCTGAAAAAATGTTTTGATTATATTATCGATAATAATATCAATGAAGTGTATTTTTCGGTGGCTTCGTTATCAAATAAACAGATTAATAAATTAATTGATTTTGCCGACAATAATTTAAGAGAATTAAAGTTTATACCCGATAATAAAGATATTTACTCCAAGCGTTTAAAATATGAGTACTACGACTATATTCCTGTGCTTTCACTTAGAAACATTCCAATTCAAACACCAATCAACAAGTTTTTAAAGCGCGCATTCGATATTGTATTTTCTTTCTTAGTCGTTGTGTTTATTTTGTCATGGTTAACACCTATTTTGGCTATCATAATTCGTTTAGAGTCTAAAGGGCCTATCTTTTTTAAACAGTCAAGAAACGGATTCAACTACAAAGAATTCGATTGTTATAAATTCAGGTCCATGACACCAAATGAAAATGCGCATATGGAACAAGCTACAAAAGGTGATATGCGCATTACAAAAGTGGGAGCTTTTATTCGAAAAACCAGTATCGATGAGTTGCCACAGTTTTTTAATGTGCTTTTCGGAGATATGTCGGTAGTTGGACCAAGGCCACACATGGTAAGTCATACCAATATGTACGCCAGAAAAGTGGATAAATTTATGGTGCGTCATTTTGTAAAACCTGGTATAACTGGGCTTGCACAAACCAGTGGCTTTAGAGGTGAAATAGAAACCAACAAGGATATTGTAAACCGTGTGAAATACGATATTTTTTATATTGAAAACTGGTCGTTGCTTCTGGATATTAAAATCGTGGTGCAAACGTTTTTAAATGCTGTGAAAGGCGAAGAAAAAGCGTATTGATGAATGGTTTGGTTTCAATAATAACGCCCGCCTATAATTCTGAAGATTATATTGTTGAAACTGTAAACTCTGTTATAAATCAAACCTATAATAACTGGGAGCTTATACTTGTAGACGATGCCTCGACAGATACTACTTTAAATCTATTAAACGACATTGTAAATTCAGATTCAAGAATACAGTTACATTGTTTAAATACCAATTCCGGGGCTGCTGTAGCAAGAAATTTTGGTATAGATAAAGCTAAAGGGGAGTATATAGCGTTTCTTGATTCCGATGATTTATGGAAGCCTAATAAACTTCAAACACAAATAGCATTCATGACATCCGAAGGTTGTGACATTTGTTTTTCTGATTATGAATTAATAAACCATAAAGGACTTCAACTGGGAAAACGGGTTATAGCGTTACCATCGGTCTCGTATAAAAAACTTTTAAGAAGTAATTATATTGGAAATTTAACTGGAATGTATAAGGCAGCTGCCATTGGAAAGGTCACAACACCAAATTTAAGAAAGCGGCAAGACTGGTTGTTTTGGTTGCTAACCTTAAAAAAGTCGGGTCAGGTTGCAAAGGGGATTAATGAGTCCTTAGCATTTTATAGGGTGCACAAAAAAGGCATTTCTTCAAATAAATCCGCGTTGTTAAAATATAATTATTTAGTGTACAAAAAGGGATTAGGATTTTCGATAGTAAAATCAATAATTTGTTTAGGGCGATTCTTATTTGAGCATTTTTTTATAAAGTCAAAACGTGTTGTTACTGTAAAGCAGACTTAAACTGCTTTAATTTGCCGCTTTTTTCACGTTGTATTGTGTTTTTTCTTTCAAACAAGACATCTAGTCCAGTTTCTAAATAATTGTCTATGCTGGTCTTAATTTTGCGCTTTATCTCCTTGGTAAGTTCGGTTTCGCTCACATAGCATATTTTAAACTGATGTAATGTTATTTGTTCTATTATGAATTCCTTCACTCGACCAGAATCTTCAATAATAGATTTTGTAACGTAATAAAACGTCAGCCCGGCAGCCTTTTTACCACTAGGCAGTCGTATCAGGTCGTTGGTACGTCCAGTAAGGTGTTTTAAAATAGGTGTTTTTAAGGTGCTATTTTCGCTTAATGCGCCTATATCGCCAATATCATATCTAATAAACGGATGGGCTTTATTATATAGCGATGTGATAACAATGCGGCCTGTTTCTCCCAGTGGAAGCGCATTATTATTGTCGTCTAATATTTCAATATATAAATCTTCATTATTTATAATCCATTGATTCGACCTGTTTTCAAAGGCAATTAAACCCAGTTCTGCTGCGCCATATTCATTAACTACGGGAATACCGAATTGTTCTTCTAAAAGTTTCCTGTCGTTTTCAAAAAGCATTTCTGAGGTTATAATACATAGTTTTAAACTCGGACAAATTTGTTTTAATATGATATTTTGTTTTCGCAAAAACTGAGCAAATTGAACAATACTGCTTGTGTATCCGTTAATGTATTCAAAAGCTTTGTTTTTAAATGTAACTATGTTTTTTTCTAATTCCGCATCACTTAAATTAAAAACAGAAAACCGATATCGATTTCCTAAGGCGTCTTTTAAACGTTCTTTGTTGTAGCCTATTTTATCTAAAGGAATTCCATAAAATCGAGCTTGTTTGGAGGTGTTTAAATTGATATTATGCCATTGGTAGCGATCCATAAAAATCGACCAGGTTAGGGCATGGCAAAACTTGTCTTTCGCAAAAATAAATGGATCTCCCGACGAACCGGAAGTTTTGTTTTTGTAAATATTTTGTTTTGAATATCCTTTAGATAGTCGTTGTGCCAAAGGTTGTTGTAAGTCCCGTTTGGTCATTACGGGAAGACGCTCCCAATTTGAAGCATTTGCAGATTTTGCAAAATTTTGATAAAAGGTATTGTGTTCTAAATGATACTTTACAATATCCTGTTTCTGGCGTTTAAGATATTCTGAGTAATCCACTTCATTCAGCTTTTGAATCGATTTCAAAAGTTTGTTGGTTTCCTTTACAGGAAAGCCTTTAAGAAGTAGTGATAGGTTAAAAAAACTCAATTGCAGACATAATTTCTGTAAAGTAAATAAAAAAAAGTCGTGAAATCGAGGCATTAATTTTATTTTTGCAGTCGAAAAAACTGGTTTAATGCCTGGCATTAAAAAATCAATAATCTGAAATTCCTTGTAAAAAGGAGATCAATAAAAACGAAACAGATGAATATATTAGTTCTTGGTTCAGGAGGAAGAGAACACGCCTTCGCTTGGAAAATAGCTCAAAGTCCGTTATGTAATGCATTGTATGTAGCACCTGGAAATTCAGGTACCGCAAACGTAGCTACTAATGTAAATATTGGGGTAACCGATTTTGAAGCCATCAAAGAACTGGTATTAGAAAAAGAAATTGAAATGGTAGTCGTAGGACCTGAAGATCCTTTGGTACAAGGGGTTCACGATTTCTTTTTGAATGACGATGCCATTAAGCATGTTTCGGTTATTGGGCCACAAAAAGTAGCCGCCGAACTGGAAGGAAGTAAGGAATTTGCTAAAGAATTTTTATACCGCCATAACATTCCAACGGCTGCATACGAGAGTTTTACTGCCGAAACGGTAGAAAATGGTTATGCTTTTTTAGAAACCCTTAAAGCACCTTACGTATTAAAAGCAGACGGTCTGGCTGCAGGTAAAGGAGTTGTGATTTTAAACGATTTAGATGAAGCTAAAGCTGAATTAAAAAGCATGTTGGTTGATGCTAAATTTGGTCAGGCGAGTACCAAAGTAGTTATTGAAGAGTTTTTAGATGGTATTGAATTAAGTTGTTTTGTTTTAACCGATGGCGAAAATTACAAGATTTTACCAACAGCAAAAGATTATAAACGTATTGGAGAAGGTGATACTGGCTTAAATACTGGTGGAATGGGAGCTGTGTCGCCCGTGCCTTTTGCAACCGATGAATTTTTAAATAAGATTGAAGAGCGTATCGTTAAACCTACTATTGAAGGATTTAAGAAAGACAAATTGCCTTACGTTGGTTTTGTGTTTATTGGCTTAATTAAAGTTGAAGGCGACGACCCTAAAGTAATTGAATACAACGTGCGTATGGGAGACCCTGAAACAGAAGTAGTTTTACCAAGACTTAAAAACGATTTTGTTACCGTGTTACAAGCTATGGCTAACGGAACGCTGAATGAGATTGAAATTGAGATTGATGAGCGCGCCGCAACAACGATTATGATGGTGTCTGGCGGGTATCCTGAAGCTTACGAAAAAGGTAAAGAAATTACAGGTTTAAATACCATAGAAGATTCCATTCCATTCCACGCCGGAGCCCAGTTAAAAGACGGGAAAGTTGTAACCTCTGGAGGGCGAGTAATGGCAATTACATCTTATGGAGAGACGTACCAGGAGGCCATAAAAAAATCTTACCAAAGTATAGATAAACTAAACTTTGATAAGATGTATTATCGTAAGGATATAGGATTCGATTTATAAAAACGAATGCGAAGAAACCGTTTTGTCTTCTTCGTTATTGTCGTTGTACTTTTTAAGTTGCATCATCCAGTATACGATAGCAACTAAACAGATAACAACAAAAATCCAAGAAACGATACTCGCTGCAAACCAGTTGGTAAGTTCTAATTCTCTTAAACCATCAAGTGGTGTAAAAAGAAAATTTACGAATAAATCCTGTATCGCATAAAAAAAGTCTTTCATGAGTGTGTTATATTTTTTTTAATGGCTCATGCCACGTTCAATATTTAATTTTCAAAACGAGAAATAAATATATCAGTTTCAGAGTTAGTATATTTACGTAGCAAAAATACAAAAACCGTTAATGATAGCAAGTCTTTTTAGTAAATCTAAGCCAATAAATTTCTTTGTGGTGCTTTTTATTACCCTTTTGGCTTTTGTAATGGCTAGAATATCTTTAGAAAATCAATCGGTGACTATTGCTTTTGTACTGAAACAGTTTGCGGTGTTTCTATTGTGTTGTATGACCATTTTGGTAGTTAATTTTATTATTTCTAAAAATAATCTCACCAAAAAAAATAATTATCACATCCTGCTTTACAGCGTATTTTTTCTAACATTTGTACAAACTACAAGCGATGTAAACATACTGTTTTCTAACTTTTTCTTTTTACTTGGTTTGCGTCGTATAATGAGCCTAAGAACCGAAAGAAATGTAAAAAAGAAGTTATTCGATGCGGCGTTTTGGATTGCTATTGCAACGTTATTTTATTTCTGGGCGATCATATTTTTTATATTAATTATTGTAAGTCTATTGTTGTATTCTGATAACGATTTGCGCCATTGGATTATACCTTATACAGGAGTTGCGACTGTGTTTATTCTTGCTGTATGCACTTCAATTATAGTAACAGGTAACTATTTCGATTTGTTTCAGTTAAAATTAGAGATAGGCCGAGATTTTACATCATATAATTCCGTGAAGTATTTAATAGGAATTACTATGTTGTTGTCCTTTGGGATTTGGTCTTCAATATTTTATTTAAAGAATTTAAAAAGCAAAAAGAAATCGTTTAGAGCCTCTTTTCAAATTGTAATTATTGCTTTTTTAGTCGCTGCTTTAGTAATTGCATTAGCGCCAATTAAAACAGGTAGTGAATTTTTATTTGGGTTTGCGCCCTTGTCTATTATTATTGCTAATTATTTAGAAACCATTGAAGAAGACTGGTTTAAAGAAGTGTTTTTGTCGGTACTAGTTGTGGTGCCTTTCGTTTTGTTACTGCTGTAGTTTTTCTCCAAAAGCCAAATCACCTGCATCACCAATACCAGGAACAATATAGCTTTTATCATTAAGCTTTTCATCAACCGTTCCAATCCACAAATGGGTGTCATAATGAAAGTGTTCTTCAACTAATTTTATGCCTTCAGGCGCACCAATAATACTCACTAAATGTACTTCTTCTGGATTGCCAAATGGTTTAAGTGCTTCGTAGGTAGCAATCATAGATTGTCCTGTCGCTAGCATTGGGTCGGCAAGAATTAGTGTTTTACCTTCTAAACTGGGGCAAGCTAAATACTCTACTATAATTTCAAAACTCTCAGGATTGTTTTTATGATGGCGGTATGCCGAGATAAAGGCGTTTTCTGCTTTGTCAAAATAATTAAGCAAGCTGTTATGCAAAGGAACCCCGGCTCTTAATATGGAGCATAAAACAATGTCGTTTGCAATTACATGCATATGGCAAGTGCCTAAAGGCGTGTTTATTTTCGAACGCGTATAGTTTAAGGATTTACTCAATTCATAACCTAGAATTTCACCAATACGTTCAATATTTCGTCTAAAACGCATGCTGTCCTTTTGGATATTTATATCTCTCATCTCGGCTATAAAGCTATTGAGTATGGAATTTTCAGTTGAGATATTGTGAATTTTCATGCGTTCTATTTTAAGAATTCAACAATAAAGTTAATTAATTAGACTTATATTTGTGCTCCTAAATATTAATTCATCATGTTTACAGATAAAGCCAATAAAATATTTCAAGAGGTTATTGAAAAATACCACATTATAGATTCAGTAGATCAACCATTCGAAAATGCCTATCCTGAAAGTGATTTAATCGAACATTTATTATATAGAAAGTGTTGGATTGATACAGTGCAATGGCATTATGAAGACATCATTCGTGATCCGCAAATTGATCCTGTAGCGGCTTTAAAACTGAAACGTCAAATTGATGCTTCAAATCAGGATAGAACCGATATGGTAGAGTATATTGATAGCTATTTTTTGGATAAATATAAAAATGTTGAGGCAAAGACCGATGCCACTATAAATACAGAAAGTCCAGCTTGGGGCGTTGATCGACTATCGATTTTAGCCTTAAAAATTTATCACATGAATGAAGAGGCAACGCGTACAGATGCTTCTGATGAGCACCGAGCGGCTTGCCAAAAGAAGTTAGATGTATTACTTGAGCAACGTGTTGATTTGAGTACGGCTATTGATACCTTGTTAAGTGATATTGAAAAAGGCGACAAGTATATGAAAGTATACAAGCAAATGAAAATGTACAACGACGACGAACTTAACCCTGTTTTAAGAAGTCAAAAATAATTGTAACCTCATTTTTTTTAGACTTTTAACGTACAAAGTTGATTAAAATACATGCCAGACGCCCAAAAACATATTCTTGTTATTCGCCTTTCGGCAATGGGAGATGTGGCAATGACAGTGCCTGTACTTAGGGCATTTACAAAACAATATCCTCTGGTAAAAATTACCGTTTTAACCAGAGGTTTTTTTATGCCTTTTTTTAATGATATTCCAAATGTAAATGTGTTTTCAGCCGATTTAAAAGGAAAACATAAAGGTGTTTTGGGGCTTTACAAATTATCAAAAGAATTAAAAGGGCTCAATATTGATGCTGTTGCCGATTTGCATAATGTACTTCGAACAAATATTCTAAAAGTCTTTTTTTTAGGCACAAAATTTCAGCAAATCGATAAAGGGCGCAGCGAGAAAAAGGCATTGATTTCCGGTGAGATATTTAAGCAGTTAAAAACCACGCATCAACGTTACGCTGAGGTATTTGGAGCGCTTGGTTTTTCAGTTGATTTATCAAAACTAGAATTTCCTAATCGAAGTAAGTTGCCCGAACAAGTTATACAGGTAATTGACCATAATACATTAAAATGGATTGGTATTGCTCCTTTTGCAGCACATGAAGGAAAAATGTACCCTTTAGATTTGATGAAAGAGGTTATTAAAGCACTTTCTAAGGAGCATCAAATTATTTTGTTTGGCGGTGGCGAGGAAGAGACTCGAGTTTTAAATGAGCTGGAACAATCGTACAATAATGTTATAAGTATAGCAGGAAAGCTTAGTTTTAAGGAAGAGTTGGATGTTATTTCGAATTTAGATGTGATGTTGTCTATGGATTCTGGTAATGGTCATTTAGCCGCCATGAAGGGTGTTAAAGTGGTAACCCTTTGGGGTGTAACCCATCCATATGCAGGTTTTGTTCCATTTAATCAACCAGAAGATTTTCAATTGGTAGCCAATCGTGAGGCATTTCCAAGGATCCCGACGTCTATTTACGGAAATAAATATCCGGAAGGTTACGAAAAGGCTTCGGCAAGTATTTCGCCTAAAACGATTATAGAAAAAATAAAGGCTATCATCTAAAGATAATAGCCCTTTTTATGTACTCGTAAATTCAAATTATACATCATCATAATCTACAACAATAGTTGCTGTAGTTGGGTGCGCCTGGCATGTTAGTATTAAACCTTCGGCAACTTCCTGTTCTGTTAAAATGCTATTTTGGCGCATGGTTGCAGCACCTTCCTTTACGCGAGCTAAACAACTGCTACAAATGCCGCCTTGGCAGGAGTAAGGTGCGTCTAAATCTTCGTCAATGGCAGCTTCTAAAATCGTTTGCTTTTGCGACATATCGATTACCGTTTCTTCATCGTCAACAATAATTGTTGCTTTTGTAGTTCCAGAGGCTACTGTGGTTTGAGTGTCGTTAATGTCTTCAGATTTTGCAGCTTTAAATAGTTCGTAATGTATACGATCTGCATCGGCATCATTTTCAGTTAAAACATCTTTAACGAGGTGTATCATCGCTTCTGGTCCACATAAATAATAAGCATCAACATCAATGTGTTTATGTTTATTTTTCATTACATAATTTACAGTACTTTTTTCGATACGACCAAAAATCGAATCATCCTCATCGGCTTGACTGAATACGAATTGTATCGAAAAACGATCTTTGTAAGTGTGTTGAAGTTCCAAAAGTTCATTTAAAAACATGGTGTCTTCAGTGGTTTTGTTGCCATAAACTAGAATAACATGACTATGAACTTCTTCTTCTAAAGCACATTTTATAATGCTTAAAACCGGAGTAATACCACTTCCTGCAGCAAAAAGTGCAATGTTTTTCGTGATTGAATCGTTAGGTACAAATGTGAATCGGCCTTTAGGCGGAGCCACCTCTAAAACATCGCCTTCCTTCAATTCTTTATTAGCATATGCCGAAAACGTACCGTCTTTAACTTTTTTGATAGCTACTTTTAATGCGCCACTTTTTGGCGAAGAACATAGCGAATAATCGCGACGAATTTCACTTCCGTTAAGGGTGGTTTTTAAAGTAATGTATTGCCCTGCTGTAAAAGCAAAGGTTGTTTTAAGATTTTCAGGAACATCAAAAGTAATACTTATAGATTTTGATGTTTCACGTGTAATAGTCTTAATAGTAAGTTTGTGAAATGATGACATGCTAAAATTTTTGACAAAAATAATGAAGTTGACTTTGAAAACTTAAAATTGTTGGAAACAATTGGATTAAAAAAATAAAAAGCTGTAAAATTGCGTAAGAATAAACTTAACAAATAAAAATTTAATAATCTAAACCATGAGAACATTTTATTTCAGTTGCTTTTTTGTTATGCTTTCAGTGTTGCAGTTAGAGGCGCAAAATCAGGCAGATTTTAAAAAAGAAACTATTGAATTTATTAAACTTACAGGATCTGGAGCAGCTTTCGAAAAAGCCATAGACCAGATTGGAGCAGGAGTTTCGGTTGATAAAAAAGGGGAATATTTAGCTGAAGCACAAGGAACTCTTGATGGGTTGTATGGTAAAATGGCCGATTTATACATGTCTGAATTTACCCGAGAAGAAATAAAAGCATTGACAGATTTTTATAAAACGGATTTAGGTAAAAAGCTGTCAGTTAAACAAGTTAGTTTAATGGAAAAGGCTATGGTGTTTGGGCAAAGTTGGGGTATGGATTTGTATAAAATTGCTCAGAAGTATCAGTAAACAGCAGTTATTTATAATCTTAAATGGAGTTTTAAAGCGCAATTTTTAGCTTAATCAAAAAAGATGTTTATTTTTACCTACTTGCATAATATAAGCGCAAGTTTGTAGTTATTAAAATAGACTAAAAATACCAAAGTTGAAAGCATATTTTAAGGTACCTTCTGTAATTGCATGTTCCATGCTTTTGGTGGTAAGTTGTTCTAGGAAAAAGGATAAATTTATCAGTCGAAATTTTCATGCCGTTACTGCAGAATTTAATACGCTTTTTAACGGGTATAATGCTTTAGAACAAGGCAGAACTAGTCTTAACGATAGTTATACCGATAATTATTGGGATATTTTACCTATTGAACGTATGGAAGTCTTCGATGAAGTGGTGCTTCCTGGACAATCGAAAAATGAATTATTCGGTACGGCTGAAGAAAAGGCTGTAAAAGCAATTCAAAAGCACAGTATGAATATTGAGGGTAAAGAGCGAAACCCTCAAATGGATGAAGCCTATTTACTGTTAGGCAAGGCGCGTTACTTCGATCAGCGTTTTGTTCCGGCTCTGGAAGCGTTCAATTATATCTTATATAAATATCCGGCCAGCGACAAAATCAATCAGGCAAAAATTTGGCGAGAAAAAACCAATATCCGATTAGATAATAATGAGCTTGCCATAAAAAACTTAAAACGATTATTAAGTCAGGAAGAATTAGAAAAACAAGATTTGGCCGACGCCACTTCTATGTTGGCACAAGCGTACTTAAACACCAAGTCTGTAGATAGTGCTATTACCCAACTTAATATAGCTTCTTACGCTACAAAAAGTAATGATGAGCGAGGTAGGTATCGTTTTATTCAAGGACAATTGTACAATCTTTTAGGCGACAAGGATAGTGCAAATATAGCTTTCGATAAGGTTATTGAACTTAATAGAAAGACCCCAAGAATTTACCTGATAAGTGCTCACATCGAAAAAATTAAAAATTTCAATTATGAAACCGGCGATAAAACGGTTTTATTAGAGTTGCTTACGGCGCTCGAAGACAATAGAGAAAACCGTCCTTATCTGGATAAAATATATTTTCAAAAAGGAGAGTATTTTAGAAATACGAACGCCGAAAGTTTAGCTGTAGAATATTATAATAAATCCTTACGGACCAACACAAACGATAAACTTTTAAAAGCAAGGAATTACGAAATATTAGGCGATATAAATTTCGATAATTCTATTTATAAAGAAGCTGGAAATTATTACGATAGTACCTTGTCTAATCTGCAATTAAATTCTAAACCTTACCGTGTAATTAAGCGTAAACGCGATAATTTAAAGGATGTGATTTACTATGAAAATATTGCGCGTACCAACGATAGTATTCTAGACTTGGTTGCTATGACGGACGATGCGCGTTTAGAGTATTTTCAAAGTTTTACAGATGAATTAAAATTAAAAGCTGAAGAAGAAGCTGAAAAGGCAAAAGCGATTGAACGCAATAAAGGATTGGCTACGGTAAATGCAGGAGCAGGACAAATGCCACCATTTCAAGGCGTTGGAGCTCCTGGCGAAGCTGAGTTTTATTTTTACAATCCTACAACGGTAGCTTATGGGAAAAATGAATTTAGGAAAATTTGGGGTAACAGACCGTTAGAAGATAATTGGCGTTGGTCCAGTTCAGGAATTTCAGCGAATACAGGCGAAGTAAATACCACTGATTTAATTGCCACAGCAAGTGAAGACGAACTATATGATCCGCAGTTTTATATTTCCAAAATTCCAACCGAGCAGAAGGTCATAGATAGTATTTCTAAAGACAGGAATTACGCTTATTATCAGCTTGGGTTAATTTATAAGGAGAAGTTTAAAGAATATCAACTTGCCAAGGATAAATTTCAGGACGTTTTAGACAGCCAGCCTGAAGAGCGATTAATACTTCCTTCAAAATATAATTTGTATAAAATTTACGAACTTTTAGGAGCGAGTGATGAAGCTGCTATAGCCAAAAATGAAATTATTGCTAATTATCCTAATACCCGTTACGCTACAATTTTAAGTCATCCGGAACAGGTTTCAGAAGAAGATGAAAACAGTCCTGAAAACCTATATGAAATGTTGTATGGTAAATACGAAAATCAAGAGTATGCCGAAGTTATTTCAAAAAGTGAAGATTACATAAATAGGTTTGAAGGTGAAGCCATTGTGCCAAAATTTGAATTGTTAAAGGCGACAGCAACCGGGCGTTTACATGGTTTCGATGCATACAGTAAAGCCATTAATTTTATTAGTGTAACCTATGCTAACAAACCAGAAGGTAAGGAGGCGCAAAACATTGAAACTAATGTTTTACCCTTGTTAGCAAATAACGAATTTGTAAAAGATAGTATTAGAGATCATTATAAAGTGGTTTATACGTTTAATGATGCTAATAAAGAGCAATTAGAAGGATTTAAAACAGAATTAGATACGGTGTTAAGTCATGTTAAGTATTACAGTTTAAAATCGTCGATAGATGTTTACAGTCCGGAAACAACATTTGTGGTTGTGCATGGATTAACCAATAAACAAGTGGCCAATACCTTTGAGCAGCTTTTAACAGAAGAAGATAAAAAGAAAATAAAAGAACCCCAATTTGTAATTTCGTCTACGAATTATCGAATAATTCAAATTCATAAGAACCTAAATGATTATTTGAACGTAGATACTAATTAAATTAATAGCAATTATGTTTTCCGAAAACAAAAAAGAAAAAAAGATGACAGAAGGAACTAACAGTCAAAATATTATTTCTCAAGGTACTAAATTAGTTGGAGATCTCATTAGCGAAGGCGATATGAGAATAGATGGTATTATTGAAGGAAATATTACTACCAAAGGTAAAGTAGTTGTTGGTAAGGGAGGTTTCGTAAAAGGAACTTTACAAGGTACCGATGCATATTTTGAAGGAAAGTTTTCTGGTAAATTAGCATTAACAGGAACGTTAACGCTAAAAAATTCAGCAGTTATTGAAGGCGAAGTATCAGTGGCTAAATTAGCCGTTGAGCCTGGAGCAGCATTTAATGTAACCTGTTTAATGAAAGGTTCTGTAAAAGAAATAAATAGTGGACAACAATCAAAATCAGCCGAAAAGACCGCTTAGTAAGTATGTCAGGTTTACCACCATGGCCATACAAATGGGCTTAACTATTTATTTAGGAAGTAAATTAGGGGAGTGGTTAGACCAAAAATTTGGCAATTCAGATCAGTTGTATTATAAAATAATAACATTGCTAGCTGTTTTTCTAGCAATGTTTTCTGTTATTAGGCAAGTCCTAAATATTTCAAACAATCAAAAGAATGATTAAAAGAATACTCATTTTCGTTTTTCTTTCGGCTTTATTATTTGCTTTGGGAATAACTATTCATGGTAATTTTATTGTTGAGTCTATGGCGTTCGAGTTATCGAGCGTTTATTTATTTCATGCGATTGCCGTTATTATTGTATATGCTGCTATAGAAGGTGTTGCTGGTATGATGCCAGATAAAGCGGGTTATGCCTATTTAACCTTAATGTTCATAAAGCTAGGATTGTTTGTACTTCTATTTAAGAATTCTATATTTGAAAGCGGTCCTTTGTCTCAGACAGAAAAGCTGGCTTTAGTTGTTCCTTTATTTTTGTTTTTAATCCTAGAAGCCGTTTGCATCGCAAAGTTGCTTAACAACAAATAGTTAAAGAATTTTTAGATAAAATTTGACAATTCTTTAATAGAAATAAAACTAACTAAAAAAATGGTTTGGGTTTTTAAATTATTGTGTACATTTGCACAAAATTTTAGAGAGCGTAATTTCATTAGTTAGAAAAATATGACGGTAGCAACAAAATCTATCAAGTTTATTGCAGTTTTAGTTTTAATGATGACTTCTGTTTTAGCCTTCGCTAACGACGGAGCCCAACACCAAGAAAATCATCACGAAGGAGGAAATAAAGTTGATACACCAGAAGAGATTAAAGAGTACATTGCGCATCACTTAAAAGATTCTCACGATTTTCATTTTTATACCAACAACGAAACAGGAACGCATGTTAGTTTTCCGTTACCTGTAATTGTATGGACAAGTGAAGGTTTAAGAGTTTTTATGTCTTCAGAATTTCACCATGATGATGCCGGTCATGTTATCGTTGAAAAGGATGGTGTACGTTTAACAAAAATTCACAGTCAAATTTACGAATTAGAAGCAGGTGCCGAAGAAGTTGTTTTCGACGATCATCACCATGCCGAAAACGCACATAAAGTTTTAGATTTTTCTATTACAAAAAGTGTCTTCGGAATGTTGTTAACTGGTCTTTTAATGTTGTTGGCTTTTGGGGCTTTAGCCAGAGGTTATAAAAAAGGCGCAATACCAACAGGTTTTGGCCGCGTATTAGAACCACTTGTAATCTACGTTCGCGACGAAATTGCTCGTCCAAATATTGGAGAGAAAAAATACAGAAAGTTTATGGGCTTCTTATTAACTGTATTTTTCTTTATCTGGATTTTAAATTTATTAGGTTTAACACCACTAGGATTTAACGTAACAGGTCAAATAGCGGTAACGGTATGTTTAGCTATTTTTACAGCCGTGATTTATTTATTTAGTGGTAGTAAAGATTTCTGGGCACACACTTTATGGATGCCAGGAGTACCATATATATTACGTCCGTTATTAGCAGTAATTGAGTTAATTGGTTTTGTAGTTATTAAACCATTCTCGCTGTTAGTACGTTTATTTGCAAACATGACAGCTGGTCACTTTGTACTTATGAGCTTAATTGCTTTAATGATTGTATTGAAAGATCTGTTTGGTCCTGTAGCATCTACAGGAATGTCATTAGTATTGGCATTATTTATCTCGGTTATCGAAATATTGGTAGCCTTTTTACAAGCGTTTATTTTTACGATGTTATCATCGTTATTTATAGGGATGGCTGTTGAAGAACACGACCACCATTAATAAGAATTTGTTTAATTAATATTTAAAATCAATTAGTATGTACAATTTAATTGGAGCAGGATTAATCGTAATCGGTGCTGGTATCGGTTTAGGTCAAATTGGTGGTAAAGCAATGGAAGGTATTGCTCGTCAGCCAGAAGCTGCTGGAAAAATCCAAACAGCAATGATCATCATCGGAGCTTTATTAGAAGGTTTAGCATTCGGTGCATTAATCTTAGGAAAATAATTCCTGGAAAAACAAAACTAGAAACAGTATTCTGCAACGGTTGGTTGCAGAACTGTTTTTAAAGAATTAAACAAATAGTAGTAAAACATATTATATAGTTACATATGGATCAGTTATTAAATGATTTTTCACCGGGGTTGTTTTTTATGCAAGCCATTATCTTATTAATCTTAATTGTATTAATGAGAAAATTTGCCTGGAAACCCATTTTAGAGTCGCTACAAACGCGCGAAGATGGTATTAAAAATGCATTAGATTCTGCTGAAAAAGCAAGATTAGAAATGCAAAACCTACAAGCTGATAATAAAAAATTATTAAACGAGGCCAGAGCAGAAAGAGATGCGATGCTTAAGGAAGCACGTGAGATGAAGGATAAAATGATTGAGGAAGCTAAATCTGAAGCAGAAACTCAAGCTAATGCGATTATTGAGCAAGCTCAAGCTGCCATTGAAGGCGAAAAGAAAGCTGCGATTGCTGAATTAAAAGGTCAGGTAGCTGGTTTATCTATAGAAATTGCTGAAAAAGTTTTAGGAAAAGAACTTTCAGATAATAGTAAACAAGAAAAGTTAGTAGATTCTTTAATAGGAGAAGCTACATTAAACTAATAGCACTATGGCAGGAGAAAGAGCAGCAGTACGTTACGCAAAAGCGGTTTTAAGTTTAGCTTCAGAAAAAAATGCAGCCGAGGCTGTAAACGCTGATATGGCTTTAATTGCTAATACCATTGCAGAAAGTAATGAATTAAACGATGTGCTTCAAAATCCTATCGTAAGATCATCTGTTAAAAAAGCGGTATTTCAAGAGGTGTTTAAAGACACAAACCCTTTAACTGCAAATTTAGTAGACACTTTAATTAGTAATAAAAGAATTGCTTTAATTGGTGAAGTTGCAAAACAATACACTATTTTGTACGACCAATTAAAAGGTTCTCAAATTGCTAAGGTAACCACAGCGGTACCGTTAACAGAAGCATTAAATGCTAAAGTATTAGCTAAGGTAAAAGAACTTACAGGAAAAGAAGTAGAAGTTCAAAACGTAATAGACGAAAGCATATTAGGTGGTTTTGTTTTACGCGTTGGCGATATGCAGTACGATGCAAGTGTCGCAAATAAATTAAACAAGTTAAAAAGAGAATTTACATTAAACTAAAATAATTCAGGATTCTGAATTCTGAATTCAAAATTGATAAAGATGGCAGAAGTTAAACCAGCTGAAATATCAGCAATCTTAAAACAACAACTTTCAGGTTTTGAAGCAGGCGCTTCACTAGACGAAGTAGGAACTGTATTAACCGTTGGTGATGGTATTGTACGTGCATACGGACTTTCAAATGCACAGTACGGTGAATTAGTAGAGTTTGAGGGCGGATTAGAAGGAATCGTATTAAACCTTGAAGAAGATAATGTAGGGATCGTATTGTTAGGCCCTTCAGTAGGAGTTAGTGAAGGTTCTACAGTAAAACGTACTGGACGTATTGCTTCTATCAACGTAGGTGAGGGTATTGTTGGTCGTGTTGTAGATACTTTAGGTAATCCAATCGACGGTAAAGGAGATATTGCTGGAGAAACATATCAAATGCCGTTAGAGCGTAAGGCGCCGGGTGTTGTATTCCGTGAGCCTGTAACTGAACCATTACAAACGGGTATCAAGTCTATCGATGCCATGATTCCTGTAGGTAGAGGACAACGTGAGTTGGTAATTGGAGACCGTCAAACAGGTAAAACAACGGTTTGTATCGATGCGATCTTAAATCAAAAAGAATTTTACGATGCTG
Organism: Aestuariibaculum sediminum; assembly: GCF_014596945.1. Taxonomy (GTDB): domain Bacteria; phylum Bacteroidota; class Bacteroidia; order Flavobacteriales; family Flavobacteriaceae; genus Aestuariibaculum; species Aestuariibaculum sediminum. The sequence continues at coordinate 753,249 of NZ_JACVXB010000001.1, read as the reverse complement.
GTAACCCAGTATACTGTATATATGTTGCTGTAGGACAAAAAGCGTCTACTGTAGCAAACATTGCAAAAACATTAGAAGAAAAAGGTGCTTTAGCTTATACAACAATCGTTGCTGCAAACGCTTCAGATCCAGCTCCAATGCAGGTATATGCTCCTATGGCTGGTGCTGCAATTGGGGAGTATTTTAGAGATACTGGTCGTCCTGCTTTAATTGTATTCGACGATTTATCTAAGCAAGCTGTTGCTTACCGTGAGGTTTCTTTATTATTACGTCGTCCTCCAGGACGTGAGGCGTACCCTGGAGACGTTTTCTACTTACACTCTCGTTTATTAGAGCGTTCTGCAAAAATCATTAACGATGATGATATTGCTAAAGGAATGAACGATTTACCAGATTCATTAAAGCCAATCGTAAAAGGTGGTGGTTCGTTAACAGCTTTACCTATTATCGAAACACAAGCAGGAGACGTATCGGCTTATATCCCAACTAACGTAATTTCGATTACCGACGGACAGATATTCTTAGATGGTGATTTATTTAACTCTGGTGTTCGCCCAGCAATTAACGTTGGTATTTCGGTATCTCGTGTTGGTGGTAATGCACAGATTAAATCAATGAAGAAAGTATCTGGTACATTAAAATTAGACCAAGCACAGTTCCGTGAGTTAGAAGCTTTCGCGAAGTTTGGTTCAGATTTAGATGCTGTTACTTTAAATGTGATTGAAAAAGGTAAGCGTAACGTAGAGATCTTAAAGCAAGCTCAAAACGATCCGTTTACTGTAGAAGATCAGGTAGCCATTATCTACGCTGGTTCTAAAAACTTATTAAAAGACGTACCAGTAGAAAAAGTGAAAGAATTCGAAAGAGATTATTTAGAGTTCTTAAAAGCGAAACACAGCGATGTTTTAGCCACTTTAAAAGCGGGTAAATTAACTGATGAAGTTACAGATACATTAGCTACTGTAGCAAAAGATTTATCAGGAAAATATAATAGCTAATTCTGAATTAGGAATTAAGAATTCAGAATGAGTTTTAAAGAAACAGGTAATATCATAGTAGACAAAAGTTTTTATTTTGCTTGTGATATTGTTCTTTATTCTGAAGAACTTAAAGAAAAACGCTTGTTTGAAATAGCTAATCAATTGGTTAAATCAGGAACTAGCATTGGTGCCAATGTGAGAGAATCTCAAAGAGGCGTAAGTACAAAAGATTTTAAAAATAAATTGGGAATTGCTCTCAAAGAGGCAGATGAAACATCTTTTTGGTTTGATGTTATAGAGGAAACAAGCATTCATGCTGTTCCTTCAAAACTTAGAGAGGATTGTGAAGTACTTATAAAACTTTTGGTTTCAATTATTAAGAATTCATAATTTATAATTCATAATTCATAATTTGAACTATGGCAAATTTAAAAGAAATACGTAGTAGAATTACATCGGTGTCTTCAACCATGCAGATTACCAGTGCCATGAAAATGGTATCGGCTGCAAAATTAAAGAAGGCTCAAGATGCAATTACAGCTATGCGTCCGTATGCAGATAAATTAACCGAGCTTTTACAAAGCTTAAGTGCTACTATGGATGAAAGTACAGGAAGTAAATTTTCTGCACAACGTGAGGTAAATAAAGTTTTAATCGTTGCTGTTACTTCAAATAGAGGGTTGTGTGGTGCATTTAATTCTAATATCATTAAAGCTGTAAATAAGTTAACTACTGAAACGTATGCAAATCAGGAAGTATCTTATTTAGTAATTGGTAAAAAGGCTAACGATGCCTTTAAAAAAACAGGGAGAGTAATTGCAAACGAAAGTGGTGTTTTTGATGACCTTACTTTCGATAACGTTTCTGAAATTGCTCAATTACTGATGGATAAATTTGTTGCAGGCGAATTCGATAAAATTGAAATCGTTTACAATAAATTTAAAAATGCAGCGACTCAAATCGTTATGACAGAACAATTTTTGCCAATTGTTCCAGTTCAATCAGATAGTTCAGTTAATTTAGATTATTTATTCGAGCCATCAAAGGTTGAAATTATTGAAGAATTAATTCCGAAATCTCTAAAAACGCAACTTTATAAAGGCATTAGAGACTCGTTTGCTTCAGAGCACGGGGCACGTATGACGGCTATGCATAAAGCAACAGATAATGCTAAAGAATTAAAAGATCAGCTTACACTTACTTATAATAAAGCACGCCAAGCGGCAATTACTAACGAAATCTTAGAAATTGTTGGTGGCGCTGAAGCTTTAAATAATTAGAATAAAGTTTTATTTGTAAGATATAAAATCAAAAATGCCTTTCATCGATATGGAAGGCATTTTTTTATTAGTTATATATAAGTATAAGTGATTAAATATTAACAAGGTGTTGGTAGTTTTGTGGTGAATCAACCTACTTATACTATGAAATATACTTTTACATTTTGTTTTACGCTTATATTTTTCAGCGTTTTATCTTTTGGTCAAAATCAGACCATGACCTTTTCATCAGGAGCTTCAGAACCCGGATTTACTTTTAGTGGTTGGACACCACTAAATAACGGAGTAATATTCATAAGTAATAATGAACAGTTTTCATCAGCCACATGTAGTTCAAGTAATTCTGAAATCTGGAACTTTATTTCATTTCATGTAGGACCCTATTTGCAAGACCGAAATTTTCAAGTAGAATCAGATAAAGGCGATCTTTATAATTTTACAGGGAATATCGAACAAGATCATACGTTAAATTGAGCTGGAGTTAAATCTGTTACTTTTACTATTTTGGATGGTAATTTAAACCATTATTCTTGTGACTTTGATAATTTTGTTTACAGTATGAATACTTTAAGTGTTAATGATCAAGAAGCAATAGTAAATTCCGTTAAGGTATTTCCAAATCCAACTACTTCAGGAGAAGTAGAATTAGTTGGGATTAAGGATATGAGTCAATTAGTTGTTGAAATTTATAATTTAAATGGACAACTTTTAAAAACTTTACAAACTACTAATTTCAATATTGAAGAATTAAGTTCTGGAATTTATATCGCCAGGATTAAAACTGAGTTTGGAACAATAAATAAGCGTATAATAAAGCAATAGTAATCTCATAAAAACCTTCTTAATTTAGGAAGGTTTTTTTAGCTTCAATATGAAATGCTAAATCTATATTAAAAAGTTTAGCCTACTTGTTGTTTTTTATACTTTCGGCTCACAAATGAAACCCAAAATAATGAAAAACAGTATTCTTTTTTTATTCTTAATAACCCTTATGGGGTGTAAATCCATTAATCAGGAAATTGTACCAACAGAGCGATTAATATATGATCATATCATATTCTATGATGGCTACGGAAAAACTGTAGATGAGCCTGTTCCGGCGGGTGTAATCCGCATCAATAACTCCAATTATATTAAGAAGCTAACTGAAGAAGATTTAAATGCGATTAGCGATAAATTAAACTTACAAGTTACACTTCATGCGCGATGTGATAATTACGATAGATTGGGACACGTTGCGATTGCTTTTGTAAAAAAAGATAAAGCATATGCTAAAGAGAACGTAGTTTTAACTCAGGAAATTGCTCGATACATAACGCCGTTTATGAATAAAAATAAATTACCTGATAGCGTCGATTATCTGTTCGAAATCAACAATGTTGCTAAACTGTTAAACAATAAAACTTTAAGAGCAAAATACGATTTTTGGTTACAGTTTAATTTGTTTGGCGTGCCATATGCGGCTCAAAAGGAAGTGCCAGGCTGTGAAGGTAGAGGTGATATCTATGGCGGAAGTATTAAACTAATTTCTTCAACTAAAAAATATCAGAATAACAATCAGAAATTCGTTAAGCTGTATTCTCAAGAAAAGTTAAATAATTATAAAGCCACTGATGTGGAAGGTGAAACCATAAAGATTAAGGATTTTACCTTAGATAAAAATATCAAACATGCGAAGTTATATGTAATCAGTTCCAATCATGGAGCCAATAGAGGAGGCGAGGAATATAAAAGAAGAGAACACATCTTGTATTTTGATACACAGGAATTGGTCAGATATACGCCTGGAGGTGAAAGCTGCGAACCTTATAGAGCCTTAAATACTCAAGGAAATGGAATTTATGGTAGAAAACCAAAAAGTGATGAAAGTTGGGCTAGTTGGAATAACTGGTGTCCTGGAAATAAAATACCTATTCGAATTTATGATTTAGGGGATTTAAAAGCTGGGTCACATCAATTTAAAATAGATGTACCAGAGGCAGAATTTAGAGATCAGAAAGGCTATATTCCTTTAACGGTTTATATTCAAGGAGAAGCATAAATTTTTAGCACATAAGGCCTCATTTATTATGAGGCTTTTTTTATGGCATTACTTTTGAAATAGTATCTTTAGGTTACCTAAATTCAATAACATGAATCTAATAAAATACATTGCAACTTATATTATGTTAATACCCGTGTCGGTTTTAACTCTATGTCAGTGCGCAACGGCAAAATCATCGGAAACAAATAAGAAGTCCATGGAAATTTCAGAAATTTATTATCAGGATTCTCAAAGTGATAATGGTGTGAATGTTTATGTGGTTATTAAGCATAAAAAAGATCATGTAATTTTAAATGACGTTTTTTTTCGCGGAAAACAAGCTGACTTGCGAGCAATAAATGATACGTTGTATGTTGGTTATTTAAAGTTAGATACTGTACATAAAGAGGATATTATAATGAGTAATAAACCGAATGCCGAATTTGGTAATACGGTACCTAAAATTCCTAAAACTTCCACCTACAATTTAAAAGAAAACGAATGTATAATTAGCTATAAAGCGCATGAAGAGGTGTTGTTTTTAAAATATGAAAATGTGATAAAACGTTAAGTTTTATTCACTAGTGATTCTTTGGTTAACATTATGTAAAACCGTATTTTTAGCGATAAATTATATTGGCGTTTGGGCGGACTTAAAACATTATTTAAACAAACCTTTATATACGGATTGGCTACAGTACTTCCCCGAATGCTTAGCTTTCTACTCGTGCCTTTGTATACCACAGAAGGGGTGCTCTCGTCTGTAGCAGAATATGGAGAGGTAAATGTTATATTCTCTTGGTTTGTTATTTTCAACGTGATTCTTGCTTATGGTATGGAAACGGCATTTTTTAGGTTTTTCCACAAAGAAGATGATAAGGATCAAGTTATTGGTACTGCAGTAATTTCATTAATAATATCTTCGGTAAGTTTTTTTGTATTAGCAATAGTTTTTCAAAATCAAATTGCTTCATTAACAGATATTGATGTTAAATATATCAATCTGGTAATTTGGATTTTACTATTGGACGCTTTGGTTATAATTCCTTTTGCCTGGTTGAGAGCAACACAACGACCAATGCGTTATGCGGTTATAAAAATTTTAAATGTAGCTATTAATTTAGGGCTCAATTTATTTTTCTTATTGGCATTAAAGCCATTGTCACTCAAACTGTCAATTTTTGAAACCATTTATAAACCTAACTTTGAAATTAGTTACATTTTTATTGCTAATCTCGTTGCTAGTGCTGTTACACTTGGGCTAATGCTTCCTTTTTACACAAAGATTTCGTTTAACTTTAATTCTAAGTTGTGGAAGCAAATGATTACCTATGGACTTCCCGTATTAGTAGCGGGTATTGCTTTTTCTATAAATGAAACTTTTGATAGAATATTACTGAAAGAATTGTTACCCGAAAATATTGCCGACACGCAAATTGGTATGTATTCTGCATGTTACAAATTGGCCTTATTTATGACGCTTTTTGCTACCGCTTATAGATTAGGAATTGAACCTTTCTTTTTCAGTCAGGCAAAAGCACATAATGCCAAAGACAATTATGCCAGAATTTTAGAGTTTTTTGTCGCTTTCGGATCAATAATTTTATTAGGTGTTGTAGTCTTTGCAGATGTATTAAAAGTAATTATTGTTCGCAGTGAAGCTTATTGGGAAGCTATGTGGATAGTGCCTATTGTTTTAATGGCAAATTTCTTTTTAGGTATTTATCATAATTTATCAGTTTGGTATAAAATTACAGACAGAACCAAATTCGGGGCATATATTTCTATAGCTGGCGCATTGGTTACCTTAGGTATAAATATTATTTTTATCAAAGAAATGGGGTATAAAGCTTCTGCAATAGCAACATTAAGTGCCTATTTTGTTATGATGGTTTTGTCTTATAGCTATGGAAGAAAATATTATCCGATACCTTATAATCTAAAAAAGATAGGCTTATACTTAATTGTTTCCATAAGCTTCTCTTTATTATCTTTTTACGAATTTAGAGGCGTATATGGTATAGGAATTTTAATGTTAGTTGTATTTTTGACCATCATTTACTTTTCAGAAAAAAAACAAATCAAACAGCTTTTAAAAAAATAATATGCAAATAAAGATTATTAATAAATCGAGTCACGACTTACCGCATTACGAAACCATGGCTTCTGCAGGTATGGATTTACGTGCTAATTTATCCGAGTCTAGAGTTTTAAAACCTTTAGAGCGTAGTATTGTAGGAACAGGATTATTTATCGAATTACCTATTGGCTACGAAGCCCAGGTGCGTCCCAGAAGTGGTCTGGCAGCAAAAAAGGGAATAACAGTATTAAATGCTCCTGGAACAGTAGATGCTGATTACCGTGGTGAAATTGGTGTTATTCTAGTCAATTTATCAAACGAAGAATTCGTTATTAATAATGGCGAACGTATTGCTCAGCTGGTTATTGCTAAACACGAACGTGCCGAATGGGTTCCAGTAGAGGAACTTTCGGAAACCGACAGAGGAGAAGGTGGTTTTGGTAGTACTGGTGTAAAATAAATTCCTGCGTAAGCAGGAACCTCATGATAAAATTAGAGATTAACGTTTAAAAGTTACCCATTTTTGTGGGCATAAAATATGAAAATTATAGTACCAATGGCGGGTCGAGGCTCTCGATTACGTCCACATAGTTTAACGGTTCCTAAACCATTAATTCCAGTGGCTGGTCAGCCTATTGTACATCGATTAGTAAAAGATATAGCAAAAGTTTTAAAACAACCTATAGAAGAAATCGCTTTTGTTTTAGGTGATCCCGCTTGGTTTGGTGACGATGTTGTACAAAGCCTGAAAGAGCTTGCCGAGGGTTTAGGAGCAAAAGCGTCTATTTACCGTCAAGATCAACCTTTAGGCACCGGACATGCTATTATGTGTGCCAAACCATCACTTTCAGGGCCTGCGGTTATTGCTTATGCCGATACTTTAATTCGTGCCGAATTTGATTTAGATCCAAACGCCGATAGTGTGATTTGGACCAAAACGGTCGATAATCCCGAAGCCTATGGTGTAGTGAAAATAAATGAAAATGAAGAGATTGTAGAATTGGTTGAAAAACCACAAACTTTTGTTAGTAATCAGGCTGTAATAGGAATTTATTATTTTAAAGATGTAGCTGTATTAAAAGAGAAATTACAACAAGTTTTAGATGAAAACGTTACCAATGGAGGTGAATATCAGATAAATGATGGTATTAAGCGCATGATGGCTGAAGGTAAAGTATTTAAAACAGGAACAGTTGATGAATGGATGGATTGTGGTAATAAAGCCATTACCGTAGAAACCAATGGCAAAATGCTTCAGTTTTTACAAGATGATAATAAAGAACAAATGATTGCTTCTTCGGTGACTTTGGACAATGCCGAAATTATTCAGCCTTGCTATATTGGAGAAAATGTGGTTTTAACCGATACTATTATTGGTCCTAATGTTTCTATAGGAAATGATTGTGTTATTGATAATTCAATCATTAAAAATAGTTTAATTCAAAACCATACAAGCATAAAAAATGCTAATTTAGACGATGCAATGATTGGCAACCATGTGAAATATAATGGAAACTTTACAAGTATAAGTATAGGCGACTATTCGGTGTTGGAATAGCTGTGTCCAGACAATAGAGCGGAATAAGATTTATTAAAACAACCCTTAATGTTTAACACTTTTAAATACATAAAACGTATAATAATTGTTTTAGGAGTTTTTTTACTTCCCGAGATGTATTATGGGCAGGTTGATTTTAATAAAAGACCGGACGACGATTTGGGTAATGTTGAAGATAAATTTCAAGAATTCTTTTATGAGGCTTTAAAGCAGAAAAGCATCGAAAATTATGATCGTTCGATTGAGGCCTTACTTAAGTGTGTCGATATCGACAATTCAGTGCCTGTACTGTATTTCGAGCTAGGTAAAAATTATATGAAGCTTAAAAATTTTGGCGCTGCCGAAGACGCTTTAAAAAAAGCCGTAAGTAAAGACCCCGATAATGAGTGGTTTTTAGATGAATTATACGGGTATTATATAGTTCAGAATGATTACGATAAGGCCATTAAAACCGTTAAGCAGCTTGTAAAATATCATACCGATTATAAAGAAGATCTTGCGTCCTTATATGTTCGAAATAAAGATTACAAAGAAGCGCTTAAAATTTTAGATGAATTAGATGCCGAATTAGGTATTTCGCCAAGACGTGATGTCATGCGCAATCAAATTTACAGTGCCACAGGAAAGAAAAAGGATCAGATTAAAAATTTGGAAGAGCGCGTAGAAAACGACCCTGATCGCGAAGCAAATTATCTGGCTTTAATATTCCGCTATAGCGAGAATAACGAAAAAGAAAAAGCTTTTGAAACAGCCAAAGAACTGTTAAAGGTTAACCCCAATTCGCAATTGGTACATTTAGCTTTGTACAAATTTTACCTCGACGATGATAATGCTGAAAAGGCTATTGAGTCAATGAAAATTGTAATTAAAAGTAGCGAAATAAAACCCGAAGCTAAACTTAAAGTGTTAACCGATTTTGTTCATTTTGTAGGCGAAAATCCAGAATATGAAAATGATTTAGTTGAGGCGACAGCCTTGGTTGGCGATACAAACAATAGTAAAACTCTCGAAGAATTAGGGCAATATTATTTGTCTAAAAAAAATAAACCCAAAGCTTTAGAATATTTTGAGGCATCGTTAAAAATAAACTCAGAAAATTTTAATGTAATTCGTAATGTGTTATTACTTTATATAGATTTGCAACAGTATACTAAAGCCGAACAAAAAAGTAGTGAAGTGCTTCAAAAATACCCTTCACAACCCTTATTTTATTTAGTTAATGGGGTTGCCTTAAACGAATTAAATAGTCCAAAAAAGGCTTTAACCAGCTTAGAAATGGGGTTGGATTATATTATCGATGATACGAATATGGAGCGCGATTTTTACAATCAGTTAAGTAAGGCACACACCTTGTTAAACAATACGGCAAAAGCAAAAGCGTTTAGTGATAAAGCCAAACAATTAGAAAACTCAAATTAAATGAACAACCTTAAATATATCATCCTAACCGTAGTGTTAGGTTTGATGTTTAATTGTAAGTCTTCAAAACGTGTAAACGGATCCGATGCCAATTTAAGGCTTTCTACGCGCCAGCTCATTAAAGAAAATACCAAGCAGGCTGCTCAATTTAAAACGCTTCAGGCTAAGCTTAGAATAAATTATCAGGAGGGGGATAAATCGCAAACACATTCCGTAAGTTTTCGTGCTGAAAAGGATAAAACCATTTGGATGAGTGCTGCTTTTTCTGTGGTTAAAGTTTTAATAACACCCGAAAAAGTAAGTTTTTACAATAAATTAGATAACACCTTTTTTGAAGGCGACTTTACCTATTTAAGTGCGCTTTTAGGTACCGAATTAAATTTTGAAAGAGTTCAGAATTTACTATACGGTGAAACAATTTATAATTTAATAGAAGGAGAATATACTTCTGAAGTTAGTGATAATATTTATGTGGTTCAGCCTAAGAAACAACTTGAACTATTTGAAATTTTCTTTCTTTTAAATCCTGTAAACTTTAAAGTGAAATCGCAGCAAATAGCGCAGCCAGAAGAAAACAGGCTTTTACAAGTTGATTATTTGTCATATCAAAAAGTAAGTCAGCAGTTACTACCAGAAAACATTAAAGTATTTGCGGTAGAGGCAAACGAAGAATTAATTATAAATCTGGAGTTTAAAAATGTAACCCTTAATGAAGATTTAAGATTTCCGTTTAGAATACCTTCAGGGTTTAAAGAAATTGAACTTTAATGAATTATAAAACGTCAGCATATAAACTTTTTTTAGTTCTTGCTATTTTAGTAAGTAGCACTACTGTTTTGGCGCAAAGTAATAAGCAAAAGGAATTAGAAACGCGCAGGCAGGAATTGCGACGAGAAATTCAAAAAATTAATCAGCTTCGCGCCGAGAATAAATCTAAGGAGAAATCGCAGTTATCTTTAATTGAAGGCTACAACTACAAAATTAATGTATTGGATAACTTAATAAAAGTGACCAATCAACAGGCCAATTATTTAACACGTCAAATAAATTCTAATCAGAAAAAAATCACGGATTTAAGAGACGAATTGAAGGTTTTAAAAGAAGATTACGCAGCTATGATTGTAAAGTCATATAAGAGCAAAAATCAGCAAAGTCGTATTATGTTTTTACTGTCTTCAACTAATTTTAAACAAGCCTATAAGCGTTTGCAATACATGAAACAGTATGCCGACCACCAAAAGCAACAAGGAGAAACCATTAAGTTAAAAACTGTCGAGTTACAGGAAACCAATACTAAGTTGTTGAAACAGCAGCAGGATAAGAAAAAATTAATTGCCGAAAATAAAGAAATGCAACGCTCGCTGGAGGTGGAACGTTTGCAACATCGTGAACTAATGAAAACCATAAAGAGTAATTTAAGTCTTTATGCTTCACAAATTAAACGCAAACAACAAGAGGCCGATAGAATTGATGCCGAGATAGATCGCATAATTAAGGAGGCTATTGCAAAATCTAATAAAAAGGCTGGTAAATCTACTTCTTCTTCAAATTTTGCCCTTACGGCCGAAGAAAAGGTGCTTGCAGCGAGTTTTGTGTCTAATAAAGGGAAATTACCATGGCCCGTAGAAAAAGGTTACGTAACGCTTCGTTTTGGGAAACAGCCTTCGCCTATTGATAAATCTATTATTGTAGATAGAAACGGGGTTAAGATAGCAACCGAAAAAGGCGCAAAAGTGCGTGCTGTTTTTAATGGTGTGGTTACCAGAATCGCGGTTATAAAAAACTCTAACCCTATGGTTATGATTAAACATGGTAATTACACGACTTTATATAAAAACCTTTCTAAGGTTTATGTGAAAGAAGGCGATGTAGTAAGTACCAAACAATCTATTGGTGAGATTTTTACAAATCCTTTAAGCGGTGAGTCTGTTTTAGACTTTGTGATTTATAAAGATTTAAAAAAGGAAAATCCGGCATCATGGATTTACAAAATGTAAAAATCCCGACGAAAGTCAGGATTTTATATTTGGATTTATTATCTAAAGTATTATTCTTCTGTAAAAAAGGCTTTAAGTTCGGTAGCGTCGCTTGGTTTAATTTTGCCAGATAGCAGTAAACTTAGTTGTTTACGTCGTAAGGCAGCATCGTAACGTTGTTTTTCTAATTCGGTTTCAGGAATAAGTTCAGGAATTTTAACAGGACGACCAGTTTCGTCTACAGCGACAAAGGTGTATATCCCCTCATTGGCTTTAGTTCGATCGCCAGATTGACGATCTTCAATCCAGGCATCTATAAAAACCTCCATTGAGGTGTTAAATGCGCGAGATACTTTTGCTTCAACAGTAACCACACTATCTAAAGGAACCGCCTTATTAAACGCCACATGGTTTACAGATGCGGTTACCACAATACGAGCACTATGACGACGAGCGGCAATAGCTGCGGCACGATCCATTCTGGCTAGTAGTTCTCCTCCAAATAAATTATTAAGAGGGTTGGTTTCACCAGGTAAAACCATGTCTGTTAATGTGGTTTTTGATTCTTCTGCAGTTTTTCCTTTCATGGCATTCATTTTAATTTTGCCGCAAAGGTAAAAGGTTTTTTATATTTCAGTAGAAATAAATACGTTAAAGAAAGATTAATCTAAAGCTTGAACCAAAAGCCAAGCCTCTTTATTTTGTTCTTTTTTAATGGTTCTTAACGCTTTTAATGCGTCAAGTCTATCTTCGTAACTTGCATATACCACCTGATGTAGACCGTATTTATTAACGCCAATTTTTCTGGCGCTGTAACCTAAAGCTTTAAGTTCGGCTACTTTTGTGTCGCAATTTTCTTCAACTCTAAAAGCGCCGGCAACAATATGGTAATTTCCTGTTTGCTTAGTCACGGTAAGTTTTGCTGCAGGTAATGGATTTAAGCTAAATGTGGCTTGTTGGATTTTGTTATCTAACTGTTTCGTAGCTTCTTGTTGTGCCATTTGGTTGTGTTGTTCAATTTCATTTGCATAAAAATTTGAACCTATAAAGCCACTTATAGTTAATGCTACAACAGCAACAGCAGCATACTTAAGATAAGATCTATTTTTGCGTTTTTCTTTTGTAATTGTGAGTGGAACAACTTTTTCAATAGCTTCAACTTGTTCAACATAAGTTTCTCTGGTGATAGCAGGTGAAACAAATTGAGATAACCCAAAAGCATCGGTTAGATAATTAATTTGATATGAAGGTTCAAACATAATTTTTCCTTCCGTATTAAAAACCAGCTCACCAATATTTTTAAATGTTATCGTTTCTCCAAGAGCCAGATTTGATTTTAAAACGGCTACACGTTTAGCAATTTTTTGGTTGGCATTTTCAAATGAAATCTGTTCTACATCAGAAATATAATGAGCTAACAAACCATCATTTTTTTGAATTTGCTCATTAAATGACAACATTTTTTTTGGAGGATAGAACGCATTCGAACTATCATCAATAGTTGCAGAAACGCTTTGTGTTAAAAATGACCCAAACTCAGGAATGGTAACACATTCGTATCTGTAAAGTAAATCGCTTATGTAGGTTTCTAATTGCATATTAACAAAGTTAAAAAATTATACTTCTGATAAAAATATAGTTTCAATTTTTTTTAATGTAAGAAAATTCATTTATTGCAATTGTATTCTTAAAGTATCAATGTGCAGGAAACGAATTTATTATATGCCTTAGCATTACAACATGTGCCTAACATTGGCGATATTACCGCTAAAAGATTAATTGCACATTGTGGTTCTCCCGAAGCTGTTTTAAACGAGAGAAAGCAGAATTTGTTAAAAATAGACGGTGTTGGTCATGTAATGATTAAGCATTTATTTAATACAAATCATTTAAAAGCTGCTGAGGAAGAGTTAAGGTTTATATATGATAATAGGATAAAATTGAGTTACTTTCAGGATGCCGAATATCCAGAAAAATTAAAGCAGTGTATCGATGCGCCTATAGTGTTGTTTGAAACAGGTAGTATACAATTAAAAAACAGAAAAATTATAAGTATTGTTGGTACACGCAAAATTACCTCGAGCGGCACGGCGTTTTGCGAACAATTGGTTGAAGCTCTTGCAATATATAACCCTGTAGTAGTATCTGGTTTTGCTTACGGAACCGATATCACCGCCCATAAAGCAGCCATTAAGCATAACTTGCAAACCATAGGCTGTCTGGCGCATGGATTAAACCAAATTTATCCTAAAGTACACAAGAAATTTATGATTCCTGTAGAAGAAAATGGTGGTTTTTTAACCGATTTCTGGAGCTCTGATACCTTCGATAGAAATAATTTTTTGAAACGAAACCGAATTATAGCAGGACTAAGTGAAGCAACTATAGTAATTGAGTCAGCAGAAAAAGGAGGAAGTCTGGTAACTGCCGATATTGCAAATTCTTATAACCGAGATGTCTTTGCTGTTCCTGGTCGCCCCACCGACGTGCAAAGTTCAGGCTGTAATAATTTAATAAAACAACATAAGGCACATATGTTAACCACGCCTTTTGATATCCCTTATATTTTAAATTGGCAAATTAAGGATCCGGTTAAGCCAACAATTCAGAAACAATTATTTGTTGAACTAAACACCGATGAAAAAACGATTTATAATTTTTTACATTCCAGTGGAAAGCAGCAACTGGATATCATCGCATTAAGATGCAATATACCTATTTATAAAGTAGCAAGCATATTGCTTAATATGGAACTTAAAGGTGTTGTAAGGCCTTTACCTGGAAAACTTTTTGAGGTCGTTTAGTTGTTAATTTTTACAATCCAAAGCGCATTAAAATAAGTCCGTTGTTCTAAAGTCCCTTTTTCAAATAACATCGATCGAATATTTGTGTCATGTATCACATACACATAAAACCAATTATTATTGGGGTTTATAAAATGCTCTGGGTGAAAACCACGCTTTTTTAAAAAAGTCATCCATTTTTCAGCATTTTCTTTTTCGGAAAACACATTGGTTACTAGGTAATAACCTTGCTTAAGTGAAGGAATTTTTATGGTCGTAAATCTAGCCTTATTTTCAAATAAGGTATTGTATTTATCTTTTTTAGACGCTTTCTTAAGTGGCTTAATAGGTGTTTTTGAGTAGGATTGATTCCTGGTTTTAAACTGTTGAGAATCTTTGGTCGTGGATGGGCTTTTTTTAATAAACTGAACTTTTGGGACATGATTCATATCCGATAACCCGCAAATATATGTTTTTGTAGGCATGTCCAAATCGAAAGTATTAGAACCTTTCTTGTTTACCTTTTGTATCTCGTTATATTTTTGGTTTGCTATCTGGTTTAAACCTATTGATGAAGGCTGCTTTATAATGCTTTTATTGTTAAGTTGCGATGGTTCAGGTATTTTGTGCGATGTATGCGAATTAGTAAATGTTTTATCTAAAGGGTTTTTCGAAGCAAGCGAATTTAACGGTGTTTCATTTGGGGTAGGTAAATAGGCTATTCGCTGATTTTTAAGCGTCATAAATTCACTACTAATTTCCGTTTCGAATGCCATAAAGAATAAATAAAACCGATCTACTTTAGTAACGAGTTGGAGTGTTGTTTCAGTACTATTTGGTTTTATTATAGCATTGTTCTTATTAGGAATATCGAGTTTTAATAAATCGAAACCTAAGGTGTTCGAACTATTTGGCGTGCGATAACTTTTAAATGAATTATCGATAGTTATACTACTGTTAAAAAAGTTATTTTCAGCTCTTTCGGCATGCTTTAAAGGAATGTAAAGTTTTGTTTCTGGATTTAAAATATTGCAGTAGTCGGTTTTTATTCGACGGTCGCCTTCAAGTGTACCCATGGCTATACTAGTTTTTATTTCGCCATTTTCCGGAGTTTTAAAACCATTAAATGTTATGTTTTCGGGTTTGTTCTCTACACCAATAAACCCGTTATAAGTGGTAAAGTATTTAGGTGTTTCATTTTCCGACTCATAAATGACATATAATAGCCAACCTCCAGAGGAGCCTCCAGAGATATAGCCTTGAGAGGCCTTTATGTTTGCAACAGTATAAGTTCCGTTTAATTTTGTTGAAGTTTTTAGAATGTCGGTTACATCGGCATAACACACATAAGGAGAATTTGCTTTAAACAGGTCTTGGGTATGACTATCGAAAATAACATCTCCAGTGATGGGTATGTATGATACATTTGAAGGTGTTTTAAATAAGATATCGTTTATGTCGTTTTTGCGAATGCCATTTCCTTTGTAGATAATTTCGCGACTTGTTGTTTTCTTTTTGCTATACTCAAAAGTGTAAGTAGCGCTCCAATATAGTGCAGCGTATACTATATTTTGATTTTCTTCAGATAGTTGTAAATCGGCAGCACTGGAACTAAAAGTCGATTTGTCGTCGTCAATATCCACTTACGACAATTTTAAATTATCATTAATAGCTGTAGGATCGTTAAAAGGAGCATCGTTGTCAACACTAATAATGTTGTTTCCTATGAGTATTGAATTACCTTTAAGGTAAAATGATTTGTTATGCTCGAAAGCTAATCCGTTTTGAGCTTGTATACTATAACATGTTGTGTAGGTTAATAAAAGTAGGTAAAAATATTTCATGATTAGGGGTGGGGTAGTGGTGCGGCAGGCTAGTATCCTGCTTTTTGCCGCACCCTGTTTAATACCGAATCGGCTACTTTTTTAGCTTTTTCGGCACCTAGAGCAAGGGCTTTGTCTAACACTTCAAGGTTGTTCATATAATAATTATAGCGTTCACGCTCTATTTTAAATTTTTCAACGATAAGTTCAAACAAGGCTTGTTTAGCATGACCATAACCATAATTGCCATTTTCGTAGTTAGCTTTCATAGTTTCTATTTGCTCGTGGTTAGCCAATAAGCTATAGATAGCAAAACAGTTACAGGTAGCCCAGTCTTTAGGGTCTTCTAACGGAGTGCTATCCGTTTTAATGCCCATAATTTGTTTGCGTAATTTTTTATCGGTTTCAAAAATGTTTATAAAATTATTACGCGATTTACTCATTTTTTCACCATCTGTTCCAGGAATAAGCATGGTGTTTTCTTGAATTTTACCTTCTGGTAAAACAAAGACCTCTCCCATTTTGGCATGAAAACGTGATGCCACATCTCTGGTCATTTCAATATGTTGAAGTTGGTCTTTACCAACAGGGATAATTTCGGCATCATAAAGTAAAATATCAGCCGCCATTAGCATAGGGTAGGTAAATAATCCCGAATTAACATCTTCCAAACGGTCGGCTTTATCTTTAAAACTATGGGCTAATGTTAAGCGCTGATACGGAAAAAAGCAGCTTAAATACCACGATAATTCGGTTACCTGAGGAATGTCACTTTGTCTGTAAAAAACAGTTTTTTCTATGTCTAAACCAAAGGCAAGCCAAGTAGCGGCAACAGAGTAGGTGTTGTATCGTAATTCTTCGGCATCTTTAATTTGTGTTAAAGTATGCAAATTAGCGATGAATAAAAAGGAGTCGTTTTCTGGCTGTTCAGCCATTTTAATGGCCGGGATAATTGCGCCTAAAATGTTTCCTAAATGTGGTGTTCCTGTACTTTGTATACCTGTTAATACTCTTGCCATATATGTTATTCTGTTTTAACCCAGAATCTTTTTAATTAAACTTTAGGGCAAATGTAACTATACTTAGCAATAAAAAAAAGCGATTCGTAAGAACCGCTTTTAATTACTTTGGAGCTTTATTTCTTGAATAATCCTGCAATAAATAAAATAATAATGGCACCAAGAGCTCCAGTAATAACATCTCCTATAAACCCGCTGTAAATAGAAATGCCTAAAGCTCCAAATGTCCAATTACCAACAATGCCCCCGACAATACCAATAACGATATTTAAAAGTAAGCCGAAGCCACCGCCTTTCATTAATTTTCCGGCTAGCCAGCCAGCAATAGCACCAATAAGTAATGCATAAAGTAAACTCATTTTTAATTAGTTTAATGTTAGTATTGTTTAAATATAATCATTTTAAAGTCTATTTTTGTTGGCATGGGCGTATTTAAATATCTGTTCTGGATTCTATATCGAATCTGGTTTTATATACTGGTAACATTGCCAATAGTGGTGTTGTTTCCGTTATTATTCGTTTCTATTTTAAAGGAAAAATGGTACCCTTTCTTTTTTAAGTTGGCACGTATTTGGGCAAAATTCATACTTATAGGTATGGGCTTTCATTATAAAATTGAACGCGAACAGACCCCAGAATATGGTAAGAGCTATATGTTTGTAGCAAACCATACCTCTATGACGGATATTATGCTTATGTTGGTTGTTGTTAAGAATCCCTTTGTTTTTGTTGGCAAAATGGAATTGGCAAAAATTCCTCTATTTGGGTTTTTCTATAAGCGTACCTGTATTTTGGTCGATAGAACATCGGCTAAAAGCAGGCAGGGTGTATTTTTACGAGCTCAGAGAAGGTTGAAATCAGGCTTAAGTATATGTATTTTTCCAGAAGGAGGCGTTCCTGATGAACACATAATACTCGATGAATTTAAAGATGGAGCATTTAGATTGGCTGTAAACCATCAAATTCCGGTCGTGCCTATCGTTTTTTACGACAATAAAAAACGATTTTCTTATACTTTTTTCAGTGGTGGGCCAGGTGTCATGCGGGCCAAAATATTCAAGTTTTTAAATACAGAAGGCTATGCAACCAAGGATACTAAACTTTTAAAAGATAAAACGCGATCTATAATTTACAACGAGTTAAATAATTAATGCGTTTAATTGGTAACACAATTAGCGACAACGTGTTACTTATTTATGCTTCCCCTTTTCCCAGCCGTGTTTTCCCAGATATTGTTCGCCACTTTCAACAGCTCCGTTTTCTATGGTTGTTGCCATGCTATCATTCCAACGGTTTAAATAGCCAAAAAGAGAAATAACCCCTAACATTTCTACTATTTCACCTTCATTCCAATAGGCATACAATCGTGTTTTTATATTTTCATCAACGGCATTTGGAATTTGAGATGCCGCCAAACTAAAATCTAAAGCGGCACGTTCGGCTTCGCTAAATGCTGGATGTATACGGTAATCCCAAATGTTATCGAGCTGTTCTTTTTCGGCACCGTAACGTTCGGCCGCGCGTATAGCATGGGCTTGGCAATAACGGCATCCCGTAGCATTACTACTAACCCAGGCAATCATGCGTTTTAAAGCAGAAGTAACGCGACCTTCATTAGCCATCACGGCTTTATTTAAGTTTATGAATGCCTGACTAATTGCTGGTCGATGTTGCATAGTTAAAACCGAATTTGGGCAAAAGCCCAAGGTTTCATTAAAGAACTCGGCCAGCTGTTTGGTTTCAGCATCATGATTCTCAGATAAAGGCGTTACTAAAGGCATAAATTTATTTTTTAATAGTATTTTTGGTCTCCACAAGTAACAAAAAATATTTCATACACAATGGGAAATCACATAACAACCACATGGTTAGGTAACATGAAGTTCGAGAGTACAAATCCGTCGGGACATAATCTTTTTATTGATGCAGGGCCTGAAAACGATGGCAATGGCGATGGTTATAGACCCAAAGCTTTAATGTTATCTGGTTTGGCTGGGTGTTCAGGATTAGATGTGGCTGCCTTAATAAAAAAAATGAAGTTGGATGTTGAAGATTTTAAAATTGAAATAGATGCCAATTTAACCGAGGAACATCCAAAGTATTATGACAAAGTAACCATGAATTTCCATTTTTTTGGAGAGAATTTAGATGAAAAAAAGTTACAAAGAGCTGTCGATTTATCGGTTGAAAAATATTGTGGCGTAATGGAGATGTTTCGTCAATTTGCCGATGTTCAGATAAATACATTTTTTAATAGCTAAAATTTATACCATTGAAAAAGATAAAATATTTGTTTTTCTGTTTAATTGCAATTGGTTTAACAACAAATGCTCAGGAAAAAATTCATGTTGTTTCGCACCAGGGAGAAACTATAGTAACCGATCCTTCGCAGGGGAGTAATAGTTACAAACGAATGGCTAAGTTTCCAGAGGCGTCAAAACCTATCCGAAGCATAATATTGAATCTTAAATTTGAATGCCCAGATAAAATGCGATGCGCCGATTGGGATTATGTAGACCATATAAAAGCACGACAAGTAAATGATACAACGGTTTATGAAATTGCCAGAATGTTAACTCCTTATGGTGGTTTTTTTCAAAAAGACTGGGGATTCGAGTGGCGTGTTGATGTTACTGATTTTAGTTTAATTTTAAGAGATGAGGTGGAAATCGATTATATCCATACGGGATATGAAGATAATAAATCGCGTGGCTGGAAGGTTACTGTAGATTTTGAAATAATTTATGGTAAACCAGTTGCTAACCCATTGGCTGTTCATAAGCTATATGATGGTAATTTTAAATATGGTTTTAAAGACGATCCTATCGAAAATCATCTGGTGCCTATAACGTATAAGGCTAAGTCGAACAATGGTTTTTCTAAAATAAAAATTCATCAAACTGGGCATGGAATGGATGCTAATGGTTGTGGCGAATTTTGTAGTAAGTATCGAGATATTCTCTTTAATGGCGCAGTGATAGACCGACAGGATTTGTGGATGGAATGTGGTGATAATCCCTTATTTCCGCAGGCAGGGACTTGGATTTTTGATCGCGCTAACTGGTGTCCTGGCTATTTGGTGCAACCCGACGAGGTTCTGCTTAATACCGAAGCAGGTAAATCTTTCACGGTGGATATTAATATGGAACCATACGAAACAGAAAACCCAAGTGCCAATGAACTTTTGTCTGCTTTTGTTATAGAATATGAATCTCCAAATGCTAAAAATGATGTTACTCTAACCGACATCATTCAGCCATCTACAAAAGTAACACACAAAAGGAAAAATCCGTTTGGCGGGTTACCTGTTATTCAGGTGAAAAACAATGGAAGCAATCCATTAAAGAAGATGAATATTGAATATTATATTGAAGGTGAAAAACCTCAAAAATATAAATGGACAGGAGATATCCAGTTTGGAGAATCGGCTGCTATTACTTTACCTACAGAGGTATTTAGTAAAAAAGAGCAAGCAAAATTTCATGTTAGTCTTTCTAAACCTAATGGAAAAACCGACGCCTTTAAAGCCGATAATGAAATGGTCTCTAACTACGAGCGTCCTGACATTTTACCCGACACAATTGTAGTGTATTATAAAAGCAATAATAAACCATGGCAAAACAACTACAGTATTGTAAATAGCTTTGGGGAAGTAGCTTTTGCTAAAGATAGTATACATATTAAGCCGAGTACCGTGTATCAAGATACTATTCATTTAAAGCCTGGAAATTATAATTTCAAATTTAATGATACCGAAGGCGATGGATTAGAGTTTTGGTTCAAGGCTAAAGATGGAAGAGGAGAGGTAAAACTTTTAGATGCTAATGGTAAGGCTATAAAGCAATTCGGCTCCGATTTTGGTAGCCATATAAATTATAATTTTTCGGTGCAACCCGATATGCTTTATGAATTAGATAATGAGCCGTCGGTTGGCGTTTTTCCAGCCAGAACTCAGGGACCAATTACCCTCGATTATTTTTGTAACACCCCAGCAAATGTAAAAGTACTTATTGTAGATCAGGAGGATGAAACTAAAGTTTTCGAGGCTCATAATTACATGAATTTTTCAAAAGGTACCTTAACCTACGATTTATCGTATTTGCCTAAAAACAGATATTATATTCTTGTATATATGAACGACAAAGGTGTTTATAAAAACAGAATACGACTTAAAGAATAACCTACTTATATGCGCTGGACGATAAAACCCAAGCCAGAAAGCGAAAAAATAGAAG
Organism: Aestuariibaculum sediminum; assembly: GCF_014596945.1. GTDB lineage: Bacteria > Bacteroidota > Bacteroidia > Flavobacteriales > Flavobacteriaceae > Aestuariibaculum > Aestuariibaculum sediminum. Next base: position 732,073 of record NZ_JACVXB010000001.1, on the reverse strand, counting down.
CCTTAAAAGAAGCCCTGCAGGTAGATGATATAACTGCTACACTGCTATTGCAGCGAGGTATTCAAACCTTCGATGAAGCAAAGGCCTTTTTCCGGCCTAGCTTAAACGATTTGCATAATCCGTATTTAATGAAAGATATGGATAAAGCTGTTGCAAGAATGGAACAAGCGTTGGCTAACGATGAAAAAATTTTGGTTTACGGCGATTACGATGTTGATGGAACCACTTCGGTGGCTTTAATGAGCTCTTACTTAAAAACCAGAAGTTCTTGGGTGGCCACTTATATTCCAGATCGATATGATGAAGGTTACGGTGTGTCTTTTAAAGGTATTGATTTTGCCAGCGACAACGAATTTACACTCATTATCGCGTTAGATTGTGGTATAAAGGCTATCGATAAGGTAAATTATGCCAAAGAAAAAGGTATTGATTTTATTATTTGTGATCACCACAGGCCAGGCGATACTATTCCAGATGCCATTGCCGTTTTAGATCCTAAACGTAACGATTGTCAATATCCTTATAAAGAATTGTGTGGTTGCGGTGTAGGTTTTAAACTTGTTCAGGCTTTAGCTGAAGAAATGGGACATTCCATTTTGGATTTAACAGGATATCTGGATTTAGTAGCTACAGCAATAGGTGCCGATATTGTACCTATTACTGGGGAGAATCGCATTTTGGCATACTATGGTTTAAAAGTTATAAATAGTACACCCAGACCTGGAATTCAGGCGTTAATAAATCAGGTAAGCAAAAAAAATGAACTTACCATTACCGATGTTGTATTTATGGTGGCTCCGCGTATTAATGCGGCAGGACGGATGAAGCATGGTAATTATGCGGTAACCCTTTTAGCCGAAGACGATATGGATTTGGCAAACACCTATGCCGAAGATATTAACGCGTACAATGAAGATAGGCGAGAAACTGATAGGCAAATTACAGAAGAAGCCTTAATGCAAATTGAAGAAAATAAAGAACAAGATCGAAATACTACGGTAGTATATCACGAGCATTGGCATAAAGGGGTTATTGGTATTGTAGCTTCACGTTTAACAGAGACCTATTACCGACCTACATTAGTATTTACCAAAAGTGGTGATAAACTAGCAGCCTCGGCACGCTCGGTTGTTGGATTTGATGTTTATAATGCATTAGAGGCATGTAGTAAATATATCGAACAATTTGGAGGACATAAATATGCAGCAGGATTAACTTTGAAAGAAGAAAATTACGAAGCTTTTAAACAGGCGTTCGAAGATGAGGTAACCAAAACTATAGACCGAAGTTTGCTGACACCCGAAATTAAAATTGATGCTCAGATTAACTTAAACGATATTACTCCAAAATTCTACCGAATTTTAAAGCAATTTGCACCATTCGGGCCAAGTAACATGACTCCTGTGTTTATAACAACTAACGTAGCAGACACGGGTTGGGGCAAATGCGTAGGTGCCGATGAATCACATTTAAGAGTGACGCTAAAGCAATCCGATTCGCAAGCTTTTGTAGGTATAGGTTTTGGATTGGGTAATAAAATAGATGTTATTTCTGGTCAGGTGCCATTCGACGTGGTTTATTCAATCGATGAAAATGAATGGCAGGGTAAAGTATCCTTGCAACTTAAACTCAGGGATCTTAAATAAATTGGTTTTAAAGGTCAATTGAAATTAAAAAAACCATAGTTTAACAGCCATTAAAATAAGTATTACCAGTAAAAAAGGTTTAATAAATCTGTCGCCTTTCATGACTGCAAAACGACTTCCAAACCAAGCGCCTATAGCATTCCCTGCCGCTAGAATAAGCCCTATTTTCCAATTGACTTTGTCGTTAACAATAAATACAATTAGGGCTGAAATTGTATAAATAAAGACTACCACTACTTTAGTGGCATTAACCCTGACTAAGTTCATACGATGAACAAAATGTAGAAAAAGAATCATTATAAAACCAATTCCTGCGTTTAAAAAACCCCCATAAATACCAAAAAAGAAAAACGAAATAATACCAATCCAAAGGTGTTTTCCTGTTAACCGTTCTTCTAGTTGTTCTGCTTTAATTTTGGGTTTAAAAATTATTAGCAGACCAGCTACTATTAAAACAACAGAAAGCATTTTGGTAAAGGTTTCTCCTTTTACATCTACAGCTATGTGAGCTCCAATAAGGGCTCCGAATACCGCAGAAATGCCCAGATATACATTAAAAGGAAAAGTTGATACACCTTTACTCTTAAACCCTGCAGAGGCAAAGGCTGTTTGGAAGACGATACCTATTCGGTTGGTGCCATTGGCAACGTTCGGAGGTAAACCACAAAATATAAGGATAGGTAAAGTTAGTAATGAGCCGCCGCCGGCTATGGTATTTATTATACCAACTATAAAACCAGTAATAAGAATAATGATATATAGTGGTAAGCTGTCCAAAGCTGAGGTATTAGAATTCTTTTAGTTGCATGGATTTGCCATCAAAAACACCGTAAGTGTAATAGGAAATCCAGTCACCCAGATTAATATATTTCGACTTCCCGTTTAAATCGATTTCTAGAGGTAAATGCCTGTGACCGAAAATAAAATAATCGCGGTGTTCGCTTTCTAATTTACGTTTGCAATATTGAACCAGCCATTCGTTGTCCTCGCCCAAAAATTTAGCGTCTTCATCTCCAGAAATAAGCTTGTTTTTTACAGACATGTATTGCGCTAATTTAACGCCAATATCTGGGTGCAACCAACGGAAAAGCCATTTCGAAAAGCGATTAGTAAACACTTTTTTCATGCGCTTATAACCTTTATCTCCCGGGCCTAAACCATCGCCATGACCAATAAAAAACTTGGTGTTATTAAACTTAAACTCTTGAGGTTTATGGTAAACGGTTATATTCAGTTCTTCTTCAAAATAACCATTCATCCATAAATCGTGGTTACCAACAAAAAAATAAATAGGTATGCCTGAATCGGAGATTTCTGCAAGTTTACCTAATGTTCTGGTAAAACCTTTTGGTACAACTGTTTTATATTCAAACCAGAAGTCAAACAAATCACCGAGTAAAAATATGGCAGCAGCATCTTTTTTTATCGTATCTAACCAAGCGATAAATTTTTTTTCTCGCGGTATTGAATCGTCTTTGGTTGGAGCTCCTAAATGATTGTCGGAGGCGAAATAAATCTTTTTTCCGTGCGGGATATTCATGCGGTAAATATACATAAATAACTTGTTCAGCGTAAGCAAATAAATTTTAGTAGTTAATTATTACTATATGTTTAAGTTATAAGAAAATATGTTTTGAAAACAGTCGTTAAAACGTTTAATTTACTACACTTGAAAATATTGCCCCTTATGGAAAGTAAAATTCATGAACTAGAACAAGAAAATATACAGTTAAAGCATCGATTACAGGAAATCGAAAAATTAGCCAAAAAGAAAAGTAAACGTCGTACGGGTATATTAAAGCTTATTGGATTTACAATCGCAGGAAAAAATTAAAAAAAAGTATTTACAGTGCCCTTGAAGAGTATGATAATCAGAAGAATATTACGCGCGAAACTTTATCAGATTTATTGGCAAGTATTCTGCACCGTGTAACGAGAATCGGGTTTGTAACTATTATGTTTGCAGTGCTACCTTCGGTCTTGTTATTTTGGCAAAACGGCCTGTTAAAACAACAAAATAAGAAAATTCAGGATCAAACACATTTAGCAGAAGCTTCAAGAAGATCAGCACAAATGTTTATAATGGGAGAAGTCCTATCGGATATAAACAGAGAATTAAATCAAAAAAACATCTTGTCCAGTGGGTTAGTAGGACGGATTGTGAGTTTAAGTCACGCCATGAAACCTTACCGTTATTTAATGGATAACGAACTTATTGATTTTCCGGTTAGCCCGGAGCGTGGTCAATTATTAATAGCGTTAGCAAAAAGCAATATCCAGTCGTCGTTTTTTGTTGATCATATTTTACAACAAGGTAATTTTATGCAGGCAGAACTGGCAAACAGCAGTTTACCAAATACCATTTTAAAAGATATTAATCTAGAAGGGGCTGTTCTTACCAATTCTAATTTTGTTAATGTCGATTTATCGTATGCCATTTTAAAGAACGCGAGTCTTCAAAATATTGAATTCACCGATGCACAACTAAAACGAGTAGATTTTACACATGCCGATTTAAGTTATTCTGATTTACGATTTGCTAAAGTAGAGGGCGCTAATTTTAGCCAAGCCAATTTAGACCATGTTCGAGTAGATCGAATGGATTGGTTGCAGTTTGTAAAAACAAAAGCACATGTTAAAGGCGCCGATTATTTACTGGAAAATTATAAAGTAGACAGTCTCGATTATGAAGGGTACAATAAAAAAGTGCCTACTTTGGTTAGGAAATCGATGTTTTAACCCCTATAAATTATCGTTGGCATACCACTCGGCAAATGAGCTATCCGTTTCTTGTAATTTTAACGAATGCAATGTAATGTGCTCAGGAAGGCGTTTCTTGATTTTTTTGGCAAAATCAATAACCATCATTTCGCTGGTAGGCTGATAATCTACCAAAAGTACATTATGCCCGCGGTCTTCTAGCTCTTTAGCCAATTCAATATGAGGTGTATTTTTGTTGAACACTGTGGCGTGGTCGAATACATTCACAATTTCTTCCTTCACTATTTTTTTAAGATCGCCAAAATCGATAACCATACCATATTTTACATGGTTTTTATCTGAAATTGGCTTGCCAAATACCGTTACTGAAAGTTTGTAGCTGTGTCCATGAACATTTTTACATTTACCGTCGTATCCGTAAAGGGCATGACCAGTTTCGAAAGAAAATTGTTTCGTTATGCGGATGTATGTCATCAAAATGTAGAAAATTTATATACAAAGATATTGATTTTGTAAAAGCAATCGAATTTTAGTTTACATTTGCGCGCTTTTATCCACTCAGGATTGATAGTTTTTTTGCTTAGTTATTTATGAATCAACTTTTTGAAGCTATTGATTTTGTTGAAAATCCGGTATACGAACAAATTATTTCGGATATATCAACCCAACAGTTTAGTATTATTGAAAACTTCTTTACACATGAAGAGGTAGAAAAATTAAGACAGTCGCTTATTGAAAAGCATGAAGAAGATGCTTTTAAAAAAGCAGCCATTGGAAATCGCGTAAACGAAACGATTGAAAAATCGATAAGAGGGGACATGATTTTATGGATGGATGAGCGTATTGCCAATAACACCGAACGCCTGTTTTTTAATAAAATAAATGACTTAATAGGCTACTTAAATAAAACATGTTTTATGGGAATTTTGCATAAAGAGTTTCATTATGCAGTATATCCTAAAAACACGTATTATAAACGTCATATTGATACGTTTCAAAATGATGACCGTCGAAAATTATCGGTGGTGTGTTATTTAAATGAAGATGGTTGGTTGCCAGAGTATGGTGGAGAATTAGTTTTATACTTAAACCAAAACGGACAGGAAACCGAAAAAGTTATTTATCCGTTTCCTGGTCGCGTGGTAATTTTTGAAAGCCAGGTTATTGAACACGAAGTTAAAATCGTAAATACTGAACGTTTAAGTATTACAGGCTGGTTAAAAACCCGATAATTAACGTCGTTTTCTGCGGTTATAAATGTAGATGATTACCAATACAATGGCTAGTATTAAAAATAGTTTATTCCCCATAATATCATGTTTTAATAAAAGTCTAAAGGTAAACTTTTTAATCAAAAAGGTGTATGCTATTGATTCCTTATTTTATTATAGCGGTAAACCAAATAGGCTAGAATTACTAGCAAGATAAAGGGTAACATGGTTCCAATAAAGACGCCAATTTCATAGGCTTTATCAGGAGCGTGTTTTATTTTGTTTTCAATATCGGGTTGAATTAAAAAAGATACTAATACAGACATCATTTAATTGTTATTGTTGCTGGAGAATGTTTTTCTGAAAAATACAATAAGTGGTAAACCTCGGGCAATAATCCAAAAGGTCATGGCAATAAAAATAGCATTTAATTTGTAACCTAAACTATCCAAAAGAAAGAGAATAGGTATAAACACTACAAAAGTGGAAAATAACAAAACATTTCTTAAATATTTCATCATACCTAGTCCTTTAAACATACCATCAAAGATAAATGCGATGGCACACAAGGGTTGCATAAATAGTATAATATAAAATGTGCTGTAAAATAAGTTTAAGACTTCAGGGTCTTTGGAAAATAATCTTCCTAAGGGGTAGTAACCTATCGCACCAATAAGGGCAAGTAATATACCTACAATTACCCCATACTTTATAAGTGTATTACTTAAATGCATGAGGGATTTATAGTCTTTTGCTCCAAAAAATTTTCCTGATAAAATATTACCAGCACTGGCATACCCATCAATAAAAAAGGCAGCAAAAAACCAAAGATTTATTCCAATAGTATAGGCAGCTATATATGCCGTGCCATAGCCAGTTGCAAACCGTGTTGCAAAATATAATGTGGCATTTAGAGCCAAGGTTCTAACAAATAAATTAAGAATCATAATTATGAAACGCTTAATTTCTTTATTAAATGGAAAATGTAAACGTAACGGAATATCTGTTTTCTTCAATAAAAAATAGGCTGATAATAAAGCCATGGTAAATTGAGAAATAAGACTTGCCCATGCGGCTCCTTTAATATTCATTGCAGGAATATAACCTTCGATGCCAAATACTAATAACACGTCTAAAACAATATTTAAAATGGCGCCAACTATGGCTATAATCATCGGGTAATAGGTATTTTGCAAGCCTCTAAAAGTTCCAAAAACAGCAATAGAAAAAAGGGTAAAGGGAAAACCAAAAACACGTATTTTATAATATTCGGAAGTGTAGTCGAGTATAATTCCTGAGGCATTGTAAAGTTTAAAAATGCTATTGGAAAAAGGGTAGGTGGTTAGTATAATAAGAATGCTAAGCGATGTAATAATAAAAATAGCTTGAGCCGGCAGATTTTTAATGTGTTCAACTTTATTCGCTCCTAAGTATTGTGAAACAATTGATGAAATAGCGCTTCGTGTTTGCCCTAAAACCCAAATAAGCATAGAAATAAAGGTACCCACAATACCTACAGCAGCAAGCGATTCGGTAGCGTTTACATCGATATTCCCAACAATCGCAGTATCAGTAATGGATAGAATGGGTTCTGAGATACCTGCAATTAACGCAGGAACGGCTAATTTGTTTATATGACTAAAGCTTAAAGAGTTATTCATAAAAATGTTTTACAACGAAGGGCAAAGGTCGTAAATTTTAGTGTTTATTTGTTTTGGCAGCTAATATTTGGCATGTAAAGGCTGAAAGAAATACATATAACTTATTGCAAAATAGATTACATTTGGACTCGTTTTTCAATAATTATATTAAATTTAGAAATCTAAAATTATCGAAATGAAAAATATATTAGTTCCCGTAGGTTCATCTGCTAATGCTTTAAGTAATTTACAATATGCTATAGATTTTGCACAAGCATTTGGAGCCAGATTATATGTAGTGCAAGTATATAATGTATATACCAAAGCAGGAACTATGATAAAAGTAGATGATATTATTGAACGGGAAAGTATTGCGTATTTAAATGATTTAGTATCGAAAGTTGATAAAAAAGACGTCGAGATAATTATTAAATCATTTAAAGGAAAGTTAATTGATACGCTTGAATTGGCGTGTAAAGTTGGTGATATAGATTTGATTTTAGTGGAGCCCAGAACCAATTCCATTCGCGAAGAAGTATATTTGGGTAAAACATCAGGCAAAATTATTAAACAAACTCAAATTCCTGCATTAATCATTCCTGAAGGCTATACATTCAAGCCAATAAAAAATATTTTATTCGCTATTAAGTCGGCCATTATTAAAAAGGCAGACGTACTGGGACCTTTAAGGGCTGTTAAAGAGAATTTTTCATCAAATGTAAACTTGTTGTTAGTAAAAACACCGTTTTATGGAGAAGGTGATTTTGAAGTAAACGACGAGATGAAAGCCCTTGTTGATACTACTACAAAAACTGAAAATGCAACTACTTTTCAAGGGGTTTTAGAACATTTTCAAGCACAGCAACCAGATCTTTTATGTGTCGTTAGACGAAAACGCGGATTTTTTGCAAAAAATTGGGAAAAAAATGTAATTTTGAAAAAAGATTTTTACAGCCCAGTACCCGTATTAGTGCTTAGTGGCTTAAAATAATATGGGGGATTAGCTCAGTTGGCTAGAGCGTTTGGCTGGCAGCCAAAAGGCCACCGGTTCGAATCCGGTATTCTCCACAAACTCCAAGGTAAAAAACCTTGGAGTTTTTTTGTGTTTCATTGTAATGTAAATGTCTTTTATATCAGGCTTATTAAATTTTTTACTTTATAAGTGTTAATTTAACAATTAAAAAGTTTAACTTTAACTTCATAATTTTATTAACTACTAAATTAGGACTTAAATGAATAGTAAATTTATAAAAGGTATTTATGCAATGGCCTTAATAGGTACCACTTTATTATGCGTTCAATGTAAAACCGATAAAAAGAAATCTGCTGAAAATGAACTGGTAACCGAACCAGAACCAGTGGTTACAATTTCTAAAAAGCCTTTTGGTATAACTTCCGATAGTGTTGCTGTAGATCAATACACTTTGAAAAATGAAAAGGGTATGGAAGTGCGTATAATAACCTTTGGTGGTATCATTACACACTGGACTGCACCCGATAAAAACAATGCTTATAAAGATATTGTGTTAGGGTATGAAACACTGAAACCATATGAAGCAAATCCCACATTTTTTGGTGCTTTAATAGGGCGTTATGGTAACCGAATTGCTAAAGGCAAGTTTACAATTAATGAGCAAGAATATACCTTGGCAACGAATGATGGTTCTAATCATTTACATGGAGGTGATAAAGGTTTTGATAAGGTAGTTTGGACGGCTTCTGAAATTCAAACGGATAGTACTGCCGCTCTAGAATTAACATATTTAAGTAAAGATATGGAAGAAGGCTATCCAGGAAATTTGAATACTAAAGTCGTTTATACACTTAATAATAACAATGAATTAGAAGTTGCTTACGAAGCTACCACCGATAAACCCACCATTGTAAATTTAACACAGCATACCTACTTTAATTTAACAGGAGATACCTCTAAAACGATATTAGATCATGAATTAATGATAGATGCCGATCAATTGGTGCCAGTTGATGAAACATTAATTCCAACAGGAGAACTTACCGATGTTACAGGAACGCCTTTCGATTTTAGAACGGCTAAAGCAATTGGTCAGGATATAAATAATGATAATGTGCAATTAAAAAGAGGTTTAGGCTACGATCATTGCTGGGTGTTAAATAACCAAGATGAAGGGATACGTTTAGCGGCATCGGCCTACGAAAAAGAAAGCGGAAGAGTGCTTGAAGTATACACTGATGAACCAGGAATTCAGTTGTATACTGGAAATTTTTTGGATGGGACCTTACCAGCTAAGCAGGGCGGTACCTATGAATATAGAACAGGATTTTGTTTGGAAACCGAGCATTATCCAGATTCACCTAATCAACCCGAATTTCCTTCGGTTCTTTTAAACCCAGACGAAACTTACCAAACAACAACAATATTTAAATTTACAACGAAGTAAACTTTAAAATAATTTAACTTGAATAGTGGTTAAAAATTTTCGTTAGTTTGAGTGAATTTCACGATGGAAGTGAGTGGCGTTTGTATATAAAAACATAAAAATATACGTCGTGATACAAAATTCTAAAAGAAGTTTACTCGAAGCGACGTTTGCTGCTTTAACTATTATTCAAGTTAATTTTTTTATTTGAAAATACTGAAGTTAAATCCTTTTTCTTCTAATTTCTTATATTTTTTATAATCGAATTTATAAAGATAAGCGCCTTTTTTAGAACCAGTTTTATCTTTTTTGTTAAGCGGAATAAGGAGCTTTAACGATAATACTTTTTTACGGAAGTTTCTCGGGTCCAATTGCTTTTGATGAATGACTTCGTAAAGTTTTTGAAGTTGAGGTATTGTAAACTGTTTAGGAAGTAATTCTATACCTATGGGGTAAAATCGCGATTTGGTACGTAGGCGTTCTAGGGCATCTTCTACCATTTGATCGTGGTCGTATACAAGTTTTGGTAATTTTCCAATTTCGTACCATTGCGCACCATGTTTTTCAACCAGTTGTTTGTCGTATTCACCTATGCGAATTAAAGCATATTGTGCGATCGATAAACATCGAGCACCCTCGTCTCTGTCTATATTGGAGTAGCATTTTAATTCTTCCATAAAGATGTTCTCCAAGCCTGTAATTTCTTTTAATACCCGTTGAGCTGCTTCGGTAACATTTTCGTTGGGGCTTACAAAACTACCAATTAAGGAAAGTTCTCCTTGTTTCGGTTTTACTCGTCTTTCAAATACTAATAGCTTTAAAATACCGTCGTCAAATCCAAAAATGATACAATCTGTAGCAACGTACATTTTCTCACCATTTTCGTAAGTTGGAGTGTCTATAGTTTCGTTATTTTTGTTGTTCATTTAAAAAGTTTAGGGTTTTGATTATTACGGTATTTAAATGATCTGGCATTTGGTCTTTTTTCCAAGGATGTTGTGCACCAAAAACATGATTTGCCCCATCAATAACCTCAAAATTGCTATTGGAATGCCATTTATGTATGGTTTGAGATTCTAAAATTGAAACACTGGTATCCTGATTTCCATGAATTATTAAGTGCGGAATTTGAAGGTTTTCTGCAGCCCTTTGTATATATAAACGGGTTTTATTTTTATGAAAATCTTCGAAAAACTGAAAGTAATGAGGCATTTGCTGTTTAGTCCTTCCATTTTTAATATAGGTTACCCCTTCTTTTTTCCATTTTGTAGGTTCGCAAAGCGCTTCCATTCTGGATTCAAAATCTGATACACTGGCTAAACTTACTAATGAAGTTATTCGAGGGTCTTCTTCTGCTTTTATTATGGAAATTCCACCACCACGACTATGCCCAATTAATGTTATGGATTTAATATTAACTTTTTCTTTAAGATCTTCTGCGCGGTATATCCAATCGATAACTGTTTGTAAATCGTCCAGCTCTTTAGTATAATTATTATTACCGAAAGCTTCTAAATCTGGAAAATCAATAGGTTGTTCAATCGTGCCGCCATTATGTGAAAAATTAAATTTAATAAAATAATATCCTGCGTTTGCAAAGGCCTTTGCCATTAAGTGCCATGCCCCCCAATCTTTAAAACCTTTGTATCCATGACAAAAGATTATAATTGGCTGCTTCGTGTTTGTTGAGGTAAAAGTAGAGTCTATTAAAATGGGTTTTTGGTGTTTACCATCAATTACGTACTGCTCATTCTTTAGCATTTACACTTCTTTTTCTGTGAAAGGAATATTAGGGTTGCAAATCTCTAAAATAATATTTTTTAGTTCAACCTTAAAATTATCGAGGGTTTCATTAGTAATTAAATTGTCTTTTTTAGCGCGGTAACCTGAATGTTCTTTTTTCCCAAATTTTAAAACACCGGCATTTAAGTTTTTAAATGAAATAATTCCAGCCTCTACAGGTAATTGAATGGTTTCCATTTGGTGCATCATGTAAGCATAACTTAGTATCTGAAAACTTTTGCTGAATTTTTTATAATCGGTTGTAATGTCTTCCCAATTAACAATCTCAACCTGATTTTGACTTACCTTACCAGATTTGTAGTCGATAATTCTCGTAACACCGTTATATACATCTACACGATCTACTTTACCAACCATTTTTACGGTGAAATCAAGCTCAGGTATATCAACCTGTATTTCATTATTTGCTTCAATGGCTTTAATTTCTATGGTATTTCCTGCTTTCAAATCTGAAATTTCAAAGTCTATAAAGTTTGAGACATAACGTTTAGCAATTTCAAAAATTATAAGGTTTTTCCCTTTACTAATATCACCTTCTTTATATTCATTTTTAAAATGATAGGTTACACGTTCTTCTATTTTACTTTTAAGCGTATTTAAAATATCGATGGTTAAATTTTGGCCTATAAGTGGTTTATAAAAGTCTTCAAGGGTATTGTGCACAACCGTCCCCAAGGTGTTGGCAGCAACCGTTTCTTCAACATCGTCATGTTCTTTAATTTTTAATACTTTTTGATAATAAAAATCTATAGGGTTTCTAATGTAAGCAGTTAACGAAGAAGGGGAAAACCCCTTTGCGGCAACATTTTTTAAATCTTGTATTAACTGGTCTGTTTTGTGTATGATATTTTCCGATTCAACTAAAACGGGGACTTTAGGCGTTAAAATTTGATGAGTTATTTCATGTGTTTTTTCCAATTCAAGCTGTGTAATAAATCGGCTTTTTTCACCACCTGTAAGAACATCAGCTTCGGTATTATATAATATGAAAACTCGTTTTGCACGTTGCAATAGTCTGTAAAAGTGATAGGTATAAACAGCATCCTTTTCTTTATAAGTAGGTAGTTTATTTTCTATTTTAACATCAAAAGGAATAAATGAATTATTACTTTTCCCGGATGGTAAGACACCTTCGTTAACTGAGGATATTATAACGGTTTCAAAATCTAATACGCGCGATTCTAGCATACCCATCAACTGAAGCCCTTGTAGGGGTTCGCCTTGAAAATCTAATGATTCAGAACTTAATAATTCTTTGTAAATGCTAAAAAGTGCAGAAATATCGTTTATATGGCCGTAAGTTGAATTTAAGCTATCTAGCGTATTAAATAATTCGTTAAAGCGATACAGGTACTCTAAAGATAATAAATTGGAGTCTTTATTGGTATTTAGGTAATCTTTGATTAAAATTATTAATTCTGTGCAATTTTTAATAGCAGCAACGGGTGATTGATTCCAGTTCGAAAATAAAATGTTGATGAGATTACTAGATTCTGGAGCTATCTCTTTTAACCGGTTTATCGTAACATAAATTATATTGTTGTTATCTATAGTTTCGATAAGCTTTGAAGCATAATCTACCCCTGATTTAGAAAATAAAGGTCTTACAAACTGATGAGCAATTATGTTAGTTACATCTTTAAAATAGAAAGCATGAGGGTCTGTTTTATGTAGCTGAAATAAAGACTCGAATAATGAACTTAGTGGAATGGATTTTAGTGGAAAACCCATGGTGATATTAAGCGCATTAACATTTTCTGGAATGGAATTTAGTACCGGAATCAGCAAGTCTTCATCGCCCAAAACCACTGCAGTATTTTGTAAATTTGGATTCTCAGTTTGTAATTGTTTTAGCAGCGATCCGATATATTTTGCCTGACCTATATTTTTAGGAATTCCAAATATAGAAAGTTCTTTTTTCTGTTTGTAATTATTGGTTATCCAATTAAAGTCATGGTTTTTAAAGTAAGACCATTTTTTTTTGTGCTGTCGGGTAAACAGTGAAGCATCATGGTATGTGTTGTTAAAAAAATGAGCGTCAATGTCCCAATAAATATCTGCTAATTTATTGTTTAACAAGTTTTGGATAATCTGTTCTTCGCATGTATTTAAAGCATTAAATCCTAAAAACACATGCTTTTTTTCAGGATATTCTTCAATATAGCCATTTATCTTATGAGTAGCTTCACGATACAATAATCCTTGGTAACCCATGTTTTTAGCTTTTAATGTTTCCGAAAAATGGATGTAGTAGCTGTGAAGCTTATTCCAGAATGCTAAATAATTTTTTATGAATTCGGTTTGGTTTTCCTCAAGCGACCAATGATGGTGTTCAATATCTTTGATATCGCTTAAATAATCAAAAATGCGTTTTTGAGGAATATTATAGCGATCAATTTCATTAAAATCCTGTAGTACTATTTGTGCCCATTTTGTAAAAACCTCGAAAGTATCTGGTTTTGCTGGTTTGGTTAGGGTTAGGTAAGTATTATAGAATTCAAATAGAAGTTGGGTATTTGTTACCGTTTTTAATCCGGAAAGTGTTTCAATAAATTCTTCAATACTTATTATTTCTGGGGCAAAGATTGTCTCATCACACAGTTTTTTAAGCTCATGTTTTAGAAAGAGCCCGGCTCTTTTACTTGGTAATATAAAAATTAGTTCTGAAAGGTTTTTGCCTTGAGATTTTAAATCGTTAAGAACATCGAAGATAAATGTGGTCATAGGATAAAAATAAAAAACGCTTCGGATATCCGAAGCGTTTTTTGCAAAACTTATTTATTGAAATCTAAGTTCTAGTTTTCTATTTATTTCACTAAGTTAATTTCAACACGTCTGTTGTTGGCTCTACCTTCTCTTGTAGAGTTGGTGTCGATTGGTTTAGACTCACCAAAACCTTCAGCAGAAAGTCTGAATTCGTCTACGCCATTATTAACTAAATAATCTTTTACAGAAAGTGCTCTGGCATCCGATAATTTTTGGTTTAATGATTCGCTACCAACGCTATCTGTATGACCTTCAACTGTAAATTTAGCATTCGGGTATTCTTTTAATATTGCTACGATATCATCTAATACTTGAGCAGATTGTGCTTTAATAGTAGATTTACCTGTATCGAATAAGATTGTTTTAGCGTAATCGTTAAGCGCTTTTTGAACAGCCTCAGTTACTTCAGGACATCCGTTGTTAGCAACAGTACCTACTTTGTCCGGACATAAATCATCTTTATCTAATACACCGTCACCATCAGCATCAGCGTAAGGACAACCGTTGTTAGATGCAGGACCAGCTTCGTTAGGACATTTGTCTTCACCATCGGTAACACCGTCACCATCGGCATCAGGACAACCGTTTAACGATTTTAAACCAGCTACTGTAGGACATTTATCATCTTTGTCAACAATACCATCACCATCAGTATCTGGACAACCATTGAATTCAGCAGGACCAGCCTCATTAGGACAATCGTCTTTACTGTCTTCGATGCCATCGCCATCAGTATCAGGACAACCATTGAATTCTTCTAAACCAGCAACTTCAGGACAAGCATCATCCTTATCGTAAACACCGTCACCATCACTATCGGCTCCACCAAATTTGATAGAGATACCAGCACTATGTTGGAAGTGTGTTTGTAAATAGTCTTCGAAAGCGTGCTTATAAGTAGATTGAAGTGTTAAACCGATATTTTCGCTAAACCAAAGGTTAAAACCTAAAGTACCGTTTAAGGTACCTGCGCCAATTTCGTCTATCCATGTGTAACCACCACCTACACCAAGAAATGGGTCGATAGTCGTTCCTTGAAGGAAGTTGTACTTAATTGTACCATCAACGCCGTAGTAAGATAAATCGCTAACTTCGTTAACTTCTTCTGGATCAGACCCAGGAACATCACCCCATTTTTCTATTTTATTTAAAGAACCAGTAACTCCAAAAGAGAAACCACCTCCTACGTATTTTGAAACGGAGATTGTAGATAATGATGGTAAAATGTTCCAGTGATCGTCTACGTTAAAATACTCATCGAAGATCGTTTCACCGAATTGGGAACTGCCCACAATACCATCACCAGATGGGTATGCGTCAACGGCATTTACTCCAATACTAATTTGCCAAGGATTGTTTTTGTCTTGTGCGTTCATGCTGTTGTAGCCTAAAACTAGCAACATAGCGAACAATAATCTGCTAAGATTTTTCATATTCAAAAGTTTAATTTTTAAGTGTTAATCGTAAACAAATTTAAGTTGTAAAAATTTATTAACAAAATAAATATAATAAAAAAAGCCTCACATAATGAGGCTTTTATTAAAATATATTGCTTTGTTTATTTAGAAATAAGCTTGATTTTTATCTCACTTCTTCTATTTTCAGCTCTACCTTCTTTAGTTTTATTGTCGGCTAGCGGTTTATCTTCACCAAAACCAACAGTTGAAACATTAGCAGGGGCTACGCCTGTACTTGTTAAGTAATCGGCAACAGCTTGAGCACGTTTTTCAGATAATTTTTGGTTGTATGATTTAGGACCAATATTATCGGCATATCCTTCAATAGTTAAATTGTAGGTTTTATCTGTACTTTCAATTAAATCTGCTATTTTGTTTAAAGTAATTTGATTATCTGGCGTTAATTTAGCGCTATCGAAATCAAAGAATATAGTTTTTGCAAGAGCATCGATTAATTCTTGAGTGTTATCCTCAACAACTTCTGGACAACCGTTATTAGCAGCAGTTCCTTTTTCGTTTGGACATTTATCGTCGATATCAGCAACACCATCGCCGTCAGTATCAGGACATCCGTTTAATGCTTTAGGGCCAGCAGCGTCAGGACATCTATCATCTTTATCGGCTACACCATCACCATCAGAATCAGGACAACCGTTAAATTCTTTTAATCCAGCAACTTCAGGACATTCATCTTCAGAATCTTGTACACCGTCGTTGTCAGAATCAGGACAACCATTAAACTCAGGTAAACCAGCAACTTCAGGACAAGCATCTTCATGGTCTTTAATACCATCTTTGTCGGTATCTTTTGAACCAAACTTATAAGCAATACCTACATTGTGTTGGAAATGAGGAATTAAGTAATCTTCGAATGCGTGTTTGTAAGTAGATTGTACATTTAAAGCAACATTTTTCTTTTTGGTAAACCACCAGTTAAAACCAGCACCTCCATTAATTGTACCAGCACCAATTTTATCAATCCAAGAGTATCCTCCACCAATCTTCAAGAAAGGCTCGAAACTTTCAGAGTTAATGGCTTTTGCAAAACTATATTTAAAGAAACCATCTGCACCGATGTATGAGAAGTCATCGATTTGTTTCCCTAGGTAAGTTGAAGCATCACCAACTTTAGAAATTTTGTTGTAAGAACCAAAAATTCCAAAAGAGAAGTTTCCTCCTAAATAACGAGAAACCGTTAAAGAAGAAGGGTAAGGAACCATGTTCCAGTGGTCAGTAGCGTTAAAGTACTCATCAGTCCACCAGCTTTGTCCTGGGAAGTTTGAATCGCCAACGTTTGTTGGGTAAGTATCTACAGCGTTTACACCTATACCTATTAACCAAGGGTTATTAGCATCTTGTGCATGTAGGTTGCTAATTCCTACAATAGCTAAAGCCAGAATAAAAATAATTTTTTTCATGTGTTAGATTTGTTTGAAACAATTTTTTAAGCTGGCAAATTTAAAGCTTTATGAGGTTTCTTAAAGATGAATTAAATTTTTTCGATGAAGTGCATATAAAACACATAAAGTGTAAATTTGGTTATTTTTTGTAAGTAAATTACACTATTTTTGTAATGATTTGATTATCAGTGTAAACCAGTATTTTTTGCACTACAAAAATGTTCATTTCATTTAACACATCTTCATAACTTTGTAATTGTTGGGTATGTTTTTTGTCTTCAATACCAGTCTTGTAATCTATAATTACAGCTTCATTGTCAGAAAGAAACACTAATCGGTCGGGTCGTAGAATAATACCGCTTTTAGATAGTATATCACGTTCATTAAAAACTTTTAAGTTATTGGCATAATATTTTTGTAAAGTGGGGTGATTAACAATACTAAGTATTATTTTATTTAATTTTTTAGCCTGTTGCTCATTAATTGTACCATTATTTAAGAATTCATTTACGGCATCACTGACATTATCGGCTGTTATAATTTTTGCCATTATGTTATGAATAAGATTTCCTTTCTCAATGGCTTCTTCCTGGTTAGTGTCCCACAGCATTCCAGATTTAGTGACTACCTTAATGTTATGCGCCTCTTTAGATGTAGATATGAACTCCTCGTAAGTTTGTGTATTTGGTAACGCTTTGGAACTTTCTATTTGTTTAAAGGGTGAACCAAAACTATATGTGCTCTGGTTGCTACTCCAAGCTCCTGTATATTGTAAAAAATGAATAAAAAGTCCTGAAAATCGGTTGGTGTTCACCTCGCCTTTTGCATTAATATCTTTAGTTGATATGATATAAAGCTGCTCAACAGGCCGCGTTAACGCTACATATAAAATATTAATATTATCTAGTTCTTGTTTGGATCTATGGCTCGTAAAAATGTTTATACCAGTATCACCGTAATGTTCAAAATCTTTATTAAAGTTTAGTAATGTTGTAGGGAAGCCGTGGTAACTATCTTTATCTAATGGAAACCATTCTTTAGGCTCAACTTCTTTGTAAATATCTAAATCGGCAAAGGGAAAAATAACGACGGGAAACTCGAGGCCTTTCGATTTGTGTATGGTCATAATCTGAACGGCGTCCTGTCCTTTTGGAGATACAATACTTAAGTTGTCTTTTTTTGCCTCAAAATACTCTAAAAACCCTGCGATATCCGAACCTTTTTTTTGTGAAAAATCTAGTATTATATCTAAATAGAATTGAATATACGCATTAGAAGATTCTACTAAATGGAAACATCTAACCAAAGTTTCTGTGAGGTCATAAAGTGGCAATTGAAGCAACTGTTCATGATTAATAAATATGCGATAGTTTTCAAGACTTTTAAATAGCTCGGGCAATTCTAATGGCATTAAATCTATAAAAAAGGCATGTTTATCTTCCAGCTTAAATTTTTCTGCTAAATAGTTTAATACCGATATTTTAACTTCAATGTTTTTAGGTTGAATTAATAATTTGAGCAGATTATTTAAAAAAATAACTTCAGGAGCATTGTTTATTAATAACGTTTCTGAAGAAATAATAGGAATGTTGAATTGACTCATATAGTTGGCAACGGCAATACCCTCACGTTTTTTGCGAACCAAGACGCAAATATCTTCTAACTTATAATTGTTTTCTAAACAACGATGAATCGTTTGCAAGACTTCAGCACAAAATAAGTCATCTCTATCATCATTTTTATGAATGTCTAAGAACGATAATTGAACATATCCATCTTGGGTTTTACTCAGGTTTTGATGCGATTGCTCATATAGGTTTTTATAAATATTGTTACTAAAAACGTCTTGAGATAAATAACTGAAAAATTGGTTGTTGAAATTTACTATTTCCTTAAAACTTCTATAGTTTGCCGGAAGATTTTTAAGCGATTTTTCAACGTGAAACGGATTTTTATCGTGAAACAAATCGATAAATTGTTCGGCCTCACCACCACGCCATCGGTAAATGGCTTGTTTGGCATCGCCTACTAACATGGCAGTACCTTTATTTGCGGATAAAGAATTGTCGAGTAATGGAATGAGGTTTTCCCATTGCATTTTAGAAGTGTCCTGAAATTCGTCTATGAAATAATGATTGAATTTTTCGCCAATGCGTTCGTAAATAAAAGGCGTTGGTTGGTTGCTAATTTCTTTGCTAATAATAGTATTGAACTCAGAAATTAGCATTTTATTTTGTTCTAGTTTTAATGCATTAAGTTCTTTATTTATTGCATTTAACACCGATAAAGGTGTTACATTTTTATAGAATGCTTGTATAAATTTTAAATGATAAACGTGTTTTTTAATGATTTTGTAAAACAGTTCAACTTCTGGCAAAATAGCATCAATACTTGCTGCAATATTTTCGTCGAGCGATTTGTTGTAAATGCCTTTACGTTCGGTAATATTCTCTTCAAGTTTATTATTGTAAAGGGTATCTAATTCTAGTTTAGCGGCTTTTTTAAAGTGATTAGGTAATGTTTCTCTTGTGAAATTTTCAAATTCCAAGCCACTTTCAGAGATTAAATTTAATACGGCGTTTGCAGTTTCTGTAATGGCTTCTTTGGTGGTGGCCATTTCCCCTCTTAATTGTTTTTTTAATGAGCTAAAATCCGATAAAGTTTTCGTTTTTAAACGTTCTATATAAGGTATGTCGTTTTCGTTTACCAATAGTTTAGCGATTTTATTAAAATCGAAAGCAATGTCGAAACTTTTATCGTCGTCTGCTTTTTCCAGTGCAAATTCTACTAGAATCTTTGTTAAAGCTTTGTCGCTTCCTGCTTTTGCAATAAGACTATCTACTGCTTGATTTAGTAATGATTCTTGGTCGAGCTCAACTTCAAAATTTAAGGGAAGTTTTAAATCGTAAGCAAAAGTTCGTATTATTTTATGTGTAAATCCATCAATTGTCGAAATATCGAACGCAGCATAATTGTGAATAATCGTATTTAAAAGGTTTGATGATTTTAAATGAAGTTCCTGAGGTTGCATGCTTAAATCTTCGCAAATCAATTCGAACATCGTATTAGGGCGCTCTATTATGTCTGGATTAGAAAATTCCTTTAAAACGACAATGATACGCTCTTTCATTTCAGCTACAGCTTTATTTGTAAAGGTTATGGCCAAAATGCGTTTAAACTGTTCTAAACTGTTTGATTTGAAAATGATCTTTAAATACTCTTTAACCAGCGTGAAGGTTTTACCACTTCCTGCCGAAGCATTATATATTGTAAATGGAGGCGTTTGCATTATAATTTTCGAAATTTAAAACAAGATAGAAACAATCAATGAAAGGATAAAGATTTATTATTTTTTATTGATGTCATTTATATGTAAATTTGGGAAAACAATTTTATTAATAGTTAAAAAAAATAATTATGGCTTTCGAATTACCGGAATTAGGTTATGCTTACGATGCTTTAGAGCCTCATATTGATGCTCGTACAATGGAAATTCATCATACTAAGCACCACCAAGGATATACAAATAATTTAAATGCTGCAATTGCAGGAACCGATTTAGAAGGAAAATCTATTGAAGATATTCTAACAAATTTAGATATTAATAATGGAGCGGTTAGAAATAATGGAGGAGGTTTTTACAATCACTCATTATTCTGGTCTGTTATGAACCCTGAAGGTAAAGGCTACTTATCAGGAGAGTTAAAAGATGCTATCGAAGCTGAATTTGGTTCAAAAGAAGGTTTTATTGAAGCATTCAGTAAAGCTGCTGCAACTCGTTTTGGTTCTGGTTGGGCATGGTTATGTGTTCATGAGGGCGGAAAGTTGGAAATTTGCTCTACGGCTAATCAAGATAACCCGTTAATGCCTGGTATTGGCTGCGGAGGAACACCTATTTTAGGTTTAGATGTTTGGGAGCATGCGTATTATTTAAATTACCAGAACCGTCGTCCAGATTATATTAGTGCATTTTTTAATGTTGTAAACTGGAATGAAGTTGAAAAACGTTATGCTGAAGCTAAGTAATTAGTTGTAATACTAATTCAATATAGAAAAAAATCGATTGAATCATATTCAATCGATTTTTTTATGTCTTTTTTTTTTTTTTTTTTGTGTGTGTGTGTGTTTCGGATTAATAAATGTTATAAAAATAAAAAGGTGAACTTAACGTTCACCTTTTTGCCCCAAATCTACCATAAACTTAACCTACTTATGTTATGGTAAACTCAAATATAATTTTGGTAGAAAGGGTAAGAAAATTTATTAGTTGAATTGCCAAAATCTTGGCTTAATGGGGTGATTTTAGTTTTTTAACGAATATTTACCAAAAATATTAGCAAAATATTAAATAAAAAAGGTGAACATATGTTCACCTTTTTTTGCCCCAAATCTACCATGAACTTAACCTACTTATGTTATGGTGACTCAAAGATATAATAGTAAAATCTTGTGGTAAAATATTTCGGTTGAAAGGTTAAAATTTTGGCTTAAAAGAAGTTAGGTAAGATTTTTATTCTAAAAGTTATAAAATGCAATGCCAAAGGTATATAGTATAAAAAAAGGCGAACTTACGTTCACCTTTTTTTGCCCCAAATCTACCATGAACTTAACCTACTTATGTTATGGTAGAACGAATGTATATGTATTTTAAATAAAATTTACATTTATTAGATTAAGTGCATTTTTTATAGTTAAAATGCAATTTATTTAAGATTAAATGTAAATATTACAATAAAACCTAGTTTTAATTGACTAGTTTTTAATTAGTAAGCTCTTTCTTTGTTGCCTTCGTAAAAGTTAATAAACGCTCTATTTACAACGCGGTTACCTCCAACCGTAGGATAATCACCTGTAAAATACCAGTCGCCTAAGTTTGTTGGACAGGCTTTATGCAGATTTTCTACTGGTTGGAAAATTATTTTTACTTCTGCATTAATACCTTCCGGACTTAATAATTCAGCGATTTTATCTGAAATTTGTTCATCGGTAAATGGATCGTAAATTTCTTTTACAAAATTCTGAACATATTTATCGGCTAACTCCGTTTGTTCAATACATTTATTATAAACTTCTTCAACAATACTATAAGTACCATTCTCTTTGTGTAACTCTAAAGCTGCTCTAAATGCAATTAAACTTTCTAGATTAGCCATATCTATGCCGTAACAGTCTGGATAACGAATTTGCGGTGCAGATGACACTACAACTATACGTTTAGGCCCTAATCGGTCTAACATTCGTAAAATGCTTTTCTTTAAAGTGGTACCACGAACAATACTGTCATCAATAATAACTAGATTGTCTTCAGGTTTAATAACTCCGTAGGTTATATCGTAAACATGAGCTACCAAATCGTCACGACTACTGTCTTCTGTTATAAAAGTTCTTAATTTGGCGTCCTTAATGGCTATTTTTTCAACACGAATATGTTCAGATAAAATTTCTTTAATTTTTTCGGAAGATAAGGAATGTTGTCCTTCTAATATAGCGGCTGTTTTTCTTTCGTTTAGATAAAGATCAGCAGAGTCTACCATCCCATAAAACGAAGTCTCAGCAGTATTAGGAATAAACGAAAATACTGTGTTTTTCGTGTCGTAATTAATGGCTTCTAAAACCTTAGGCATAACCAAATTACCTAACATTTTACGTTCTTGATAAATTTCGGCATCACTTCCTCTAGAGAAATAAATACGTTCAAAAGAACAAGATTTTCTTTCTAGTGGTTGTAAAATTTGTTTAAAACGTACTTCTCCAGATTTTTTTATAATGATTGCTTTTCCTGGATCTAACTCTTGTACGTCATCAAACTTAACATTGAATACCGTTTGAATTACCGGACGCTCTGAAGCGATTACAACAACTTCGTCGTCTTGGTAATAATACGCGGGACGAATGCCAGCTGGGTCACGTAATACAAATGCATCGCCATGACCTATAAGACCAGCCATAGCATAACCACCATCCCAGTTTTTTGCAGCACGTTTTAAAATTTTGCCAACTTTTAATCTTTCGGCGATTTTAGGTGAAGCATCTCGTTTATTGTAGCCTTCTTTTTTAAGGTCTTTATATACTTTAGCAACGGCATCATCTAAAAAATGACCGATTTTTTCCATGATAGTAATGGTGTCGGTATATTCTTTCGGGTGCTGTCCTAACTCAATTAAATTTCCGAATAATTCTTTAACGTTGGTCATGTTAAAGTTACCCGCCATAATTAAGTTTCGGTGCATCCAGTTGTTTTGTCTTAAAAATGGGTGTACGCTTTCCACGCTGTTTTTCCCAAAGGTTCCGTAACGAACGTGCCCTAATAAAACTTCACCTATATATGGAATGTTTTTTTTCTGTGCTTCAACATCGTTAGCGTATTCGGGATGTGCTGTAAGCTCTGTATTTATGCGATCGTTAATTTGTGCAAAAATATCCTGAATAGGTTGTTGTGCAATAGAGCGCACACGGCTTATGTAGCGTTCGCCAGGCTTCATGTTTAACTTAATACTAGCAAAACCTGCACCATCTTGACCACGATTGTGCTGTTTTTCCATCATTAGGTACATTTTGTTCACGCCGTAAAATGCACTTCCGTATTTTTCTTTGTAGTACTCTAGTGGTTTTAGTAACCTAATCATGGCTATACCACATTCGTGTTTTAAAGCATCACTCATTTTCGATGTATTGTGTTTGTCGCTTTTGCGTAATAATTACGTTTCTAATTAAAAACGCGCCCAAATTTGAGCGCGCGTTATTATGCTAATTCTATTTCAAATTGTGTTAAACTCTTAAACTGCATCAGGCGTTTATTAACTTCTCCTTCCGTTAAACTTTGCATTCGTTCGGTGCCGAATTTTTCAACACAAAACGACGCTAAGGTCGATCCGTAAATTACGGCATTTTTCATGTTTTCGAACGAGGTGTCTCCAGTTTTTGCAATATAACCTGCAAATCCTCCTGCAAATGTGTCTCCCGCGCCAGTTGGGTCAAAAACTTCTTCAAGTGGCAAAGCTGGAGCATAGAATACATTATCGTCGTTAAACAATAAAGCGCCGTGTTCTCCTTTTTTAATCACTACGTATTTTGGCCCCATTTCATGAATTTTTCTAGCGGCAACTAAAAGCGAATATTCACCTGTTAACTGTCGGGCTTCCTCATCATTTATAGTAATAACGTCTACCTTCGTTATGACATGATGTAATTCGTCTAAGGCGCAGTCCATCCAGAAATTCATGGTATCTAAAATAACCAATTTAGGTTTCACTTCCATTTGTTCTAAAACACTCAGTTGGACGAGCGGGTGAAGGTTTCCTAACATTACCACTTCGGCATCACGATAATTTTCAGGAACAACTGGGTTAAAATCGGCAAGGGTATTAAGCTCGGTAGTAATAGTATCTCTGGAATTCATGTCGTTATGATAGCGACCACTCCAGAAAAATGTTTTTCCTTCTTTAATGATTTCTATACCTGAAATATCGATATGTCTTTCAGATAGTAAATCTAAATATTCTTGTGGAAAATCACCGCCTACAACAGAGACAGCAGCTGCGTCTACATTAAAATGTGAAGCCGATAAGCCTATAAAAGTAGCTGCTCCACCAAGTATTTTGTCGGTTTTCCCGAACGGCGTTTCTATAGCGTCAAAAGCTACCGTGCCAACAATGACTAATTTACCCATAAAGGTTTTCTAATTTTGGTGCAAATATACGTCTTTTCATAACTAAAAAACGAATTTATTTTGAGGGTAAAATGTTGTTTTTTAGTTAAAAAAAGCATGTTGAAATTTTAAATATTTCTTAAATTGAATGGATTTCAATTTTGATTTTAATCTAATGAAAGTATAAGTTTATGTTACTTTCTTCCAAAATCAGCTGGTATTTCTCCCCAGGCTTTGGTTTCCCATTTTACAATGGTAGTGGAATAGGAGTTAGTTTTTAGCCAGATAATAGCGCGATCAACTAATTCAAAAAGTGCCTTGTTTTTGTCGTTGCGCTCGAGTTTAGTGTTGCAATTTTTTTTTCTAACCCAGCTCATTGCTGTTTTTGAGTCTGTATATATAATTCGATTGCTGTTGTTTTTTTTAAGAAAGGCTAATCCGTGAACAATGGCTAAAAATTCACCTATATTATTGGTGCCTTCTTCAAAAGGACCTTGAATAAATAATTGTTTTTTGGTTTTCGTATCTACACCACGGTATTCCATAACTCCAGGGTTGCCGCTTGAGGCAGCATCGACCGAAATAGAATTGTAATTAGGTTGTCCTATTTTTTTTAATTGTTCGGGAGACAAGCTACTGGTAAACGATTTGTTTTTTCCTATATAATCTTTGTAGTTGCCATTTAATGCCTTTTTCGCAGCATCGAAGGTTTCAAACGATTTGTATTGCGCGCCTTCATAGTTTTTTATTTGTGCCTTACAGTCGTTCCAGGATTCAAAAATGCCTGTTTTGTGTCCTTTCCAAACGGTATAATATTTTTTCTTTTTAGACATTTATGTCATCTTGAACTGGTTTCTGAATCTTACTTAATTTGAATTCATTATTTCTGTTCCAATAAAAGTTGCTCCACAACTTTTGGAAAATGTTCCATTTCTAAATTGTGTATTTTGGCAGCGACATCTTCGGCAGAGTCGTTGGCTTTTACGTCACATTTTGCTTGAAAAATAATGGCGCCTTCATCGTAATTTTCATTAACATAGTGAATAGTTATACCTGTTTCGGTTTCGTTATTTTCAACCACCGCTTTATGCACATTCATGCCATACATGCCCTTTCCACCAAACTTTGGAAGTAATGCAGGGTGAACATTTATGACCTTATTAGGGAATTTATTAATAATATTTTCAGGAAATTTCCATAAAAACCCAGCTAATACAATTAAATCTGGATTAGTGGCTTGTAAAAGCTTTAAAACATCATTAGTTTCGGTTAATGCCACTTTGTTAAAAGACAGGGCGCTCACTTTTAATCGTTTGGCGCGATCTAAAACCTTGGCCAAGGGATTATTGGTAAGTATCTGAACTACAGAAGCTTTGTTGCTATTGCTGAAATATTCAACGAGATTTTCAGCGTTAGAGCCACTTCCAGAAGCAAATATGACAATGCGTTTCATTTAAAGTCATTAAGAGTTAAACTTATTAAGGCAAAAAAAAGAATAAATATTAACAATTAGAAGGCAAAATGTAAATTCTTAAAAGTAATTTAGTAAATTAGAAACACATTTTTATGCTAAACGTGTGTTTTAAAAATAAAGTTTTTTATTTTTGCCAACTAATTAAAACTTAAAATTAAAAGATTATGTCAGACATTGCATCAAGAGTAAAAGCGATCATCGTAGACAAATTAGGAGTTGATGAAAACGAAGTTGTAACTGAAGCAAGCTTCACTAACGATTTAGGAGCAGACTCTTTAGATACTGTAGAATTAATCATGGAATTCGAAAAAGAATTCGATATCCAGATTCCAGACGACCAAGCAGAAAACATCGCAACTGTAGGTCAAGCTATATCATACATCGAAGAAGCAAAATAAGCCAAGTACTTTATGGAATTAAAGCGAGTTGTAGTCACAGGATTGGGCGCTTTAACACCAATTGGGAATACCAAAAACGAATATTGGGACGCCTTAATTAGTGGTAAAAGTGGTGCTGCGCCTATAACATATTTTGATACCGAAAAGTTTAAAACAAAGTTTGCCTGCGAGTTGAAAAACTTTAAAGCAACCGACTTCATAGACCGAAAACTAGCTGGTAGAATGGATAAGTTTACGCAGTATGCTATGGTAGCTTCTGATGAAGCTATTGCAGATGCGAACTTAGACTTAGACCAAGTAAACAAGCTGCGTGTAGGTGTAATTTGGGGTGCTGGTATTGGAGGTTTAGAGACCTTTCAAGACGAAGTTTTAAATTTCTCAAAGGGTGACGGTACGCCAAGATTCAATCCGTTCTTTATTCCTAAAATGATTGCAGATATTGCACCAGGAAATATTTCCATTAAACATGGATTTATGGGGCCTAACTATACTACGGTTTCAGCCTGTGCTTCTTCCGCTAACGCTATGTTCGATGCCTTAAACACCATTCGTTTAGGACATTGCGACGTTGTTGTAACCGGAGGTAGTGAAGCAGCAGTAACAATTGCAGGAATGGGAGGTTTCAATGCTATGCATGCCTTGTCGACTAGAAATGAAAGCCCTGAAACCGCTTCGCGTCCGTTTGACGGTACCAGAGATGGTTTTGTATTGGGTGAGGGTGCTGGTGCGCTGGTTCTAGAAGAATATGAACATGCAAAAGCAAGAGGTGCAAAAATATACGCAGAATTTATAGGTGGAGGTCTATCTTCGGATGCTTACCACATGACGGCCCCACATCCGGATGGTAAAGGCGTAGTAGCCGTAATGAAAAATTGTCTAGAGAATGCAGGTCTAAACCCTGAAGACGTAGACCATATTAATACACATGGTACTTCTACACCACTAGGAGACGTTGCAGAACTTAAGGCAATTTCAGAGGTGTTTGGCGAACACGCAAAACACATAAATATTAATTCAACAAAATCAATGACCGGGCATTTATTAGGTGCTGCAGGGGCTATTGAAGCGATCTCGGCTATCATGGCTATGGAAAACGGAATTATTCCGCCAACCATTAATCATACAACGCCAGATGAAAATATTGATCCTGAATTAAATTTAACTTTGAATAAGGCTCAAAAACGTGACATTAAAGTGGCTATGAGTAATACATTTGGATTTGGCGGACACAACGCTTGTGTATTATTCAAGAAATTAGATTAAATCCCGAATGAAAAACATTCGTAACATATTAAATTCCCGTTTTAAACGTAACGGGAATTTTTTTATGCAATTACATAAGATTCTTGGGTTTAAACCTAAGGAACTAAAGTATTTTAAAAAGGCATTTACGCATCGTTCAATGAATATAAAGGACAGCAAAGGTAATGCTGTTAACTATGAGCGTTTAGAATTTTTAGGAGATGCCATGTTAAGTGCCGTAATCGCTTCACATTTGTACTTAGAAGTGCCCAGTGGCGATGAGGGGTATTTAACTAAAATGCGGTCTAAAGTAGTTAGTCGCGAACATCTTAACGAGCTAGGTAAAGAACTCAAATTAATCGAACTGGTTGAAAGTAAAATTCCACCAGGTCAATTTGGCGATAATATCCACGGAAACTTGTTCGAAGCCTTAGTAGGTGCCATATTTCTTGATCGTGGTTACAAATTCTGTGAAAAATTTATTTACAATCGGGTTATTATTCCTTACGTTGATATAGAGCGTTTGGAAGGTAAGGTGATAAGTTATAAGAGTTTGTTAATTGAATGGTGCCAAAAAGAGAAAAAAACTTTTAATTATAATGTTTACGACGATACCGGTAACGATGATGTTAAACACTTCTCTGTAAAATTATCTATAGATGATAAAGTGGTTGCTAAGGCCCGAGCAACTTCGAAGAAAAAGGCTGAAGAAAAAGCCTCAAAACGTGCATTTTTTGTCTTTCAGAACAAAATATCAAAAATGCTTTAAATCTTATTCAATAAAGCTATTAACTATAACGTTTGAGTTAATTTTCTTCGAAATATTAATGGATTGTTATAAGCATTGAATGTTTTTAAATATTATATTTACGACGTTTAATATGAAATATGGCTATTCACAAACTTGTTCTTGATGATGTTTTTGATGAAGTCTCTTATACTTTAATTGCGATACATTGTTCGATTGACGATTATCGATTAGCCTATCTTTTAAACAAACATCTAGGAATAAACTTGCATCGTAAATCGATTGATGTCGATGTTAGTTTAGACCAATCAAATTATTCCGTTTTTGAATGGAAGGATAGAAAGCAGTTAACCACTTGGAATTTGGTAGCCAATGCTTGTAAAACTGAAGTTTATCAAAAGAACACAGGTAAATCGTTATTCGATTTGCAGGAAAAAATAACGAGAATATCGTATTTAGTGCCAGAACACAAGGCCGTTAATTATTTTTTAAAAATAGATAACGAGTTTAGTTCCAACAAGGAAAAATATATATTACAGAGTATACTAAATATTCCAAAAGTTGCAACAGCCTTTAGTGTCGATATTAATAATTTAAAATCAAAAGAAAATTTAATTTTTTAGCGAATGCCATTAAATAAAAAAACAAAAATAGTAGCCACTTTAGGACCAGCTACAAGTACAAAGGAAGTTCTAAAAGGAATGCTGGAAGAAGGTGTAAATGTTTTTAGAATAAACTTTTCACATGCCGATTATAAAGATGTAGCTGAGCGTATTGCAATGATACGCGAATTGAATGAAGAATTTGGATTTTCTGCAGCAATATTAGCAGACTTACAAGGCCCAAAACTTCGCGTAGGGGTAATGAAAGAAGAAGTGGTTGTAGAACCTGATGACGAAATAATATTTGCTACAGGCGAACGTTTTGAAGGCACAAAAGAACGTGTTTATATGACCTATGAGCGTTTTCCTCAGGATGCAAAGCCGGGCGAACGTATTCTTTTAGATGATGGAAAACTTATTTTTGAAGTTGTTGAAACCAACGGAGATTCTGAGGTAAAAGCAAAAGTTATTCAAGGTGGCCCATTAAAATCTAAAAAAGGTGTAAATCTACCTAATACAAATATTTCACAGCCTGCACTTACCGAAAAGGATATTGAAGATGCCATTTTTGCTATTAGTCAAGATGTTGATTGGATTGCATTATCTTTTGTGCGCCATGCTGAAGATTTACAGCAGTTACGCGATTTAATTGAAAAGCACACGGAACATAAAATTCCAATTGTAGCCAAAATTGAAAAGCCAGAGGCCGTTAAAAATATCGATGCGATTGTAGCAAATTGTGATGGATTAATGGTAGCACGTGGAGATCTTGGTGTAGAAGTTCCTGCAGAAGAAGTACCATTAATTCAAAAACAGTTGGTGTTACGCGCTAAAAAAGCCAGAATACCTGTTATTATTGCAACTCAAATGATGGAAACGATGATAACCAGTCTAACACCTACGCGTGCCGAGGTAAATGATGTGGCTAATTCGGTTATGGATGGTGCCGATGCAGTAATGTTATCGGGAGAGACTTCGGTAGGACAATATCCTATCCAAGTAATCCGTCAAATGGCTAACATTCTAAAAAATGTAGAAGATTCGCCATTAATTCAAGTACCTCAGTTACCACCGCATGTTCGTACAAGACGTTTTATAACAAAATCGATTTG
Organism: Aestuariibaculum sediminum; assembly: GCF_014596945.1. Lineage (GTDB taxonomy): Bacteria > Bacteroidota > Bacteroidia > Flavobacteriales > Flavobacteriaceae > Aestuariibaculum > Aestuariibaculum sediminum. The sequence continues at coordinate 701,806 of NZ_JACVXB010000001.1, read as the reverse complement.
TTACCATGCAGCCATTATGGCAAATGAGATTGATGCTCAGGCGATTTCTACATTAACAAATAGTGGTTATACAGCTTTTCAGATTTCGGCCTGGAGACCATCGTGTCATATTTTAGTGTTTACATCTAATAAGCGTATCCTAACACAATTAAGTTTATTATGGGGTGTTAAAGCTTTTTATTATGACAAATTTGTGTCTACCGATCAAACAGTTGGTGATATAAATCGTATTGCAAAAGCAAACGGATATGTTAAAAAAGGCGATATGGTTATTAGTTTAGCATCGATGCCAATTGCTGAAAAGGGCATGGTAAATACCCTACGTGTGAGAGAGATTACAAAGTAATTTATAGTATTTATTATAGATTTAAAGCTGCTTAGGAAACTGGGCAGCTTTTTTATTTCATATTAAAAACCAAATTTTAACTGTACACTAACGCTTTTTTTCTCAGGCTCTTTTTTGGTTTCGGTATTTAAATTAGATAACGAAATTCCTAGTAAACGTACCGAATTTTTTAGTTTTTCTTGATACAGTAACTGTTTTGATGTGTCTAGAATGATGTGCTTGTCATTAATAAAATAAGGTAAAGTCTTGCTTCGTGTTTGTAAGGAGAAATCGCTGTATTTAATTTTTAAAGTCACGGTTTTTCCGGCAACTTTATTTTTAGTTAGCCGCTTTGAAACTTCATCGGCAATATGATCTAATTTTTCTAACATAAAAATTTCACTGGAAAGGTTTTCACTAAATGTGCGTTCGGCAGCTAAGCTTTTTCTTATTCGATTAGGTTTTACCTCGCTATTATGTATTCCTCGAACCACGTAATAATAGTATTTTCCAGATTTCCCAAAATGTTCTTCTAAGTATTCAATAGATTTTTGTTTTAAATCTGTTCCTGTAAAAATGCCTAATTGATACATTTTTTCAGCAGTTACCTTACCAACACCATAAAACTTTCGAATATCTAATTGTTCTAAAAATTCAACTACATCTTCGGGGTTAACCGTCTTTTGTCCGTTTGGTTTATTGTAATCGCTTGCAACCTTGGCTATAAATTTGTTAATAGAAATACCTGCGGAAGCTGTTAAACCAATTTCATTAAAAATCCGTTCACGAATTTCCTGTGCGATTAAGGAAGCACTGGGATTTCCTTTTTTATTTTCGGTTACATCTAAATAGGCTTCATCTAAAGAGAGTGGTTCCACCAAATCGGTATAATCGTAAAAAATCTGTCTTATTCGCCTTGAAATTTCTGTGTAGCGTTCAAAATGATGACGCACAAAAATTAAATCCGGACAAAGCTTTGCGGCTAAAGTACCCGACATCGCACTTTTAACACCAAATTTTCGAGCTTCGTAACTTGCAGCACTTATAACGCCACGTTTACTACCTCCGCCTACCGCAATAGGTTTACCCTTAAGTTCAGGATTGTCCATTTGCTCTACAGAGGCGTAAAAGGCGTCCATGTCCACATGAATAATTTTTCTTATTGGTAAATCCCCTTGCATAATGTAAATTTACTAATTCCTTACAAGGAAGAAATCTTAAAATTGATGTTTGTCAAAGAAATAAGCAACAATTTTTTAAGCAAGTATTATGGTAGAAATTGAACGCAAATTTTTAGTAAAATCTTTAGACTTTAAAGATATAGCTTTTAAAAAAACAAGGATAATACAAGGGTTTTTAAACACTGATAAAGCAAGAACAGTTCGCGTGAGAATTAGGGGAGAACAGGGCTTTTTAACTGTAAAAGGCCTGTCATCTAAAGATGGTTTAGAACGTTTTGAGTTGGAAAAGGAGATTACAAAGGCAGAAGCTGAATCTTTATTAAAAATTTGCGAAAAAGGTGTTATTGATAAAATACGTTACGAAGTTCTGTCAGGAAATCATACATTTGAAATAGATGAATTTTTTGGTGATAATCAAGGGTTAATTGTTGCTGAAATAGAATTACAGTCAAAAGAAGACATTTTTGAAACACCTGAGTGGCTTGGAAAAGAAATTACAGGTGAGATAAAATATTATAACTCTCAATTAAGTAAATACCCATTTAAACTATGGAAATAATAAAAAGAATCCCGCTAATTTTAGTAACAATACTGCTAATAATAGCTTGTAAAGAAGAAGTAAAACAAGTAACCGAAGAAACGATTGAAGAGGAGGTAGATACGGTAGAAGTAATCGAAAAACCTGTAGAAAAAACTTTAGCTGATATTAAAGCTGACCTTAAAGCAAAAGGCTTCAAAACGTTCGATTACGTTGATGAAAAAACACAAGATACCATTTTAATGCAGCAGTATTTTGTGGCTTTTTTAAAAAGTGGTCCAATACGGTCTCAAAATGAAGAGGAGGCAGAGCTTTTACAAGAAGCGCATTTGGGGCATTTAACCAAAATGTATGAATTGGGTTACGCAGATATTTCAGGGCCTTTTGGAGACGATGGAGACATAAGAGGGCTAACAATTTATAATGTACCAACTCAAAAAATGGCGGATAGTTTAGCTAATGCAGACCCCATGGTAAAAGCGGGTCGTTTAGTTGTAGAAATACATCCGTGGTGGGCAGCAAAAGGGTTTCCGTTAAGATAAGAGCTATTTTACAATGGTTATGTAGTAATTATTATTTAATTTTTCAATGCTTAGGGAAATATCCTGATATGTTACTTTATTTAAAGTATAGAATGTATGGTTGCATTCATTAGTAGATGTGGATAAATTTAAAATTAAAATATCCGAATCGGTTTCGGCCAAATTAATTTTTAAAGTATTATTTCCCTCTTCACCAAATATTAAAAATGAAATTAAATTTTTGTTTGGATCTACAGCATTTTTAATAGTAAGATCTCGAAATTCCAAATTAATATAGTTAGAGATGTAAGTTTCGTTTTCTATTAAATTGGTGCCATCCTGATCTGTAATTTTTATATATAAGGATGTTGTGAAATAATCAACGGCCGCACAATATTCAGGGATATCGTTAGACGAAGTACAAGAAAAAGACAGAAAAACGACCAATAAAAGGCTGGATATTCTCATTTAATTTTTCTTAATAGATGTTTAGCGTAAGAAAAGGTTGCGTTAAATTATTTTAAAATTTCAATTTGCCTTTTTGCTTCATTCCCATATGCATCAACTACAGTAATCATATGTTTACCTTGCGATGGGGTAATGGCAAATTCATGTATGGTTGTTGTACTACCAAGGTAATAATCATTTAAATACCAGAACACTTCTGTATCTGGTTTGGAGTGCGCTAGTTTTAAAATGAGTTCATTTCGGGTTTCATTGAAATCTTTGGGCAAAAAGATGCTATTTGTTTCATCTGGATATATAAACGCCAGAGATATTGGGTCTTCGCCAAGACAATCATCTCTAAACTCAGGTAAAGGCTTGTAAAACGGATTTTTAGATTTGTAATAATATGCCATTAATGGAGGAAGAATAAACCAAGGTTTAGTAATTATATTGTTAAATGCTTCGCACGATGTGTTTACTTGATATTGTTGGGTTTTATTTAAATGAATTAATTTATGATAGGGGCAAGGTGGCGTTTTCAATCCACTTATTTGAATATATTGTTGCTTGGGTTCCGGGCAATTTGCAGAGGCTCGATAACCACTTTGTTTACAAATATCAATTTGCTGCATTTCATCAAAGGGTTTGGTAAACCATTTACTATTAGGAAGTAAATCAAACACATCAAAAAGGATAGGGGCTGCAGTTTGTACGCCAACCAACCCTGGGCGACCTTCGCCATCGGCGTTGCCAACCCAAACGCCAACTACATAATCTTTCGTTGTACCAATGGCCCAGGCATCCCGAAACCCGAAACTCGTTCCTGTTTTCCAAGCAATTTGTTTTGAGCTATCAAAAAACTCCCAGTTTTCGTCATGTTCAGGGCGATTGACTTCTTTTAAACTTTCAAAAGTGTGATAAATGGCAGCGGCATCGAAAAGTGTTTTTTCATTCGATAATTTACCAAAATTTAGTTCTTCCGAAGCGAAGTAAGTAGGTTCGCAAAATTCTTTTGAAAAATATTCACTGGATGTTTCATTAAAATGATTTAATGTAGAGGACAAAGCTGCGTAACTTTTGCATAAATCCCATAAATTGCTCTCAGCACCGCCCAAAATAAGTGAAAGTCCATAATGGTTAGTGTTGTATGTGAGGTCTTTTAGGTGTAAAGATTTTAAATAGTGATAAAACCGTTCTATGCCAAAAGATTGTAGCATTCGTACGGCAGGCACATTAAGAGAACGAGAAAGGGCTTTGCTTGCAGGAACAGCACCGTCGTAACTTTTATTGAAATTTTCAGGGGTGTAATTTCCATACTGGGTAGGGATATCCGCAATTAATGTATGTGGTAATAGTTCTCCTGCATCTAACATGGCAGTATATAAAAATGGCTTTAATATGCTACCTGTACTTCTTGGTTTATCAATAATATCGACGTCTTTTTGGTGGGCTTTATCGGTAGGTGTATTTCCAACATAGGCCAATACTTTTCTGGTATGTACATCTAAAACTAAAACTGCAGCATTATATATTTCGTTTTGTTTTAATGCGTTGTAATGCGATTTTACAATAAAATTTGTTTGGTTTTGAAGGTTGTAATCCAGAGTTGTGGCTACCTGTTTTCCGTTGTGCGATTTTGAAACACGTTGTAATAAATGCGGTGCTATTTTAGGTAATGGATAAGGCTTTTCGGGAAGTGATTCTGCTATGGATAGGCTGTAAGTTAATGAATCGATAACTTGATGATTCAATAACTTTTTTAATAATCGGTTTCGTTTTTTCAGTAGGAGTTTTTGATTTTTACCTGGGTATATTAAACTGGGTGCATTGGGTAATATGGCCAGTGTGGCACTTTCTGCCCAGGATAAGTGTTCTGAGTCTCGATTAAAATAGCGCCAAGCAGCAGCATCCAGGCCTACCACATTACCTCCAAAAGGGGCATTGCTCGCGTAAAGCGATAAAATACTTGCTTTGGAATGTCCAAGTTCTAATCGTGTGGCTAAAACAAGTTCTTTAAATTTTTCAAAGTAGGTTCTGTCTTGTCCTTGTCTTGATAATCTGATGACTTGCTGAGTTATAGTACTACCACCCCGTTTAATGGTATTTGCTTGTAAATTGTCTCGAAAGGCTTTAAAAATGGATACCGGATTGAAGCCCGGATGATAGTAAAAATATTCATCTTCAAAGTAAATAATGCAGTTTTTGAACTTTTCAGGGACGCTTTCATTATGAGGAAAACGCCACTGTCCGTCGTTCGCTATTAAGGCACCCAATAGGTTATTTTTGTTGTCGGTAATAACCGTTGATGTTGTAGTTTTAAAAAGTGTTTTAGGTAAGCAGAAGTAATATGCAATAAACAGAACTATAAAAACCGTCGATTTTATTTTGTGTTTTTTTATGTAGCCAAAAATCCTGTTCATGTACTTGTTGCTGCCGTTAACAGTAATTTATATATCATTTACATAATCTTAAAAAAAGATTAATTATCATGGTTATTAAGAAGTAGTTCTAATTCGGTAATTAGGTTTTCAACTTTAGAAACAGGCATTTTTACGACAGATACTATATAGTCTTCTCGGTTGTCAATTGTAATCGAGCCTGTTTTGTCTTCATCGTAACCTATTTTATTTACGTAAAATACCAAGTTGTTATAGCCTATTTGTTTTTTACCATCTTTAAACCACCCATAATTGGCTTCATAGTCAATGCTGCCAGTTTCAAATTTAATCGTTTCTTGTCCGTAAGTATTCCAAAGAGATAGGCGTAATAAATAAAATCCTAAAAGGCCAAATAAAAATAAACCAATTAAAAAACCAAAGTGAAAGCCTTGCCCTTCATAAATGGACATAACAACACCCGATAATGGCAATACAAAACAGGCAAAAGCAAATAAAAACATAGCACACCTAATCGCTAATGGTGCTTTTTTAACTTTTAAAGTCAATGTTTTGTTACTTATATGGTATTGCGACATTTATAAATTAAAATTTATTTTAAAGGAACATTCTATTATTTTTCAACTGTAACCCATTGGCCTTTTCCTCGAACAAAATAGTCGTTGTCATACATGGCTTCAGCTTGTATACCCGGTAAATAATAGGTGCCTAAATACGATGCATTTAACAATACGCTAAATCTTTTTGAACTTTGTTTGCCTTGTTTGTCTAAATCGAAATAAAAGTTTACACGGTCATCTCTTATGTCGGTGTAACGTGCTGCACTTGTTGTACTATCCCCAAATGCCGTAAAGCGGGTATTTACAATTTCCCATCCAGAAGGAAATATTTGAGTTAAAGCGATATCGTTAATGGTTTCGTCTTTTAAATTATTTACGGTAACAATAGCGACAAAGTCCTGACCTTGTTTTAACGTTTTTACATCTATTGTTTTACCTGATAAGTCTTTGTAATTAACGCCAATATTTAAACCGCGTTGTTCGGTTAATTCTTCACCTAAAGTAAGTTTGCCCGAATTCATTAAAGTAACATAAACTATGTTATCTAAATTATTCGTAAAACTTAGTAAATTATTGCCTTCGTTAATGATTAATTTCCGTTGGGCAATGGCATGGTTTGTAGATACAGGTGTCGTTTTGCCATTTAGCGTGTATTCCAACTGCATTGATTTACCACCATTGGCTTCTACCATTTTAGCCATAGCTAACAAACTGTAGGCTGTTGTTTGCGTACTCATCCAGCTGTTCCCTGATAATCGTTTTGCAATATATTCTGTAATTTCCCGAGTTTTTGAATGCTCTGTAAGCACCATAGTTTCGAGTGCCATGGCGCGGTTCCTGTCTACCGAACCATAGGTGTAATAATCATATCTTTCAGATGTGAAGTTTATATTTGCGGTTCTTGAAATGGCTTTACTGGCTTCTTTTTGGCCGGCTAGCGCATAAGCTGCGGCTAATCGCCATTTTGCATCGTTAGAGAGTTTATTAAATTCTTTTAAGCGATTCATAGCAGCGAGGTCAGGACTTCCTGCCAGAGCTAAAGTATAAAGTCTATAAGCCTGTGCTAAATCAGAATTATACGATGTGTAAGATGGTCGCCAATCACGTGCGGCCTGTTTTTGATATTTTAACCAATTAGTTTTGAAAGTTAATGGTAAAACAAAGCCTTTTTTCTCGGCTTCAATCATAAAATGACCAGCGTAACTACTAGCCCAGTCATTAGTCTGATTTTCACCTATCCAATAACTTAAACCGCCATTAGGTTGTTGAAAATTCCCTAATCGTTTTATCGCTTTTTCAATATTAGTTTGGATGGCTTTTTTCTTGTCGTATGTTAAATCAAAGATGTCATTTAAAAATAACTGCGGAAAAGCGCTCGATGTGGTTTGTTCCAAGCAGCCATGAGGATATTGTATTAAATAGTTAAGACGACGTGAAAAATCCATTGGAGGTAACGTAGAAAATTCTAAAGTCGTTTCATTGGTTCCTGTCACCCCAAAAGTTGAAAAATTCAAAGAGTTTGTTTCTTTGGCATTTAAGGTAATATTGGTGATTTTATTAGTTATTGGATTTGGATTAAAAACATCAAATTCTATGTTTTGCGATGCTGTTTCACCTTGTCCGGAAGCAATAACACTTAAGGAATTAAAACCATTGGCTTTACTAACATCTAAATCGAAGTAAACCATTTTTTCATCGGGTGATGTAAAGTTTAAGGTTTTTGTTTGGTCACCTATAATTTGAATGCCTTTACTCAATTTTAGTTTAACGGTTGCCTGTTTTATTTTTTTGTTCATAGCAAAAACCGTAACTGGTAAAGTAACTTTTTCTCCCGGACTAAGCTTCCGCGGAAGCGTAGCCAATACCATTAGTGGTTTTTTAACCTGTACTGACTTATCGGAGCTGCCATAGGCTTCTGTATTTACGTTTCCAGCAACAATCATAGCTCTAACTGCACCAATGTAATTTGGCATTATAAGTACATGTGAGGCCGTTTTGCCAGCTTCTAAAGAAAAGGGTCCTAAATATTTTACAACAGGTTTAAAACGGTTAGCTTTTTTCTTTTTACCAGCAAGAGCCGAGCCGTCGCCACCTATGGCGAATACCTGATCAATACTGCCGCTATAGGCGCCAATAACATCATCGAAAATATCCCAGGTTTTTACTCCAAGAGCTTCGCGGGCGAAAAAGGATTGCCAGGCATTTGGCGTGCTAAAACGCGTTAAATCGAGTAAACCTTCTTCAACCACCGCTATGGTGTAAGTCATGGCCTTATTGTTTTTTTCTGAAACGTCAATTTTAAATTCTTGTTCAGGCTTTAATTCATCAGGCATTTGTATTACGGGATGAAGTTTGGTTACCGGGTTTTCTACCATTAAAGGAATAACACCGTATAAACGAATAGGTAAATCGTTACTTGTAATAGCATGGGGTTGTAATAATGAAATATTGACGAATACGTTTGGTGCCATTTCTGGTGTAATAGGTATGTTTACGGTGGTTTCATTTTGGATAGTTTTTACCCATTGATGATCAATAATTTCAGAGCCGTTTTCAATACTAATTAAAGCGCGACCTTCAGGACCTGAAGGGAATGTTATTTTGGCTGTTTCTCCTACATTGTAACTTTCTTTATCGGCTGAAAACACTAGCATTTTTGCAGCTTCTTTATCTGCTGAAGGAGCTGTTTGATTCCAGTTTTTGTAGAAATATGCGGTACGACCAGTAGCATGACCACTAGTCGGGTCTGTAACCCGAATTAAATAGCGACCACGTTCGTTTTCAGGAATTTTTAATTTGAATTGTGCCTTGCCTTGCGCATCGGTGTTTATCAGTTGATCGAAATACGGACGATGGTATTTGCTAGAAACATAGCTAGAGAGGTTGTCGTACGAAGAGTTCCACCACCAACGCCATTCAATTTTATAAATTTTAACCTCTAATTTATTTCGTTTTACAGGATTTCCTTGAGCATCGACAACAACAACATTAAAGGTTTGATTTTCGTCGGTGTAGTATGAACCAAATCGGTTGCTTTGTGGTGATTTTAATCCTACAAACGAGGCGTATGGCGCAAAGGTTTTGGTAAAGGCATCGATGGAAGAATCGCCACCATTTTCGAAAGCACGGACTAAAAATTGAGCGTTTAATAATCCCGGGGCATTTTTACCAACTTTAAGTGATTTGTTAAAAGTTGCTTGGCCTTCTGCATTAACCTTTCCTTCAAATACATTAATATCTTCCGAAGAAAATGATCTGGTAGGGTCTGTAAAAACATAATCTTTATAATTTTTAAACCCAGTATTCGAGACACTAAATCGTGCTTTAATTTCGGTTTTTAGGTTTTTAGCAGGCGCACCGTGTAACCATTTTACATCTAAAGTTCCATTAATTGGTTTTTCAGTAGTTAATATATCATTTTTAAAGTCGACTTTAAGTTTTAAGCGGTTAGGTTTAACCGTTTCAATACGTAAACTTTTAAAGAATGAAACGCCACCTACCGATACTTTTGCACTATAAGTCCCTGTTTTACCATCTGTTGAGGTTGGAACCGTAAATTGATAAAAATTATTGACATTATTGGCTGTTATATTTTTATATATAAGTTTACCATTAGGATCTCGGACTTCCATTTTTACCGGGTGTCCTGCTGGAAGTTTATTGGCCTTATCATTAAGTATAAAACTTAAAAACAATGAATCTCCAGGGCGCCAAACACCGCGTTCACCGTAAATATAACCTTTTAGTCCTCGCTGTAATTTATTTCCTGATATATCAAACTTACTTAGCGATAACGAATGACCATCCTGAAGTTTTAAATAAGTTGTATTAGCCCCTTTGGAAATAATAGCGAAAGCGGCATGGTTTTCAGATTTTATAATGGCTAACCCATCGTTATTAGTTTGGGATTTACTTAGTTGTTGCTGCTGAAAATTATAAAGTCTTATTTCGGCATTTGCAATAGGTTCGGTATTTAAAATGTCGGTAACAGCAAAAAAGTATTCGTTAGTGCTACTTCGTTTTGCAATTACACCAAGGTTAGATGCTAAAAGGTTTTGAGCTACCATTCGGTTTTCGTGGAAATAAGCATCGTGGCAAGGATTATCGCGTTCACGCCAATTATAGGTGTAGTTTTTATAGCGGTAAGTTAAATTGTCCCAATAGGCTTCTTCTCTAATGTTTTCGCTTTCTTCAGAATAGTCCAGATCACCTTCAGTAAAATCTTCTTCGTAGTAGTCTTCATCATAGGTTTCATCTGGATTTGTTTCTGTATAATCGTCGCAATTAAATAACGAATATTCTTTTGTGTAGCTCAGTTCTACACGGTAAATTGCTCCAGGATCTGCCTTAAAATATTTCGATAAATCGATACTGTAAGCTTTCCATTTACCATCGTTAATTTCACCTTCTTCGTAAAGATTTATGGTTTGTTTGGCAATGCGGCGACCCACGTGCTTAATAGCGTTGTCATTGTTGCTGTTTAAAGTATTATCTTGAAGAAACTGAAGTATATTGTCTTCAAATATTTTAATGATACGAACATCTATAGCTTTCAAATTTACAGCTTCAAAATTGAATTTTAAGGCCTTAGAATTAGGTAAAATACTTCCGTTACTAATGAGTCTTAGCTGTGGTTTTATTTCTTCAAAAGAAAGGGTTTCAGATAAAGGATTTTTGAGTTTATAACCATCGGTATTCATTATACCCTGAAAAACATCGACTAAAATATTACCAACTAATCGGGTGTCGGGATACACTTTTAATACATTTCCTATAACAACGTATTTTGGCTTCTTTGCATTTTGAATACTCACTAAACCATCAAAATTTTGTTGTTTTTTTAAAGGATCGGAAAAGTTAATTATCAGGGCTTGTTCTGGTCGTTGTATAACCTCTACATTTACTATTGAAAAGTTATTAATGCCTGGTATTTTAATCGTATTCTCACCTTCATTATCTGCATGTATAGCTTTACCTTTCCATTTTACGATAATTTCAGAATCGTCAACCAAACGGTTAATACTATCTATTTTAAAATCGAAAAGTTTAGATGTTTTATTGGCTTCATTCCATTTAAGTTTTAAAGGTTTTCCATTTTGTGAAGCTTCCACCAATTGTTTTGCTTTTTCTAAAGAAATAATATCTGCAGAATTTAGTCGGGCTTCTAAATACTGCCAGGACTTGCTGTAGGATTGTAAATTAGTAGTGGTAATGAAAAAGTTTGGCGCTATGGTTTTAAATTGAAAGGTGTAGTGATTAAATTCCTCCGGAATGTTTTTGTAGATATCATCTAATTTTACTGTTACTGTATATTCGGTATCTGGTTCAAGAGGTTCGTCGAGTATAAAGGTAAGGGCGTGTGTATTAGTGGTGGTTAAGTTGCCCTGAACATGAGGTTTTATTTCCATAAAATCGGTATTTATGGTTTCACCAGGTATCCAGTTGTCAACATTCTTTTTTAAATTAATGACTATTGGGTCGTGGGTAGAGACCCTTCCATTAGTCGTATAACTGATGTATTCTTTAAATTTAAAAAGGTTATCGGTGTCTTGTTGGTCACTTTTATGCTTACATGATACAGCAAAATTAAAAGCAAGGATAATTAAAAGGATGTGTTTCAGGGACATTAAAAATGGGATAATATGGTTAACGGATTGAGTTAAAATTACGTATTATATTTCGCTCAATAAATCGAATTTGAATATTTTTTTTAGCTAATTAGAATGTCAGGAATCAAAACCTTTTAAACCGCATAATTTCATTAGTTTGCTGTGCTTTTGCAACAAGTAAAGTCTTTATAGTCGGATTTGTTATTTTTCAAACATACCAATGTACAGATCACCGTTAGCTGTCATAGTTGCTCTAAACATGCCAGCTGTGTTGAATTCCATCATCAGATTCCCTTTATTGTCAACCCCAATTACACCGCCATTTCCCCCTAGCTTTCCAACTTTATTGTGAATGACTTCTTTTGCAGCTTGCGTTATGGAGAGTCCTTTATATTCCATAAGTGCTGAAATATCGTGGGCAACTACCGATCGAATAAAATATTCGCCCCAGCCAGTACAAGAAATAGCACAAGTTTGGTTGTTGGCATAAGTACCAGATCCTATAACTGGTGAATCGCCTATGCGTCCCCAGCGCTTATTGGTCATCCCTCCAGTAGATGTTCCTGCTGCCAGATTGCCTTTTTTATCGAGGGCAGCACAGCCTACTGTTCCAAATTTTGAATCGTTAATATTGGCATCGTAGTATGCCATGTTTTCATTCTGTTTTACTCTTTCTAAAGATTTGAAGCTTTTTTTAGTATAGAAATATGAAGGGTCTACAAGTATGAGTTGTTGTTCCGCAGCAAATTGTTCGGCACCTTCCCCAGAAAGCATAACATGAGGCGAGTTTTCCATTATGGCACGGGCTAAATTTATAGGGTTTTTCACAGTTTTTGTTCCGGCTGATGCACCAGCATTTAGCGTTTTACCATCCATTATGGAGGCGTCATGCTCATTGGTTTCTGCATTAGTAAATACGGCACCTTTTCCGGCGTTAAACAATGGTGAATCTTCTAGAGTATTAATGGTTTTTTGCACAGCATCAATGCTACTACCGCCTTCATTCAAAATGTTATATCCGACACGTATAGCTTCTTCTAGTTTAGCTTTATAAAGTTTTTCTTTTTCTGGGGACATATTCTTTTTTAAAATGGTCCCTGCGCCGCCATGAATAATAATAGCAAATTTAGCTTCTTTAATATTTGGTTTCTGAGGTTTTTCAGTGCCGTTTTTGCATGAAAACAAAAACAAAACAAATAAGAATGAGCGGAAAATGTAATGCATGGTAAATGTTTTATGTACAGTTTAAAGATACTTGTTTTTAACTAAATCAATTCTTGGAGTTTTGTGTTTTTACAGGATTCTGAAAACCGTTATAACTTATTCTAAATAATCTGGTTAAAGCTGATAAGTGTCATATTTTGCCTGTAGGGTTATTTGTAATTTGACGTTTAAATCACCAAAGTTTTAAAAATGAATAAAATTATAGAGCCTATTAATAGGTTTGTGAAATCTTCAAATTCTGGAAGTTTTTTGTTGCTGTTTGCAACGGTTTTGGCATTAATTATAGCTAACTCCCCGTGGAATACGCTGTATCATAATTTATTAAAAAGTGAATTTACTTTAGGCTTTTTAGAGAAAGGTTTTGAGTTAACCGAGCCTTTTTATCTGTGGATTAACGATGGTTTAATGGCTATTTTCTTTTTTCATGTTGGTCTGGAAATAAAGCGCGAAATATTGGATGGTGAGTTATCATCAATATATAAAGCGTCATTACCCGTATTAGCAGCGCTTGGTGGTGTTTTAGTACCGATTGTAATTTATTTTTTAACGATACCAAACCCAGATTTATCTAAAGGATGGGGCGTACCTATGGCTACCGATATTGCTTTTTCTTTAGGGATCTTAAAACTACTTGGAAAAAGAGTGCCCTTAGGTTTAAAGGTGTTTTTAACGGCGTTTGCTATTGTAGATGATTTAGCAGCGGTAATCGTTATAGGTGTCTTTTATGCTACCGATATTAATTTGATGCTTTTGCTGTATTCTGCAATCATCCTTGTATTTATGGTGTTTTTAGGGATGAAGAAGTATTTTTCAAAATTCATATTTTTCCCGCTTAGTGTCGTGGTGTGGATTTTATTTTTGAAATCAGGAATTCATCCTACTATTGCAGGTGTACTATTAGCATTTACTATTCCAGCAACCCGCACAACAACATTAGACCGGTTTTTCGAGAAAATTAAAGTTTCTGTGCAGCGGTTTACCGAAGAACGTGACCACGTAAAAACGCACCATATTTTAAAGCAAGAACACGTGCATGCCGCTTATGCTATACGCATGGCTTCTGTACATATTAATTCGCCGTTACAAAAAATAGAACATGATTTGCATCCTTGGATTGTGTATTTTATAATGCCTGTTTTTGCTTTTGCAAATGCAGGGGTAACCATTTCTAGTGGAACAGAAATAGATTTTGGTGTGGCCTTACCTATCGCTTTGGCCTTAGTAATTGGTAAGTTTGTGGGTATTAGTGTGGCATCTTGGTTAGCCGTATCGACTAAAATCGCACATTTGCCTAAAGGCGTAAATTTTAAACAAATTTTGGGAGCTGCGCTGTTAGGAGGTCTAGGATTTACGATGTCTTTGTTTATTGCCAATTTAGCATTTACCGATGCGGTACTTTTAAGTTCGGCTAAGGTGGGTATTTTGTCTGGTTCACTTATTTCTGGTGTGTTAGGATATTGGGTTATTCGTAGTTTGGTTAAAAAGAAAGATACTTTAAGTATTTAGTTATTTGAAAAATAACATCTTAATAAGCGTTATTTTATTGCTATATTCGTAAAAAAATAAAGCTAAAACGGTAAATAGTTTAATTATGGACACTCGGGCAATAGATTTTGGTATTGATAAAGCACTTGATATTTTAGGGGTAAAACCAATAAATAATGGAACATCAACAGGGACAAATTCTTTCGGTTCGGGCGACCTTATATCCAGTTATTCTCCCGTTGATGGAAAACTTATTGCAGAAGTAAAAGCTACAAATTTAGAAGATTTTGAAAAGGTACTAATTACGGCATCATCGGCATTTAAAACCTGGCGATTAATGCCTGCACCACAACGTGGTGAAATTGTAAGACAGTTTGGGGACAAACTAAGAGATAAAAAAGAAGCGCTTGGTAAGTTAGTATCCTACGAAATGGGTAAATCATACCAGGAAGGGCTTGGTGAAGTTCAGGAAATGATTGATATCTGTGATTTTGCTGTAGGTTTATCACGTCAGTTACATGGTTTAACCATGCATTCTGAACGTCCGGGGCATCGTATGTATGAACAATACCATCCTTTAGGTATTGTCGGTATTATTTCGGCCTTTAATTTTCCAGTTGCTGTTTGGTCATGGAATACTGCTTTGGCATGGGTTTGTGGTGATGTTACTATTTGGAAACCCAGTGAAAAAACACCGCTTTGCGGTATTGCTTGTCAAAATATTGCTACCGAGGTTTTTAAAGCCAATAATTTACCGGAAGGCATTTCTTGTTTGGTTAATGGCGATTATAAAGTCGGGGAGTTTATTTCAAAAAGTTCTCAAATACCATTAGTTTCAGCAACGGGCTCTACAAGAATGGGTAAAATTGTAGCTCAGGATGTTGCTGCAAGATTGGGTAAATCTTTATTAGAGCTTGGGGGAAATAATGCCATTATTGTAACTCCGGATGCTGATATAAAAATGACAGTTATTGGAGCTGTATTTGGCGCAGTAGGAACCGCGGGACAACGCTGTACCAGTACCCGCCGATTAATTATACATGAAAGCATTTACGATAAAGTAAAAAATGCTCTTGTTGAAGCTTATAAGCAATTACGAATTGGTAATCCGCTTAATGAATCGAATCATGTAGGGCCATTAATTGATAAAGAGGCTGTAACCATGTATACAAATGCCTTAAATAAAGTGGTTGCCGAAGGCGGTCATTTGGTGGTAGAGGGCGGTGTATTACATGGTGAAGGTTATGAAAGTGGTTGTTATGTAAAACCAGCAATAGCAGAAGCCAAACCAGATTATAAAATTGTTCAGCATGAAACTTTTGCACCTGTTTTGTACTTGCTAAAATATTCAGGCGATGTTCAAAATGCTATTCAAATACAAAACAATGTGGTGCAGGGTTTATCATCAGCAATTATGACTAATAATTTACGAGAAGCAGAGCATTTTTTATCTGTTGCAGGTTCCGATTGCGGAATTGCTAATGTAAATATCGGAACTTCTGGAGCCGAAATTGGTGGTGCTTTTGGTGGAGAAAAGGAAACTGGAGGCGGTCGCGAATCTGGTTCCGATGCATGGAAAGTATACATGCGAAGACAAACCAATACTATTAATTATACGGCAAATCTACCTTTAGCACAGGGAATAAAATTCCATTTGTAATATTTTTCTTTTTTTAACGCAACCATAAAGTGAAATAAACATCTTAGTATAAACTCACTAAGTAAATGAAAAATTATGCCTTTTTGGTTTTTGCTATTGTTTTATGGGGAGGTTGTTCAATCCCTCAATTTGAGCCTAATGCCAGAGTGTTAATTAAAGGAAAAGTGCTTGATGAAAACAATGCACCCATTTTAGATGCAAAAGTAACCGCTTATATTTTCAGAGAGGATTATTATTTGCAATCTTATTTTTTAGGAAGTGATTTATCAGCACAAGATGGAGGTTTTCAAATCACATCGCTGTTGCCTAAAAATGAAGAATATGTAGTTGAAGTAAAAAGTGCAGATAATTATACCGAATATTATTATTTATCGAATACTTTCGAGAATAATAAACCTGACAATTACACCATTAATTTAGAAGCTGTTCAGCTGAAAAAGAATTCAAAAGTAAACTACACAATCACCAGAACAAGTCCATTAGGAACAACACTACATTATTCCTTTAATTTTCCTAACGTTAAATGCTATGAATATTTTGAAAACGGGCAAATAAATCCTGAGAATTCCAATTGTTTTGATGCGGTTTACATAAGTCGATTTCTCGATGATAATAACCCTAATGATTCAAGTTTTTTTTGGACTGTTTTAGGATCCGTTGTTGAATTTAGATACGTCATTAACGACGGCCCGGAAGTTGTAGAAACATTTATTATTGATGAAGAAAATTATGAATTTGAATTTTCGTATTAAGCTTTGTTGTTTTTCGTTATTGTTTACTTGTTGTAGTTTGAGTTTTGCTCAAAATAACAAGGCAAAAGATCAAGGTGTTGAGGTATCAAATAAAAATCTGGGATATTTTGCTTACGAGTACGCATTGCCAATTACAACTGGCGATAATTTTACCGGATTAGGTTTAAAGGGAAAGTTTGGGGTTAATTTAAAACTTCATGTATTTGTTTATAAAGGCTTTTTTGTTTCAGGAACTGCAGGCGCACATTATTTTAAAGTAAAAGATAAAAGTATCGTTGGAAATTATGAAAAAACCACTGCAATACATCAGTATTTGAGCGTTGGTTACGAAATTGAGCCTGTTACAAAATTAAAACTGGGCGTAAGTGCGGCCGTATTAGGTCGTTCTAGGTATAAAAATAAAATAGATCCCAATAATAAATTAGTGTTTCAAACAGATAGAGGGCGTATAAGAGCTTACGATGCATATATTCATTATATGCTAGTTTCTCAATTAGCAGTTTATATTAATTATACATATCGAAATGATCACATGAATATTCAAACGGCGGCAGAATTAAATTCGATCTTCGATAACGCTAGTTTTCATACCATTGGTTTTGGTTTTCGTTTCTGTTTTGGGAAAAAAGATCTTATTTCTACATTGAAAAATAATTATTGATTAGTTTTCGTTAGTCATATATAAACTTTTTCAATTAATTAGAGTCTAAGAGGTTATACTTAACTAAATAATTCCAGGCATATGAAGCTAAAGCATATTCAACATTTATATTGGCGTGCCGGATTTGGAATACTGCCAAATGATTTAGAACCTTTAAAAGACTTGAAACGCAAGGCAGTTGTTGATCTTCTTTTTAAAAATTCTGAAAAAATTAGTCCTTTAAATATTGATACTTCAGAACTCAATCAGATTTTAAAAAGTGGTGGTCCATTATCCGATGTAGAACGAAAAAAAATTCAGCAATTAAGTCGTAAAAAAAGTATCGAGCTTAATATGTCTTGGATGCAAAGAATGATGAAACCATGGGAACTTTTGCGAGAGAAAATGACGCTTTTTTGGGCGAACGTTTTTGTTTGTGAGGATAATAATGTGGTTTACACGCAAAAGTATAATAATACGCTACGAACTTTTGCACTCGGAAATTTTAAAGATTTTGTAAATGCCATTTCTAAGGAGGCGGCAATGACAAAGTATTTGAATACAAAACAGAATAAAAAGCAAAAGCCAAACGAGAATTTTGCACGAGAACTTATGGAATTATTCACTTTAGGTGAAGGCCATTACACCGAAGAAGATATTAAAGAGAGTGCCAAGGCATTCACGGGGTATAGCCATAACTTAGAAGGAGATTTTGTACTTAGAGCCTTTCAGCATGATAATTCTTATAAAGTATTTTTTGGTGAAACAGGAAATTTTGATGGAGCCGATATTATAGATATAATTTTAAAGCAGAGACAGTGCGCTAAGTTTATCTGTGAAAAGATATATGCTTACTTCGTAAATGATCGGTTAAATGCAAAGCACATAAACGAAATGGTCGATGTTTTTTACCGAGACTACAACATTAAATCGTTAATGCATTTTGTGTTTTGTGCCGATTGGTTTTACGACGATGAAAATATTGGAATAAAAATAAAGTCACCGGTAGAATTGTTGGTAGGTATAAATCACCTTGTTCCTATTCGTTTCGAAAATAAAAAACAGTTGCTTTATCTTCAACGGCAGCTGGGGCAAGTCCTTTTAGATCCGCCAAATGTAGCGGGCTGGAAAGGTAGTCGTTCCTGGATAGACAGTAATACCATTTCGCTACGATTAAAATTACCTTCAATTTTATTAAATGACGCTTATATTTCTAAAGTGGAAAATGACGAGTCTGAATCTATGATGCTTGCTAAAAAACAGGTGTTAAAAAATAGAGTGGGTAAACAGTTTAAGATTCAAAGGGACTGGAATTTTTTCGAAAATTGTTTTAAGCAAGTGCCTTCAAATAAATTACAAGACTACGTATTGATGGCACCTTTAAGTTCAACCGCCGAACAGTATTTAAGTACTTTAAATAAAACTTCAAAGCAAGAATATTGCGTTCAGCTTATGTCGTTGCCCGAATATCAAATGTGTTAATTATGGAAAGAAGAAAATTTTTAAAACAATCATCGCTGGCCAGTAGTTTATTTTTTGTTCCAAGTTTTGTAAAAGCATTTGAGCAGGTAGCAACTAGTAAATTAGGGTATAAGCGATTGGTGATAATTCAATTATCGGGAGGAAACGATGGACTTAATACGGTTGTTCCTTTTACAAATGATCTTTATTATAAGGCACGACCAACGTTGGCTATTTCTAAAAAGGATATTATAAAAGTAAATGATGAGTTAGGGTTTCATAGTAGCTTATTGCCATTAAAGCGTTTGTATGATAATGGCGATTTAACCGTAATTAATAATGTGGGGTATCCAAATCCGGTACGTTCCCATTTTAGGTCTATGGATATTTGGCAAACGGCTACCGATGCCAATAGGTATTCTCAAACTGGTTGGTTGGGACGTTATCTTGATAATTATGCCAACAAACCTTATTTAGGAATTGAGGTAGACGATAATTTGTCGTTAGCCTTAAAAGGGGAGCGATTAAATGGAATTGCCACTAAAAATCCTAAAGCTTTTTTTAATCTGTCTAGAGATCCTTATTTTAAAAATCTGGTAAATCATGAAAAAGATGCGCATTTAAGTGAGCATAATTTGGGGTATTTGTATAAAACCATGATAGAAGCGCAATCTTCTGCGAAATATATTTTTGAAACGACTAAAACGGTATCAAATCATGCTTCTTATCCCGATAACAAGTTTGCAAATCAGCTTAAAACCACGGCGCAATTTATCAATTCAGGAATCGAGACAAAAGTATTTTATACCTCATTAGGAGGATTTGATACTCATGCGGGGCAGTTAAATACCCAAAAACGATTATTAAAAACTTATGCCGATGGCGTTGAAGCTTTTGTCAATGATTTAAAATCGAATAACACATTTAACGATACATTGGTTTTAACGTTTTCAGAATTTGGAAGAAGGGTTGCTCAAAACGCCGGACAAGGTACCGACCATGGTACGGCAAATAATGTATTTATTATTGGCGGACAACTAAAAAAGCAGGGCATTTATAATAACAATCCAAATTTATCTGATTTAGATGATAATGGAGATTTGAAATTTGAAATAGATTTCAGAACCATTTATGCCACTGTTTTGAACAAATGGCTGGAAGTAAACGATGAAAAGATTTTAAATAAAAACTTTAATCAATTAGAATTTATTTAAAAAAAAAGACCTTGTTTCGGTTTGAGCAAGCTCATGTAGAAACAAGGTCATATCTTAAAAAGATTAATAGCAAGACAAATATAATGAATTTTATTATTGTTTTGAATTATTTAAAAATTAAAAAATTATTGGCTTAACTATATTTCACTTTCCTTAAAATTCTGATGGTTTCTTTATAAAGTTGATATAAATAATCATCATAACTTTTTAAATAAGGTTTTGCTTCATTTAATTTGTCTATGGCGTCATGAAACGAATTAAAATAACATATCAAATAGGTTATGGGCAGGTTTTTTAAATCGGCTAATTCATTATTGGTAAACGATAATCCTTTTTTTAGTTTTTCTAAAATGGCATTATTAGTGTTGTAAATATGATGCAGGACTTTTTTGTCGTATTGAGGGGGCTCAAACAATAATTTGGTTTCAATATGATAAGCGGCATTTTCTTCAAAATGAATAATGGTTTCTTCCAGCTGATAATATTTATTTTGATTTTGAAACCCTAGGTTTACGTATTCTATTATTTTAAAACGATCGTCATCAATAGTTATGGCGACTTCATCTAGTGCTGAAAAAAACAGTAGCACTTGTTCGTTAATAAGCTTTATGTCTACTCTAGAGTAAAAGGTTTCGTCTTTTACTACCTTTTTTTGCCCGGACCAACAAACCACAAAATACTCTTTAAATACTTTGTATTGCGGATGATAGTCTTTGTGCAAATTCATGAAGTCGAAAACTCCGTTTAAGGTATGCTCAATATTATTCTGAGAATTATTTTCTATAGATTCGACGATTTTGGAGTTGATATCTTTTATTTCAATATCAAACACTTTAGGCATGCTCATACTGCCATCCCTAAAAAATACCGAACCACCATAGTATTTCCAGATGTTTTTTCGAAGGGATGTAATTTTTCCAGTAGGGCGGATGGTTACCAAGCCAACAACTTTGTCCTCTGGTAAATGAGGAAATGAAATATTTTCATACTGAACAATTGGCGGATGGGTTAAATAGGCATTGATAAGATTTTGAATTTTGCTATCGTCGAAAAAGTCGACACCAACAATACGATTATCCTTGTCTTCAACCCCAATTAGGATATACGAGTTGTTTTTAGGGTTGCTATTGGATAGTGCACATACATGTTTTAAGAATTTGGCTTTACCTTCTTTAAAACTAATATTAACCTTACGCTTTTTGTCGTAGAAGCTGTTCTCGTCGTTGTGAGCTAATAAATGCTTTATAAGCAGGCGTTTGTTAATCATGTAATTACTCGTCTTTTTTTACCGTTACACTATTGGCTTGAGCAGTAGGGAATACCAGTAAATCAGCAATATTTACATGAGTTGGTCTCGATACTACAAAATAGATGATTTCGGCGATATCTTCGGCTTGTAAGGCTTTAAAACCTTTATAAACAGCATCTGCTTTAACATCGCCTTTAAATCGCACTTTAGAAAATTCGGTTTCAACTAAGCCCGGATTTACAGCACTTACTTTTATGCCAAATTTATTTAAATCTAGGCGCATACCTTCGGTAATAGCCAAAACGGCATGTTTACTGCCGCAATACACATTACCGTTAGGATACACCTCTTTACCTGCCGATGATCCTATGTTTATAATGTGTCCTGATTGGCGCTCTGTCATTTGCGGAATTATAGCTTTGCTTACATAAAGCAGACCTTTTACGTTTATATCCATCATGGCATCCCAATCGTCTAGATGTCCTTCTTGAATGGGGTCTAAGCCATGAGCGTTCCCGGCGTTGTTTATTAAAATATCGATCGTTTTAAAAGCCTCAGGTAAGCTGTCGATAGCAGAAAAAACTTCCGATTTATCACGAACATCAAAATGTAAAATGT
Organism: Aestuariibaculum sediminum; assembly: GCF_014596945.1. Classification (GTDB taxonomy): domain Bacteria; phylum Bacteroidota; class Bacteroidia; order Flavobacteriales; family Flavobacteriaceae; genus Aestuariibaculum; species Aestuariibaculum sediminum. Next base: position 679,926 of record NZ_JACVXB010000001.1, on the reverse strand, counting down.
GAACTTGAGTTAATGGTTCCAGTTCTTTTTTTAAAATTTCTAAACGCTCTAGTCGTCTTCCGCATAAAATTAAATTTATATGGTGTTTTGCGAACTCAATTGCAGTGGCGCGACCAATTCCGCTGGTAGCTCCAGTTATAAATGCAGTTTTTTTCATACTCAAATTTAAATAAATTTAAGATGTTATTCTGTTGCAGTTTGTATATGTTTTTCTGTAATTCACATATAAAAATACTGAAAAACAACGATAAACTGTAAATTGAGAAGGCATTTTTAAATGGGGTTTAAAAAACAGGATGCAAACATCCAATTCCCACTTTGATGCGTATATATTTTTAAACAAAAAATAATCCTTATGAAAAATTTAAGACAGCTAAAATTTATTTTACCCCTGTTATTATTAACATTTGTTTTCGGTTGTAAAGACTCTGAATCTGATGGAGTAAGTGCCGAAGCGCCTAGAATTTCTATAAGACTTGTTGACAATCCTGGTGATTATGCTGCTGTAAATGTAAATATAGTAGATGTCCTGATTAAAATGGATGATGATACCGAAAGCGACGAAGGCTGGATGTCTCTTGAAGCCGAAAGCGGTATGGTTAATTTATTAGAATTTAGTGGTGGATTTAGCAAGGTATTAGTTGATCGTTTCCCTATTCCTGCAGGTACATTAAGCCAAATGAGATTAGTATTGGGAGATGGAAACACTATCGATATTGAAGCTGAAGGCGGAGCAATTGAAACACACGAATTAAAAACACCTAGTGCACAGCAGTCAGGATTAAAATTAAAAATCGACGCTGTAATTGAAGAAGGTTTTACTTATAATTATGTGTTAGATTTCGATGTTAATAAATCTATCGTCATGGCAGGAAATTCAGGTAATATCATTTTAAAACCTGTGATTTACGCAAATGCTGAAGTATCTTCTGGTATTATAGAAGGAACGGTAGCGCCAATGGAAGCCCTTCCTGCAATGGCTTCAGTAACAGCTTATGAAGGAACGGAGGACGAGCTTGTTATTTCAGCTTACACCGATGAAACTGGTGCTTTTGCGTTATGGGGTGTGCCAGAGGGTAGTTATGAGGTAACGGTAGAGCCAACAACTGAAGATTCTGATTATGGCACAGCTAGTGCTATGGATGTGCAAGTTGTTAATGGCGCAATCACCACTATTGAAGATCCAATCGTGTTAATGTTAAAACCGGGTTCGATTTCTGGTACAGTAGCAGGTTTGGTTGGAGATGACACAGCAATTGTATACGTTGTTACCGGCGATAATGGGACTCCTGAAAATTTAGAAGATGATCCAAAAATTGAAGCAATTACTGGCGAAAATGGAGCTTATCTTTTAGAGGGTGTTCCTGCAGGAGATTATGATTTAATGGTTACTGCCGAAGGGTATGTAAACCAGACTGTTGAGGTAAATGTTACTCCTGGTGATAATACGGAAGTAGCCGAAATTACATTGGTTGCAGAATAATTAATAAAATCCTTAAAAAATTAAAAGCAATGCATCCGCATTGCTTTTTTTTTGTTTTAACCTAACATTAACTTTTAAAAATATTTATTTTAACCAATTGTTAACAGGCTCCGAAGAAAAAAATTAACAATTTGCATTGCTCGAATAAGCGTATTATATTCGGCTTTTAAAAATTCTAATAATGATGGAAGATACAGGTACAATTGATATTAAGACAATTAATGAAAAAATAGAAAAAGAAAGTGCTTTTGTTGACTTGCTGATGCTAGAAATGAATAAGGTTATAGTGGGGCAAAAACACATGGTTGAAAGGTTGCTTATTGGATTACTTGGTCAGGGGCATATTTTATTAGAAGGGGTGCCCGGTTTAGCAAAAACCCTTGCCATAAACACATTATCGCAAGCCGTTCAGGGTTCTTTTAGCCGTATTCAATTTACCCCAGATTTATTACCTGCCGATGTAACAGGTACATTAATCTACAACATGAAAGAGAATGATTTCTCGATTAAAAAAGGGCCTATTTTTGCCAACTTTGTTTTAGCCGATGAGATTAACAGGGCGCCAGCCAAAGTTCAGGCTGCCTTACTGGAAGCTATGCAGGAAAAACAGGTAACTATTGGCGACGATACCTTTCCTTTAGATAAACCATTTTTAGTAATGGCTACCCAAAACCCGGTAGAACAAGAAGGAACTTACCCATTACCTGAAGCACAGGTAGACCGTTTTATGTTAAAAACTGTAATTGACTATCCAAAAATTGCTGAAGAGCAATTAATTATGCGAGCCAACCTAAAAGGTGCCTGGGAAAAAGTTAATCCGGTAGTTTCTTTAGAACAAATTTTAAATGCACAAAAAGCGGTGCGTGAAGTATATATGGATGAAAAAATAGAAAAGTATATTCTAGATATCATCTTTGCAACGCGTTATCCTGAAAAATATAAACTAGCCGATTTAAAACCATTAATTTCTTTTGGAGCATCACCTCGTGGTAGTATAAATTTAGCAACAGCAGCAAAATGTTATGCGTTTATTAAGCGTCGTGGTTATGTAATCCCTGAAGACGTTCGTGCTGTGGTTTACGATGTGTTACGACACAGAATAGGTATTACTTACGAAGCTGAAGCCGAAAATGTAACTTCAGTAGATATCATTAATAAAATAGTAAACGAAATCGAAGTGCCTTAAAATTGACAATTGATAATTGAACATTGATTATTTCTTAAGTGATCAATAAAAAACATTCAATAGACAATTGAACAATGGATACAAAAGATTTACTAAAAAAAGTACGAAAAATAGAGATTAAGACACGTCGTTTGTCTGATCATATCTTCGGGGGCGAATATCATTCTACCTTCAAAGGACGCGGTATGACCTTTAGCGAAGTGCGTCAGTATCAATTTGGCGACGATGTTCGTAATATCGACTGGAATGTTACAGCTCGTTATAACGAGCCATACATAAAGGTCTTCGAGGAAGAACGTGAACTCACCATGATGCTTATGGTTGATGTTTCGGGATCTGAACTTTTTGGTACAGACCAGCAGTTTAAAAATGAAGTGGTTACCGAAATTGCAGCAACTTTAGCTTTTTCAGCAACTCAAAATAACGATAAAATAGGGCTTATTTTATTTTCTGATAAGGTCGAACTTTATATTCCTCCTAAAAAAGGACGTTCGCACGTATTGCGTATTATTCGCGAGCTTATCGAGTTTCAACCAGAAAGTAAGCAAACAAACCTAGCCGAAGCCTTAAAATTCATGCAAAATGTCATGAAGAAAAAGGCGATTGTGTTTGTGTTGTCTGATTTTATTGCCGACGATTATCATCATACCATGAAAATTGCCGCAGGAAAACACGATGTTACAGGAATTAGGGTTTACGATAAGCACGAAGAAGAAATTCCGAATCTGGGTGTGGTGCAAATGCAGGACGAAGAAACTGGCGAGTATATGCTGGTTAATACATCTTCAAAAACCGTGCGACGAAATTACGCCAGGTTCTATAACGAAAAAGTAAATTATTATAAAGAAAGCTTCAACAAGGCTGGTGCCGGAACGATAGATTGCCGTGTAGATGAAAGCTATGTTAAAAAAATGTTGGGCTATTTTAAAAGAAGAGGATAAACAAATTATGAATGACGAATTACGAATTATGAGTAATAAATCGATGGTCATTGGTCATCGGTCATCGGTGGTGAGTTTAATTGTTTTTTTTCTTTTTATAGTATCTTCTTTAAATGCTCAGGTAAAAACAGCGATAGATTCAACCTCCATTAAAATTGGAGAACAGATAACATATACAGTGTCGGTTGAAACTGATTCTACAAATCTGGTAGTATTTCCAGAAGGGCAAACATTCATGCCTTTGGAGGTAATCGATTCTTACGATATAGACACATTAAAAAACAAGGATAAATTCAACCTTATAAAGAAATATGGCTTAACACAATTCGATTCGGGAGCCTATACCATTCCTAAACAAAAAATTATTATTGGTGATAAAACCTTTTTCACCGATTCTTTGCAAGTTGAAGTTAGAAATGTAGTGGTCGACACTACAAAACAAGGACTCTACGATATAAAACCACTTATCGAAGTTGAAAAACCAGCTAGTAATTGGTGGAAATATTTACTTATAACGCTGTTAATATTAGGAGTTGTGGCGTTTTTAATCTACTGGTTCATCTGGCGTAAAAAACCGCTGACTGAAGAAGAGGAAATTGCCTTGCTTCCACCATACGACAGAGCGAAACTGGCTTTAAAGAAATTAGATGAAAGTGATTATTTAGAAAATGATGAAATCAAAGATTATTATTCTGAATTAACGTTTATAATAAGAAAATATCTTGATGAAAAGGTATACGATCGCGCGCTTGAAAGTACTACCGATGAGTTAATAAGTCGGTTAAAATTATTAAAAGAAGGCAATCAGGTTGATATTAGTCAAGAAGACATTAAAAATCTGGAGAGTATTTTAAAACGAGCCGATTTAGTAAAATTTGCTAAGTCTGCAGTCGATAAAGAACTGGCCAAATTAGACAGAAATACTATTGACGTAGAAATTGATCATGTTAAAGAAGCACTGCCTGAGCCAACCGAAGAAGAAAAACTTTTAGACGAAAAGTACCGAGCAGAACAGGAGCGTAAAAAGAAGCGTAATAAAATAATTTTAACTGTCGCTATTAGTTTGTTTTTATTAATCGGAACGGTTATAGGTTTTGGTATTAAATACGGTTTTGGTTACGTGAAAGACACCATTATTGGTCATGAGAGTAAAGAGCTGCTAGAAGGCAACTGGGTAACCAGCGATTATGGCGTGCCTCCGGTAACGATATCAACACCTAAAGTATTAAAGCGTGTAGAGCTTCCATTACCAGATGATGTTAAAGCGCAAGTGAATATGACCTCTTTTATGTATGGAGCACTGGCAGACGAATTTAGTGTTGGCGTAACAACTACGACTTATAAGAATGCGCCTAAAGAAGGTGTGAATATGGAAAGGGCTGTTGAAGGCAGTTTGAAAGCAATAGAAAGTCAGGGCGCGAAAGATATTTCGGTATTCAAAGAAAAATATACAACGCCCAATGGTGCCGAAGGTTTAAAAGTACATGGGAGTCTAAAAGTAGATGGGTTTAATACTGGTAATTTGGTTGAAACTAAATATGTAATGCTAGCCTTTGCGTCGCAAAATGTATTGCAACAGATTATAATCACCTACCCTGTTAATGATACTTATGCCGACCAAATGATAGATCGTATTTTAAATTCAGTTGAACTTAAAAAATCGGAAGAGTAATGTTTGAAGGAATAGAGTTTTTAAACAAAGAATTTTTCTGGTTACTGTTGGTTTTACCATTAGCCATACTCTGGTATGTGTTTAAGCATAGTAAGCAAACGGCCGAATTAAAAATATCGAGCTTAAAAGGATTTAAAGTTACCAATTCAGTATTACCTAAACTAAAGCATGTATTGTTTGCGCTTAGATTATTGGCGTTGGCATTATTAATTACAGCCTTAGCCAGACCACGCAGTGTTGATGTTTCAACAAAAACAAAAACAACTCGAGGTATCGATATCGTTATGGCTATTGATGTGTCGGCCAGTATGCTGGCGAAGGATTTGCGACCAAATCGATTAGAAGCCTTAAAAAATGTAGCCGCCGAATTTATTAAAGGTCGCCCTAACGACCGTATTGGATTAGTTGAGTATGCCGGCGAAAGTTATACAAAAACGCCTATTACAAGTGATAAGGTTATTGTGCTTCGCTCGTTAAAGGACATTAAATATAATACGGTAATTGAAGGGGGAACAGCCATTGGTATGGGGCTCGCAACATCGGTAAACCGGTTAAAAGACAGTAAAGCGAAAAGTAAGGTGATCATACTGCTAACCGATGGTGTTAATAATTCCGGATTTATTGATCCTAAAATTGCCAGCGAATTAGCGGTTGAATATGGCATAAAAGTGTATACCATTGGTTTAGGAACAAATGGTATGGCTTTGTCCCCTGTAGCTATAGATTCTAGAACAGGAGAGTTTCAATATGGACGTATACAGGTGGAAATCGATGAAGTTTTATTAAAGGAAATCGCCACCGCTACGGGTGGGAAATATTTTAGAGCAACCGATAATAAAAAGCTTGAAGATATTTATGAAGAAATTAATAAACTGGAGAAAACCGAAATAGAAGAATTCAAATTTTATAACTACGACGAAAAATATAGACCTCTAGTTATTCTGGCTGGGTTGTTATTGCTGTTCGAATTCTTATTGAGAAATACAATATTCAGGAGTTTTGTTTAATAGTTTAGAACTAAACAAATTCATAAAAAAAACATAAGCGTAAATGTATCAATTAGAAGAAAAAATATGGTTTTGGGTATTAGGAATTATTCCTGTAATAATCCTGTTCTTTTTGGTGCTTCAACTATGGAAACACAGGACGCAACGAAAATTTGCCGATAAAGAATTACTCAAGCGATTAAGTCCGAATATTTCGCTTTTTAAATCAAGCTTAAAAACAATTGTTCTTTGTTTGGCTTTTGCTAGTTTGGCCGTAGCATTAGTAAATCCAAAAATTGGTTCTAAGCTGGAAACCGTAAAGCGAGAAGGTGTTGATATTGTTTTTGCAGTTGATGTTTCTAAAAGTATGCTAGCTGAAGATATTGCACCAAATCGTTTAGAAAAAGCGAAACAGTTGGTAACCCAGATTATTAATAATTTGGCTAGCGATAGGGTAGGTATTATAGCTTACGCAGGAAAAGCGTTTCCACAATTGCCGATAACAACCGATTATGCCTCGGCTAAAATGTTCTTACAAGGGATGAATACCGATATGTTATCGTCGCAGGGTACAGCAATTAACGAAGCTATTAAGTTAGCCACAACCTATTTTGATGACGAAGAGCAAACCAACAGGGTACTAATTATAATTTCCGATGGAGAAGACCACAGTGAACAAGCTGCAGCCGTAGCTGAACAGGCTAATGAACAAGGTATTCGTATTTTTACAGTTGGTGTGGGCGATGTAAAGGGCGGCCCAATACCAATAAAAGGTGTTGGAGGTTCGATAAGTTATAAAAAGGACTCCGAAGGCGAAACAGTAATTACTAAGTTAAACGAAGAAACTTTACAGACAATTGCCAGCGAGGCTAATGGAATCTATATAAACGGTAGAAGTACCAACGAAGTCGTGGAAAGTATTGGAGATATTTTGAATAATATGGATAAAAAGGAGTTTGAAACCAAGCAATTTGCCGATTTCAAAGACCAGTTTCAATGGTTTTTAGGTTTTGCAATTTTCTTTTTGTTGCTCGATATTTTCTTATTAGATCGTAAAACAGCTTGGTTAAAGAAATTAAATTTATTTAACGAAAACCTTTAATGCTTAGCATTCTGTAAAAGGTTAGTTAATATTTTATATAATTTTTAACGAACAAAAACTAAGGGTTTCATATCTTAGAAATTACTAAAAAAGTAAGCCAGGTAATAGAAAACAGATAGATATTAAGAGATGAACATGAAGACTGTTGTATTAATTATTTTAGGAGTTTTTACATCCTTAGCGCACGCGCAGGATGATGAAACTCAAAAACAAGCATTATTAGCACAAAAAAAAGCGAATAGCTATGTTTATGAAGCAAATAGTTTGATGCAGGATGATGATTTTGTTTCAGCCGAAATGGCTTATAGAAAAGCTTTGTCAGAGCAACCAGAAATCGTGGCAGGTGTTTATAACTTAGGCAGCTCGTATATTAAGAAAGGAAATTTTGAAGAGGCATTATACCGTTTGCAACAAGCGGCTAAATCGGCTACAGACAAGTCAGAAAAACATAAAGCATTTCATAATATTGGTAATGTTTTAATGGAAAATAAAAAGTGTAAAGAAGCCGTTGAAGCCTATAAAAGTGCCCTTAGAAATGATCCTACCGATGAAGAAACACGTTATAATCTGGGGTTAGCGAAAGTATGTGCTGAAAAACAAAAAGATGAAGATCAGCAGGATCAGAACGATAATGATCAGGAAAATAAAGATAATCAGGATCAGCAAAAAGATAAAGAGAATAAAGAAAACCAGGATAATAAAGATCAGGGCGACAATAAAGAAGACGAGAATAAAGATAAAAATGACCAAGGCGACCAGGACAAAAAGGACGGCGACGATAAAAAAGACGAACAAGGAAAGCCTAAGGAAGAGAATGAAGATAAAGGTGAAGGGGAAAAGGAGCAACAACCCCAACAACCTAGAAAGGGACAGATGTCGCCTCAGCAAATAAAAAACTTGCTGGAAGCCATGAATAACCAGGAGCAAAAAGTTCAGGAAAAAATGAATGCTGAAAAAGTTAAAGGTGTAAAAGTGAAAACTGAAAAAGACTGGTAAAATCAATTACGAATTTAGAATGTATGGATTTTAAGTCGTAAATCTAGAATCGTGAATTATTATGACATTATATAAACAAATAACATTATTTTTCATATTATTTCTTACTGCAACTGTAGTATCGGCACAAGTTAAGTTTGAGGCCAAAGTAAGTAAGCAAACCTTAGGTGTTAATGAACGCTTAAGAATAGATTTTGTAATGAATCAGGACGGTGATAATTTTAACCCACCTGATTTTTCTAATTTTACCATTGTAGGAGGGCCAAACCAGTCGGTAAGTAACAAATGGATTAATGGTGTGCGTTCTTACGAAAAAATTTACAGCTATTTTTTAGCACCAAAAAAACGAGGTACTTTCACCATTAATCAGGCGGAAATAACCATAGATGGGAAAATTTTCAAAACAGTTCCTATTAAAATTGAAGTCACAGCAGCGGTCGATATACCAAAAGACCCGAACGATCCAAATTATATTGCATCAGAAAGCGTGCATTTGGTTGCCGAAGTTTCAAAGTCCGATCCATATTTAAATGAAGCCATTTCAGTGGTTTATAAGTTATATGTATCACCAACAGTGGCAGTCGATAATTGGAATGAAATTGATACGCCAAGATTTAATGATTTTTGGAGTCAGAATATCGATACCCAAGGGCAAAAAGTTCAAAATGGAACCTATAAGGGCGAAAATTATCGCTTTTTAGTTTTACGTAAAACAGTATTGTACCCGCAAAAAACCGGCGAACTAACCATCGAGCCATTAACCTTAAATATTGCATTACGAGTGCCATCTAACCGTCGGGATATTTTTGGTGGTGTATTAATGACGCGTACAAACCGTACAGTTTCTGCGGGCAATAGAACCATTAATGTAAAAGCACTTCCAGAAGCCGGAAAACCATCAGATTTTACAGGTGCTGTTGGCGATTTTAGTTTCGATGTAACCACTAGTAAAACCGAGCTTGACGCGACCGAGTCGCTTCAGCTTAAAGTTGCAGTTAAAGGTAATGGAAACTTAAAATTATTTAAATTACCAAAAGTATCTTTACCTAGTTCACTTGAAGTATATGAACCAGAGCATACCGAAAATGTGAGAACAAATTTATCGGGAATGCAAGGGAGTATTTCAGATAGTTATACAGTAGTGCCGCAATTTAAAGGTAAATACCCGATACCAAGTGTGTCTTTTTCATATTTCGATTTAAAAACAAATAGCTACAAGCGTTTGTCTTCTGAAGAGATTGTTATCGACGTGCTCGAAGGCCCTATGAGCAATGCAACGGCAGAAAATACAAATGTACCAGGAAGTACTAAACAGGTTGTTACACTAAATAACGATCAGTTTAATTTTATTAAAACCGATACCGAATTTGTTAGTACTAAGCGCTCACCTTTTTTCAAAACTAATTTGTTTTGGAGTATGTTATTACTTCCATTTTTGGCTATTCCAATAGCTATTGTTATCAGGAAACAAAAGGCTGTGCGCGATGCCGATGTATATGGAAATAAAATTCGTAAAGCCGATAAATTAGCCAGAAAATATTTAAGTCACGCAAAAAAGTCGTTAGGTAAAAAAGAAGCCTTTTATATTGCTTTAGAGAAAGCATTACATAACTACTTAAAAGCAAAACTTCGTATAGAAACCAGCGAATTAAGTAAAGAAAACATTACCGATTTACTTATTGAAAAACAGGTGGAGCAGGATGTAGTTAAGGATTTTAATAGCATTTTACAAAGTTGTGAGTTAGCGCGTTACACACCAATGGATATTGTAACAATGCAAGAAGATTACGATAAGGCTGCAAAAACTATTTCGTTAATTGATAAACAAGCACGATAAAAAATGAAAATTTATTTATATACCCTATTGTTTTTATTGAGTTTTGGTGTGTTTGCACAAAATCAGGCACTTTTCGAGCAAGCGAATACTTTATATAATGATGGGAAATATGCCGAAGCTATCGACAAGTATGAGGCTATTTTAGCGACAAAAAATGAGTCGGCTGAGTTGTATTTCAACCTAGGAAATGCCAATTATAAACTAAATAATATAGCGCCTAGTATTTATTATTACGAGAAAGCTTTGCAATTAGCACCTAATGATACTGAAATTCAAAATAATTTGGAATTCGCAAAAAATATGACCATTGATGCTATCGAGGTTCTACCTGAAGGCGCTGTATCTAGATTGGTAAAACGAATTACAAATACCATGAGTTATGATGGTTGGGCAAAATTGGCAATTGCATTCGTATTCTGTTTCGTGATTTTGTTTTTAGTTTATTATTTTGCCTATTCTACCGTAAGAAAGCGTCTTGCTTTTATAGGAAGTTTTGTAGCATTAGGTTTAGTTTGTTTGAGTTTGTCGTTAGCATTTCATAAATATACTTTGGTAAAAAAGGATAAGCCAGCTATAGTGTTTGTTCAGGAAAGTAAAGTCAAAAATGAACCGAATAATAGAAGTGAAGAGGCTTTTAGGCTTCATGAAGGTACAAAAGTTCAAATTTTAGATACCGTTGAAGATTGGAAAAAAATTAAACTAGCCGATGGTAAATCGGGTTGGGTATTAAAACAAGATATCAGGGCGTTATAAAGTATTTTCAGTTATCTTTATTTAATTTTCTATACAAATGAATTTAGATAATGTTTTTCAGAATAATAAAAAGTGGATTGAAAGTAAATTAGAAATCAATCCAAATTACTTCAAGACTTTAGGTGAAGGTCAAAACCCAGAATTATTGTTTATAGGCTGTTCCGACAGTCGAGTAACAGCTGAAGAACTTATGGGGTTAGGCCCCGGCGATGCTTTTGTGCATAGAAATATTGCCAATATGGTTACTGCAACCGATTTAAACGTGATGTCGGTGGTCGAATATGCGGTAGTACATTTACAAGTGAATCATGTTGTAGTTTGCGGGCATTACGCATGCGGAGGAGTAAAGGCCGCGATGCAACCTGCCGATTTAGGCATTTTAAACCCCTGGTTACGTAATATTCGAGATGTTTATCGTCTTCATAAAAAAGAATTAAGTGCCTTTGAAAATGAAGAAAAGAAATATGACAGACTTGTAGAGCTTAATGTTCAGGAACAGTGTGTTAACCTTATAAAAACAGCAGCTATCCAAAAAGCTGTGAGAGACCGTGGGTTAAAAGTGCACGGTTGGGTTTTCGATATACATACTGGCGAATTAATTGATTTAAAAATAGATTTTGAATCCATATTAGAGTCCATAAAAGAAATTTACCACTTAGATTAAATTTAGGTGGTTTCTATTTCCAGTTCAGATGCCTTGTCTGGATTTTCGTCAAGAATATTTTTCTTATTTAAAATACTCGGGAATATCATGGGTGCTAGAGATTTAACAGGCTGGTAAAGTACAGAGTCTTCCAGATCTTCTTCATCCGCAAAGGGAAGTGTGTTATTCATCGTGTCAAAAACAATAAGAATTACACTTAAAATAAGTCCTATTTTTAAGGCGCCAAATACCCCTCCAAGAACTTTATTAATTATACCAAGGGCAGCAAAATCAGCAAGTTTCGTTAGAGCTTTACCGGCAATGGCGATCGCTATTACAATAACTATAAAGGTTATTGCAAAGGCCACAATATTTACATATTTTTCGTCCCAGTCTACATTATTTTCAACAAAAGCTCCAGCGTAGTCACTAAAGTGAATAGCACCGTAAACACCAGCAATTAAGGCTACTAAAGAAGCTACTTCAACAAATAAGCCTTTCGAAAAACCTCTAATTAGTCCAAACAGCAATAATGCCAGTAAAACAATGTCTATTACACTCATATTCTATAAGATTTTTAACAAATATAAATTAACTTTGCGACTTCGCAGCAAAGGCAAAAAAACACATTCAAAATGGCAAGAGACGAACAATTAAAAGAACGATGGGAATTGGTGGTAACTAAACTGTCTAATCAGTTTGCTGATGGCGATACGCTAGATTTAGACGCTGTAATTTACTTAATTGGCGTACAGGAGCTAGGGCAGCCGCACTTAAAATTTAAGAAGGACCATAAGTTGGATTTAATGCATATCGCGATTTGTCGATTATTAGAACCTTATGGTTATTACGAATTCGATTATTTCGACGACGATAAATGGCCGCATTACAAAGTGAAAGCCGAATTACCTCATTTAAAAGCTGGCGAACAAAGTGTTTTAATGAAAGAAGCTATTGTTAATTATTTTTTGGAAAATGAGTACATATCATAAATAAAGCTGTTTGAATTTCAAACAGCCTTAACTTTTAATCATGACAATGTTTACTCGTCTTTAAAAAATAACTCTTTTTATTACGCTAGCGTTTTCGGTTTCTATTTTAATAAGAATCATTTTGTTATTTATATTCAAATTCGAAATGGATAAATCTGGAGCATTAATATGTTTTCGAACAGTTAATAAGCGTCCTAGCATGTCGTAAAAACTAACGTTGGTTAAAATATTATTACCAGCATTTAAAAACAAAGTTTCGTTTTTAAAATAAACTACGGGGTTAAACGCTTCAACCTTATTAGTCGATAATGTAGGCGGAACATCGCTGTAAAGTTTAAATCCAAAATTGTTGTTGGCAAATTCCCAATGCCTTGTTGATTGAATGGCTGGAACTAATTCAGCCTCATACCCATATAATCTGATTTTAAGAGTTTCTCCACCATTTACCGGTACATTTAGTCCTGTAATATTATTTTCAGTTGCTGTATTTGGTATGGTTCCTGTTGCTAAGGTTGTAAAATTGCTAAAATTATCTACCGATGCTCTAATTTCGTATTTTTTAGGAGCACTGTTTGGATTAATTACAGTTTGTCTGTTATGCGTAAAATGCAACTGAGTAACCGTAACAGAATACCCTGCATTCGGTGTAATACTTAACTCCAAATAATAATTTAGATCTATACTGGTACTTGTCGCCCAGTTCGCAAAACCTTTTGTTGTAAGGGTCGTTGAACTACCACTGGTCCCTGATTTACCTATATTGGCTGCCGTAATATTGCTATTAACACTTATGGCATCATCACTATTCGTAACATTCATAGGCCAATGCGCTAATAATTCTTGTGCATTAATCACGCCTGTGGTTAAAATAAGGCCTAAAAGTAGTAGAGTAATTTTCTTCATAAGTAACTGTATTTGAGGTTTGTATGTCTCTAAAGTACTACAAGAACATATTGAAATATGAAAATGAAGTGAAAAAGTAGTATATATTTTTCTTTCTCATTAAGATTAAAATAGCTCTAGATCAGCGTTTTATGTGTTATTTTGATGGTTGTGTTTACATTACTGTATTTTGGGCGTTTCCTTACTCCTGAAACACATTTTAGGAATTAGGTCGTGCTTTAGTCAGTCACTTTTTCTTTATTTTAAACAAATAAAAGAGCTCCAACAAATGCTTCAATCACTAACGGATATTGTAAAAAAACATTAAATTTGCCATCATTTTAAGGATGTTATGATAGATAAGATAAAAGAACTTATAGCCGAAGCCGAAGCGTTTACAGCACAAACCAAAGAAGAGGTTGAAGCATTTAGAATTCAATATTTAGGTAAAAAAGGATTGTTAAATCAGTATTTTGCAGAGTTTAAAAATGTAGCAAACGAGCAAAAAAAAGAATTTGGACAAGCCGTTAATACCCTAAAAAAGGCTGCCGAAGATAAAGTAAACACTTTAAAAGAAGAATTAGAAAGTAAGGAAGAAGTTAAAGGTGTTTACGGCGATTTATCTCGTCCTGGAGAACCTGTAAATTTAGGTGCGCGCCATCCAATATCTATCGTTAAAAATCAAATTATAGATATTTTTTCTAATATTGGTTTTAATGTGAGTGAAGGTCCGGAAATAGAAGACGACTGGCACAATTTTACAGCATTAAATTTACCGGAATACCACCCTGCACGGGATATGCAGGATACCTTTTTTATTCAAACCAATCCTGATGTTTTATTGCGAACACATACCAGTTCGGTACAGGTGCGGTATATGGAAAAAAATCAGCCACCAATTCGTACTATTTCTCCAGGTCGTGTGTATAGAAACGAAGCGATTTCGGCACGTTCACACTGTTTTTTTCATCAAATTGAAGGATTATACATTGATAAAGAAGTAAGTTTTGCCGATTTGAAACAAACTTTACAATACTTTACAACGCAATTATTCGGAAAATCTAAAATTCGTTTACGTCCGTCGTATTTCCCGTTTACCGAACCTAGTGCCGAAATTGATGTGTATTGGGGCTTAGAAACCGAATCGGATTACCGCATTACAAAAGGCACCGGTTGGTTGGAAATTGGCGGATGTGGTATGGTAGATCCAAATGTATTGGAAAACTGTAAAATCGATTCTAAAGAATATTCAGGATTTGCCTTTGGAGTGGGAATCGACCGTATTGCCATGTTATTGCATCAAATTAACGACATTCGTTTATTAAGCGAAAACGATGTGCGTTTTTTAGAGCAATTTAAATCTGCCCTCTAAAATTGACATCATAGATTAGTCTTATACATCAAGACGCTTTATAAAACAAATAAACTACCTCAAAGAGGTAGTTTATTTGTTTCTAGACCTTATTTTAAAATTAAATACTTCTAATTATCTGCTGTTTTTCTATACTTTAGGTTTTAATATTACCTTTGTACCCTTTAAAACATTTCGTTTATGATATACTCCATGACAGGCTATGGTAAATCGGTTTTGCAATTGCCTACAAAAAAGGTAACCATCGAGCTCAAATCGCTAAATAGCAAAAATCTAGATTTAAATGCAAGAATGCCATCTATATATAGAGAAAAGGAACTCGCTATTAGAAAATTGCTTGCCGATAAACTAGTACGAGGAAAAATAGATTTCTCAATTTATGTGGAAGCGACTGCCGAAGATACATCAACCCAAATAAATACGCCTGTGGTGAAACAATATATCGAACAGCTAAAGCAGGTTGTTGATGGTAATGAAATTGAATTACTTAAAATGGCGGTGCGTTTTCCAGATGCTTTAAATACTGTTCGTGAAGAAATAGACGAAAATGAATGGCAGCAAATTGAAACGGAAATTAAGAAGGCTGTAGACGATTTAAACGATCATCGATTAGATGAAGGCAAAGTTCTGGAACAAGATTTTAACACCAGAATAAAAACGATTGAAACTATCCTGGAACAGGTTATTGCTATGGATCCTGAGCGTATTCAAGGGGTTAGAGAGCGCTTACTTAAAGGTGTAGAGGAGTTAAGAGAAAAATATGATGAAAACCGTTTTGAGCAGGAATTAGTCTATTACATTGAGAAATTCGATATTACCGAAGAGAAAGTTCGTTTACAAAACCACTTGAATTATTTTACCGAATCTATTAATTCTAAAGAATCTAACGGAAAAAAATTAGGGTTTATATCTCAGGAAATGGGGCGTGAAATAAATACCATTGGATCAAAAAGTAATTATGCTCCTATGCAGCAGCTAGTCGTTCAAATGAAAGACGAG
Organism: Aestuariibaculum sediminum; assembly: GCF_014596945.1. Lineage (GTDB taxonomy): Bacteria > Bacteroidota > Bacteroidia > Flavobacteriales > Flavobacteriaceae > Aestuariibaculum > Aestuariibaculum sediminum. The sequence continues at coordinate 664,082 of NZ_JACVXB010000001.1, read as the reverse complement.
CTTGAAAAAATTAAAGAACAATTATTAAACGTATTGTAATAATACCAAAACGAATTAGCATTGAATCAAGGTAAACTTATTGTGTTTTCAGCACCATCAGGTTCAGGAAAAACAACTATAGTAAGACATTTATTAGGCATTGAAGATTTAAACTTAGAATTTTCAATTTCGGCAACATCCAGAGAAAGACGAGGCACTGAAGTCGATGGAAAAGATTATTATTTCTTATCGCTAAAAGATTTTAAACAACACATTAAAAATGAAGATTTTTTAGAGTGGGAAGAGGTGTATCGCGATAATTTTTACGGTACTTTAAAAAGTGAAGTCGAGCGTATTTGGACTATGGGTAAGCATGTTATTTTCGATATTGATGTGTCTGGTGGTTTACGCATAAAACGTAAATTTCCAGAACAAACGCTATCTATTTTTGTAAAACCACCAAGTATCGATGAATTAAAAATTCGTTTAAAAAACCGAAAAACTGAAAGTGAAGAAAAGATAAGTATGCGCGTTTCTAAAGCCTCGGCAGAGTTGGCAACAGCACCGCTTTTTGATAAAATTGTTATAAACGACACTTTAGAGCATGCCTTGGAGGAAGCAGAAAACCTGGTAAGAGATTTTATTAAAAGTTAATAATGAAAATCGGATTGTATTTTGGCTCGTTTAATCCCATACACGTGGGACACCTAATTATTGCCAATCATATTTCAGAATACAGCGATCTCGATGAGGTTTGGTTTGTGGTGACACCGCATAATCCATTTAAAAAGAAAAGTACTTTACTAGATAATTACAATAGGCTGGAGTTGGTATTTAGAGCAACAAAAGATTACGATAAGTTAAAACCCTGCGATATCGAATTTAATCTACCACAGCCTAATTATACTATAAATACATTGGTGCATTTACAGGAAAAATATCCAGGCCATGAGTTCGCTTTGCTTATGGGAGAAGATAATCTTAAAAGTTTCCATAAGTGGAAAAATTATCAGGTGATATTGGAAAACCATCATATTTATGTGTATCCTAGAATTTCAGGAGAAAAATTAACTACCATATTCGATAATCATCCTAAAATTCATCATATTGATGCTCCTATTATGGAGCTGTCTTCAACCTTCATTAGAAAATCTATTAAAGCCGGAAAGAATGTAAAACCTATGCTACCCGAACACGTATGGGAGTATATTGATGAAATGTTGTTTTATAGGTAATTTTATATCATACCCTGTTCGAAATTTAACTTTTTGATTAATAAGCTGCTATAAAATGTAATTTTTAATACTCCGATATGAATGCTTCATTTAAAAGGGTTTAGTGAATTTTTAGGCTGTAGTTTGAGAGGTATCTAACTTAATTTATAGAAATAAATTTTATATTTATCTCATTAAAAATAATGAGGCCGTATGTTGTTGGCTTCAATTTATATACCCAAATTAACCCAATATCTATGAAATTTAATCTAACAATTATTCTTTTACTGTTAAGTTTAATTTGTTTTTCTCAAAACGACCTTTTACAAGACATAGACACCTATGCTAAGCATATAGACTCTCGTTCAGATTTAAATTTAGAAAAATATGACTGGAATAAAGTCACAAAAAGTCAAACCGACAATATTGCTACATTGAAAATTTGGAAGAAGGGTAACCAGATTGTAAAAACAGAAGAACAATTTGAAACTACAAATGGCAAGATTTCCAGATTCATTTATTTAAAAAACAATAAACCTATAAAGGGGATTGAAAAGGAAGAGGTCTTTAACCCAACCCCATCTGAAGCCGCTCAATCTAATCAAAAATTACCGTATCAATTACAAGTTTATGTTACTGGGTTTAATGATGAAATTAAAGAATATGAATTTGAAATGAGTGAGGAAGGAGAGCGATATTTTACAGAGCCTTATTGCGATTTAAATAGCCTTTTTGTAATTCTCGACGAGATTGGTAATTTATAAAAATTGAAGGCCTAAATTTTGAGACATATTGAATAAATCTTTTGATTTAAAGAGGAATGGAAGCATAATCATTTATGAGTCTCATCTGCGTTTATTTCTTAAATGGAAGTTAGAATTACATAAAGACTATATATCTATTGGAAAAAAATCATACAAAACAAATACGGTTGAAAAGTTGGTTTTTGAAGTAGATGGAAGATCACATTCAAAAAATCCGTTCGGACCTACTTTGTGTGTTTCCAAAACATATTTAAAATTGAAAGATAAAAGGACGTATGTGCATTTTTTTACAATTGAAGTTGAAGAGAATTATGTTTTATGTAACCAATCTGAATGTTATAAAATAACTGAAAATTTATTAAAAGAAATAAAAGAGAAATACAATATACCTTTTGAGTACAGCCTAGGGGGGGATACAGAAGAAAAAGACCTGACCACAACCTTGGTATTAGTTTTAGTTCCATTAATTTGGATATTGATTTACCTTCTGAGTAAATAAAAAAAACCGCCTAAAGTGCTTAACTTTAAAGCGGTTTCCAATCTACTTAAATAACCAACCAAAAATTTTTAAACCCGTGTACTTGTTCTCGGGTTATTTACTTTATCTTTTCTAGGTTTACGCAATTTATCGGTGTTTCCAGATGCTGCGGTATTTCCTTTTGTGTTTTCTTGTTTTAAATATTGAATATATCCACGTCCGGTAAATTCATAAACCGTTTCCGATGAGGGGTGAAACAATTCTATCTTTTTATCATTTATAACGGTTAATTCGAAGTATTCATTGCTGAAGAAATCATAATCTAATGTTAAAGTTTTTAGGTACATATCGCCTTTAACATCGCCAACACCATAAACTCCTGTATAATCCCAATATAAAGCACCGACATTAGTGCCTTGTAAATCCTGCGAGCTTCTAAACTCTGAGTCATTTCCACCCGCTAAAAACTGTAAAAAGTTTTCATTATCAAATTCATTTAATGCGCCATATGCGCTGGTGTAGGTTTTCTCCCAAGCTTCATATTCTTGCAAGAAATAATGAATGTTATCGTAAAATACAAAATCGTAATCGAACGTGTTACGCTGGTAACCTTCCAGGAAATACGACGTATCATTATTAGGATTGTAAAGTTCAATCGTATTCCGGTCTATCTGATAAACGTCAAAGGTTTCAAAGCCATCTAAATCGTGGTATACATCTAAAATCATGTCGTAGGCGTCGTATTCACCAATATCGATACCTAATCCATTACCATTGCTTCCAAGGCCCACAATATTGTTATTGGCATAAACCACACCATTTAAAAAAGACATAGTGAAGGCTTTTTGTAAAAAAGGCGTTTCACCATAACCAACAGTTTTATTTATATCGACATACCATAATTCGTAAGAGCCTAAAAGCTGATTTAAGGAGATGCCAGGCTCTTCTTCAACAATTACGGTTTCCTGATAGCAGGAGGTAAATAGTGTTGCCGTCAAGGCAAAAGTTAAAAGTAGTTTTACAGTCTTCATAGTCATTCTTTTTTTTTGTTTCTATTTAAAGAGTTTCAAAACGCGTGCCAAAAAAAGGCTTAATAATTTCTTCACACCATTAAAATGAATATTTTATGTACTTTTGCACCTATATAAATTTGTAGAGTTTTCATGGAAAAACCTTTAAAATATGCGGTGTTTGGCGCAGGCAGCTGGGCTACGGCTATTGTTAAAATGCTTTGCGAAAATTTAGATGAAATTGGTTGGTATATGCGCAGCGTATATACCAAAGAGCATTTATTAAAAGAGCAACATAACCCCAATTATTTAAGTTCGGTTGAGTTTCATTTAGAGCAATTAAAAATTAGCAATGATATTAATGAAATTGCTGCATTTGCCGATGTGCTTATTTTTGCCATTCCATCGGCTTTTATGCATAGTGAACTCCAAAAATTAAATATCGATATTTCAAATAAAATTATTGTATCGGCTGTAAAAGGTATTATGCCCGAAAGTGGCTTGTTAGTAGGAGAGCATTTTCATGATTTTTATAATATACCATCTGAAAATATTGCAGTTATTGCAGGCCCATGTCATGCCGAAGAGGTGGCTTTAGAGCGTTTATCTTACCTCACTATTTCCTGCTCCGATTTAACAAAAGCAAAAACTATTGCCAAAACAGTGTCGAGCGATTATATTAAAACAAAGGTTAACGACGATGTTGTTGGTGTTGAGTATGCCGTTATGCTGAAAAACATTTATGCTATTGCAGCTGGGATTGCCCATGGTTTAGGGTATGGAGATAATTTTCAGTCGGTTTTAATGAGCAACTCTATTAGAGAAATGAAACGTTTTATTAAAAAAATGCACAAAATGAAACGAAACATAAACAACTCTGCGTATTTAGGCGATTTGTTAGTTACGGGGTATTCGGTGTTTTCAAGAAATAGAATGTTTGGTAACATGATAGGGAAGGGCTATACCGTAAAATCGGCACAAATGGAAATGAGTATGGTTGCCGAAGGGTATTACGCCACTAAAAGTGCTCATTTACTAAATGAAAAGAATAAAAGAAAAACGAAACTTCCTATAATAAATGCTGTATACGAGGTGTTGTATGAAAATAAAGAGCCTAAAAAGGTATTTAAAAAGTTAACCGAAAAGCTAGATTAAATTCTAGATTAGAATTAAAAAGGCATCGCATATGCGATGCCTTTTTTTATATAAAAAAATACGTTTCTTATTTTACCATTACACCTTTAACTTTCATTAATGGAACGGGCTGTAAGGCTTTTAAATTGATTGTATTTTTTCTAAATACATACGTTTTTTCAAACATTTGATTGCCTTCAAAAAAGGTGACTTTAAATTGATTATTTAAAGCAAATACAGCCTCTTGCATCAATTCAATTTTAGCATAGCTTTTTGCTGGTAACTTATCTAATTTTTTTCTGAATACTGAGGTTATTTTTTCATCGTTGTATCCGTTGGTAACAATAAGTACAACATCTAAATCAACTTCCTTGTCGTTTATTATGTATGCATTCCAGTCTTGTGTTTTGTATATGTCGTTATATTCGTTCACAACGGCTACATAAACGTCTTCTACTTTAGGAATGTCTATATCTTTTTTCATGGTTTAAAGTCCTTAATTTCAATTTGCAAAAATAGGCAAACTATTCAAAATTTAACTTATAATTTGGCGTTGTAATGCCTTGTAAATTGTAAACGATAAAATGATTTAAAAGTTCTTCGTTACTATAGTTGTCAAAAAATGTATTGTTTTTTAATGCAATTTCCTCAAAACGCAGAAAATATAAATCGCAAAAGAGTCTTAAGTTCACTTCAGGTTTAATATAGCCCAGGGATTTGGCAGTTTCCAGAAGTTGAAATATAACCGAATTTAGAATGAATTCCCTAAATGTATCGAATATATCATTAGCCTTTGGATAATATTTTTTAAGGCCGAATATGAATGAAGGTTTAAAATGTGAAATATGGGCAAATGCTTTTTTATAAATCAATATAATACTCGTAATAGGGTCGGCATTCTTATTTGTGATAATAATGTTAATGTCGGATTTGAAATTTTCTATTAATAATTCTACGCATTGAATTACTAAATCCTCTTTACTATTAAAGTATTTATATATGGTTTTTTTTGAAATACCTAATTTTGAAGCGAGCTCGTCCATAGTAAAGCGTTTACTGCCGAATTTTGTAAAATTCGATACTGAACAGGCTAAAACTTCTTCTTTTGTGGTCATCGTTCTTAAGTAAAATAGCCGAGGCACTAACTTTTTTTACTGTTAATGCCTCAGTTTTGTCAATTTATTTCCAACCGCCACCTAAGGCTTCATAAATATTTACAACGCTTAACAGTTGTTGCAACTTATTATCAATAACATTAAGTTCGGCGTTTAAGGCACTTTGTCTGGCTGTTAACAGGTCTAAATATGTAGCATAGCCGTTCTCAAGTAAAACTTCAGAATTTGTTTCAGCGTTTCTTAATGCCTCTACTTCTTTTTGTCGGTATTCGAATTTTTCGGTTTCAGCATTATAGGTATAAAGTGCATTGGAGACTTCATTACCAGCAACTAATAACGCTTTTTTAAAGTTAAGTAAGGCTTGTTCTTGCTGAGCTTCGGCGACTTCTTTTTGCGTTTTTATTTTTCGTTGATTAAAAATAGGCTGAGTTAATCCGCCAACAATATTTGCAAACAACGAATTGGTACTAAGAAGTTGGTCTAATTGTAAACTTTGAAAACCTCCTGTAGCTGTAATGGTTAACGAAGGATAGAAATTGCTTCGTGCCACATTTGTCATTTCAAACGATTGTATTAAACCGAATTCTGCCGCCATAACATCCGGGCGGTTGCTTAATAGCTGTGAAGGAACGCCTGTTTTTATTTCGGCATCCAGATTTTGATCCGTCAAATCGCTGCGCTCGACAACAATAGAAGTTCTTCCTAAAAGTAAGTTTAAAGTATTTTCGGTAGTAAAAATAGCGGTTTTTAAATCGACTTCAAGTGCTTTGGCATTGTTGTATTGCGCAATATTTTGGTCGACAGCTACCTGATTAACTTGACCAGCATCTTTTAATGCTTTAATCGTTTCTATACTACTTGCTCTATTTGCTATGGTTTGTCTGGTTATAGCCAATTGTGCATCGTAAGCCAGTAACTGATAATATACAGATGCAATGCTTGATACTAACTGGGTTTTTACCGCCTGATGCGCTGCGACACTCTGGAGGTAACTCGCTTCGCTGGCACGTTTGTTACTTCGGATTTTACCCCAGATATCGGCTTCCCAAGATAAATTACTCGACAATTCAAACTGTTCTATTGCTCCGTTGAAAAATGACCCAAACTGACTATTCCTGGCTAATTCCTGGTGCGTCATGGAAGCCTTTGCGCTTATACTGGGTAAATATCCTGCTTTTCCTTGTTTGTAATAAGCTTCGGCCGCTGCCATTTGTTGAATAGCCACCCTGATATCGATATTGTTTTCGAGACCTTCTTCTATATAATTTTGTAAATAGGAATCGGAAAACATGTCTTTCCATGATATGTCGGCCATAGAAATACTATCGGAAGGTAAAGCGTCGGTTCTGTATAAATGCTCGGTATCTTCAAAATCTGGACTCTTGTAATCTTTCGCTACAAAACAACTTTGCAGTGTTAAGGTTAGCACTAAAAGCAGTACTAATTTATGTTTTATTATTGCTCTCATTATTTTAATCTTCAACAATTTTAATTTCTGGTTTTCCCGATATTTTTTCCTGCAGCCATTGAAATGCAATAAACAATACTGGAATTATGAATACACCTAAAATAGTTCCTATAAACATACCTCCGGCAGCTCCCGTACCAATCGAGTTATTTCCTTCGGCACCTACACCTTTTGCTAATACTAAAGGCATTAGACCTAATATAAAGGCGAACGAGGTCATTAAAATAGGTCTTAAGCGCGCTTTTGAACCATGAATGGCTGCATCAATTAGACTTTCACCATTTCGTCTGCGTTGCAATGCGAATTCTACGATTAAAATCGCATTCTTGGCTAATAACCCAACCAGCATGACGAGTGCAATTTGGAAATAAATGTTGTTTTCTAGCCCCATTAGTTTTGTAGAGAAGAAGGCGCCAAAAACACCAAGTGGTAATGAAAATATCACCGATAGCGGTAAAATATAACTTTCGTATTGTGCCGATAATAAGAAATATACAAACACGATAACCAGTAAAAATATAATTACGGTTTGGTTTCCTGCATTAACTTCTTCTCGAGATAGTCCGGAATACGCCACTTCATAATTACTTGGTAAATTTTTAATTTCTTCATTTACAATGGCAATCGCATCACCAGTACTAAAACCTGGATTTGAGGCACCACTAATTTTAGAAGAATTGTATAGGTTGAATCGGGTAACCGATTGTGGTCCGTACACGCGCTTTAAGTTTACAAATTGTGTTATAGGCGTCATGTCTCCGCTACCGGTTTTAATGTATAATTCGTTAAGTGAATTTTCGTTGGAACGATCTTCTGGTAATGCTTGAATATACACGCGGTACTGTTTACCAAATCTCGCAAAATCTGCAGCATATACCCCTCCAATATAACCTTGTAAAGTAGAGAAAATACTGCTTATAGATACCCCGTACTTTTTGGCAAGAGGCACATTAATTTCCATCTCATACTGCGGGTAATTCGTATTAAAGGACGATTGCCCGTATTTAATTTCAGGATGTTTCATTAAATTACCTATAAACTCCTGAGTTGTTTTATCTAGGTCGTCGAAACTTCCACCGGATTTATCTAATAAATTTACTTCGAAACCACCGGCTAATCCAAATCCAGGAATACTTGGAGGTGCAAAGAAGATGATATTAGCATCGGGTATGGTTGCTGCAATACCAAATAATTTGGCAATAATAGCATCGGCCGATTCGGCTTCATCTTCGCGCTCTTCCCAAGGATTTAATTTCACAAAACCTAAACCGTAATTAGTACCGGCACCACTTATTAAACTTCTTCCGTTAATTACCGTAACACCTCTTACACCTGAGATCTGGCTTGCTTTTTCATAAAGTTCGTTGGTAACTTCATTGGTACGATCCATGGATGCACCGGCAGGTAATTCTACGTTCATAAAAATAATTCCGCGATCTTCGGAAGGAACAAAACCTGTAGGCGTTGTATTGGCAGTCCACCAGATGCCTACACCTGCCATAATTAGTATGACTACGGTAATCCATTTGTTATGCGATAAGAATTTTAAGGATCTTCCATAGCGTTCTGTTGTGGCATTAAAAGCAGCATTAAATGCGTCGTAAAAGCGTTGTAAAATGCTTTTGCTTTTATGTTGGTCGTTATGCGGTTTTAAAAATAAAGCACAAAGTGCAGGGCTTAAAGTTAAGGCGTTAACTGCCGAAATTAGAATAGCTACAATTAGTGTGACACCAAACTGTTCATAAAAAACTCCTGTTGGCCCTTGAATAAAAGTTACAGGAATAAATACGGCGGCCATTACAAGTGTAATTGAGATTATAGCTCCCGAAATTTCGTGCATAGCTCCCAATGTTGCCTTTTTCGGATTGTGTTCTCCCTGGTCTATTTTGGCATGTACAGCTTCAACAACTACAATTGCATCATCTACCACAATACCAATGGCCAGAACTAATGCAAATAAGGTTAACAGGTTAATAGAATATCCAAAAAGATTTAGAAAAAAGAAGGTTCCAATAATGGCTACAGGTACAGCAATCGCTGGAATTAACGTAGAGCGGAAATCTTGAAGAAATATGAAAACCACTAAAAATACCAGTAAAAATGCTTCAATTAAAGTGTGTTTTACTTTGTTCATCGATGCCGTTAAAAAGTCGTTGGTATCGTAGTTGATAACATATTTTACGCCATCAGGAAAATCTTTTGAAAGGCGTTCTAGCTCCGATTTAATTTCCCTAATAATATCTTGTGCATTGGAACCAGCAGTTTGATAAATTCCCATATTCACACTTGGGAAACCTTCGGTAAAACCAAACGACTCATAACCTTGTGCATCCATTTGTACGGTGGCAACATCTTTTAATCTTAAGTATTCGCCATTATCTAAAGCTCTTATAATGATATTTTCATACTGGTCCTCTGATTTATAGCGCCCACTGTATTTGATATTATACGTAAATGCTTGACCGTCATTTTGCCCCAAGGCACCAGCTGAAGCTTCTAAACTTTGCTCTCTTAAAGCAGCTGTAACATCGGAAGGTATTAAGTTATACGCTGCTAATTTTTCTGGTTTTAACCAGATACGCATAGCATAATCCTGATTGGAAAATACATTGACATCACCCACGCCGTTAACACGTTGTAGCGCTGGTATTACATTAATTTTTAAATAATTTTGAATATAGGTGGCATTGTAATCTTCATTTTCAGAAAATACTGAGAAAAACATTAATGCCGAAGTTTGTTGTTTTTGTGTCAGTACACCAGTTTGTTTTACCTCTTGCGGTAACAAAGGATTTGCCCGAGCAACACGGTTTTGAACGTTTACTGCTGCGATATCTGGATCTATATTTTGATTAAAAAATACCGTAATACTAGCAGAACCATTATTGTCGGCCGATGAGGTCATATAGGTCATACCCTCTACACCATTAATTTGTTCTTCAATAGGAATGATAACACTCTCTAAAATAGTTTCTGCACTTGCTCCAGGGTAGGAGGCTCTTACCTGAATGGTAGGTGGAGCAATATCAGGATACTGTTCTACCGGAAGGGCTATATAACCTAATATCCCCATAATAACAATGATTATTGATATTACGGTAGATAAAACCGGTCTTTCGATAAATGTTTTTAACATAGCTTAAAAATTAATTATTGAAATAGTGGTTTTAAAGGTTTAACAACACTATCGAAGGCCACTTCCTGAGGAATAATGCTCATGTTATTTCTTAATTTACCAATGCCTTTTACCACAATTTTATCACCCGACTTAATACCCGATTCAATAATGTAAAATGTACTGGTTTTATCTTTTATATTTATTAATGTAGATGATACTGTTTGGTCTGGGTTTACTTTATAAACAAAGATTTGCCCTTGTTGTTCGTAAGTTGCCGATTGTGGTACTACCGTGGCATTGCTATAGTTTGTAGGGATTTCAATGGTACCGCTATTTCCGTTTGACAAAATAAGGTTCGCATTATTAAATAGAGCTCTAAAGCTAACGGTTCCAGTTGTTGCATCTATTTGACCGGTGACTGTTTGGATAGTACCTTCTTCGGTATAAGTTTGTCCGTTTGCCAGTATCAAATTAACTTTAGGAAAGTTTTCAATTTTCTCTTGTCTCGTGTTGCCATCCGTTTTTTGGAGAAAATTTAAGTATTCTGTTTCATTCATTGAAAAGAATGCATAAACATTATCAATACTTGCTACTGTTGTTAATGGCTTTGTACTGGTAGCACTTACTAGTGCACCTTCACGGTAGGCTATAGCACCAACATATCCATCTACAGGACTGGTTACAGTGGCATATCCAATGTTAGCAACAATACTGTTATAATTGCTTTTGGCCTGAAGGAGTTTTGCTTTGGCAGTTTCTAACTGAACTGCGCTAATTATATTTTTTTCTACTAGAGGAATTAATTTGTCAACTTCAACTTGAGCGGCATTTACGTTGGCTTTTGCAGCTTCGGCATCCTGACTCAAAGCTTGGGTTTCTAACTTAAATAAAGCCTGGCCTTTTTTAACTTTTTGCCCTTCATCGATTAATACTTTTTGAATGTATCCTGAAACTTTTGCTCGAACTTCACTGCTTATTGTACCTTCAACGGTGGCAGGATATTTAACAAATGAAGTGACATTTTTTACTGGAACAGTAGATACGGTAAAAGGTAAAACTTGCTGTTGATTTGGTGCAGATTGCTTGGTGTCATTACCACAGGCAACAAGTATTACAGATGCTAAGAGAAGCGTTATTTTGGTATGGATTTTTGTTATCATTTTATTTATTGAATTTTCTAATTTGATCTTTCTATGATTCTGGATTTTAATTTTAGAATGGATTGCGTGGCTTCCTCTAAATACTGAAGATAATCGTCATGGAACTCTAAATCGAATTGTTCCTCTTCATTTAGGTTGTCTAATTTGTTAACTTTTTCTTTATAGGCTTTAATTTCTAAATGCATTTCTTTTTCAAGATTCCAAGATTCTACCATATTATCAATACCAATAAGTATGGTGTCCTTTTTAATGACGAAATATTTTTTTCGATCACCCGGTTTAGTGAAATATTCTATTTTTTTTAAATCTTGAAGATGATTTAAATGTGTAGAAATGGTGCTTTTACTGGCGGCTAAATCAACAACCAGATCTTCGAAAGTTGTTCCCGATTTGCCTTTAAGAATAGCATAGGCCATAATACGTGCAGCAACTGGAGCCAATTGCTCTTTAGTTTCTAGGAAAACGCCTAATTTTTCAATTAAGGTACTTCGTTCTTTGCAAGTCATCATTTTTAAATAATTTCATGCAAAAATACGAATGGTTCGGAATAAACCGAACTAAACGAAGTTAAAATTTCTTAAAATTTTCCCACGCTTCAATTTATTGCTTTGTTCAAATTATATTATTTTCATTTAAAACTCGTTAGTAATAAATATATTTGACAGGTAAATACGATATATGTTTAGAAAAATTGCTGTAATTATATTATGTGTTAGTTCCATTTTGGTTGGTGCTCAGGATTATTCGGCTTCCTGGAAGGGGTATTTTTCATTTTATAATGTTAAAACAGTAGTTGAGGGCAATTCTAAAATTTATGCGGCTGCCGATAATGCCGTTTTTGTTTATGATAAACAAACAAATGACATACATGAAATAACTACCATTAACGGTTTGTCGGGCGAAACCATCTCAACCATTTATTACAGTGATGCTTATGAACTCCTGGTTGTTGGGTACGAAAACGGTTTGATGGAAATTGTTTTTGATAATGATAACGATGTTTTAACTATTGTTGACATACTAGATAAAGTAACCATTCCTCCAACAAGTAAGCGAATTAATCACTTTTATGCTTTCAATAACTTAGTCTATATTTCTACGCGTTACGGGGTATCAGTTTTCGATTTAGAACGGCTGGAATTCGGAGATACTTTTTTTATCGGGAACGGCGGTACTCAGGTTCAGGTAAATCAAACTACGGTTTACGATAATTATATTTATGCGGCTTGCGCTGGAGATCAAGGATTACGCCGAGCGTCCTTGTTAGATACAAATCTTATTGATTTTAATAATTGGGAAACCGTTACCACAGGAAGTTTTATTGCAGTTACGACACAGGGCGATAATTTATACGCTGTTAGAAGTGATAGACGCTTGTTTAAAATTGAAAATGGTTTATTTACAGAGTTAATTCAATTTGGCGATAGTCCATTGGATGTTCAAGCTGTTAATAATAACTTGGTAGTAACAACGCGAAATAATATGTTTGTTTACGATACTATGTTTAATTTGGTGTCGCAATTAGATATCGATTCAAATTTTACAACACAGTATACTTCCGGTGTAGCGGATACAAATTATATGTTTGTAGGAACCAGAGATTTTGGTGTTTTAAAAGTTGATTTATTTAATACCTCTACAATAGAAGAAATACATCCTAACGGACTGTTGTTAAACCGACCTTTTGGCTTACAAGCTGAGCCTAACGGACTTTGGGTAACATTTGGGGAGCATGATTTATGGTATAACCCTTATCCTTTAAATAGCCGTGGTATCAGTCATTTAAAACATGGTGAATGGATAAACACAGCATATTCAGATTTATTTGACGCAAAATGTTTAAATAAAATTTCTGTTAATCCATTTAATAAGAATCAAGTTTTTATAAGTTCATTTTTTAATGGGTTATTAGAATTAAATGATGAAATCCCTACCTTTTTATATAATGAAACTAATAGTGCACTAGAGTCATTGGTACTTGCTAACAATCCAAGTTATGTCGATATTAGAATAGGTGCTTCTGCATTTGATTCTAATGGCGTATTATGGGTTACAAATGGATTTTCTGAGCATCAAATCAAGTCTCTAAATCCTTCTAGCAATCAATGGAAGTCTTACAGTATAGATCAAATTGTACCCGAGCCAGCTTTAAATCATGGATTTAAAGATATTATTGTAGATAACAATGGCGTAAAATGGATGACAGCGGGATATTCCTATGGCGTAATAGCATTTAATGAAAATGGAGGAAACCCAAAAATGAAAGCAATTTATAGTGAGGAGCAAAATATGCCTTTTACTTTCTCTACAGCGATTGCCATGGATAAGAGAAATCAATTATGGATAGGGACATATCGTGGTTTACGCGTGTTGTACAATACCTCCGATATTTTTGAAAACGACAATATTCAGGTGAACGAAATTATTATAGAAGAAGGTGGTATAGCGAAGGAATTATTATTTCAACAATATATTACCGATATAAAAGTTGACGGTTCTAATAATAAATGGATAGGAACATCAGATTCTGGAATATTTTATTTTTCAGCAGATGGTCAAAAAACCATTTATCATTTTACAACCGAAAATTCGCCATTACCATCTAACGTTATTCAAGATATCTCTATTGATGAAGTAAATGGTGTGGTTTATATAGCAACATCTCGTGGTTTGGTTTCTTTTTTATCAGGAAGCTCCAGTCCATTTACAACCTTAGAAAAAGCATATGCTTATCCTAATCCGGTTCGACCTAATTTTAATATTGTGGAGGATAAGGTGAAAATAAAAGACATATCGGAAAATGTAAATATTAAGATAACCGATATTGAGGGTAATTTAGTTGCCGAAGGGCAATCCAGAACTAATCAACGGTATGGGGGGTATAATTTGGAGATCGATGGAGGAACAGCCTATTGGAATGGAAAAAATCTGGCAAATAACATTGTAGCATCGGGGGTCTATTTGGTTATGCTGTCCGACTTGGATACGTACGAAACCAAAGTTTTAAAAATAATGGTCGTTAGGTAATGCTTTTAACAACAAATGCCATTGTTCTTTCTAAAATAAAATATAAGGACAACGATTTAATAGTAACCTGTTATACCCAACAACAGGGGGTTATCGGTTTTTTACTAAAAGGCGTATTAAAAAGTAAAAAGTCGAGTAATAAAGTGGCTTATTTTCAATTGTTATCGCAATTACAATTAGTCGTAAATTATAAAAGTAATAGGTCGTTACATATTGTAAAGGAGTCAAAACCCATTAATGTATATCACGCCTTACATACACATGTTTTAAAGAGTGCCATAGTTATGTTTTTGTCTGAAGTTTTATTTTCAGCATTGCGGGAAGAAGAGCAAAATCAAGCATTATACAGTTATATTGAAACCGCGCTATTATGGTTAGATGAACAAACCGATTTTGCGAATTTCCATTTATTATTTCTTCTGAATTTAACGAAATACTTAGGATTTTATCCAGATACAGCGAGCATTGATTTTCCATATTTTAATTTAGTAGATGGTATGTTCGACTTAAAAGAATATGGTAAACATTCGGTTTCAGGTGATGATTTAAAACTATTAAAGTTATTTTTAGGTTTATCGTTCGATGAATTGCCTACGGTAAAAATAAGTTCCAGACAACGCCAGTCATTTCTTAATATGTTATTACAATATTATGAATTGCACCTCGATAGTTTTAGAAAACCAAAATCACTTGAAATACTAAACCAAGTATTTAGTTAAGGTTATAATTTTGGTAGAATACGTATTTTAGCCATATGCAACAAACTAAAAAATCATATACACTTGAGGAGGCTAAACGTAAGTTAGAGCAGTATTGTGCCTATCAGGAACGTTGTCATAAAGAAATATTTGAAAAATTATCTCAAATGGGTATGATCCCTGAAGCCATCGATGTTATTATTGTGCATTTAATTGAGCATAACTTTTTAAATGAAACCCGTTTTGCAAAGCAGTTTGTAAGTGGGAAATTTAAAATAAAGCATTGGGGAAAAAACAGAATTGCTTTCGAACTTAAAAAAAAGGATATTAGTAAGCATATTATTCAAGAAGCATTAAAAGAAATAAGCGATGAGGATTATCTCGCTTCATTTGATATTATAACACGGAAAAAGGCGGATAGTATAAGAGAATCAAATCTTTATAAAAAGAAAAAGAAATTTGCCGATTATTTTCTTTATCGAGGATGGGAATCCTATTTGGTTTATGATAAGGCCAATGAGCTTATTAAATAAAAAAGAGGTCTAAAAAGAATCGTTTTGTCAAACTCCACATGATTCATGTTCTCATTAAGATTGAAAATCAGTAGGATGAGATTCTGAAATACTAAAATAAATTCAGAACACGTGAATTAATTGATTATGTCGCTTTTAAAGACTTTTTAGACCTTTCTTTATTCATACTTTTACAAGCTAAATGAAGCACCAAAACTTATTGTAAATTGGTTGTGTAATTCTTCTGCTGGTGTTAAATCTTCCGTTTTATATTTAGCAAGTGGCGCATTTAATTCTGTGTACACCCCAAAACCGGGTGTAAAAAAGTAGCGTGCACCCAAATGTCCTCCAAAATTTTTAAGACTTAAGTTTAATCCAGGGTACAAATCGAAATTTTCATCAACATTAATAACATTTCCTAGATTAGCATTAAAACGACCTTTTAGGTCGAAACGGTCACCAAAACTCGCATCAATATCTTCGTTAACACCTAAGGCATAAGTAGAAGAAATACCCACCGAAATATTATCACCTAAACCGTAATCGTAAGTTAAATTAATTCCTGTGGCATTATCTTGTAAATTCACACCCACTTGAAATTTATTGTCGTTAACTCCAACATAGGCTTGAGAATGAGCCAATGAGATACTTAAAATAGAAACTAATAAAATTAATTTTTTCATAATTTGAATATAGATAATTATATGGAACAAATATATTATTAAGATTTTAAAATACAGTATTTTTTTACAAACCTTTATGTGTTTTAACTATAGCTTGGTTATTTTTCCAGTTTATCCATTTTTGACCTCTAACACGACGCATAACATTATCGAAATTTCTCATAATAACAATGTTATAAATAGCCTTACTGAAGTTTTTTGGATTTCTAGCAATGGCACGAAGACTCATTGAAAATCCTGGTGTTATGTACCGCATATAATGCCAGTAACCCTCTGGCATATATAAAACTTCACCATGATTTAGTTCGGTGTGAAAACCTTTTGCTTTTTCAAGCATGGGCCATTTTTTAAAATCAGGATTATTAAAATCGATATCTTCTCGAGTAATTAATGAGTATGGAATTTTATATAAATATTCATTTTGTTTCTGGTCGAAAAGAATAATTTGTTTTTTCCCTTCAAAATGAAAATGAAAAATATTAGCTAAATCAATATCGTAATGCATAAAGGTATGCGAATTCATTCCTCCAAAAAATAACATAGGAATCCCTTTCATAAGACGTAAACCAAAATCGGGAAACTTAAAATCTTTTTGTAATTGAGGAATTTCCTTAATCGCATTCCAAAGAAAAATACGGTATTTGGTGGGTTCGCGCTTTAACAAATCGATGTATTCACCCAATTTCATTTGGGCATGAGGCTCGTTAAAACCGTCTTTATAATCTACTGGTCTGTCATCGTATAGCGGAATCGTAATATCGCCAGCTATAGCTTTCATATAGTCTAAATTCCATTTACTGTAAGCAGGCCAATCGTCTATAAAACGTTCTATAACCACAGGTTTTTGCGGAATAAAATAATGTTTTATAAAATCCTCTTTCGTAATTGTTTTTACTCGAGGAATGTCTTGTAAGTTTAACGACAAGTTAAAAAGATTTAGTGAGCAAAGTTAACAAAACGTTATTAATTGTAAAATAGGGAATGTTAGTTTCCGTTCTATTCTACAATCTGTAACTTGAGAGCATTAGGATTCGGTTTTTGGATAGTGGTTTTTAAACCTTTAGTTAGTAAAATAGACGGTACTAACAAGGTCTTGAAAGTGAATTATGATTTCCTTTTGGATTTTACAGCTTCGTTTCTTGGAATAGTATGTTCAGGACGACTCCATTTGGGTTTTTCTCCTAAGCTCTGGTAGTTAGAATCTTTAGCCTCTACGGTTTGTGGTTGCATTTTTTTTATAAAGGGCTTTTGCGCCTTTAGTCCGAGTAATTTAAATAGCTCCAGGTCATCATTGACATCGGGGTTAGGAGTCGTTAAAAGCTTGTCGCCAGCAAAAATGGAATTCGCTCCTGCAAAAAAGCACATGGCCTGGCCCTCTGGTGTCATTTGAGTTCGTCCGGCACTTAAACGCACTTGGGTTTCTGGCATGACAATACGCGTGGTGGCCACCATACGAACCATTTCCCAAATAGAAACGGTTTGTTGGTCTTCCAGTGGTGTACCTTCAACGGCAACTAAGGCATTAATTGGTACAGATTCTGGTTGAGGGTTTAGAGTTGATAATGCTACCAGCATTCCAGCACGATCATTTACTTTTTCGCCCATACCAATAATACCACCACTACAAACGGTAATATTGGATTTTCGAACATTACCAATAGTTTCAAGGCGGTCATTAAAACCTCTGGTAGAAATCACTTCTTTATAATAGTCTTCAGAGGTGTCTAAATTATGATTATAGGCATATAACCCAGCTTCCGCCAATCGTTTGGCCTGATTTTCAGTGATCATGCCAAGGGTACAGCAGACTTCCATATCGAGTTTGTTAATGGTGCGTACCATTTCCAATACCTGATCGAATTCTTTACCGTCTTTAACATTACGCCAAGCGGCTCCCATGCAAACACGGGAGCTACCGGACGCTTTGGCACGTAAAGCTTGAGCTTTTACCTGCGTAACGGACATTAAATCGTTACCTTTAATATGGGTATGATAACGTGCGGCCTGAGGACAATATCCACAATCTTCTGGGCAACCTCCCGTTTTAATAGAAAGTAAGGTACTTACCTGAACGGTGTTGGGTTCATGATGCAAACGATGTATGGTAGCCGCATCATAAAGTAGCTCCATCAATGGCTTGTTGTAGATTTCTAAAATCTCTTCTTTTGTCCAGTTATGTCTAGCCGCTGCCATCGAGTTTTACTTAAAATTGTAGCGTAATCCAAAAAGAACATTGCTTGGAGGCATTGGAACAATGCCTGTTTCGATATAATCAGCATCGAAAATATTGTTTGCAGTTATGCTTAACTCCATTTGATTAACCTTGAAAATTGCCGAGGCATCCAATACATTATAACTTAAACCTTGGGTGCGTTCAGCATATTTATAAAT
Organism: Aestuariibaculum sediminum; assembly: GCF_014596945.1. Taxonomy (GTDB): domain Bacteria; phylum Bacteroidota; class Bacteroidia; order Flavobacteriales; family Flavobacteriaceae; genus Aestuariibaculum; species Aestuariibaculum sediminum. The sequence goes on along the minus strand of NZ_JACVXB010000001.1, from coordinate 645,331 downwards.
TACATTGAAGTTTATGGTTTTTGTAATACGCGTGCTTAAACGAGATGTGAAATGGTGTTTAAGTGAGTTGATTGAATATCTTGAAAAATTAAGATTGATGTCTTGAATTTCGTCTTCCATAAACGTGTAGCCAACCGATAAATTTTGCTTTAAGTTATTAATGGTGAAATGATAAGAGGTATTTACTTCGAAACCTTTGGTTTTTGAATCTCTTATGTTTTGAGCCATAAAAGGGTCGTCTTCATTTGCTTTAACATAATCGATTAAATTTTCAGCGTCTTTATAAAACAAGGCGAACGATGCATTAAATCTAGAAGAGAAAAATTTACCACCAACTTCTCCAGAAAGCGCTTCTTCAGGTTGAAGGTCTTCATTACCAATAGAAGCTGGGTCGCTGTAATACAAATCGGTATAGGTTGGCACGCGGTAAGTGTATCCAAAATTACCGTAAGCCCTGAAGTTTTCTGAAATTTTATATCCTAAATCGATTCCAGGAAAGGCATGAAATTTAAAATCGGAAAAATACGTTACCGCAACACCTGGGGTGATATCCAAGTTGTCATTAAATATTTTAAAACGGTGTTCTAAAAATGCAGTAGCCATGAAACGGTCGCGGTCTCCTAAAGTGTTACTTGTTAAATAAATTTGTGAAATATCCACACCTAAACCAGTAACTCCGATATTAGATGTATATGAGGTGTTTACTTCAGCTCCCACTTTGTTACTAATGTGTAAGTTTCTATAAAAGCTAGGTTCGTTGCGTCTTAGTAAGAACATGTCCTGATTACGTTTCCAGTATAATCTAGGTTTAATTTTCAGATTTTTGGCTTTAAAAGCAGTTGAAACCCCGATTAAACTGTTTTGAGTTTCTTCGTATTCATGAAATGTTGCATTGCTCGTATAGAAGTTTTCTGCGCCAAATTTTCTTTCGAAGAAAGTAGCAATCATTTCAACGGGTTGAGCATTTTTATTAAATATGCTTTTTAGAAAATAATTAGAATTATCGTAATCAGAATTTATTCTGTATCCATCAGACGATAATTTACCCATATGCGCAATATGCGTTGAGTTTTCTAGGTCAGATCCAACAGTTACCGATCCGTTTAATTGGTTAAATGAGCCTGCCTCAAGATTTGCCGATACACTATTGTTTAGTTGGTTTTTAGTTACAATGTTAATCGCTCCGGCAAAGGCGTTTTGCCCAAATGCTCTTGCGGCAGGGCCCTTTATAATTTCAATACGTTCAATAACCTCTATGGGTAAAGCGGCATTCATGGTGTGATGACCAGTTTGGGCGTCATCCATTTTTATGCCATCAATAAGAAGCAAGGTTTGGTCGAAACTACCACCGCGAATGTATAAATCGGCCTGGCTTCCTCCTGTACCGCGTTTTCTAATATCGACTCCTGCAACTTGTTGTAAAAGGTCGGCTACATTAGTAGCGGCACTATTTTTAATGTCTTCTGAAGTAATAATGTTTATAGTTCTTGAGTTTTCTTTAAAAGGTAAATCTATTCGTGTAGATGTAATTGTTATCTCCTGTAGTGAATCTATCTTAATAGGTTCATTTTGTGCTTGTACCAATAGGCAAAAAAGTATGACGAATAAAGATAGGGTTAATTTGTTTTTCATGATTAAGTTTAAATTATAAAACAGTGCAAAATTCGTAACTTAGCGGACTATTAAAATAGTCCAGTTTGAAATCAGTTGCTAGTCCGGTTGAAAGTCTTTTTCAAAATTTGATAACATTCGATAAATCGGATGCTAAACCGGTATACTTGCAGGTAGCCGAACAAATAATAAATTTAATTCAAAGAGGCTATTTGGTTAAAGGCGCAATTTTGCCTGGAACCCGCAGATTAAGTACATTTCTTAGTATTCATAGGAATACAGCAGTTGCCATTTACGACGAGTTGGCTTCGCAGGGCTGGGTCGAAATTTTACCGAATAAAGGAACATTTGTTTTGGTTCCCGAACAAAAAACGGTCAAGTTAACCGCTCAGGCACAACCATTAGATGCGGCTTATACCTATTCGAAAACTACAGGTTTTGCATTTCAAGCGTCTTTACATTTAGCGTCTACTGCACAAATTACAAACGCCACTTATACCATAAATGACGGAAATCCCGATTTGAGATTGCATCCCATGCATCAATTTTCAAGGTGGTACAGTGCAGCTATGAAACGAAAGTCTTTAATCACAAAATGGAATAGAACAGGGGAGGGAATACCTTCCATTTTTGAACAGCAATTAACAAATTATTTAAATGCAACCAGAGGTTTTCGTATTAAGCCGTCAAGTATAATTAATACACGTAGTACCGAAATGAGTCTTTACATCGTTTCGCAATTACTTATAAAACCTAAAGACGTGGTGCTAGTAGGGCAATTGAGTAATTACGAATCTAACATGATTTTTCAGCAGGTGGGTGCTACGATAAAAACGGTTCCGATAGATAAAGATGGTTTAGATGTTGATTATATAAAAACACATTTCGCAAAAGGCATGGTTAGATGTGTATATATTTGCTCGCAGCGGGATTATCCAACGACAATAACTTTAAGTGCAGAGCGGCGTTTGGAGTTGTTACAACTTGCAAAAACATATGGATTCGCGATTATTGAAGATGATTACGATTACGATTTTCAATACGAAGGTTCAGCTATGTTGCCTATGGCGAGTTCCGATGCCAATGGGATGGTTATTTATCTGGGGAAGTTGGGCCAATCGCTGTTTCCAAGTTTTCAGACCGGGTTTGTTGTTGCCCCAGAGAATTTAATTCATGAAGCCAAAAATTATCTACAATTATTAGATAAACAAGGCGATTTAATTCAGGAGCAAATGCTGGCAGAGCTTATTTATGAAGGAGAAATACATCGCCTGATTAAAAAAAATATTGTTAATTATAAGTCGCGTCGTGATACATTATGTAAGTATTTAAAAGATTATTTTGGATCTGTCATTCAGTTTGAAATCCCGTCTGGAGGATTGGCAATATGGGTTCAGTTTGAGCCAAAAATTTCATTAGTTACGTTAACGCGTGAAGCTGAAAAACAGGATTTATTTATACCTAAAACTATTTTATATCAAGATAAAAACACCTGCGCCATTCGTTTTGGGTTTGGAAGTTTAAATGAAGAGGAAATTAAAGCTGTGGTTGAAAAACTGTATATGGCTTACCATTGGATTATAACATCTAAACTGGCCTAAACTTTCCTATATGGCGCGTTTCAGTATTGAAATTTATAACCATTTAGTTTCGCGTTCAGTAGCATATAAAACATCAATGCGCAATACTTGAGATAAATATTTAGCGTTTTCAAAAGCGTCGTCAGAATCTTCCGTTCTATAGGCTTCAATCTTTTTATTTCTGTTATAAAATAAATTTAAAATATAAATAGAGTTAGAAAAATTTGCTGATGCGCCCATGCCTTGCACGCGTTTCTTTTCGTTGGTTTTAAAAACCGAAACATAATCAAGGTTTGGTAAAGTTTTCCACTTACCAAAGCTGATACCAAATACCGAATAAATTTCTCTATATTTTTTGGAGGCTAAATCAATTTCAGAACCTTCTCTAAGTAATAGAAATACACCTATCCCAGATAAAATTAAATTAAAAAAATTATTAAAAATGGCACCATAAAGGCCTAAAATAAAAAGAAGCCCTCCAAAAAGTAATTTCATTGGAGAGGCTTTTCTTAAATGTTTAAGCGTTGTTTTATTCATTTAAAATTATTATACTTTATCGTTAGGTGTATCTTTTAAATCAGAACCAATTTCATTTTCAACGTCTTTACCCTTTAAATATTCTGGTAATTGCATTCCCGCCATATTAAACATTTCCTGTAAAGGTGGCACCGATTTATACATGCCTGAAAGGAAGTTTGCAGTAGATGATTTCCCATCTTTATCATTCCCGTTATCCCAAACAGTAACTTTGTCGATTTTAATGTTTTTAATGGCTTCAGACTGTAGTTTTACTAACTCAGGAAGTTTGTCGGCAACTAGTAATAATACGGCATCTCTAGAGTTGTTACCTGCGGCTTTTACAATTTCATCAAGACCTGCAGCTTGTTTGGTTAGTACTTCGTAAATTCCTTGAGCTTCGGCTTGTGCCTTAAATAAAATAGCATCGGCTTCCCCTTTAGCACGCCTTCTAATACGTTCGGCTTCGGCTTCAGCATCAATTTCTACTTTCTTTTTATCAATTTCTGCAGGAACAATTACATCGGCCATTTGTGACGAGCGTTCACGTTCAGCTCTAGCCGTTTCGGCTTCTTTTTCGGCGGCGTAAGCTTCCTCTAAAGCTTTTGCACTTTGTACTTTTTCAGAAGCAATGGCCACGCGTTCTGCTTCTGCCTCTCTTTGCCGACGCAAGGAATCGGAATTAGCAACGGCGATTTTAGCAGTATTTTCACCTTCAACCGCTTGCGCATTTGCGGCAGCAACCTGAGTTCTTTGATCTTGAACAGCATTAGCTTCTCCAATAGAACCATCTCTGTTTTTCTCAGCAACCGATTTACGGGCAGCGTTAATGGCGTGGGCAGCAGCTTCTTTACCTAAGGCTTCGATATAGCCCGATTCGTCTACAATATCGGTAATGTTTACGTTAATGAGTTTTAAACCTACTTTTTTTAGCTCAGACTCGACACTTTGCGAAATGTTAGTTAAGAATTTGTCCCTATCTGAATTAATTTCTTCAATATCCATGGATGCTACCACCAAGCGCAATTGGCCAAATATAATTTCTTTAGCCAGTTCTTGAACATCGTTCATAGACAAACCTAATAAACGTTCGGCAGCATTTTGCATAATACCTGGTTCGGTAGAAACCCCAATAGTAAAACGCGATGGTACATTAACACGAATGTTTTGTTTAGAAAGGGCGTTAACCAAATTTACTTCAATAGAAATGGGTGTTAAATCGAGAAATTCGTAGTCTTGAATTACTGGAAAAATAAAGGCTGCACCCCCATGAATACATTTGGCCGACTGGCCTCCAGCTACTTTACCATAAACCACTAAAATTCGATCGGAAGGACAGCGTTTGTATCGGCGAATGAGTACAATAAAAAATACAAAAATGAACATGATAGCTGCAATAACAGCCATTGGAAGTCCGAAGCCGAAGGCTTCTTGTGTAATAAGTGAAATCATTAAATTAGTTGTTAAGTTGTTCTACAATTAAAATACCATTTGGTGTCACGTCTTTTACTTTTATAACGGTACCCGACTTAAGATTGGTTGGCGAATCGGTCAGGGCTTCAAGTTCTCTTAAAGCACCTTGAATTCTAACATGTGCTTTCCCAATTGACGAGCGGTTGGCACCAATAGTAAGGTATACTTCGCCAACACCACCAATTGCGTTTTTAAAATTAAGTGTGCCACTATGGTTTAGCTTTCGCATATAAAAAAACATGGCCGCCATAATAGTCATCATTAATAATCCCATGATTATAGAAATGACTACAGTTACAGGCTTAGACAGTCCAGAGTCAAGGCATGCAATGCCGCTCCATCCAAAAATGGTAAAAAATCCGACTAAATTTTTAAAGGTTATAAATTGAAACCCAATGCCAGTATCGGTTTCTATTTCGGCATCTGTTTCAAGTTCAAGACCATCAGAATCACCTCCAATAAATGTTAATATTATCATGATAATAAATACACAGGAAGCAATAAGGGCAATTCCCCAGTAGATTCTGGGAAAGATTTCTAAGTTAGAAAACCACTCTACCATAATTTTAAATTTTGAGTTCAATATAAAACCTTTTTTGAGTTTTATACTACTTTCTTTGAAAGTAAAAACTGTGCATAGCACCCTTGAAATCTTACATCGCTAGATAACATGTAATTATACAGTATTTAGCATATATGTTTTAGGAATAAATGCTTTTAGGAGGGTTTTTATTCTCGAGTAAATATGAGACTATAAACCATTCTAGAATTTTGAAGTGATAATTTTTATCGCTCTAATTATTTGTAGGATAATAGGGGGATTTGTTACAATATGTTGTATAATATTAATTCTGAAATGTTCAGAACTTTTATAATGGTTGAGCTTTTTTTAAAAGGAAGTTGTAACATTTTAAGTGGTTTGATGTCTAACAGTTAAACATAAAATTTATTAACACATGCGAAACTTTATGAAATCAATTAAGCAAAAATGGAAGCAATTTTATCAATGCGAAATAAAAGCTTTTAACCGCCTGTTAGGTATAAAATAAGTCCTTTTTGCTTCTATACTTTTAATTTTCAAAATATATACAACAGATTATTTTTGGTTTTAATTACCTATTTTTGAGTTTAACTAAAACCAATATTAAAGAATGAAATCTATTATATGCCTTTTTACAGTCTTTTTGTCATTTACAGCGTTTTCTCAAAACAATTATATTGTAAAAACCGACGATGGGCGTCGTGTATTATTAAAAGCCGATTATACTTGGGAATATATTGATGCGGAAGTAAAGGATTCATCAAAAAAAGATATTTCTAAAGCTATATCAAATATAGATGACGCTTGCAAGCTGGGCGATCATTTTGAAGAGCCTTCACTTAATCGTAAAATTCAGGCGCAGTTAAAAAAGGGTAGGGCAACTATAGATGATATAAAAGCTAAAGTAGCCAAAGATTACAATTGTTTAGCTCATGAGGTTATATTAATATCTGCCGCCGAACAAAAGTCCAAGGGCAGATATATATTTTGTGCTAACGGTACAAAAGTTAGTTATAAGCGTACAGGCTTTACAATTATTGAAAGCGGTAAATTATTTTAAAACTTCGAATAACTTTTCTAAATCCCTTAGGATAACCAATTCTGTATCGGCAAAAGGTTGACTTAAAATATCTATTTGCTGATTAAATGCAGTGCGTTCGGTTTTGATAACCTGTTCTTTATTAATTAATTTGATTAAGGTTTTTGATGCTTCAGCCAAATTATATGATAATGGTTCTAATGGTTTAAGTTTAGGGTTTTTATTTATATTTTGAAATGATTTATGGTTATTTACCCATTTATTAAGGAATTCAATAACCGTTAAGGTGTTTTCTTTACTTGAGTTTTTTACGAAATTGTTTACGGCTTTTTTAAATGGAATAGCATCTTTAGCATCAACATTACAAGCGTCGGCAAATAAGGTAAAAGGGGAGAAGGTTTTATATTCGGTTCCACCTTCATTTCTTGAATATATTTTTAGAGGTTCACAGACATTAGAAAGCGTTTCTATAGATGATATGTCTTGATTATTACTCAAGTTTCTTAAAATAACAGTTTTATTTCTTATATGAGTAATGCCTGATTCTTCAAGTCTGTAATTAATAGTTTCCAAACGAAGTAACATTAGGTCTACCTCATTAATATCTTTCTCAGACCATAGTCGTTCTGCAATAGCTGCGGTACGAGGCCATATTCTGGAATCTATTGTAAGTGGGGTTACTAATTCGCTCCACATAGTAGCCTCGCCGCCCAATATGCGCGAACGTTCCTCAGAGGTTAATTGGATATCGCCAATAGGTTCTGTCTGGTAATGTTTCACTACCGATTCCATGCGGTCGATGTAAAACCCGTTCGATAAAATTGTATTATAACCTTTTTTTGCGGCCTCAATAAGCGTACCTCCTTTTGGTAAACCTTCATGTTCTCCCCGCCATGAATGAATAATGGCTGTTTTAGGCATATCGGGGGTCATAATTTCATCCCATCCCAGGAGTTTTTTGTCTAGTTTATTTAATATTTTCTCTAATCGAATATTGAAATAGGTTTGCAAATCGTGGTTCGTTGCTAATTGATGTTCGGCTTTGAATTTTTGAATATGCTCGCTTGAATTCCAGTGCTTACCTTCATTTTCATCTCCACCAATATGAAAATAGTTATCAGGAAAAAGAGGGGCGATTTCAGTAAATAGGTTGTCTAAAAACACATATGTAGCTTCATTGGTAGGATCTAAAGTGGGATCAAAAACACCCGAATAACGTTCTATGTTATAAGTGGCATCCTGTTTGCTGCCTAGTTCCGGATAGGCAGTGAGAATAGCCGATGCGTGCCCTGGTACATCTAATTCGGGAATAACACGAATACCTAGTAAGGATGCATAATTTACAATATCGTTAATTTGTTCCTGCGTATAGTAAAGACCATCTGAGGCTAATTCGTGCAATTTAGGGTATGTTTTAGATTCGATTCTAAAACCCTGGTCATCGGTTAAATGCCAGTGAAATACATTCATTTTAACAGACGCCATTGCATCCAAGTTTCGTTTTATAACGTTTACAGGTTGAAAATGTCTCGATACGTCAATCATAAGACCGCGCCATACAAATCGTGGGGCATCGGAGATAGAAACACCAGGAATATAGTATTCACTTTCATTATTTGTTAATAATTGAAGAAGCGTTTCTAAGCCTCTAATAGCCCCAACATCTGTATTAGCAACAAGGCTTACCTGATTCGTGTTTACATCTAATTGGTAAGACTCATCGTCTTGAATAATCAACTTAGCAATGTTATTATATTTTATTTGAATGGAAGCTTGTTTTTTATTATTGGCAGGCTGAGCAAAGCCTTCATTTAAAAAGATACCACTTCGATTTGAAAGCCGTCTTAAAAATGAAGTAACGGCATGGTTAACCCGATAGGGATTGTTTCCTTTAATGGATACTGTTAGATTTTCGTCTATAACAAAACGCTGATTATTGCTTTGAATTGATTTTGGCCAAGGCATTAAATGATGCGTTTCCATTAAGGATGCTTGTGCAAAGACATTTAACGTTACTAAGCACAGTATAGTGATTAATTTATTCATGGTGATAATTAGAAATGGTATCGTTTAAAGGCTTCTATGGCAGCATATTCAGCTAAGCCTAAATCATTGTATTTTTTAGCAGTAAGTCGGTTACGGTCTTCAGCGCGCACCCAAAATTCTCTGGAATCGTCACCCTGAAACATCACGCCATCTTTTTGCGATTGATGATAAAAAATGGCATGTCTTTTTTTAAGAACCTGATCGGGGCTCATGGGTATCGCCATATCTATTTCGTAAGATTCCCATTCGTGCCAAGCGCCACGGTATAACCATACCCAGCAATCGCTCATATACGATTCGTATTTTAGTTTTTCTAAGGCCATAAATAAGGCGTTTAAGCATACTCTGTGAGTGCCATGTGGGTCGGCTAAATCGCCAGCGGCGTAAATTTGATGCGGCTTTATCGATGCGATAAGCTCGCACATTATATTAACATCAACTTCAGTTAAGTTCCCTTTTTTAATGGTGCCGGTTTCATAAAACGGAAGATCTAAAAAGTGAACATTTTTATCTTTTAATCCTAAATATCGTGTGGCTCCAAGTGATTCACTTCGGCGTATTTTCCCTTTTAGGTTTCGTACTTCCAAACAATCGATGTCGCTTTCCTTCTTCGATTTTATATTGGATATAATTTTATTTATTTCAGGGTTCGGTTCATAAAGACTGGCTATTTCTGCAAATTTTATGGTTTCTTCATCAGATACAGCTATGTTACCCGAAGTTTGATAAGCAACATGTACATCGTGTCCTTGTTCTACAAGACGATCGAACGTACCTCCCATGGAAATGACATCGTCATCCGGATGTGGGCTAAAAATAATCACACGTTTTTTTTGAGGTGTGGCACGCTCAGGACGATAAGTGTCATCGGCATTTGGTTTTCCGCCAGGCCAACCCGTTATAGTTTGCTGCAATTGATTAAACATTTTTATATTTAAATGGTATGCTGTGCCTTCTTCGGTTAGGAGCCCCGACATCCCGTTGTTGTTATAATCTTTATCGGTTAATTTTAAAATAGGTTTATTAAGGAGTTCACTAAGCCAAACAACGGCCTTTAGTTTTAATGAATCCGTCCATAAGCATGAGGTAACCAACCAAGGCGTTTTAACACGCGTTAATTCTGTTGATGCTTCATAATCTAACACAAATGTTGTGTTATCATGTTCTTGTAAATAGGTGGCCGGTATGTTTGAAGTTATTTTGCCTTCAATAGCTTGTTTAATAATTTGGGCTTTATTATTTCCCCAGGCCAATAGTACAATGCGTTTGGCACTTTTTATTGTGCCTATTCCCATAGTAATGGCTTTTCTCGGCACATTATCTAAGCTTAAAAAAGAACTGGCGGCATCAGCACGGGTGATATAATCTAAAGTGATGCTACGTGTTGCAGAGTTTAGGTGCGAACCTGGTTCATTAAAACCAATATGTCCCGTCCGTCCTATTCCTAAAAGTTGAAAATCTAATCCGCCATAGGATTTAATTTTCATTTCGTAATCTATGCAGAATTGATACAGTTCATCTACAGGAATTTTCCCGTTGGGAATATGAATGTTTTCTGAAAGTATGTCTACATGGTTAAACAAGTGAACATGCATGAAGTAGTAGTAACTCTGGATGTTATTTTTATCCATAGGATAATATTCATCCAGATTGAAGGTTACAACATTCGAAAAGCTTAAGCCTTCTTCTTTGTGCATTCTTACCAGCTCTTCATATACTTTTATAGGTGAAGACCCTGTTGCTAAACCTAAAACACATGGTAAACCTTGTGTTTGTTTTTTTCTTATAAGTGCTGCTATTTCATGGGCTACAACATTAGAAGCTTTATTTGAAGACTCGAATATCACATTGTGAATTTTTTCAAACCGCGTATCTTCAAACTTTCCAGCCTCTTTGTAAGCAATACTTTTTAATTCCGTTACGTCTAATTTCATTGCCATTTGTTTTTAAAAGCAAGCAGAACCTAGGTTCTGCTTGCTTGTTAAGAGCTAATCCAATTATAACTCTAACCTAAACTAAACCAAAAACATTATGAGTTTGTACTTTTAGAAATTAGCATTACCAGTATCCCACCATAGTCTCGTTCCTCCATTATCTGGACCTTTAAGCATGCCAACTGCGGCTTCAACATTTGCGCCGTTGGTGTTTTTTTCAACATCAACAAAGTTGATTCTACGAATTTGAATATCGGTATCAATCGTACCACCACTGTTATTAATAACTACAGGAAATACTTTTGGATATCCTGTGCGTCTAAATTCACTCCAGGCTTCCTGACCATCAGGGAACATAGCAATCCACTTTTGTGTTATAATTTGCTCCAACTTTTCTTCGTTGGTACCTGCGTCATTAAAAGCAATGGTTACATCACTTGGGTAGGCATAGTCGTTATCAGAATTTAAAGCATCAACAAAGTTCGCTGGAGTACTTGTGTTATCTGTTAAATAGGTGTCTACACCTCCAACTCCAAACTGATCGAATGAAGCTTTAACGCCCATTTCGTAATTTGTTTTTGCATCGCCGGCGCCTGCCCATCCACGTAGGGCTGCTTCTGCTTTCAAAAAATATACTTCGGCTGCAGTCATCCAAATTTTACTGCTACCTTCAACCGCCTGTCCAATAGTTGAGTGACTACCATATTGAGATTTGGCTTCTATTTCAATACCTTGACGAACGCCTTTATAATCTCCTAATGCAGCATCGGCTGGGGCATTGAAGAATTTGTCAATTCTACCATCATTAAAACCTTTTAAAATGGATTCCATTTCGGCACTCATACAAATATCACCCCAAACGTTACTAATGGTGTAAATGGGGTGAACGAATCCGCCCATATCAACTAACATATTTTCAGTTTCCATTAAACCGGCATTACTTGAAAGCGCTTTTTCACCTTCTGTTTTAGCCAGAGCGGCATCAACTTTTGATACTCGAATAGCTAAACGTAAACGTAGTGAATTGGCAAACATGCGCCATTTAGCAATATCACCTCCAAAAGACGATTGATCGAATGGAATAAATTGGGCATCACCATGGTAGGCTTCAAGTCCGTCGATTGCTTCTCCTAAATCGGTAAAGAACGCTTTATAAGCTGTTTCCTGAGAATCGTATTGTCCTGTGGTTTCAAAATCGTTGAATTTTGAATATCGTATTGGTCCGAATACATCCGACACTCGGTGCATGGCCATGACTTTTATAATATTACCCAAGAAAACAAATTTTTCGCCTGAAGGATCACCTGATAATTCTACCGCGTCTACAATGTCTTTAGCATAAGGCATGACACCATTTCCGTTTTGAGAATCGTAGGCATCGGCCCAAATAAAACCATTCCAGCCATTAACCAAAGCATAAGTTTGATTGTTTATGTTTCCTGCAAATGGCGTTGGAGCGGTCATATAACCTGAAAATACATCGGCATTCAGGTTTTGTTGTAATTGGTAATTCCAGGCAGGCTGAACACGTATAACATTTGAGAACATGGGACCAAAACTTGATCCTATATGATTGTTTTGCTGGGTTAACTCGTCATAACTATAACCGAAATCATCTCTGTTTATATCTTCAAAGCGGTCTGTACAATTTGTTAAATTTATGGCTATAACCGAAGCCAGAGTATATTTTAATATATGTTTCATTTGTCTTAGAAATTTATGTTAATGTTTAACCCTACACTTCTTGTTGAAGGTTGGTTATAAATATCTACACCTTGTAAACCTAAACCGGTACTCGCTGCAATATTGGGGTCGAAAGGAGCATCTTTATAGAAGAAAAACAAGTTGTTTGCTATTAAAGAGAAATTAATGTTGTCCACGAATGCTTCTTCGGTTAAAACCAGTTTGTAACCAAGTGAAAGTTCTCTTAAGCTTACGTTTGTTGCATCGTAAACATACTCCCCTAACATACCAGCTCTTCCGCCAACGGCATTGTAATATTCCTGAGCAGTAATTTGAGAAGCCGTTCCAGATTCGTTAACAACGTCTATCATTCCGCCGTTTATATTTCTTGCATTTGCCGTAGCCTGAGAAACTCCGTAATAATCATTTACAGCTTCGGTAACACTCATTACATCACCTCCAAATTTTCCGTCGATAAGGAAATTAAAGTTGAAGTTTCCTATCGTAAAATTGTTGTTCCAACCTAAAGTGAAATCTGGTTGTGCGTGTGCTACAGTTTCAAAACCTGTCGATAATAAAGTGCCTGAATCATTTATTACTGGGGTGCCGTTTTCATCTCTTACTAACGAACGAGCTTTGATACTTCCAAAGTCTTCGCCTTCAATTAAAGAATATTCATAACCGTTAACACCTCTCGCTGTAATAATAGCATCTCCGTCTTGTAAATCGGGGTGAACAGAAACAACTTTATTGTCGTTTTGAGCAAAGTTAAAGGCTGTATCCCATTTTAAATTATCATTATTTAATGGTTTTCCATTAAGAACAATTTCGAAACCTTTATTTGATATTTCACCTGCATTTACAATATTCAGTGCGTAGCCGTATGGATTTGGTTCTGCTTGAATGTAAAAAATTTGGTTCGTGGTTTTAGTGTCATAATAGGTAAAATCTAAGCCTAAACGGTTTCCAAAGAAACGCCATTCTGTACCAAATTCAACCGATTGTTGAAGCTGAGGTTTTAGTGTTTCACCTTCTTTTGGTCCGGTTGAAGGTTTGTTTATAAAAGAACCCGTTGCATCGATATAGCGTAAAGGATTTGTTGCATATGCAGGAATATCCGTTCCAACTTCGGCATAAGAGGCTCTAGCTTTAGCAAAAGAAATAGCTTGAGGTAACTCGAAAATATCACTTAAAACCGCGGTTAAACCAGCCGATGGGTAGAAAAATGAATAATTATCTGTAAATGCTAAAGTTGAAGACCAGTCGTTACGTGCTGTTAAGTCTAAAAATAGCATGTTTTTATAACCAAAGTTTAAAGAAGTAAAGACAGATTGTAATTCTCTTCTTTGTCTCGCTTGGTAGATGTTATTGGTATTCTCGAAGTTAGAAATATTGAAATAGTTAGGGTAATTAAGTCCTACACCATCACGACCAGAATCTAGGAACGTTTTATCTCCAATAGTGTATTTGGTTAAACTCGTACCTAACAAACCAGTAAAAGAGAAATTTTCACCTAAATCTGCATTATAATTTGCTATTAAATCAACATATTGTTGATTGTTTTCAGTTTTTTCTAGAATGTATCGTCCGTTATCACCAGAGTTAACAGGATCTGTTCCTGCATATTGTCTTTTGTCATAGGTAAAGTAAGCCTTATCGAAACTTGCTCTAGACTGTAAAGAGAAGTTATCTGTAACTTGATATTTTAAAGAGGCGTTAAGTAATACGCGTTGAGCAATATCTTTACTCGGAGTTCTGTAAGCTAACCAATATGGGTTTTGTTGGATGTTTTCATCGAAAGATGTGGCATACTGATCCATTTGGTTTAAAGTTGTATTGAAGTATTCAAATTTATCTTTGTAAATAGTTCTGTCAATACCTACAGGATTTAAATAATGTCCGGTTAATGGGTTTGCATATAAACCGTTAGTAGGTCTATTCCAAATGCGTTGGTCTGATAAGTTCACACTTGCTGAAACGTCTATTTTTTCATTTAAAAACTTAGCTGTTTCTCTTAAAGTAATATTGTTTCTTGTTAAACGGTTTTCCGGGATAACACCTTCGCCAATAGTATTTGCATACGAAAGGTAGGTTTGCGCTTTTTGATTTCCAGCAGTTAGCGATAAAGCATTAATTGAAGTAAAACCAGTGTTAAAAAAAGCTTTGGCGTCGTTACTTAAACCTGTAGTTTTTGCTCCCCAAGATTTTGGGTCTGTAACGTTTCCGTTTTCGGCAATAGCTTGTCCAACCGAATTACTTTGGTACTCCGATTGTAATTCTGGCAGCGACATGACATTATCTACTGTAAAACTCGTATTGTAGTTTACTGTTAATGCGCCTTCTTTTCCTTTTTTGGTTGTAATTAAAATAACACCGTTCGCACCTTGACTACCGTAAAGTGCCGATGCAGAAGCTCCTTTCAGTACGGTCATACTTTCAATGTCATCTGGATTAATCAACGACATAGCGTCTCCACCGTCGCGATTACCGGTTTGACTACCAAAAATATCAGTACCAGGTTCGTTTCCGTTTGAACCATTTCCTGAGTTTAACATAGGAATACCATCAATAACATAAAGGGGATCGTTATACGTAGTAGAGGCATTACCTCTTAAAACTACTTTTGTGGCACCACCTAAACCCGATGAACTTCGTGCAATGGTAATACCGGCAGACTTACCCGATAAACTATTAATAGGGTTGGTTTGTTTTACACGAGTAAGCTCTTCACCACCTACTTCCTGCGCTGAATAAGTAAGCGCTTTTTTCTCCTTTTTAATACCTAAAGCAGTTACAACAACTTCGGCCAGTTGCTCATTGTCTTCTGCCAATTGGACATCAATTGTTGTCCCTTCAGAAACGGTTACTTGCTTAGTTGTCATTCCTAAAAATGAAAACGTTAATACATCTCCAGTTTTGGCAGTAATCGAATACTTACCATCAAAATCGGTTAATGTACCTGTAGTAGTTCCTGAAATAATGACATTACATCCTGCTATTGGCATACCATCTGCTTGAGAGGTAACGGTTCCATTTATTTCCTTTTCTTGAGCAAATAGCTGCATGCTAAAGAATATGAAGGAAAACAAGAGTGTCGTTTTAAAATAATACTTCA
Source organism: Aestuariibaculum sediminum (assembly GCF_014596945.1). GTDB lineage: Bacteria > Bacteroidota > Bacteroidia > Flavobacteriales > Flavobacteriaceae > Aestuariibaculum > Aestuariibaculum sediminum. The sequence goes on along the minus strand of NZ_JACVXB010000001.1, from coordinate 629,793 downwards.
TAATTTGAATTGTTTAGTCTTGTTATTTTTATCAATGTTATTTAATTAAAAGTAACTACTGAAAAAAAATATCTAAACTACATAGTTTTGCATACAGAAGACAAAAAATTATCGATAAGTGTATTTTTAATTATAAACAATGCATGAATTAATTGTTAATTAGATATTATATGCTTAAAATTGCTACAAATAGTTTAATTGTTTTGACAATTTTTTAAAGATTATTTAAACCAAGACCCTTGTTAAAATTTAAGATTAAGAATACCATTGCGCCTAAGTATCACGTGCTTTTTTGGCTGACTTATTTCATTTTCAATGTGGTAAGATGGGGAAGTTATTTTAATGATTATGTGTATTCTATTAAATCTAATCTTGTTGAGTTTCCTATACATATTATTGCTGTTTACATTAATATTTACTATTTAATTCCAAAACTTATCTTAAAACGGCGCTATGTTACTTATGTACTTTCTTTAGTTGCTATGTTAGCCGCGGTTTATTTGGTAAGAACCGGATTAAATTACGTGCTTGTTACCAAAGATATATGGCCAGAGGCCCCTGGAGCAGGTGAGTTTATGCAGCTTAATCATATTATAGCAGTAGTGTTAGGTGAGTTGTATGTTATTGGTTTTGTTTCGGCGATAAAACTGGTTATTGATTGGAGTTTAGAAAAAAGACGTAATGAAAAATTAGCAAAACTGCAGTTAAGTACGGAGTTAAAATATTTACGAACCCAGATTCAGCCGCATTTTTTCTTCAATACGTTAAACAATTTATATGCGCTTACTTTAAAAAAATCGGATAGTGCTCCCGAAATGGTCATTAAAATATCTGATTTAATGCAATATATTTTATACGAGGTGAACAGTTCTAAAGCCGATTTACTGGAAGAGATAAACCATATAAATACCTATATTGATGTAGAACGTTTACGGTTTAATGAACGCGTAGAATGTGAAATGGATATTTCAGGCTCGGTTGAAGACGTGCAGGTACCTCCTTTATTATTTTTAACATTTATTGAAAATTGTTTTAAGCATGGTTTAAAAGGCACCGACATGGTAAGGGTTAATATGAGTTTTGAAGTATTACATACAGATTATTTAGAATTTAAATTATCCAATACCTACAAGCCAGAACAAACCAATAAAGGTGAAACTGGTATAGGTATAGCAAATACTAAACGACGTTTAAATTTGTTATTTAATAGTGATTATAAATTTGAGACATATACCGATAAAAATATGTATCATCTTTATCTAAAAATTCCGATTCGATGAAAATAAAATGTGTTATTATAGATGATGAAGCTTTAGCTATCGAAGTTATAGAAGACCATTTAAAGAATTTCGATAACTTCGAGGTCGTAGGAACTTTTACTAATCCTTTGCAAGCCTACGGCAGTTTAGAACAGGATAAAATTGATGTGATTTTTTTGGATATTAACATGCCGCAGTTAAACGGTTTCGATTTTATTGAGAATTTGAGTTACAACCCTCTTGTAATCATTACCACTGCCTATCGAGAATATGCAGTAAAAAGTTTCGAATTAAATGTTTTAGATTATCTGGTGAAACCTATACCGTTTAATCGATTTTTAAAAACCATTAATAAAATATATCAGCAGGTTCATTCGAATAGCACGAACTCCGACGTGTCGCTTCAGCAGGAGCCACATATCTTTTTAAAGGTCGGTAAAAAGTTAGTGAAAGTAAATTTGAACGATATTCTTTATATCGAAAGTCTTAAAGATTATATAAAGGTGATTACTACCATTGGAGATTATGTGGTTCACAAATCATTAACAGCGATTTCAGAAGAACTACCACAATCCAATTTTTTGCGTGTGCATCGCTCATATACTATTTCTATAAGTAAAGTAAATTCTATAGAAGGTAATTTAATAGAAATTTCTAATCGAAAAATACCTGTTGGAAGAAATTATGTTAAAATTGCCAAAGAGCGTATTTTAAATAATGCCGATGAAATTGAAAATTAGGATGTGCCTATATTTTACTTAAATGCTCATAATATTATGAATGATTATTTTTAGGGATATAATTACTCGAAAATGAACGGATTAAATGTTTATATTTGAGTATTAAATATATGAATTGTGCATACTACCGATAGTTTAACGTTTTTTACTCCCGAAAGTTCCGATAGCTTGGGGGCTTTATTTTTTGATACGGGTATTTCATGTGGTATTCCTTCGCCTGCCGAAGATTTTAGTCAGCAACGTTTGTCTTTAGATAAAGAGCTTGTTAAAAATAGCGAAACAACTTTTTTTGCCAGAGTTAGTGGACAAAGTATGATAGGCGCGGGATTAGAAGATAACGATTTACTTGTTATTGATAGAGGTTTAGAGCCTCAAAATAACCGTATTGCAGTTTGTTTTTTAGATGGAGAGTTTACTGTAAAACGACTGCGTGTCGATAATGGCGAGGTATGGTTAAAGCCGGAAAACCCAAATTATCCTATTATTAAAATTACACAGGATAATAAATTTTTAATTTGGGGAATAGTTACTAATGTTATCAAGAAGGTGTAGATTTCCTTTTAAGTATAAAAAAAAAACGCGAAGCCATGGCTTCGCGTTTTTTTATTGTGAATAAAGTAAATGTTATTAGTCAACTAAAACAATTACTTTATTGTCTTTCATTTCAATAGTTCCCGACTTGATTTTTAAAGTTAACACTTTGTCATCGTCGTTGTGTGGAACAACTTCAGAATGCAGGGTGTCGAAAACCAAGTGGCTTTGTGTATGTGTATGAATTTTAATGGTTCCTTCGGTTAAAATTGACACGATAGATGCGTGATCATTTAATATTTGAAATTCACCATTAATACCAGGTAAGGCTACAGAATCAACTTCTGCGTTAAATAAAGTAGCTTCCGGTGATACAATTTCTAAATTCATATGTTTTTTGTATTGAGTATTGAGAACTTAATAGTTTTACCACTAAACGCTCAGTACTTGTTTTTACGCTTCAGCTAACATTTTTTCTCCAGCTTCGATGGCGTCTTCGATAGTTCCTTTAAGGTTAAACGCTGCTTCTGGTAAGTGATCTAATTCACCGTCCATAATCATGTTAAATCCTTTAATAGTTTCTTTAATATCTACTAAAACTCCAGGAATACCAGTAAACTGCTCAGCTACATGGAAAGGTTGAGATAAGAAACGTTGTACACGTCTAGCACGAGATACAGCTAATTTATCCTCTTCAGATAACTCTTCCATACCAAGGATGGCAATAATATCTTGTAACTCTTTATAGCGTTGTAATAACTCTTTTACGCGTTGTGCACAATCGTAGTGCTCATTTCCTAAAATATCGGCAGTTAAGATACGAGAAGTCGAATCTAAAGGATCTACCGCTGGGTAAATACCTAACTCAGCAATTTTACGAGATAATACTGTTGTTGCATCTAAGTGGGCAAACGTTGTTGCTGGTGCAGGGTCGGTTAAATCATCTGCAGGTACGTAAACCGCTTGTACAGATGTAATTGATCCTTTTTTAGTTGAAGTAATGCGCTCTTGCATTGCACCCATTTCTGTTGCTAAAGTTGGTTGATAACCTACTGCAGAAGGCATACGACCTAATAATGCAGATACCTCAGAACCAGCTTGTGTAAAACGGAAAATATTATCTACGAAGAAAAGTACATCTTTTCCTTGTGCGTCTCCAGCACCATCACGGAAATACTCGGCAATTGTTAAACCAGATAAAGCAACACGTGCACGTGCTCCTGGTGGCTCATTCATTTGTCCGAATACGAAAGTTGCTTTTGATTCTTTCATTTTAGATTTATCAACTTTAGATAAATCCCATCCGCCATCTTCCATAGAGTGCATAAAGTCTTCACCGTAACGGATAATACCAGACTCTAACATCTCTCTTAAAAGGTCATTTCCTTCACGAGTTCTTTCACCTACACCGGCAAATACCGATAAACCACCGTGACCTTTTGCAATATTGTTAATTAACTCCTGAATTAATACTGTTTTACCTACACCAGCACCACCAAATAATCCAATTTTACCTCCTTTTGCGTAAGGCTCAATTAAGTCGATTACTTTAATACCTGTAAATAAAACTTCGGTAGAAGTTGATAAATCTTCGAATTTCGGTGCTTCTCTATGAATTGGTAAACCAGCTTCACCAGCTTTAGGTAAATTTCCAAGACCATCGATAGCATCACCAATTACATTGAATAAACGTCCGTAAACATCATCTCCAATCGGCATTTGTATAGGTGCTCCAGTTGCAACAACTTCAGTCCCTCTACTTAATCCATCTGATGAATCCATTGCGATTGTACGTACGGTATCTTCACCAATGTGAGACTGTACTTCTAATACTAATGTAGAACCATCAGCTTTTTTAATTTCTAATGAATCGTAAATTTTTGGAAGTTCTGAACCAGCTCCGAACTCTACGTCGATAACCGGACCAACTATTTGTGCAACTTTACCTGTAACTTTAGACATTACTTATATGTTTAATATTATGCGTTTTAATTCAATGAAAACACTTATAGTTTTCGGCTGCAAAGATAATTTTTTTAATTTAAAAAGAAAGTTGTTTTTACAGCTTTTTTTATAATAAAAAAACACCTTCGCTTTGAAGGTGTTTAAATGTGGTGACAAATAATTATTTATTGTAATGCCGGTGAATAATTTGTTGGGTAATTCCCGACGTTAATTAACATTCCAGATTCTTCAAAATTAGATTCGTATGTAGCATCAATAGCTTTCATAAATTCGTTAGCTAAAAACGAATATCCTCTTGCTGTTAAATGAACGCCATCTAATGAAAAAACACCACCTACAACAAGCTTTGATGATAAATTATAATTGCCACTTGTAAGGCCATCTGTTGCTAACGTGTTTAATAAGGTATTGGTGTCAACATAAGCTAAACCTGCGTCGGAACGCACTGCGTCTATAACTGCATTAAAACTGTTTGTAGCAGCTTCTATTTCATCTTGTTCGTTCGGTATTAAGACCCATTTATCTTCTAGCGGAAGAGAAATCCCTTCTATAGAAAATTGTCCTGCAAGTGCTGCTGGTAAATTTTGATTCATTAAAAATGTCATGAAATCAGAGTTAATCGTACCTATAACGTTAGAACTAGGTAATACCAAAAGATCGTCTTCCGTGGCTTGTCTCGCCTGACCGTAAACCATGCCAAATAAATTGGCTACAAGTGGCGCTGCTTGTTCTGATAATCCAAAAGATTGCACAAACAATTTAAAATTAGGACTGGCATTTAGAGCCGTTTCTATTTCTGATGAAAGATTTTGCAAACTTTCATCTTTAATAACTACGGCGCTAGCTTCAGAATTTGAAAATACAATATTACGCTCTGGAACGCCTAAATATGTGAACACCTGATTTAATTGTCCGAAAACGGCATTAAGCGTTGGAATTTGAGGACCAAAATCCGGGTTCGTCGGATCTAGGGGGTTGTATGGTACTGTAGTAAAATGCGGAATATTGGTTACATTAGGAATATTAGCCACAACACCTTGTGCGCCTTGTGAGGTTAAAGTCGTTACAATCGCGGCATAAGTTTCCGTGAATCCAATACCTATTCCACCTGTTAAAGGAGTTATAGGGTTTGAACCATCACCACCAGATAAGGCGTATCCTAAAATATCATTATTTCCTATCCAAAGCGAAAAAAAGCTTGGTGATTGTGCCATGGCATCTCCTAATATTGTTGCCGTTGGGGACGAGGCCATTCTAACAAAATACGGATTTGCTAAACCGGCTTGTAAATTGTTTGGATTACCATAGCCATCATATAACAAATGATAACTTTTTGCTCCTGGTACCCCCATATTGTTAAAAGGTCCTGCTGGATTATTTAAAATGATATCAGTTGTAGAGGTGGCTTCCAATGGTGCTGGTCCAGAACCATTAAAGTATAACCTAGGACCAAATCAATTTGCGCCTGTTTCGGGATTTAAAATAGGATTACCTCCAGCTATTAAACCGCCAATATTATCATTCATTAAAGGTTGAACAAAATCGCCACCTCCTGCCAAAGCAAATCTGCCCGCCAAAATGTTGGGTAATGAATTTTCTTGTCCTGCAATAAATAAGGCGTTATCAGTAAAGCCTGCGGTTAAGGAATTACCAACTGAAACAAAAGTTGAGAAGTTTGCTGTACCTGATGTTAATTCTGGTTTTATTTCGTTGTCCTCTCTGCTAACATCTTCTAAATCGTTACAAGCTGTAAAACTTACTGCTATTAAAAACAGATATATATATTTTAAATTCATAATTCTAAAATTATAGATTGTTAATTACCCAAGACACATAGTACATAGACCCTATGTAACCTGTACCAAATGCCGTGTAGTATTCTTTACCAGTTAGGTTGGTGCCACCTATTTTAAACTGCGATTTTATTGAAGGTACTTTGAAGCTAACTTGCGCGTCTAATACATGAAATTCTGGAATGGCACCATTACCAAAAGTTGCTTCCCAATAGTAATCGTCACTAAATCTATAAGAAACATTAAAACCAAGATTTTTAACTACTTCCGTATTTCCGAATGAGGCTTTAAATTTATGTTCAGGTGTGTTAAAAAATGTTGTAAAGTCAGGGTATTTATTCTGATCGAAATCTAGTTTTGCATACGTATAACTTCCGCTTAAATCGTAATCTCCAAATATTTTCGTCGATACACTAATAGAGGCGCCATAAGAATTAACGTTGGCAGGAGAATTTGTGTAAGTACTGTAAGCTTGATAGTCACCATTTGAAATGGCGGCAACTGACAAGCCTCCGTCGCCAACTTCACCATAATAAGGAGCTACAACTACCTCTTGAGATAGAAAATCTTTATAAGAGTTGTAATAAGCACTAAAGTCTATAGTAACTGTGTTTAGTTTTCCTCGATAACCAATTTCTCCCGATGTTACTTTTTCTGGTTTAACCAACTCCGGATTAGCTATTTCTAAAACGGCAGGATTTCCTGTTTCAGATAAAGCAGTAACTGAACTTGCTGTATAAGAATTGTTGTAAGCAACGGCTCCTGTTTGAGTAATTGTACTTGGTTGTCCGTAAGCAGTTTGTCCTGTAGTACTCACGTTATATGTTCTAGACCACCTGTCTAAATTATCTGGAGCAGAACCTACTAAAATAGCTCTACCAGCATCAAGACCTATAAATAAATCTTGTGTTGTTGGATTTCTGAAACCTGTTTGCACAGAAGCACGTATATTGTGGTTTTTGTTAATGGTTAATCCAGCTGAAAGTCTTGGAGAGTAAAAGCCATCAAAAAATTCAGATTTATCGTAGCGAATAGAACCTGTAAGTTTTAAATTTAAAGCATCATTTAAATCGATAGCTTTTTGAATTTGCGTGTAAACACCAAATTCAGAATAATCAATATTACCATCGTAATCGGTGTAGATGGTTCCAAAGCTATTCAAATTATATTTTCTGTATGAACCACCAACCTGAATTTCGGCCCAGTCGATTAAGTGACTAAAGTTATAATTTGCATCGGTATGGTAGTATTTAGATGCATCCTGAAATTTTGAACCTGTCGATAAATCGGGATCATTAATACTTCGGTTAAATGCAGCGATATATTCTGGTGTTCCTGGTAAATAGCGCCCAGTATCGGCTACTGCTCTTGCCTGGGCATGGGCTTGGGCTTCAGTAGCACCACCAAGAGTAGCTTGTACAAAAGTACCCGCATATTCCCCAAACCAGGTCTCGTCATCTTTCCATGCTCGGTTAATGTTAATACCTGTAAATACCATGTCGTAAGAGTCTCCAGCTTTATCTGTTACAACATAGGTTCTAACAAAAAAGTTATCATTTCTTACTTCTAATTTATGTTGTTGTTGAAAAAATCCATTAATGTTATAACGATTGGTTCCCTGATATAATGTTGTTCCTGTACCTACTTTTCCAACATATTGGATTTCAAAATCATTAGCCCATGGTCTAAAAAATAATCCCCAATCGGCTTTAATACTTTCCGCATTATAATTGGTTAAATATTTTTCGTTGTACCCTGTTCTACTAACAATTTCAGAAGGCACTAAGGCATTAGCTCCATTAGGTAGAATTCCTAATTCTTCAAGAGTCACAGCAACTTCCTTAATGTTGGTAGCAACTTCATCTCCATATACGTTAATTCCATCGTAGTTTGGGTCTAACCTTGTTCCTTCAGGTCTGGTTTTATCTGCTTCACTTGTAGCTGCCCAGTCTGTACCTTTTAAGTATCCAAAATTAACTTTAGCAGCAAAATAGTCGGAGAATTTATGCGCTGCACGAAAACTAACGTCGGTATAAGGGTTATCTCCAGCAGCTTTTTGAGATGTAATTCCGCGTTTTACAGATGCACTTATTCCTTGATGGTCAAATGGGTTTTTACTGCGCATAAATAAAATACCATTAAAAGCATTGGCTCCATATAATGCTGATGATGCTCCAGGCAATAATTCTACGCTTAAAACGTCGGTTTCAGTCATTCCAACTAAATTTCCAATGGGGAAGTTTAAGGCTGGTGTAGAATTATCCATGCCATCTACCAATTGCATAAATCGATTATTAGCAAACGTTGCAAATCCTCTGGTGTTCACCGATTTAAAGGTTAAACTATTGGTGTTAACATCTACGCCTTTTAGGTTTTCCAAACCATCGTAAAAATCCACTGAAGCCGTATTTTTGATATCTCGTAGTCCGAATCGTTCAACAGTTACTGGCGATTCAAATATGCGTTCTGGAGTACGTGAAGCTGAAATAACAACTTCATCTAATGAAGTGCCTTCTTTTAGAATTAACACAATATTTTGGCCAGCCTTGGTAATTTCTAAAGTGGCTGTATCGAATCCAACACTACTGGCTTGGATAGTAAATGGAGGATTTTCATTTGTTGTTAAACTGAAGTTTCCGTCAAAATCACTAATGGTTCCACTTGAAGTCCCAATAATAATAATATTGGCACCTGCAATTGGAAGGTCGCTGTCATCTTTTACTACACCACTGATTGTTGTTTGTGCATATGTGGCAAAACAACACAGTAAGGCATAGAGAGGGAGTAATGTTTTCATTTAAATAATTAGTTAAGTTTTAGTTCAATTTGATGTAAGAGCTATACATGTTGTTAAAAATATAAAAAAATTATGCATGCATAGTATATTTTAATAAAAAAATGCAAGTATTTTATGTATTTCGCAATTAGTAAGTGAAAAACGCCAAGGTTTAAGTTAAACCTTGGCGTTTTTATTTTAATGTTGTAAGAATAAAGCTATTCAACAGTGACCGATTTGGCTAAATTTCGGGGCTGGTCCACATTTTTACCTAATAAAACAGCAATATGGTATGATAACAATTGTAATGGAATTGTTGTGATTAATGGTGACAACGATTCTAAAGTTTCAGGAACTTCGATAACGTGATCGGCCAGAGCTCTTACTTGAGTGTCTCCTTCGGTAACGATTGCTATAATTTTACCTTTTCTTGATTTAATTTCCTGAATATTGCTAACTACTTTTTCGTAGTGACCTTTTTTGGTTGCGATAACAACAATAGGCATGTTTTCATCAATTAGGGCTATAGGACCGTGTTTCATTTCGGCTGCAGGATACCCTTCGGCATGAATATAGGATATTTCTTTAAGTTTTAGTGCGCCTTCTAAAGCTACGGGAAAATTATACCCGCGTCCTAAATACAAACAATTGCGAGAGTCTTTATATAAATCTGATATTTCCTTTATATGCGTGTCCGATTTTAGAGCACTTATAATTTTGTCAGGAATCATTTCTAATTCTAAAAGATGCTGACGGAATTCCGAGCTACTTATTGTGCCTTTAGCTCTTGATAATCGCAAAGCAATAAGTGTTAATACCGTAATTTGTGTGGTAAAAGCCTTTGTTGATGCTACTCCAATTTCTGGTCCAGCATGGGTATATGCCCCTGCATGGGTTTCGCGTGCAATAGATGAACCAACCACATTACAAACACCAAAAACAAAAGTACCTTTAGACTTAGCTAATTTTATTGCGGCCAGAGTGTCCGCAGTTTCACCCGATTGCGAAATAGCAATAACAATATCCTTTTCAGTAATTATCGGGTTTCTATATCGGAATTCAGAGGCGTATTCGACTTCAACAGGAATTCGGGCTAAATCTTCAAAAATGTACTCGGCTACAAGTCCAGCATGCCATGATGTGCCACATGCAACAATTATGATACGATTGGCATTCAGAAATTTTTTCATGTTATCTTCAACGCCTGCCATTTTAATAATGGCTTCTTGTCGTAAAAGTCGACCACGATAAGTATCGTTAATCGCTTTAGGTTGCTCGTGAATTTCTTTCAGCATAAAGTGATCGTAGCCACCTTTTTCAATTTGTTCAAGATTTAATTTTAATTCTTGAATGTAAGGATCTACAAGAGAATCGTCTTTAATTTTTCTAACCTTAATGTCTTTATGAAGTCTCACGATTGCCATTTCTTCATCTTCCAGGTAAATGGCATTTTTTGTATATTCTAAAAATGGCGAAGCATCACTGGCAATAAAAAATTCATTCTCACCAACCCCAATAGTTAGTGGACTTCCTAAACGAGCAATAATCAATTCATCGGGATTATTTTTGTCGAAAACAGCAATCGCATAAGCACCAATAACTTGATTAAGGGCTATTTGTACGGCTTTGCCTAGTTTAACTTGTTCCTGAATTTGAATATCTTCAATTAAATTGATAAGTACTTCCGTATCTGTATCAGATTGAAATGTGTAGCCTCTTGCAATTAATGCTTTTTTTAAGGCTTCATAATTTTCAATAATACCATTATGAATGATGGCAAGGTTACCTGAGTTAGAAATATGAGGATGTGAATTTACATCGTTCGGTACACCATGCGTCGCCCAACGCGTATGTCCGATACCTATTTGTCCACTTTTATTGTTGTCTTTGCTACAATGGGATTCTAAATCGGAAACTTTTCCTTTGGTTTTAGATATATTAAGATTTTCACCGTCGTAAAGTGCTATACCAGCACTATCATAACCGCGGTATTCTAGACGTTTTAGACCTTCAATTATAATGGGATAGGCGTCTCTTTTACCTATATAACCTACAATTCCACACATATCTTTATCTTTTTTTAGATAATTAAGATTATATTGTTTTGCGTTGCACAGAACAAAGTTGCTATTAATCTAATTGAAATTGAAAGCCTTGGCTTTATTTTTTCTATTTATCTGAATCGATAAAAGGGATTTAGATAAACATTTTGAATTCAAAAAAATTTATTTGGGTTCTGTAAAATACACTTCTAGTTTCATTTTAGCTTCAGGAATAGCGCTGTTCGTTCCATGAACTATTGTTCCTCTTGGCGTAATGATAGATGCAGAAGGTATTCTGGAAACCTCTTGATTTTCTTTATTTAATAATTTCGCCGTATTATTTGCATTTACATTTGTCGATAAGACTAAACCAATTTTTGTGTTGGTAGAATCCTTCAATAAAATATTATTTAAATGCTCTGTAATACGAATTTTATATTTTGTACGCCCAGTGTCGTCTGATCGGCGTTGTCCTAAATGAACAATAAGTGAATTGTACGGAGAAGCCGAATTGGTAATAGGATCTAAAACATAGTCAGCCAGTACTGAATTGTTTTTTATATCGTAGGCATATAGTCGATCATAGTCATGAAATGAATCATCGCCACCTGTTGGCATCGTTTCGTCTTCATAAACTACCAATTGCGCTTCGTTTATTAATCGTTTTAATATGTAGTTACCTCTCTCGTCCTTTTTGTATTCGTTATTGCCAAGAGGAATTCTATAGTTATTAATAAAATTCTCTAAATCGGCTTCTGTTGGAAATAAATTCACAACACCCATAGACCCTTCAGTACCTTTTAAATATAACTTTTCATCACCATCAACCTGATTGCCATCAGCTAGCGATACCTTATTGTAGTCGTTAATAAACGTATTTAAAGTTTTTCCTGAAAAGTTTAGTGTATACGTGCTGTTAAAATCTGTGGTAATGGCGTTATCACCAGTTCCTGTGGTTGCTGAATAAGAATAATAGATTGTAATATTAGCGTTTGAAGCGCTTAAATCTAACATTACCATTTGTCCAGATGTACTAGTCGCTTCTGCTTTAAAGTATAACCCTCTAAAGTAGTTTTTAAAGACACTTGAAGAAGACAGTACATCATTGTCTTCTTGGTCGATAATCGTTGTTTTCCAAAATTCGGTATCTAATTTTACGCGCAATGCCGGAGCGATATACGTTGTTTCTTCTAAACTACCATCTTCTTCATCGAAAGTGTCAAGGCGAATACGGTCTGAGCTCGGTAAAAATGCTAAGTTTTCAAATAATAAGTCGCCTTTATGTTCATCGAAATTAATTGTAGATGTTCCGTTAATGCTAAAATTATCAGTCATGTTAACTTCGCCATCTCCTTTGGAAAAATAGTTTTGAGCCTCCCCAAGCGACCCGTTTGGGTCGAAATCTCTTAAATAATAATTGTTTTTATAAACCGATAATTTAATCGGAGCATTGGCGTCGCCATAAAGCGAATCACCAATGGTGTATAGATTTCCATTTTCGTCAGAATCGTTAATTCTGCTGTAATATGGAATAGTCATAACTACCGAATCAATAACTGTTTCATCTCCAAAATTAGGACTGAACGTTGATGGGGTTAATTGCGTAACAATACTTGCCGTTGTTTGGCCGTAAGCAGGATCATTAAATACACCAAGAAGGTAAGACGATAATCCGTCGATTTGTAATGAATCTAACTTTTTATTGTAAGCAAGTATAGGTAATGATTCTTTGTTGGTTTGAAAATTTGTGTTTTCATCTCCAAGAACATTACTGTCTACAGAAGCAAATTCGCTATCGCAAGCAATAAGGGATGCAATTACAATGGAATAAACTACACAATATTTAAGGGCGTTTATGGTCTTTTTCATAAGTGATTTTAACGAAAAATTGGAAAACTTATTTTGATAACCAGTTATTATAAATTGTGTCTAGCATGAAACACGAGGTTAACAAATGGCATGATAATGACAAACCTTTATATTAGGTTTTCGTTTATAAATGCAGTATAAGCTTGTCCAAATTCATCTTTAGGTTTATATTCTAAAGTAGGTTTGTTTGATGCTTCTGTATACGCTTTTAAATCTTCGGGAATATCTTCCGAACCGTAAATTAAAGCATCAGAATAATCAATAGCTACTTTCATTAAATTTGTATACGAAGGTTTTTCAAGAATCTTGATGGCGTCTTCGTTGATGTTGTCAAATTTAACTTTATTAACCATATCTTCATTTAATGAATTGTTAAAACTTTGACTGTAAACTGATGTTACAATTTTACTTTCATTAAATAAAGGTTCGTCTTTGTAGTATTCTTTTAGGTAAACTGGTAATAAAGAAGCTAGCCAGCCATGAACATGAATAACGTCTGGAGACCAGTTTAGTTTTTTTACTGTTTCTATAACGCCTTTAGCAAAAAATATGGCACGTTCATCATTGTCAGGAAACAGGTTTCCGTCTTCATCTGTTAACGTGGCTTTTCTTTTAAAGTATTCGTCGTTATCAATAAAGTACACTTGAATGCGTTCTTTCGGTATCGATGCGACTTTAATAATTAGCGGCATGTCCAAGTCATTAATTACTAAATTTATACCAGAAAGTCTTATTACTTCATGTAATTGATGTCTTCTCTCATTAATGTTGCCGTACCTAGGCATAAAAATTCTTATCTGTCCTCCTTGTTGATTCACCAATCTAGGTGCTTCAAAAGACATTGAAGAAATTTCGGTTTCAGGTAAATAAGGCACTACTTCAGATGATACATACAATATCCTCTTATCTTTCATGTGTTTTTATTTATTGCTTAATAAGTTCGTATTCGGTGTTAAAAAAGGCATTGCCTAAATAACGCTTGTTTTGTTTGGTTTTTTGGCCAATAGCAACAATAATGCGGTATTTCATAAAAATAAGAAATACAATTATCATGTTTTATAAAGGTCCAGCTTTTGTTAATTCAAAATAAAAAACACGCAAAAGTACAAAAATTTATGCTAATTGGCTGTAAAATCTTAAGTTTGCACCCGCTAAATTTTATAAGAACGGTGGAAGTTTATTCAGAAAAACAACAAATTAAGAAGGTTTTAGGTGCTTTTAAAGACCAAAATTTTACTTTGGGTATGGTTCCTACCATGGGAGCTTTACATAAAGGTCATTTGGCTTTAGTAGAAAGAGCCCTACAAGAAAACGACAAAGTTGTAGTTAGTATTTTCGTAAACCCAACGCAGTTCGATAATAAAGCCGATTTACAAAATTACCCGCGAACTTTAGAGCAAGATGTAGCGCTTCTTAAAGGCGTAAGTAAAGATAGAATTTTAGTTTATGCACCAACTGTAGAAGATGTTTATGAGGGGCGTTTACAAGCAGAGCACTTCGATTATGATGGCTTGGAATTTGAAATGGAAGGCAGGTTTCGCGATGGACATTTTGATGGTGTAGGCACCATAGTTAAACGATTGTTCGAAATTGTAAAACCAAATAATGCTTATTTTGGAGAAAAGGATTTTCAGCAATTACAAATCGTTAAAAAGCTTGTTGAAAAGTTTCATATTCCGGTAAATATTGTCGGGTGCGATATTTACCGAGAAGACTCAGGTCTGGCTATGAGTTCTAGAAATACACGTTTAAAAAAGGAATACCTCGAAGCAGCTCCGTTTATTTACAAAACTTTAACAGCTGCCAAAACATATTTTGGCACAAAAAGTGCTAAAGAAGTAACGCAATGGGTTGAAAATGAGTTTAAAAAGCAAGAGCTTTTAGAGTTGGAATATTTTATAATAGCTGATGTTATAACTCTTAAAACCTTAACAGAAAAAGAAAATAATAAACAATACAGAGCGTTTATTGCAGTATATGCAGATGATATTAGGCTTATTGATAATATTGCTCTAAATTAATTACCTTTGCCACATGCAAATTCAAGTAGTAAAATCTAAAATTCACAGAGTTAAGTGTACCGGAGCAGAGCTTAATTACATCGGTAGTATTACTATCGATGAAGATTTAATGGAAGCTGCTAATATAATTCAAGGAGAAAAGGTTCAAATTGTAAATAACGACAATGGCGAACGTTTAGAAACCTATTGTATTCCCGGTCCACGGAATAGTGGAGAAATTACTTTAAACGGTGCAGCCGCAAGAAAGGTTGCTGTTGGAGATACTTTAATTTTAATCACTTATGCGATTATGGATTACGAAGAAGCTAAAACGTTTAAACCTTCCTTGGTATTTCCTGATGAAGCAACAAACTTGTTAAAATAAATTTTAATTATTTGAAGCCGAAGATAACAAAGGCCATAAAAATAATACTCCCTTTATTGTTAGGAGTATTTTTAGTTTGGTACTCCTTATCGAAAGTTTCACTTGATGAAATTGTTGAATACTTAAAACAATCGGATTATGAATGGATTGTTTTTGGTGTTTTTTTAGGTTTGTTAAGTCATATGTCACGTGCCTATAGATGGCGATTTCAACTAGAGCCAATGGGGTATACTATCAAGTATCCTAACAGCTTTATGGCGGTTTTTGCAACCTACCTTATAAATTATACCATACCAAGAGCTGGCGAAGTGGCCCGAGCAACAATTTTATCCAATTACGAAAATGTGCCTTTTGAAAAGGGATTTGGGACTATTGTGGCCGAACGCATTGCCGATTTGGTTGTTATGATGGGCATAATCGTAATAACCCTTTTTCTTCAGTTTGATTTTATTTATGGCTTTTTTATTGAACGCCTCAATCCCTTGAAAATTGGTTTTGTTTTGGTTTTTGTAATGTTAGGTGTGTACTTGTTTTTTTATTATCTAAAACGAAGTAATTCCAAATGGGCAAGTAAGTTAAGAAGTTTTCTTTCTGGCTTAATTGAAGGTGTTTTAAGTATCTTCAAAATGAAAAAGAAATGGGCTTTTATTTTTCATACCCTGTTTATTTGGGCGATGTATGTCCTTATGTTTTATGTTACTTCATTTGCAATACCCGATTTAAAAGGGATTTCATTGGCAGTAATTTTAGTAGGATTTATTTCTGCAAGTTTTAGTATTGCTGCAACTAATGGAGGTATAGGTTCTTATCCTTTGGCTGTTTATGCGGCATTTTCTTTGTTTGGTATAGCGCAGGAACCCAGTATTGCTTTCGGTTGGATTATGTGGGCATCACAAACCCTAATGATTATTATTTTTGGAGGATTGTCGCTAATTTATCTACCTGTTTATAACCGAAAAAACAAAGGTTAACCAAGCATAGTTCTCCGTAATTTTTTAACTTGCCATTGCAAATCTCTTAATCAACTTTAGGATATGAAATATATACTTTTGTTTTTAGTTACGCTTCTGTCGTTAAGTGTTGTTTCTGCACAGGTTAAATATGAAAAAATTGAATCGTCTAAACTTGGCGAATCCCGAGAAATAAAAATTCAGTTGCCTAGAGGATATGGAAGCGATAAAGGTAAATCTTATCCGCTGTTCATTGTTTTTGATGGTGATTATTTGTTCGAAGCTGTAGCTGGTAATACCGACTATTATGCTTATTGGGAAGATATGCCAGATGCGATTGTAGTCGGAATAAACCAGTATGGAACACGCTACGACGATTGCTTGTACTCCGAACAAAATTCATTACCAGTTGAAACTGGCGCAAGTTTTTTTGAGTTTGTTGGCATGGAGTTAATCCCCTATTTAGAAAGAAATTATAATATCGGAAATTTTAAAGTGGCTGTAGGGCATGGTGAAACCGCTAATTTCATTAATTACTATTTACTTAAGCCACAACCGTTGTTTCAGGCATATATTGTAATTAGTCCTGTTTTGGCGCCAGGTATGGTAACATATTTGCCACGTCAGTTAAGCAACAGCCAGTCTAAATTGTTTTATTATTTAGCATATACCAATAACGATTTACCTCAGGTGCAGGATATGACAAAAATATTAAATGAAGATTTAACAGCAGTAAATAACGAGAATGTAACCTATAAATATCAAGGTTTCGAAGGGCCTTCGCATTACTCAGTGCCTACACACGCTTTACCTAGTGCTATTGAGTTGATATTTAGTGTATATAAGCCGATTAGTAAGAAAGAATATCAGGATGTTATTTTGAAATTAGAAGAATCTCCCGTAGCTTACCTTGAAGAAAAGTATAAAACAATTCAAGATTTATTCGGAATTGAGAAAACCATTTTGGTGAATGATTTTAGGGCTATTTCTGCGGCTATAGAGAAGAATGAATCGTTTGAAGATTTTGAACGATTAGGAGATTTAGCCCGTGAGGCTTATCCGAAAACCTTGCTAGGTAATTATTATTTAGCACGGTTTTATGAAGAAACAGGAGATCCGAAAAAAGCTATGAAAACTTATCAGTCGGCATATATATTAGATGAAATTGGGGGTATTACAAGAGATTTGATGGTGGAAAAAGCCGAAGCAATTAAAACAGATTTTGGATATTAATGGCAAAGGTTAAAACCACATTTTATTGTCAGAGCTGCGGCACACAATTCGCAAAATGGCAGGGTCAGTGTAATGCATGTAAAGCATGGAATACAATTGTTGAAGAAGTGATTCAAACCCCTGAAAAAAGCGATTGGAAATCGCCCACTTCAACAGCAAAAAAAGCAGTAGTGCCACTACGAGTTAAAGATATTGATGTATCCCAGGAGCCACGATTAGACACCTTTGACGGTGAGTTGAATCGTGTACTTGGGGGTGGAATTGTTCCGGGTTCGTTAACACTTTTAGGGGGAGAGCCAGGCATTGGCAAAAGTACTTTGTTACTTCAAATTTCATTAAAATTACCATACAAAACATTGTATGTTTCAGGCGAAGAAAGTCAGAAACAAATAAAAATGCGTGCCGAGCGTATTAACCCTAATAACAATAATTGTTATATTCTTACTGAAACTAAAACCCAGAATATTTTCAGGCAAATTGAGGCTTTAGAGCCTGATGTGGTTATAGTCGATTCCATTCAAACCTTACATAGCGATTATATTGAATCGTCTTCGGGTAGCATTTCACAAATTAAGGAGTGTACTACCGAACTTATAAAATTCGCAAAAGAAACGGCAACGCCTGTTATTTTAATCGGTCACATTACAAAAGATGGTAATATTGCGGGTCCCAAAATTTTGGAGCATATGGTCGATACGGTGCTTCAGTTTGAAGGGGATAGGAATCATATTTTCAGAATATTAAGAGCTCATAAAAACCGTTTCGGATCAACGAATGAGCTCGGAATTTACGAAATGCAAGGTTCTGGTTTAAGAGAAGTTACAAACCCTTCTGAAATATTAATTTCCAAAAAAGACGAAGAGCTTTCGGGGAATGCTATTGCAGCAACTTTAGAAGGTATGCGCCCCTTAATGATTGAAGTGCAAGCCTTGGTAAGTACCGCGGTATATGGTACGCCACAACGTAGTGCAACAGGATTTAACGCAAAACGTTTAAATATGTTGCTGGCTGTTTTAGAAAAACGAGCAGGTTTCAGGCTTGGTGCAAAAGATGTCTTTTTAAATATTACTGGAGGTATAACCGTCGACGATCCGGCGATTGATTTGGCAGTCGTTGCTTCCATTTTATCTTCAAATGAAGATGTGGCTCTCGAAAAAGATTTTTGTTTTGCTGCCGAAGTAGGTTTGTCTGGTGAAATCCGTCCTGTTCAGCGCGTAGAACAACGTATTCTAGAAGCTGAAAAATTAGGGTTTTCAACCATTTTTGTTTCTAAATACAACAAGATTTCATTAAAAAACACTTCAATAAAAATACAGCTAATTTCAAAAATAGAAGATTTGGTAGGGTTTATTGTTTAATTTACTAGTAATCGGCACGTCTATTTTGTCAAAATTCATTAATTTCGCACCTCGAAAAGAAATTTGATATAATGAGTGCTAAATTCCCTGAATATAAAGGTCTTGACTTGCCAAAAGTGGCAGAAGAAATTCTAAACTACTGGCAAGAAAATAATATTTTTGAAAAGAGTGTAACTACCAGAGAAAATAACGAATCGTTTGTATTTTTTGAAGGGCCACCTTCGGCAAACGGACTTCCTGGAATTCACCACGTCATGGCACGTGCTATAAAAGATATTTTTTGTCGTTATAAAACACAAAAAGGCTTTCAGGTAAAACGTAAAGCTGGGTGGGATACACATGGACTTCCTGTAGAATTAGGTGTTGAAAAGGAATTAGGAATAACTAAAGAAGATATTGGTAAAACCATTTCCGTTGAAGAATACAATGAAGCTTGTCGTAAAGCTGTAATGCGTTATACAGATATTTGGAATGATCTAACCGAGAAGATGGGATACTGGGTAGATATGGACGATCCGTATATTACCTATAAACCAAAATACATGGAGTCGGTTTGGTGGTTGTTAAAACAAATTTACAATAAAGATTTGTTGTACAAAGGGTATACCATTCAGCCATATTCTCCAAAAGCGGGTACAGGATTAAGTTCGCATGAGTTAAATCAACCTGGGACGTATCAGGATGTTACAGATACGACCATTGTAGCTCAGTTTAAAACCAAGCAAGAGTCATTACCTGAATTTTTACAAAATGAAGGCGATATTCACTTTTTAGCATGGACGACTACGCCTTGGACCTTGCCAAGTAATACGGCATTAACTGTTGGTCCAAAAATAGAATATGTTTTAGTTGAAACTTACAATCAATATACTTTCGAGCCTGTAAAAGTAGTGTTAGCTAAAAAGTTAGTAAGCTATCAGTTTCAGGGTAAATTCAAACAAGTAGAAGACCAGTCTGAAGTTGGTGCTTATAAAGAAGGCGATAAAAAAATACCATATTACATCGTAAAAGAGTTTGTGGGGAAAGATTTGGTTGGAATTGTTTACGAACAATTATTACCATACGCGTTACCAAACGATAATCCTGAAAACGCATTTCGAGTAATTTCTGGAGATTTCGTAACGACCGAAGACGGTACAGGTATTGTACATACGGCACCAACTTTTGGTGCCGATGATGCCTTGGTTGCTAAACAAGCAACTCCAGAAGTACCACCAATGTTGGTAAAAGATGAAAACGGAAACTTAGTGCCGTTAGTAGATTTACAAGGGCGTTTTAGACCAGAAATGGGAGAGTATGCCGGTAAATATGTTAAAAATGAATACTATGCTGATGGTGAAGCACCTGAGAAATCGGTTGATGTTGAAATTGCTATTCAGTTAAAAACAGAAAATAAAGCCTTTAAGGTTGAAAAATATAAACACAGTTACCCTAATTGTTGGAGAACCGATAAACCTATTCTTTACTACCCGTTAGATTCTTGGTTTATAAAAGTAACCGATGTTAAAGAACGTATGTTCGAGCTTAATGAAACCATAAACTGGAAGCCGAAGGCGACTGGAGCAGGACGTTTCGGAAACTGGCTAGCTAATGCTAACGATTGGAACTTATCACGTTCGCGTTATTGGGGTATTCCGTTACCAATTTGGAGAACCGAAGACGGTAAAGAAGCACTTTGCATTGGGTCTGTAGAAGAATTAAAAGCTGAAATGACAAAGGCAGTTGATGCTGGCTTCATGGAAAAAGATATTTTTGAAGGGTTTGAAGTTGGAAATAATTCCGAAGAGAACTACGATAAAATAGACTTGCACAAAAATATTGTTGATGATATTGTATTAGTATCACCAACAGGACAGAAAATGTTCCGCGAAAGCGATCTGATAGATGTATGGTTCGATTCGGGTTCTATGCCTTATGCACAGTGGCATTATCCATTTGAAAATAAAGATTTGGTAGATAATGGAACGTCTTACCCAGCCGATTTTATTGCTGAAGGGGTAGACCAGACAAGAGGTTGGTTCTATACGCTTCATGCTATTGGCACCATGGTATTCGATTCTGTAGCATACAAAAATGTAGTGTCTAACGGATTAGTGTTAGATAAGAACGGTCAAAAAATGTCGAAGCGTTTAGGTAACGCCATAGATCCTTTTGAAACTTTAGGAAACTACGGAGCCGATGCAACGCGTTGGTACATGATTAGTAATGCTAATCCTTGGGATAATTTAAAATTTGATTTGGAGGGCGTAGAGGAAGTGAAACGTAAATTCTTCGGAACTTTATATAACACGTATTCATTCTTCACATTGTATACCAATCTCGATAACTTTACATATGCTGAAGCCGATTTACCTATCGAGGAACGTCCTGAAATAGATCGTTGGATTCTTTCAGAATTACATACTTTAATCCAGAAAGTTGATACGTTTTATGCAGAATACGAACCAACAAGAGCAGCTCGTGCCATTTCTGATTTCACTCAGGATTACCTAAGTAACTGGTTTGTGCGTTTAAGCAGAAGACGTTTCTGGAAAGGCGATTACCAAAAAGACAAGATTTCGGCATATCAAACGTTATATACGTGTATGGTAACCATTGCTAAGTTAGGTGCGCCAATTGCCCCTTTCTTTATGGATAGGTTGTATTTAGACTTAAATTCGGTAACTAAGAAAGAAGCATTTGACAGCGTTCATCTGGCCGATTTCCCAAAATTCGACGAATCGTTTGTTGATAAGTCTCTAGAAAGAAAGATGGAAAGTGCTCAAACCATCTCTTCTTTAGTACTTTCATTAAGAGCTAAAGAGAAGATTAAAGTGCGTCAACCACTTCAAAAAATCATGATTCCTATCGATAACGAAACACAAAAAAATGAGATTTTAGCCGTGGCAGACCTTATAAAATCTGAGGTTAACGTCAAGGAAGTTGAAGTTTTAGAAGATGCATCAGATATTCTTGTAAAAAATATAAAACCAAACTTTAAAGTACTTGGTCCAAGATTTGGAAAAGACATGAAAGCTGTTGCTCAGGTAGTTAATAACTTTACCGCCGATGATATCAAAAAAATCGAGCAAAATGGTATTTTAGATATCGATATCAACGGAAAAAGTATTACTTTAGAGCGTGGAGATGTAGAAATAACATCCCAGGATATTGAAGGATGGTTGGTTGCAAACGAAGGATCGCTAACAGTGGCACTTGATGTTGCAATAACCGACGATTTAAGAAAAGAAGGTATTGCGAGAGAGCTTATTAATCGTATCCAAAATTTAAGAAAAGATTCAGGCTTTGAGCTTACCGATAGAATAGATGTAATCCTTCAAAACGACGAGCAGGTTGCTAATGCAGTAGGTGCAAATATGGCTTATATAAAAGCCGAAACATTAGCTAATGAACTCGAAATTATTGATGAGTTAGAGAATGGTATAGATATTGTATTTGATGATGTAAATACCAAATTGTTTATACAAAAGCATTAAAGTTATGGGCTTAGATTTAAATGTTAGATATTCTGATAAAGATTTAGCAGAATTCAAAGAGTTAATTCAAGAAAAAATAGTAAAAGCACAGCACGATTTGGAGCTTATAAAAAGCGCGTACATGAATGACCATACCAACGGTACCGAAGATACGTCGCCTACGTTTAAAGCTTTTGATGAGGGTAGTGAAGTTATGAGTAAAGAGTCTAATTCCGCATTGGCTATTCGACAGGAAAAATTTATTCGCGACCTAAAAAATGCGCTTATTAGAATTGAAAATAAAACCTATGGTGTTTGCCGTGTTACGGGTAAATTAATCAATAAAGAGCGCTTAAAATTAGTGCCTCATGCAACTTTAAGTATTGAAGCAAAAAATATGCAATAATAAACTTATATAAGTATATTAAAACGCCTCGGTGTAATTATCGGGGCGTTTTCTTTTGTAGTTCATTCGTCTTAGTTTAATTGATTTAAACAATTATGTCCTTAAAAAAATCAATACTCTTAATTTGCGTTATCCTGCTTGTCGACCAGATAAGCAAAGTTTATATTAAAACACATTTTAAGTTACAGGAAAATATTGAAATTTTTAGTTGGTTTCAAATCTATTTTATTGAAAACGACGGAATGGCTTGGGGGACAAAAATAAGTGACTTTACCTCTTTCATTTCTGACAGAAGTGCTAAAATAATATTAACTGTTTTTAGAATTGTAGCTATTTTTGGAATTGGATATTGGTTAGTACAGGCCACAAAAAAACAAAACCCTAAAGTATTAATTTTAGCTATAGCATTAATTTTTGCAGGTGCTTTGGGGAATATTATAGATTCTGTATTTTACGGGGTACTGTTTGATGATAGTTTTAATCAAGTGGCTCAGTTTTTACCCGAAACAGGTGGTTACGATTCGCTCTTACACGGAAAAGTGGTAGATATGCTTTATTTCCCTTTAATAGAAATTGATTTGCCTGAATGGTTTCCTTTTTATGCCGGCAAGCGATTTAACTTTTTTGAGCCCGTTTTTAATATTGCTGATGTGGCAATAAGCACTGGATTTTTTATGCTTATAGTTTTTAATAAAAAGGCATTTCCGAAAAGTAATTCTTAGTAGATAAATACGTATAATTAGGTATTTGTATATCTGTAAGGTTTCTTAACTTTATAGGATAATTAATTAATTTTTTAACTCTCGTTTTAAATGAAAGGTCTTTCCCTCGCCATTCTGTCATTCTTGCTATTATCTTATTTTCAAACGTTCTCTCAAAATACTTACGACATTATTTTTCCAGGTACGGACAGAGATCAAAAGTGTAAAGCCTGTTTTCAGGCATTTCAACAAAAACCCAAGGAAGTCAAATTTTCTATAAATCGAGAAGGATCACAATTGTCTTTTGTGGTTAACGATAAGCAATGGTTTGAAACTTTACTTGTAAATACGGGAGACGGTCTTGCAATTGAAATTGTTTCTAAAAACCGTTACAACTGTACTGTTCAAAATTTAGAAGATAGACAATTAAGGGGCTTTTTATTAAAACCAGTTTACGCAGAAGCATTAAAAAGAGGTTTAAAATTAACTGGAGAAAATAGATATAGTGTGGCGGTTGGTCAAATTCCAGCAGGCTTGTTACGGGAGGATCTGGAGTTTAATATTTTATTTTTAAATAATAAAAACCTGTGTCAGTACTACGTTATTTACGATTTAGAATCTTATGCCTGGGATTTACTTGATATGGGGATGTTTCTCGATGAATTAACTTATGATTCCAAACGTATAGCATCGTCCAAACAAGATGCCTATACAATTAGAAATAAAACCTTGAAATTTATAATTCCCTTTCAAAAAAATAAATCTACATATTCACAGGCCGATATTAAACCCATTTACGATTCTTTACGATTGACCGATTTTAACATTAAAACTATTGATATAAAAGGGTATTCTTCTATTGAAGGCGTTGAGCATAGAAATATAGAATTGCAACAACTTCGTGCTAACAGTATTGTGTCTGCATTACAAGCCTTTCAAAAATCAACGATTAAAACAGAAGTTACTGCTTCAGAAAACTGGGTTGAATTTTATAACGACATTAAAGGAACCAAATACAATTACTTATCGAGTAAAAATAAACAAGAAGTGCGAGAGGCTATTAAAGGGCCTGTTTCGCGAGAAATGGAACCTATATTAAAGCACCATAGAAAAGCAGTGATAGAATTGGGGTTGGAAAAAAAGGATAGGTATAAAGATGCTACCGCAAATGCGTTATTAGAAAAGTTTAACGGCCAGGTTGCTGCGGGTAATTTAGATGAAGTAATAGATATTCAAAATTCTATTTTTGAGAAAATAAGATTAAACGAAACTGCCCCCGATATTTTGGGAAAAATGGAGATTCCAATGCAGGAAAAATTCGTAAAAATTTTCAATAAAAATTCGGCTTATAAATATATGTCTGATTTCAGGCAGGCTCTTATAGTTTATGACGAATTACAACAGCTAGAGGAATTAGCACCTAAAGACGCTGGGATTAAGTATAATTTAGTTGCGGTAAAAATGAAATTGTGGCGCTACAATGCTATAGAAGTTGATGAGGCAGCCTTTAAATCTCAAATTTATGCTTTAAGAAATTATGGAATTGGCTCGGGTTTAATGGATAGAATGATGGTTAATTATCACATTATAAAAGCCGAAAATTACATGCGATCTAGAGATTATGCTAGTAAAGATAAATCCGTAAATTTTATTAAGAACAATTACAAAAATTTTCCAATGTCTAATTTCGATTATTTAAGCTTAGCGCAGTTCTTCAGTTTTTATGCTAATACCGATTTAGCGGTGCAGTTACTGGAGCGAAAAGCAAGAAGCATTGATATAGACGAAGATTTATTGTTTTATTATTTAAACTTAACGTTAATCAATTCAAAGTTAACCAAGGATCCCGATTACAGGACCGTATTGCTAAATGCTACAAACATGAATAAAACAAGATTTTGTGAATTATTTAATTCTATTGAAAAAGGAGGTGTAACGTTTCAGTTGTTAGAAGACGAATATTTAAGAAAAACCTATTGCGAGAGCTGTAATGAATAATTCCAGAGTGAATGTTAATTTATTGATGAGACAACAAATAATATAAGTTTTACATTTTCTAAGATAAAGCTTTTAAATTTTCCAATCATAACCATCTTCTTTACTTAAAATTTTAAAAATTTGATATCCAAACTCAGCTAAATGAATTAATAGATCGTCAAGTGTTTTATAATTGAACTTTAAATTTATAAGATCATTTTCTAATCTATTAAGAGGGAATAGATATTCAAATAGTCTTTTGTAATAATCGTTATTAGGGATTTTTGAAGTTTTTAAATTGCCTTTCGAATGTGTTATTGCATGACGTATTTCTGAGAATATTTTGAATATCTCTTTAAATTTAAAATTAGTATTATTTTGTTTTGAATATTTAGCAAATCTTATTTTGCCAGCTTTTTTAATTAATTTAAAAATATCTTCACCACCCTTTAAACGGTTTCTTGAGTAATCATTATTCTTGGATAATGAATTTTTAAATGATTCATCCGTAATTATTTTCGTGTAAACCAAGTCTTTTAATAGAGTCTCAAATGCTTCATAGCATTGAGCAAAGGCTAAACCAAATTCTCTTGAAAGCACTTTGTTAATTTCTTTTGCGTAATTTTCTTTGAAAGTAGTTTTATTAACCCCTGTGTGATAATTTAACTTCCATCCATTTTCCGTGGGCCCTGTCCAGTCTCCAATAATTAATGAGGTTGCAGAAATATATTTAGCTCCTTTTGAAGTATATATTTCAACATCTTTGAGTAATATTTTATTTAAGCGGTTACAAGTATGTTTAAAATCCGTAATTGTTTCAAAATATTTGTTGAGGTGTATTCTATACGGATTTGTCATGTTAATATTGTACTTATATTAAAAATAATTAAAAAGTATAAACCTGTTTCGGAGTTATACAGTAATCCAGTTTAATATCATGATTGTTGCAATCATCAATCCGATTTACTGCTTCGAAAAACGATAATCCTATTTTGATGGTTTCTGGCTTGCAATCATCTAAAAACCGATCATAAAAGCCTTTGCCATAGCCAACACGATTTCCTTCCTGATCGAAGGCTAAAAGGGGAATAAAAACCACATCAATTTTTGTAGTTTCTATTTCAATACCATCAACAGGTTCTGGTATATTATAACTGTTCTTTTTTATCAACGTACTATCTGTTAGTAAAAAGTGACGCATAGTTCCTTTTTTAAAGTCACTTTTAGAAACTAAAATATGTTTGTCTTTTCCGGAAAGGATATTTAAAATATAATCGGTGTTAACTTCTTTGTGTTCTGTAATGGATAAAAAGATGTGGTAAAATGACGCATTCCAGATTGGAAGTTTTAATAGCTTGTTGGCGATTTCCAGACTTAAATTTTCAATGTCATCAATCAGTAAGTTGTGTCTAAGTTGTTTGTAAGTTTCACGCAATTCAGCTTTAAACATGTTGTTCTCTTTTAACTTTTAATTTTTTAGAAATATGAAAAAGCGCATCACCCTGATATACGATAGGAGCTTCATTAACATTAATAATGTATCCTGAATTAGTTGCCTTTACTTCGTGGTTTAATTTTCCGTAAGGGTCGGTAATGTTACCTAAAACATCACCTTTTTTTACTTGGCAGCCAATAGGTATGGCAGCCCGAAACATGCCTGAAAAATGAGCACGAATCCACCGGCTTTCATTAATGAAAACAGGTTCGGATTTTGCTTTTTTTGTTTTGTATTTTAAATTGAGCATGCCTAAATGTTCCAGTATGCGTTTCGAACCGTTAAGTCCGGCGCTGGTAACCGATTCATCTATATGAAACGATTTTCCGCCTTCAAAAAGTAACATGGGTTTGCCTAGTTTGAAGCAAGTATTTCTAAACGATTTGTTTAGGTTTTTAGAGTATAAAACAAATGGAGCTGCAAAGACTTTAGCTAAATCATTTAGGACTTTATTGTCCTTAGCAATACGTATTTGCGGCGCATTAAATCGACCCGAACCACCTGTGTGGAAATCGATAATATAATCGACATAGGGCACAATTTCGTTAATCAATTTATGAGCGACCCGGCTGGCTAACGAGCCGTCGATGGTGCCAGGGAATACCCGATTTAAATCGCGACCATCGGGAAATTCTCGTTTTAAGTTTATAAACCCAAAAATATTAATAACGGGTATGCAAATTATGGTTCCGCATTTTGGTTTATTTAGTCCTTTAGCTATGAGCTGTCGAACAATTTCAACACCGTTTACTTCGTCGCCATGAATACCTGCTGTAAATAATACAACAGGGCCTGGTTTTTTAGCACGTTCTATAATTACGGGAACATTTACCGGCGATGAGGTATGAAGGTTAGCCACATCGAAATTAACTTCTTTACTCTCTCCAGGTAATATACGCGTATCGAGAATGGTTAAAATATCCGGTTTAGTTGTTGTCATAGAGTCGTTTAAAGGAGTCTGTTTCGTTCTATATAAGTAATAATACTTTTAGCAATATTTCTTCCTGTAGCTTTTTCAATACCTTCTAATCCTGGAGTGGAATTCACTTCTAAAAGTAATGGTCCACGTGCTGATTGTAGCATATCTACACCGCAAACAGGTAATTTAAGTACACGTGAAGCATTCATAGCTAAACGTAATTCGGCATCATTTAATTTTATAATGTCGGCCGATCCTCCACGGTGCAGGTTAGAGCGAAATTCACCTTCTTTGCCTTGTCGTTTCATGGCGCCAACAACTTGTCCCTCTACAATTAAAGCACGAATATCGGCTCCTTTGGCTTCGCCTATAAATTCCTGAACGATAACACGAGCCTCTAAACCATTAAAAGCTTCTAAAACGGATTCGGCTGCATTTTTTGTTTCGGCTAGTACGACTCCTAATCCTTGTGTTCCTTCCAATAATTTTATAATTACAGGAACACCACCAACGTGTTCGATAACTTCTTCAACATCTCGCGAATAGTTTGTAAATACGGTTTTTGGCATACCAATACCTGCTTTACTCAAGCGTTGTAAACTACGTAATTTATCACGGGAACGTTGTATCGCATCGGAGGTGGCGATGGTGAAAACCCCCATCATTTCAAATTGACGTACTACTGCACAGCCGTAAAAGGTTATTGATGCACCAATTCTTGGAATTACGGCATCGACGTAATCTAAATAACGGTCTTTATAGTATATGGTTGGCTTTTCTTTTTCAATAATAATATCGCATTTTAAAGGATCGATAATTTCAACATTATGACCTCTTTTTTCGCCTTCTTTAATAAGTCTTTCTGTAGAGTATAGGTTTGGATTTCTAGAAAGAATAACTATGTTCATTGCTTTTTATAATTATAGGAAACATTTTCTAAATCGACGTCAACTAAAAATTTGCGTTTTAAAAACTGTCTTCCAATTAATACGGGGAATCTCATGTCGTCTCTAGTGCTTAAAGTTAAGTTAATCTTATAGGTTTTCCCAAAAAAGATAACATCAGATTTAATTTTATATCTGTTTTCTTTAAAGCCATTACTGCTTTTTACATTGGTTCGGGAATAATCGTCGAACACAATTTCAGTTTTTCCGAAATTCTTGTGTACATCGCTATGAAACGTACACCTTAAGGATCCGTTTTCTTCAATAATCTCAGAACAATGTATGGCAGAAGTGTAGGCGCCAGTATCAACCTTAACATTAATGTCGAACAAACTTAGTTTAGGGAAACTGATTATGTCGGCTCTGCCAATAATTTTTTTGCTCATTTTATAGTTTTATAATCGTGGCGCAATGTACCAAATTAGTTAATTGAAAAAGTATTAAACCCTAATAAGTTTTAAAGATTTAATATAATGAATTTTATCCATAAAAAATTAAATAATTACCTTTGAATTGATGGATAAACCAGCTCTAGAAATACAATTAAAAACGCTACCCAATCAACCAGGTGTCTACCAATATTACGATGCCAACGGCACTATAATTTATGTGGGTAAAGCCAAGAATTTAAAGAAGCGTGTGAGTTCGTATTTTAATAAAACACACGATAACGGAAAAACACGCGTTCTGGTAAAAAAAATAGCAAGTATAAAGCATATTGTAGTTGAGACAGAAACCGATGCATTGTTGCTGGAAAACAATTTGATTAAAAAGTATCAGCCAAGGTATAATGTGATGCTTAAAGACGATAAATCCTATCCGTGGATTTGTATAAAAAAGGAACGTTTTCCTCGGGTGTTTTCTACCCGTCGTGTTTTTAAAGATGGCAGTGAATATTTTGGACCTTATACCAGCATGAAAACGGTATCTACCTTACTAGAGTTAATAAAAGGTTTGTATCCGCTGCGCACCTGTAATTACGATTTGTCGGAATCTAAAATTGAAGCGGGAAAGTATAAAGTATGCTTAGAGTATCATTTAGGGAATTGTAAAGGCCCTTGTGAAGGTTACCAGAGTGAAGAAGCTTATCAAGAGCAGATTACTGGAATTAAAGAAATATTAAAAGGAAATTTTAAAGATTCACTCCATCAGTTTCGTAGGCAAATGAACGATTTTGCAGCTAGTATGCAGTTTGAAGACGCCCAGCAGATTAAGGAAAAAATAGAGGTTCTAGAAAATTATCAGGCAAAGTCAACCATTGTTAATCCAAAAATTAGTAATGTCGATGTGTTTTCTATTGTGAGTGATGAAGGCTACGGTTATGTAAATTTTTTGCAAATATCCTATGGTTCTATTATTCGATCACATACGCTGGAAATTAAGAAAAAACTAGATGAAACCGATTTGGAGTTACTCGAATTGGCAATTACCGAAATCAGGCAACGATTCAATTCAAAATCCAAAGAAATTTATGTGCCATTTGAAGTAAATTTAGGAAATGATATTAAAGTGACGGTTCCTAAATTAGGCGATAAAAAACACATTCTCGATTTATCGCTTCGCAATGCGAAATACTATCGTATGGAACGGTTTAAGCAAATTAAAATTACCGATCCCGATAGACATGCCAATAGAATAATGGCACAGATGAAAGCCGATTTAAGACTTCATGAAGAGCCTCGACATATTGAGTGTTTTGATAATTCCAATATTCAGGGAACTAATCCAGTGGCTGCTTGTGTGGTGTTTAAAAATGGAAAACCCAGTAAAAAAGAGTATCGTCATTTTAACATAAAAACGGTAGAAGGTCCTGACGATTTCGCTTCCATGGAAGAAGTAGTATATCGCCGATACAAACGCCTGTTAGATGAAAATCAGCCTTTACCGCAACTTATTATCATAGATGGGGGTAAAGGTCAGTTGAATTCAGCGTTAAAAAGTTTGGAGCGATTGGATTTAAGAGGAAAAATTGCGATAATAGGCATTGCCAAACGTTTGGAAGAACTGTTTTATCCAGGAGATCCCATTCCGTTATATCTCGATAAAAAAAGTGAAAGTTTAAAGGTGATACAGCAACTTCGCAATGAAGCCCACCGTTTTGGTATTGAACATCATAGAAACCGAAGAAGTAAAAATGCCTTAAATACAGAACTTGAAACAATTTCTGGGATAGGTGAAAAAACAATCGTAGATTTATTAAAGCATTTTAAATCGGTGAAACGAGTCGCCAATGCTAAACTTGACGAACTTGAGGCGGTGGTTGGAACTTCAAGGGCCGAAAAAATTTACAACTATTACCATAATAATTAATATTTTATGAGGTCCGTAATTACAGTCTTTATTCTTTTGGTTTGTTTTGCAGGACGTTCGCAGAACACAAAAGCCGAAGAGGTTAAAGTGGGCTTGGTACTAAGTGGAGGAGGAGCAAAAGGACTTGCGCATATTGGGGTTTTGAAGGTTCTGGATAGTATGGGGGTGCAAGTCGATTATATTGCGGGCACCAGTATGGGAGCTGTTGTAGGCGGGCTTTATGCTGCAGGTTATACAGGGAAACAACTTGATTCGGTTTTTAGAGAAATAGATTTCGATAAACTTATAAACGATGACTTACCTCGGTCGTCGAAACCATTTTTTGAGCGCAATAATTCTGAAAAATATGCCGTAACACTTCCTTTCGACAAGCTTAAACTAAAATTGCCATCGGCCTTGTCAAGAGGTCAGAACACCTATAATTTAATTGCTAAATTAACTCTAAATGCAAACGAAATTCGTGATTTCGATAAATTACCAATTCCTTTTTTTTGTATCGCTACAAATGTAGAAACAGGAGAGCAGGTTATGCTCGATCAGGGCAATCTGGCTCAATCTGTAATGGCGAGTGCGGCTTTACCATCATTATTTCAGCCTGTAATTATTAAAAATCAGGTGCTAATCGATGGCGGCGTAATAAATAATTACCCTATAGATGAACTTAGAGCGAAAGGTATGGATGTTATTATTGGAGTCGATGTTCAGGACGGTTTGGCAAATAGGGAGGAGTTGGCTTCAGCACTTGATGTTTTGGTTCAAATTAATAATTTTAGAACCATTAACGATATGAAACTCAAAAGGAATAAAACCGATATTTACATTAAACCAAATATTAAGGATTACTCTGTGGTTTCATTCGATCAAGGTGCCAGCATTATTGAAAATGGAGTCAAATCGGCATTAGATAAAAAGGATGAGCTTCAAAATTTAATAGCAAAGCAAGGAGCGCCTAGCCCATCTAGGATAAAAATAAAGCCACAGGATTCGTTAGCGATTCACAGTATTGTAGTTCGCGGAAATGATAAATATACAAGAGCCTATGTATTAGGAAAATTGAAATTAAAGAGTAACGAAACAGTAACCTACGATAAATTTAATAAAGGCATTAACAATTTAATCGCAACAAATAATTTCGATTCATTCGAATATAAGTTAATCAAAAGATCTGGCACGAACGATTATGATTTAGTAACGTATCTTCATGAAACAAAGGCAACAACATTTTTGAAATTTGGTTTGCATTACGACGAGTTGTATAAAAGTGCGGCACTAATAAACTTGACTAAAAAGCGTTTACTGTTCGATAGTGATATTGCTTCATTAGATTTTATATTAGGCGATAATGTACGCTATAATTTTGAGTATTTTATCGATAAAGGATTTTATTGGAGTATTGGTATAAAGTCCAGATTTAATCAATTTAAAAAAAGTATTAATGCCCAACTTTTATTAGATGAAAGTGAAATTATAGATGCCGATATAAACAAGCTAGAAACCCAATTGGAGGATCAAACCAATCAAATTTATGTGCAAACTTTATTCCGGAAAAATATAGCTTTAGCTATGGGAGGAGAGCATAAGCGTCTAGAAATGAAGTCAGAAACTTTTGTGAGAAATGCCAGAGAAGATGAGACCGTATTTGAGCAAACCGATTATTTAAGTGTTTTTGGAACCATGAAAATAGATAGCTACGATAACAAATACTTTCCTAAACGCGGCGTATATTTTGATGGCGATTTACATATGTATTTATGGGCTTCTTCATTTAATCAAGATTTCAACGATTTTACAATAGCCAAGGCCGATATAGGTTATGCTTTTAGTGTATCTAAAAAGTTGGCGTTTAATATCTTGTCTAGTGGAGGTTTTAAAATAGGCGATAAAACAACAAAAAGCTTAGATTTTGCTTTAGGAGGATACGGAGCCGAATTTATAAATAATTTATCACCATTTTTAGGCTACGATTATATTTCGTTAACAGGGAATAGTTTCGTTAAAGGAGCTTTTATTGTAAATTATGAAATCTTTAAAAAGCATTACATTACCTTAGAAGGGAACTGGGCAAATATTGAAGACGATATTTTCGATTCAGGAGAGTGGTTTACACTTCCCGATTACAGTGGTTATGCTTTAGGTTACGGAATCGATACATTTTTAGGCCCAATTCAAGTAAAATATAGTTATACTCCCGATATTGGTAGAAGTAAATGGTTTTTTAATGTGGGCTTTAGGTTTTAAAATTTAATGTATATTTATTTTTTGCGTCATTTTTTTACGATATTTGTAATGTTATGCAAGTATTTTGGCAAGATTTATTGTTGTTTCTTCACTATCTGATTAAGAGAAACCCTGAATAAAAATTCGCTACACGGGCGATCCTGAGTGGCGTAGTGTAGTATATTGCTATAACTGCCAAATACCTCTAAGAATTCAAAGCCCAAAACATCGAGACAAAAAAGTTATGTTGTGCAAGCCTACTGGACATATAACTTAATGTATAACTTTAATTCTTTAATAAAATGCCTTTATATCATAAATTAGGAAATATTCCGCCTAAACGTCACACACAGTTTAGAAAACCAGATGGCACGCTATATTACGAACAATTGTTTGGAACCATTGGTTTCGATGGTATGTCTACAAACAGCTATCACGAACAACGTCCCACTCAGGTAAAAAATATATTAAATCAGTATAGTGTTAAACCAAAAATAGCAAAGTCTAATAATATTCAGTCTTATCGTTTTCGTGGATTTCAAGTGAAACCAGAAGCCGATTTTTTAAACAGTAGAAAAACAATTTTAGTTAATACTGATTGTGCTATTATTTTAGCGGCGCCTCAAGAGTCTATTCGAGATTATTTTTATAAAAATACCGATGCCGATGAGCTTATTTTTATTCATAAAGGCACGGGTAAATTAAGAACACATCTTGGGAATTTAAATTTTAAATACGGTGACTATTTATTAATTCCGAGAGGTGTTATTTATAAAATAGATTTCGATACGAATGATAACCGTTTGTTTATCGTAGAATCACATCGACCTATTTATACGCCAAAACGTTACAGAAACTGGTTCGGACAATTATTAGAGCACGCGCCGTTTTGTGAACGCGACATTCGTCGACCGTCTGAGCTTGAAACCAATAATGAAAGTGGCGAATTTTTAATAAAAGTGAAAAAGCAGGGTGAAATTATCGAAATGATTTACGCGTCGCATCCATTTGATGTGGTAGGTTACGACGGGTATAATTACCCATATGCATTTTCAATTCATGATTTTGAACCCATTACAGGTCGCATACACCAACCACCGCCAGTGCATCAAACATTCGAAACCGATGCTTTTGTGGTGTGTAGTTTTGTGCCGCGATTATACGATTATCATCCACAAGCGATTCCTGCACCTTACAACCATAGTAATATAGATAGCGATGAGGTTTTATACTATGTTGATGGCGATTTTATGAGTCGTAACGATATCGAAGCTGGACATATATCATTACATCCGGCTGGTATACCTCATGGTCCGCATCCAGGAGCTACCGAGCGCAGTATAGGAAAAACCGAAACCGAGGAGTTAGCAGTAATGGTCGATACATTTAAACCACTAATGGTAACCGAAGAAGCTTTAAAAATTGCCGATGAAAACTATTATAAATCTTGGTTAGAATAAGAAGCTGTTTCCTGCTTTCGGCAGTCGCTTTTAAAACGATTATGGGTAACTGTTATAGTTTTAAAGAGCTCCAACAAAGCCTCAATCAGGGCTATTTGAAGTTTTGGGATAATTAATCAAACAACATTTAAACGAATAAACATAGAAATAATGAGTAAAGATATAGAATCTGTAAACTACGGTTTAGAAAAGATATTTAAAGGAGCGAAAGATTTTCTTCCGCTTTTAGGGACCGATTATGTTGAGTTTTATGTGGGGAATGCTAAGCAGGCTGCACATTTTTATAAATCGGCATTTGGGTTTCAGTCTTTTGCTTATAAAGGATTAGAAACAGGGTCTCGAGAAGAAGTAAGTTATGTGTTAAAACAAGACAAAATAAAACTGGTTTTAACTACACCTTTATCCAGTAAGTCACCAATTAATGACCATATTGTAAAGCATGGCGACGGAGTAAAAGTTGTGGCTCTTTGGGTAGAGGATGCTCGAAAAGCCTATGAAGAAACTACCAGTAGAGGCGCAAAATCATATATGGAACCAACCGTCGAAACCGACGAGTTTGGCGAAGTAGTGCGTTCAGGAATCTATACCTATGGCGAAACAGTACATATGTTTGTAGAGCGAAAAAACTACAACGGCACTTTTATGCCGGGATTCCGCGAGTGGAAATCTGATTATAACCCCGAACCTGTTGGGTTAAAATATATAGACCATATGGTAGGAAATGTAGGTTGGGGCCAAATGAACACCTGGGTTAAGTGGTACGAAGATGTTATGGGATTTGAAAACTTTTTGTCGTTTGATGATAAGCAAATCCATACCGAATACTCTGCGCTTATGAGTAAGGTAATGAGTAACGGTAACGGGCGTATAAAATTCCCGATAAATGAACCTGCCGAAGGCAAGAAAAAATCACAAATTGAGGAATATTTGGATTTTTATGAAGGGGCCGGTGTGCAGCATATAGCAGTAGCTACCGACGATATCATTTCAACCGTTTCCAGTTTAAGAGCCAGAGGGGTAGAGTTTTTGTCAACACCGCCAGAGGCATATTACCAGGCAGTTCCAGAGCGTTTACATGCTCATGACCATAAGTTACGGGAAGATATTGAAACCTTAAAAAAATTAGGCATTATGATCGATGCCGACGAAGAAGGTTATTTGCTTCAAATTTTCACGAAACCCGTAGAAGATCGTCCAACTTTATTTTTCGAAATAATACAACGCATGGGAGCTAAAGGTTTTGGTGCTGGAAATTTTAAAGCATTGTTCGAGTCCATTGAAAGAGAGCAAGCTAACCGAGGGACACTTTAATTATATTTTTAAGTTATTTAAAAACCATCATTTTTAATGATGGTTTTTTTGTTTCACACCACATTATTTAAGTATTAAGGCTTTCTTAATATTACCGGCTGTACAAGTTATTTTCATATTTTTGGAATAGTAATTGTGATTCCTTAATTAAAAAGCAATAAAAATTTAATTATAAAGTTAAATTACAACTACCCAAATGCGCATGAAAAAGATACTACTTATATTATTGGTAATATGTACAATTCCGAAAACAATTGCTCAGCAGGAATCCTCTTTCGGTGCAGGTGAGTGGTTCAAATTCAGAATGAGTTACAGTGGATTTTTAAAGGCTGGTAATGCCACCCTTACTGTAAAAGAAACCAAGTTAAAAGGTAAAGACGTTTATCATGTTGTAGGTAAAGGCTGGACAACGGGAATGATAAAATGGTTTTTTAGGGTTGAAGACTTGTACGAGAGTTATTTCGATAAAAATGCTATCATTCCATACCGTTTTATTCGAAAAATAGATGAAGGCGGGCATATAAAAGACATTGAAATTAATTTCGATCATACCGCAAATAAAGCGCATGTGTATAACAAAAAACACAACACAAAACGAGTTTTTAGTACACCGGAGAATGTGCAGGATATGGTGTCTACCTACTACTATTTACGCGATAATATAGATGTGAATAGTTTAAAAAATGGACAGGAAATTAGAACCGACATGTTTTTTGATGAGGAAAACTATGGTTTTAAGCTAAAATATTTAGGTGAAGAAACTATAGAAACCGATTTTGGTTATGTGCATGCTCTAAAATTTAGACCATATGTAATGGCAGGACGCGTATTTAAAGAAGAAGAAAGTTTAACACTTTGGGTTTCAAAAGATAAAAATAAAGTACCTTTGCGAATTAAGGCGGACTTGGCTGTTGGTTCGTTACGAGCAGACCTTGAAGCCTACAAGGGATTAAAACATTCGTTTAAGATTAAAGTAGAATAATAGCAAATCATTTGAAAAAAAAGTTAACTCATCAGCTTAAGGAAAAATACGAGGCTATAGACCAAGATGTTGAAGACTATCTCGAAGGTTTATTGCAAAGTAAGCCCTTAAATTATTGGGATTACATTCAAACGGATGCCTTATTAAATCTACAGGTACAACGTACGGTTTTTAAAGACGAAATGGTATTTATCATGTATCATCAGGTAAATGAATTACTTTTTAAGATGATACTTTGGGAAATCGAACAAGTGGCTAAAACCGAAAAGGTGGACGCCGAATTTTTTACGACTAAAATTATGAGAATTAGTCGTTATTTCGATATGTTAACATCATCTTTCAGTATAATGAAAGATGGTATGGATGTAGAACAATATAATAAATTTAGACAAGCACTTACTCCAGCAAGCGGATTTCAAAGTGCTCAATATCGAAAAATTGAATTTGCTTCTACCGAGTTAATCAATTTAATCGATAAACGATTTCGCGATACTATAGATAGAAACTCCTCTTATGAAAATGCTTTCGAGCATTTATATTGGCAAGCCGCCGGAAAAGATTTTAAAACAGGTAAAAAGAGCTATACTTTAACAGTTTTTGAAGAAAAATACAAAGACGAATTTATTAGATTTACCAAATTTTATTATCAGAACAATTTATGGGCAAAATTTAAGGCACTTCCAAAGGAAGCCAGAGAAGATAAAGCTCTAATTGAAGCTATGAGACATTACGATTATACCGTAAATATAAAATGGGTCATGGCGCACTATAATACAGCAAATCATTATTTAAATATTGGCGGTAAAACTGCCGAAGCAACAGGAGGAAGTGAATGGGTGAAATACATGCATCCAAAATATCAAAAGAGAATATTTTTTCCAGAGTTATGGACAGAGAAAGAAATAGAAAATTGGGGAACAGATATTTAACAACATTAGCGCTGGCAGCCCTAGGGTTTGTGAGCTGTAAAGACAAGGAAAAGCCAGTAGAAGAAGTAAAACCAGAATTAGCCATTGTAGAACCTAAAAAAAATATTGAATTTGGGTTTAATCTAGATGATTATGTGGTAAAAAGAGATACGGTGAAAAGTGGCGAAAGTTTCGGTCAAATATTAGAGCGTAATAAAATAGGGTATCCACAAATATTTCACATTGCCGAGAAGGCAAAAGAAGCATACGATATAGCGCGTTTTTTTCAAAAAGGAAAACCATACACGATATTGTGCTCGAAAGATTCATTAGAACTTCCAAAAACCTTCATTTACCAGCCTAGTTTGGAAGATTACGTCGTTATTAATTTTGAAACTAAAGATTCTATTCAGGCTTACAAAAGCAAAAAGCCTATTAAATATGTTGAAAAAATCGCAACAGGAGTAATAAACAGCAGTATATCTGAAACTTTGGATGAACAGGGAATTAGTCCGGTTTTAACCAATATTTTGGCCGATAATATTTATGCATGGACGATTGATTTTAGACGTTTACAAAAAGGTGACCGATTTAAAGTCATTTACACCGATAAGTATATTGACGATAGCATTTATGTTGGCGTTCATGATGTAAAAGCGTCGTATTTCGAGCATAATACCGAACCGTTTTATGCGTTTCGATACGAAACCGATAGTGTAAAAGGGATTGTGGACTATTTTAATGACGATGCCAAAACCTTACGTCGCGCGTTTCTAAAAGCTCCTGTAAAATTTAGTCGAATTTCGTCACGTTATAATTTAAAGCGTCGCATTGCGGTTTATGGTTACAAAGTAAAGCCTCATAAAGGAACTGATTTTGCTGCCCCCATAGGAACGCCAATTATGGCGACAGCTAGTGGTACCGTAACTAAATCGTCGTACACCAGAGGTAATGGTAATTATGTTAAAATTAGGCATAATGGTACCTATGAAACCCAATATTTACATATGCAGAAACGTAATGTGAAACCTGGTGATTATGTGAAACAAGGCGATGTAATAGGTTCGGTTGGTATGACAGGATATACCGGTGGTCCACATGTTTGTTACCGTTTTTGGGTAAACGGAAGACAGGTAGATCCATTTAAGCAGAAATTGCCAGCAGCAAAACCTATTCCAGATAGCTTAAAATCGAAATATTTAGATTTTATAAAACCTATAAAATACAGATTAGACAATACAAACTTTAGGCCTCAAAAAATAGAGGATAGTCAAACTAATCAACCAGTTATTACACAAGCAACTTCTTAAACATGGCATTACCAAACATGAACCCAACAGAAACAACATCTTGGAAAAAACTACAACAACATTTTGATAAAGTAAAAGACGTTCATATGAAAGATTTGTTTGCTCAGGATGAAGAGCGAGCCAACAAATTCACCATTAAATGGGACGACTTTTATGTAGATTATTCAAAAAACAGAATTACTGAGGAAACGTTAGCATATTTACTTGAATTAGCAAATGATGTTAAATTAAAAGAAGCTATTAATAGTCAGTTTTCTGGAGAAACAATTAATCAAACCGAAGGGCGTTCGGTATTACATATGGCGCTACGCGCACCACAATCGGCCGA
Source organism: Aestuariibaculum sediminum (assembly GCF_014596945.1). Classification (GTDB taxonomy): domain Bacteria; phylum Bacteroidota; class Bacteroidia; order Flavobacteriales; family Flavobacteriaceae; genus Aestuariibaculum; species Aestuariibaculum sediminum. Next base: position 590,169 of record NZ_JACVXB010000001.1, on the reverse strand, counting down.
TTTTAAAGTCGATGGTAAAAATGTCATGCCTGAAATCTTTGATGTTAAGAAAAAAATCGAAAAGTTTACTAACGATATTGTTAATGGACATAGAAAAGGTTATACCGGAAAAACATTTACCGATATTGTAAATATTGGAATTGGAGGTTCCGACTTAGGACCAGCTATGGTGGTTGACACGCTTCAATATTACAAGAACCATTTAACGACACATTTTGTTAGTAATGTAGACGGCGATCATGTAAATGAGGTTATTAAAAAACTAAATCCTGAAACGACTCTTTTTGTAATCGTATCTAAAACCTTTACCACGCAAGAAACGCTTTCTAATGCAAATACTTTAAAATCTTGGTTTTTAAAATCTGCTAACGATGAAGCGATTGCTAAACATTTTGTAGCGGTATCTACTAATATCGATAATGTTAAAGCTTTTGGTATAGATGAAGACAACATTTTCCCTATGTGGGACTGGGTTGGCGGTCGGTTTTCTTTATGGAGTGCCGTAGGATTATCAATTAGTTTGTCTATTGGATACAACAATTTTGAAAATCTTTTAAAAGGAGCTCATAAAATGGATGAGCATTTTAAAAATGAAGATTTTAGCAACAATATTCCCGTAATTTTAGCCTTGTTAAGTATTTGGTATAACAACTTTTTTAAAGCAGAAAGCGAAGCTGTAATTCCTTATTCGCAATACCTAAATCAGTTTGCAACTTATTTGCAGCAAGGTATTATGGAAAGTAATGGAAAAAGTATAGACCGAGACGGAAATCCAATAGGGTACCAAACGGGCACTATTATTTGGGGCGAACCAGGAACTAATTCACAGCATGCCTTTTTTCAATTGATACATCAGGGAACCAAATTAATTCCTGCAGATTTTATTGGGTTTACTCAGTCTTTGCATAATAATAAAGACCATCAGGATAAGTTAATGTCTAATTTTCTGGCGCAAACAGAAGCTTTATTAAATGGCAAAACAAAAGAACAGGTTTTAGCGGAAGGCACCCCAGACCAACTTGTTCCATTTAAAGTGTTTGATGGAAACAAACCAACAAATACTATTTTTATAGACAAGCTTACTCCAGAAAGTTTAGGTAAGTTAATAGCCTTGTATGAGCATAAAATATTTGTTCAGGGTATTATCTGGAATATATTTAGTTACGACCAATTTGGAGTAGAATTAGGGAAACAATTGGCAAACAAAATTTTAAGTGAGTTTAGTAATAGTACAACATCTAAACATGATAGCTCAACTCAAAATCTTCTAAATTACTATAAAGGAAAATCATAATAAGTAATGCTATAATTATTAATACAGGGTTGTTCCTCCTTTAATAATTTTATTTGTTTTGTAGTAAAGAAAAACGATTTATATTATCAAAACCGCTTCAAAATTGAAGCGGTTTTTTATTTTTTTAATTAGTACATTTGTTACTCAATAAAAAATAAAAGTTCATGTTCTACAAAACGATTTTAGCGCTTCATTCGTATTGGGCGTATTTGGTGTTCATTGTATTAATAATAACTGTAATTAACGCGTTAATTAAGGTGTTTGGTAAAAAAGAATACGAAGCCAAAGATTTTAGGCTAGCCTTGTTTACATTAATTCTTACTCATACACAGTTACTAATAGGTATTATACTTTATTTTGTCTCTCCAAGATTTGAATTATGGGGACAATTAGGAGGCGAAGTCATGAAAAATGCTATGGCTCGGTTATATCTGGTAGAACATCCTTTTGTTAATATTTTGGCAATAGCCTTTATTACTATTGGTTATTCAAAACATAAAAAGAAATTAACATCAAGTGCAAAATTAAAACCAATAGCTGTATTTTATACTATAGGTCTAGTTCTGTTATTGTCCAGAATACCATGGGACGCATGGTTAGGTTAATAAATTAGAAAAAGGAAGCAATTAAGCTTCCTTTTTTATTTTGATGATTCTGCTTAATTCTTTCAGAAAGTTTTAATCTATTACTTTTAATAGAATAATAAATACTGGAAAATGGTCGCTGTAGCCATTGGTAAAAGATCCATTGGAAAAACTTCTTTTTGGATAGCCTTTAAAACGCCCTGTTTGGTCAATTAAATAGCGCTTGTTATAAATGGCTGCTTTGTAAAAGTTAAAAGACGAATAATCTTGGGTCACTAAAGGTTGTGTTAGCATGATTTGGTCGAATAGGCTCCAACTATCTCTATATGCGGTAGTTCCAAAGCCTTTTTTAAATAAGTTATTGTATGGGTTGTAAATAGCTTTCAGTGGAAGGTTGTATTTGTCTTTTCGGGGTTTCAGTACTTTCTTAATTGAAGCACTTGTAGGATCATCATTAAAATCGCCCATAATACAAATTTTAGCGTAAGGATCTATGGCCTGCAACGAATCTATAATTTGTTTGGTCAATTTTGCTGCTGTCATTCTTTTATGTTCACTTTTTGCCTGACCACCACGTTGAGAAGGCCAGTGGTTTACTATGATGTGGAATGGTTCTCCCTCAAGCAGTCCGCTAACTATGAGCTGGTCTCGGGTATATTGTCGTTTTCCTGTACTCTGATCATAAATGTTTAATGTTTTAGACTCTGTTGCTAAGGGCGTAAAAATCGGTTTTTGGTATAATAAAGCTACATCAATACCTCTTGCATCTGGTGAATTGTAGTGAATAATGCCGTAGTATTTTGAACGCAATAGGGAATCATTTATAACATCCTCAATAACCTCGCGATTTTCCACTTCACAAATACCAATAATTGCCGGTGCGTTTTGGGTTACATCTTTTCCAATATCGGCTATTACACGAGCCATATTTTTAATTTTTTGTTTATAAACTTCTGATTTATGGAATTTAAGTTTCAGAATCGGACTCGATTCATCAAAAATATTGGGATCGTTTATGGTGTCGAACAGGTTTTCCATATTATAAAAAGCTATAGCATGTCCTTTATATTGCTTTTTCGTCTGGCTAATAACAAGTTGCGTTATACTAAATAATAGTCCTAGAAGAAATAATTTCAGTAATGTCATTGTGTATTATTTTAAATGTAAGAAAAATACTAATATATTAATATTTTACATTATATTTATTGTAGTAAAAATCCTTCTTTACGGTTTATGAATAAACTACTACTCATTTTGTTATTAAGTTTTGTGTTCGCATATGCTTCTGCGGCACAGCAAGCAAAAATAAAAGGGCGTGTTAAGGATAATATTTCGCTGCAGTATGTTGAGGGGGTAACGGTTGCAATCGAAAAAACGAACATTTCAACGACAACTGATAATCTTGGCGTTTTTGTTTTGTCGGATGAATTGCCATTAGGGGAACATCTTTTAATAATATCTAAAGTAGGTTATATTACCAAACGTTTTCCAATTGTGATAAATCCTTCCAAAATGTTAGACTTGTCTGGGATTACCCTCGAGCAGGATACATCAATCGTTAATGACATGTATACAATTGTACTTACCGATGATGAATTAGATGACGATACCGGAGGTGCCGATAATATTTCAGGATTATTATCGGCTTCTTTAGATGTGTTTCAACGCACCGCTGCATTTGAATTTAGTGCTTCTTTTTTTAGGCTACGGGGCCTCGATTCTGATATGAGTTTAGTGTCAATTAATGGTATAGAAATGAATAAAATGTATAGCGGTAGACCTCAGTGGAGCAATTGGGGAGGCCTTAACGCAATGGTGCGACAACAGGAATTTTCATCGGGTTTAATGCCTTCATTCAATAATTTTGGAAATGTATTGGGAACCACAAATATTAATACCCGTGCATCTCATTATCGTGAAGGTGGACAGGTCACATATTCTTCATCAAATAGAAGTTATACCAATCGATTAATGATAAATTATGCCACTGGATCGCTCAAAAATAATTGGGCACTGGCAATCATGTTCTCAAGACGTTGGGGTAACGAAGGATTTCAGGATGCTACGCTATACGATGCTAATTCTTTTTTTATTTCAGCTGAAAAAAATCTTAATAAAAACCATAGTTTAAATTTAACGGCCATTTATGCCCCAAATAAACGAGGTAAGTCTTCTCCAAACACGCAAGAAGTTTATGACTTAAAAGGGATAAAATATAACGAATACTGGGGTTGGCAACAGGGAAATAAGCGCAATTCCAGAATTAAGAATGTAGAAGAACCTATTTTTATTTTTAGTCATTATTGGGATATTTCTTCTAAATCGCATCTAAACACCAATGTAGCTTATCAATTTGGGAAAGTTGGAAATAGCCGCTTAGATTATGGAGGAACCAGATTGAACAATGATGGCGTCCCTATTGGTGGCGGTGCTAATCCGAGTCCGTCATATTATCAAAAATTACCCAGTTATTGGTTAGCACAGACTCCTGAAGCCAATTATGAAAATGCCTATTTATCCGAACAGGAATTTTTGAATTACGGGCAAATCGATTGGAATCATTTATATCAAACAAATTATAATAACACACAAGCCAATGCCAGTTATGTGTTGTATGAAGATCGAAATGATGATACACAACTTAGTTTGAATTCTGGTTTCCAAACGGAATTGAATGGGCATGTTAGTTTAAATGCTTCTATTAATTATAAGCGTTTGGAATCTGAAAATTATGCTGAAGTTATTGATTTGTTAGGCGGTAACGGGGTTTTAAATGTTGATGCATTTGATGGGTTTCAATACGATTTACAACAACCCAATAAGATTTCTAAAGAGGGAGATACGTTTAAATATAACTATAACTTTTTTGCTAACCTAATGTCTGGTTACGTTCAAGGAAAATTTAATTACAAGACTATCGATTTTTACTTGGCGGCCACTGTATCAAAAACGAATTATCAAAGAGAAGGTGTGTTTGACAATGAGGCTAACGCAGGTAATTCGGTTGGAAAGAGCGATCCTGTACATTTTACAGGTTTTGGTTTTAAAGCAGGATTAACTTATAAATATAGTGGTAAGCACATATTAAAAGCGAATTTAGGTTATATGCAGCGCCCTCCATCTTTACGAAATACCTTTTCGAATGCGCGTGTTAATAACAATGTCGTGCCACAAATTAAAGAAGAAAAAATTAAGGCATTAGATTTTAGTTACATATATCGATCCCCCATTGTAAAATCAAGGTTAACCGGATTTTATATTAAAACTGAAGATGCCAATGAAATTGCATTTTATTATGCAGATGGCGTTACAGGTTTTGAAGGGACTTCAGAATTTGTTAGCGAAATTATTCAAGGCATTGATAAATCATATTTAGGTTTAGAAACAGGCATTGAAGCCAAAATAACATCAACTTTCAAGCTTAAAGCAGCTGTATCCTATGGACAATATCTTTATGCAAATAACCCCAGTTTAACTTTATCCTCTAATAGTATTTCAGTTAATCAAGGTCAGGCCAATTTAAAAAATTACCGATTGGCTTCCGGGCCGCAGCACGCCTACTCATTCGGTTTCGAATATCGAGATCCCAATTATTGGTGGTTAGGAGCTACAGCAAATTATTTTACAAACACTTATTTGGATATTAGTCCGATTACAAGAACCTCTAATTTTTATAAAAACCCTGAGGATGGGTTACCGTTTAATGATTACGATGAATCCGTTGCACGCGAACTGCTAAAACAAGAACAATTTGACAATTATATGGTAGTTAATCTTGTTGGGGGTAAATCGTGGCGTATCGATTCATATTATGTTGGATTTTTTGCCAGTGTAGGTAATGTTTTAGATAAGGTTTATAAAACAGGGGGATTTGAGCAGGGGAGGAGTGCTAATTACAGGGAGTTAAAAGAAGATGTTGCGCGCGATAAACGTGTTTTTGGTCCTAAATACTGGTATGGACGAGGTACTAATTATTTCTTGAATCTATACTTCAGGTTTTAAACTGAAATTAAATATGAGTTAAAATGAACAGCGTATTAAAAAAGAAATTACAATTTTTGGGATTAATGTTTATGCTATTATCGTGTGTTGAGAATGATGATTATGCCATTCCTAAAATAGAATTAGACGAACCAAATATTACTGCAAACACAACGATTTCAATAATAAAAAATATGTATAATGGAAGTCTTATAAATTTTAATGAAGCAAATAATGAAGGCGAACTTATCATTGAGGGGTATGTAGTTTCTAACGATGAAGCCGGAAATTTTTATAAGGTTTTAATCATTCAGGATAAAGCCGAAAATCCCACAGCAGCGATTCAAATAGATATCGATGTAACAGCATTATTCGCTTTATATAAACCAGGACAGAAAATCTATGTGAAACTAAATGGTTTAGGTATGGACGAACAAAACGGTGTCTTACATATTGGAGCGTTACACGGCGGAAGTGTTACCAGAATCTCGGCCTTTAATTATAAAAAACATATAAAGAGGTCTCCTATTTTAGATAGTATAATTCCAAAAATTATTACGCCCTCTGAGTTTAATGATAGTTATATAAACATGTTGATTCAATTGGATAACATGCAGTTGCGAAATGAAGAATTAGGGCAACCTTATGGCTATGCAAATAATTCGTATACCGCAAATCGGTATCTTCAAAATTGTGAAGATAATTCATTTATTATTTTAAGAAATAGTGGCTTTTCAGATTTTAAAAATCAATTATTTCCTGAAGGACAAGGTACAATAGTTGGTGTTTTGAGCAAGTATAACAACGATTTTCAGTTATTTATTAGGGATACCGAGGATGTTAAATTTTATGACGAACGTTGCGAAACCTCAGTTTACATGCCTATCGATCCATTTAATTTACCTTATACACAAAATTTTGAAGGTGATTATATTAAAGGACAAAGTTTAAGGATAGACGGGTGGTATACCGTGAATACTTCGGGCGGTACAAAAGTGTTTACACTCGAAAATGTTAATAATAATTTAGTTGCTCAAGCGCAGGCTTACGGTTCTGGAGAAACCATTATGGAAACTTGGCTTATTTCTCCAGGAATTCGTATCGATGCAGCCTCTAAAAATCCTGTGCTGTCATTCACTTCAAACGATGGTTATAACAATGGCGACCCTTTAACGGTTTATATTTCTAATAATTTTTCGGGTGTGATTGATGAAGCCTCTTGGAATGAAATTAGTCCGTTTTTATCTACGGGAAATTCTAGTGGTTTTGGTGCTGAATTTAAGTTTTCTGGTGAAATAGATTTGTCAGAATACATAGGAGAAGTTATTTATGTCGGTTTTAAATATTCAGGCGGAACAAATGGTATAACCACAACAATTCAGCTCGATGATTTTTATGTAGGGGAAGCAATAAATATAAAAAGTGAAGGTCCTTCTGAAAATGCCGTATTGGTTTTTCCGGGAGGCGATTTTGAAGATTATAATACGTTTTTAGCAGGTTTAAATTCTGAAGGAATTCAAGATTATGCATCTCAAAGTGCTGGTAATGGCTTAGCCGAATCCACAGGACTAAACATTAAAACTGGTGGTGCCACTGGAAACGATTATGTGTTTACAGCTGTTGGACATGGTAGTTTAACCGATACATATAACACCATTCATTTTTATTTGAAAGGGACTTCCAATAAGAGTATTTCGATAAACCTATACAAAACCGATGGGGCTTATTATCGATTTAATCTTGGCGATGTTTCTGACGATAAAACCATTAAAGCATCATCTAGCAACCAATATGGAGGCGTTATTAATACAAACGAAGAATGGGTGCTTATAACTTTAGATTTATCTGAAATAACTGATTTAAACTTAACAAATACCAATTCGGATTTTTTTGCATTAAAAATAGGAAAGGAGTCGACCTATAATCTTTATCTAGATAATTTTACTATCGAGTAATTATTTCGTTCATCTTTACTAGAACTAATGATATAACTTCTTTTGAATTATTTCTGTTCACATAGATCAATTCTTTTTAAAAATCGCATAAACTGGAAAATGATCGCTGTAACCGCCATGATATTTTTTTCCAACATAAGTTCGAAAGGGAGTGCCTTTAAATTTACCACTAAACTGCTTTAAAAAATCGGCATCGAAAATATTGGCCGTTTCAAACTCTAAGCTATCGGGTGTGTTTTCAAAAAAATTAGTTGAAACTAAAATTTGATCAAAAAGATTCCACTGTCTCTTATGGTAGGTTGTACCGCGACTAAAAGAACGTAGAGTTTCCATGGGGTTGTATAAATTGTATTCATTAACAAGCGATTTTATACTATTGCTCGAAGGGTCGTCATTAAAATCGCCCATTATAATAATTTTCGCCTCAGGCGTTTTCTGTCTTAACTTCTCTATTATCTCTCCAGCGCGATTTGATGCAGCCATACGTTTGGCTTCTGTTTCTCTTTGACCTTCTCGCCTCGAGGACCAGTGATTTACTAATACATGAACTGGAACCTTATCTAACTTACCCGAAACTAGTAGAATATCACGTGTGTAATCTGGAGTACCGTCATCATCAAATAAAGCAATATTAAAAGTCTCCGAATGCGTAACTTCAAAAATATCCTGGTTATAAACTAAAGCCACATCAATGCCCCGTTCGTCGGGCGAATCGAAATGTACAAAGTCGTAATTGTAATTTTTAAGATGATTATAATTAATTAAATCTTTAACAGTTACGGTATTTTCAACTTCTGCCAAGCCAATTAGAGCCGGTGGTTTACCGGTTTCAACCCTGCCAATTTTAGATATGGCATAACTTAATTTTCTAAGTTTGTTTTCGTAACGTTTAGGCGTCCATTTTTTTTTAGAAATGGGCAAAAAATCGTTGTCGTTGGTATGCTTATTCTCGTAGATATCAAACAAATTTTCAAGATTGTAAAATGCAGTGGTATGCAATTCGGGTCTCACTTCAGCATCATCAAAATTCGTCATAGAATAGGTTTATTTTGGTTTAAAAATATAAAAATTAAAATGGTTGCAATTATGTAACTTTGCATATTATTTATAAGTATGTTAGAAAAGAAAGATATAAACTTAGAGAAAGCTGTATTAATTGGTATTGTAACCAAAGACCAAGATGAAACAAGGTCTAAAGAATATTTAGATGAGCTTGAGTTTTTAACTTACACTGCTGGGGGAGAAGTAGTAGGGCGTTTTACTCAAAAAATGGATATGCCTAATCCAAAGACGTTTATTGGAACTGGTAAGATGAATGATGTACGAGATTTTATTGAAGAAAATGACATAGGAACGGCTATTTTTGATGATGAATTGTCGGCAGCCCAAGAACGCAACATTAGTAAAATACTAAACTGTAAAGTTTTAGACAGAACTAATTTAATCCTTGATATTTTTGCGCAGCGAGCACAAACCAGTTATGCGCGTACGCAGGTAGAGTTGGCACAATGTGAATATTTACTACCAAGATTACGTGGTATGTGGACACACCTTGAGCGTCAAAAAGGGGGTATTGGTATGCGTGGTCCAGGTGAAACCGAGATTGAAACGGATAGACGGATAGTACGCGATAAAATTGCGCTTTTAAAAGCACGTATTAAAACCATCGATAAGCAAATGTCGGTGCAGCGCGGTAATCGTGGCGCAATGGTGCGCGTAGCCCTAGTTGGATATACGAATGTGGGGAAATCCACACTAATGAATGTTATTAGTAAAAGTGAGGTCTTTGCCGAAAATAAATTGTTTGCTACTCTGGATACCACAGTAAGAAAAGTGGTAATTCAAAATTTACCCTTTTTATTAAGTGATACTGTAGGGTTTATTAGAAAATTACCAACACAGTTGGTAGAGAGTTTTAAAAGTACACTGGATGAGGTTCGAGAGGCCGATTTATTGTTACATGTGGTAGATATTTCGCATCCTAATTTTGAAGAACATATTGAGTCGGTAAATAAAATATTAGGTGAAATAGATAGTGTCAATAAGCCCACCATTATGGTTTTTAATAAAATTGATGCCTATAAGCCAGAGCCATTTGAAAGCGATGATGAATTCGATATAGAACGCACTAAAAAACACTATTCTCTGGAGGAGTGGAAAAAGACCTGGATGGGTAAAATAGGAGAAAATGCCTTGTTTATTTCTGCTATAAATAAAGAGAATTTAGAAGATTTCAGAAAGCGAGTTTATAACGAAGTACGAAAAATTCATATTACACGTTTTCCTTATAATAACTTCCTTTATCCGGATTACGATGACTTAATGGAATAGTAAAAACGGATTTTCAGGAAATCTCCAAAAAAAGATTAATGAAATTACTATTAAAGCGAAAGTGGATACGGTGGGCAATAATAGTAGGTTTTGCGGTTGTTGGTTTTTTTGCCATAGTTTATGTAAGCGTTTTTTTAGGTGTTTTTGGTAAATTACCAAGCCGTGCCGAATTAAGTTCTATTAGTCAAGCCGAGGCCACACAGTTACTAGACAAAGACGGTAAGCTAATAGGGAAATTTTACATTTATGACAGGCAACCCCTAGAATTTCATGATTTGCCGCAACACCTTATTGATGCCCTTGTGGCTACGGAAGATGTTCGCTTTTATAAGCATGACGGTGTAGATAATGTAAGTTTACTTCGTGTGTTTATTAAAAACATTATTCTCGGCGATAAATCTGCAGGAGGTGGTAGTACTATTACTTTACAATTGGCTAAAAATTTATTCGGCAGGAAGGACTATGTCCTATTCAGTATGCTTATTAATAAATTTAAAGAATCTATCATAGCGAAACGGATTGAGGATATATATTCTAAAAACAATATTCTCACCCTGTATTTTAATACGGTACCCTTTCCCGATAATACGTTTGGAATAGAGAGTGCGTCACGTAAGTTTTTTAATAAACCTGCTAAAGATTTGAATTATTCTGAAGCAGCTGCGCTTATAGGAACTCTTAAGGCTACCAGTTATTACAATCCCAGATTACATTTGGAACGCACCCAATCAAGACGAGATGTTGTACTCCAACAAATGCACAAATATGATTATTTAACCGAAGCAGAAGCAGATTCTTTAAGTGCTGAAGCTTTGGTTTTAAACTACAAGTCTTTTAATCATGATATTGGTTTGGCACCTTATTTTAGAGAATCTGTTCGTAAAGAACTTAAAAAAATACTGGATTCTCTTAAAAAAAGCAGTGGTGAAACATACGATTTGTATCGTGATGGTTTAGTTGTACATACCACTTTAGATTCTTCTATGCAGGCCTTAGCCGAAGCTTCAATGAAAGAACACTTGAGTTCTTTACAGCGCGTTCATGAACAATCGTATGGCAAATATGCGCCTTGGCATGATAAGAAAATAGTAAATAAAGCTATTAAATCGCTACCGGCATATAAGCGTTATAAAAACCAGGGTTTAAGCGAAAAGCAAATTCTTGATTCGCTGGCCATAAAGCGGAAAACAGAATTGTTTCAATGGACAGGTGATACTGTAGAAAATGTTTCTACCATTGATAGTTTAAAACACAGTTTGAAATTGTTAAATACCGGAATGCTGGCTATAGACCCGCAAACAGGCGCTGTTAGAACCTATATAGGTGGGATTGATTATCGATTTTTTAAATACGACCATGTGTCGCAAAGTGAACGTCAGGTGGGATCTACTTTTAAACCATTTGTTTACACCGCAGCTATTGAAGATGGAATGAAACCCTGCACCTATTTTTCTTTATCGGCAGTAACATATACCGATTTTGATGATTGGACACCAACCAATTCAGGTAAGGAGGAAAACGATGCGCATTTAAATTACAATCTGGAAACAGCATTAAGTCAGTCGGTGAACACCATTGCGGTTAAAGTACTAAATAAAGTGGGTATTGAAAAGGTAATTGCACAGGCTGAAAAAATGGGTATTGAAAAGAAACTGCCTGAAGAGCCATCATTAGCATTAGGTGTAGCAGAAATAAATTTAAGAGAACTAACTGGGGCTTATGCTAGTTATGTAAATGATAGCAGACCTGTAAGACCTTTTGCCATAACAAAAATAACCGATAAAAACGGTGACGTTATTGTGGCGTTTAAACCAGAAATTAAGGAAGAACAAGCTTATAGTGATTACACGCGCGAAGTGATGTTGCAAATCATGCAATCTACGGTTAATAGTGGTACGGCTACCCGTTTGCGTTCTAGTTATAATTTAAAAAATGATATTGCTGGAAAAACAGGAACTACTCAAAACAATAAAGATGGCTGGTTTGTGGGTATTACTCCTAAATTGGTAACTGTTACTTGGGTGGGTAACGATAACCACAGTATCGGGTTTAAAACTACAGGAATAGGACAGGGGGCAAATTCGGCCCTGCCAATTTTTGCTAAGTTTTATCAAAAGCTAAATGCCGATTCGCAATTTAATTCGATAACCAAAGCGCAGTTTCAAACGCCTTCCGATGCTGTACTCGAAGACCTTGATTGCGAACCTGAAAAACGCGATGGTTTTTTTAAGCGTTTGTTTGGAAACAAGACAAAAGAGCGAAGGTTTAAAAGGAAATAATAAGTATGATAACTGTTTTAAATCGAAATTTTTTAAATAAGAAATTTGAAGAAATACATAACTAGTATCATTAATTAATTCAATTTGTTTAGTAATCCATTTAATATCTCATCATCTTCGTCTAATAAATGGTCTTTTATAAAAATATCTGGAATAACACCTTCTTCTTTCTTACTTCCATTAATTCTTGTAATATAACCTTTAGAAACTTTCACTGGAATGCCAGTATTTGGTAGCTTGTATTGAAATTGCGATGCATAAAGCGAGGGGTATTCTCCTGTTTCTTCGCCTACTATGGTGCCAAAGCCATAGTCTTGTATTTGGGCAGCTGCAACGGTCGATTGCGAATGAGATTGTCGGTTAACCAAAACATATACGTTTCCCGAAAATCGTCTTGAGTGTTCTTGAGGTTGATAATCATCTAATTCAGGTTCGTAAATTTCTCCGTCTTTATGGTTTAAGATATTTTTAAAATAGGGTGCCGTAGTATCACTAAATTTTCTAGTGTGTTCTTTTAAAAATTTACTGCTTTTTATCGTGAAATGAGAGGTCCATTTAAAAGGCTTGTCGGCAATGTAAGAAACTAAATAATCGCTAAAGGAATTATCACCACCACCATTATTTCTAAAATCAATGATGAGGTTATCACTACCTCTTTTGTTAATCACAGCAAATGAAGAGTCAATAAATTGTTGATATTTTTGTTCGTTACCAGAAAAGTTCCCCGGATTTAAATACGCAGCATTTTCATAAAATTTTAATTTCATATGCGCATTTATAATCTCAGTCCTTTTCATTTCATATGCTTCAATTAAATGAACCGACGATAGGTTGTACTTTGTTAATTTTCCGTTCAAAAGAACTTCAACTTCAAACATATCTTGTCTTCCAAATACCTGCCAGTATAATCTTGGAAACGATAACATTTCAATTTTCGCATTTTTAAAATAAGTTCTTTCGGCAGAGATTTGTGGGTAAATTTTAGTAAGAATATCGTTTATAGAAATACCGTTAATGCTAACTAATTCGGTGCCAATTTCTATATTTGGGTTGCTTGAAAAGTTTTTACGGACTAAACTTTTATTATTTTCAAAAGCAATTTCCAAAGGAAATATTGTGCCTCCGCTGTAAGCATATTTGCCATAAGATGCCCCAGGGAAATCTATTTCTGTATGACCATTATTTGCGGCTGATGTTACTTTTTGAAATAAGTTGGTAGCTTCCAACAGGGTTAAGGAATCTTTTACGATAGATTTTTTTACGTTTTTATAATTATTTTGGAAGTCCTCTTTATTCACATAGGCATAAATATTGTAATGCGCGTCAATGAGAGCGTTATATAAATAGTCTAAGTCCTCATGAATTTGATTCTGCCCAAATCGCTTAATGTCTTCTTGTCCTTTTACATTTTGGGTAATAAATGTAAGTATTAAAATGATTATAAAATTGAGTCTTTTCATACTAAAGTTTAAGATAAAACGAATTAAAGGCAAAATTGTTACAGAGCCAAGTATCATCTCTTTGTTGTTTAAAATCTTATGCAAAACGTTTTCATTATGATAAACTAAAAGGGCTATAGGTAAGCATGAAATTTACTTTTGCATGAGGCTTAAAACTAAAATCCAATTATTTTTTAATTTTAAAAAGGTCTACATTTGTTAAATGTCATTTCTTGTAGGACTCAAGTATTTAAATAAGTTTATTCTTTTTTAGTATTCCGTAAATTTTGCTTCAAAAGAATCTAATGTTGGAAAAATATTATTTTTTTGATTGAACCGGATTTCAAATTTAAACGCATAACCTGCCTCTAATTCAGGAAAATTGAGTGTTGCGGGATATGTTTCTACCACTTTAACATAGCCTGGTTTTTGTGAGTAAGATTCCTTAATAGTTTTGAATTTCGTCCAGTTGTTAATATGACCATCATTGTCGGTGTCTGTCCCTACTCTAATTTGAATACCATCAACCCAAGGACCATCACTTATAAAATCAAAATTATTTCTTTGCACCAAAAGATAAAATTTTCCCTCTGCAAAACCTACAGTGGGGTCTGGATGAAAGCCCTCGCCAATTTCGCCATCCCAAACAAATGTTTTATTAATATCGTCACTTCGCCATCTTCCAACACGCATCGATTTTGTTTCATCATGCGAATCGTAATCACAGAATATAAAGTATTGCTTTCCAACTTTTATCACGCTGTAATCGCCAAATGCATCTTGAGGCCCTTCATGGACTTCATAAGTATACGGGGTTGAATCTCTCCCGTGGACTAATTGGTTTGGGTGCGGTTCATAATTCTTAATTTTTCCTGTCGGTTTAGTACGTTTGTCTATTGGAGGTGGATATTCGTGCGGTAAAAAACCATTTATGCCATCTGGGCTATCAGCATGGCCTGCTAATGGAGAGTCCCATGAATTTTCACGCGGATTTATTGGACTCCAATCTTCATATATGAGATGAAAGATATTATCCTCATCTCTGAAAATAGCCATATCCGAACCATGAGACGGGTCTTTAAATACTAGACCTATTTCCTTGCCTTGTTTGCCGTCGGTAAGGTTCTCATCTATTATAAGGTGAGGGTCTTCATCATTCGGTTTGTCAAAATAGATATAGAATTTGCCATTCACATGTTCTGCTGAAGTCACCCATTTGTTTGTAATATTTGAAACTGGGCCAAAATGTTTCCAATGCTTCATGTCCTTACTATGCCATGAGTGATACCCCGTAGAGTCATTTCCTTTATATCTGGCCAGAAACCAATAATTACCTTCTGATATCGGAATAAAAACAGGGGCGTCTTCAGCCATTTTAGGTGTAACCTTAGGAATTGCTTGCCAGTTATTCCATTGCGTTGTTTGCTTTAATGTTATGGACTGTAATTTACGCTTTGTTTTAAAACGTTTTACTTTACTTGAAAAGTAAGCAGAATCATGTTTTGGTTTGATAAAGCCTTCTGTAATCTCGAGATCTGTATACCTATATGCTCCAGACTTCCACTCTTCTTGGGTTTCAATTTTCCATTGGTTGTTTGAAAAATTACAACCGAATATTAAAAGAGATGTTAAGATTATTGATGTACTTTTCATTTGAATTTTAATTTCGCGAATAACGCATATGAGCAAACTAAATTTTGCTATAAAGTACAATTTTTTGATTATAGTTACATTTCAGGGAAACCTATTGTGATTTTTGATGAAAAATATAAGAAATTTTGGAAGTAGGAATCCAGCTTAGAAAGCTCATTATCTTGTTGTTCTTAAACTTTTTATTTTAATGAGAATTCAACATGGCTTTCAATTGAGTAAGTTAATACTTATAAATAAGACTGATTTTAATTTTTTTGTCTAAACACTTGTTTGACCGCTTATTATTAATTCTAAGTACTAAGTGGATTGAACGATTAAATATATTTTTTAGAGCACCAGAAAAATATGTTGTAACATTTCGATTATTCTTTTTCCGGTATAGGAGTCAAAGAAATGGGTGTATACTCTTGTTAATAAAAAATGGTCCGTAAGCCAATAGATCAAAATCAATAAACTAAGGAATTTAAATTTTTTAAAATAGAACTGGTCAAATACAGTCATTGCCAATAATGGTACGATGTATAGTACGTTAATTAACCAAAAGTTATCTTCGAAATTCCAAAACGTCCGCGCTAACCGCTGTACTGCAGCCACGGTCAAAAAAACCATCGCCAATACCATTATGCGTTTATGGATATAGGGCTTTTTCCGGTTATAAATTGCAATTAGCGCTATAGAAACACCAAGTAATATTTGCATTAGTGTTCCTTCTTTAACTTCATGACTCCTAACATGTGCACTGTTGATTATAGTGTGGAAACCGGTAACAAAAACAAGAAATAGTAATATCACCCCAAATTTCCCTAATCGCATATGCCATATTATATTCTTTGAAGATATAAGCACGCATTGAACCAAAAAGAGTATCACCCAGATAGAAAAAGTTATACCATGTACTATAAGGAACCCTGGATTTGGTGTTATACTGGTTTTTAGATAAAAACTATCTGCAAAACCAGCTAATGTTACAAAGAAAAACCAAAGGCCTGTAAGTAAAAAGAATTGCTTTTCTGGATCTTTTTTAAGGTGGTCAAAATTCCAATGGAGATGGTTTATTTTCTTTTCCATAACCAGGCATTTTTAAAAATAAGCAATAGTAAAAAGGAGAAAACACCCAGAAATAGAGCAGATATAAAAAAACGAGGTTTACTTATACCTCCTTGAATCGGAGGATCTTTGCCGATTAAATGCGCAACCACAATTTTAAATTGTCCATCCTCAAACTTCCATATTTCCGATTGCATCGACGTAAATCCGGATGGCTCTTTAATAGTATAAGAAGTAACATAAGTCGTCGAATCAATTTTTACAATAGGACTGAAATCAATAGTATAATCAGTACGTGGAATATCCAATCTCGTCAGCGCTTTTTTAATTTCTTCTTTTCCAGTTAGTCCAAAGAAAGGAATAACAGCATTTTCCGTCATCAGTTCAGCATAAGAGATGGTTTCGCCTTCATAGATTAAAGCAGTAACATCCGTTATCTTTTTTTGTAAAAGTTTTTCAACTTCTTCCAATGGAGGTTGAGTCTGAGCCGAGATAACGCCAAACACTAAAAACAGAATTGAAGTAAATATTATGTTTAATTCTGACAAGGTTTTGATTGTTTGCGTGTTTCTATATCGCATTGATATAATATATACTTTTAAATATACATAAATATCTACAATCAAAAAACGGCTGTTTTAAATTAATAAAACAGCCGTTTATGTATTATTTTAAAATTTGATTTTAGAATTTATAACTTAAACCAACAGTGTAATAACTTTGTAATTTATTGTCTAGATCATCAAACCCTGTGGCAGTTGCAGGATCTTGAGCTAAAGCATAATCCAGAGCTTCCTGCTTGTTGTTTCTTAAACCAAAATCGAAACCAACACCTATCATTTTCCATAAGGTATAACTAAAAGAGTTGGTCCAAGTCCAATTGGAGTAATCGTTACTTTTATAACTCTGGAACATGGATAAATTCGTTTTAAAGTTAATGGCACCAAATTTTCTGGTGTAGTCTGCTACGATTTTAGCACCCAACGATGATTCGTAAATAGTTTCTCCTTTACTAAAAACAAAGTTGTAGTTTAATGGATGAATAACCACTATTAAATTTTCAATGGGTGTCCATGTAGCCCCAATACCTAAATCGAGGTATCCCGGGTCGTTAAAATTATCAATTAATGTGGTACGATATTCCATTAAGCCTGATGCGGCTAAGGTTTTAGTAATGTTTCTACCGTATAGTGACGAAATATTAAAAACGTCGGTTGATGGCTCAAAACCACTATCATCTGTGGGGTCATCTTTATCATCTAATTTTACCCAATTCAGGTTTGTGGTTAAGGAATTTCTCCAGAAAAACTTCTCTTGAATTAAATTTGCATAAGCATTTAAAGTAAACCCAATATTACCAGATTCGTTGTTTGGTGTGCCTTGCGAATACCAGTTATTAAAGTTTGACAAGCTACCTCCAATGGTACCAAAGGCCCCTGTTCTCCAGCCCGGTAAAGCATCTATTTTAGCTTGTATGGCTTTAATGTCTGCTGCTATCGCATCGGCTTCAGCTTTCTTTTCCTTTTTTTCTGCTTCAAGTTCTTCCTTGGTTTGTGCACCGAGTGTTGCTATACCTACGAAGAATACCAGTAATAGTAGTGTTTTTTTCATTCTGTTTGTTTGTAAAATGGAATATAAATATAAATTTTAATTGAAAAACTAACAATTAATCTCTTAAGATAATTACTGCATGAGACACCTCTTGTAACCATGAGGTCACAATTTCTTATTTATTTTTGAAAAGCGGTACCGACGAACATGCCTCGCCATACATAATCGATTTTACGACAGGTTTTAATTTTGATACCAGCATGATATAAGCATTTGGTGGTACAGGTTTTTTAGAACACCCTTTGATAATAACTGGTTTATCGGCATAGGGCGAAACATCCATATGATTTATAATATCCTGGTAAAGACAGGTTTCTAAGGCTTCAAGCGTACCAGTAACTATGTATTTGGCGTAAGGTTGTAAGTGCAGACTAATGAGCATAAAAGCCCACCCAGGAATAATCGCATCGCTACTACAAGTTATTGCTACATAGCAGTTTTCATATTGCGACCAGTCGTGTTCTGCTACATAGGACCTAAAATCTTTTTCGCGCAGTACAAAACCTTCAAAAAGCCAGTCTTTTATATCAAAAATAATGCGAGATCCTTTTGGGTAATAATCTTCCAAGTCGATAGTTACCAGTTTACTATTCGCTACGCGATTTATAATTTCTTCTGCCATATTGCAAATTTAAATAAAGTTTAATAACTAAAGTGTTTTGAAATGTATACTATTGATAGCCTTCGGCTTGCAATGCGAATAAATGCGCATATAAATTGTCGTTAGCCATAAGTTCTTCATGCGTGCCGAGCTCAAGCACTTTACCGTCTTCTAAAACCAATATTCTATTGGCTTGCCTAACTGTACTAAATCGGTGAGAAATAATAATGCTGGTTTTGCCCTTGGTAAGTCCAATAAACCTGGTAAATACATCACTTTCGGCTTTAGCATCAAGTGCCGATGTTGGCTCATCTAAAATCATCACTTCGGCATTTTTCATATAGGCTCTTGCTAATGCTACTTTTTGCCATTGCCCTCCTGAAAGGTCTTGCCCGTTAGCAAATCGCTTACCTAACTGTTGATTATAACCGTATTTTAGGTCCTTAATCACCTGATTAGCTAAACTTAATTCGGCTGCGTTTTCAATTTTTGTTTGATTGTCTAGCTCATTAATATCTCCAATGGCAATATTTTCCTTAATGGTAAATTCATATTTGAAAAAGTCTTGGAAAATAACACCAAAAAAGGCTTGGTAATCTCCTTTGTTAAAACGATTTATATTGATACCATCCAATAGAATCTCTCCTGAAGTAGGTTCGTAAAAACGTAGGAGTAATTTGGTAAGTGTGGTTTTACCAGCTCCGTTTTGTCCAACAAATGCTAATTTTTCTCCAGCCTTTAAATTAAAGCTGATATCTTTTAAAATTTCAAACTCGGAGCCAGGATATGAAAAGTACACGTTTTTAAATTCGAACCCTTCCTTTATGTGCTTTGGAAGCGGAACATCTTCTTTTGTTTTTGAAGCTACCGAAATATCAATAAAATCGAAATAATCTTTTAAGTACAATGCACTTTCCGAAATACGAGTAAATCTGGCAAAAAATTCTTGAAGATTTTTCATTAGACGATTAAACGTACCCGATAGAAATGTTAGTTCCCCAATGGTAATAACTCCTGAAAGCACACGATAAATAATGAAAACGTATGCGCCGTAGTAACTTAAAGAGCCAAGCACATTAAATACAAAGCCTAATGCCGATCGCTTTACAGCCAGCGTTCTATTGAGTTTGTAGTACTCTTCAGAAAGGTTTTTAAATCGGTCTACAATAAAATCGGTGAGTCCAAAAAGTTTAATCTCTTTTGCTGTTTTATCGTTAGCTCCTATATATCTAAGATAGTCTAATTGCCTGCGTTCGGCAGTCCAACTTCTTGCTAATGAATATTGTTGTTGGCTAAATCGTACTTCGTTAATAAACGAAGGAATTATACTAAGTATCAATAAAATAATTAAGTACGGCTCGAAATAAATTAAACCTGCTACTAAGGTTGCAATGGATATTGCACTTTGTGCCTGCCCTAGTACATTAGACATTAAGCCTACACGACCTGTGGTTTGTGTTCTGGCACGTTCCAGTTTATCGTAAAACTCCGAATCTTCTAATAAACTGATATTAATTTGATTGGTTTTTTTAATGATGGTAACCGAAGTAGAAATATTGTATTCATCACCTAACAAGCCATCGGTTAAGGAAATGGCACGACTTACTAAATCGGATAATATGACTAAAGCAAATTCAATCGCAACATAGGTCCAAAGTTGGGTGTAATCTGTTGTTTCAAGGGAAATTTGATGTATAATTTCATCAATTATTAATTTACCAACCCATAAGATAACAACGGGAAGCAGTGCCCCAATAAGTCTGCAAAAGGCAGAGAGTAAGAATAATTTTTTATTGACATTCCAAATTTCTCTGAAGAACCGCGGAATGTAAATAAGTGCATTAAAAGACGACTTTAAATTTGTTTTTTTATCGCCGTCTTTTAATGATTTAGGTGTGCGTTTCGCCATCTAAAGGTTTTTATTATAGCATGCCTAATTCTAATTTGGCTTCTTCACTCATTAAATCCTGTGTCCATGGTGGATCGAAGGTAATTTCAACCTCGGCACTATTGACTTCGTTTAACGATTTTATTTTTTCTTCTACCTCAAGAGGTAACGTTTCTGCTACAGGACAGTTAGGTGTCGTTAATGTCATTAAAATTTTAACATCATAATCTTCATTTACAAAAACATCATAGATTAACCCTAATTCGTAAATATCTACAGGGATTTCTGGGTCGTAAATGGTTTTTAAAACATTAACTATTTTTTCACCTAATTCGGTCGTGTCAATTGCTTCGCTCATATTTGTAATGTTTAAAGGCTTAGTCGGAATCCGACAAGCGACTTAACGCATATTTTATTTTAATTGTGTTTGGTACGCAATGGCATACATTTTAAGTTGTTTTATCATACTTACCAAGCCGTTTGCTCGGGTAGGCGATAAGTGTTCTTTTAAACCAATCTGGTCTATAAAATCCATATTGGCATCAATAATATCTTTTGGATGCTGGTTAGAAAATACACGGATTAAAATAGCAATGATGCCCTTAGTAATTATAGCATCACTGTCGGCAGTAAATTCTATTTTATCATCTTGCATTTCGGCATGAACCCATACCTTACTCTGGCAGCCTTTAATAATATTACTATCTGTTTTATACTGTTCTTCAATTAAGGGTAAATCTTTCCCTAAATCTATCATATATTGATAACGTTCTTCCCAATCTTCAAACATTGAGAATTCGTCAATAATTTCATTTTGAATTTCTTCTATAGTCACAATCTCAAATTTTATGTAAAAGTACAATAAGAAATAGCTTCTAACAAATTTATGATGTAGAGGTTTTTAGTTAAAAATACACTGAAACCGTTTAAGTTAACGTGGATTAGGCAAGCATCATTTTGGCCTTTTTAACTCCTGCCACAAGGGCGTCAATTTCAGCTTTAGTGTTGTAAAAAGCAAAAGATGCTCGCACAGTACCTGGAATACAATAAAAGTCCATTATGGGTTGCGCGCAATGGTGGCCGGTACGTACAGCTATACCAAGTTTATCGAGAATTGTGCCTACATCGTAAGGATGAATACCGTCTAAATTAAATGAGATAACTGATGTTTTTTGTTGAGAAGTTCCATAAATGGTCAACTCATCAATGTTTAAAAGTTCCTGAGTCGCGTATTCTAGAAGCTCATTTTCGTATTGTGCAATAGTATCGAAACCAATAGAGTTCATGTAATCTAATGCAGCTCCAAAAGCGATACCGCCGCAAATATTTGGGGTCCCTGCTTCAAATTTATGTGGTAAATCGGCGTAAGTGGTTTTTTCGAACGTCACTTCAGCAATCATTTCTCCACCGCCTTGGTATGGTGGTAATTTTTTTAACCAACTTTCTTTTCCGTAAAGCATGCCTTGGCCTGTAGGGCCACACATTTTATGGGCGGAAGCAACATAAAAATCGACATCTAATGCCTGTACATCGGGTTTAATGTGCGGACAGGATTGTGCGCCATCAATTAACACAGCGGCACCATACAAATGTGCTTGTTTTATTATGTGTTCAATAGGGTTAATTGTTCCTAAAGCATTCGATATATGATTAACAAAAACCAGTTTGGTGTTATCAGAAAGGAGATTGTCAAAATCTGAAATAATCAATTCCCCATCCTGGTTCATCGGAATTACTTTTAAGGTAGCTCCGGTGCGTTCGCAAAGCATTTGCCAAGGCACTATGTTACTATGATGTTCTAAAGCTGAAACGATAATTTCGTCTCCCTTTTTTAATAACGATGAAAATCCATTAGCTACTAAATTAATACCATGCGTTGTGCCTGAGGTGAAAATGATTTCGTGAGCATGTTTTGCATTAAAATGCTTCTGAATTTTTTGTCGTGCATGCTCGTATTTATCGGTTGCTTCCTGGCTTAAGCTATGTACACCACGATGTATGTTTGCGTTGTAGTTTGAGTAATAATCTACAATGACATCGATAACCTGTTGCGGGGTTTGTGAGGTTGCAGCATTATCAAAATAGACTAAAGGTTTACCGTTTACTTTGCGTGAAAGAATAGGAAAGTCTTTTCGTATGTCGTCTACATTAAACATAGCAGGTTTGGTTTAGCCCCGATAGCAGCGACATCCTTTTTTGTAGTGTTAAACCGTGAGGTTCAAAACGAGAAAAAGATATAGCGGATAGCGGGAATGGCTTCTAATATTATTTTCTTTTTGTTAGTTAAAACGGAACCGAAATAAAATCTCGATTCCGCCGTTACTCATATTTATTTTATGCTCTTAATGAGATTCCTGCTTGTGCAGAAATTATACTTCGAAACCAATATTAACGCCTAATTTGTTAGCGATAAGTTTGGTAATACGTTGTTTTATTTCTGGAATTTTTACCGAGCTTAAGACGTTGTTGCTAAAAGCATACATTAAAAGACCCTTGGCTTCTTTTTCAGGAATACCACGTGATCGCATATAAAACATGGCACTCTCATCCAACTGACCAATTGTACACCCATGAGAACATTTTACATCGTCAGCAAAAATTTCCAGTTGAGGTTTTGTGTTAATCGTTGCTTTATCGCTTATTAGTATGTTGTTATTGGCCTGGAAGGCATTAGTTTTTTGTGCTTCTTTTTCAACAATAACTTTTCCATTAAAGACACCAGTAGCATTATCATCAAATATCCCTTTGTAGTCCTGATGACTTTCGCAATTTGGCTCTATATGATGTACTAAAGTGTTGTGATCAACATGTTGTTTGTCGCCTATAATGGTAACTCCTTTAAGCGTGGAATCAATTCGTTCACCGTTTTGGAAGAAGTTAAGATTATTACGTGTTAATTTACCACCAAAACTAAAGGTATGCACAGAGGCATGACTTTCGCGTTTTTGATTTATAAACGTGTTGTCTATTAAAGACGCATTGTGGTTGTCATTTTGAATTTTATAATAATCGACAATGGCACGTTTATTAGCAAATATTTCGGTTACACTATTAGTTAAAACAGGGTTCTCTGTTAAACTTTGATGGCGTTCAATAATTTGCACATGAGAATTCTCGTCTACCACAATCAAGTTACGCGGTTGCAGCATGGTTGCTGCTTCATTTCCTGTTGAAAAATGGACAATTTGAATTGGTTTTTCAACAATTTTATTCTTTGGAATATGAATAAAAGCGCCTTCGCTTGAAAATGCTGTGTTTAATGATGTCAAGCTATCTGTAGTCGCTACCTTATTAAAATAGTTTTGAATAACTAACTGGTATTTTGGTTTGCTCAATGCCGCCGACATTAAACATACATCCATACCATCGTGTGTGGTTTGAGAAAGGTGCGATGAATATTTACCATCGATAAACACAATTTTGTAACTGTCGATATCGTGGATGAAATATTTCTTTACGTCGCGATACTCTAAAGCGTCTTCCTGCTTTGGAAATAGGCTGTAATCTTGTTTTAATACACTATTTAAAGAGGTGTATTTCCAAGCTTCATCTTTTTTGGTAGGAAACCCTTTTTCCTCGAATATTTTGAAAGCATCGGTTCTAACATCGTGAACATATGCATCGTTATCGACGCGGTTTTCAAATGCTAGAAATGATGATACTAATTTATCTTTTAAATCCATGTTCTTCACGTTTTAGTTGTCAGTCTAAGTTTGTAGTAATCCAAACTATTATGACTGTTTACTAATATTAAGCGTTAGCTTCTTCTTTAATCCAGTCGTAGCCTTTTTCTTCTAATTCGTGAGCTAACTCTTTTCCTCCAGATTTTACAATACGTCCATCGTACAATACATGAACAAAATCAGGTACGATATAATCTAATAAACGTTGGTAGTGTGTAATAACTACAACTGCGTTGTTTTCATTTTTTAATTTGTTAACCCCATTAGCCACAATGCGAAGTGCATCGATATCTAATCCAGAATCGGTTTCATCAAGAATAGCTAATTTAGGTTCTAACATGGCCATTTGGAAAATTTCATTACGTTTCTTTTCTCCTCCAGAAAAGCCTTCGTTTAAAGAACGCGATAAAAATTTACGATCGATTTCTAATAGTTCCGATTTTTCACGGATTAATTTTAGCATATCTTTTGCTGGCATTTCTTCAAGGCCTTGTGCTTTACGGGTTTCGTTTATGGCTGTTTTCATAAAGTTAGTTACCGAAACGCCAGGGATTTCAACAGGGTATTGAAATGATAAGAAAATACCTTTATGAGCACGCTCTTCTGCGGCCAATTCGTCGATATCTTCACCATCGAAAATAATGTTACCATCGGTTACTTCGTACTCTTCTTTACCTGCAATTACAGATGATAATGTACTTTTACCAGAACCATTAGGCCCCATAATAGCGTGTACTTCACCAGGTTTAACTTCTAGGTTAATACCTCTTAAAATCGCTTTATCCTCAACACGAGCGTGTAAATTCTCAATTTTTAACATAACTATTCTTGTCCTAGTTTTACAACTTTGTTATTCTCTGGGTTAGGTTCAGAAACATTTAATATCTCTATAACTTCTACTTTATTCTCCCAAAGAATTTTATCGTCTTTTTTATTTGTAATTTTTCCTCTTATTTCAACCGGAACCATATCGGTAGGTTCCTTTTTATATTTTTCGGCCAGCTGGTTAAGCTCTTTCATTTTGTCATTAATGAATACGCCGTAAATATTTGCATGCGTTTGTATTACTGCAGCCCCGTCATAATAAACAAATTCTCCTTTTAATAAGGTTAAGCCATCGTTTTGTTTGGCTGTTTTTTCTGGACCATCGATGTTGTTAACATCCTCCATAGTCTTTGTTGTTTTGTCGTTTTTACAAGCCGTTAAAACGAAAAGGGTAATAAGTAATACAATTGCTTTTTTCATTTAAATTGGGTCTCTTATTTTTTTCCTGCTTACGCAAGACGATTATCCAACACTACCTTCTAAGCTTATTTCTAATAATTTTTGAGCTTCAACGGCGAATTCCATTGGTAACTTATTAAGAACCTCTTTACTGAATCCGTTTACAATAAGTGCAATGGCTTTTTCGGTATCTATACCACGTTGGTTACAATAGAAAATTTGGTCTTCACCAATTTTACTAGTCGTTGCCTCGTGCTCGATTTGTGCTGTTTTATTTTTAGCCTCTATGTATGGGAAGGTATGTGCACCACATTCGTTACCCATTAGTAAACTGTCGCACTGCGAAAAGTTACGTGCGTTTTCGGCGCGGCTTGCAATTTGTACTAAACCACGATACGAGTTTTGCGATTTGCCAGCGGAAATACCTTTGGAAATAATCGTTGATTTTGTGTTTTTACCCAAGTGAATCATCTTTGTACCCGTATCGGCTTGCTGGTAATTGTTTGTTACAGCTATCGAGTAAAACTCACCAACTGAATTATCTCCTTTAAGTACACAAGAAGGATATTTCCAGGTTACTGCACTACCGGTTTCTACCTGAGTCCACGAAATCTTCGCATTCTTTTCGCATAAACCACGCTTCGTTACGAAGTTGTAAACTCCTCCTTTACCTTCGGCATTTCCCGGAAACCAGTTTTGTACAGTACTGTATTTTATTTCAGCATCATCTAAAGCGATAAGCTCTACTACAGCCGCGTGTAATTGGTTTTCGTCACGACTTGGCGCGGTACACCCTTCAAGGTAACTTACGTAACTGCCTTCGTCTGCAATAACCAATGTTCTTTCAAATTGACCTGTCCCTGCCTGATTGATTCGGAAATAGGTTGAAAGTTCCATCGGGCATTTTACACCCTTTGGAATGTAACAGAAACTTCCATCACTAAATACAGCACTATTTAAGGCTGCGTAAAAATTATCAGTTTTTGGAACCACGGTTCCTATGTATTTTTTAACTAATTCTGGGTGCTCTTTAATAGCCTCAGAAATTGAACAGAAAATAATACCTTGTTCCGCTAAGGTCTTTTTAAAGGTTGTTGCTACCGATACTGAATCAACAACTACGTCCATAGCTACACCAGCTAATTTCTTTTGTTCATCCAATGAAATACCAAGTTTGTTAAAGGTGTCTAATAATTCAGGGTCGACCTCATCTAAACTTTCATATTTTGGTTTTTTATTGGGTGCTGAATAATAGGAAATGGCTTGAAAATCTGGTTTTTCATAATGCACATTAGCCCATTCAGGCTCTGTCATGGTTTGCCAGTTACGAAACGCTTCCAATCGCCATTCAGTCATCCATTCCGGCTCTTCCTTTTTCATAGAAATTGCGCGAACGATATCTTCATTTAACCCCACAGGAAAGGTGTCAGATTCTATATCAGTATAAAATCCGTATTCGTATTCCTTAGTTTTAAGTTCTTCTCTTAAATCGTCTTCAGTATATTTACTCATCCTTTAATTTTCAATTATTAAAATTTATAAAGAGAAAGATTCGCCACAACCACAGGTGCGGTTGGCATTTGGGTTGTTAAAAACAAATCCGGTACCGTTTAAACCTCCAGAATATTCCAGAGTGGTTCCTATAAGGTATAAAAAGCTTTTCTTGTCTACAATTATTTTTACACCATTATCTTCAAAAACCTTATCGTCTTCTACTTTTTCTTTATCAAACTTTAAGTCGTATGATAGCCCAGAACAACCGCCACTTTTTACCCCAACGCGGATATAATCGGTAGCTGGGTTAAAGCCATCATCTTGCATAAGTTCGATAACTTTTTTCTTAGCCGTTTCAGAAACCTTTATCATAATTATCTATATAAAAAAATATATTGTCAAAATTGACTGCAAATATACATATTAAGTCGGGGATAACCATAGAGCCTAACATTATATTCACATATAGTTTTATAGGTTTTTCTTATTGTTTGTAAAATGAAGTGTTTGTTGTACTTTTTTAGTTATTAGAGGAATAAATTGAATTTTTATTAGTCATTAAGTGTTTAATTGTCTGAGAAGGTTCTTATTTTTGCAGCATGATAGAAGATAAGAATCAACAACGCACGGATTTAGGTACTTTAGGTGAGTTTGGATTAATTGATCACCTGACTAAAAATTTCAAAATAAATCATGAATCTACAGTAAAAGGTATTGGAGACGATGCTGCTGTTTTAGATTTTAAGAAAAAAATAGTGGTAACAACCGATTTGTTGGTTGAGGGAGTGCATTTCGATTTAAGTTATATGCCACTGAAGCATTTGGGCTATAAATCGGTTATTGTTAATCTTTCTGATGTTTTTGCGATGAATGCCACGGCAACGCAAATAACGGTTTCTATAGCTGTGTCTAATCGTTTTCCATTGGAAGCATTGGAAGAAATTTATGCGGGTATTGAAACAGCTGCAAAAATTTACAATATCGATGTAATTGGTGGGGATACAACATCATCTAATAAAGGCTTGTTAATCTCGGTTACTGCGCTTGGTGAGGTTGATAATGAAGTTTATCGTAGTGGTGCAAAACCAAACGATTTGTTAGTTGTTTCTGGCGATTTAGGTGGAGCTTACATGGGGTTACAGGTTTTAGAACGCGAAAAGGAAGTGTTTAAAGTGAACCCCAATAATCAACCAGATTTAGATGCTTATACATATATTATTGAACGTCAGTTAAAACCTGAGGCACGAAAAGATATTGTTAAATTGTTGAAGGATTTAGATGTAAAACCAACATCTATGATTGATATTAGTGATGGCTTGTCTTCCGAAATTATGCATATTTGCAAACAAAGTAAAGTTGGGTGCGATTTGTATGAAGCAAAAATTCCTTTAGATCCACAAGTGATCTCTACTTGCGAAGAATTTAATATAGACAGTACGACGGTAGCATTAAACGGTGGTGAAGATTACGAATTGTTAATGACAATTTCTCAGGAGGATTATCCTAAAATAAAGGCAAATCCAAATTTAACGGTGATTGGTTATATGACTGAATCGAGTGCAGGAATGCATTTAGTAACAAGAGCGGAAACTAAAATTCCTATAAAAGCACAGGGCTGGAAGAATTTTGACGAGTAGGTGTTAGCAATTACTACTATGTATAGGTTGGGTAGTAACTGTTTGATTAAGGTCAAAGCGGTTTTTTACAAGTATAGCATTTTAATAAAGTGAAGGTGCTATATGTTGACGCTGTCTGCGTTCCATTCTACTATGATGAATGCGTTCTAAAATGGCGTTGATTTCCTTAAACTTAGGTGTTAGTTCTGTTAAATTTCCATTGCTGTTTGTGGTAAGCTGCTTTTTACAATGCGAACAGGTGTATTCTTTAACGTGGTAGGTTACTTGTTTAGTAACTTTGAAATTATGACCAAAAAGGTTGCAATACATCTTTGGTATAAAGGCTGATTTGTTAGGGGTTGTTTTCATGGTTTTGTGGTTTAGTGCTTTAAATTTAAGTAAAAACATCTAAAAACAAGACAAAACGCTATAATTTTTCGATGAAATGCATCATAGTAGATGAAAATTCTTTCATATTTTCGATATGGCTCATATGTCCGTCGGGAAACTCTACAAGCTTTACAGGTTTATTAAAGGTTTGATTAATAAGGTTTTTATAATCTAATACAGGGTCTTTTTTGCTTACAATCATGAGTTTATCAATCCCTGAAAGCTCTAAAATGTGTTCTCGATTTGGTCTTGTTTTCATACCTTCCAGCGCAGCTATAATACCTTGTAGAGGTGTGTTTAATGCTTCCTGAATAACTTGCTGTATTTTTTCCGAGAAAATTTCTCTGTTTTTTGGGCGAAATAGGTTGTTAACCGCAATTCTTATGAAGGTCTTATGATTTTGCTTAACGGCTTCAATAGCACGGTCTCTTCCTATTTTACGATCGGGGCTGTCCTCTTGTGCAGTTGAATTCATTAAACAAAGCCCTTTCATTTTGTCAGGATAATTTTCGGCGAAAGTCAAAGCGACATAACCACCCATAGAGTGTCCGATAAACGTTGCTTTATTAATTTCTAAATGATTTAGAACTGCCAAAACATTTTCGGCCATGAGTTCCATGCTGTGTATATAACCTAAACATCCTGTTTCACCATGACCTAACAAATCGATACATATAATACGATGCGTTTTTGAGAATTCCGGTAAAAAGGGCTCCCACATGGTTTTATTTTCTAAAAAACCATGAAGTAAAACAACGGCATTGCCCTTACCTGTATCCGTATAGGCTATTGATATGTTTTTGTATTCTATCGTCATAAACTATATTATGCCTTTACTTTTTTAATAGCCGAAAAGGCTTTGTCTACAAATTCATCTTCAACCAAAATAGTGAATTCGTTGGTAGTTGAAATAACTTCATAAAGTACGATGCCTTCCCAGGCTAGGCGTTTAAAAAAGTGATAATACAAACCTGCTATTTTCGAATTGTCTTCGGGTAAGTTTACGCAGATTGCCGATAAGCCGCTTTGTGATGCTAAAAATGTTTCATTGTCCAGGCATTCTTTTACAAAAGAATCTAGACTGCTCGAAACAATAAGGTTACTTTCGTGTATCCCTCGCGTAAACGTGTAGAAAAGTTTAGGTTCTTGATTTATGCGCTCTAAAATTTTTGCATGGTTATCAATGATGGTTTCTGAATTTTTAACGGTAAAATCGGTTAGGTTGGAGCGTACTGTAATGTCGCCTAAATTTTGCATCACCTTTTTCATTTTTACCGAATTGGTTAAAGTGGTCGGTGGATTGTAGCGTCTCAAGGCCATCATAATAGCGCCAGGTTTAACCTCTTTTTTAAGCATTTTGCTTATCGGTTCGGTTAATTCTATCGCTAATGCACTAAAATTTATAATATTTCGCGATAGCGCTTCTTCTAAATAGGGTTGTGTGATTAAAATGTCTTCAACACAGTTTGATACAGTTTTCATGTTAATTATTTAACAATATGTGCAAAAGTAAACATATTTTTTAATAAATATCTTTTTTAAGGAAAGGAGTTATAGTTTAGCAGCCAATTTAATGGAAATGAAGGATGTATTTTCATTTAAGATAATAAAAGAACACTAAATCGAGTAGGTATTTATTAATATGAAAGTATTAAAATTTGGAGGGACCTCAGTGGGGTCGGTTGAGAGTATTAGTAATGTAAAAAGCATTATTAATGATGGCGAGAAGAAAATAGTTGTATTATCGGCAATGTCTGGTACAACGAATCATTTAGTGTCTATAGCTAAAGATATTGAGGAAGGTCAAGCAGAAGAAGCGGCAAATAAGGTAAATGCGCTTCATGAGACTTATAAAAAGGTTGTTGATGATCTTATTAATACAAATGTTGAATTAAACGCAGACGTAAAATCTCATATCGATAATGTATTTAATTTATTATTAAAGGCGACAAACGCAGCATTTACGCAAACCTTGGAAAATGAAATTCTGGCGCAGGGAGAATTACTTTCTACGTACATGGTTAATGCATATTTAAAGCAGGAAGGTATAAGTTCAACCTTATTACCGGCGTTAAGCTTTATGCGAATAAATGAAGAGAAAGACCCAGACATTAATTATATAGCCGAAAAATTAAATACCGTATACAACCAAGCAGATGATGCTCAAATTTATATAACGCAAGGTTTTATTTGTTTAGATCACGAAGGTAATATCTCTAATTTACAACGTGGAGGAAGCGATTATACAGCGACTATTATTGGTGCAGCTATAAAGGCTGATGAAGTTCAGATCTGGACAGATATAGATGGGATGCATAATAACGATCCCAGATATGTAGAAAACACAAGGCCGATTTCAAATTTATCGTTCGATGAGGCTGCCGAATTAGCATATTTCGGTGCAAAAATTTTACATCCTCAAACGGTAACGCCTGTTAGGGAAGATAATATTCCGGTACGCTTAAAAAATACTATGAATCCCGATGCACATGGTACTTTAATAAATAACAACCACTCGGAAGTTGGAATTAAAGCTATTGCTGCTAAAGATGGTATTACCGCGATTAAAATAAAATCGGCACGCATGCTTAATGCTCATGGTTTTTTAAAGAAGGTATTTGAAATATTTGAAGTATACAAAACATCAATTGATATGATTACCACATCGGAAGTTGCGGTATCTTTAACGATTGATGATAATAAGAATTTAGATAAGATTCTTGTTGAATTAGAAAAAATTGCGACGATTGAGGTTGATAAAAATCAAAGCATTGTTTGTTTAGTAGGGCATTCTGTGGTAAATCATCATGATACCTACAGGTTGTTTCAGATATTACAAGATGTAAAAATTAGAATGATTTCTTACGGTGGAAGCAACAACAATATTTCACTATTAATCAATTCTAACGATAAAATAAAAACACTTAGCAAGCTAAACGATTATTTATTTGAATTAGTCACTCTATAAATTATAATTTTAGTATTGTTAAAAAGGGTCGTTGTAAAACGACCCTTTAT
This sequence comes from Aestuariibaculum sediminum, assembly GCF_014596945.1. GTDB lineage: Bacteria > Bacteroidota > Bacteroidia > Flavobacteriales > Flavobacteriaceae > Aestuariibaculum > Aestuariibaculum sediminum. Next base: position 558,081 of record NZ_JACVXB010000001.1, on the reverse strand, counting down.
TTTTTGTGTGTGTATGTTGAAGTGCGGTTTAACTATTCATTAAATCTTCAATTTCTTCGGCTTCAATAGGAATATTTGCCATTAAATTTAATGGTTCACCTTGGGCCTGAACAACTACATCATCTTCTAAACGAATACCGAAACCTTCGTCAGGAATATAAATACCTGGTTCAACAGTAAATACCATGTTCGGTTGAATAGGTTCGGTTAAAATACCATAGTCATGTGTGTCTAATCCCATATGGTGTGATGTGCCGTGCATAAAATATTTTTTATACGCTGGCCAATCCGGATTTTCGTTTTGTACATCGGCTTTATCTAGCAAGCCTAAACCTAATAATTCTGAGGTCATCATTTTGCCAACTTCAACGTGGTAGTCTGCCCACATTGCTCCTGGTACTAATAATTTAGTTGCTTCATTTTTAACACGTAAAACAGCGTTGTAAACTGCTTTTTGTCTTTCGTTGTAACGGCCAGAAACAGGAATCGTTCTACTTAAATCGCTGGCATAGTTTGCGTATTCTGCGGCGGTATCAAATAAAATTAAATCGCCATCCTTGCATTGTTGATTATTTTCAACATAATGCAAAACATTGGCGTTATTCCCTGAGGCAATAATAGGCGTGTAAGCAAAACCTTTAGAGCGATTACGAATAAATTCGTGAATCATTTCGGCTTCAATTTCGTATTCCCAAACCCCTGGTTTAACAAAGCCTAAAACTCTGCGAAATGCCTTTTCGGTAATGTTACAGGCGTTTTGAATTAAATCGATTTCTATTTGATGTTTTACAGAACGTAAACGTTGTAAAATAGGATTACTTTTTGCAACACTATGCGCTGGGAAAGTTTCTCTTAACCATTTGTTGAATCGGTCCTCGCGAGTTTGGGTTTCAACGTGAGAGCGGTAATGCTCGTTGGTGTTTACATAAACGGTATCGCATTGCGACATGACCTCCTTGAAAATCTTATTAAAATCCTGAAGCCAGTATACAGTCTTAATGCCCGATGTTTCAAAAGCTTTTTCTTTAGTTAACTTTTCACCTTCCCAAATAGCAATGTGTTCGTTGGTTTCGGTTAAGAATAAAATTTCACGATGTTTTGGATTTGGACAGTCTGGAAACAACAATAAAATACTTGATTCCTGATCAACACCACTTAAATAAAAAATATTGCGATCTTGCTGAAAAGGCATAGTGCTGTCCGCGCCAATTGGGTATATATCGTTAGAGTTAAAAACAGCCAAACTATTTGGCTTCATTTGTGCTGTAAAATTCTTTCGATTGTTAATAAATAGAGCGTTGTCTATTGGGTGATATTTCATATTAAAAACATATTTAATTTTGAGAATGTTACAAAAGTACAGAAAGTAAATGTTAATAAATGTTATAATTAGGAATATGGGTATTTATGAAAGTGGATTAACACGGTTTAATTTCAATTATTTAAATTAAAAAAAAAGATCGTTAGGAGTTTATTCGTTATTTTTTTGGAGAAAAATAAGTAAACTACTTAGATTTCTTTTTAATATTGAATAAAAACCGTTGATTAACAAGGTGTTTTTGAGAGTTGTTTTCTAAGTATTAGCCTTCTTTAAAACCATTCTAAATACTTGATAAAACAGGAACTAAAGTTTGTGAAAAATAGGTGTGCTCATTACATTTGCAATTAGATATAAATTAACTTCAAAATAATGAGCGGATTTTTTAAATCTTCGATTGGAAGAAAAGTAGCGATGGCATTATCGGCTTTTTTCCTAATGATTTTCTTATTACAACATTTTGCAATAAACCTGTTATCCGTTTTTAGCGGAGATCTTTTTAATGAAGTATCTCACTTCATGGGTACTAATTGGTTAATTCAATTTGTGATGCAGCCGGTATTAATCTTTGGTGTGGTATTTCATTTCATCATGGGATTTGTTCTGGAAATAAAAAATAAAAATGCCCGTGGCGTTGCTTATGCCAAAAATAACGGAGCAGCAAACTCATCTTGGGTTAGTAGAAACATGATTTGGAGTGGATTGGTAATTTTAGCCTTTATTATTCTTCATTTTATTGATTTCTGGTTTCCTGAAATCAATACGAAATATATTCAAGGCGATATGTCAGGTTTACATGAAGGTATTGAAGGGTACAGGTATTTCCACGAGTTACAGGAGAAATTTGTTAATCCAGCCAGAGTAGCGGCTTATGCTGTTGCATTTGTGTTTTTAGCGATGCACCTTTTACACGGTTTTACATCGGCGTTCCAGTCTATGGGAGCTACTGCAGGAAGAAAGGAAACATTACAAAACATTGGTAAAGCTTATGCTATTATAATCCCTGCTGGATTTATAGTTATTGCTTTATACCATCATTTTAATCATATCCATTAATCATAAGATATTATGGCATTAGATTCAAAAGTACCAAAGGGTCCAATTAAAGATAAATGGACAGATTATAAAAATAAAATTAACTTGGTTAATCCGGCTAACAAACGTCATATCGATGTTATTGTGGTTGGTACTGGATTAGCTGGTGGTTCTGCTGCAGCAACTTTAGCAGAACTTGGATATAACGTAAAAGCGTTTTGTTACCAAGATTCTCCACGTCGTGCGCACTCTATTGCTGCACAGGGGGGGATTAATGCTGCCAAAAACTATCAAGGCGATGGTGATTCTACGTACCGTTTGTTTTACGATACGGTTAAAGGAGGTGATTATCGTTCTCGCGAGGCTAACGTTTATCGTTTAGCAGAGGTGTCTGCTAATATTATCGACCAGTGTGTGGCGCAAGGGGTTCCTTTTGCACGTGATTACGGAGGGTTGCTAGATAACCGTTCGTTTGGTGGGGTATTAGTATCACGTACCTTTTACGCTAAAGGACAAACTGGTCAGCAGTTGTTATTAGGTGCATATTCGGCAATGAACAGACAAATTGCTCGTGGAAAAATTACCATGTACAACCGTCATGAAATGTTAGACGTTGTAAAAATTGATGGTAAAGCCAGAGGAATTATTGCTCGTAATCTAGTAACCGGAGAGATTGAAAGACATTCAGCACATGCTGTTGTAATTGCTTCAGGTGGATACGGAAATGTATATTTCTTATCAACAAACGCCATGGGCTCTAACGCAACGGCGGCTTGGAAAATACATAAAAAAGGAGCGTATTTTGCAAATCCATGTTATACGCAAATTCACCCAACCTGTATTCCGCGTTCGGGAGACTATCAGTCTAAATTGACTTTAATGTCTGAGTCTTTACGTAATGATGGGCGTATTTGGGTACCTAAAAATATGGAAGATGTTATCGCTATTCGTGAAGGTCGTAAAAAACCAACCGATTTAAGCGAAGACGAACGAGATTATTATTTAGAGCGTCGTTATCCTGCGTTCGGTAACTTGGTGCCTCGTGATGTTGCATCTCGTGCTGCTAAAGAACGTTGTGATGCTGGTTACGGTGTTAATGCCACTGGTGAAGCGGTATATTTAGATTTTGCTTCAGCGATAGAACGTTACGGAAAAGAGCAGGCTAAAATTCATAATATTGAAAATCCAACAGCTCAAAAAATCTACGATTTAGGAAAGAAAGTTGTTGAGGCTAAGTATGGAAACTTATTCCAGATGTATGAGAAAATCGTTGACGAAGATCCATACAAAACACCTATGATGATTTATCCTGCAACTCATTATACTATGGGTGGTGTTTGGGTAGATTATAACTTAATGACTACAGTAGATGGTTTGTATTGTATTGGTGAAGCAAACTTCTCAGATCACGGCGCTAACCGCTTAGGAGCTTCTGCTTTAATGCAAGGTTTAGCAGATGGATATTTTGTATTGCCGTATACTATTGGAGATTACTTATCAAATGATATTAGAACAGGAAAAATTCCAACCGATACTAAAGAGTTTGATGAGGCTGAAAAAGAAGTTAAAGACAGAATTGATTTCTTCGTAAATAATAAAGGAGAGCACTCAGTAGATTATTACCATAAAAAATTAGGTAAAATCATGTGGGATAAATGCGGTATGTCTCGAAATGAACAAGGTTTAAAAGAGGCTATGGCCGAAATTAAAGCTTTACGTGAAGATTTCTGGAAAAATGTAAAAGTTCCAGGAAGCGCAAACGAAATGAATCCTGAGTTAGAAAAAGCAGGTCGTGTTGCAGATTTCCTTGAGCTTGGTGAGTTATTCGCTAAGGATGCGTTAAACAGAAATGAGTCTTGTGGTGGTCACTTTAGAGAAGAATCGGTTGAGTTAGATGGTGAGCAAAAAGGTGAGGCCAAACGTAACGATAAGGATTATGCTTACGTTGCAGCCTGGGAATATAAGGGAGAACCTGCAGACGCCGTTTTACATAAAGAAGAATTAGAGTTTAAAGATATTGAACTGAAACAACGTTCGTACAAATAAAATAGACATTATGAATTTAACACTTAAAATTTGGAGACAAAAAGACTCAAATGCAAAGGGTCAAATGGTCGATTATAAAGTTACTGATATTTCAGAGCATATGTCTTTTTTAGAAATGATGGATGTTTTGAACGAACAACTTGTAAATTCTGGAGAAGAGCCTGTGGCTTTCGATCACGATTGTCGCGAGGGAATTTGTGGCATGTGTTCTATGTACATTAATGGAGAAGCTCACGGCCCTGATCGTGGTGTTACTACATGTCAGTTACATATGCGTATGTTTAAAGATGGCGATACGATTACCATCGAGCCATTTAGAGCTGCTGCATTTCCTGTAATTAAAGATTTAGTGGTAGATAGAACAGCTTTCGATCGTATTCAGCATGCCGGAGGTTATATTTCGGTAAATACTTCTGGTAATACGCAAGATGCAAATGCCATTCCTATTTCAAAGCATGCAGCTGATGAGGCTATGGATGCAGCAACTTGTATTGGTTGTGGAGCTTGTGTGGCTACTTGTAAAAACTCTAGTGCCATGTTGTTTGTTGGAGCTAAGGTATCACAATATGCCTTATTACCACAAGGACAAGTTGAGGCTGCCGATCGTGTTCGAAACATGGTAGCTCAAATGGATTTAGAAGGTTTTGGTAACTGTACCAATACTGGCGCTTGTGAAATTGAATGTCCTAAAGGTATTTCTTTAGAAAACATTGCCAGAATGAATCGAGAATTAATGAAAGCGCAGTTTTAATAATTGCTGGCTTTTATCTTATATATAAAAACCCAAGCTTTTGCTTGGGTTTTTTTTGTTAGCTTTAGTGAGTAATTATAAAATGATGAGTAGGTTGTTTGTGCTGCTTATTGCGAGCTGTAGTTTCTGTTTTTTAAGTTTTGGACAAGTCGATGAATCGATCCCGCTTGATGTATTCTCAAAGGAAGCACTTTTAAAGAATGTGGAAAATTTATCTTCGGATGCTTTCGAAGGCAGAAAAACAGGAACACGTGGCGGGCAACGTGCTAGAAAATATGTTATAAATGAATTTACTAAGCGGCAGGTTCAAGCATTTTTTAAATCCTATGTCCAACCGTTTTCATTTACTTACAACGATCAATTTTATGAAGCTTCTAACGTATTGGGCTATATCAAAGGAGCAAAATTTCCAGATAAATTTATTGTTATAAGTGCGCACTACGATCATGTGGGTATAAAAAATGGTGCTATTTATAATGGTGCCGATGATAACGCCTCTGGTGTAAGTGCGTTATTCGCTTTCGCTGAATATTTTAAAAAATATCCGCCTAATTATTCGGTTATACTGGCTGCTTTCGATGGTGAAGAACTAGGACTTCAAGGCAGTAAATATTTTGTAAATAGCTTAGGTTTTAAATTGAAAAAAGTGGTTTTCAATATTAATATGGATATGATAAGTCGCAGCGATAAAAACGAACTCTATGCTGTTGGCTCAGGACATTTTCCATATTTAAAGCCCATTATTAATCAAATTAAACATACCAATAATTTTAAATTGTCTATGGGGCATGACATAGGCGATTGGAAAGATGATTGGACCTATGCTTCCGATCACGCACCTTTTTATAAAAAAGGTATCCCATTTTTGTATTTTGGCGTTGAAGACCATCTGGACTACCATGAGCCAACCGATGATTTTCAAAACATTCAGCCAGAGTTTTATACAGAAGCTGTGAAAGCGATAATGTTGGTATTTCAAAAGATTGATGAATTATCGCTTTAACAGCATCATGCTAATTAATGGGAATGACCACCACCTTCGTCAGCTAATAACATATAGCCGCCTTTGCTTAGAATAGTTTTTCCATTTAAATCTGAAGGATTAAGAATTTCCGAATAAGATTCGTTCTGTAAACCAACAGTTACTTTTACTTTTTCAAAGGTGTAATTAGTATTGGTTTTTTCCTTAACGTAAAGTACGTAATTGGCATTTTCATATTCAATAATGGCTTCATTTGGGAGGGCAGGTTTGTTTACGGAATCACTTATAATCTGAGCTTCCACAAACATACCGACAATAAAATTAGTTTCTTCTTCATTTAAAATATGACCATGAACTGTAATAATTCTATTCTTAGGATCTACCGTTGTGCCTACCAAATGTACCTCGGCTTCAAAGGTTTTGCTTGAAGCTTCAGGAATTTTAAAGGTTATTTTTTGCCCTTTATTCACATTCAAAATATCTTTTTCAAAAACAGCTAATTCTAAATGAATATGTTCGGTATCTATAATTTCCATAATCATATCGGAAGGAGCAACATAAATGCCATTACTCACATTAACTTTAGTGACATGACCTTCTATGGGAGAATATAAGTTTACGGTAGATGTTATTTGACCTTTTTCTACCAATACCGGATTTATATTAAGCATTTTTAACTTTTTTCGTAATCCGTTGTATTCGGCTAGGCTACGTTTATAATCACTTTCTGCTTTTAAGAATTTTTTTTGCGATGTAATTTGTTCTTCGAAAAGGATTTGTTGTCTATCAAATTCAGATTTCAGGTATTTTAATTGTTCTGCAATTTCTAAATAGTGTTGTTGTAACTCTACAAATTCAGGATTTTCCAAACTAACCAATAGTTGTCCTTTTTTCACCTGATCACCAATCAATAATGGTGTTTTTGTTATGTAACCTCCCATAAAACTGCTAATCGTTGCTTTGTTATGCGGTGGTACATCAATAATACCACTGGTGATAATTCCTTTATTAAAAGTTTGAGGTTCTATCGCGCCTAGTGCCATCTCTTCAGATTGAAACTGATCTTGTGTTACGGTTATATGCGCATCTTTATGTACATCATTTTCGTTTTCATGGCTATGAGCTTGTTCTTCATTTTTACAAGCTATAACTGTAAGTAGTGTAATAATTATATAAATATATTTCATGGTCGATGTTTTATTTGATTATAAGGTGATTAATGGCAATTACAGTTTGGTTGTAATGATTCAGGTTATCGAGATAATCTAATTGAATTTCGGTAGCCGTTTCTATACTTTGTATATACTGAAAGAAATCTATTTCGCCTTCTTTAAAATTTCGATTCGCTGTTTTTATGATTTCTATGGAGAGCATTTTACCCTCATTTTCAAAGTAATTTATGGTTTGATTATATTGTTCAAGTTCAGAAAGTAGTCTTTGGTGTTCCGATTTAAGCTTTATCTTATAATTTTCTTGTTCGGCTATTACAGATTCGCTAGCGAGTTTAGTAGCTTTTATTTTAGAAGCATTGCCGCTAAAGAGTAAAGGAATTTTAATACCAAATTGATAACCTATTAAGTTGTCGTTTAACGTTCCGTTTGACCCCTGAAAATATTCAACACTTAAATCTGGTAGGAGGTGCTGTTTTTCCTGTTGGTTTAAAGCTTTATAGTAATCCTTATAATGGTCGTAATACCCCAAACCAACATTGTCATCTACAGAAATTGTTTGAAGTTCCAGTTTATCAATTTTACTATAAGTTTCAGGAAGAGTATCTACCTGAACAAATGCTTTTAGTTGTTCTCTTGCGGCATTAACTTCGAGTAGTGATTGTCTGTATTTTGTTTCTAATTGCTTTTGTTTCGATTTGGCACTTAATGTTTCTAAATAATTGGTTTCACCTAATTCAAATCGGCGTTGTGCCGCTTTGGAAAAATTTCGATACAAACTATCTAAAAATCGATAAGACTCGGCTTTATTTTTGGCATAACTCAATTGATAATAAGCTAAAGAAACATCGCGTTTAAGGGTTTCTAACTTAATATTGTATTGTGTGTTTTGGAGTTTACTTTTTGCTTTGTAAACTTTTTTATCGGCAAAATACAAGGTGGGAAATTTAAATTCCTGACTGACTCCAAATACTTTTAATGGTATACCATTAATCGCCATATTGTTTTCGTCGTAACTGTAAAAGAGCTGTGTTTTGTCAAAATAAAAGGCACTACCAATTAATGATTTGCTTTCTTCGGTTTTTAAAGCACTAGCTTTTAAACTGGCATTGTTTTCAACGGCTAGATTAATGGTTTCGTTTAAGGTAATTGGAGTATTTTGTCCATTCATTTTAAAACATAGACAAAGAATAATAATTGAAGCGACAGATTTCTTATTAATTTTAAAGTTTGTTTTCCCCTCAAACCATGCATAAAGCACAGGTAAAACGATTAAAGTTAAAACCGTTGCGGTAATAAGTCCGCCAATAACTACAGTAGCCAACGGGCGTTGTACTTCAGCACCTGCACTTGTTGAAATGGCCATTGGTAAAAAGCCTAAAGCGGCTGCCGAAGCTGTAAGTAATACAGGTCGTAAACGTTCTCTTGTTCCTCGTTTTATTCGTTCTTCAATATCCTTTATACCTTGTTCCTTTAATTCTTTAAAGTGCTCTATTAGTACGATGCCATTTAAAACAGCAATACCGAATAAGGCTATAAACCCAATACCAGCCGATATGCTAAATGGCATTCCGCGAAGCCATAATAATAATATACCGCCAACGGCCGACAAGGGTATGGCGGAATAAACCATAGCAGCTTCTTTTATCGATCCAAACGCAAAATGTAATAAGATAAATATAAGAATGAGTGCTATAGGGACAACCATTAACAATCGGTTTTTAGCGCTTTGTAAATTTTCAAACTGTCCGCCATAGGTGATTCGATAGCCAGTTGGAAGGGTTATATTGGTATTAATAATATTTTCAATATCATCGACCACCGACTGTAAATCGCGGTTTCTAACATTAATACCAATAACAATTCGGCGTTGCGTGTTATCTCTTGATATTTTTGCAGGACCTGTAGTGTATTTAATTTCGGCTAATTCACTTAAAGGAATTTTAGCCCCTGTTGGAGTGTCGATATATAAATTTTGAAGGTTATCAATATTTGTTCTTTTGTATTTATCTAACCTGATAACCAAGTCGAAACGCTTTTCCCCTTCAAAAATATTTCCAACGGTTGTACCGGCAAAGGCCATGGTAATAATATCGTTTACTTCTGAAATGTTTAAACCGTAACGTGCAATTTTTCTTCGGTCAAAATTAACGGTCATTTGCGGAAGACCCTCTACTTTTTCAATAACAATATCGGAAGCGCCTTCAACATCCTGAATTAATGTTTTAATTTGGTTGGCTTTATTGCTTAAAATCGATAAGTCTTCACCAAAAATTTTAACGGCGACATCAGCCCTTACTCCAGTAATGAGCTCATTAAAACGCATTTCAATAGGTTGAGTGAACTCGACTTCCATGCCGGGAATGATTTTTAAAGCGTCTTTAATTTTGTCGGCTAACTCGTCTTTACTATCTGCCGTTACCCATTGGTCTTTTGGTTTTAGTTTTACAATCACATCACTTTGTTCCATACTCATGGGGTCAGTTGGTACTTCTGCTGCACCAATTCGGCTTACAACCTGCGATATTTCAGGAAAATTATCTAACAGTATTTTTTCTATTTTGGTTGTTATTTCTATGGTTTTTGAAAGTGATGTTCCTGTTTTTAGTACAGGTTGAATTGCAAAATCACCTTCGTCTAACGTTGGGACAAATTCGCCTCCCATGGTAGTAAAAATCCAGATGCTAAAAGCTAATAAACCTGCTGAAAACCCAACAACTACCTTCTTGCTTCTTAAAGCCCAGTGTATGGCAGGTTTATATGCTTTATTTAAAGCGTTCATTAATTTTATAGATAGGTTGTTGTTGCTGTGTTTCACGGGTTTTAAAAATATAGAGGAAATTACAGGAACATAAGTCAAGCAGAGGAGCATGGCACCAATTAAAGCAAAACTAAAGGTCAAGGCCATGGGCTTAAACATTTTGCCTTCTACACCAGATAATGAAAGTATTGGTATAAAAACAATGAGAATAATGAGTTGTCCAAAAATTGCAGAATTCATCATTTTGGATGCACTTTTGTGAGTTATTTTATCAATGTGCTGTTGCTGATCGCCTTTTGTTAAAGCTTGTAATTCCGTTCGTTGACTTGTAATTTGGAATGCTATAAATTCAACAATAATAACCGCACCATCTATAATAATACCGAAATCTATGGCGCCTAAACTCATTAAATTGGCATCGATTCCGAAAATATTCATTAGCGAAATAGCAAATAATAAGCACAAAGGAATAACGGATGCGACTACTAGTCCGGAACGAAGATTACCTAATAGTAGTACCACTACAAATATGACGATGAGTGAACCTAAAATTAAGTTTTCGGCAATGGTAAAAGTGGTTTTGCCTATAAGTTCACTACGTTCTAAAAATTCATTAATGTATACGCCTTCAGGAAGTGTAGTTTGTATTGAAGCTATACGCTCTTTTACCGCTTCAATAACTTGTTTTGAATTGCCTCCTTTTAGCATCATCACCTGCCCCAGAACTTTTTCGCCTTCACCATTTCCGGTTATAGCTCCAAATCGTGTAGCACTACCATAATTTACCTGGGCAATGTTTTTTATATAAATGGGAACACCAACGTTTTTTACAACAATATTTTCGATATCGGCAATGGAATTAATTAAACCTTCACCTCTAATAAAGTAAGCCTTGTTAGTTTTCTCAATATATCCACCACCCGAAATACTATTGTTTTTTTCTAAGGCATTAAAAATATCGAGGTAGCTAATATTCATAGCTTTTAACTTTTCTGGATTTATGGCTACTTCATATTGTTTTAAGTAACCCCCCCAGGTGTTAATTTCTACAACACCGGGAATACCGGAAAGCTGGCGTTTTACAATCCAATCTTGTATGGTTCTTAAATCGGTTGTACTGTATTTGTCTTTAAACTCTGGTTTTACATCCAAAATATATTGATGTATTTCGCCCAAACCAGTTGTAATGGGTCCCATTTCTGGTGATCCAAAGCCTTTTGGTATTTTTTCGGATGCCGATTTTATTTTCTCGGCAATTAACTGGCGCGGCAAATAAGTACCCATAGCGTCATTGAATACAATTGTAACTACCGATAAACCAAATTTTGAAACCGACCGTATTTCTTCAACACCAGGTAAATTGGCCATTTCCAGTTCTATAGGGTATGTAATAAATTGTTCAACATCTTGAGTAGATAAGTTGCGTGTTGTGGTTATAACCTGCACCTGATTATTAGTAATGTCGGGCACTGCTCCAATAGAAATTTGGGTTAATGAGAACAGACCAAAACCGAATATAAATACGGTAAAAAGTATAACGATTAGCTTATTTTTTAAGCTAAATTTTATAATGTTTTCTAACATAATTTGCTTTAATCAAAATAATTAATGAGGCTATTTTAAAACATTTAAATTTTAAAATAGTTAAGAAAAAATCGAGAAAAAACTAAGCAAATTTTGGCGGTTGAAAAACTGAAGGTTTTTCGAATATAGAAACCGATTCTTTATAGAAGAAATTAACCGGGCTTTCAATAACCTCGGTGTTTTTGATGTTATATGAAAACTGTTGTGTGAGTATTAGTGGCGAGTTTAAATGGCATAACACATGATGATGCTCTTTAAAAGGTAATTTTTTATGCTCGTCAGGTTTATCGTCGTGATTGGCAGCAGTATTGCCATAATGCTCTGCTATGAATTGAAAAAAATTATCGCCATGAACTTGCTTATGGTATTGGGCATGTTCTATTAGTGCATCGAATTTTAATAGGTCATTAAAATTGATATCGATACTCTGTAAAAGAATCAAAAATGAAAATAATATGACGGTTAACCTACTCATAATTAATTACAATACTACAAAAAAATATAAGTAAAAGGTGTTAATTTCAGTTTAAAAGTAGGCTTTTAGTTGTATCGTGCCAGTATGAATAACGTTGCTGGTTTCTGTTTTTCGGCCATAATAACTCAGGTTTAAGTCTAAAAATGTTGTTAACTTTTTTTGAGCCAATAAACTCCATGTGAAGTTTTTACCAGGTTGTAAACCCTCCAGCATCTGATATGCTACAGGCGTGTTTGCGTTACCATTAAAAGCGTTTGAAAAGTAATTGAATTCTCCAATAATTGAGCTTTTATTTGTGTTAGCAAATGTGAAAGATGTACCGTATTTCGATTGCTTTAAGGCTTCAAAATTTCCAATTGTATTCTCCTTATTTGCATATTGGTAGTAGATATCAAACCTTGAGTTGTCGTTAAATAAATACGATATTTTTGGACTTAATCTTGTTTCGTTAAAATTGTAATTTTTACTGAGAAAATTTTCACTTAAACTTTCATTATTTTCAAAGTCAGATTGTAAATTAATAAGCCAGCTTTCAACAATTTTATGATTAAAATTTAATTGATGGCTTTTAAGGGCATTTTCGATAAATCCGGTAGAAAGTAGATTTCGAGATCGGTTTGATAAAAACGTATACGATGTGGTGTAACGTTGTTTACCGCGATTAAAGAATAAAATATTTCTAAAATTAAGTTGAAGCCCAAGTTGATTACTTTCATTAGTTTCAAATGGATTTAAATTAAAGCCATGACCTTCGCGTTTTAACTTTCGGTCTATTAAATAGCTGGTTTGATTATAAAAATGAGACCATAATTTATTTAATCCGCTATCGCTTTGCGACCATTGTGCCGGGTTAATGGTTAATGTCTGACTTATGCGGTTTTGATGTGTTTTGATATATACCCGATTAGGTAATAAAACACGAATGTATTTTCCTTGATCCTGAAATTGAGCAATTTCAAATTCTTCAAGTTCTTGAATGCCATTACCGTTGTAGTCTATCCACGTATAACTTCCTTGTCCAGGTTCTACTTCTACATACGTAAAATCTTGCTGAGGTAAAGTTCCAGAATTAGTTTCAAAAAGAGTGTTCCAATGAATGAGTTGTTTAAATAGTTTTTGACTGAATTGTAGTCTTGAGTTTATAGAGTTTTCATCGGAAATGTTGAGGTCTATGTTTTTTAAGGTGCGGTAATTAGCATATAAAGCAAGCGTGGTATTTTTATTTTGTACTAAACGGGTGTCTAAATATATGGTATTAGATGTGTTTACTTTTTGAATTTCATTATTTCTAATACTATCATTTATTCGGTGTTTAAAGCCTATTTCTGTAAAAATCTTTGTGCTATCGCCCACACCGAAAAAAAGTTCGTAGGATTTAAATTTCTGACTTAAGGGCGTTAGTGAGTCGGTTGTAATGTTACGTTGCTCATTATCTTCAATGGCTAATTTAGTGCCTAACCAACTTTTTCTCATGTTGTAAGTTATGCGATTAAACGACCTTAAAAATGTGGAGGCATTCTGTGTAGAATTTGCGTCTAAATAACTGGAATTGGAATATATACTTAATTTTCCTAGCAATAAATCGGTGTTAATTAAATGCCGGTTACCATTAAAAAAGCCGTTGTAACCCAAATGTTCAAACTTATAACTAAGGTTTCCTTTTTCGGGGTGGTAGGTGTTTATTCCGGTACTCAATAAATTCTGATTATTATAATCGCTAAGAACAGGTTGACCATTTAAAGAGCCTAAGTTCCAATCGCGATTAAATTCGGCGTTGTACAAACGTTGAATTGTATTAAAGTTTTTTTGAATGAAATCGCCATCTGCAAACACATTTATATTCCATAGGCTATCTGTTTTTATAATGTTTTGGGTAATTTTTAGTTTTCCTGCAATGCCATCATTATTGTTGTCGTCCAGATTTGAAAATAGATTTAAATCTTTCTTGCTGACTGCTAATTCAAAAGCCATATGAGTTTTTTCAGTAGGTGTGAAGCTACCATTCACTACTGCTATTTGTAGTTTAGTCGGTGCTATTAATTGAACAACAGGCGCATAATTTCCCTGAGGAACACCAAGTTGAGGTTCTATGTATTCGTAAATATTACTTATAGCGTTAGAGTTGCTCAGGATATAATTACCCTGGTTTGGGCCGACTTGCGAAAATGTTACACGGTATAATTGGTCGTCGGGATTATTTGAGAATACAAAAGCTTCAACCCCGTTAATGAATTCTTTTTTATACAAAATACGGTTTTCATTATAGCTTTCCTGTATTTCCGATGGAGCAACCATAGCGTTTCGGTTATCGCCAGCCTGCGATAAAATTTGTACCTGTTCTTCTGAAAGGTTTTGTTGTAAAGGCTGATTTTTAGCATCGTTTTCAGAATAGACCGAAACACCGATTTTTAGTTTTTTGCTTTCAAAACGTCCGCCTCCATAAGCGACTAAGCGTGAATAATTACGTTCGCTGTATTGATAATCGACAGTAATACGCATTTCTGAAGTTATCGGATAAGTAGAGTTAAAAATGATTTCGCCAGCGTTATAATCTATAATGTAGTCTTCTTTTTCTCCGCGTTTTAAGGGGCTTCCGTTTACATAAACGGTTTCACTTCCGGATACGATTAGTACAAATAATTCTCCATTTTGCCCCTGTAATTTATAAGGGCCTTGGTTCCCTTCCTGAGCTGTAAATTGACTTCTGGTAAACTGTCCGCGAACCAAAGCTCCCGATGCGAATAGATTCGTTTTTTTGTTTTCTTCGCCTAAGTTTGCCCGCACTAATAAACCTTGTACTCGTTTTGAAAAGTTAGCAAAATATGAGTTATTATTTTCTAAGTCGATATCACCGGCACGTACATTCCAGGTGTCACTAAACAATTCAATAAAAATCTGATCAAATTCATCTAGGCGCTGACTGTAGCCACTTTCTTGTAACGGAATATTGGCATCCTGTATGGAGGCACGAAGTGTTATTTTTTCATTTAGTTTTCCTGATATCTGTAAATCCAATTCGCTATTAAGTACCGAATTTTGGTTATTGCCAACCGTTACGCCTCTGGATATACTCCCCGAGGTTGTTAAGCCATCGAAAGGCGTGTAGTTATTGGAAGTATTGGGTTGCTTTAGTTGATAAAGCGTTTGCACATTATTCGTGTTATCAACAATAATGGATTCATCTAATTGCTTATAGGTTTTAGTTAAAAATTCGGGAAAGTTTAGATAATTTATAACAATCGAATCGTGTGCTATACTTTTTTTGAAATACAACATCGCTTTGCTAAAATCCACCGTATAATATGTAGAGTCAATTACGGTATTGTTTAAGGTATTAATTGAAAAATAATTAGAATTAATACTCACCGAATCAATTGCAATAGTATCGCTTACAGCAACCGTCTTTTGTCGGTAATTAGAGGTTTGTTCTTGAGCCACAACCCAAAAACTAATAAAAAACAAAAAAAGGAAAACTGTAAATTTCATTTGATACTTAAACCGTAAAACGTTTAAAATATTTTGTAAATAGTTTTTGTTAAATGAACTGCAAAAATGTAGTGTAAAAGTAACGCATTATTTAATTTAGCAGAAATTAGATGCACTTATTAGCTTTATTATCACCATATTTAGATGCAAATAAGTGGTTTGTAAAACTTTAAATAAAAAAATGAAAATAATATCCTATAACGTAAACGGTATTCGAGCAGCAATTAATAAAGGTTTCTTAGACTGGTTAAAAGGGGCGAATCCCGACGTTATTTGTCTACAGGAAATTAAAGCTTTAAAGGAGCAATTGGATGTTTCGCTTTTTGAAGACCTAGGCTATAAATACCATTATTGGTTTAGCGCACAAAAAAAAGGCTATAGCGGTGTTGCTATTTTAAGTAAAATTGAACCGAATCATGTCGAGTATGGCACGGGAATTGATTCCATGGATGCCGAAGGTAGAAACTTAAGAGCCGATTTCGATGGTCTTTCGGTAATGAGCTTGTATTTGCCTTCAGGAACAAATGATGCGCGATTAGATCATAAATTTGAGTATATGGATATGTTTCAAGACTATATCAATACCTTAAAAAAGGAGATTCCTAATTTAATCATTTGTGGAGATTATAATATTTGTCATGAAGAAATTGATATTCATAACCCTAAAGGATTAAGCAAAGTATCGGGATTCTTGCCAGCAGAGCGCGAATGGATTGGAGGTTTTATTGATAGCGGCTTTATCGATTCGTATAGGTATTTAAATAAAGAACCCGATAATTATACATGGTGGAGTTATCGTGCTAATGCCAGAGCAAATAATAAGGGTTGGCGATTGGATTATGCCATGGTAGCAAAACCATTACAAGAAAAAATAAAAAGAGCCGTTATACTAAAAGAGGCCGTTCATAGCGATCATTGTCCTATTTTAGTTGAAATCGAATAACAACAAACAAAACCCAAAGAGAATTGTAACATGATTAAAAAATTTGTTTTAGCCACACTAAGCTTGTCGTTTTTAGTGTCGTGTGTATCACCTCAGGTGTATAAGGATTTAGAAAAAAAATACGACAGTTTAAAAAAGGAAAACCGTAAACTACTTTTAGACAACGAAACACTTCTCGACGACAAAACTATTTGTCAAAATGAACTTAAAAAGTTAAAAGATTCGTATGCTAGTGCAACCGAGCAGCGCGATCGTTTACAAAGTGATTATAATGCAGCACAGGCCAATTTAGAAAACTTACAGGCTTCATACAAAGCCTTAGAGCAAAACAGTTCTAAAGCCATTGCCGAAAATTCTCAAAAAAACCGTGAATTATTAGCCGAGCTCGATGCCAAGGAGCAAGCCTTAAATGCCGAAATAGCGCGTTTGGCAAAATTAAGAACAGAGTTGGAAGAACGTTCGGAGCGCGTGGTAGAATTGGAACGACTTATTGCTGAAAAAGAAGAAGCAATGACCATTTTAAAAGAAACCATTTCGAAAGCATTAACCGATTTTGAAGGTAAAGGTTTAACCGTAGAACAGCGCGAAGGCAAGGTATATGTGTCTATGGAAAATAAACTTTTATTCAATTCAGGAAGCTGGGCTGTAGGTGCCGAAGGACGCCGTGCTGTACAGCAATTAGGCAGTGTACTAGGGCAAAACCCAGATATAGCCGTTTTAATTGAAGGACATACCGATAATGTGCCTTATTCAGGGAATGGACCACTGATAGATAACTGGGATTTATCCACAAAACGTGCAACAGCCATTGTAAATATTTTAGAAGAAAACGACGATATTTACCCTGATAATTTAACCGCAGCAGGTCGTGGAGAATTTGCTCCAGTAGCAAGTAATGAAACACCAGAAGGGCGTGCCAAAAATCGCAGGATAGAGGTCATTTTAACACCGAAATTAGATGAGTTAACTAAGCTTTTAAACGAAGAGTAGAACGGTACCAAATTAAATCGTAAAATATTAACATCCTTTTAAACCTTTCAGTTAATCTAAAATTGAAAGGTTTTTTATCTTTAACACTTAATTCTTCAAGAAACATATAAGTCATGAAATATACAACCATACCAAAAACCGATATAAAAGTTAGTAAAATTTGTCTGGGCACCATGACCTGGGGTAATCAAAATACCGAGGCCGAAGGTCATGCTCAAATGGATTATGCTTTGGAACAGGGCGTTAATTTTTTCGATACTGCCGAGATGTATCCTGTTCCCGCAAGTCCAGAAAGTCAGGGAGAAACGAGTAGAATTATTGGGTCGTGGTTTAAAAAAACAGGGAATCGTGACAAGGTTATTTTAGCTAGTAAAATAGTTGGAAGACCAAGTGATTATACAGCGCATATAAGAACATCTGGATTGCAAAGTGAATCTATTGCGGAAGCTGTAGATGCCGAATTAAAACGTTTGCAAACCGATTATATCGATATTTATCAAATTCATTGGCCAGAGCGTGAAACAAATACCTTTGGTAAACGCGATTATGTTCATAATCCTGATGATGAATGGAACGATAATTTTAACGAAGTACTCCATAAAATGGAGGAACAAATTAAAGCAGGAAAAGTAAGACATATCGGAATCTCAAATGAAAAAGCCTGGGGAACCATGCGATTTCTCGAAGAATCTAAAACTCATAGCCTACCACGAATGAGAACCATTCAAAACGCTTATTCGTTACTTAATCGAACCTACGAAGGGGATTTGGCAGAGATTTCCATGCGGGAGCAAATAGGTTTGCTAGCATACTCGCCAATGGCATTTGGTGTACTTTCGGGTAAATACATAAAAGGAACAGCAGCAGACAATGCCCGATTAAAATTATTTCCAAGGTTTGCACGTTACAGTAGTGAGCAATGTACTGAGGCTACAAAGCAATATTTAAAAATTGCTGAAAATAATAATATGACTTTAGCACAAATGAGTTTGGCGTTTGTAAATCAGCAACCGTTTGTAACAAGTAATATTATTGGAGCTACGACAATGGAACAATTAAAGGAAAACATCGATTCTGTAAATCTAAATTTAAGTACTGAAGTATTAGATGAAATTAATAAGGTTCATGAAATTATTCCAAATCCTTCAGTATAGTTCTAGTTAAAAGTCATTAGGTTTCGTTAAAAGGAACTTGATTTTGAAAATATCTGCCTCCTCATTAAATTGAATTATAGGAAATATATGTAAATTGCTATTCCTATTACATATATAATTAAATACTATAAGTATGAAATGGCAAGGAAGAAGAAAAAGTTCTAATGTTGATGACCGAAGAGGACAGGGGAGTTCCGGAGGAGGTAGAGGATTTAATCCTTTGTTAATAGGCCCTCTTATTAAACTGTTATTTTCGAAAGTCGGACTTTTTATAGTCGGAGGTTTTTTAGTCATTTCATTTTTAATGGGAAAAAACCCATTAAGTCTCATAGGGCAGCTTTTTGGTGGAGGTATGCCAATGGAATCTTCTGCGCCATATCAACCGAGTGCAGAAGACGAGGAATTGGCTCAATTCAGTGCAACCATTTTGGCTAATACCGAAGACGTTTGGAATGAATTATTGGATAATTACAGAGAGCCGACCTTAGTTCTTTTTACAGGTTCTGTGTCTTCTGCCTGCGGTAATGCATCTAGCGCAACAGGGCCTTTTTATTGTCCGGGTGATGAAAAACTATATATCGATTTAAGTTTTTTTGATGATATGGAACGTCGTTTAAATGCTCCCGGAGATTTTGCCCAAGCCTATGTAATTGCCCATGAGGTGGGGCACCATATTCAAAAAATTATGGGAATTACCGATAAAATGAACCGTCTTCGAAGTCAATTAAGCGAAACCGAATATAATAAGTATTCGGTACGTTTAGAGCTGCAAGCCGATTTTTTAGCCGGCGTATGGGCACACCACTCGCAGGAAATGACCAAAATGATGGAATCCGGAGATTTAGAGGAAGCTTTAAACGCAGCAAATGCTATTGGCGACGACCGCTTACAAAAGAATTCAACAGGACGCGTGGTTCCAGATTCTTTTACTCATGGCACTTCTGCACAGCGAATGCGTTGGTTTAAAAAAGGTTTTGATACAGGCGATTTGGCTCAGGGCGATACTTTTAGTACTAACAATTTATAGTTAGTATTTAAACCTCCTTGCCTTTAAGCATTTTATTCCAGTACAGATACGGAAGTATGTATTTTTTTAGAATCCATAAACGCCAGGATTCTTTATCGGAATTCGAGATAAGCATTAATTTGAGTTTGGGGTCAGGAATAAAATTGCTGTTGTAATCGAATTCCGCTAATACCATTTTTCCATATCCTGTAACCAAAGGGCATGAGGAGTAACCGTTGTATTTATTGTCTCCAATTACTTGACTATCTAAAAGGCGTGAAATATTTTCTACAACAATCGGTACTTGTTTTCGGATAGCAGCTCCTGTTTTAGCTGTTGGTAACCCAGCAACATCACCTAATCCAAATATATTAGTAAAAGTATTGTGTTGCAATGTGCCGTGATCTACATCAAGCCATCCAGCTTCATTCGCGAGTTCACTTTCTTTAATGAATTTAGGAGCGGTTTGTGGTGGAGCCAGATGAAGCATTTCAAAAGGCATTTCAATGGTAGCATTTTCTTTAACTTTTTCATTTAAAGGGCTGCCCTCATTAGAAGCAAATGAATTGGAGTCTGGTGCTATATTTTTAAATGTAATAATACGATTATCGCCGTCAATTTTTATAGGAGCATAAAATGGTTTGAAATGAATATCATAACGCTTAATAACTTCTAATAAAGTTTTAGCAATAGGTTTTACACCAAAAATTACCGACCCAGGCGTGGCAAAAACTACATTAGATTTATTTGAGAGTCCATTTTTTCTTATATAATCGGCCGATAAATACGCAGCTTTCTGCGGGGCTCCTCCACATTTAATTGGTGTGGTCGGTTGCGTAAAAACGGCATTACCTCCTTTAAAATTTTTGAGCACATTCCATGTGTGTTCAGGGTTGGTATAATTGCTACAAACAACACCTTTGTCTAAAGATTCTGTTAATCCTTCAATTAAAGAAGTGTCCATAATTAAGCCTGGTGCGATAACTAGTATATCGTAACTAATATCTCCACTGGATTTTGTTGTAACTGTATTTTGCTTAGGCTTAAATCCTACGGCATAATCTTTAATCCAGTCTGTACCCTTGGGTATAAATTTCTTTTCTTCCCTAACGGTTTTATTGTAGTCGTAAGTGCCAGCGCCAACAAGAGTCCATGCTGGTTGATAATAATGTTTTTCCGAAGGTTCTATAAGACCAACACTTAGTTTAGAATTTCGTTTTAAAGCTTGGGCTGCGGTCATGATGCCCGCCGTGCCGCCTCCAATAATTAACAGCTGATAATGGTTTTTCATTTTTAGATTTTTTAAAATATTCTAAGAGAAAGGGGGAGTTAATTCGTACCATTAAGTTACTAAAATCTATTGAATTACTAGTGAAATAAATAAGGTTTTATTTCTGTTTTTATACTGCTGGGTTTATTTTATAGTTAAGTACTTTATTTAAGTAAATTATTAGGGGATTACGTTTTAATAATCTTCTCCAGCTTTACTTTTTTCTATCGATTTGAGCCATGTATTTAATTCAGTTTCCATTCGTTTTGCAAGGTTTGGATTTCGAGAATATATATTGACGGTTTCAGATGGGTCATGCAACAAATCGTAAAGTTCGAAGTGCTTACCGTTATCCCTACTTATTAATTTAAATTGCTGTGTAACCCAAGACATTTTTTCTTTGTACAAAAAACCCATAGGTTTTTTCCTTTCTTTGGTTTTTCCTTTTAGAACATTTAGAATATTAATTCCGTCAAGAGGGCGTTCGTCGGGATAGGTGTCGCCTAAAATGTTTAAGATGGTAGGAAGATAATCACTTGTATTACACGGAACATCGGTTGTTTTTACGGCATTAAAATGTTCATTCCAAACCGCAAAAGCAGGAACACGAACTCCGCCTTCAGATAGACTGCGTTTAGCGCCTTGATATATTCCTGAGCTTCCAGGCGTATTTAGTTCCGGACCATTGTCGCTACAGAAAAAAAGTATCGTATTTTCAGTAATATTTAGTTCTTCCAGATTTTTCCAAAGTCTTCCAATCTGTTCATCCATAGCTGAAATAGCCCCATAGTATAACTGCTTATCTAGTGGTAGATGATCGTACTTACTCCGGTGTAAACTATCACTTACCACAGGAAGATGTGGTGTATGCAGCCATACTGTGGAGAAAAATGGTATCGAATTTTGATGTGCTTTTTCTATGAACGGGATAAGCCGATCCATGATAATTTTGGAGTCGTCACCTTCAAGGTTATTAATAGCTTTTTTATCTTGCCCTATCCAATAGGCTGTGCCATAATTTTGAACCGAATCCTTGTTTTTTATGGCTTTCCAACCATAACGTTTACTTTCATCTTCAGAAAAATGTGTTGGAAAAAACATGGGGTCAAACGTGGGAACTTTTGATTCTGTACAGAAAAACTCATCATAACCATGTTCGGTGGGTAGACTATAGTCGTTATGAAAGTCTGGGTTTCCGCCACGATTAGCATCGGATACCGATCGTGTTAAGGTACCTAAATGCCATTTCCCAAAATGACCCGTGGCATAATTGTGTTTTTTTAATAATTCAGCTATTGTTATTTCTTCGTGAAGCATATGTCCTGTGTTGGCATCTGGTATATGCATTCTGAATGGATTTCTACCTGTAAGGACACTGGCTCGAGTGGGCGAACAAACAGTTGATGCCGAGTAAAATCTATTCAGAATAATTCCTTTAGCGGCCAGAGCATCTAAATGAGGAGTTTGCAGTTCATTATTTCCGTTAAATCCAGTATCGAACCAACCTAAATCGTCGGCCATAATTAATAAAATATTAGGCTTATTTTTTGAACTTGTCGATTGGCTTTCCTGACAAGAAAAATGAATTAATAATGAATAGGTTAAGAGGTAGAAAAATAGTTTTTTAATCATGAAATGAATTTATTTTAATTTTTCTTTTAAGCTTTGTTTCAGCTGTTGCACAATATAAGGGAATTGTTCAGCAATATTTTTAGTTTCTTTTTCTTCCGATGTTTCATCGTATAGTTCAACAAAACCATCTTTATGTAGTGTTAATCTATGGGTTTTTGTTCTAATCGTAGTGGCATTGCCCGTATATGCAATAGGATAATGTTCGGTTGTGGTTTTATTAGTTAATAGGTCGGTAAGTGATGTTCCCTGAGTAAATTCAGGGACATTAACGCCCGTTAACTCGCAAAGCGTTGGAAATATATCCAAGGTTTCAACTAGAGCATCCGATTTTAGACCTTTGTGTTTCATTTCTGGATATTGAATGATAAGAGGTGAGCGTAAAGACTCTTCAAATAAACTATGTTTGCCCCATATGGCATGTTCTCCCAAATGCCAACCGTGGTCACCCCAAAGTACAATAATGGTGTTTTTATTTGCTCCTGTGTGTTTCAATGCTTCTAGTACTTTACCAACTTGAGCGTCGGCGTAACTCACACATGCGGCATAATGACGACGTACTTCATCTGCAAAATCTTTATCCTGATTGGGGTCTTTTCCCCATCGGTTATATTTCATGAATTCACCAGATGAATGCCAAGTTGTTTTTTCATCTGGTTTTTCGGGGTGCTCAATCTCAGGAAGTTCAAGGTCTTTGTAAGCATCATAGTAAGGTTTTGGAGCGCCAAATGGTAAATGCGGTTTAATTAAACCAACTGCAAGGAAGAAGGGTTTTTCTTTGTTATTAGTAAGGCTATATAATTGTTTTAAAGCCTCATTAGTGATAGCTCCATCTGGATAAATATTGTCGGTCCCTTCAGCACTTTGAAAAACATCCATTTTTCTTTCGGGCATCCTAATTTCACCATGAGCAAGTCCGTGCATTGCTCCTCGTGGGTGTTGCCAATCGGCTACGGGCATAAGATGTTTATCCCATGCCTTAGGTATTTCAATTTTGGTACTGTCGTTCCAATCGGTGCCACCTCGACCACCAGGGTGATGAGACACTTTTCCTACCGAAACAGTGGTGTAGCCATGCATTCGAAACCATTCTGGCATGGTTGGGTTTATGGTTTCAGATTTTTGTTCTAATTTACTTTTACGAACAAAAAAGGCATTATTGCTTGCAGGTCCATACTGTCCAGTTAAAAGGGTATAACGAGATGGTCCGCAACTTGGCGCGTTAACGAAGTGTTTTTGGAAAGACGCACCGTTTTTAGCTAGTTTATCAATATTTGGAGAAATAATATAATCTGCTCCAAAGCTTTTTAATTCTGGGCGAAGATCATCAATACATATTAAGAGAATATTGGGCTTTTGCTTTTTAGTAGAAGGCGTACAACGAATTGAACTTAGTGCATATACTACCAGAACAAGAATTAAAAGTTTAGATTTCATTTTTAGATTTAAATTGAATCGGATGATATTATTGCAAATTAATATAATATCTATAACTTCAATGGAGGTAGGGTAATTGTTTTATACGCTTTCTCTTAGGAATGTGCTTGTGTGGGCACCTCAAACTCTTAGAGCGGTTTTACGCAGTATCAATATATACACACTGCTCAATATGGCTGGAATTTTGAACTTATGTAATATTTTTTCTATTTGTCTGGACAAAGATTCAAATTGCGGCATACGTTGCTCAGCACTTTTTAAGAGAGATTTTTTCTTCTAATACAGTTTTTTTTAAGAATTTTATTGGTAAATGCTAATAAATTGTTACAAAACAACGATAAACTGCGTTGCAAATTAATTGTTAAAGAACTTTATATTTATATAAACAATAACTGTTAATTTGGTCTAGTTTAAATACAATTTTACCTTCGTTATTTGCCATAACTTCAAAATCTTTGCCATTGCCATATACTTTGGTAAGCCTCACTTTTGAATTTGAAGGTATTAAAGTTGAGATATTAAATTCGTTCTTCTCATGACGTTCTCTAAAAACGAGAATATAGCCTTCGGTATCTGAAATCATAAACTGAAATCCGGTGTAACTATTCCCGCTGGGTTCATTGCCGATGGGGAAAATATACGCGTGGTCTAAACCTGATTTAATGGATTTGTAAGTTCTAAAAAGGGGAATGGATGCGTTTGCTTCTTCAGGTAAACCAGTAGTTTCAAAAAAGGCTAGTGGCTGGCTGGGCATGGTAATAGCAAATAAATAATCGAATGAATAGTTATTTGGGCCAAAGGGATCGTTTTTATAGTTGTCGTTATTTCGCCATTTATTTAAAAACTCAATTTGCAGGCGCTGCGATGGTATATATTCGGATAACATCCAAAGGTTTCTAAGGGTTCGATATGGATAGTAGTTTTTCCAATCGGTATAACGATTTTCTAAAAATATATTTCCTAAATAATTATTATAATGATAACCATAACGTTTATCAGCCGTCACATCAATATTAAACACAATCTGATAATTTGAAACTTCAAGAATTTTTTTAAAAAATTTGCTTAGGTTAATATCAGCTTGTTTAGTGGGAAGTTTTACGCCGTCTATTTTAAAATTTGTAATGCCATATTCGATATATAAGGCCAGTACAATGTTGGCGTCTTGTTCCCAGTTTTTATAATCATTTTCATTACTGGGATGAAACCACAAACCTATTTTAATTCCTAAATTTTTGGCACGTTTTATAATTTTTTTAAAACCGTTTGGAAAGCGTTCTTTGTTGGGTTGCCAATCGGCTAAAGTCCATTGGTTCCAAAGGCGTTCGCCGTTAAAAGCTGAATTCATTGATAGGCCTTGTTGCCAGCCATCGTCTATTTGATAATGTGTGAAGCCAAGCTCGTGAGTTTTTTGTAATTCATTAAGTATAAATGCTTCGTTAAGCTTTGAATCTTTATTTCGATCGCCCCAGGTGTTTACCATAATCATAGCATCTCGGTCGGGCTGTAGTATTCTTAAATTATTTTGATAACTTCTCAGCGCTATTTTTTTGTTGAGGTTTTCGTTATTATGAACCCCAATAACGTAACCAAAGGCTTTAACCCATTGGTTTATTTCTAAATCCGAAGGTTTTAAGCCTAGTCCGTCAGATTGAATTTTAAGCTTGTTATCATTAACTTTAGATTTAAAATCGTAACCTGGATAATTAAGTTGAATTTTAGAAACCGGGGCTTCTTTTAAAATGTATAATCCCTTATTCTCAATTAAATTTGATAGATACAAAAGGTTTCCAACATAGGTGTTGGTATGATATGGAATGCTATTTTTTTTAGATACATAGTTGTCGTTTTTATCCGTTTGATCTATAAACTCTATAGCCTCTGCGTTCCAATGGATGGTGTTTAAATTTAATTGTTCTATATTAATTTGTTCTGGTGTAAATGCTAAATTATGCTCCGTTTTTTTTAAAAAATAATCGCAGGCAATACCCATAGACGATGGGAAAATTTTAAATAATTGTTTTACTTGTAAACCCTCATAAACTGTAATAATTTGAACTTCAATATGTGCCGGAACGATGGGGTTTTTATCGATTTTATTTATGTTAAACGTATGTTGTTGTTTTATAGGATTGAAGCCTTCAATATTAAAATCAGGTGTATGACCATTGAATATATCAATAGTTTTACCAGTAGTTTTGTTTTTTATTTTGGTACTTATAAGGTTTCCGTTATTAAATAAAAATTGCCTTTCAATAAATGCATTACCAATAGTTAAAGTGTCGATTCCTAGTCTAGCATAGCAATTTT
Source organism: Aestuariibaculum sediminum (assembly GCF_014596945.1). Lineage (GTDB taxonomy): Bacteria > Bacteroidota > Bacteroidia > Flavobacteriales > Flavobacteriaceae > Aestuariibaculum > Aestuariibaculum sediminum. The sequence continues at coordinate 531,735 of NZ_JACVXB010000001.1, read as the reverse complement.
TAAGTTGTTCTTTTTCTGAATTTAGTTTTGAAATGAGGCCTGTGTTTTGAGAATAGCCAGTTAAAAAAAGACTTAAAAATAAAATACTACTTATTATGTTTTTCATGGTTTGGGTATGCCAGGATTTTCTGTTATTATTTGAGGGATGAAATAACTAAAAAAAATAGTAATGGGTTTAATAAACTTTGATTTTTTCGGTGAAATGCGAAAATAGGAAATGGAAAAATAATTTCAGAAAATTTAGTTGCGTTAGGGATAGAAGCGGCATCCTTTTTAGAGTTACGAGAAAAAGATATAGCGTATAGCCCGACCCTGAGTATGCCGAAGGGTAGCGCCATAAAAAAGAAAAACCCCTAACTAAAACTAGCAGGGGTTTTTAATAGTTATTTTACCTGTTTACCATCTTTATCGAAAAAGTGGTATTCTAGGTATGTGTAAGCGTCTCTTGGTAAAATTTTAACCCATTTTTTGTGTTCAAAAAACCATTTTGAACGTATAGATGGAAAACCTTTTGTTAAGAAGGCTGCTATAAAAGGATGTGTGTTTAAAGTCAACTTTTTATAGTCTTTTTTTAATAGTCTTTCAAGATCGTGAGTAATTTTTTGCACAATTCCAATAGGTGCTTCAACTTCAGAACCATTCATTATTTCGTCGGGGTTTTCTTCCCGAGTTTTAATGTTCATTTCTGGTCTTACTCGCTGTCTTGTTATTTGTATCAATCCAAATTTACTTGGCGGCAGTATTTTGTGTTTCGCTCGGTCGTCTTTCATTTCGTCACGGAAATGATTAAAGAGCTTCTGCCTGTTTTCAGCATTGGTCATGTCAATAAAGTCGACTACAATAATACCTCCCATGTCGCGTAAACGCAGCTGTCGGGCAATTTCTGTTGCGGCTATTAAGTTAACCTCTAATGCAGTTTCCTCTTGGTTGTTGGCTTTGTTAGAGCGGTTTCCGCTATTTACATCTACAACATGCAGGGCTTCGGTATGTTCTATTACCAGATAGGCGCCTTTAGCCATAGAAACGGTTTTGCCAAACGAGGTTTTAATTTGTCGTTCTATTCCAAATTTTTCAAAAATTGGAACATTAGATTGATAAAGTTTAACTATTGATTCTTTGTTAGGTGCAATTTCATGCACATAATCTTTAATTTGAAAATAAAGCTCTTCATCATCAACATGAATGCTTGTAAAGGTGTCGTTAAAAATGTCTCGTAAAATTGACGAGGCTTTGTTCATTTCACCTAATACTTTACTCGGATGATGGGCTTTGTGTAGCTTTTTACACATTGCGGTCCAACGACTCAGCAAATTTTGTAAATCTTTGTCTAGTTCAGCTACTTTTTTGCCTTGTGCTACGGTACGTACAATAATACCAAATCCTGGAGGTGTAATACTTTTTACCAGGCGTTTTAGTCGGTCTTTTTCATCTTTATCTTCTATTTTTTGCGAAATAGAGATGCGGCTAGAAAAAGGTACTAAAACAATATATCTACCGGCAATTGAAAGCTCTGAGCTTATCCTTGGGCCTTTTGTAGATATAGGTTCTTTTACTATTTGTACTAATAGCGACTGATTTGATTTTAAGACATCGGCAATTTTGCCGTCTTTATCAATATCTTTTTCAAATGGGAAATTTTTTAAAGAGAAATCTTTTAGTTTACCTGTGCTTACACTTTTAGTGAATTTTAAAAGGGAAGGTAGTTTAGGTCCTAAATCATGATAATGCAAAAAGGCATCTTTTTCATAACCTACATTAACAAATGCAGCATTTAAACCAGGAACAGCTTTTCTTATTTTGGCTATAAACACATCACCAACCGAAAAGTTGTTCCCACCTTCATCTTTCTGTAATTCAATTAATTTTCCATCTTTTAATAAGGCAAAATCAACGTCATCGGAACTAGATCTAATGATCAATTCTTTATCCATTTAGTTAATTTTTATCCATACGTTTTAGTTGAAAAGTTTATCGTTTAATATTAAAAGCTTTTTTGCTTAAAACATAAAAACCTAAACCTAAAACCTAAATGGTACAGATGGATTATACATTGTTTTTTAATCTGATGTCAGTAATAACAACAGATTTCACAGGATTTTTTAAATCCGTGGAGTTCAGGAAAGGCAAAATTTATGCCCACATTCTCTTGAACTCATTTCAAAGAACGTTTGTTTTTTTAAAACCAAAAAAAGTAGCTGTTAACTACTTTTCTTGATTATTTTTTCTTTTTGTGACGGTTAGCGCGTCTACGTTTCTTACGCTTGTGCGTAGCAACCTTATGTCTCTTACGTTTTTTACCACTTGGCATAAATAGTGTTTTTTAAATTAATATTTCTTTTAAATGTTTCGTTATTTAACCTCTACATTAGTTTTAACGCCTTCAACAAATATTTTTGCTGGCTTAAATGCAGGAATGTTGTGAGATGGTATTTTAATAGTAGTATTTTTAGAGATATTTCTACCTGTTTTCTCCGCTCTAGTTTTGATGATAAAACTACCAAAACCTCTAAGGTATACGTTATCTCCTGCCTCTAAAGATGATTTTACTTCTTCCATGAAAGTTTCAACTGTTGCTTGTACATCACCTTTTTCAATTCCTAATTTCTCAGAAATTTTCGCTACTAAATCAGCCTTCGTCATTTTAATATATTTTTTTAGATTACTATAATTTTAAAAGGGATGCAAATATAGGAATTAAATATTCAATATTTCAAACCTAATTCATTAAAATTTAAGATTATAAACGTTTATTTTTGTTGGCTGAATTTATTTGGTTAATGATATTTAATGAAATTTTAATTAGTTGGTATTCAGTCAACAAGAGAGATCTGCCTTGGCGAAACACTAGCGAACCTTACTATATTTGGTTGTCGGAAATCATTTTGCAGCAGACACAAGTTAAGCAAGGTATGCCATATTATGAAGCATTTGTGGCCGAATTTCCGTCTGTTTTTGATCTGGCAAATGCCGATGAAAGTCATGTGTTAAAATTGTGGCAAGGTTTAGGGTATTACTCCCGAGCTAGGAATTTACACGCAACTGCCAAGTATGTCGCCAACGAACTAAACGGGAAGTTTCCTGGCACATATAAAGAACTTTTAAAGTTAAAAGGAGTTGGCGATTACACCGCCAGTGCAATAGCTTCTATATGTTTTAATGCACCAACTGCCGTAGTGGATGGTAATGTATATCGAGTGTTATCTCGTGTTTTTGGTATCGATACACCTATAAATACTACTGCTGGCAATAAAGAGTTTAAAGCTTTGGCTCAAGAACTTATCGACGTTAAAAACCCAGCCAATTTTAATCAGGCTATTATGGAATTTGGAGCGACGCATTGTACACCTAAAAATCCCGATTGCCCAACATGCCCGTTTATAAATAAATGTGTAGCTTATAATGATCGAAAGATTTCGTTATATCCTGTAAAACTCAAGGCTAACAAAGCGAAAAGGAAATTTTTCAATTTTCTGGTGCTGTTATCTTCTAATAATCAAACCATATTGGAACAACGCTTGGGGAAAGGTATTTGGCAAAATCTATATCAGTTTCCATTAATTGAAACCAAAAGTAGTATGGGTTTTAATGATATGGAAGCCTTATTAAAACGTCATGATTTACTCAGGAACAGATCCTTCGAGTTATCGTTATATAACCGAGATGAAGTCATTCATAAATTATCACATCAGCATTTGTATACTAAATTCTGGATTGTAAAATTAGATTCCAGCATTAATGGTATAGATTATAACGATGTAAAACAATATGCCGTGCCTATTTTAATAGATAAGTTTATTGAAGCGTTTAATTTTTAAATACGTTTTTATTGCCAGTCGTAATTTTTTATTAATTTTAAAAAAATGGAATGCAAATCTATGTAATGAATAGCAATTCTTTAATTTTGCTTTTAAATAACAAATAATAATTATGTCTGGAACTTTAAATAAAGTTATGCTAATAGGCCATTTAGGCGATGAAGTAAAAATGCACTATTTTGAAGGAGGAGGGTGCATAGGTCGATTCCCTTTAGCTACAAACGAAACCTACGTTAGTAAACAAACTAACGAACGGGTAACAAATACCGAATGGCATAATATAGTGGTTAGAAATAAAGGAGCCGAAATATGCGAAAAGTATTTAAGTAAAGGCGACAAGGTATATATAGAAGGTCGATTAAAAACTAGAAAATGGACTGACGATTCGGGGAGCGAACGTTATTCAACCGAAATTCAATGTACAGATTTTACTTTTTTAACAACGAAAAAGGAAAGTGAAGCGCAACAGGCGACAAGTTCACAGCAGGCAACGCCTGAATCAAAGGCAGTTGATAGTAAACCTGTATCCAATGAACCTGTAGAAGACGACGATCTTCCTTTTTAATACAACACGTATACCGTGTTTATGTTTAACTTAAATTTTAATATTTGGACCCTGAGCCCGCCAGTTTTAGTAGTTTAATAACCACAGTTGATTATTCCGTGGTTTTTGGTTTTGTGTTATTATTTGTTCTGCTATGTTGTTCAGCGCTAATTTCCGGTGCCGAAGTAGCCTTGTTTTCACTCTCACGTAGCGATATAGAAAAAGGATTAGAAGAAAAATCTAGGCGTATTCAAATAATTTCCGATTTGTTAGAGCGACCCAAAAAGTTGTTGGCAACTATTTTGGTAGCTAATAATTTTATAAATATAGCAGTCGTTATATTATTTGCTTATTTGGGAGGATTCTTGTTCGAAAGTATTAGCTCTCCTGTGGTTCAGTTTCTCATAGAGGTGGTTATTGTTACCTTTTTAATTTTACTGTTTGGAGAAATTCTACCTAAAATATATGCCAGTCGTAATAATTTAAAATTTGCCGTGTTTATGGCATATCCGCTAAGGGTTTTAGATGTTGTTTTATCGCCGTTAAGCTTGCCAATGCGCAGTGTTACTTTGGCTATACATAATAAATTAGGTAAACAAAAATCCAATTTAAGCGTCGATCAATTATCTCAGGCTTTAGAATTAACCAGCGAAGAAGATACCACAACCGAAGAACATAAAATTTTACAAGGGATAGTGCAATTTGGTAATACCGATACCAAGCAAGTTATGCGGCCGCGTATCGATATTTTTGCATTAAACATTGAGCAGAAGTATACCGATGTTTTGTCTGAAATTATTGAAAATGGCTATTCGCGTATTCCTGTTTATCAGGAAAATATTGATACCATTAAAGGGATACTATACGTGAAGGATTTATTGCCTTACATCGATAGGAAACAATTCGACTGGACCAGTTTAATTCGAGAACCATTTTTTGTGCCAGAAAACAAAAAGCTCGACGATTTAATGACAGAATTTCAAGATAAAAAAGTACATCTTGCCGTTGTTGTTGATGAATACGGAGGAACCTCAGGACTAATTTCTTTGGAAGATATTATTGAAGAAATTGTGGGTGACATTAGCGACGAGTTTGATGATGAAGATTTAACTTATTCGAAACTCGACGATCATAATTATGTGTTCGAAGGTAAAACGGCTCTGAAAGATTTTTATAAAATCATTAAAGTTGAAGATGATACCGTTTTTGAAGATAATAAAGGGGAAGCCGAAACCATTGCAGGTTTTGTGTTAGAAATATCTAAAAGTTTTCCGAAGTTAAATAGTAAAATAAATTTCAAAAATTACGTTTTTAAAATTGAAGCTTTAGATAAAAAACGAATAAAGCTTGTTAAATTTACCATTCTTGATGAAGTATAATTTACTCTTAATATGTGTTGTTTTGCTTTGCATATCTTGTGGTCAGGATTATGTGCCTAAACCTAAAGCTTATTTAAGGTTAGATTATCCGGCGCCTAAATACCAAACTTTAGATATTAATGCACCGTTTTCATTTGAAACTAATATTCTTGCTACAGATGTAAAATTGAAAAAGTTGCCAGCAAAGCATGAAAGCTATGGGGTTAATATCGAATATCCATCGCTAAAGGGGACCATATTTTTAACCTACAAGGCGGTGAATAATAGCGATACCACATTGAAACAATATTTGCGTGACGCTGAAAAATTGACTTTAGAACACATGATAAAGGCCGATGAAGTACCTCCAATGTTTCCTTTTAAAAATGAATTAGAAAAGGTTTATGGGGTGTTTTCTGAAGTTAGGGGTAATGTGGCTTCTCCTGCTCAATTTTATGTTACCGATAGCGTGAATCACTTTTTAACGGGGTCTTTGTACTTTTATGCGAAACCTAATTACGATTCTATATTGCCAGCAGCCAATTATATGCAAAAAGATATTAAGCATATTATGGAAACCTTAAAATGGAAATAAAAAAAAAGACCCTCTCATTGAAGGTCTAATTTATAAAGCGTTTTTTTTGTTAGGTTATTAAGCTTTTTCAGCACAACAGGCTTTTTTGCAATCTACCCCACAAGCTGTTTGTTCGGCTTCTGTTTTGTTTGCGCAGCAGGCTTTTTTACAGTCTGGATCACAATCTTTTTTAGAAGAAAAATTGTCTACAGTTTTCATGTCGCTAACAGAATAGCTGTCACTTACATTGGTAACCGTAGTTGTAAGGTTCTCAGGTGTAACGGTAGCTACATCATATTCTACCATCGCTAATTTTTTATCGAAATCAACCTTTGCCGATTTTACGCCGTCCATTTTTGTTAGTTTATTTTCAATAGTTTTAGCGCATCCCATCATACAGGTCATGCCTTCTACCGTAAATTCGGCTTTCGCAAATGTTGCATCTGGGTTAACTTTATTTGTACTGTTGGAAGCTATTTCAACAGTTTTTATTTCGGCCTCAGTTTTCTGCTTACAGTTAAACGCAAATAGTGCTATTAGCGCAACGAAAATTATATTTTTCATATTAATGGGTTTTTAAGAAAATAATAGAATACAAATCTACTAAATAATAGTATGAAATGGTTTTAGAAACTCTAATTTTGTGCCGTTTAAAAAATTAAGGGTTGAAAACAAATAACATAAAATGGGTTTATCTTTTTACATTGTCAATAATTTGGGGGAGCTCATTTATTTTAATTAAAAAATCACTTTTAGGTTTAACCCCAATGCAACTTGGCGTGCTAAGAAATTTGATAACCTCCTTAATATTGTTATCGTTAGGGTTTCGAGGTTTAAAATCGGTGCGTATTAACGAGTGGAAATGGTTGGCTGTTTCTGGTCTGGTAGGTTCGTTTGTTCCTGCATTTTTATTTGCTATTGCTGAAACAGAAATTGATAGTGCAGTAACCTCGGTGTTAAATTCTTTGGTGCCTATGCATACATTCTGGTTAGGACTAACATTGTTTAATATACCTTCATCAAAACGTCAATTTTTAGGTTTAATCATTGCATTTGTAGGGTCTTGTATTTTAATGTTAAATGGCGCTGAAATTAATCCAAATCAAAATTACTGGTATGCTGGATTTATTCTGTTGTCAGGAATTATGTATGGACTAAATGTGAATATAATTAAGCGCTATCTTTATGATATAAAACCCTTAACAATAGCTGCTGGAAATTACTTTGTAATATTTTTTCCAGCTGTTGTTATGTTATTTTTTGTTGATTTTTTTTCACATGAAACTTTCAATAACCCAGAATTTGGAATGGCTTTGGTATACGTTACCACCTTATCATTTTTCGGTACGGCCATGGCTAAAATATTATTCAATAAATTAGTTAAAATTAGTGCGCCGGTATTTGCATCGTCGGTTACGTATGTTATGCCAATAGTTGCTTTGATGTGGGGGTTTTTAGATGGTGAAAAATTTAGTTTTACCCAGGGAGTGGCCAGTTTTATAATACTTTTAGGAGTTTTTTTGGTTCATAGACGGCGATAAATACCAGGTTGTTAACCGATAATATTTGATTATAAATTATTATTATTCAGGATTTTTTACGAAATTTAAGAGAATTAATTTTAGTAAAAATGAAAAAAATAACGCTTCCTATTCGATTTGGTTTAGTAACAAGTGCTGTATTAATTGCTTATTTTTTAATATTGGCACTTTTTCATAAGCACATTTATCCTGGTTTTAGTTTTTTTAATGCTGTAATTACAACATTTGGTATTTACGAGGCTATTAAGCTAACAAAGCTAGAAAAGCCTGAAGCGTTTTCTTACGGCGAAGGGTTTAAAACAGGGCTTATCACAGGGTTTATAGCAGCTATTTTATTCACATTTTTCTTTCTCTTTTACATTACCGAAATTAATAATGGTTTCTTATCCGAATTGTATAACGTTATAAACGGAGGTTTAAACGCTGATACAGGGCTGGTAACTTTTGTGGTTTTAATCATGGGCTTTGCCACCACAGTCATTGCTACTCTGGTAGTTATGCAATATTTAAAAAATAGTTCGCAAACTTAATAAAACGTTTGTAAATTAATTAATTAGCAGTATATTTGCACCCGCCTTATATAAGGTTAGTAGTATTTATAACAAATTTAATTAATAAACGTTACGCTATGTACGCAATTGTAGAGATAGCAGGGCAACAATTTAAAGTTGAAAAAGACCAAAAAGTTTTTGTTAATCGTTTAGCAACAGAAGAAGGTGAAGCAGTATCTTTTGATAATGTACTTCTTTTAAGCGACGGAGACAATGTAACTGTTGGCGCCCCGGCTATAAACGGAGCTCAAGTAGGAGCAAAAGTTTTAAAGCACCTTAAAGGTGATAAAGTTATCGTTTTCAAGAAAAAACGTAGAAAAGGTTACCGTGTAAAAAACGGTCACAGACAAGCATTAACAGAAATTGTTATTGAAAGTATTGTTGCTTCAGGTGCAAAACCAGCCGCTAAAGCTGAGAAAAAAGCAGCAGCTCCAAAAGCTGAAGCTCCTAAGGCTGAAGCTTCTCAAGATTTAAGCAGTTTAACTGTTGCTGAATTAAAAGAAATGGCAAAAGCAAAAGAGATTTCAGGATATTCTTCAATGAAGAAAGCTGAATTAATCGCTGCTTTAAGTTAATAACAAAATAAAATCGAAATAAAATGGCACATAAAAAAGGAGTCGGAAGTTCGAAAAACGGTAGAGAATCAGAATCGAAACGATTAGGTGTTAAGATTTTTGGTGGTCAAGCTGCAATAGCAGGTAATATTATCGTTAGACAAAGAGGTAATACACATCACCCAGGTGAAAACGTATACCAAGGTAAAGATCATACTTTACACGCTCAAGTTGATGGCGTTGTAAAATTTACTAAAAAGAAAGACAATAAGTCTTATGTTTCTATAGAGCCTTTCGAAGCTTAAGAAACTATACTTTTTAATATAAGTTAACCCTTTCTGTTTTCAGAAAGGGTTTTTGTGTTTATTTATAATACACATGTCTTTGTAAAAACTGATTGCGAATCTGAGTTTATACATTTATTCATGGAATTTTAAAGTAATGTTACCTCAATGTAATGAAGTTATAAAATGCTATTGCCAGAGGTATAATCTTTCATGATTTGTTAACTTTTAATTCAGGTACGTACGTTAATAGCTAGGTAGTTTTGCTGCAGAAAAAAACAAACAAAATTAACTTAGTAATGAAACACATTTATACATGCATGCTGCTGTCTCTTTTCTGTATCAGCAGTTTTTCACAAACAGGAAATATAAAGGGTATTATTACCGACGAGAACGGGGTTACGGTACCTGGGGCTACTGTTGCTTTACAAGGGCTTAACAAAGGAGCGGTATCCGATTTCGATGGGTCTTATACTATCGTCGATATAAAAGAGGGGGCTTACAAATTAATCGTAAGTTTTATTGGTTACTCCAATATCGAAAAAGAAGTTGCAGTTCGGGCTGGTCAAACCACGACTTTGAATTTTACAATGAATGGAAGTTCGACCGAATTAGACGAAGTATTAATTACGGGTTACGGTCTTGGAGGGCAAGCCAGAGCATTGAACACGCAAAAAAACAAACAGAATATTACCAACATTGTATCGACCGATCAAATAGGTAAATTTCCAGACGCTAACATTGGTGATGCGGTGAAACGGATTCCTGGAATTACCATGCAAGTAGATCAAGGGGAAGCTAGAAATATTATTATTCGCGGTTTGTCGCCTCAATTAAATTCGGTAACATTAAACGGAAGCCGTATCCCTTCAGCCGAGGGCGATAACCGTAACGTACAAATGGATTTAATTCCATCGGATATGATTCAAACCATTGAAGTTAATAAAGCGGTCACACCAGATATGGATGCCGATGCCCTTGGTGGTTCTGTAAATTTAATAACAAAAACATCACCACAAGGTTTCCGTTTATCCGCTACTGCTGGTTCTGGTATAAATTTTATTACCGATAAACGTATTTTAAACGGGTCGTTTTTGGTTGGAAACCGTTCTAAAAACGATAAATTCGGTTGGATGGTTTCTGCTTCCATAAACGATAACGACTTTGGAAGCGATAACGTTGAAGCTGAATGGGAAGATGAATTTGAGTATAATGCAAATAACGATGAAGATAATTTAGTGCCAATTGATGTCAATCCATATGCCAAAGTTTTCGAAATAAGAGAGTATTTAGTTCAGCGCGTTCGAAGAAGTTTTTCGGCTAATTTCGATTATAAATTAGACCAGAATAACAGTTTGTATTTTAAATCGATTTACAACTGGCGCGACGATCGTGAAAACCGCTTCCGCTTAGAGAATGAAATTTTAGACGGTGAAGATATTGAACCCGGAGATTTTTCGGTAGATGCAAACGGAAATTTAACAGGGTTTCCTGTTGAAGCAAAGCGCCAAACAAAAGGAGGTATCGACAGTAACCGTAATAAAAACAGACGTCTCGAAGATCAGCGTATGCAAAACTACAGCTTGGGTGGAGACCACCTACTTGGAAGCGTTAAGTTAGACTGGATGGCATCCTTCTCTAAAGCATCTGAAGAACGTTTAAATGAGCGTTATCTGGAGTACGAAAGCGCATATGGAATAAACTATAATAATAATTCCAAAAAGCCTTTATTTACACCTGTAAATGCATCAGAAGCCGATTTTAGCTTATTCGAATTAGATGAAATTTCAGAAGAAAATCAATATACCGAAGAGCAGGATGTTAACTTTTTCGTTAATGTAAAAGCGCCTTTAACCTTAGTAGAAAATCAAGAAGGGTTTTTGAAATTCGGATTTAAAAGTCGTTTGAAAAATAAAAACAGAGATAATGATTTTATGGAGTACAGCGATGAAACAGGTGCTTTAGAATTCTTAGGTGATGTTCCTACTAAAAATTATTCTGATAACGATTACCTTGCTGGAAGTCAGTATCAGGTTGGTACCTTCGCATCAGAAGAATATTTAGGAGGATTGGATTTATACAATACCAATCTATTTTCGGGCGAAGATCTTCCCGATGAGTATTTAACGGCCAATTTTGATGTTAATGAATATGTTTATGCCGGATACGCCATGTTGAATCAGCAGTTTTCAGATAAATTTTCGGTGTTGGCTGGTGTGCGCTTAGAGCATACAGTTATTAACAGTGAGGGTAATACGTTAGTTTTTAATGTCGATGGCGATTACGATGGAACTCAGATAGTTAAAGACAAGGCAAACTATACCAATATTTTACCAGGTTTGCACTTAAAATATAATGTGGCCGAAAATACTATTTTGCGTTTTGCTTGGACGAATACTTTGGCACGACCAAATTATGTCGATTTAGTGCCATATCAGGAGATTAATAATGAAGATGAAGAAATTTATTTTGGTAATTCCGATTTAAATCCAACCACCTCGATGAACTTCGATATAATGGCAGAACAGTATTTTAAATCTGTTGGATTGCTGTCGGGAGGAGTGTTCTATAAAGACATTCAAGATTTTATATATACAAATGTTTCAGAAGACAACAACGGTTACGAGATTTACAAACCTTTAAATGGAAATGGAGCTACCGTTTTTGGAGCCGAAGTTTCGTTACAACGTCGTTTAGATTTTTTACCTGGTTTTGCTAAAAACTTTAGTGTTTATCTAAACTACACGTATTTAACATCTAATACCGATGGTATTTATAATGAAGATGGTGACGAGCGTACCGATTTAGATTTGCCAAATACAGCACCTAATATGTTTAATGGTTCATTAGGATATGCAGATAAGCATTTTAGTGTACGTTTATCAGGAAATTTCTCCGATGCATATGTTGATGAAATTGGTGGTCGTCCTTTTGAAGACCGTTATTATGATAAGCAGTTTTTCTTAGACTTTAACGCTAATGTAGCATTATCAAAACAGTTGAGTTTGTATGTAAATGTAAACAACATTACCAACCAACCGTTACGTTATTATCAGGGGGTATCTTCCAGAACCATGCAGATGGAATATTACGAAAAGCGCTTGAATTTCGGGTTGAAATACGATTTGTTTAAAAAATAGATAGCAGAGAATTTAATGAAGAAATTAAAAGTAAATTTAATTTTTGGAACGACTGTTTTATTAATGGCCTGCATGGCTAAATTACCTGAAATAGTGGCAACAACGGTTACCGAAACCACACCCCATGATACCGACGACCCCGCTATCTGGGTTAATAAAACAAATCCAGAACAAAGTATTGTTTTTGGCACCGATAAAGATGAGGTTAATGGAGGCGTTTATGCGTTCAATCTTGACGGAAAAATAATTCCAAGTAAGAGTTTAACAGGCGTAAGTTATCCAAATAATGTCGATATTGAATATGGTTTTAAATTGAATGATTCAACAGAGACGGACATTATGGTGTTTTCTGAGCGGGAAAAACATCAAATACGTGTGTATTCTGTTCCAGATATGACACCTTTAGATCATGGCGGATTCAAAGTGTTTGAAGATGAAACTACAGTTGAAATGAAACGCCCTATGGGAGTTTCAATTTATAAAAACCCTGTAAACGGAAAAGTGTCTGTTTTTGTTAGTAGAAAAAAAGGACCGAAAGAAGGGTATTTATATCAATATGAATTAGTAGCCGATTCTTTAGGCGTTCATGCTAATTTACTCAGAAAAATGGGGCAGTTTAGCGGGCAAAAGGAAATTGAAGCTATTGCAGTTGATGATGCTTCTGGGTATGTGTATTATTCCGATGAAGGTGTTGGTATTAGAAAATATCATGCAAACCCAGCACGAGGAAATGATGAAGTGAGTCTTTTTGGAGGCGAACATTTTAAAGACGATATTGAAGGTATTGCCATTGCTAATTACGCTGATTATGGATTTTTGGTTGTATCTAATCAGCAGGCACACACCTTTAATATATTTGATTTAAAAACGAATGCCTTTATTAAGGAAATAAATTTAGGAACTAATGAGACCGATGGTTGTGATGTAACAACGACGGCATTAGGTAAAAAATTTCCAAATGGACTATTTGTTTCTATGTGTGATAATAAAACCTTTTTCTATCACGACTTAGACTTATTAAAACTTAAGGAATAAACATAGTTTTAAAGTGTTTTAAAAAGCCTTTCCGATTTCGGGAAGGTTTTTTTATTGACTTTAACAAAATAATTGATTAATTTAATACCAACTATCTAAACCATAAGACTATGCAACTTCCTTTTAGATCAGAAATTAGAAATTCACCAAGCCAGCAGACTATTAAAATTTACTTAGGTGATGAAACGTTAGATGCGCGAATAAAAATGCACCTGGAACGCTTCAAAGAAATAGAACTTGTAGAAATTCAGGATACTGTTGGGCAAAATAGGGCTAACGAAAACTTAACTGTTTTTTTAAAAGATGATGTAGATATCAACAAGATGAAATCTACCATAGACTCGAGCCTTTGGTGGTATTTTGAAGAAGATATGGTGGAGGAGTAACCTTTTCTAAACAATTATATTCAAATTAAAGTAGGTTTCGCAATAACGATTGCAGCGGCATGCTTTTTATGTCAGTTCGAGTGGTTTTTTGAGGAACGAAAAAGTTGCATAGCCAACATGTAAAAAGATATAGCGGAAAGCGTGATGATTTAGCAAATGCCCAAATAAAAAAATCCTAAGCCATGTAGCTCAGGATTTTTATAAGTTGATATTCTGAAATATGTTCAGTAATACTAATTTTAATATCTGTAGTGTTCTGGTTTGTATGGACCATTAACTGTTACGCCAATATATTTGGCTTGCTCGTCGCTAAGCTCGGTAAGCTCAACGCCAATTTTTGCCAAGTGTAATTTAGCAACCTTTTCATCTAAATGTTTAGGTAACATATAAACTTGGTTTTCGTAAGCTTCAGAATTGTTCCAAAGTTCGATTTGAGCTAAAGTCTGGTTTGTAAACGAGTTACTCATTACAAAACTAGGGTGACCTGTTGCGCATCCTAAGTTCACTAAACGACCTTCGGCTAAAACAATAACGTCGTTTCCATCGATTGTATATTTATCAACCTGAGGTTTAATTTCAACTTTAGTGTTTCCATAGTTTTGGTTTAACCAAGCCATTTGGATTTCGTTATCGAAATGCCCAATGTTACAAACAATGGTTTTGTCTTTCATGGCCTTGAAGTGCTCACCACGAACAATATCTTTGTTTCCTGTAGTTGTAATTACAATATCGGCATTACCAACAACGGTTTCTAATTTTTTAACTTCGTAGCCGTCCATCGCAGCTTGTAACGCACAAATAGGGTCTATTTCAGTTACCGTAACAATACTTCCGGCACCTTTAAACGACGCTGCTGTACCTTTACCAACATCGCCATAACCACAAACTACAACGCGTTTTCCGGCAAGCATCACATCGGTAGCACGACGAATGGCGTCTACAGCACTTTCTTTGCAGCCGTATTTGTTATCGAATTTCGATTTAGTCACAGAATCATTAACGTTAATAGCTGGCATTGGTAATGTTCCGTTTTGCACGCGCTCGTAAAGTCTGTGAACACCTGTAGTGGTTTCTTCAGATAAACCTTTAATTCCTGCAGCTAATTCTGGGTATTTATCCAAAACCATGTTAGTCAAATCACCACCATCGTCAAGAATCATGTTTAATGGTTTTCTATCTTCACCAAAGAAAAGTGTTTGCTCGATACACCAATCGAATTCTTCTTCATTCATGCCTTTCCAAGCGTAAACAGCAGTTCCGGCAGCAGCAATAGCTGCAGCAGCCTGATCTTGTGTTGAGAAAATGTTACAAGAACTCCAAGTTACCTCGGCACCTAAAGCTTGTAAGGTTTCAATTAACACTGCCGTTTGAATGGTCATGTGTAAACAACCAGCAATACGAGCGCCTTTTAAAGGTTGAGAGTCTTTATATTCTTCACGTAAAGACATTAATCCCGGCATTTCAGCTTCGGCTAATTCTATTTCTTTTCTACCCCAGTCTGCAAGCGACATGTCTTTAACTTTATTCGCTACGTAAGGAATTGTTTTTGTACTCATTATATCTTTATTTTGTTTTTACACTAAACATTCTTGCAGTTAAAGCGTAAATAGTTAAATTCGCTTGTCAAGAATGAAAATTTGCCTTAGGCGGTGCAAAGATAACTATAACTTTTAGAATATTAAATGCCTCTTTATAAAACCATTACTCCAAATTCACAAACTACTGTTAAAATCTGGAAAATAACAGAGTCGTTTGATGATTTAATGCATGGATTAGCCTTAAAACCAGAAAGTTTGAATCGGGTTTTAGGAATGAAAAGCGAAATGCATCAGCGTGGGTTTTTAAGTGTCCGTCATCTTTTAAAGGCTTTTGGGTATGAAGATTCTGATTTGTTTTATGATGATAACGGTAAGCCGCATTTAAAAGATGGAAAGCAAATTTCAATTACGCATTCGTTTCAATTTTCGGCAGTAATTATTAGCGAAGGTATCATTGGAATTGATATTGAAAAGCAGCGTGAAAAAATTACTGTAATAGCGCATAAGTTTATTGATTATGAAAATCAATACCTTGATAAAAATGCAGACGATTACATAAATAAACTCTCCATTATTTGGTGTGTAAAAGAATCACTTTATAAGCTTTTTGCTACCCCGGGCTTAAGTTTTAAGCAGCATTGCTTAGTTATCCCAGCTTCTGATAATGAGGAAGAAACTATAGCGTGGATTGATTACGAGGACAAAAAATACAGATATAATGTTCAGTTTTTAGAGTTTGAAGGTTTTACTTGTGCGTTTGCAATAGCTTAAATGAAAGGGGTTTATCAAGATATACAGGATGCAGCCTCTACAGGTAAACCATTGTTAGCCGTATTAATAGATCCCGATAAATTTCCGTTAGAAAACGTTTCAAATTTTATAAAGAAAGTAAACACATCAATAGCAACCCATATTTTTGTGGGCGGGAGCACTGTGGCTGATGAGGTTACCGAAATTTTAGTTGAAAACATAAAACGATATACAAGTTTACCTGTAGTTTTGTTTCCTGGCGATGTAACTCAAATTACAAATAGGGTAGATGCGCTGTTATTTTTAAGTTTAATTTCGGGTAGAAACCCGGAATATCTTATTGGTAAGCATATTAATTCTGTTTCAAAATTAAGAGGTTCAGGCTTAGAAATCATTCCAACAGGTTATCTTCTTATTGAAAACGGCAAAGAAACGGCTGTCCAACGCGTTACCAAAACCAAGCCTTTGCCTATAGGTAATATTCAAAACATAGTTGATACTGCCAAAGCAGGAGAACTACTGGGCATGAAATTAATCTACCTGGAAGCAGGAAGTGGAGCGATTCATCCTGTAACTTCAGAAATAATAAAGGCGGTTAAAACCGAATTAAGTGTTCCATTGATTGTCGGTGGTGGCATTAAGACCATACAACAACTGGAAACTGCATATTCGGCAGGAGCTGATATGGTGGTTATAGGTACAGCTTTCGAGCAAGACGAATCGTTTTTTAGTAAATTAAGCCAATAATTATTTTTTAGGTTGCTTAACAAGTTCAATATTTGGTGTTTCTGGTGTTTTCATACCATGCCCCAAATAAAATCCTGTGTGAGCAGGTTGATTGTAACCTACATTTTGCCAAGCAATACTAACACGGTAGAGGGGATCGTGCATTAAGGTAAAAATACGGTGGTCGGTAGGGTATGGCGTGGCAAAAATAACAAGCTCGGTATTGTCCTCATTATGCCAAATAATTTCTTCTCGCCAGTCGCCTAAAATATCGGCGATTAAACACGGATTTGATTTGGTCCAGTTGTTACTTCTTAATGCCATACCATCATAATCGTAGGCGCGAAGTAGCATGTCGGTAGATTTTATTTTATAATTCCATTTGGTAATTACAGTTTTATCAACAATTTCACGAAGTAAATCGCCATCCCACCAAGCAAACATATTCCAACTGGCACCACGCCGACCAGCCGTAGGGTAAACATTTGAAATAACTTCGCCTTTAACATTGTGAATTCCCGTTCCGTTAGATGCCCAACTTTCGGCGCCTAGAAAATTAGGGTCTATATCTGCGGTAACACCACGGCCAAAATCGCCTTTCCCTTTCACGCTCCAAATGACGTTTCCGTTTTTCGGGTCTCTAAAATCGATAGCTGGAATCTTTGTCCCATTCGCTTCTTCATGACACATAAAATATTCCAGTCCTTCTCGGGTAGGATCAAAGTCGCCTAAATGTGCCGCATCTCCATGACCAAATTCGGTAGAATACAAGCCTGTTCCATCGTGGTCTATTGCACAAGAACCAAACTGAATTTCATCGAAGCCATCGCCATCTAAATCCCCCACGGCTATGTTATGGTTGCCTTGTCCAAAATAGGCATCGTTGCCTTTGGTGTTCGTGTCGAAAACCCAACGTGTCTTTAATTTTTTGTTTTTAAAATCGAAGGCTGCTATAACGGTTCGGGTATAATAACCTCTGGTAAAAATCAAACTAGGGTGTTTCCCATCTAGGTAAGCCACACAAGCTAAAAAGCGGTCGACACGGTTACCATAGTTGTCGCCCCAATCGGAAACATTTCCTCGTGCAGGAATATAGGATTCGGTAGTGATACATGCACCCGTTTTTCCAGAAAACACGCTTAAATACTCTGGGCCTTCTAAAATATAACCTCTGTTGTTTCGGTAATCTGCTTCAGCATCTCCAATAACTTTTCCTTTTCCATCGGTTGTACCATCGGCTGTTTTACAGGCAATTTCTGCAATCCCATCACTATTAAAGTCATAGACTAAAAATTGTGTGTAATGCGCCCCCGACCGGATATTTTTTCCTAAATCGATAGTCCATAAGATGGTACCATCTAGTTCTAAACCTTGAAGAAAAGTAGTTCCTGTATAGCCGCGATGCGAATTATCATGCGAATTTGTAGGTTCCCATTTTAAAACCAATTCGTATTGTCCGTCTCCATCCAAGTCCCCAACAGAAGCATCATTAGCGGTATATTTATATTCACGACCATCTGGCGAAATGCCGCCCTTCGGGGCAGTAATTGGAATCGTTTTATAAATGTTTTTCCAAACGGATACTGGTTTTGAAGGTTTTTGTTCCGTTCCATTAATAATTACAGAAACACTATAATTATTATCATTCTCCGTTTTATCGATAAAATTACTCGCCCCAGTAATTGGGGTTTTATTTAATTTTTTATTACCGCTGTAAATATTGTAGGATGCGTTATCAAATTCAGAAGCAAAGATGCGCCAACTAATTAGAACTTCTTTTTTATCGGTTCTCACAGCTACAACACCACGATCTAAAGTTTCCATGTGGTTTTGTGGGAAAATAAAACAGCTAGAGAAAATAATAAAACCATAGATGAAATTTAGAGTAAAAGTTTTAATCGTGACCATTTATTTCGTTGGATTACAATTTAGAATAGGATTGAAAAAAATGTTGAAAGTTAAATTATAAGTGGTGATAATAAGTGTGTATAGAATGTTATCATTCAAATGTAAAATTTGAAACGGAATATTCCATCCTGTACCATCCTGACTAATTAATTTTGCTCTTGAATTAAAAGAAGTATCTTTATTCCTTTAATAAAAAAAATATGAAAATTTCAGTAGAATTAACACTTACGCCACTTCAAAACGACTTTGAACCTAGTATTATAGAATTTATAAAAAAGTTAAGAGCTTCAGGTTTAAAGGTTTTAGAAAATCCTTTAAGTACTCAGGTTTATGGAGAATACGACACAGTGATGAAGGTGTTAACTTCAGAAATAAAAGAGGCATTTGAGTTAATAGAACGCGGATTATTATATATGAAAATTGTAAAATCCGATAGACACGATTATGAGCCACATTTTTAATTGGATATTTTCGCAATATCAGGGTGTAGATATGCATCTTGTTATTTTAGAAATAATAGGAGTTTTATTTGGGTTTTTAAGTGTCTGGTATTCTAAACAGGAAAATATTCTTGTTTATCCTACCGGTATTATAAGTACAGCAATTTTTGTTTATATTTTGTGGTTTTATGGTTTATTGGGCGATATGCTAATTAATGCTTATTATTTTATTATGAGCATTTTTGGATGGTATTATTGGACAAGAAAAGATGAAAACGACCATGTAGTACCTGTAACGAAAACCACTAAAAAGGAACATATATGGAGTGCGGTTATTTTTTTACTAACTGTGCTATTCGTTATATTAGTTTATATAATAAATGGCAAGTTTAATAACTGGACCGCATATATAGATACATTTACAACCGCTATATTTTTTGTTGGGATGTGGTTAATGGCCAAAAAGAAATTAGAAAACTGGACGTATTGGATAATTGGAGATATAATTTCAGTTCCTCTTTATTTTTATAAAGGATTGATTTTTACCTCATTTCAATACTTATTGTTTACTGTAATTGCCATTTATGGATATAAAGCATGGAAGAAGACTTTAAACAAGAACCGAGTAACTGCATAAAGGTGGTGCTTTTTGGACCTGAATCTACAGGAAAAACAACCTTGTCAAGGCAATTGGCAAGGTATTATAATTCGGTGTGGGTGCCAGAGTATGCAAGGGAGTATTTGCAAAATAAATGGAATATTGAGCGAAAAACATGCGAACCTCATGATTTAATTCCAATTGCTAAAGGACAAATAAAATTAGAAAACGAATTGGCAAAAAAAGCTGAAGATGTATTAATTTGTGATACTGATTTGCTGGAAACAAAAGTGTATTCAGAAGCTTATTATTTGGGCTATTGTGATCCAATTCTAGAAAAATATGCGCTAGAAAATACTTACAATTTGTATTTTTTAACTAATATTGACATTCCGTGGGAGGCCGACGACTTAAGGGATAAACCTAATAATCGGGAAGAGATGTTCGACGCCTTTCGCAATGCTTTAATCGTAAATAAACGGCCATTTGTTTTACTAGAAGGAAGTAAAAAGGAGCGTTTGGATACAGCCGTTAAGCATATTGATAAATTATTGAAGAGTATTTAAATGATTGCAGAGAAAGAACTTATGTTTACCGATAAAGACGTTAAACAAATTGAAAATTTAGGGTTAACCACAGAAGCGGTTAAGGCGCAAGTAGAACGCATAAAATCAGGTATGGATTATGCTAAATTGGAGGAAGCAGCAACAGTAGGTAATGGGATATTAAGATTTAATAAGGTCGAAATTGAAAAATACGTTAAGTTGTATGAGAAAGCTTGTAATCAATTAAATATTGTCAAGTTTGTACCTGCATCGGGGGCCGCAACTCGTATGTTTAAGTTTGTTTATCAGTTTTTAAAGGAATATCATGACGATGAAGAGCGTTTGGGGCATTATTTAAAAACTCATAAAAATTTCTGGGTGTTTGTTAATGGTTTAGAAAAATTACCATTTTTTGAATTGGTTAAAAATGAAATACCAAATTTTCAGAATTTACCAATTGAAGAACGGTACACGGCATTTGTGAAAACTATGCTTAATAAAAGCGGATTGAATTTTGGGCAATATCCTAAAGGGCTACTACCTTTTCATAATTACAAATTGGAAGTTTTAACTGCGTTTCATGAACATTTGCTTGAGGCTACGTTTTACGCGTCAACTAATAATACTGCTAAATTACATTTTACCATTTCAGAGGAACATACCGAGCACTTTAAAAGTGAATTAGAAAAAATAAAACCAACATTAGAAACACAAACAAATACTGAATTTGAAGTTACTTTTTCATACCAAAATAAGTCTACAAATACTATAGCTTTGAAAACTAATAATGAACCTTACAGGACTCCCAATGGGAATTTGGTTTTCAGACCTGCTGGTCACGGAGCTTTGCTTGATAATTTAAATAATGTTAAATCAGATATTATATTCATTAAAAATGTTGATAATATTGTTGTTCAGGAGCAAAACAAGTTACAATCCGATTATAAAAAATTATTAGCAGGTATACTGTTGGATGCTCAGGGAAAGACTTTTAATTATTTAAAAGTACTTGAAAACGAGCAGTTGTCTGAGCAGAAACTTTTGGAAATTGCTATGTTTTTAACACACAGAATGAATGTGAAATTACATGCAGATTTTGATGATTTCGATTTGAATAGAAAGGCCTCGTATTTGTTCAACAAATTAAACAGGCCTATTCGTGTGTGTGGAATGGTTAAAAACGAAGGAGAACCGGGAGGCGGACCGTTTTGGGTTAAGCATAAAGATGGGGAGACCTCGCTTCAAATTATTGAGTTTGCTCAAATAAATGTGGAAGACAAATCTCAAAAAGCGATTGTAAAACATGCTACACATTTTAATCCTACCGATTTAGTTTGTGGAACAAAGGATTTTAAAGGCAATCCATTCAATCTTCATAATTATGTGGATCATAATGCCACATTTATAACGATTAAATCTCAAGATGGCACCGAAATTAAAGCGTTAGAATTACCTGGCTTATGGAATGGAAGTATGGCCGATTGGAATACTATTTTTGTTGAAGTTCCTGTTTCGACTTTTAACCCCGTAAAAACGGTAATCGATTTATTAAAACCAGCACATCAGGTTTCTTAATGTTTGACAAAGAGCGGTTAATTAATGAATTAAATTTTAAAGCCGTAAGAAGTTCGGGTTCTGGAGGTCAACACGTTAATAAGGTAGCATCGAAAGTTGAGTTGTATTTCGATTTGAAGAATTCGGAAGTTTTTAACGACCATTTAAAGTAAACTCTTTTAAACCGCCTTAAAAATAGACTAACAATAGAAGGTGTTCTCATATTGCAATGTAGTGATAGCCGCAGTCAGCATAAAAATAAAACGTTGGTTATAAATCGGTTATTTGAACTTTTAGATCAAGCTTTAGCTCCCAGAAAAAAGCGCATATCTACAAAAATTCCAAAATCAGTTATAAAAAAGCGATTGAAAAGC
Organism: Aestuariibaculum sediminum; assembly: GCF_014596945.1. GTDB lineage: Bacteria > Bacteroidota > Bacteroidia > Flavobacteriales > Flavobacteriaceae > Aestuariibaculum > Aestuariibaculum sediminum. The sequence continues at coordinate 509,520 of NZ_JACVXB010000001.1, read as the reverse complement.
AAGAAAAACCAATCTGTAAAAAAGAAAAATAGAAAAAAGCCCGATTTAGATTAAAAAAATGCTTCAGTGTTAAAATTGGTTCTTAACTTTGCGGCGTTCTCATAAAGGGGTGCTTTTTCATATATTAGATGATTTTTAATAATTTATCTTTTAGCGCGTAAAAGGCTGAGATCATACCCATCGAACCTAGAACAGGTAATGCTGTTTAGGGAGGCAAACAAATTGCCGTTTGGATAAATGTATTTATCAATTTATTTAATCAGATTTTTTTAAGAATAATTACCTCTTTTTATTCGATTTAAATATTATTTAATTCGAAATGAAAAACCGTATTCTTTTATTAACATTATTTGTGTTATCTGTGTTTGTACAGGCTCAGCAAAAACAAGTTCAACAAGATTCTACCGAGGTAGAACGTTTAGATGAAGTTTTATTATCGGCTACAAGAGCAAAAGATAAAACACCTGTTGCTTTTTCAAATATTTCAAAAGAAGAATTAGAGTCTACTAATTTAGGGCAGGATTTACCAATATTATTAGATCAAATGCCTTCAGTAGTAACAACTTCTGATGCAGGAGCAGGGGTGGGCTATACAGGAATAAGAGTTCGTGGAACCGATGCGACTCGCGTTAATGTAACCATAAATGGAATCCCGTATAATGATGCCGAAAGTCAAGGGACATTTTGGGTTAATATGCCTGATTTTGTGAGTTCGGTTGAAGATATTCAGTTGCAGCGTGGTGTAGGTACCAGTACCAATGGGTCTGGGGCTTTTGGAGCAAGTTTAAATATTAAAACCTTACAACCTTCAAGTTCCGGATACGCAACAACCACCAATGTTATTGGTTCTTACGGCACGAGAAAACACAACTTAAGTTTGGGGTCTGGTTTAAAGAATAATTTTTATGCCGAAGCGAGATTGTCTAAAATAATGAGTGATGGCTATATCGATAGAGCATCGTCTGATTTATCTTCATATTATGTTGAAGGAGGTTACCTGGATGATAATACGTCTTTGAAAGCCATGGTTTTTGGAGGTAAAGAAAAAACCTATCAATCGTGGTATGGAACTCCAGAAGCTGTAGTAAAAGGAGATCTGCAAGGTATTCAGGATTTTATAGATAGAAATTATTTGTCCCAGAGCGAGGCAGATAATCTTTTGAATTCTGGTCGTACATATAACTATTATACCTATGATAATGAGGTTGATAATTATGAGCAAACACATTATCAATTACATTTTTCACATCAATTTAATAAGCAATTTTCAGCTAACCTTTCGGGAAATTACACAAGAGGTAAAGGCTATTTTGAACAGTATAAAAATGATGAAACCGTAGGCGATTATTTTCCGAATGATCTGGATGCTGATGCTACAGGTGATGCCATAAGAAGACGTTGGTTGGACAATGACTTTTATGCAATTGTTTCTTCTTTTAATTATAAAAAAGAACATTTAAATCTATATGTAGGAGGGGGTTATAATAAATATGATGGTGATCATTTTGGTGAACTAATTTGGGATTCATACCCGGTTACTGTACCTATTAGAACTAATTATTATTTTAGTGTAGGCGAAAAGAGCGATTATAATGCCTATGTAAAGGCAGAGTATACTTTAAATTATTCATGGTTTTTGTTTGCCGATGTACAGTATAGACATGTGGATTATAAATCGGATGGTTTAAGTTCAGATTTACTACCAATTAATGTATCTGAAAAATATAATTTTTTTAATCCAAAGGCTGGTTTAACTTATACAATAGATAATTATAATTCGGTTTATGGTTCGTTGGCGGTAGCGAATCGAGAGCCAAACCGTGATGATTTAACTAAAAATCCTGTGCTTCCAAACCCGGAGCGCCTTGTAGATTATGAGTTAGGCTATAAATTAAAGACCCTAAAATATTATGCGACTGCGAATTTGTACTATATGGATTATAAAGATCAGTTAGTACTAACAGGTGATTTAGATAATGTTGGTGGGCCAATTCGTGAAAATGTTAAAGACAGTTACCGCGCAGGGGTAGAATTGCAGGCTGGATACAAGTTTTCAGATAAATTACGATTAGATGCTAATGCAACTTTCAGTAAAAATAAAATCAAAGCTTTTGATTATGTAGTTTACGATACGCAATACGACCCAAATACTTGGGAAACGGTTGCTTATGAGCCAGTAGTAACATCCTATGAAAATACCGATATTTCATTTTCGCCAAATATTATTGCTGGCGGAACTTTACGATTCACACCTTTAGAAAGTTTAAATCTGGCTTTTATTTCTAAATATGTGGGCAAGCAATATTTAGATAATACGTCGAGTGCGAGTAAAAGTATGGATGCCTATTTTGTGAATAATTTTAATGCGTCGTATAAAATTCAACCAAAGTGGATTAAAGAAATTGCTTTTAATTTATTAGTGAACAATATTTTCGATAACGAATACGTGTCAAATGGATATACTTACAGCTATTATTACAGGCCACAAGGCTCAAATGATGATGCTATAACTGAAAATTTTTATTATCCACAAGCTAAAATTAATTTCTTGCTGGGTATGACATTAAAGTTTTAAGCGGGAAGAAATTGTTATGAAAAGGAAGCGGTTGCTTGTAAACTTGTTAAAAATTTTAAGTTTGAAAATCGCTTAAAGTTTCAGCTTGTATTGAATATTACAAGTTAAAGAAGTCAATTCAATTTGGCTAAAAATATAGTTTGTCAGGCAGTCGCTTTTAATTATTGAACACCCGAATAATAGAGCCAGTAACCTCCACGTTATATCTTAGCAACGGATATTGTCCTGAAGTACCTTCTTGCATATTTCCGGTAAGGATTTCGTAACTATTATTGTCGTTACAACTACACGAGGCAATAACACCATCAACTGTTAATTTTGAACAACTGGTAACTTCGTGATTCGGATCCGATAATTCAAAAGCATTATAATTGTCTCCTCCTGCATAAAATATAACAATGCCATTAATACCATAATCCGTTAATATTACCGAATTACCGGGTAATTGAAGTTTGTTATATTGCGGCAGTCTCGTATCAATGAAATTATTTGTGTTGAATTTATAGTTAGGTAAGTAAGGATTTTTAATCACGTCGTCACTACTACATGAGAAAATAAAAAGTAGGATTATAGTTTGCAAAATTAGCTTCATGGCAATGTTGAAATACTCTTTTGCAATTTACAACAAAAACGAAATTGAGTTAAATATTTTGTATATTTGTTACTCAATCTCGTGTAAACGGGATTTTTTTATGCTGGAAACCGATATAAATAGTTTCAGTATTTATTAATTTAAAAATGATGAAGTTATGAGTAAAGTTTCGTACTATACACCAGAAGGATTAAAAAAACTAAGAGACGAGTTAAGACAACTAAAAGATATAGAACGCCCAAAGGCTTCACAGGCTATTGCTGAGGCAAGAGATAAAGGAGATTTAAGTGAGAATGCCGAGTATGATGCTGCTAAAGAAGCACAGGGACTTTTAGAAATGAAGATTTCTAAATTAGAAGAGGTGTTATCGAATGCACGTATTATAGACGAGTCTCAATTAGATACTTCAAAGGTTTTGGTATTATCCAAAGTTAAAATTAAAAACCAGACTAATGGTATGGAAGTGGTTTATACCTTGGTTGCAGAAAGCGAAGCAAATTTAGCAGCAGGAAAAATTTCTGTAAACTCACCTATAGGAAAAGGATTGTTAGGAAAATCGGTTGGTGATGTTGCAGAAATACAGGTGCCTAATGGCGTTATGAAATTTGATATTATAGAAATTTCAAGATAAGAAACTTATTATCATTGTTATAAAAAAGATTCCTTGCTTTTATTAGTTAGGAATCTTTTAAATTTAAAAGATAAACGTTATTTTTCAAAAGGATTTATTGAGCATATATATTTCCGAAGTAATATAAATCCACAACATATTTTCCTTAAACTTTTAATTATGGCTTCTATATTCACAAAAATTGTAAACGGAGAGATTCCTTGCTATAAAATAGCTGAAACCGATGAGTTTTTAGCTTTTTTAGATGTAAACCCTAACAGTTCGGGGCATACCCTTTGTATTCCTAAAAAAGAGGTTGATAAGATTTTTGATTTGGATGAAGCGACTTACACTGGGTTAATGCAGTTTTCCAGGAAAGTAGCTATCGCCATTGAAAAGGCTATACCATGTAAGCGCGTAGGTATTTCTGTAATCGGATTAGAAGTACCTCATGTGCATGTTCATTTAATTCCACTTTCGACTATGGAGGATGCGAGATTTATTAAGAAAACACCACACGCAAAAGAAGATTTTGAAGCTGTAGCCGAAAAGATTAAAGCGCAGTTGTAATTATGCAATATATAACACGGTTGCAAACCCCACTAAAACTAAAATAATGCCTAATGAAATGGCTAGCCACGACGACTTTTTTAAATGTCGGGAGGCTTGTTTTGGGGTAAATGCCCGTTTATGATATTCAAAAACGCGCTCAATATCATCGGTCCATTTTACAGGGTAAATATGAGAATTGCACGTGCTACAGTCCATTTCATATTTAATTTCGGGGGTAATCGATTTATAAAAACTGGTTTCAACAAAACGCTGTTTAAAAGTTAGTTTTAAGCCTTTGTTACTGTAACATTCCGGGCAGTTATTGTTTAGTCCAACTGATTTAATTGTAATATATTGCTCCGCCATGACTTATGCGCATTTAAGGGTTATTTGAAACGTTGTACCTTTGTCTTTTTCTGAATGTAATACCTTTATTTTACCATTGTGAAAGTCTTCAATAATGCGTTTGGTTAAGGATAGTCCTAATCCCCAGCCACGTTTTTTTGTGGTATAACCAGGCTCAAATATTTTATTAAAGTCCTTTCTTGCAATGCCTTTACCGGTATCGCTTATTTTGATTTTAACTGTAGTTTCGATTTGAACAATTTCAATGGTTATTTTTCCTCGACCTTTCATGGCATCAATCGCATTTTTAACCAGATTTTCTATAGTCCAACTATACAGTTGCTTGTTCAAATTTACTAAAATGTTTTCTTTAGGCATAACTATTTCAAAGTCAATGAGATTGGATGCTCTTGCTTTTAAATAATCGTAAGATTCTAGGGTTTCTTTTTTAATATTTGCTAATTCTAAGGCGGGTAAAGAGCCAATTTTGCTAAAGCGTTCGGTTATGGTTTGTAGGCGATCTATATCTTTTTCAATTTCAGAGATATAGGTTGGGTTTACATTTTCAGATTTCAAAATCTCGGTCCAGCCAATTAACGATGAAAGCGGTGTGCCAATTTGATGGGCGGTTTCTTTAGCCATACCAGACCATAATTTATTTTGAGTAGCATTTTTATTGCTTCGGTAGAAAAAGAAAATTACTGCTCCAAATAGAAAGACAATAAGTAATAATGCCAGTGGGTAATATTTTAATTTGTTCAAAAGGGGCGAATTGCCATAATATAAAGTGCTGTACAATTTACCATCAAATTTTATTTCAATAGGGCGGTTTTCCTCAGCAAAGGATTTAATAAGTTTTTGTACGTATAAAGAGTCTTTTATTTTTGATTCATCTAAATTATTAAAACTACTTAAGCTGCCATCTTCATTTATAACCAGCATTGGTGTTGTTTTATTACTGCTTAAAATTTGCAGTGTAAGATCGAGATTGGTTGCGTTTTCTTCCGAGTTTATTAAATCGGTTTGTGCAAAAGACCAATTCTCCATTTTAGAGCGTTCTTCTTCTTTAAAATGCTGAAAAAATTCGTATGTTTTCCATAAAATTAAGGATACGATAATAAAAGAAGCCGCTATAATCACCCATCGTAAGGTGTTACTATGTTTGGTAAAAATCATGCGTTATTAGTTAGTATCTAATATAATGCAAATCTGTTAATATTATTGTTTAACTTGTTAGTAAAATGGTTTTTAGAAACAATTTAGATTAGTTACATTTGTTGAAATTAAAGGTAATGCTGTCAATAGATCCTAAAGAAATAAAAACCAGTTTGTTACATGCCTATTTGTTGAGTGCTGTAGCTCCAAGGCCAATTGCATTTGCAAGTACTGTAGATGCCGAAGGACGCGTAAATTTGTCGCCTTTTAGTTTTTTTAATGTTTTCAGCTCCAATCCTCCAATATTAGTTTTTTCGCCTTCAAGACGTGTAAAAGACAATACAATAAAACACACATTAAAAAATATTGAAGCGACCAAAGAAGTGGTTATTAACAGCGTGAATTTTGATATGGTGCATCAAATGTCTTTATCGAGTTCAAATTTTCCCGAAGGCGTGAACGAATTTGAAAAATCGGGATTAACCATGTTAGAATCGGATATCGTAAAACCGTTTCGTGTTGCCGAATCGCCTGTTCAAATGGAGTGTAAGGTAAATGATATCATTAAACTCGGTACCGAAGGTGGCGCTGGTAATTTAATTATTTGTGAAGTGGTTAAATTTCATATTGATAATAACGTTCTGGACGATAATGGTAACGTTATTCAGGAAAAATTGGATTTGGTAGCTCGTGCCGGTGGAAGTTATTACACGCGGGCGAACAAAGGTTTTTTTGAAATACCGAAACCTATATCGACTGTTGGAATAGGGGTAGATAATTTTCCGGATGAAATAAAAAACAGTATGATCTTAACAGGTAACGATTTAGGTATGTTAGGTAATGTTGAAGCTTTGCCAACAAAAGAAGATGTGTCTGTGTTTGTAGATGAAGTTAGTAAGCGCTATCCAAACATAAAATCGGCTTCACATAGAGAAAAGCACAAATTGGCTCGCAACTATTTAAGTTTTGGTGATGTAGATAGTGCATGGAAAATATTATTGAGTTAAGTAAAATTGTATAAATAAGTATAAATAGAAATAAATGGAAGTTCAAGGAAGAATTAAAATGATTGGTGAAACTCAATCTTTTGGAAGTAACGGATTTAGAAAAAGAGAAATTGTAGTCACTACTGAAGAGCAGTACCCACAACATATTATGGTTGAGTTCGTGCAGGATAAAACCGACTTATTGAATACTTACCAAGTAGGGCAACAAGTTAAAATAAGCATAAATTTAAGAGGAAGAGAATGGGTAAACCCACAAGGAGAAACCAAATACTTTAACTCTATTCAAGGTTGGAGAATTGAAGCTTTACAAGCGGATGCTTCGGGAGGAATGCCTCCAGTACCGCCAGCTGATGCATTTGAACCTGCTGGAAATTTAAACGAAGAAGATCACGACGATTTACCGTTCTAGTAAACATTTAAAATAGAAAAACCTCAATATAACATATGTTGAGGTTTTTTGTTTAAAATAAACGTCATGCATTTATTAACACAAGAGTTATGGTTTCCCGATTATAGCGAAGCCAGCGCCGATGGTTTGCTGGCTATTGGTGGCGATTTAACTGTAGAACGTTTATTATTTGCCTATCAAAATGGAATTTTTCCATGGTATAGCCACGATGAGCCTATATTGTGGTGGTCGCCAGATCCGAGATTTGTGTTGTTTCCAGATAAACTTAAGGTGTCCAAAAGTATGCGACAGGTCTTACGTCGGAATCCGTTTAAAGTCACCATTAATCAAAATTTTAATGAAGTGGTGTGCTCTTGTTCAAAGATAAAACGCATGGGGCAGGAAGATACCTGGATTACCCCTGAAATGATTGAGGCATACACAAAACTTCATATGTTAGGATATGCAAAATCGGTTGAGGTGTGGCAAGAAGGAGCGCTTGTTGGCGGATTGTATGGTGTCGATTTGGGTAATGGTGTGTTTTGTGGCGAAAGTATGTTTTCTAAAGTAAGTAACGCGAGCAAAGTTGGTTTTATAAATCTTATTCAAGAATCCAACTATAAACTTATAGATTGTCAGGTGCATACTAATCATTTGGAGAGTTTGGGAGCAGAAGATATTTCAAGATCTGAGTTCCTTAAGTATTTATAAGGTAAAAGATAGTGTGCTGAGGAAAAACATGTAGTTTTCAGTTTTATTACTGAAGTTTTCCAAACGGTACTCAAAGCCTGTTTTAAACAGCGAATGGTTGCCAATGTGCCAGGCTAACATAGCAGTCGTACGTTGTCCAAATTCTGGTTTGCTTGTATCAGTTAAACTTAATAAGCCTTCTGCAGCAGCAAAAATATATGGCGCTTCGGTATTGCTATCGTTTGAGTTTAATGGAAAGTTTAGTGCAAAACGATATCGTGATCTAAAAATGGTTCTAGTATCAAAAATGCGTTGTTCAAATCGAAAACGGTGCCCTAAACTAATTTGCCTTTTGTGCTTTTTGTAACTGTATTGTTGCATTATGCGAATTTCATCGCTTCCGGTTTCAAAAAGATCACGATTTCTGTAATAAAGGCCTAAGCCAATTCTATTGGACTTTTTTATTTTAAATGTTGAAAAATGAAAAATATCAAACTGCTGCTGCGTATATATTAGTTTTTTGTTTTCAAATAAAAAGTAACGCGAACGAGCTGTAAAATTTATTCGATACGTTTCAGAAACATTATAATTTACATTCACTGAGGTTTCTCCTAATATATTTCCTTCTTCTTGAGCATTTAATTTAAATACTGAGTTTATGATAAAAAAAATAAGGAAAGTGGTTCTGAATTTCATTGCCTTTGGAAACTAATTAAAAGGACGCCGTAGTTAAGTGATTTTTATTTACTGTATTTCTAATAATTCAAATTCTATATAAATTATAGTTGTAAATATACTATACTTAGTTTATGTTTTATGGCATCATACCTCATGATATCTAAAGCAATTAACCTCATGATCATTTACCATTCCAGTAGCCTGCATATGCGCATACATTACTGTAGAGCCCACAAATTTAAATCCTCGCTTTTTTAAATCTTTACTTAATTGGTCGCTTATAGCAGTAGTTGCCGGAGCATTTTTATAATTCTGAATTTTATTTTTTATTGGAGTGCCATCAACAAATTTCCAGATGTATTGACTAAAACTACCAAATTCTTCCTGAATTTTTATAAAGGCTTGAGCATTGGTTACAGTAGCTTTAATCTTTAATTTATTTCTAATAATTCCAGAATCTTCTAATAAGCTATTTATTTTGTCTTCTTTGTAAAGGGCAATGGTTTTATAATTAAAGTTGTCAAAAGCTTTTCTGAAATTCTCACGTTTGCGCAATACGGTAATCCAGCTTAATCCAGCCTGAAAGGTTTCTAAAATTAAAAACTCGAAAAGGGTTGCATCGTCATAAACAGGAACACCCCATTCTTCATCGTGATAGGCTTCATAAAGTGGGTCACCTACACACCAACCACATTTGTGTTTATCGGACATATGAAATTTTGTAAGGAATTAAGTAAAAGTATGACAAATATCATTTTAAAAGAAGAGCTTTGCTTATAAATTTACCCCATTAATGCATAAACCATGAAGTCAGTTATAAAGTCTAGTTTATCTAATGGTATGACCTATGAGGCATACCGAGATTTAATGGCGCGTTTAGTAGAAACACATGCAACTACTGGTTTAGAACAAACCGAGGCCTACAAAAATTTCACCAAACTTAATGATAGGCGTATGAAGCGTTGGGAAAAAACCATTAAAATTTCCGACGGTTTAAAAAAACGAATAAAAGCATTTAATTTAGATATTACCTGGTTGGTTATTTCGGAAAGCTGGTGTGGTGATGCAGCGCATGTTTTGCCTGTACTAAAACATATAGCAAATCTTAACAAACATATTACTTATAAAATTGTACTTCGCGATGAAAACCCCGAATTAATGAATGCGTTTTTAACCCACGGAACACGTTCAATTCCAAAGGTGATTTTTATAGATAATAATACAAATGAAATTCTTGAAACCTATGGGCCTAGGCCTAGTGAAGCTACAACTTATGTGCAACGTTTTAAGGCGAAAAATGGTAAATTAACACCAGAATTTAAAGAAGATTTACAGTATTGGTATAACAATGATAAAGGGCAGAATGTTCTTAATGATGTTACCGAATTACTATGTCAGATTAAATCTAAGGTTTGCCTATAAAATTAAATGTAATGGTGCCAATTTGAGTTGGTTTTGAAGCGTCTTTGCTAAATTTTGCTTCTTTAGCGTATTCCAAGGCGTGGTCTATTAGGCATTTATTACTAGAACTGGAAGACGAATTAATGTCACTTTCTACAACATCGCCGTTCGCGTTTACCGTAATGTTTACAACAATTTTTCCGCCTTCCTCACACAAATATATAGGAGTTGGCATGAAATGATGAGAGCGATCCTTAAGAGAATAACTCATGGTGCTTTTTTTATTGACACCTTCACTTTTTTGTTTTTTTAATAGTTCGCTTACTTTATTAAAAGCAGATATTTCTTCTTCTTTTATAGCCGCGTCTTCAGCAATATTTTCACCAAATGCATTGGTGTTTTCATTGGTGCCGTTATCGGAACTGGTGTTAGTTTTTGGTACATAATCCTCAGGTGGAGCAATGGTTTTAAAGGCTTGGGAAAAATGTTTACTATTATCAGTTTCATTAAAAGCTTGGTTGGTTTCGGCCTTACTGCCTTGTAATTGTTCTAAAGCTTCAAGCATTTTAACTTCTTCCTCCGTGAGGGGTTCCTCTGGTTCCATTTCATAATAACTTTCAGCAATTTGTTCTGTTTGCTGCTTTAAATGTAAGTTGAAGACAAACAAGAGTACTGTTCCCGTTATTAGAAGCGTTATGAGTAGGGCTTTATGTTGATCTGTAAGGCGCAAATCTTGGTTGTTTTTGGGTAATTATTAACGAAATATACGTAAAATTACTCAATTTGGTTGTTTAGCGTGCTAATGAAGTCCTGTATTGTAATACCATTTTTCACGTTAAAATCACCAATTTTTGTGCGTCTTAATGCGGACAGATGTCCGCCACAATTTAGTGCTTTTCCAAAATCATGTGCTAAAGATCGAATGTAAGTACCTTTGCTACAAACGACTCTAAAATCCACTTCCAAGCCTCGAATATTTGTTATTTCGAATTCAGCTATATGTATGTTTCTTGGTTTAATTTCGACAGCCTCCCCAGCTCTGGCAAATTCATACAAACGCTTGCCATCTTTTTTTAACGCCGAAAACACAGGAGGGTATTGCTCGATATCGCCAACAAATTCTTCTGTGGTTTTGTGAATTAAAGCTTCGGTTATGTGGTCGGTTGGAAAAGTTTCGTTTATTTCTGTTTCTAAATCGTAAGAAGGCGTGGTGCTGCCTAAAACAATTGTGCCAGTGTATTCTTTTATTTGCGCTTGAAAAGAATCAATTTGTTTTGTCATTTTACCCGTGCAAATCAACAACAAACCAGTGGCAAGTGGGTCTAAAGTTCCTGCATGGCCAACTTTTATTTTTTTCAATTTAAAAGCCTGTTTTATTTCCCATCGTAACTTGTTAACCACTTGAAATGAGGTCCATTCCAAAGGTTTGTCGATGAGTAAAATTTTACCCGCCAGAAATTCGTCTTTTAAGCTCATGTTAATTGTGTAAAATTGAAAAGAGAATTGCTATAATTCCAACAATTGCGCAATACATAGCGAAGTAAGTGAGTTTACTTTTTTTAACTAAACTTATCATCCAGGTACAAGCAAACAGACCAGCGAAAAACGCCGCAATAAATCCTATGGAAAGCGAGGTAAAATTAGTGCTCTCGTACGTTAAATCGCCGCTCAAAATATCTTTGGCGATTTTGCCAAAAATTAAAGGAACGACCATTAAAAATGAAAAGCGTGCTGCTTTGGTTTTATCATTTCCCAACAATACAGAAGTAGATATGGTAGCACCCGAACGCGAAATTCCAGGAAGCATCGCAATGGCTTGAGAAATTCCAATTACAAATGCATTGGAAAACGATACTTTTTTGTTTGTGTCCTTAGCTTTATCGGCAAAATATAGTAGCATCGCAGTAATAATTAGCATACTGCCAACTAATAAGATATTGCCTCCAAAAAGAGCTTCTAGTTGTTCTTCAAAAAATAACCCTACAATTACCGCAGGAAGCATAGAAACTACAATTTTAGCTATAAATTGTAAATTGTCATTCCATTTAAATTGTAACGCCCCTTTAATTAATTCCAGAATGTCTTTTCTAAAAACAACAATGGTACTTAGTGCTGTTGCGAAATGTAATACAACAGTAAAAAGCAGACTTTCCTCAGGCACAGATTGGTCGCCTAAAATCGCTTTTCCAATTTCTAAATGTCCACTTGACGATACAGGTAAAAATTCGGTAAGCCCCTGAATGATACCAAGAATGATAGCGTTTATAATATCCATGCGGCAAAAATATTAAATTAGGGTTATAAATGGTTGTATTAATTATTAAATTCGGAGATACACGTTGTAATATGTTTTAGATGAAAATAATAATAGCCCCCGATAAGTTTAAAAACTCGCTAACAGGAATGGAATTTTGTAATGCGGTTGAAGCAGGAGTTTTATCTGAAATTCCAGATGCTGAAATTTTAAAATTACCACTTGCCGATGGTGGTGACGGCACTATTGAAATTGTTAATTATTATTTAGAAGGTAAAACAGAAAAACTAACAGTTAATAATCCGTTTTTTGAACCTGTTGAAGCTTCATATTTGTTTTCAGATTCATCTAAAACAGCCTTTATAGAAATGGCTGAAGCTTCGGGATATAAACTTTTAAAGCAAGAAGAACTAGATTGTAAAAACGCAACAACTTTTGGAACCGGAGAACTTATTTTAAATGCAATAAATAACGGCGCAAAAACCATTATTTTGGGTGTTGGAGGCAGTGCGACCAACGATTGCGGCATAGGTATGGCTACTGCTTTAGGGTTTCGGTTTTTAGATGAAAACAAAAAAGAAGTTAAACCTATTGGAGCAAATTTAGAAAAAATAGAAGCTATCGATTGTTCAAACGTTAATCCTAAATTGAAAGAAGTAGATATTAAAGTGGCTGTTGATGTTTCGAATCCTTTGTACGGTGAAAACGGCGCCGCTAAAATTTATGCTAAACAAAAAGGCGCTTCAAATGAAGATATAGATATGCTGGATAAAGGCTTGGAGTCTTTTGCTACTATAATTGAGTCGACGTTTAAAGTTAATCCACAAACGGTAAAAGGCGCTGGAGCAGCGGGCGGTATGGGAATTGCTTCAAAAGTATTTCTAAAAGGGGAATTAAAACCGGGTGTTGAATTAATTAAGGAATTAGCTGGTTTTGAAGAAAAAATTCGTGAAGCCGATTGGATTATAACAGGCGAAGGTTGTATGGATTCTCAAACATTGTCCGGAAAAACGATTCAAGGGGTATTATCTTCCGCGAAAGCGAAACATATAAAAGTAGCAGCGTTTTGTGGGGACATTCAAATGAATGAAAAGGAAATAAAAGGTTTAGGAATAGATTATTCCGATAAGGTGATAAACTATAGTAAAAATAATAAAGATGCCATGTTGCAAGCTAAATACTACGTGAGTGAGATGGCCAAGGCTTTTGCAAAAACGTTTGAGAAATAGTTATTTTTCCGGATTAAGCAAAATGGCATACATTTCAATACCAAAACCTAAAAGAACTAGCATTGGTGCTAATCGAATACGACGGAAACTAAAAATATCTGGATTAAAAACATTAGGGTCATCACTACCACCACCAGACATTAAAATAAAGCCTAAAGCGATACAGGCTAAACCAATAAACATGAATTTATAATTCTTTTTGCCGAAAATAAATTTACTTTTATTAGCCTCTTTTTGTTTTTGATCTCCCATAATGTTTTAAAAAGTGTATCGCAAATTAACGTAATTATTTAAAAAGATTGTGTTAATAGATTTAGAAATTCTAGTAATATAACTCGTCGGTTTTTAAATTTAAAAAGCGTTGTGTTGCAAAATGTGTACTTATCCATGTTATTATAATGCCTAAACCAAAAACAAAGGCAAATAACAAAACAATTAAAGCAGGAGCGTTTAGCAATTCTAATTCTGGGAACGTTTTATTTACATAATATAATACGATTCCCATACCTATTAAGGCTAAAATAGCACCTATGACACCTAGTCGCACACTTTTCCAAACAAATGGGCGACGAATAAATTGTTTCGTGGCACCCACCATTTGCATGGTTTTTATTGTAAATCGTTTTGAATAAACCGAGAGCCTGATAGAACTGTTAATTAAAAGAACTGCTATTAAAGTAAATATACTGCTCAGAACTAGTACCCAGAAACTTATTTTTTTAACGTTGTCGTTCATTAAGTTTACCAGGTCGTTATCGTAAGAGACTTCGTCAACAAAGTTTTTTGATGAGGCTTCAGCTGAAATTTTTTCTAAATGTTCTGAAGTTACATAGTCGGCTTTTAGGTGCACATCAATAGAGTTTTGTAACGGATTGTAACCCACAAAATCCATAAAGTCCTCTCCGTTTTCGGCTTTCATGAATTCGGCAGCCTGTTCTTTTGAAACGTATTCGGTAGATTTAACATAATCGGCCATGGCCAGACTTTTCTCAAGCTGTTTCGTTTCAACCTCTTTCGCCGAATCTTTCAGATAAATGGTAACAACCACCTGTTCTTTAAAATGATCGGAAACTTTCTTGGCATTAAGCACTAGTAAACCTAATAAGCCTAATAAAAATAACACCAAAGCAATGCTTAAAACAACTGAAAAGTATGAGGATATAAGTCGGCGTTTTTGGTGTTTCTCGAAAGATGAACTCATAAAATGTGGGATTAACGAGGTAAAAATACTAAAAGAAAAAGGAAAACTATAATAAATTATTAGTGATACAAATTCTTGGTATAGGTATAACTTTTAATTAAAAAAAATGTTGTTCTAAATAACTAATCTTTACCATTTATTCTGAGTTAGTTATGATGTATCTCTATACACTTAAAAGTGAATACTAACTTGTAATGGCATGGTTGTTGGATTCTGATGATAAAATTGAAAAAACACACTATGAAAAACAACATTTTAATTTTAGCCTTTGTTGCAATAACCGGATTTTTTAGTAAAACTGAAGCGCAAAATTACAGATTTAATAACCCCTATAATTTTGGAATTAAGGCAGGTCTAAATGTGTCGTCGTTTCAAGGTCGGCAGGACGGAATTAGTAGAAATAGTCTGTTGGGGTATCATGTTGGATTAGTTGCCGAAAATAGAATTAATCGGGGCTTTGCCATTCAACCTGAATTTTTATACTCTCGTGTTGGTGCTGAAGAGAGTTATTCCGATGGTGTTCAGGGGCGTTATTTTCTCGATTATATCTCCGTTCCTGTGATGGCTAAATTATATCTTGGCGACCAGTTTAGTCTGGATTTCGGTCCTCAATTAGGGTTTTTGGTGAGAGATATTGCGCGTTACAGTGATGATTATTACGATTATGATGCCGGCGCAAATACGTTCGATTTTGCATTTAATTTTGGTTTAAGCATGCAACTTGATCGTTATTGGTTTGCACAGGTGCGCTATAGCGTAGGTGTAACCACTGTGCTGGAAAATCCAGATGTTCAAAACGGGGTGTTTCAGTTGTCTGTAGGGCACCGTTTCTAGATATAAAAATTAATAAAATAAGATCTTTTTTTAGATCTTATTTTTTTTCGGTCTGCTAACCAGGTAAACACCAACGGCAACAACCACACAGCTTAATATTTTTACCAGACTTATGTCTTTCTCATAAGGGCTATTTACCAGAAAATAGGCCATGATACTAACCAGAACAAAATTAATAGCTGGTTGCAAGTAAATATAGCTACTTGTTACCGATGGCGCTAAATGGTTAAGGGCATAAATATTAAATAGATAAGCAAAAAATGTAGTAAAAACAATAACGTAGCCGATGGTTAAGTAAGTGCTTGTGGTAAAGGCAGCAAAGTCAGTGTTTAAAACTGGGTTTATACCAAAAGGGAATACATAAATGAATCCAAATAAAAAGATCCAACTAATAACTGTTATTGCATGATATTTATGCATAAGTGTTTTAGCTAGAACTAGGTAAAAACCATAGCTAAGCGCATTTATTAAAACAAATAAATTTCCTAGAACCGAGCTTGTTCCTAAAGCTTTATTACCGTATAAAATTAAAAATACAGCGCCCGAACCACCTAAAATAATACCCAATATCTTGTTTTTTGTAATGCGTTCTTTTAATATGAAGTAGCTAAACATTAAAACAATTACAGGGGTGATGGTCATAATAATGGAGGCATCAATAGGGGAGGTTAAATTAATACCATGGAAAAAGAACAACTGGTTGGCTGCACCACCGAAAAGACCACAAACGGCTAGTCTTAAAATGTCTTTAGGTGCTACTTTTTCCTTTATAAATAAAAACTTAATGCCCCAAAACAAAAGAACACAAAAGGCTAAGCGTAAAAATACAAAGGCAGTTGGACCAATTTTATTAGGCATCACACCTTTGGCAATAATGTAATTCGCTCCGTAAATAAGGTTTGCACCCAATAATGCTAAATGGGCTTTGGTGGTATCTTTAATCAAGGCTTAAAAAATTTAAGCTGCAAAATTAATCATTGTTATGAAAACTACTGTTCCTTAATCCCATTATAATTTAAACGCTGTATTCAATTTTATTAATTGTCTGTAAAGGCTTTTTGTTTTATGAATAAACCGTAAATTTGCGCTTTTAAAAAGCAGAATTACAATAGGATGAAGTACGATTTCAATCAAATCGAGAAGAAATGGCAAGAGTATTGGGCCAAAAATGAAACGTTTAAGGCTGAAAATCATTCAGATAAACCTAAATATTATGTGTTAGACATGTTTCCTTACCCTAGTGGAGCTGGGTTACATGTTGGGCATCCGCTGGGCTATATCGCCTCCGATATTTATGCGCGTTACAAGCGCCATCAAGGGTTTAATGTATTGCATCCTCAAGGGTATGATAGTTTTGGTTTACCTGCAGAACAGTATGCTATTCAAACCGGGCAGCACCCGGCGATTACTACCGAAACAAATATTGCAACCTATCGTCGTCAGTTAGATCAAATAGGATTTTCATTCGATTGGTCTCGCGAAGTTAGAACTTCCGATCCTAATTATTATAAATGGACGCAATGGATTTTTATTCAGTTATTCAATTCGTGGTATAATGTTGATGCCGATAAAGCTCAGGATATTTCAGAATTAATCAAAATTTTTGAAACTGAAGGAAATGCAAAGGTTAATGCTGTTTGTGATGATGGCGTTGAAACCTTTACCGCTGAAGATTGGAAAGCATTTTCATCAAAAGAACAACAGGAAATTTTATTACAATATAGATTAACCTATTTAGCAGAAACCGAAGTAAATTGGTGTCCTGCTTTAGGAACTGTTCTTGCCAACGACGAGATTGTTAATGGCGTATCCGAACGTGGGGGACATCCGGTGGTTAGAAAAAAGATGACGCAATGGAGCATGCGAATTTCTGCGTATGCCGAGCGTTTACTTCAAGGACTTAATACGATAGATTGGACTGATTCTTTAAAGGAAAGTCAGCGTAACTGGATTGGGAAATCGGTTGGGGCCGAAGTGCAATTCAGAATTCAGAATTCAGAATTCAGAATTTCTGTGTTCACAACCCGCCCTGATACCATTTTCGGAGTGAGTTTCATGACCTTAGCACCAGAACACGAATTAGTATCTCAAATTACAACTGCCGAACAAAAAGCCGAAGTTGAAGCTTATATCGAGGCAACTGCAAAAAGAAGTGAACGCGAACGTATGGCCGATGTGAAAACGATTACAGGAGCTTTTACCGGAGCGTATGCCGAGCATCCATTTACTAAAGAACCTATCCCAATTTGGATTGGTGATTACGTGTTAGCCGGCTACGGAACAGGAGCGGTGATGTCGGTGCCTTGTGGGGATCAACGTGATTACGATTTTGCCAAGCATTTTAATATTGAGATTCCTAATATTTTTGAAGGTGTCGATATTTCCAAAGAAGCTTTTGCTGATAAAGATAAGACCGTTATTGCCAACAGCGATTTCTTAAATGGTCTAAATTATAAAGAAGCGACTAAAAAAGTCATTTCAGAATTAGAAAACCTTGGTTGTGGCGAAGGAAAAACAAATTACCGATTACGCGATGCGGTCTTTAGTCGCCAGCGTTATTGGGGAGAACCATTTCCAGTGTATTATGTAGATGGTATGCCACAAATGATTGATGCGGCACATTTACCAATTCAATTACCCGAAGTAGAAAAATATTTACCAACCGAAACTGGTGAGCCACCATTAGGCAATGCTAGTGTGTGGGCCTGGAATACCGAAACGAACAAGGTCGTTTCAAATGATTTAATAGATCATAAAACTGTTTTTCCATTAGAATTAAATACTATGCCAGGCTGGGCCGGAAGTTCGTGGTATTTTAACCGTTATATGGATGCCAACAACAATGAAGCTTTTGCTAGTCAGGAGGCATTAAATTACTGGAAAGACGTCGATTTATACATCGGCGGAAGCGAGCATGCCACAGGGCACTTGTTATACGCTCGTTTCTGGCAAAAATTCTTATTCGATAAAGGGGTTGTGCCTGTTGATGAGTTTGCTAAAAAACTGATTAATCAAGGGATGATTCTAGGGACAAGTGCTTTTGTTTATCGTGTTGAAGGAGAAAATAAATTCTTATCGAAGGGACTTATCGAAGGTAAAAATGTTCAGCCAATTCACGCTGATGTGTCTTTTGTAAATGCGTCGGATGAATTAGATATCGAAGCATTTAAAAACTGGAGAGAAGAATTTAAAGATGCTGAATTTGTTTTAGAAGATGGTATTTATAAAGTAGGTCGGGAAGTTGAAAAAATGTCGAAATCGAAATACAATGTGGTAAACCCAGATAGTATTTGTGAGGATTACGGCGCCGATTCATTACGTCTTTACGAAATGTTCTTAGGGCCATTAGAACAATACAAACCTTGGAATACTGCCGGTATTACTGGTGTTCACGGTTTCCTTAAAAAACTTTGGAAACTTTATAACGACGACAACGGATTTAAAGTTACAGATAGCGAGCCAAGTGCAGACAGTTTAAAAACGCTTCATAAAACCATTAAGAAAGTACAGGAAGATATCGAGAATTTCTCATTTAACACTTCGGTATCTACGTTCATGATTGCCGTTAACGAATTAACGGCTCAAAAATGTACGTCTAAAACAATTTTGGAGCCGTTATTGGTGTTAATATCTCCCTATGCACCGCATATAGCTGAAGAATTATGGAGTCAGTTAGGTCATAATGCATCGATTTCAAGAGCTGCTTTTCCTAAATTCGACGAAAGGCATTTGGTAGAGAGTAGCAAAAATTATCCGATTTCGTTTAACGGTAAAATGCGTTTTACGTTAGAGTTACCTTTAGATATGAGTAAGGAAGATATCGAGAAAACGGTTTTAGCAAACGAAAAAACACAAGAACAATTACAAGGCAGAACACCTAAAAAAGTGATTGTTGTGCCAGGTAAAATAGTAAATATTGTAGGCTAAATCTTCAGCAGAATTTTTAGTGTAGAAAGTAAAGCATTACCCCGTTTTATATTGGGTAATGCTTTTTTTGTATGTGTCTTTATATGAAATACTTAGGTCTTGTGGCTGTTTTTAAATCCTAATGTGAAATTTTCAATTTAAGTCTACTAAATCGATAGTATTTATTTAATTCATAATTTATTGTTAAAACGGTTAGTAAAAATGTATTTAAAACAGACATTTGCTGAATATTACCAAAAAGCGTTATTTGGTGTAAATATTTTATAACTAACTTTTTAAATAGATTCAAAATGAAAATTGGTGTTCCTATAGAAATTAAAAACAATGAGAACCGAGTAGGGATGACACCTTCAGGTGTGTTCGAATTAACCAAAAGAAACCACGAAGTATTTGTTCAAAAAAATGCAGGTTTTGGTAGTGGTTTTTTTGATAAAGATTATATCGAAGCAGGTGCTACTATTCTTGATACCATTGAGGAGGTTTATGCCGTAGCAGAAATGATTGTTAAGGTTAAAGAACCTATTGAACAGGAATATAGCTTAATTAGAGAAGATCAGGTTGTATTTACATATTTTCATTTTGCATCGAGTGAAGCACTTACAAGAGCTATGATTGATAGCAAATCAGTATGTATTGCTTACGAAACTGTAGAAGATGCCGATGGTTCTTTACCATTATTAATACCAATGTCTGAAGTTGCTGGTAGAATGTCTATCCAACAAGGAGCTAAATACTTAGAAAAGCCAATTAGAGGTCGAGGTGTTTTACTAGGTGGCGTACCAGGAGTGCCTCCAGGAAAAGTATTAGTATTAGGAGCTGGTGTTGTAGGTGTTCAAGCCGCAAAAATGGCAGCTGGTTTAGGTGCTAATGTAACTATTTTGGATATCAACATGAAACAATTACGTCATGTATGTGATATCATGCCTAAAAATGTTGTAACCGAATTCTCTAGTGAATATAACATTAGAAAACATATAAAAGATGCCGATTTAATTATTGGTGGCGTATTAATTAAAGGTGCTAAAGCTCCAAAATTAATCACCAGAGATATGCTTAAAGATATGCGTCCTGGAACAGTAATAGTTGATGTTGCTGTAGATCAAGGCGGATGTTTTGAAACTACAAAAGCAACAACGCATCAAG
Organism: Aestuariibaculum sediminum; assembly: GCF_014596945.1. GTDB lineage: Bacteria > Bacteroidota > Bacteroidia > Flavobacteriales > Flavobacteriaceae > Aestuariibaculum > Aestuariibaculum sediminum. The sequence goes on along the minus strand of NZ_JACVXB010000001.1, from coordinate 488,939 downwards.
ATCCGACTTACATTATTGATGATGTAGTGCATTACTGTGTGGCTAACATGCCAGGAGCTGTACCTTACACATCTACTGTAGCATTAACAAACGTAACTTTACCTTACGTAATTAAATTAGCTAATGAAGGTTGGGAAGATGCTTGTGCTAATAATGCGTCTTTAGCAAAAGGATTAAATGTTGTTAAAGGAGATGTCGTTTATAAAGAAATAGCTGAGGCTTTCGATTTAGAGTATACAGCATCATAAATATTATTTTTTAATAAAGCATAAAGCGGGGTATCTAAAACTAGATACCCCGCTTTTTTTTAACATTATTTTACCAGCTGACAGAATATCATATCATTAAAATTGGCTCTATTTTTGTTATATTTAAGATGAAAATTTAAAAAGAAAACAATGTTAGGATATTATATATTAATAGGTGCTATCGCTCTAGTAAGCTGGCTGGTAAGTAATACTTTAAAGCGAAAATTTGAACAATACTCTAAAGTGCATTTGGGCAATGGTATGACTGGAGCGCAAATTGCAGAGAAAATGCTGGCCGACCATGGTATTAGAGATGTTCAGGTTATTTCAACACCAGGTCGTTTAACCGATCATTATAATCCCAAAAACAAAACAGTTAATTTAAGTGAAGCCGTATATCACGAGCGTAATGCAGCTGCAGCAGCTGTGGCAGCTCACGAATGTGGTCATGCGGTACAACATGCTCAGGCTTATGAGTGGTTAAAAATGCGTTCGGCTTTAGTGCCCGTGGTTAGTGTAACTTCAGGAATGTCGCAATGGCTGGTTATTGGTGGTTTAATTTTAGGGGCAGCAGAAAGTGCTGGTATGGGGTTCTATATTGCTGTACTTGGTTTGGTGTTTATGGCAGCAGCAACTTTATTTAGTTTTATAACGTTGCCTGTAGAATATGATGCCAGTAACAGAGCGTTAGCTTGGCTTAAGAATAAAAATATGGTCTCACAAGAAGAGTATAAAGGTTCGGAAGATGCATTGAAATGGGCGGCTAGAACCTATCTTGTCGCTGCTATTGGAGCCTTAGCTAACTTATTGTATTGGGGATTACGAGTTTTAGGCGGCTCAAGAGATTAATGATTAATTCACAATCTACAAGACATCGAATTTTTACTTTATCGTAAGAATTCGATTTCTTTTTTTATTACATTTATTCTCTAACAAATATTAAACATATTCTATGGAAGACATGGTTCAAAACAAAGTTATGGTAGCCGATTTAACCGAAGCAGACAAAGTTGCTTTTTATAAGAAAACCTATTCGCATGTTGCTGGTGGTGTTTTGGTATTCGTATTATTTGAGTATTTATTACTTCAAAGTGATGCAATAGTTGAGTTTATGCTCTCTATGGCACAAGGATGGCGATGGTTATTAATGTTGGGTGGTTTTATGGTGGTTACCAATTACGCCGAGAGTATGGCTCTTAAAACAGCAGATAAGAACACACAGTATTTAGCTTATGGTGTCTATATTTTGGCTCAGGCACTCCTTTTTGTTCCTTTAATTTACATTGCAGCTTTTTATATGGATTCTGGTACAGAAATTTTAAATCAAGCGGCGATCGTTACCTTGTGTTTATTTACCGGTTTATCAGCAATAGTTTTTGTAACCAAAAGAGATTTTTCATTTTTAAAAGCGGGTTTAACCGTTGGTTTTTTTATCGCTATTGGTTTAATTATCGCTGGGACTTTATTCGGATTTAATTTAGGACTATGGTTTTCAGTAGGTATGTGTCTATTGGCAGCAGGGTCTATTTTGTATCAAACATCAAATTTGGTAAACAACTATTCTAACGACCAGTACATCCCTGCAGCTTTGGGCTTATTTGCATCGCTTATGTTACTGTTTTGGTACGTTCTTCGAATATTTATGTCGAGAGATTAAATACTCTGCAAACAATATATTAAACAAGGCTCTGAAGAAATTCAGAGCTTTTTTGTTTCTTTACGCAAGAATCTTTTTAGTCGTTGAGGTTCTTTTTTTTATTTAAAGAAAATTGAAATGAAATCTCCTATCACATACTATAAAAAACACGCAGATTTATATGCAGCGAAGGCTCAAAAACATTACCGACAAATGACGGGTTTGAGCACCTTACGGTTACTGGTTTTTATTTTGTCGGCAATGCTTATTTATTTTACGTTTTCGATGTGGCAGCTTGCAGTTATGATAGGGATTTTAGGAATAGCCGTGTTTTTATATTTGTTAACCCGATATAATACTGTAAAACAAAAGCGTCAATTTAATCTTGCCCTGACCGAAATAAACAATGAAGAAATTAAGATTTTGTCAGGAGATTTTTATGATAGAGACCAGGGTTTGCAATTTCAGGAGGCTAAACATGCCTATAGTTTAGATATCGATTTATTTGGTCGAGGCTCTTTTTTTCAATTTATCAACCGAACAACAAACCAAGAAGGAACAACAACTCTGGCAAACTTGTTAAAGGCTAATAGTGTCGATGACATTATGAAACGTCAAGAGGCGATACAAGAGTTAAGTGATAAACCTGAATGGCGACAGTTTTATTCAGCCACATCGCGTTTAGTGTTTATTGAAACTCCCGCAACACAAATTATTTCATGGTTAAATCAATACCAAACCTTTTTACCAAAATTTATTAAATGGTTGCCTGTAGGGTTTTCAGTGGTAACCATAGGTTTAGTAATAGCTTCATTTTTCAATTTTGAATTAACCGCCTATTTAGGATACTGGTTATTAATTGGGTTAGCTATTAGTGGAAAGTATTTAAAAAAAATAAATAGTCTTGCTGTAAATACGGATAAAGTAAAGGATACTTTTAGACAATATGCGTTACTTTTAAAGTATATTGAAAATGAAACATTTACTTCAGAATTATTAAAAGAAAAGCAGCAAAAAATTCAATTAGCAGAAGAGAAAGCTTCTACTATTTTTAAGACTTTTTCTCGTTCTCTGGATGCTCTCGATAATCGCAATAATTTAATAGGAGCTATTTTTGGTAATGGCTACTTTTTAACCGATTTAAAAAATAGTTATCGCATAGAAAAATGGATCGAAACCTATGGGCATAAAGTGGCCGATTGGTTTGAGGTAGTTACTTTTTTTGATGCCTATAATACATTAGGTAACTTTACTTATAATCATCCAGATTTTGTTTTTCCTGATATTGTAAAACATGGTCCAACAATTAAAGCAAAAAAATTAGGTCATCCATTACTACATAAAGATAAACGCGTTACCAGTGATTTAACTATTGATAATGAACAGTTTTTTATTGTTACAGGAGCTAATATGGCAGGAAAAAGCACCTTTTTACGAACCGTATCCTTGCATATTGTAATGGCTAATGTGGGCCTGCCAGTTTGCGCCTCGTCAAGTGAATATGCGCCAATAAAATTAATTACCAGTATGCGTACCAGCGATTCTTTAACCGACGATAGTTCGTATTTCTTTTCAGAATTAACCCGATTAAAATTTATTGTCGATACCATTAAAACAGAACCGTATTTTATTGTTTTAGATGAAATTTTAAAAGGTACTAATAGCACAGATAAAGCCATTGGTTCGAAAAAATTTGTCGAGAAACTAGTGGCTTCAAAAGCCACCGGAATTATAGCAACTCACGATTTAAGTTTATGTGAAATCGAAAAAGAACTCCCGGCGGTAAAAAACTATTATTTTGACGCCGAAATAATTAATGACGAGCTGTATTTCGATTATAAATTAAAAGAAGGTGTTTGTCAGAACATGAACGCTTCTTTTTTACTGAAAAAAATGAATATCGTTTAAATAAAAATTATAAACTTTAAAGTGGTGCTAAGTATTAATAAGTTAGTATATTTAGTTTGACAAATTGTTGGTTAAACTATGCAAGATCAATTAAGGCTAGCTCTAATTCAAAGTGATTTAGTTTGGGAGAACCCAAAGGCGAATCGTAAACAATTCAAAGAAAAAATTGAAAGTATAAAAGGCGAAGTAGATGTGATTGTGCTTCCTGAGATGTTTACATCGGCATTTACTATGAATGCTACTGCTGTGGCAGAAACCATGGATGGAAAAACGATGGCTTGGCTGAAAGAAATTTCAAAAAGTACGAATGCCGCTATTATGGGTAGTTTAATTATTAAGGAAAACAGCAATTATTTTAATCGGTTAGTATTTGTTGAGCCATCGGGAGAGGTTGCCTATTATAATAAACGACATACTTTTACTTTAGCTGGAGAAGACAAGGTGTTTTCAAAGGGAAACAAAAAGATAATTATAGATTATAAAGGCTGGAAAATTTGTCCGCAGGTTTGTTACGATTTAAGGTTTCCTGTTTGGGCAAGAAATGTAGAAGAATACGATGTTTTAATTTATGTGGCGAATTGGCCTAAACCCCGAATTTATGCCTGGGATACCTTGTTAAAGGCTCGAGCTATCGAAAATATGTGTTACTGCATTGGTGTAAATCGAGTAGGACTCGACGATAAACAAAATGAATATTGCGGCCATACGGCTATTTACGATGTGTTAGGAAGTCCGTTAACACCATTTAAACCCAATAAAGAATTTATTGAAGTAGTAAGCCTTGAGCGGAACCATATTAATTATTATCGCAATAAACTTAATTTTTTAGATGACAAAGATGCGTTTAATCTTCATTAAAAATTAATGTTTCAATATTTCCCCAGTCGGCTCTTACATCATCCGATAATTTAAAATGACTTACACGTTCTGGTTGGCTTTTATTTATATAACTACCCGTGTCAAAAATACCATTTCCGTTCGCATCATGAATAACTCTCACATTATATTTTCCGCTAGGTAAATTTTCAAAATCTATTGGGCCTTCTTTCGTAACTGTGTGTTCGAATTTAACCTCACCTTTTTCGGTTGTTAATTGAATAATGATAGGCAGTTTGGCATTCACTAAATTAAATCGGACATAACCAAAATCTGAAGATTTTTTAGTCCGCACAGAATAGACTAATGTGTCAGCATTTTTATTATCAAAAAAGTCGGTAAATGCCTCTGGAAGAATTTTAATATTATAACTGTTATCTTCGGTTTTTTTAAAGTCGAATACGTATTCATTTTTCAGGCTATCCAATTTTGTGGTGAAAGCTACTTTAACCGAATCTTTGTCCATTAACGTAACTTTTGATTTGTCTAAATTCACAAACGGAATGTTTCCTTTTACTTTAAACGGTTCAGATATGTTATTAGGTGAAATGCTTTTAATAATTAAAGAATCGACGTCTTGTGGCCTAATTCTAACCTTATAATCTTTTGAAACATCAGGATGTGTTACAACAAACAACAAAGAGTCTACCTCAATTTTAGGTTTGTACCAATAATTAAGTGTGTCTTTGTTTTCCTCTTTTGTAATTCGATGTTCAAAGGCTTCTGGTACCTCAGAAATTAAGTTAATATCCATGGCTTCAACAGGTCCTTCATAACCAAAAGCTATTTTTTGTTGTGCCGCTAAAAACGGTCTTGAAGGTCTAAAATCTAATGTTTCTGAAAATAGTTTTATGGTATATGATGAATCCGTTGGCACTGTAATGATATGGTCGTAATACCCAATCTGATCTGTTTTTTGCTGAAATTTATTATCGCCATTATTGTCTTTTAAAGCCACTAAAAGGTATTTGCCGGCTTTAATGTTTTCAATATTAAACGTGGTAACGCTATCTAAGGTATTTGTTATGTACGTCGGTACTTTATTATATACAATAGAATCATTAAACGTAGAATCTACTTCATACAGTCCAACATTTACAAAGGTTTCGGGTTGTGGTAGTAAGGCATCTATTATATTTCCTTTTACCGACAGCGAATCGATATAATCTCCCGTTGAAAATACATACCGGTAATACGGATATGGGTTTCCTTCGTTATTATCGGTAATACTGTTGCCAAAATTAAAGGCATAAGTGGTGTTTGGTTTTAAGGTGTCTTTAATTTTTATGGTAATAAATTTACTCGCACCTCCTAATGGAGAAACCTCTGGTTGAGTTTCCATTGGTGGCGATATAATAAGCTGCTTTTGTAAATCTTTTATTTTAATGTACTCGTCGAAATAAATTTTAATTTCATCACCTTTAAAATTGGTGGTGAAATTTTCAGGTAAAGACTTAATTATTTGCGGTGGAGTAACATCTTTTGGACCGCCATCTGGATTGCCTCGATTGGCACAGTTGGCTAAAACCAAGGCTATTAAAGCTATTAAAATAACATTTGAAAGCGTTTTATTCATTACCTGTTTTTAAATTTTTAGCAAACCTACATAATTTTAAAGATATAACGACGAACAGTTTAGGCTATTGCCATAGTTGCAATGCTAATTTTTACATTTTTACCTGAATTTAAAACCTGAATACAAGCTTCCAAAGTGGCCCCAGTAGTAATAAGGTCATCTACTAATAAAATATGTTTATTTTCTATGTCACTTTTATTCTTCAATTTAAATAGTTCGTCATTATTATTCCAGCGGGAAAACCGTATTTTATTTACTTGAGAGCTTCTATCGGTTACCTTTATTAGAATATCTTCTTTATAACTCGCATTTAAGGCGTTCGCAATTTGTTTGCCGAATTTTGCGACCTGGTTATAACCACGTTTTTTCAATTTTCGTTTATGAAGCGGAACAGGAATAACCATATCGATTTTTCGATATTCTTGTAATGTTTTTAGCTCGCCTCCTAACCAGTTTCCTAATGAAGTACCAATGGATTCATAACCTCTGTATTTTAGCCCGTGTATAAGTTTTTGAACAAGTCCCTTTTTTTCAAATCGAAATAAAGCGGTCGCATGTTCTATTTTTGCACGACCGTATAATACTTTTTTAACGGTTTCGTCCTGATTGAAATGAAAATTGGTAACGGGTAAATCGTGCCTGCAACTTGTACAAATCGTATCTTCATTATCCTTTAAAATATTTGAGCAAGCATAACACACTTTTGGGAATAATAAATTGATAACAGATTGAAGCATTGATTACGAAAAATGTAGATATGTAAACTTAATCAAAAAATTAATGAATTACACACTTAATTTTTAATCAAGAACTCTAATAGTTTCGGGCGGTTTTTTATTTTTGCAGCATGGCAAATCAAGACGATCAATTTAAAAAGGTAATCTCTCACGCTAAGGAGTATGGTTACGTGTTTCAGAGTAGTGAAATCTACGACGGATTAAGTGCAGTTTACGACTACGCACAAAATGGTGCAGAATTAAAAAAGAACATTCGCGATTACTGGTGGAAAGCCATGGTGCAGATGAATGAAAACATAGTTGGTATCGATGCCGCTATTTTTATGCATCCAACAACATGGAAAGCGTCTGGTCACGTCGATGCCTTTAATGATCCTTTAATTGATAATAAGGATTCTAAAAAACGTTATCGCGCCGATGTATTAATTGAAGATTATTGTGCGAAAATTGAAGCTAAAATAGATAAAGAAGTTGCTAAAGCAGAAAAACGTTTTGGCGATGCGTTTAATAAAGAAGAGTTTGTAACTACAAACCCTCGCGTTTTAGGTTATCAGGAAAAAATAAATAATACGCTTTCTCGCATGGCAAAATCTTTAGAAAATGAAGATTTAGCCGATGTAAAAGCTTTAATTGAAGAGCTGGAAATTGCCGATCCTTTAACGGGTAGTAAAAACTGGACCGATGTTAAGCAGTTTAACTTAATGTTTGGAACCAAGTTGGGAGCATCGGCTGAGAATGCAATGGATTTATACTTGCGTCCGGAAACAGCACAGGGTATTTTCGTGAATTTTTTAAACGTTCAGAAAACAGGACGTATGAAAATTCCGTTCGGTATTGCACAAACCGGAAAAGCCTTTAGAAACGAGATTGTAGCCAGACAATTTATTTTTAGAATGCGTGAATTCGAGCAAATGGAGATGCAATTTTTCATAAAGCCAGGAACGCAACAAGAATGGTACGAGCACTGGAAAGAAACCCGTTTAAAGTGGCACTTAAGTTTAGGAATGGGTGAAGATAATTACCGTTTCCACGACCATGAAAAATTAGCACATTATGCCGATGCTGCTGCCGATATCGAGTTTAAATTTCCATTCGGATTTAAAGAATTAGAAGGTATTCATTCGCGTACCGATTTCGATTTAAGTCAGCATGAAAAGTTTTCAGGTAAAAAATTACAATATTTCGATCCTGAAGAAAATAAAAGTTATGTACCCTACGTGCTAGAAACCTCTATTGGTTTAGACCGTATGTTCTTGGCGGTATTCTCAAACTCGTTACAAGAGGAAGCGTTAGAAAACGGAACAACAAGAACCGTATTAAAATTGCCAAGTGTATTAGCGCCTATAAAAGCGGCGGTTTTACCATTGGTTAAAAAGGACGGATTACCAGATGTAGCTCGAAATATTATTGAAGACCTTAAATGGGATTTTAATGTTGTTTACGATGAAAAAGATGCCGTAGGGCGTCGTTACCGTAGACAAGATGCTAACGGAACACCGTTTTGTATTACGGTAGATCACGATACTTTAGAAGATAACACAGTAACCATTCGACATAGAGATTCTATGGAGCAGGAGCGTGTTAAAATTGAAGATTTACGAGATATCATCAAGAAGGAAGTTGATGTACGTAACTGGTTGTTAAAAATGAAATAATCTGAAAAATTTTCAAAACGTATAAATCAAAATCCCGAGTTAGAATTCGGGATTTTTTTATATCTGTATTTGTCGGTCTATTTGCTGGTCTAGCGATATAACCGATTCGGTTCTTATGATGCCTGGTATGGTTTGAATTTTTGTGTTAAGCAAATGCATAAGATGCGCATTGTCTATACAAAGTAGTTTTATAAAAATATTATAATGCCCAGTAGTATAATGACATTCTAAAACTTCAGGAATGCGTTTTAATGCTTTTACAATAGTTTCGGAGTTGGTAGCATGTTCTAAATATATGCCAACAAAAGCAAGTGTGTTGTAACCAAAAACTTTGGGATTTAAAATAAACTTTGATCCAGAAATAAGTTTCGATTTTTCAAGTTTGCGCAATCGCTGATGTATTGCCGCTCCGGAAATACCAACATTACGAGCGATCTCTAAAATAGGTGTTCTGGCATCGGCAGTTAGAGCTTTTAATATTTTTTTATCTATGCCGTCTAGAATAATAGTTTTCGATTTCAAAGTATTTTATTTCAAATTAAAACATAAATGTAGCTAATTTGTTCGAAAATGAAATATAGATTAGATCTTAATTAAATATTTAAAGGGTTGTACCCAAAATACGGCACATTATGTTCTTTAAATTGTATGCCATAGGTTTCTAACTCCGTTAAAATTGGTGTGTATACTTCTTTGGTAATAGGTAGCTGAACGCCTGGAGTTTTTATTTTTCCGTTTAGAATAGCCAAAGCGGCTATGGCTACAGGCAAACCAACGGTTTTCGCCATCGCAGTATAGGTTTGGTTTTCACCTAAAACTACCATGTTAGAATCTATTTGATAATTTTTACCTTCAAGTTCGTAACCAAACTTATGGTACATAACAATCATGTCTCTGTCATTTTCATGTAGTGTCCAACTATCCATAAGTATTTTTTGAAGGATCTGAGCTGGTGTTGCGTTTTTCAATTCTACGCGTTTATTACTATTAAAAATGTCGAGCTCTACTAATTTGTCCCACATAATGTCGTCCTGGTCAATTTTTAATTGATGTCTAAGTTTTAATTCTACCGAGTCAGTTGGACTGTAGGGTAAAAACGCATTAATAAAATCGCGGTAACTCATGTTTTCACTATCTTCAATCGTGTAACTATCGTCGGTCATGCCTAATGCTACAAAAATATTCCAGGCACGACTAAATCCCACCCGTCTAATAGTGCCTCGGTATAGTGTTTTGATATCATTTAAGCCGTAAACACTTTGGTATTTTAAGGAATCCCTGTTGGCATAAATTTCAAAACGGCCATAATTTTCAATGTCTATAAATTCGGTGCGTCTGAATAGGCGATTGTAAGGTATGTATTTATAAGTCCCTTCCTGTAAAAATTTAGCGGCACCACCTTGCCCTGCAATAACCACATTTCTGGGATTCCAGGTAAATTTATAATTCCAAAGGTTATTATCGCATTCAGGGGCTACTAATCCACCGGTAAAGGACTCGAATAAAATCATTTTACCGCCATTATTGCGAATGCGGTCTATTACCTGCATGGCACTCATGTGGTCTATGCCAGGGTCAACACCAATTTCATTCATAAATACTAAGCCTTTCTGTTTCACCTGTGCGTCTAAATCTTGCATTTCTGGACTTATATACGATGCGGTTACCATGTTTTTATTAAGTCTGACACAGTCTTTCGCGACTTCAATATGAAAGCGAGCAGGTAACATTGAAATAACAATATCGGCTTGTTGTATGGCATTTTTGCGAGAAACGTCATTGAACACATCTAGCTCAATAATGTTAACGCGTTCGTGCTGGCGAACCAGTTTTTTAGCGTTTTCAATGTTTAAATCGCCTATTGTAATATGAAGTTGTTCAATATCTATTTTATCCAATAAATATTTGATTAAATACGTTGAAGATTTGCCTAAACCAATAATTAATATGTTTCGCATAATGAGTTTAGTTGAGTAATTTTGTACCTAATGTAATTAATTAAAATTTGAATATTAATATGAACAAACAATTAATGGTTGTTGGAGCCGTTTTGGGTGTAACAAGTGTACTTTTAGGGGCTTTTGGAGCTCATGGTTTAAAAACATTAATTCCGGCAGATGCCATTAATATTTTTGAAACAGGTGTTCGATATCAAATGTACCATGCTTTGTTTTTAATGGTTGTTGGATTAATTCCTTTAATGGCTAATAAATCGAAGAAAATCATCTTATATCTGGTGCTTGCAGGAGTGATTTTATTTTCTGGTTCGATTTATGGATTAGCGACAAATACATTAACGAGTTTCGATTTTAAAAACATTGGATTTATAACTCCAATTGGAGGTTTGTTCTTAATTGTTTCATGGGTGTATTTAATTGTTAATATCATAAAATATAAATCTTAAAACATCATAAAATTAAGAATAATTAAAAATTAATATAGTAGTTTTGTCAAGTAAATAATATTTAACTAAAACTATGGAAAACTATAGTCAAATTACGAAAACGATTGAGTTGGAACAATACGGGATTAAAAATGCCGATGTTAGGTATCAATTATCACCGGAAGAGTTGCATAAAATAGCTATTGAAAAAGGCCAGGCAGTAGAAGCTTCGTCGGGGGCTTTAGCGGTGAATACCGGAGAATTTACAGGGCGCTCTCCAAAAGACAGATTTATAGTAAAAGACGATGTTACTCGCGATCGTGTTTGGTGGGGCGATATCAATATTCCGTTTGATACTGATAAGTTCGATGCGTTGTACAAGAAGGTAACCGATTATTTATCAAACAAAGAAGTTTTTGTTAGAGATAGCTTTGCCTGTGCAGACGAGGATTATAGGTTAAATATTCGTGTTATCAACGAGTACCCTTGGAGTAATCAGTTTGCGTATAATATGTTTTTACGTCCAACAAAAGAAGAATTGGTTGGTTTCGATCCAGAATGGACTGTGGTTAATGCTCCTGGTTTTATGGCCAACCCAGAGGAGGATGGTACCCGACAGCATAATTTTGCGATTTTAAATTTTACAAGAAAAATTGCATTAATAGGAGGAACAGGATATACAGGAGAAATTAAAAAGGGCATTTTTTCTGCTTTGAATTTTTTACTGCCTGTTTATAAAAATACTTTGCCTATGCACTGTAGTGCTAATGTTGGTGAAGAAGGAGATACGGCGATTTTCTTTGGGTTGTCAGGTACTGGAAAAACCACCCTTTCAACCGATCCGAATCGTAGTTTAATTGGCGATGACGAACATGGTTGGACAGCCGAAAATTCGGTGTTTAATTTTGAAGGGGGTTGTTATGCAAAAGTGATAAATCTTTCAAGGGACAACGAACCAGAAATTTACGATGCCATTAAAAAAGGAGCTATCCTTGAGAATGTGATTCTTGATGCTGATAAAAATGTAAAGTTCGAAGATACTTCAATTACACAGAATACTAGAGTAAGTTATCCGATTCATCATATAGAGAATATTCAGGTGCCATCCACCGGAAAAAATGTAAAAAATATTTTCTTTTTAACAGCTGATGCTTTCGGTGTTTTGCCTCCAATTTCTAAATTAACACCCGCACAAGCCGCCTACCATTTTATATCGGGCTATACCGCAAAAGTAGCGGGTACTGAAGCTGGTGTTGTAGAACCTGTGCCATCATTTTCAGCTTGTTTTGGAGCGCCTTTTATGCCTTTACATCCGGCAAAATATGCCGAAATGTTAAGTGCCAAAATGATAGAATCAGGTGTTAATGTTTGGTTGGTAAATACAGGTTGGACCGGTGGACCTTACGGTGTAGGAACACGAATGAAATTGAAATATACTAGGGCCATGATTAATGCCGTGTTAAATGGTGATTTAGGGTTGTATAATTACGACGATTATCATATCCACTCGGTATTTGGGGTGGCTCAACCAAGATCTTGTCCGGGAGTACCAACTTCAGTCTTAAGTCCGAGAGCAACCTGGAATGACGATGAAAAATATTATACTACGGCTTTTAAGTTAAGTAATGCCTTCCGTGAAAACTTCAAAAAGTTCGAAATGCACTGTAGTGAAGAAATTCGTCGTGGTGGTCCGCAACGCTATGCGTTTTAGTTATAAAACGCGGTAAAATAAGGTAATAAAAAAGGGCTAATGTTAAGAATTAGCCCTTTTTGTTTTTTGTGTATCAAGGATTACTTACCCTTGTTTACTTTTTCAATATATTTTTCTAAAGCCATGGTCATTGAGGGTGTTTCTGGTGTTGGTGCAGCAATATCTACACGTAAACCTTTTTCCTCTACTGCTTTAATTGTGGTATTTCCAAATACGGCAATTCGGGTGTTATTTTGTTTAAATTCTGGAAAATTATGAAATAACGATTCAATACCAGAAGGGCTGAAAAATACTAAAACATCGTAAGTTACATGTTCTAAATCAGATAAATCGCTGATGACTGTTTTATAAAAAATAGCTTGTTTCCAATCTACACCTAATGCATTTAATGTATTTGGAACCTCGTCTTTAACTTTATCGGTGTTAGGTAATAGGAATTTTTCGTCTTTGTACTTCTTAATTAATGGAGAAAGTTCTGAAAAAGTACGTTTACCTACATAAATTTTACGTTTTCTGTACACCACATATTTTTGAAGATAGTAAGCTACAGCTTCCGACTGACAGAAATATTTCATTGTGTCAGGTACCTTAAAGCGCATTTCTTCAGCAACTCTAAAGAAATGATCAACAGCATTTCTACTTGTTAAAATAATTGCTGTATATTTAGTTAAATCAACTTTTTGCTGTCTTACCTCCTTGGCAGGTACGCCTTCTACGTGAATAAACGGACGAAAGTCAATTTTTACTTTTTGCTTATCAATTAAATCGAAATAAGGGGAGTTTTCTATTTTAGGTTCCGGCTGAGATACTAAAATGGTTTTCACTTTCATGGGCGCAAGTTGTTTGATTGTCAGTTAAAAATAAACACCTTGTATAAAAATACGTAAGGTGCGATTTCAAGTGTGCAAAGATACAAAATAAAATAAAACAAGTTGTTTTTTATTAAAGATTGATGTGCTTTAAAGGATGTTATAAGTCCTATAATATTAATTATTAACAAAAAAATAATTATAACGTAAATAAGGTTTAACGATGCAGGAAAGCTATATAGTAATAAAGCATTAATTGGAATTAATAATAAACCCAGATAGTTTTTATAAGTAATTTTTTGAAACAGATATAAGTCGGTTAGTTTTTCTATTTCAAAAATACTGGCTATGAGTCGCTCTAAAATAACCTTCACTAATATAAAAATAGCTATTCCCAGCGCTAACTTTAAAATAGCATCGAGGTAAATGGTTGTGGTATTTGTAGTTTTTAGATAAATAATATAAATGAATACCGATGCCGAAAGAATTAAATTTAAAAAGAGTAATGCCTCAAACTTGTCAAGAAATTTTTGGTCGCGGGCATAAATTTTTAAATACTTAGAATTACCTAAAACATAAGCGAAGTCTGCGAAACGTTTGGGTGCAACAAGCTTAGTTATAGCAATAGTAAGTATGCCAATAACTAAAAATATAGTGAATAAATCGTTTGATAGCGTTTCCCTGAGCATGTTGTAAAATTATTATAAATATTTTAGAAGAAAATGGAATTATTAAGGAATATTTAAAATAAATGAACGCGTAATAGTGTACATTTGCTGAAATTAATTTTAAAGTATCATCAACGCCTAAGAATGACAAATTCTATTGTAATTATTCCCACTTACAACGAAATTGAAAATATCGAAGCGATTATTAGAGCAGTGTTTTCTCATTCGAAAGACGTTCATATACTTATAGTTGATGATAATTCACCAGATTTAACAGCTTCAAAAGTTAAAGAACTGCAAAGTGAATTCCCCGAACGTTTGTTTATAGAGGAACGAAAGGAAAAATCGGGATTGGGTACGGCTTATATTCATGGATTTAAATGGTGTTTACAAAAAACATACGAATATATTATTGAAATGGATGCCGATTTTTCACATAATCCTAAAGATTTACCAAGGCTTTACGAAGCTTGCCACAAACAAGGTGCCGATTTAGCTATTGGCTCACGTTACGTGACAGGTGTAAATGTGGTTAATTGGCCAATGAGTCGCGTACTCATGTCATATTTTGCATCAAAATATGTGCGTATTATAACTGGCATGAAAATACACGATACAACTGCTGGATTTGTTTGCTATAAACGCAACGTTCTGGAATCTATTAATTTAGATACCATTAAATTTATAGGATACGCTTTTCAAATAGAAATGAAATTTAAAGCCTATTTAAAAGCATTTAAAATTGTTGAAGTTCCTGTAATTTTTACCGATAGAACACGAGGTGAATCAAAATTGAGCTCGGGAATTATTTCTGAAGCTATTTTTGGTGTCATATCCATGAAAATGAAAAGCTTATTTAAGAAGTAAATAAACAATGAAAATGAAACAGACATTAATTAAAAACGCCCATATTGTAAACGAAGGTTCCATTTTTAATGGCGATATATTAATTGAAGGCGATTATATAAAAGAAATAAGCGATTCAATTAGTGCAAAATCGTCGGATGTACATGTTATTGACGCCGAAGGTAAATACCTTTTGCCTGGTGCCATCGATGATCAGGTGCATTTTAGAGAGCCTGGGTTAACCCATAAGGCAAATATTGAAACAGAATCTAGGGCAGCAATAGCAGGAGGGATTACCTCGTTTGTAGAAATGCCAAACACTAATCCTCAAACAACGACTGTTGAAAAGTTGGAAGAAAAATTTGCTATTGCAGCAAAAACATCATCAGCTAATTATTCGTTTATGTTTGGTGGAACTAACGATAATTTAGATGAAATTTTAAAAGTAGACCCAAAAAGTGTTGCGGGATTAAAATTGTTTTTAGGGTCATCAACAGGAAATATGTTGGTAGATAACCCAGAAGTGCTTGAGAAAATTTTTAAAAGCACCAACATGGTGATTTCTGTACATTGTGAAGACGAAGCTACAATTAAAAAGAATTTTCAGGAGCATTTAGATAATTATGGCGAAGATATTCCTATTAAATGTCATCCTGTAATTAGAAGTGAAGACGCCTGTTATATATCGTCTTCCAAAGCAATTGAATTAGCTAAGAAAACCGGGGCTCGTTTACATGTTTTTCATCTTTCTACAGGAAAGGAAACAAGTTTATTTAGTAATAAGCAAGACTTAAAAGATAAAAAAATAACAGCAGAGGTTTGTATTCATCACCTTTGGTTCTCTGATGAAGATTACGATAAGAAAGGGACACTAATTAAATGGAATCCAGCTGTAAAAACAAAAAAAGATCAAGACCTTTTATGGGAAGCTTTACTCGATGATAGAATTGATGTTATTGCAACCGACCATGCGCCACATACTATAGACGAGAAGAAAAACGTTTATACAAAAGCACCATCTGGCGGGCCATTGGTTCAGCATGCCTTGCCTGCTATGCTGGAAATGCATCACAGAGGGAAAATTTCAATTGAAAAAGTCGTTGAAAAAATGTGTCATAATCCTGCTATTTTATTCGAAGTTGAAAAGCGTGGTTATGTAAAAGAAGGTTATTTTGCCGATTTAGTGTTGGTAGATTTAAATAATCCTTGGACCGTTAACAAAGACAATATTCTGTATAAATGTGGCTGGTCTCCTTTCGAAGGAACGACATTTAGGTCCAGAGTAACGCATACTTTTGTTAATGGGGTTCTTGTTTACAATAATGCTAAATTTAACAATGTTAAAGCGGCTAAACGTTTAACTTTTAATAGATAATGTTAAAAAAACTAGTTACCTATTTCGCGTTAAGTATTTTATTTGTTGCCTGCGGAAATTTAGACGGTCCTAAAAAACCTGATAATTTAATTTCGAAGAGCAAAATGGTCGATATTATTATCGATGCACGTTTAGTGGGGTCCATTAACGGAATGAATAAAAGGGATCTTGAAGACATGGGGTACAATCTTAAAACCTATGTTTTTGAAAAGCATGGTACAGATAGTTTGCAGTTTGCCCAAAGCAATAGTTATTATGCTTATCATATAAAGGATTATCAGTCTATATTTGACAAGGCTATTGATAGCCTGGAAAGGTTAAAAACAGTCTTAGAGGTTGAAAAACAAAAGGAAGAACAGAGGAAGAGAGCGCATGAAATGGATTCCATTCAGCATATTAATAAAATAAGAGATTCAGTTATCAATAGGCAATTAGAAATAAACGAACGTAGGGAGGCTGGGACTTTAGCTAAGCCCGCTTCAAGTAAAGACTCCCTATTTCTGTAATAGTATCGTTTACAGCTCTGAAATTATAGTTCAGGGCTGTTTTTATTTTGGCATTACTGTAGGCCCGTTTAGAACAAAGAGTATTGGTTAAATGTCTTGTTAATTGGCGCCGTTTACCTGTAATTTTATGCACGAACCAGTCTAATCGCCATAAGATATCCAAAAGGAATTTTGAGGCTTCCTTTTTAGGGATTTTTCCGTTTACCGAAATAGCCAATTTTTCAAGAAAATCTTTAAAACTCCAGGTTTCTGCAACTAAAATAAAGCGTTCGTTTATAATGTTGCTTTCCATAAGTTTTATCATAATTTCAACAACGTCGTGTACATCGACCAAGCCAACACTTCCCGAGGTGTAAAACGGATTCCCTTTACTGGCTTTTTTAAACAGGCTTCCTGTGCCGTATTTCCAAATTCCGGCACCTAAAATAACCCCAGGATTGACAATGACAGCATTTAGCCCTTCTTGTGTAGCTCGCCAAACTTCCATTTCAGCGCCATATTTTGTAATGGCGTATACCGTATTTTTATCTTCTGGATTCCAAACGGTTTCTTCATTAATATCTAGTGAGTTTGTTGGCTTACCCAAAGTAGCTATAGAACTCACATAACATAATTTTTTTATGTTTTTTGATAAACAAATATTAACAAGATTGCTAGTGCCCTCAATATTGGTTTTTCTTAAAAGATGATATTTATCTGGTTCGAAAGAGACAAATGCGGCGCAGTGATAAACAATATCAATATTACTAAGAGCTAATTCTAAAGCAGTAATATCCAGTAGGTCGGCTTGTACCCATTCAATTTTATTAAACAATGCTTCAAAATCGTTGGTATAGGTAGCAAATACATCTTTAACTTGAGCAAGTTTATGTTCAGTTCGGTAAATTGCTCTAACCGAATTATTCGTACTTGTTAGTTTATAAAGTAGGTGTGAGCCTACTAAACCTGTGCCTCCCGTTACTAAAATCATGCAACTAATGTAAAGAATTATTCATTATACTAAAGTAATTATACATTGATTTTTATCTTTGCCATACTTTTATAAAAATTAACGAGTAATGATAAAGAATTTTGTTGAAGAATTAACTTGGCGTGGAATGATACAAGACATTATGCCAGGTACTGAAGAACACTTAATGGAAGCGATGCGTTTGGCTTATGTGGGAATTGACCCTACAGCCGATTCGTTACATATCGGACATTTAGTGGGGGTTATGGGACTTAAACATTTTCAATTATCAGGACACAAACCAGTAGCGCTAGTTGGTGGTGCAACAGGTATGATTGGTGACCCTTCGGGTAAATCTGCAGAACGTAATTTGCTTAATGAAGAAACATTGAGACATAATCAAAATGCTATAAAAGAACAATTGTCGCGATTTTTAGATTTTGACAGCGATGCAGAGAATGCTGCAGTTATTGTGAATAATTACGATTGGATGAAAGACTTTTCGTTTTTAGAGTTTATTCGCGATGTCGGTAAACATATCACTGTAAATTATATGATGGCTAAGGATTCAGTAAAAAAACGATTGTCTTCCGAATCATCCGTTGGTATGAGTTTTACGGAGTTTACTTATCAGCTAGTACAAGGTTATGATTTTCTTCATTTATTCCGTGAAAAACAATGTACCTTACAAATGGGCGGTAGCGACCAGTGGGGGAATATTACCACAGGTACAGAGCTAATTCGTCGTGTAGACGCAGGAAAAGGATATGCTTTAACATGGCCTTTAATAACAAAAGCCGATGGCACTAAATTTGGTAAAACAGAAGGAGGGAATATCTGGTTAGATGCCGAACGTACATCTCCTTATAAGTTCTACCAATATTGGTTAAATACGAGTGATATAGACGCTGAAAAATATATTAAAATTTTCACCTTCTTAACTCGTGAAGAAATTGAAAGCATTATCGAAGAACATAAAGAAGCACCACATTTACGCGTGTTGCAACGCCGTTTGGCCGAAGAAATTACAACGATGGTTCATTCCAAAGAAGAATTGGATAATGCTATAAAAGCTAGTGAAATTTTGTTTGGTAAATCTACAAGTGAAGATTTAAAAGGACTTACAGCAAAAACCTTTTTAGAAGTATTTGAAGGTGTGCCTTTAACAGAAGTCTCTAAACAAGATATTGAAAACGGATTGGATATTATTGGTGCTTTAGCTGAAAAAGGAGGCTTTTTAAAATCAAATAGTGAAGCCAGACGTGCTTTAAAAGAAAATTCAATTTCTGTTAACAAAGAAAAAGTCAAAGAAGACTACAGTATTACAACTAAAGACTTGATTAACGATAAGTTTGTCTTATTACAACGAGGTAAAAAGAATTACTTTGTATTAAGCATTGTATAAAGAAAAAAGCCTGATTTATTTAAATCAGGCTTTTTAATTAACCAACCTAAAAATTATTAATTTTTAAATTTGCTATTCTTAGCGAATATTTAGTCGCAAGTTTTATAATTAACTTACACGTTTATAAGACCAAAAGATTACATCCTCTTATATCGGAATGGTCAAAACGTCCAATAACCTCAAAAGTGTTATTATCATGCGCTTTTCCGAGATCCTGTGTGGCGATAAAAGAGCACGAATTTATATTAGCTAAATCTATAACATTAATGCCGCCTGCCTTACCTTTAGGTAAAATGGTTAAAGCATCTTCGGTATCTCTGGTTAAAATGCGCATCCAACTTGGGCAATTAAAAATACCATGACCTTTCGAATACGCCTGACTTAAAAGTTCGGTCATGCCGTATTCACTGTGTATAACATCAACTCCAAAACCTTGTTTTAAAATGTTGTGAAGTTCGGCGCGAATGAGTTCTTTTCGACGGCCTTTCATACCACCGGTTTCCATAATTATGGTGTTTTTAAGCTGAAATTGATGTGTTTCAACCAAATCGAGCAAAGCAAAAGAAACTCCAATTAACAATACCTTTTTTCCTGAATTATCAAGGGCAATTAATTTGTTTTTTAACTCAGAAAGGTTATTTAAATAAAAACCGCTTTCAGGATGATTTGATTGTTTTATCATATCATCGACCATAAAAATTAGCGATGATCCTTTCCGTTCTAAATAAGATGGTAATAAAGCTAAAACAACATAATCTTTAACGCTTCCATAAAATGATTCAAATCCTTTTCGAAAACTTTTCATATAGATATTTAAATCGGTAATATGGTGTTTGCTTGTTAAGCTACCTGTTGTGCCTGAACTGGTAAAAGTGGATTGTACTTTTGACTCTGAACTTAATACGTTATGGGACTTAAAAAACTGTATGGGTAAAAAGGGGATTTCAGAAATAGACTTTACGTCATCAGGATGAATGTATAACAAATCACAAAACGACCGGTATACACGGTTGTTTTCGAATTGATGTTTGAATACCTGATAAGTGAGGTTTTCAAATTCGTTGTCATTCTTAATATTAAATATGGAAGCGGTGTTTATCATAATGTATTGCTCCGCAAAAGTAGATAAAATAAAAAAGCGTTACCAAACGGTAGCGCTTTTTTTAATGTGATGCTATGTGTATTATTTAACTATCAATTTTTTAGTAATTGATTTATTGTTTTGCGTTGCTTTTATAATATAAACACCTTGATTTAATCCTGAAACATCAAGTTTATTAGTCACGGATTGCTTTAAAATCTGTTTTCCTAAAAGGCTAAAAACTGAAACTTCTATTTTGGAATTATTTTTAGAGTTGATATTTACAAAGCCAATGGTTGTTGGGTTAGGGTAAATTTTAAAACCTGCTATGTTATTTTCTTTTACAGAAAGCGGCGTTGTATTAATGACTCTAATGTTGTCAATGGCTAAATCTTCATCTGCAGCGTTTAAATCATATTCAATAGTAAATTGAATTGTTGAGTTACTGCTTAAAGTTATAATTTTTGAATATTCAGTAAAAGTTGATGTTATTTCTGCGCCATCGCCTGTGCCGTCAAAATTTGTATCGATTCTTGGGGTGTTATTTGTGGATCCTCCAGAGGAGTTGTCGCCTTCAATCCATAATAAATTTTCAGGTGCACCAGAATCTAAAGCATAGGTGATGTGAACATAATCGGGATTGTCCCAGTTTTCATTGGTTTCATTATCATCTTCTGCGATTAAAATCGAAAATTCGATGGTTGACATCGATGAAACGTCTATGGGTTTTGTAGACAAAGTAACAGGGAGTGTTGCTCCTTCACCATCAATGTCTTGCGCTCCAAAAAAATAGGAATTGTTGATGTTTGATATTTCGTATGCTGAACCTATATCACTCCCGTCGGTTCTTTTAAAAAAATCATAACCTGTTGATGTAGATTTATCTGTAAACTCACTAATGCTTGTAAAATAGTTTGTGCCATTCGTGTCGGTTTCAAAATCTTCTTGGTAAATTACAACTTGGCTGTGTAAAAGTGAAACTACCAAAAAGTTAAAAATAGTAAAGTATTGTTTTTTCATAATAAAAGTGATTTGTTAATATAAATTAAAGGTAATCACTTTATTTTAAAAATGTAAGAAAAAACTTATTATATGTAGGAAAAACTATCTTATAACCAGTTTTCTGGTTTCACTCATGTTGTTTTCAGTTACTTTAATAATATAAACCCCTTTGTTAAAGTTTGAAATATTTAACTCTTTTCCAGTTAACATAGTAGTGAAAATGCGTTTGCCTAAAACATCGAAAAACTCAATTTTTTTGGTTAAATTGTGTTTAGTAGTAATATAAATGTAAGTTTTACCGTTTGTAACTGGGTTAGGGTAAATAGATAATTGTTCTATGGTTTCTTGAATAGGATTCCTGTTAACACCATCTTGTCCAAATGTAAAAGAGGAGAATGACAATGCTAAAAAAAGAAATAATGCTATCAAGTAGTTTTTTCTCATAGAACCTATTAGTTATTCAAATTTAGTAAATTATAACAAAAGTAATGCCAAGAAAAAAGTTAAAGAAATCTGCGGTTTATCGAAAAATTAACAATTTGTAACGTATTTGTTATCTTAGTGTTATTAAATTAGCAATTAGATATGATATATTTTATTAGTTTTATCTTTAGACCGACAAATAAAATTATTTTTATTGAGGACATAAAATGAAGAAAAAAGACATTAAAATATTATTGGTAGATGATGAGCCGGATATCCTAGAGATTGTGGGATATAATTTATCAAGCGAAGGCTATCAGGTTATAACAGCCGAAAATGGAAATGAAGGAGTTAAAAAAGCTAAAAAAGAACTCCCACATTTGATAATCTTGGATGTTATGATGCCAGAAATGGATGGAATTGAGGCTTGCGAACTAATAAGAAAACATCCGGATTTACAAAATACATTAGTTGTATTTTTAACCGCACGAGGCGAAGATTATTCTCAAGTCGCAGGTTTCGATGCTGGCGCCGACGATTATATAACAAAGCCAATAAAACCCAAAGTTTTAGTTAGTAAAGTTAAAGCGCTTTTGCGTCGATTTAAAGAGGAGGATTCAGCCGATATGGTTAAATTAGGAAGCTTAACAATAAATCGCGATGAATATAAAATCACCTCGAAAGGTAAGGAAATTGTATTGCCAAGAAAAGAGTTTGAATTACTCTCTTTATTAGCCTCTAAGCCAGGAAAAGTTTTTAAGCGAGATGAGATTTTAGATACAGTTTGGGGTAATGAGGTTGTAGTTGGTGGTAGAACAATCGATGTTCATATTCGTAAACTACGAGAAAAAATTGGAGACGAAAGTTTTAAAACCATAAAAGGAGTAGGCTATAAGTTTGTAGATTAATGCAGCAAAAATTTAAAAAATCATATAAGTTTGCGATTAAAACGTCGCTTTATATATCCATTTTTATAACGCTCTTAACGAGTGTTTTTTTATTCCTGTCGTTTACTTTAAGTTTCTGGTATATAGGTATATTGTTCTTGTCAACTTATTCGTTTTCATTTTTAATTATTCAGTTTAGTGTTGAAAGGTTTATTTATAAACGCGTAAAGAAAATTTACGACGATTTAACTTTATTGGAATCCACCAATTTAGCTAAAGGAACGATAACAACCGATATGAAAACTCTAACGAAGGAAATTGATAAATACGCCAGAGATAAAAAAATTGAAATTGAATCGCTTAGAGTAAGGGAAAATTACCGAAAGGAGTATCTGGGTAATGTTTCACACGAATTAAAAACCCCACTCTTCACCGTTCAAGGATATATATTAACCTTATTAGATGGCGCTATGGATAATAAAGAATTACGTGAAAAGTATTTAGAGCGTGCCAGTAAAGGGATAGAACGATTAGGTTATATTGTAAAAGATTTAGACATGATTACCAAATTAGAGGTTGGTGATTTGAGTTTAAATGTTGAGGTTTTCGATATTGTAGAACTGGTAAAAAATGTGTTCGACATGCTCGAAATGAAGGCTTCTAAAAAGAAAATTACACTTACTTTTGATAGAGCCTATAATGAATCGATTTTGGTTCGAGCGGATAAAGAACGTATTCAGCAAGTTATGGCTAATTTGGTGGTAAATTCTATTAAGTACGGTAGAATTAAAGGTACCACAGAGATTAGTATTGAAAACCTGATTAAAAATAAAATAATTGTAAGGGTAACAGATAACGGTGAGGGGATTGCTAAAATGCATTTGCCACGACTTTTTGAACGTTTTTATCGTGTAGATAAAAGCGGCTCACGTAAGGAAGGTGGTTCTGGTCTTGGATTATCTATTGTGAAACACATTATTGAAGCGCACGACGAAAAGATTTATGTGGAAAGTGAATTTGGTGTAGGAAGCGAGTTTTCATTCACCCTCGAAAAGGTAGAATAGCTTCTTAAAATCAACCTCGAAGTCAAATGCTGAAAGCCCGTTATATTGGTCTATTATATCAAGTTTACTTAAAGTGAATTGATCTTGTTTGCAACTAGGTACTATGGTTTGTTCAGATAAGCGCGTTGCTAAATATTCCTGTTCAAACTGTCCTGGTGTAGGTATAAAAAAAGCTTTCTTATTTAATTTGGCTAAATCCATTAAGGTAGTATATCCGGAGCGTGAAATTACCATGGTACTTTCATTAATGGTCTGTTCCAACATTTGGGAAGTCATGAAATTATAAATGGTAAAATTATTGCAACGTTCTACTGTTTGCTCAGGTTGTATAATCCCTTTAACAAAGACAACGTCTCCTTTATAATGTTTTAGTTCGGTTATTAATTTGTCTTCCAATAATGTACGCTGAGGTTCAGGACCCGATAATAAAACCATTAAATCGTAACGATGGGGTAAAGGTTTGTTTTCAAATCTACTTAAAGGACCAATATATTTCGTTGGGATTCCAAAAGTGTCTACATGACCTAATTTGCCACTTAAATTAAGCGAATTGTTGGTGTCAGGTACCCAACACTCAACGAAATTTTTAATGAATTTTTCATGCATTTTTGTGCTCAGCCAGGTCGTGGTTCCGCTTAAGACTTTTAGTTGGTGGGTAATAAAAACAGAAGGCACAGATTTATGATAAACCCCGAGTCGGTTATCGGAAATGATACCTGAAATACCATATTTGTCAATAATTCCTGCTATCGCTTTTTTTTCGTTATAAATAGCTTGAAGTAATCTTGGTGAATCTTTTAAAAGTTTTAATTTAAAAAACTTTCCGTTTCTCGCATAAGTCACGTTATACGCGGGAAGTTCAATGTGATTGAGATTAGGGAATTCCTTTTTTAACAGAGAAAGCGCAACGCCATCACTGGCTATTACAGGTTCAAAATTATTTTCTATTAATGCCTTTATTATAGGTATGCATCTAGTAGCATGCCCTAAACCCCAGTTTAGGGGTGCAACTAAAATCCGTTTTTTCATTAAAATCAAAGGTAAGCATATATACACTTTCGTATATTTCCTTAATTTTACCAAATATTTATTTTGTCCTTAACTAGAGGATAAAAGATAATCATTTAAATTAAAACTATAGGTGGGAAGCAAGAATAAATTAAAGCGCTTTAGAGAGAATGAAACTTTTTCCAATGTATATCAACCAACACGAGATCAATTGGTTAATGAAGATTATGATAATAAAGGTAAATGGAACGAAAAGGTTTTTAAAAATGAAAACCCTTTAGTATTGGAGCTGGGTTGTGGAAAGGGTGAGTATTCTGTGGCTTTAGCCAAAAAATATCCGAATAAAAATTTTATTGGTATCGATATAAAAGGCGCTCGTTTTTGGAGAGGGGCAAAAACGGCTATAGAAGAAAATATTCCGAATGTTGCTTTTTTACGTACCCAGATAGAGTTAATAGATCATGCTTTTGGTAAAAATGAAGTCGATGAAATATGGATTACATTTCCAGATCCTCAAATAAAATACAAGCGAACTAAACACCGTATGACTAATGCTGAATTTTTAGCTCGTTATAAAATTATTTTAAAGGAAGATGGGGTTGTAAATTTAAAAACCGATAGCGAATTTATGCATGGTTACACATTAGGTTTGCTTCATGGTGCCGGACATGAAGTATTGTATGCTAATCATAATGTATACAAGCAAGAGGGAAGTCCAGAAGAAGTAACAAGTATCCAAACGTTTTATGAATCGCAATATTTAGAGCAAAATAAAGCAATTACGTATATTCGATTTAAAATTAAGTAGTTGTGAATATTACGGTGGTCTTTTTTTTAGGGTTAATTATATCGCTTGTTGGGGTAATTCCGCCTGGTTTGTTGAACATGACCGCGGCTAAAATAAGTTTAAAAGAAGGACATACGAGAGGGATTATGTTTTCGATAGGGGTTTGTGTGGTTGTTTTAGTACAGACTTATGTAGCATCGGTATTTGCTAGTTATTTAACAAAGCATAATGAGGTTGTCGATATTCTGCAACGCGTTGCCTTCGTTATTTTTGTTTTAATAACTGTTTATTTTCTTTTCATAGCAAAATCTAAACCCAAAGAGGTTTTAGAACCAGAAATGAGAAGCAAACGTAGCCGGTTTTTTCAAGGCATGTTTATGTCGGTCATTAATGTGTTTCCTATTCCATACCAAGCTTATATGACCATTACTTTGGCATCTATTGGTTGGTTGAGTTTTGATCAAACCACTATTTTAACTTACGTAACAGGAACGGCAATGGGGACATTTGTTATGCTTTATATTTACATGTTTTTCTTCGATAAAATAAAAGACAAGACTATTGCCTCTCAAAAAAGCATGAATTACCTTATTGGTACCATTACAGGAGTTATATCTATCATCACTTTAATAAATATTATTAAAGAGTTGTAGAATGAAAGAAAACACTTTAGGTTTTTTCGATAAAGTTTACGAGGTGGTTAAGCAAATTCCGTATGGAAGAGTAACAAGTTATGGTGCTATAGCTAAATATTTAGGTGCTTCAAGAAGCTCTCGATTAGTGGGGTATGCCATGAATAATTCGCATGGTAAAGATGTGCCGGCACACCGGGTTGTAAACAGTTTAGGGTTGTTAACTGGAAAGCATCATTTTGAAGGAACTAATTTAATGCAGCAATTGTTAGAGAATGAAGGTATTACAGTAGTTGATAATCAAATTAAAGATTTTAAATCGGTATTCTGGAATCCTGTAGAGGAGTTGTAGTTAACAAGTAAAGCATTAAAACGATATTCCCAAGCCAAGTTGTATGGTTGAGAAGGTTTCTGAGCCAATTTTTAGATGCTCAAAACCACTGCTAACAGTAAAACGCGTCACATGGTAATTTAATGTAGCGTTGAGTTTATTTATGCTTTGATTGTTTACCCAAGTTTGATGAAAACCACCATCAAAACTAATTGGTTGTAAAATAAATAGTTCGAAACCCAAGCCGTAATTAAAGCCCCATTCGTTAACGCTGCCATCAACATAAGTAGCTCCTAGCCCCCACCAAAAGTCAAATGGTTCAGTTCTTACCCTGTAATATTTAGCAGTAAAGGAATAAAGCGCTAAATGCTGTTTGCCAAAATTGGTGCTATTTTCCCATAATTGTAAATAATCCGTTTCTAGGCCTATTCTGTTTAAAAATCTAAGATTAACGTTTAAATGATTGCCTTGAATTTTAGAGTTTTCAAAAATATAGGTTGAAGTAATAGAGGTTCGAAAACTATTTGAACTTTCATCCGGTATATACGTGTAATTTCCTCTGTTTTTTTGGTGGTATGGATGTTTTGTTAGTGCAGCAAAATGGCTTTTGTTTTCATATTCAAAAGGAGATTCAATTAAGATCGAATAAGCCGTGTAGGCGAAAGCATCAATAATTAATTTTCCAAATGTATCGATGAAAAAATTACCACTAGAGTTAGTATCATCGGTGTTACTATTTCGCGACTTTTCCGTTCGAAAAGTATTATCGCCTTCTTTTAAACTTTCTTGCGACTTTTCAAGTTTACTTTGACCGTTACATATTGTGTAAGATAACAAGTAAGATATTACTATGAAAAGTTTGCCAATCATTGATGTTTAGTTAAATAGCAATGAAAAATGCACATAAATCATGCCATTTTTCTCCTAAATTTATTAAACTTAAACTAATAACTAAATTTTAGGATTTGTTCAATCTTTAATGTTTATATTTGTACCCTTAGAATAAATCTAAATAGAGCATGAAGCTTAACAAAAAAGACATACTTAAAGCGTTAGAATCAATAACCGTACCTGGAGAAGGACAGAACATGGTAGAAAGTGGAGCCGTAACAAATGTTGTGGTTTTTGGCGATGAGGTTATTGTGGATATCACTATAAAAAATCCAAGTTTACAAGCTAAAAAGCGTACCGAAGTTGATATTTTAAAAACCATTCATGAAAAGGTATACGAAAAAGCTAAAATTAAAGTAAACTTAAAAGTTGAAGCGCCAGAAAAACCAAAAGCAAATGTGATAAAAGGAAAACCAATTCCCGGAATTCAAAATATAATTGCAGTGGCTTCAGGTAAAGGAGGGGTAGGTAAATCTACGGTAACGGCTAATTTAGCGGTAACGTTATCAAAGATGGGATTCAATGTAGGTATACTTGATGCCGATATTTACGGACCTTCGATTCCTATTATGTTTGATGTTGAAATGGGACGACCATTAGCGGTAACCGTAGATGGTAAGTCGAAAATGAAACCTATTGAGAATTATGGGGTTAAAGTGTTGTCAATTGGCTTTTTTACACAACCTAATCAGGCTGTTGTTTGGCGTGGTCCAATGGCGGCAAAAGCATTAAATCAAATGATTTTTGATGCACATTGGGGTGAATTAGACTTTTTATTAATTGATTTACCTCCTGGAACAGGGGATATTCATTTAAGTATTATGCAATCCCTTCCAATTACAGGTGCCGTAGTGGTTAGTACACCACAAAATATAGCCTTGGCCGATGCAAAAAAAGGTGTTGCAATGTTTCAACAGGATAGTATTCAAGTACCAGTTTTAGGAATTATAGAAAACATGGCTTATTTTACACCTGAAGAACTTCCAGATAACAAATATTATATTTTTGGAAAGCAAGGTGCAAAAAACTTAGCCGAAGATTTAAAAGTGCCTTTTATTGGTGAATTGCCTTTAGTTCAAAGCATTAGAGAAGCAGGAGACGTAGGGCGTCCAGCAGCACTTCAAACAGCTACACCTTTAGAAAAAGCCTTTGAAAAAATTACGCAAAATGTGGTTCAGGAGGTTGTAAAACGAAATGATAATTTACCACCTACAGAGGCAATTAAAATAACAACTATGGCTGGGTGCTCAGCAGTTAAAACTAAATAAATGACAGCAGAAGAAATAAGACTTAATGTCGAGAAAGCATTAGAAGAAATTCGTCCGTTTTTGCAAAGTGATGGAGGCGATATTTCTTTATTGTCTATAGAGGATAATAATACACTGGTAAAGGTACAGTTGCAGGGTGCTTGTGTTGGTTGTAGTGTGAATCAAATGACTTTAAAATCGGGTGTTGAAATGACCATAAAAAAGCATGCGCCGCAGATTGAAAAAGTTATAAATATTGAAATTTAACAGGTAGGTGTTCTGAAAAAATTTCAATTAAATCCCATAAATTTTTTTAAAGGTATAGTTAAAATAAAGAATTTTATGAATTCTTTATTTTTTTCTTTTTCCTATTAAATTGATAGGAAAAAGAATTGTAAATAAATTTTAAGCATTAAATTTGCGTAAATATTCTAATGCCTTTACAAAAAGACAAATAATATGAGCGACATAAACATAAAAATAACAGATAGAGATGGTGTTACGCACGATGTTGTTGCGCCTACCGATATGGCAATGAATTTAATGGAAGTGGTTCGTAGTTATGAACTTGCTCCTGAAGGTACTATTGGTGTTTGTGGAGGTATGGCAATGTGTGCTTCATGCCAATGTTACGTAATAAGCGATACCGATTTACCAGAAATGAGTGATGATGAGGAAGCAATGCTATCTGAAGCTTTTGATGTGAAAGATAATAGCCGTTTAGGTTGTCAAATACAAATGACACCAGAAATGGATGGTTTGGAAGTTGAATTAGCTCCAGAAAGTTAATTTTAAATTATTCTAAATAAAAGCTATATTTGTCGACGTGAAAAATACAATTGAAACAACAAGCGATAGCTACCATATTGAGTACCTTAGGTTTTGTAAATATGTTTTACATACCCCTACAAAGGCCATACAATTAAGTTTTCCGCAAATGCTCGAACTAAGACGAAAAATTAACGCAAAAACGACTTATAAGTCGCTTAACGCTATTGTTAATAACGAGAATTTTGTTTTACTTTTCGTTGCCGATAAGCAGCATCTACTTTTCTTAGAAATACCTCAATTGATTAAATTAAAAGAAGAAATTGCAGTTTTCTTTGAGACACCAGATTTCATTTTAGCATAGTTTAAAGTCTTTATTTAGACTTTTTTTAAATTTTGTCAGAACGCTATAGTGCCCTTATTTTATTGTAACTTTGTGTAAAAGCGCAATTATGAACACAATAGTTAGAAAACAAATGTCTATTCATCCAGATGTGATGGATTTACTTAACAATCAAATAGCAATGGAAATGAAAGCATCGGCGTCATACTTAGCTATGGCTTCTTGGTGTGATCAGCGCGAATTGTTAAATAGTAAAGCTTTTTTTTATAAGCAAGCCGAAGAAGAAAGAGAGCACGCAATGAAAATCTTTGAATTTATTAACGATAATGGTGGTGCAGCTATATCACCTAATGTTAATGGAGTAAACAACGATTTTGAAAGTTTACTTTCTATATTCGAATTAGGTTTGGAGCAAGAAATTAGTGTTACACAATCAATTTATAAAATATTTAAGGCAGCTAGAAAAAACGATGACTTCATTACCGAGGTTTTTTTACAATGGTTTATTAATGAGCAATCGGAAGAAGAAGATGCTTTTAGAAGTATAATTGATATTTTCAATCTTATGGAAGGCATGCCTTTAAAAATGATTGATGAGCGAATTCCAACGGAATAGAAGAATAACTTAGATACATAAAAAACGCTCCTTTAAAAGGAGCGTTTTTTATGTTATTATTTTACATGGCAGGTGGTATTGCAGAAGGAACCACATTATCAATTGGAGTTAAGTTTTTTAAATACGCAAAAATAGCATTAAGATCATCGTCTGTAAGTTTAGCAAAATCCTGCCAAGGCATAGGGGGTAGTAGGTAACGACCACCATCTTGACCTTTGTATTTTCCTTCTTTAATAGATTTTTTAAATTGTTCTGCAGTCCAGCTGCCAATACCACTATCATCGGGAGTAATGTTTGCTGCAAAAGATGTGCCCCAAGGCCCTGTAAAAGCTGTAAATCCCATAGAGAAAAGAGCATAGCCTTTCGCGGTTTCTTTATCGTATGGAGGTAGAGTTTCATCTGCAGGGTGACCTGATAATAGTCGTTTCGGATCTGGAATAGGTCCTTGTTCTGTTATAATTTTTGGAGAATGGCAGTGGTGACATCCCCCTAAATCTACAAGGTACTCTCCTCGTTGAATAGGATTTAGTGGTTCTTGTTCTACCAAGTCTTCTTCAGCTTTAGAAGTTTTTTTCTCTGAATGAGAATTGCAGGAATAAGCCAACATGCTTACTGCGGCAAGAAGTAAAATTATAGGTTTCATCTTAAATAATTGGTTGGTGATTCTAGAAAAGTTAGTGATTTTAAGGTTACAATAATTAAAAATGATGCAAGAAATACAGTGTAAATTACTGGTTATTATCTAGTTGTATTGCGAAAGCTGTTCAGGGCCTTCCAGTATGACACGTTCTATTTTAAGAAACCCATCTTCATTTGTAACTATAACCCATTTAATTAGGGTAATTTCACCATTTTCAATTTCAATGCCGGTTATACACCTGGGGTGCACACAACTACCATCATTAAAAAACGGGATGTCTCCTGGTTCTGGAAATCTGGGGCGATGTGTATGTCCTGCTATGGTAACAATATTGTTTTTTGAAGTAATCCATTTTTTTGTTCGGCGCTCAACTTTTATGAGTTCCTTATTGTTTTTGGCTGGTCGAGTTGGATCTGATATGCCCATAACATTAAGAGGTTTCCAGAGGATCCTTACCAAAAACCTGCTCCATTTCCAAAAGGTATAATTCCAGGTGTCCGCCTGGTGGCCATGGGTTAAAAATAATTCTTGCCCCGTATCCCTGTGTTTTAAAATTAGTCCTTCGTGGTATTTTAATTTTTTAAATAACGCGGCATCCTTGCCTTCAATAGGATCAAAGTAGGTCTCTAAATGTTTTTTAACATAATTAGGATTTTTATATACCATATCGTGGTTTCCCCAAATCATGTGTAGACGTTCATGTTTATGAAAGTCTTTCATAAGCATGTATACATTTTTATGAGCTTCAAAAATGGGCTCGAACGATAGGTTTTCCCATAGTTCATCACCATCTCCTAATTCACAATAATGAAAACCTTCTGTATAATAGTGCTTTAAGGCGTGGAAATATATATTACGGTTGTTTGCAAAATCGTCGGCAAAACTATTGTCGCCTCTATGGCAATCGCTAAAAAGAATGAATTTACTGCTGTTATCGAAATGGATAACTTTAGCTGTTTTAAAGGCGTTATCGAACCGTTTTTTAGAAGAGAACATGTTTGTAAAAGGCTTTTAGCTAATATAGAGATTATTAGTTGATATTGTAACCTAATTTTTTTAGCGCCTCAGGAAGTATGCGTTCTACAAATTTAGAATATGCTAGTGATGAAGGGTGCAAGCCATCATTGGCAACAAGGTTTGTTTCTGTAAGTCCTTTTCTAGTTATATCTGTAACATAAATGTAAGTGATGTTATTTTGCTCACAATAATTTTTTATGAAATTGTTATACTTATCAATTTCTACTGAAATTGATGTATTACCTTTTCCAAAAGGCGTAAATGCATAATCTGGAATTGAAATAACCAAAAGTTTTTGTTTAACACCACCCGCAAATGAAATAGCTTTATCTACAAGTATTGGAAATTCATTCTCAAAAACTGAAAAGTTTAAGTTTTGATATTGATTGTTAACACCTATAAGAAGCGTAGCTAAGTTGTAGTTATTTGCTATATCTTCCTGTTCAATGACGTTTAACAAATTGCTTGTAGTCCATCCTGTTTTGGCAATAACCTTTAAATTTAGCGCTTTCACTTGTGTTGTTTCAATTATGCTATCTTTTAACTGTTCGGGGAATCTGCAGGTTGCGCAAACACTTGCTCCAATAGTATAACTGTCTCCTAAAGAGATGATGTTAATTTCTGAAAATTCAGGAGTGTTTTCCGGTATGGTTTCTGTAGACTCTACAACCTGGTCCTCTACATTCGTAGGACGGTCATTTGAGCTGCAAAATGAACACAACATGGTAATCCCAAGTAGGAGTACGTTTGTTTTCAGTCTCATATATTCTTTATTGTAAAGATAATGAAATGAAATTATAAACTATTTAGCTAAAAAGGCAAGGGTTGTTTATTTGAAGGCGTTCAAGCCTGTAATATCCAGTCCCGTAATTAGAAGGTGAATATCGTGTGTGCCTTCATATGTAATCACGCTTTCTAGGTTCATGGCATGACGCATAATGGAATATTCTCCAGTAATCCCCATGCCTCCTAGTATTTGTCTGGCTTCTCGCGCAATGTTAATAGCCATTTCAACATTGTTCCTTTTGGCCATTGAAATTTGTGCAGAGGTGGCTTCATTATCGTTTCTTAATACCCCCAATCGCCAGGTTAATAATTGGGCTTTCGTGATTTCAGTTATCATTTCTGCCAATTTTTTTTGTTGTAATTGGAACTGTCCTATGGGTTTACCGAATTGCATACGTTCTTTGCTGTATCGGAGCGCAGTATCGTAGCAATCCATGGCCGCTCCAATTGCACCCCAGGCAATGCCGTATCGCGCAGAATCCAGACATCCTAATGGTGCGCCAAGGCCAGACTTATTTGGTAATATATTTTCTTTCGGTATTTTAACGTTATCAAAAATAAGTTCGCCTGTTGCACTGGCTCGTAGAGACCATTTATTATGGGTTTCTGGAGTAGAAAATCCTTCCATACCGCGTTCTAAAATTAAACCGTGAATACGGTTGTTTTCGTCTTTCGCCCATACCACTGCAATTTGTGCAAACGGGGCATTGCTAATCCACATTTTAGCACCATTCAATAAATAGTGGTCTCCCATATCTTTAAAATGCGTAACCATGCCCCCAGGGTTACTGCCATGATCGGGTTCTGTTAACCCGAAGCAACCTATCCATTCGCCAGTAGCTAATTTTGGTAAGTACTTTTGGCGTTGCGCTTCGGTGCCATATTTCCAAATAGGATACATAACCAAACTGGATTGTACCGAAGCCGTACTGCGAATACCAGAATCGCCACGTTCTATTTCCTGCATAATTAAGCCATAAGAAATCTGATCTAAACCAGCTCCACCGTATTCCATGGGAATATAGGGGCCAAAAGCGCCTATTTCGGCTAAACCCTTTATGATTTGTTGCGGAAATTCTGCTTTTTGCGCGTAGTCTTCAATAATTGGAGATACTTCTCGTTTTACCCACGACCTGGCTGCTGCTCTAACCAATTTATGTTCTTCTGTCAGTAATTTGTCCAGATTATAATAATCGGGAGCTTCAAATAAATCGGGCTTCATGGTTGAATTTTTTTAATAATTAGCTGTGAAAAATCTGTAATAAAAATACGTTATTTCTAAGAAATTATTATTATTTAATTCAATATTTGGCTTTTACTTGGATAATATTAAAAATTTCCATGTTTTTAAATGAAATTTACATGTTAAATTCATGATAATTTGTTAAAATTGTTCAACATCTAAAATATAAATTACTTGAAATCTCATTATTGTTATTTTTTATTAATTCTTATCTTTTTTACATCTTGTAAAGAGGATAAAGTAAACTTTAATGCTTCAGTAAGACCCATTTTAAATAAAAAGTGTATTAGTTGTCATGGCGGTGTAAAACAGTCTGGAGGCTTCGGACTTGTGTTTAGGGAAAATGCCTTGGGTAAAACGGCTAACGGAAAAATTGGTATCCTACCAGGTCATCCCGAAAAAAGTGAAATGTTTGCCAGAATCATAGAAAAGGACCCGGAATTGCGAATGCCATTGGAATCTGATCCTTTATCGAAGAAGGAAATTGAAATCATAAAGAAATGGATTCAACAAGGTGCCGAATGGGAGGAACACTGGGCTTATTTACCGCCAAAATTACCTGAAGTAGATCAAGAAGATATGGATTGGGGGAACAGTGCTATTGATTATTTTATATTTAATAAAATGGAATCCCATGATTTGAGCCCTAATGAAGAAGCTAATGCTTACGATTTAGTACGGAGATTGTATCTCGATATTACAGGCATTCCTCCAACTAAATCTCAAGTTGAAGCTTTTGTTTCAAATCCTTCGGAACAGGCTTATGAGGCTTTGGTTGATACTTTATTGCAGTCGCCTAAATATGGCGAACATTGGGCAAGCATGTGGCTGGATTTGGCAAGGTATGCCGATTCGAGAGGCTATGAAAAGGATGGAAAACGAGAAATCTGGAAATATCGGGATTGGGTAATTAAAGCATTCAATGATGACATGCCTTTTAATCAGTTTACTATAGAGCAATTAGCAGGAGATTTACTTCCAAATCCAACAGAAGATCAATATATCGCTACGGCTTTTCATAGAAATACACTCAACAATTCTGAAGGCGGTACAGAGAATGAAGAATACCGTGTGTCTTCAACCATAGATCGGGTGAATACAACTTGGGAAGTCTGGCAATCGACTACCATGTCCTGTGTACAGTGTCATAGCCATCCTTACGATCCGATTCGGCATGAAGAGTTTTACACCTCGTATGCCTTTTTTAATAATACTTCAGATTGGGATGGTCCCAGAGATTATCCAGTTTATCGCGATTTCGATAGTTTAAACACTGAAAAATTAGAAGCAGTAAAACAATGGATTTCAAAAGTGTCTTCGGAAACCGAGGCAGATAAATGGGAGAAATTTGTTCGAATTCAGGAGCCGAAAATCAGACCAGAAGATTTTAATCAATCCCAAAATACAACACATTATAATAGAGGCGATCAGGATTATATGATGGTTTATAATGAAGCCAGCATTCAACTAAAAAATGTAAGTCTGAGTAATGTCGATAGAATTTATATAAATTATAATCAACGAAACAATAAAACGGCAAACTTCATTGTAAGACAAGATAGTCTTGATGGTGCAATCATCGGAAAAACAGTTTTAAATAAAACTCGAGGCTTTATGAATAAGCCCGTGTCGATTAAAACTACAGCTAAAAAAGCCGATTTGTTTTTTGAGATAGATAGTAGCTCTGAAGATTATATGTTCTATTTGGATGGGTTTTTATTGGGGCCAAAAATTGTTGATGAAGATCAAGAAATAGTCCATGAAATCTATAATAAAATAGATACCCTGTTAAATACCCGTTATGTGCATTCAACACCAGTTATGGTCGATAAATCTGGTGATTTTAGTAGGCAAACTCAGGTTTTCGATCGTGGAAATTGGCTAGTTTTGGGAGATACGGTTCAAACGGATATTCCAAAGTTATTTAATACAAATCAAAAAGAATTTAAAAACCGATTAGATTTAGCAGAATGGTTGGTGAGCGAAGATAATTGTTTAACGGGACGAGTTATAGTAAATCGTTTTTGGGCCAATATTTTTGGAAGAGGAATTGTATTAACTTCAGAAGATTTTGGGACTTTGGGTGAAAAACCTACGCACCCGGAATTATTAGATTGGTTAGCACTTAAATTTACTCACGAGTGGAACTGGAGTATGAAAACTTTGGTAAAGAACATCGTATTGTCGGCAACATACAAACAAAGTGCTGTTGTGTCTAATGAAGCAAAAGAAAAAGACCCAATGAATAAATGGTTGGCTAGACATCCTAGAGTTAGGCTTTCAGCAGAGCAGATTCGTGATCAGGCCTTGGCTGTTTCAGGCTTGTTAAGCGACAAAATGTATGGGCCAAGTGTAATGCCTTATCAGCCTGAAGGTATTTGGTCTGTAGTTTATAATAACGAAAGTTGGAATACCAGTGAAGGTGAAGATGCTTACAGAAGAGGTGTTTATACCTATTTACGTCGATCAAGCCCTTATCCTTCCTTTATTAGTTTTGATGCGTCAGAACGCGAATTTTGTTTATCCAGAAGAATCAATACCAATTCGCCAATACAGGCTTTGGTAACATTAAACGATCCTGTTTATTTTGAAGCAGCGACAAATTTGGCAAAACAAATTGAAAGTATGGAAGGTGATGATAAAAAGAAAGTTGAAACTGCTTATCAAAAAGTGGTAGGAAAACCAATTGCTTCTGAAAAAAGCAAGGTGTTACTAAATTTATTAAACGATACGCAGAACTACTATTTAGAACATAAAGAAGAAGCTTATAATTTGGTAAATGCTGATAATTTAGAGTTAGCATCGCTAACAGTTATGGTAAATGCCTTGATGAATCTCGATGAATTTATCGTTAAAAATTAATACTATGGATTTATTTAACGAAGCAAGAAAAAGACAGTTAGAATATACAACCAGAAGACATTTTTTAAAAAAATGCACTACAGGTTTAGGCGGTATTGCCTTAGCTTCCTTAATGGGGCCTCAGTATATGTTTGGAAGCAATAATACTCAAGTAAATGTTAACCCATTAAATTTGCCGCATTTTTTACCAAAAGCCAAGCGGGTTATTTATTTACATATGGCAGGAGCGCCATCGCAGCTTGAAATGTTCGATTATAAACCAACGCTTCAAAAACTAAATGGATTAGATTGTCCGCAGTCGTTTTTAGAAGGTAAACGTTTTGCCTTTATACAGGGAACACCAAAAATGTTGGGGCCACAATTCAATTTTAAGAAATATGGGCAATCAGGAACTTATTTGTCAAGTTTGCTGCCTCATTTTAGCGAAGTTGTTGATGATGTAGCCATTGTAAAATCGATGCATACCGATCAATTTAACCATGCGCCTGCACAACTTTTGGTACAAACCGGAAGTGCCAGAGCTGGAAGACCAAGTATAGGCGCTTGGGTAACCTATGGGCTAGGATCTGAAAATGAAAATTTACCAGGCTATATGGTGTTGATTTCTGGAGGTAAAAACCCAAGTGCCGGGAAAAATGCCTGGGGTAGTGGATTTTTGCCTTCAGAATATCAAGGGGTACAATGCCGAAATTCGGGAGATCCGATTTTATATGTATCTAATCCAAATGGGATGAGCCGTGATATTCGTCAGAAATCGTTGAAAGCGATTAATGATATTAATGAAAGTGAATACAAAGAATTTAATGACGACGAAACGTTGTCGCGTATTTCACAATACGAAATGGCGTTTAAAATGCAACTTTCTGTACCCGAAGTTACCGATATCTCAAAAGAACCCGATTATATTCGCGAGATGTACGGCGCTAAACAAGGAGAAGCATCATTTGCTAATAATTGTTTGTTGGCACGACGTCTTGTAGAACAGGGCGTTAGGTTTGTTCAGCTTTACGATTGGGGTTGGGATATGCATGGAACCAATAAAGCAAGTTCATTAAATGAAGGTTTGCAGGCTAAGTGTGATCAAATTGATAAACCTATGACGGCTTTAATAAAAGACCTGAAACAACGCGGACTATTAGAAGATACCCTAGTGGTATGGGGTGGCGAGTTTGGAAGAACTCCAATGCGGGAAAATCGTGGTGGTATCGAAATGCCCTTTTACGGTCGAGATCATCATACCGAAGCCTATACGATTTGGATGGCGGGCGGCGGTATTAAAGGCGGGATTACCTATGGTGAAACCGATGAAATTGGTTATTACGGTATCAAAGATAAAGTGCATGTACACGATTTACAGGCCACGATTTTAAATCAATTAGGAATCAATCACGAAAAATTTACTTATAATTTCCAAGGAAGAGATTTTAGACTTACCGATGTTAGTGGGCATGTGGTAAAAGATTTACTCATCTAAACAAACTCAATGAAACAAACAAGACGTCAGTTTTTAACAACAGCAAGTACGGCTGGAGCAGGTATTTTACTTCATGGTATGACTTTGCCAGAATCTAATAATGTAAAAGCTAAAGAAGGATTTTCTCTAAACATTTTTGCCACAAGATGGGGTTTTAAAGGTTCTATAGACGATTATTGTAAGCAAGTTAAAAAGGAAGGTTACGATGGTATTGAAGAATGGTTTCCCAGAAATGAAGTCGATGAAAATGCTTTATATGAGGCCTTAGATAAGTACAACCTAAAACTTGGTGTGTTAGCAGGTAGTGGAGGAAATACATTTGATGCGCATCAAAAGAGTTACGCTGAAAACTTGCAGAAGGTGATTTCTAAAAAACCAGAATTTATTAACTGCCACGCCGGAAAAGACTACCTGTCGTTTCAGCAAAAAAAGTTGCTTATAGAGTTTGCGGTAAACGCTTCAAAAGAATCGGGTATACCAATTTATCAGGAAACGCACCGTGGGCGTATGTTGTATGCGGCACATGTTTGCGAGGAATTTATTGATGTGGTTCCCGACCTAAAATTAACATTAGATATTTCACATTGGTGTGCCGTATCCGAAAGTTTGTTAGCAGATCAAAAGCAAGCTGTCGAAAAGGCCTTAAAGCGCGTGGGGCATGTGCATTCCAGAATTGGGCATGAAGAAGGGCCTCAAGTTAGTGAACCCCGTGCGCCTGAATGGCAAAGGGCGGTTAATGCACATTATGCCTGGTGGGATACCATAGTTAATTACAAAAAGCAAGCCGGGGAGCCTTTAACCATGACGACCGAATTTGGTCCTGCTAACTATATGTGGAGTATGCCGTATACAAAACAACCATTAGCCGACCAATGGGCAATTAATGTACATATGATGAATGAATGGCGTAAACGTTATTTATAAAATGCCTGTAAATTGTATTTTTCAATGACCTTTTTATTAGAATCTAATTTATATCAGTTTTTCGGCAGATTTCACGCCATGATAGTCCATTTGCCTATTGGTTTTATCAGTTTGGCTCTATTGTTTGAAATCGTTTCATTAAAACAAAAAGTTGAATTAAAACCTGCTATTTCTTACGCTTATTTTGCAGGAGCTATATCAGGAATTGTAGCCATAATTTTAGGATTAATGCTGGCATCTGGTGGCGGATATAACGAATCTACTTTAAATATTCATAAGTGGACAGCTATTGCCATGACATGTATATCGTTGCTGCTGTTTTTTATAAAACGTTATCAAGGTAAGGTTTACTGGGTAAAAAGAAGCTATTTGTTTTTTGTAATTGCAGTAACGAGCCTTATGTTTATTGCAGGTCATAATGGAGGTAATTTAACACATGGCTCTACGTATTTGTTGGAATATGCACCAACTCCAATTCGTACGTTAGCCGGATTGAAACCTGAACGTAAACGTATTACCAATTTAGATTCAGCATTAGTATATCAGGATGTTATAAGTGTAGTTTTTGATGCCAAATGTAATGTGTGTCATAACGCCGATAAATCTAAAGGTGACTTATTGCTTACTACGCCCGAAAATATTTTAAAAGGAGGAAAGAATGGCATTGTACTCGTAGCTGGAGATGCTGAAAATAGCGAATTATTCAGGCGTATAACTCTAGATCCAGAACATAAAGAATTTATGCCAACCGAAGGCCGAACGCCGCTTACCAAGGAAGAAGTACAGTTGGTAGCATGGTGGATAAATGAAGGTTTAAGTTTTGATAAGAAATTAACCGATTTAAACCTTACCGACAGAATTAAATCCAGTTTGCAAACGGTAGGTATCGGGTTAAAAAAGTCTTTTGTAGAAAGTTTAGATTTGGCTGAAATCGATAATAAAATTATTGAAGACATAAGAGCAGCAGGTTTCAAAATAAAAACCGTTGCTAATAATAGTAACTTACTAGAGGTTAGTTATTCGGTGTATAACCCTGAACCCATTTCTGAAGAAAAGATGAATCAACTATTACATGCAAGGTCTAATATCATCTGGATAAATTTTTCAAATATAGATTTGTCACCACAGGTAGTGTCTAAATTGGGTCAATTTGAAAATCTTACACAGTTAAAAATTCAGAATACAAACTTGGATGATGAAGGGTTAAAAGCCTTAGAATCCTTAAAGCATCTTGAGTATCTTAACGTATATGGAGATGCGATAACTGATGCGGGTATTGAAAGTATTAAAAGGTTGCCAGCACTTAAAAAATTATACGTATGGAAAACGAAACTTACACCGAAAGGGATAAATAGGTTGACCAACGAATTAAATGGAGTTGAGGTGTTTTCTGGCCTTGAATAAGCTACATCTTTAAATAGAAATCTTTCGTAAGATTGATATAATCTTCGGTATATTGGTGGCGTTGTGTTTCAATAATCAATTCAGATTTTTCGATAGGTTCAGCTATACTTTCGCCGAAAGAGAAATTCAAAAGGCTACGTTTAATTGCTGAATTAGCTGTGCCTTTTACATGCAATATTTTTTTTGGATGTAAGTTTACTTTTGAGGCCAGATCGATGAAACTGTTTTCTTCTTTATAAGGAATAACAACGCAAAATTTACCTGTTTCAGATAGTAGTTTCGATACACTTTCAATTAAATGCTGAAATGGCATGGCATCGCTGAATCTTGCTAAATCCCGTTGTTCGTTATCCGATTTATAATCTTCAGAATAAAATGGCGGGTTAGAAACTATTAAATCGTATTTATCGTCTATTTCTTCGGCAAATTCCTCTAACGAAGCATGATAACAAAACAGGCGGTCTCCCCAGGGTGATTGTTCAAAATTATCAACACATTGCTCATAAGCGTCATCATCAATTTCAAGGGCATCAATGAGTTCTGCATGGCTTCGCTGAGCTAACATAAGCGCAATAATTCCTGTGCCAGCACCAATATCTAATATTGAAAAAGGATGTTTTTCAACAGGAGCCCAAGCACCTAAAAGCACGCCGTCGGTGCCCACTTTCATGGCGCAGCGATCTTGATTAATAGTGAACTCTTTAAATTGGAATGGTTTATTTGACATGTTGAAATTGTTAAAAAAAATAAAAGAGCGCATTGAATTATCGATAAAATGCACGCAAAAATACTAAACTGTGTTAAAAAAATAAGCTGTTTTTTAATAAGTCGTAATTTTGTACGTTATGAATAGTATGGAACGATTTTCTTTAATCGCTCTAAAAAAATGAAAAAGAAAAAGATTTTAGTATGAATGCAGGTAGAATATTTTATAAAGTCAAGGAGCTTTTAGTTTTTAACGATGGTGTTGAAAAGGTATATCTAGAAGCGATGGAAGCGATCGATAACGAAGATTTAAAACGTTTTTTTAAAGAACGTAGTGAGGAGCGTCAAAAGTTTTCACTTGATCTTAAGGCCGAAATGGATATAATTGAAGAGAAAAGTGATCAGCCAGCGGGATTAAGTTCTAATTTTTATGAAATCTGGAGAAATTTTAGAAACTTAGTCGCGTTTAAAGATGAAACCGGATTGTTAAGTGAAATTTATAGATTAAAGCTAGAAAGTGTCGATATGTATAATCAATTGTTAATGGAGCCTAATTTAGACTTGTCGACCTGTAAATTATTAGAAAAACAGCGTGACGATATTCAAAGTTCAATTCAGGCATTAACACGTGAATTAGATTTGGCTTACTAAGGACAAAAAACATATAAAAAAAAGCGAGACTCGTTAAAGTCTCGCTTTTTTTATGGGGTAAATAAAAATAGATTAAAGATATAAGTCTATTAAACCTTCAGGGGTTTCTACAATAATGGTTTTATTGTCTCTATCCACTTTTACAATAAATTCATCATTCATTGGAATTAAAACGTCTTTCCCATTACTCTCTATTTCGAAAAGGGATTGCGCTGTAGAATCGTTAATAGAAACAATTTTACCGACAGTTCCGTAATTTTTGTCTTCTATAGTAAACCCAATAACCTCATGAAAATAAAATTTATTGCCTTCTAGCTTTGGTAAAAGGTCTAAAGGTAAATACACTTCGGTTTTTATCAGTGCTTCGGCGTCGGCTTCAGTTTCAACATCTTCAAACCGAATTCTTAATAAATCCGATTTATGAAGCTGAGAAGATTCGATGAAGAACGGAATTAATGTATGGTTTATGTCTAGAAACATAGCATCTAGATCCGAATATAATTCTGGTTGGTCGGTATCTAATTTTATGAGTAATTCTCCTTTGAAACTGTATTTTTTTACAATTTTACCTAAATAAAAGCAGTCTTCTTTTTTCATGACAATTAGTTTTTGTCCTCCTGAATGTTATTCAGGATTTTAATATGGGTTCAAGTTTAATATCTGCCTAGAACACTCGGCATCTCGCAAAAAAGGTAAAGCTTTTTGCATAAAAAACTCCGATAGAAGCTATCGGAGTTTTAAAAGTATAAAAAAATAGTTTTTTATTCTTCTTCGTTTGAAGCTTCTACTTCTTCAGCAGGCGCTTCAGTTTCTTCAACTACAGGAGCTTGAGCAGCAATACGTGCTTCGTTTACAGCTTTTTCAGCTTCTAATGCTTTAGCTTTAGCTTCAGCTTCAGCTTTGGCTAATCCTTCAGTTTTAGAACCAA
Source organism: Aestuariibaculum sediminum (assembly GCF_014596945.1). Classification (GTDB taxonomy): domain Bacteria; phylum Bacteroidota; class Bacteroidia; order Flavobacteriales; family Flavobacteriaceae; genus Aestuariibaculum; species Aestuariibaculum sediminum. The sequence goes on along the minus strand of NZ_JACVXB010000001.1, from coordinate 445,937 downwards.
CTTTTGCAGCTTTAGCTTCAACCCATTCTTGGAATTTTGCTTCAGCTTGCTCTTCGGTAAGAGCACCTTTTCTAACACCGCCAGCTAAATGGTTTTTTAGTAAAGCACCTTTATAAGATAAAATAGCTTTAGCAGTATCGGTTGGTTGTGCACCATTTTGTAACCAAGTTACAGCACCGTCAACATTTAACTCGATTGTTGCTGGGTTAGTGTTTGGATTGTAGATTCCTAATTTTTCTAAGTATCTACCATCTCTTTTTGCACGCGAATCAGCGGCTACGATCCAGTAAAATGGTTTTCCTTTTTTACCGTGTCTTTGTAATCTAATTTTTACAGGCATAATAATTAATTATTTGAGGTTCTCGACCTCGGTTATTAATGAGGGTGCAAAGATACTACATTTTTTTAAATTCCAATACTAAAAGGTGTTTTTTAAACTGTTGTTTTTCAGTGTGTTTTTAGAATAATAAACAAACAGGGCTCGGAGCGTTAAAGCTATTTAAAAACTTTAGCTTGCCGTTTCTTTTGTTGATTGAAAAAACACTTATGTTGTTGGTTCTTCTGTTGCCAACCAGTAAAAAGTTTCCCGTGGGGTCTATAGAGAAGTTTCTGGGCCAGTCGCCTTCAACGGATATGGTCTGAATTTTTTTAAGTCTACCATTATGGAGTTGCCTTTTAAAAACTACAATCGAATTTTCACCTCGGTTGGAGCCGTATAAATACTGTTCGTTTGGACTTAAATGAATATCCGCACAATAACTCTCGCCTTTAAATTCGTCATCAAGGGTAGATTGGTGTTCAATGAGTTTAAAGCCATCTTTGGTGTTTTTGGCAACAGTAACACTGCTGTTAAGTTCATTGATTATATAAAAGAATTTGTGGTCTTTTGTAAAGGTGAAATGACGAGGCCCTGCTCCTGTTTGCATGGAAACGATTGATTCTGTTTTTAGTTTGTAGCCATCGCTTACATCGCTTTTTTCATATTGAAATACCGAATTTCTTCCTAAGTCGGCTACAAATAAATCATTGTTAATAAAATGGGCTGAATGGGCATGAGAAGGTTCTATATCAGTACTTTGTTTGAATACTTGTAAAGCTTCGGTAAGACTTCCGTCTGAGTTTATATCAAATAAAGCCATGGTTCCACCTGTATAATTAGACACAGCAAGTTTGTTTCCTCTGTCATTAATAGCGACATGGCAAGGGCTTGCTCCATGACTATCAACAGAATTTATAAGTTCTAAACTATCGTTATCTTTTATTTTATAAGCTGAGATGATGCCGTTTGAGTCTCGGCAAGTAGCATATAAAAATTTTCTATCTGGTGAAAATGCTAAAAACGATGGGCTTTCGGCCTTAGCAATGAGTTTTAAATTACTTAAAGTCCCTTGTATGGTGTCAAATTGTAGTTTGTAAATGCCTTTGCTGTCACCATCGGTAAAAGTGCCTAAATACATATCTATATTTTGGCAGAGTGCTAAAGGCGCAAATGAGATCGCAAAAATCAGGCTAATAAAAAGTTTCATGGTTAGGGGTTTAATTCAAAAATAGGGTTTAATTTAAGTGTATTCAAATGTAAATTTATTAAATAAGTTTTAGCTGATTTTTGTTTAAAAGTCTTTATAACTTTACTTCATAGAATTTTATTTTCTGTGTATTTTTATACACTCCATTTATACGTTACATCGTATAACTAAATCAACAGATAGACAGATATTTATGTACTTAATTTTCGATACAGAAACTACAGGTTTACCTAAACGATGGGATGCTCCCATAACAGATACCGACAATTGGCCACGTTGTATACAAATTGCATGGCAGTTGCACGATGCTATGGGTAACTGTATCGATCATCAAGATTATTTGGTGCAACCCGAAGGATTTAATATTCCGTATGATGCTGAAAAAATACATGGTATTTCAACAGAACTGGCTCAGGAGCAAGGTGTACCCTTAGTTGAGGTTTTAGAAAAGTTTAACGAGGTGCTTGGTAAAACCAAATTTATAGTCGGACAAAACGTAAAGTTCGATTTGAATATTATGGGAGCCGAATTTGTTCGTGGCGAGATGGCTAATATGTTGCAAGAACTTCCGGTTTTAGACACCTGTACAGAACATACTGCCGAATTATGTAAAATTCCTGGTGGCCGTGGTGGTAAATTCAAATTACCAACATTAACCGAATTACACGAATATTTATTTAACGAACCTTTTGCCGAAGCGCATAATGCCACAGCCGATGTGGAGGCAACGACACGTTGTTTTCTGGAGTTAATTCGTTTAGAAGAATTTACCAAGGAAGCTCTCGATGTTGAAGAAGACTACTTTCAGAATTTTAAGGAAGCTAATCCTAAGGAAATTGATCTTATTGGATTAAAGCATATTAACCTTAAGCAGGAAAGTGCTAAAATTCGTGAGCGTTTAAAAAAGGCTGAAGGCACGCAGATTTCTTCGGAAGAAATAAAACAAAACATTTCCGAATTAAAGGAAGTGGAATTTGCTCATCTGCACAATCACTCGCAGTTTTCAATATTACAATCTACGATCAGTGTTTCGGCGCTGGTTTCGGCGGCAGCCAAACATAATATGCCAGCTGTGGCATTAACCGATCATGGTAATATGATGGGCGCTTTTCACTTTGTAAAAGCGGTAAGTGCACATAATAAAGCAGCTAAAGCTAAAATAGCCGAAGCTCTTGAGAATGGCGAAGACACTGAAGTAAAAGAAATAAAACCAATTATTGGTTGCGAATTTTTTGTTTGCGAAGATCATAAAGATAAAACCAGAAAGGATAACGGTTATCAAGTCGTATTGTTAGCTAAAAATAAAAATGGCTACCATAATATGGCGAAACTGTCGTCGCATGCGTTTGTCGATGGGTTTTACTATGTGCCGCGTATCGATAAAAAACTTATTGAACAGTATAAAGAAGATATTATTGTGCTTACGGGTAACCTTTACGGTGAGGTGCCGAGTAAGGTGTTAAATATAGGCGAAAATCAGGCCGAAGAGGCTTTATTGTGGTGGAAGGAACAGTTTGGCGATGATTTGTATATCGAAATTATGCGGCATAATCAGGAAGATGAAAATCGTGTGAACACGGTTTTAATTGATTTTGCAAAAAAGCATGATGTGAAGCTTATCGCTACTAATAATACGTATTATTGCGAAAAGGATGATGCCAATGCACACGACATTTTATTGTGTGTAAAGGATGGTGAAAAGCAGGCAACCCCTATTGGCCGTGGTCGTGGTTATCGTTACGGTCTGCCTAATCAAGAATATTATTTTAAGTCTTCAGAAGAGATGAAGACTTTATTTAAAGACGTGCCTGATGCTATAAGTAATATTCAAGAGGTTATTGATAAAGTGGAGCCTTTTGAATTGGCACGAGATGTTTTACTTCCGGCTTTCGGTATTCCAGACGAATTTAAACATGAAGAAGATTTAGTTGATGGCGGAAAACGCGGAGAAAACGCGTATTTACGTCATTTAACGTACGAAGGCGCTAAAAAGCGTTACGGCGAACCATTGAGTGAAGAAGTAACCGAGCGTCTAGATTTCGAATTGTCGGTTATTGAAAATACAGGGTATCCAGGATATTTCTTAATTGTAGAAGATTTTATTCGTGAGGCCCGAAATATGGATGTGTCGGTGGGGCCGGGGCGTGGATCGGCAGCAGGTTCGGTAGTGGCATATTGTTTATGGATTACCAATATAGACCCCATGAAGTACGATTTGCTTTTTGAGCGTTTTCTTAATCCAGATCGTATTAGTATGCCCGATATCGATATCGATTTTGATGATGAAGGTCGAAGCCGGGTGATGGATTATGTAATTCAAAAATATGGTGCCAATCAAGTGGCTCAGATTATTACCTACGGAACCATGGCGGCAAAGTCGTCGATTAGAGATACGGCTCGTGTTCTCGATTTACCTTTGTTTGATGCCGATCGCATTGCGAAGCTAATTCCGAATATGTCTAAGCTGAATAAAATTTTCGCTTTAGATGAAAAAGGCCTAGCCGATAAATTCCGTGCCGAAGAGCTTGAAAAAGTAAATGAGCTTTTAAATATTGCCGATGGCGAAGGTCTCGATTCCGAAACGGTTAATCTGGCGAAAGTCTTGGAAGGTTCGGTGCGTAATACGGGTATTCACGCCTGTGGGGTTATCATCACGCCCGACGATATTACCAAGTTCGTTCCAGTTTCGGTAGCCAAAGATTCCGATTTATATGTAACGCAGTTCGACAACTCGGTAGTAGAGGAAGCTGGGCTACTAAAAATGGATTTCCTGGGGTTAAAAACTTTAACCTTGATTAAAGATACGGTTAAGATTGTAAAAGCAAAGCACGGTATTCAATTAGACCCTGAGACTTTTCCGTTAGATGATGAAGAAACCTATGCATTATTCCAACGTGGAGAAACGGTAGGGGTGTTCCAATACGAATCGCCCGGTATGCAAAAACACCTTCGCGATTTAAAGCCAACGGTATTCGAAGATTTAATTGCCATGAATGCCTTGTATCGTCCGGGACCCATGGAATATATTCCGTCTTTCGTTCGCAGAAAACACGGTGACGAGGAGATTGAGTACGATTTACCTGCCATGGAAGAGTATCTTCAAGAAACCTATGGTATTACGGTATATCAAGAGCAGGTAATGTTGCTGTCGCAAAAGTTAGCAGGGTTTACTAAAGGTGAGGCCGACGTATTGCGTAAGGCGATGGGTAAAAAACAAATTGCCGTACTTGATAAAATGAAACCTAAGTTTATCGATCAGGCGAGTGCTAATGGTCACGATGCTAAGGTTCTCGAAAAAGTATGGAAAGACTGGGAAGCTTTTGCGAGTTACGCCTTCAATAAATCGCATTCCACCTGTTATGCCTGGATTGCTTACCAAACAGCGTATTTAAAAGCGCATTACCCAGCTGAATACATGGCGGCGGTACTGTCTAATAACATGAACGATATTAAGCAGGTAACCTTTTTTATGGAAGAGTGTAAGCGTATGAAGCTGGATGTGCTTGGTCCCGATGTTAACGAATCGTTTTATAAATTCTCAGTAAATAAAGACAATGCGGTGCGCTTTGGTATGGGAGCCATTAAAGGTGTTGGACATGGCGCGGTAATGACTATTGTTGAAAATCGTAAAAAAGACGGACATTATAAATCTATTTTTGATTTTGCGAAACGCATCGACTTGCGAGCTGCCAATAAAAAAGCTTTTGAAAACTTAGCCCTGGCAGGAGGTTTCGACTGTTTTGGAAATACCCATAGGGCACAATATTTTCATGATGAAGGCGATGGTATCACTTTCTTGGAAAAGGCCATTAAATACGGAAATAAACATCAGGAAAATGAAAATTCGGCTCAAGTAAGTTTGTTTGGTGAAGCGAGCGAAGTTCAAATTGAAGAGCCTCAGGTACCGCCATGTGAAGAATGGGGAACCATGGAAAAACTAGCCAAAGAACGGGAGGTCGTTGGTATTTATATATCGGGTCATCCGCTTGACGATTTCAAAATAGAACTGCGAACGTTTTGTAATGCCAATTTAAGTTTCTTTAATACGCTGGAACCTTATGTAAATCGCGAATTGGTTTTTGGTGGCGTAGTTACCGATGTGCAACACCGCGTTAGTAAACAAGGAAAAGGCTGGGCCATGTTTACCATTGAGGACTATAACGATAGTTTCGAATTCAGGATTTTTGGGGAAGAATATTTAAAATTCAGGCACTTTTTAATGCATAACAATTTTGTGTTTGTAAAAACTTTTGTTCGCGAAGGCTGGATCAATAAAGATACCGGGAAGCGAAGCGATCCACGTTTGCAGTTTAATAATTTTCAGTTGTTACACGATGTCATGGAGAGTTATGCTAAAAAACTATCCATACAATTGGCAATCGAGGATCTAAAAGAAAGTAAAATTTTAAGGCTTAAAGAGCTCATTGATATGCATCCGGGGAATCAGTCGTTAAATTTTGTTGTTTACGATAACGTCGAAAAAATAAAACTTAATATGTTAAGTCGCCGGCAAAAAATAAAAGTATGTCAGGAATTGATTAGCGAACTTGAAAGTGAGCACGTAAAATTTAAATTAAATTAAACAGGTTTTTTTACAATTCATGGTAGGAAATTTTATTTCAAGACTGTTATAATATATATCACCCTTTGGTGTTATACTTAACAAAAATGTCTATTATGAAAACAGTAAAAATTTTGTTTGCACTAGCGTGCTTAGGTGTCGTTGCCTGTAACAACGAAGATGTAACTCCAGAAGAAAACCTTTCGACTTTAGAAAGTGTTAATTCTGCAATTATTATTGAAGATGTAGAATCGGTTTTAGATGATATTACCCTGTATTCGGATGCTTCATTCGGCATTTCATTAGCGTCTAAAACAAGTGAATTTAGTAAGGAATCTCATCGTGGAGAATCTGAGTTTTTTAACGATTGTGTCGACTTTTCAATTGAAATTATCGATAATGTTGTTACAACAACCATTGTATTTAACGGTGGATGCGAAGACCATAACGGAAATATCATTTCCGGAACCATTATTAAAGTACGTTCACTCACCGATTTAGCAAAAGATAAAACCATAACATTTCAAGATTTAACTGTTAACGGTTATGTTGTTAATGGAACGCGAGCCTTTAGTTATATATCTGAAAACGATAACGGAAATCCGGAATTTAATAGTACCTCCGATATTAGTATAGTTACCGATGAAGGTACATTCACTAAAGTTGGTTCAAAAACTGTTGAAATTACCGCAGGAGGAGATACTTTTTCTTGTTTTGACGACGAAAAAACCATAACAGGTTCTTCAACTTTTACAGATGCCACAGGAGCTACATTTACAGTTGAAATTACCAAACCACTTGTTAAACTGGCCGATTGTAGATTTATAGCTTCAGGTGCTAAAACCTATACAACCTCAGAAGGTGCTGTTACCGTAGATTACGGCGATGGGACTTGTGATAATATCGCAACAAAAACTGATGCTGAAGGTGTTGTTACCGAAATAACCATTGGAAGAAAAAGACCTCATTAAGTTTCCAACATAATTATATATTAGACTAAAATCTTCGTTACCTACCAAAGCTTTTTTGTACGATTTTAATTCGTTGCTGTTTATGTGTTCTAAAAAAATCTTAAAATAAGCTTAAACAATTCAATTATAAATAAAACAAATTGTTACTTTGTAAGCTTTAGGAGTTTTTTTGACTAATTTTGTACAATTAAAAAGTATTACAATTAAAACATAAATATTATGGCATTAGAAATAACAGATGCAACGTTTGAAGAAACGGTATTAAAAAGTGATAAACCAGTTATGGTTGATTTTTGGGCTGCTTGGTGTGGACCTTGTAGAATGGTTGGACCAATCATCGAACAAATTAGTGAAGAGTACGAAGGGAAAGCGGTAGTAGGAAAAGTAGATGTTGATGCTAACCAAGAATTTGCTGCTAAATATGGGGTACGTAATATTCCAACTGTATTGGTTTTTCAAAACGGAGAAGTAGTAGGAAGACAAGTTGGTGTAGCGCCTAAAAACGCTTACACTGAAGCGATTGATTCGCTTTTATAGTCTGAAAAATATAAAGATTATTTAAAAAGGTTTGCTGTTAATGGCAAACCTTTTTTATTTTAGGTCTATCTTTTCTAAAGAAAGCATAAAAAGCATATGAATTTACAAAACGAACTTAATAAAGCAGATGGTTTTAAAAACCTGGAATTGCTGGCGAAGCAGGTTGTTGAAGGGTTTATTGCCGGAATGCATAAAAGTCCGTTTCATGGATTTTCCGCAGAGTTTGCAGAACATAAAATTTATAATCAGGGAGAAAGTACCCGACACATCGATTGGAAACTTTATGCTAAAACCGATAAATTATATACCAAACGTTACGACGACGAAACAAATTTAAGATGTCATATCATTTTGGATAATAGTAGTTCTATGCATTATCCTAACATGTCTAAATTTTCTATAAATAATTTAAATAAAATAGCATATTCGGCTTTAGCATCGGCTGCTTTAATGGAAATATTAAAAAAGCAACGCGATGCAGTAGGTTTAAGTATTTATAGTGATGCTTACGATTATTATGCGCCAGAAAAGGGCAGTGAGCGACATCACCAAATGTTATTGAACCAATTATCTGATGTAGTAATAAATAAACCGATAAAAAGAACTACCGATACTTACACCTTTTTACATCAAATAGCCGAAAAGATTCACAGACGATCCTTAATATTTCTATTTACCGATATGTTACAGGCCGCCGAGAATCCTTCAAAGTTATTTGAAGCACTTCGTCATTTAAAATATAATAAACACGAAGTAATTTTGTTTCATGTTTTCGATAAGCAAAAAGAGTTACTTTTTAATTTTGATAATAAACCAAAGCGCTTCGTAGATGTTGAAACAGGTGAGTTTATTAATCTGTACGCCGACACCATAAAAAATAATTACAACGAAGCTGTATCTTCATTTTTTAAGGAAGTTCAGTATAATTGTTTGAAATATAATATAAAATATGTTGAAGTAGATGTTAATAACGATTTCAACCAAGTGCTTTTAACGTATTTGGTGGAACGTAAAAAATTCGCTTAGCAGATTTTTTTAAAAAAAATTAAAAAATTGTTTGTGGTAAATAAAAAGGAGTGTATATTTGCAACCGCAATACAGCAACGGTCTGGTAGTTCAGTTGGTTAGAATGTCGCCCTGTCACGGCGAAGGTCGCGGGTTCGAGTCCCGTCCAGACCGCAAGATTGCAGAAGCTCTAAGAGATTAGGGCTTTTTTTGGCAATATAAAGAAGTTGTGTTGTTCCCAACATTCGTTGGGAGTAGTAGTGAAAACCAAAATTATTTGGTGTTCCAATGAAAGGCTTTCCTTTTTTCTTAACAGAAAATCGGGATGCTTTTTTGTTTTTAAAGCAAACCTTTCCAAATTTTAAATCTCTTTCTAAGCTTTTTGGGTAAACATAGGTAAATGAATATAGGCGAAGCTATTATTACAGGTTTGATTACGTTCTCAAATATTATTTTAAAAGGATTATTTGTCCATTTAGAGATTATTATTGAAAGTCCTGTTCCTATTGCGCAGAATAGGATTAGAAAGGCCATGTAGAATAATAGTATTTTAAATAATTCCGTCATTTGTAATTATTGAGAATACAATTTAAAAGCTTGGTTTCTTAACTAAAAAGAACATCCTTTTGTTTTGTGGTGTATTCCAATTATAAACGAATTAGGTTATTGTCTGTTATAAATGGGTTAAATAGTCCTCCAATGAAAGGCTTTCATCGATTATTTAATTTAATAACCTTATCAACGGCGACAACGTTTATTGTTTCTAGGTTTATCAATAATGCGTCTTTTTTTCGTATCTTCAATAACCCGTTTCTTACCTAATCCAACCTAAAAAAATTGCTAAAAAGGTTATGAGTGGTTGTTTTAAAATAAAACTTCTTATTGGTTTTCTTTTATTCCTGAATCTTATTCACGGTCAGGGAGAGGGTAATATTTGGTATTTTGGAAATCAGGCAGGTGTCGATTTTAACGATGGGAGACCTGTGGCTTTATTTGATAGTAGATTAGTAACTGGAGAGGGTTGTGCAACGATTTGTTCGCAAAATGGCGCGGTACTTTTTTATACCGATGGAAGAACGGTATGGAACAAAAATCATAAAATTATGTTGAATGGTACGGGGTTACATGGGCATGAATCCAGTGCCAATTCGGCTATTATAATTCCTAAGCCAGGGTTCCCTAACGAGTATTACATATTTACAACAGATGCTATTGAATCTGACCGATATGGACTCGAATATTCGGAAGTAGATATGACACTGGATAATGGTTTGGGAGCTGTGACTGAGAATAAAAATATTCCGTTAGCAAAAACGGCTTTTGAAGGTTTATCTGCATTGATAAATGTAAACGCGAATCAGGTTTGGGTCGTAACAAAAGCGTATAATTCAAATAAAGTACTTGCTTTTAATGTTTCTACAGATGGGGTTAATGCCTCACCAGTGGTAAGTAATTTGAGTGGTGCGAATAATTATACCGGAAGTTACTGTATCAAGTTTTCACCCAATGGAGAAAAAATGGCAATTTCGGGAGTTGCTTCGGGTACTTTTTTATGCGATTTCGATATCTACACGGGAACAGTTTCAAACACCGTAATGTTGGATTTGGAATCGTATGGTGTCGAGTTTTCGCCTGATAGCAATCTGTTATATGTGACCTACAAGAATTTTTTATGGTTTGGAGATATTTACCAATATGATATTACAGAACAGAATATAACGGCAATTAATGAAAGCAAAACTCTGGTTTTTGATAATTCCTTGAATCAATATGAAACGCAACTTACAGCATTACAGTTGGCTCCAGATCGTAAAATTTATGCGGCAAATGTAGATACAGAATATTTGTCGGTTATTCATAATCCTAATGTTAAAGGCATAGGTTGTAATTTTGAAAGAGTAGGTTTTTCATTAGAAGGAAAACGAAGTGAAGCTGGTTTACCGCAATATATACATGCTATTGATAATACCATTTTTATAAGTTACTCTGGAGGTTGTTTTGGCACGGATACAAATTTTTATTTAAAAGGAAGTGTGGATGCGATAACTTGGGATTTTGGAGATGCAAATTCGGGAGATGAAAATACGTCGGCAGAGTTAAATCCTACACATGTATTTTCTGGCTCAGGTATCTATGAAGTTAAAGCTTTGGCAACTATAGATTCAAAACAGGTAGAATTGATACTTTCTGTTGAGATTTATCAACCTCCGAATGTGACTTCTAATGTCGAATTGGTGCAATGCGATAAGGATTTAGATGGCATTAGTTTCTTTAATTTGAATCAAGTCATAGATAAGATTTTACCAAATCAAACAGATGAAATAATTTCTTTTTATGAAACTCAGGATGAAGCAGTCTTAGGTATAAACTCCATAATATCTGCCACGGCATATTTGAATCAGGTTGTTGGAGCTGATGTGGTGTGGGCTAGGGTCGAAAATCAATATCAATGTTACGGTCTTACACAAGTTAATTTAATTGTTACAACCTCTCAAATTCCGGATACGTTTTTGAAGGAATTACGCGTTTGTGATGATGTTTTGGATGGAACAGGGTACGATGGAATTGCAACTTTTAATTTAAGTCCGGTTTTGGATGAAATAAGAATGCTTCTGCCCCAAGGAAACGACGTAGATATAAGTTTTTATAGAAGTGAGCTTGACGCGCTATCTGAAGTGAATCCGATTACAGATTTTATCAATTATCAAAATGAAGCGCATCCTTACAGAGAGGAAATTTATGTTAGAGTAGAGAATAAAATAAACAATAATTGTATAGGGCTTGGTAAATATTTGGTGTTAGAAGTAGAGTCTCCTCCAGAGTATATTTTGGAATCTCCCCAAATAGTTTGCTCATCTAGTTCTACGTTTGCTTTGCTTTTAGATCCTGAAGAGCTTAATGCGAATGAAGGATATGATTACCAATGGACTCATGAAGACGGTTCTTTAATCTCAAGTGAACCAACAATAACGGTAACAGAGCCAGGGACTTATTTTTTAACAATATCAAATACAAGTGGTTTACAGTGTTCAAGAACCAGCGAAATAATTGTGAAAAAATCGCAGCAGGCCATAATTGATATAAATGATGTCTCGGTAATAGATGTTTCCAATAATAATTCTATAACCATTAACACGAGTAAACTGGGGCTTGGAGTTTATGAATTTGCTCTAAATGATGCTGAAACATATCAAGATTATCCGGTTTTTGAAAATGTTAAACCCGGAATTCATACGGTTTATATCAGAGACAAAATAGGGTGCGGAATAAGTATAGTAAAAGTTTCGGTTATTGGTTTTCCAAAGTATTTTACTCCAAATGGCGATGGGTTGCATGATACTTGGAAAATAGAAGGTGCAAATGGTCAATTTCAAGCCAAAAGTGATGTTATGATTTACGACAGGTACGGTCGGGTTTTAAAACAATTACGACCGGAATCAGTAGGATGGGATGGAACTTTTAATGGGATGTTACTTCCTGCAGACGATTATTGGTTTAGTGTAGTTTTAGAAGATGGAAGAATTTTTAAAGGGCACTTTACGCTTAAACATTAGAAAAACGAGTGGCAATAATCAACAAAAGGGATTTGTGCGAAACCGCTAAATTTATCACCTTTAAAATCTGTTCCCGAGATTTCTATACAAGTTTGGTCGCTTTCGTCAAAAATACTTTTTATACGTTGGTATTCCTCTTCTTTAAGTGTAAAAATCGTAGTAGAGCAATTGGTTTCAAGATTAGCTAAACAATCACAATTATCGGCTATCTCAATATATGAATAAAAGCCGCATCCATCCAGATTTAAATCAAGCCAGTCGTCGCCGGTACAGTTAACTAAAACAAATCCTAACATGGTTATCACCAAATTTTTTATTCGGAAAAAATTTATAGTTTTCATTTCATAACGTTTTAATATAAGATGGTTAAATTTAAATCATTATTTGAAGTTTATAGTCCAATAATATCTTTTTAAGATTTTTTTGGATACCTTTTAATTCTTTATGAATGTGGTGGTTAGGGTGTAGTGGTTATATTTTAAATGAATAAAGTAACTGTAATTATGTGTTACGATATAAAAGCATCTTTAGAATCTCAGTTAAAACGAGCAAAACGCAAGGGGGATTTGCAAGCGGTCGAAGAAATTATTGAAAAGTTAGTACCACTAACAGATTTGCCAATCTATCATGCTTCAGGGTTTAGTCACCCCGAAATGTTTATTTATACTAGTGAAAATCCAGACTTTCCTTTGGTTGCTACATGGGGTTTGATTCCAGATTGGGTGCGTGATGAAGAAGATGTAAAGCAAATTTGGAATAAAACCTTAAATGCAAGAGGAGAAACAATTTTTGAAAAACCAGCGTTTAAAAATTCGGCCGAACATCACAGGTGTCTCATTTATGTTGATGGTTTTTATGAGCATCATCATTTAGGTAATAAAACTTATCCATATTTCATTTATCGAAAAGATATGAAACCATTGGCTCTTGCAGGGTTGTATACGATTATGCAAAATAAAATGGGTGGACAATGGCATAGTTTTACCATAGTCACGACTCAGGCTAACAGGCTATTGGAAAAAATTCATAATAACCCGAAATTAAAGGGGCCTCGAATGCCTGTAATTTTAGAAGAAGAAAAAGAAGACCTTTGGATTGATATAAACCTAGATAAGGAAAAGATTGAACAACTCGTTCAGCCTTTTCCAGAAGATAAACTAACTTCACATACAGTGGCTAAATTACGAGGTAAAGCGTATGTTGGCAACACAAAAGATGTTTCTAAATTGGTATATTACCCTGAGTTAGATACCTTGTTTTAAACCACTTTTAAAGCATAAAAAATGAGAGAATAGTTAGAGAAAATTTGGACCATAAAAAGTCTTTTATAAAAATTAAAAAAAATTATAATTATTTAAAAAGTATTGTATATTTGCACCCGCAATAAGCAACGGTCTGGTAGTTCAGTTGGTTAGAATGTCGCCCTGTCACGGCGAAGGTCGCGGGTTCGAGTCCCGTCCAGACCGCAAG
>NZ_JACVXB010000001.1:0-432213 GCF_014596945.1 Aestuariibaculum sediminum | reverse complement strand
GTCTGGTAGTTCAGTTGGTTAGAATGTCGCCCTGTCACGGCGAAGGTCGCGGGTTCGAGTCCCGTCCAGACCGCAAGTTCCTGAAACTAGTTCAGGAGAATATATTTGTGTTGGTTATTCCAAATAGGGATAACATATAGATAGCCCATAAAAAATGGGTAATACAATGAGAAGCTTTCCTTTTTACTTAGTAAAAATTGGGATGCTTTTTTTGTTTAAAGCCTTTTATATAGATAGCTAAATCCTTAATACTTTTTCAAAGTAACAACAATTTCTTGTGAGATATCCAGTTGGTCTAAAATATAGGTGCTACTACGGTAATCATCTTTGTAAACTGAAAAACTTTCAGAGACCATTTTATCTGCTTTTCGTGAAAAGAATAACCTGATTTTGCCATCTGCATTTGTAGTTCCTGAGGCTAGAATATTTGTGCAAAATAAAGCATTGTTACAAACTTCAATTCGAGCCCCAGAGATGGGTTCTTGTGAATTAGAGTCTAAAACCAGAATGTTTAATTCAATTCTTTCATCGCCCGAGTTGTCTTCAGATGAACAAGCAAAAAAAGCATTAAACATTACGAGGGTGAATAGAAAAAGTGTTAGGCTATACCGTGAAGATTTCATGATGTAATTATTATAGAAAAACATTATTTCCTAAGTTAATAATTTAATAATTTTTTTTATACTGTCACTTATTTCTTTTTTGTTATTAAAGTGGTTGATATTTAGTTAAATCAGGCTCAAACTGGATAATACAATGATGAGGTTATCTGATAAATTAAGATAATCGCTAAAAAGCACGAATTGCGCGAGTGCGAACACCAGCACTATCGCTTGTATTGTCTAAATGTTGCTCGCCAGTTTCAAAATCTTGAACCCATGCACTTCCTAGATCATATTCACTGGAAGTCCAATAAATTTGATTTGAGAATCCCCCGACTAATGCTTTATGTTCATATAAGATGTTTAGTTGATCTTTAGAAGGTAAAAACCAATCGTTGAACCCGCCACCAGAGTAATCCTTACACAATTTAGCAGCGTATGCCCCATTATCGCCCTGTGCTTGAATAATCATATTTGTATTTGATGAGCCATCTGAGTTGCTAGTTGCTTCTGTTTTAATAAAACTACCATTCCACCAAGGATCTGTAGTGCTCTGGTCTGTTTTAGCCGCAATTAAACCATGTTTCTCAGTATTGTCAAGATAAAATATAATGCCTCCTTGGTAATTGTCTCCCAACATCAGTACAATTTCCGTATTAGGCTCATTCATTTCAATATTGGGCTCATCCTTTGAACAACTGTTTAGTGTAGTTACTATTGATGTTATGGTTGTAAAGGTGAATAATATGATATGGATATTTATTTTCATGATTTTTAGTTATAAATCGAAGATATATCCAATTAACACAATAACTGTCCTAAATAATATTTGAAAAAATTATTAGGACAGATAGTAGCTAAAATTCTATAATGTTTGTCGGGTAAGAGGTGCCGTACTAAAAGTCCAGATTTACTTTTTTTACTTAGTAAAATAGGGATGCTTTTTTGTTTTAAGTAATTTTGTAATTCTTCTTAATTTTTCTTGGTCATATTGCAGGATAAGTGTAAATCTACCCCGTGGTATGGAAGTTATGACTTCAGAATTAAGCTCAATATTAAATAGATTTCTTGTACATGTTTTATCACCTAATGGCCTTAAATTTGAAAATCTTTAAGACCAGCCTGATTCTTATATAGAGTGCTGTATGAATTATTTTATATTGCCGTTATGGTCAAGTTTTAATTTCTTTTTTTTGTTGTCTTTTCTAAGTATTAATTGATAGGTTTTAACAGCATCTTTGTCGCTATCATAGTATACTACGTATACAAAGTTGTCGACCGACCAATCTGGGAATTTTGAATAAATGGTATTTTTAACTTCATCTGGAATTTTGATGTTTTTATATTTTTCTGAAGTACTTAAAATTTTTCCATCTTTATCATAATAGGCATTAATAAATCCGTTAGCATCCTCGAACCTAGTTTTGAATTCATCATCTCTTCCATCATATTTATGTGATTCTGTTATTTTATGCCTTGACGCGATATTTTCAAGATGTTTTACACTTTTTGCCGTATTTTCGTCTTGTACTTTAGCTAGGTAGTCTGCATTAATGTTAGACAGATAAACATCTGCTAATTTTACTTCTTCAATACCACCTATTATATTTTGTGAGAATCCTAGACTGGTTAGGCCTAAAAGAAAAAAACCAAATAATAAATTTTTCATGACTTATAGTATTTATAGTTAAACAATTTCTATGAAGTAAAATTCATGAATTAAACATTGTAATACTTAGTACTCATGGTGTAAATGATATAAAGTTTTTTCAAACATAATTTACAGCATGTAAATTATGTTTGAGCTATGTAACCTATGTGTCAAATTATATAAAAATTGTGTCAAAATGTATTTATATAAAAAAAGAGGCTGTTCAACTCAAATGTTTTGAACGAATTAATTTAATGCGTAAATTAACATAGATTAAATATTTTAAGACATATGGATCCGCAGATTTCAATGGACCAAGCTTTTATTTCAAAGCTTAATGATATTTTGGAGGAGAACTACCAAAATGAAATCTTTGGGGTTAAGGAGCTAGTCAAAGAATCTGGGGTAAGTCGGTCAAAACTACATCGTAAATTACAGGAAATAACAGGAGAGTCTTCCAGTCAATTTATAAAAAATTTCAGGTTAAAAAAGGCTTATGGATTATTGCTTAACGATGTGTCTACAGTTTCGGAAATAGCCTATGAAGTAGGTTTTAGGAGCCCTTCTTACTTTGTGAAATGTTTTCGTAAACGCTACAAATGTTCGCCAGGAGAATTAAAAAGCAATCCTCAACACGACGAATTTATTGCAGTACCGAACAATAAGTTAAAGCAGTTGAGCTCTTTTAGTTTAAAAAAAGTAATGCTATTGGGGGTTTTAGTCTTGTTTATATGTACCGGTGCGTACTTTATAGGGCGTTTAGTACCTGAGGGAAAGGGAGCAGAACAGGTTACTTTAGGAGTTCTGCCCTTTAAAAACCTTAGTGACAATGAATCCGATCAATATTTTGCAGATGGTGTCATGGATGTTATTTTAAGCAACCTTTCAGGGGTAGAAGGCATCAATGTGATTTCAAGAACCACTATGGAACAATATCGGGAGAATTCTAAAACCACTCCGGAAATTGCTAAAGAATTAGATATTTCCCATATCTTGGAAGCCAGCGTTCAAAAGCAAATGGATAAAGTTCGCATTGTAGTGCAGCTAATTGATGCAAAGCATGACGTTCACATTTGGTCCGATGATTTCGAAAGACACTATGGTGATATTTTCTTGATGCAAAGCGAAATAGCTAGAGAAATAGTAAAGCAGTTGGAAGTGACATTAACTCCCACAGATGAAATAAAAATTACGGAATACTCGACTAAAAATGTTGAGGCTTACAAATTATACTTAAAAGGGCGCTTTTTTTGGGATAGGTGGACAGAGGCCGATTTAAAAAAGAGTGTTGCTTATTTTGAAGAGGCTATAGCTTTAGATTCCCTTTATGCGCCGGCTTATGCTGGATTGGGAGCTTGTTATAATGTCATGGCATTGAGGGATTGGTTTCGAAGAAAAGAAGGGATTGAAAAGGCAAAACGATATTCAGAGAAAGCACTCGCAATTGATAAGAACATATCATTAGCCTATGCTACATTAGGAACAATAGCTAGTTGGTATGACTGGAATTGGAAGCAAGCCGTAAAGCAAACCGAACATTCTATATTTTTAGAGCCAACTAATGCAACCGCTTATTGCGCGTATGCTAGTTTGTTGAATGTTTTGGGTAGGAGAAAAGAGGCTAAGGAATATATAATTTTAGCAAAGAAATATAATCCTAATGCACCAATGATATATTCTACAAGTAGTCAAATTTATTACAATGAAGGTGATTTTGAAAAATCGGTAGAGGAAACTATAAAAGCATATGAATTAGGAGGTTTTAGTATTCACTATAGGTTTTATAGTTATATTAGGCTGCATGAATATGATAATGCATTAAAGACCTTGAAATTACGATTCTCTGAATTGCAGGTGCACCATGAAGAGATTGATAGGATTTATGAAAACTCAGGAATAGAAGGCATAGTTCGGTGGTATATAGATCAGATTTCAGACTTAAATAATTATGGTTATTATAATAAGGCTAGGTTATGCATGCTTATTGGTGATAAGAAAATGGCATTAGACTTATTAGAGAAAAGTTACGAGTTTCGAAACCATAATTTTCCAAAGATAAAGTATGGCTTAGATTTTCAACCGCTTAAATCTGAACCGAGATTTATAGCATTGGTTAATAAACTTAATATGGAATAAAAAAGATGCTAGAAGGTGTTGATTGCAATCCAAAATTATAAAAATTAGTGCCTGTTAGGTCGTTTTTTAAAAGCTAGTTGTTAATCCTAAATTGTCTATGAACTGTAATTTCGGATAGTTTAGTATGGTGGCTACTGTATCTTTGAATTGCTATCTACAAACAATTTATATACAAGTGGAGAACATATTGTTTGAGGCAAAATTATGAATCATGAGAACTTTGTTACTTCTTTTCGTCTTGTTAATCTCTTTGGATAGTGAGGGGCAAATTGTAAGTGATAAAAATCAAAGAGGAGTAAATGGTGATGTTTTAAAAGATATTACACTAACGGGAAACGTAACAGATATAAATAGTTTAGATCTAATTGGGGCAGAACTTGTCATCAAAGGTACTTCAATTATGACAAAAACAAATTTTGATGGAAATTTTAATTTAAAATGTAAAAAAGGATGTGTGTTGGTTGTTAGTTATACTGGTTTTGAAACAAAAGAAGTCACTATAGAAAATCAGACAAATATTAATATTGTCTTGGAAGAAAAAGGCAACCCAGAACCCATGAGGTCTTTAACTAAATCGGAAGTTAGAAAAATAAGGCGTTCCGATAAGAAGTTAAAACAGGCTGATCAGCGAGAAAATGAAAGGAATAACATGGAGTCGGTAGATTTAAAAGAAGTAATTTTAGAAGAAGCAGGAAGAGCGACAAAAAGAAGTATGTGGAAACATAGGAAATAATAATTCGTTTAAAAGAGTTAAAGTAAATTGTTAATTAAAAAGTCGTTTTTTGAAAAATATATTAAAGAATAATATAGCCCATTATGAAAGAGTTTTATTTGAATGATAATGTTTCATTAGGGTGAAAAAAGCTGTAATTTAATTGTGTATTTTATAAGGGGTTAGGTGTTTATAGTATGGCGTCACTACAGTCCATAGATGAATTGTTTATTTCAAAACTTAATGGTGTGTTGGAAAACAATTACCATCAAGAGCGTTTTGGTGTAAGCGAACTAGCTGAAAGTTTGGGGGTTAGTAGGTCTAAGCTTCATAGAAAATTAAGTGAAATAAAGGGTGTTAGCGCAAGCCAATACATTAAGTGCTTTCGGTTGGAAAAAGGGTACGCTTTGCTAAAAAGTAATTCTTCAACAGTTTCTGAGGTTGCCTATTCCGTAGGATTTAGTAGTCCTTCATATTTTACAAAGTGTTTTCATAAGCGTTACAAATGTTCGCCAATTGAAGTTAAGCATAAACCAGAATTGGAGGTGAATATTGAGGAACATCCTGGAATGCCAGGGCAGGCATCCTTATGGAGCTTTAAAAAGGGAATTTTTTTAGGAGTGTTGGTTGTCTTATTTGGTGCAGGTACATACCTTGTAGGTTATATAGTGCCTGATAATGAAGGTTTAAAGCAGGTTACTCTGGCCGTTCTTCCATTTAAAACGCTTAGTAGTAATCCTTCCGATAAATATTTTTCAGATGGTGTCATGGATGTCATCTTAAGTAATCTCTCCAAGATAGAAGGAATCCATGTGATTTCGAGAACCACCATGGAACAATATCGGGAGACTTCTAAAACTATCCCTGAAATTACTAAAGAATTGGGTATCTCCCATATTCTGGAAGCTAGTGTTCAAAAACAGACGGATAAAGTCAGGATTGTGGTTCAGCTTATCGATGCAAAGCACGATGTTCACATTTGGTCCGATGATTATGAAAGGCACTATGATGATATTTTTTCGATGCAGAGTGATATTGCCAAAAAGGTTGTTGAACAGTTAGAGTTGACCTTGTCGCCTACAGACGATAAAAAAATCACTGAATCCCCGACCAAGAATTTTGAGGCATATAATTTATACCTAAAAGGGCGTTATTTTTTGGATAGGCGAACAGAGGCCGATTTAAAGTGGAGTGTTAAATATTTTGAAGAAGCTATAGCCTTGGATTCCTTGTACGCTATTGCTTATGCTGGGTTGGGCGCTTCTTATATTACCCTGGCAGGACGAGGTTGGTACCCAAGAGAAGAAGGGTTTCAAAAAGGTAAAATGTATTCGGAGAAAGCTCTTGCGATTGATGAAAATATATCCTTAGCTTATACTGTATTGGGAGCAGGGTATTATTGGCACGATTGGGATTGGAAACAAGCGGAGAACAAGCTTCAACAATCCATCTACATAGATCCTTCTAATGAAACAGCTCATTACTTTTATGCTGAATTATTGAATGTTTTAGGAAGAAATAAAGAAGCTAGGGAGCATATTAATTTAGCGAAAAAGTTTAGCCCTATCTCTCAACTTATATACAAAACAAGTAATATTATTTATTACAATAATCATGAATTTGAAAAAGCTATTGAAGATAGTGAAAAAGTTATCGAGTTAGGAGGAGTTAGTTTTCACAACAGATTTGATATTTATGTAAAGCAGCATAAATATGACAAAGCCATCGAGGTATTAAAAGTCAGATGCTCTATATTTAATGAGGATCCTGAAATTGTAGATAAGATATATGAAGCATCAGGAATTGAAGGTGCCATAAAATGGTTTATAGATAGGACTTTGGGGTCTCAACCCAATGGCTATTATGATAAGGCCAGATTGTGTATGTTAATTGGTGACATAAAAAGCGCGTTGGATTTATTGGAAAAAAGTTACGAATTTCGAAACCTTAATTTTCCGAGAATAAAACATGATATAATCTTTCAACCGCTTAAGTCAGAACCAAGGTTTAAGGCGCTTGTTGATAAACTTAATATGGAATAATGCTTAGGGGGCCAGTCCAGTATAAACCTATTATTTACGCATTAACAATTAAGTGAACCATTCGCTGTCTCTAGGCTGGTAGCGTTTAACAGATTTAATTCAAGGATTAGGGTTTTTAAATATGACATAAAACTGCCGCAGTCATTTCATATTCTATTTAAAATATATTATTTTACAATCTTTTATTACGTTTCAGAATTGAAAGTATAACGTTAATAATTATGTAACTATATTTTGAAAACAAATCGAAATTATAACCTATAACCAATAAATAAGAAATCACTTAAAATTATAATCTAATTAAGAATGAAGAAATTAACAGTATTGATAATTTGCTTAATAATCTGTTCATGTAAAAAAATACAGAAATCTGAAACTGAAAAATTAATTGTTGAAGAACCAAAAACTCAATCCAACGAGTGGGTGTATCTTTTTGATGGGACTAGTATGGAAGGCTGGAGAGCCTATAACGGAGATAGTATGCCTCCCGGTTGGACCATTAAAGACAGTACATTAACTTTTGATACTGAATTGGGAATGGAGCAAGATTACAAAGGAGGTAAGGATATTATTTATGGTGCAGAGGAGTTTGAAAATTTTGAACTTTATCTAGAATGGAAATTACCAAAAGGAGGTAATAGTGGTATCTTTTATCATATTAAAGAAGGCTATGATAGTCCTACGCTTGTTTCTCCTGAATATCAGCTCATAGATGATGAAAATTATGCCAAAATACACGATTTAACAGGTTATAACTCCCAGTTCGGTGCTGAACACCCAGAATTATTGCAAGACTGGCAAAAAACTGGAGCCGATTATGCGATGCATGTCGCCGATGCATCTCAAAAGGTTTTGCACCCGGTTGGAGAGTGGAATTCATCTAAAATAGTTTTCACACCCGAGAAAGTTGAGCATTGGCTTAATGGTAAAAAACTGTTGGAGTTTCAGCCTTGGTCTGAGGAATGGAACGAAAAGAAAAATTCAGGGAAATGGGATAACACGCCCGATTATGGAAAATACAAAAAAGGATATATTGGTATACAGGATCACGCAAGTCCGATATGGTTCAGAAACATAAAAATTAAAAAGCTTTAAACAAAGATGAATAAAAGAGAATTTTTGAAGAAAAGCGGTATAGGAGCGCTAGGCTTATTGGCTGCCCCTTCCGTTTTAAGTGCCCAAGATAAGCTAAGAACAATTAAGCCAGATGGTAGAATTAGGACAGCTCATATAGGGGTTGGAAATATGGGAGCTGCCGATCTTAACGATATATCGTCGCATCCGCAAGTTGATGTGGTCGCACTTTGCGATGTTGATGCAATAAATTTATCATCAGCAAGAAAGAAACATCCCAATGCACGCGTTTTTTTCGATTACCGTGTTATGTTAGAGGATATGGCCGATGAAATTGATGCTGTAATTGTTTCTACTCCAGATCATATGCATGCACCAGCCTCTATGTTGGCTATGGAAAAGAATAAACATGTTTATTGTCAAAAACCGTTAACGCACTATGTTTCTGAATCCAGAGCGATGAAAAAAATGGCAGAGGAAAAAGGTTTGGTGACTCAAATGGGAATACAGGTGCATTCGTTTTACGACTATAAATTGGCTACCATGTTAATACGGGATGGTATTATTGGAAAAGTACATACAGTACATGCTTGGAGTCCGAAATCTTGGGGGTATAACGGGCCAAAACCAGTAGGTGAAGATCCTGTGCCAGCGCAGTTAGATTGGAATCTTTGGTTAGGTGTTGCGGAAAATCGGCCTTATAAAGAAGGGTTTTACCACCCAGGTAACTGGAGGAAATTAATGGACATGGGATGTGGTACGCTTGGCGATATGGGAGTGCATATTTGCGATACACCTTACAATGCACTTAATTTAGATGTGCCAATGACTATTAAAAATGAATGTCGCGAATCGAATGGTTTTGGTTATCCAGAAAATAATATAGTGACTTACGAATTCCCTGGTACTGATTATACTACAGAAACATTAAAATGGATTTGGTATGATGGTCCTGGAATGCCGCCACCCAATAAAGATTTAGTGCTTCCAGGTGCAAAAAATGAGTCAAGTGTTAAAAAGAAAGCAAGTACCAATATTTCTTTAGATGCCAATATAGCTGCCGAAGGCGAGTTGCCTGAACAAGGAACCATGTTCGTTGGAACAAAGGGACGATTGCTATTGCCTCATTTTATGCAGTTACCCAGAAAGATTGTAAAAGGAAAGTATGTTGATATATCAAAAGAGATTAATAAATATAATTTGGGAGCGCCTATTAGAAATTATGAAAGCGAAGGCCCAAAGCATTATCATCAATTTATCGACGCCTGTTTAGGTAAAGACAAATGTACAGCGCCCTTTGAATATTCAGCACGTTTAACAGAGACCATTTTGTTGGGTGTTATAGCTGGACGATTTCCAAACAAAAAACTTCATTGGGATAGTGAAAATGCAAGATTTTTAGAAGAGGAAGCTAATCAATATTTGTCTGGGAAGTATCGAAAGTTTTAAATCAAAAGAAATGAATTTAATGAGTCATTAATATATGGAAAACAAAATTTCATTTTTTAATGTCAAGTTATCCCGATAAAAGCAATAGTGTATATTGAGTTAGTTAAGAGTTGAATTCAATTCAATAATAAATAAAAAAAGCCCTTACAATAAGGGCTTTTTTATGCTTATTCAGCATTTTTTAATCGTATTTGGCAAGATGCTTTTTCATCGAATGAAACTTTACAAAAGCAAATAAATAATTATTAAAACTGTTTAAAAATTTATGTTAAATCTTGTTTTGTGTATTTTACCGATAAAATGTGCATGGTTTAATTGTGGTTCATCGAAAAATATGGTGATTTTTTGTATATCCTTGACAGGACTATTTACTTTGATTAAAACTAAAATTGTTAATGATTATGAAAAATTTAAAAACATTACTAATTCTGGTAATGACCCTTTCCGTTATAACATTTCAAAGTTGTCAGGATAACGATGATAAAACAGCAAGAATCCAATTAAAGCTGGTAGATGCTCCCGGTGATTATTTGGAAGTGAATGTTGAAATTGTTGATGTTCAGTACAATATTAATGAAGGAGAAGCTGGGTGGCAAAGTTTTTCAATGCCAGAAGGAGGATACCCGGAGCAAGTGGATTTAACAGAATTAATTAGTGGTACAAGCCTGATGCTAACCGACGATATTATTCCTGCTGGAATGTTAAAACAAATACGTCTTGTACTAGGGGAGAATAACACGGTGTTAATTGAAGGCGATGAAAACCAAGAACCAGAATTAAAACATTTAGATACTCCTAGTGCGTTGCAATCTGGATTAAAATTAAACTTGAATGAGAAATTAGAGCCAGGTTTCACATATGCGTTTGTATTAGATTGGAATGTGCAGGAATCGGTTGTAGAAGCAGGAAGTACCGGGATGTATAATTTAAAGCCAGTTATTAAAGCAACTGCCGAGGCTAGGTCTGGATCTGTACAAGGTAATGTAGCTGAGGTAATTGATGAGGTACAAACGGCAATGGAAAATGTTGTAGTAGAAATTTATTCCGGAGAAGTAATGGTTGCCGAAACGTTAACAGATGCTAACGGCGATTTCTTAATTCAAGGATTAGAAGAAGGTGCTTATCAGTTAAAAATAAATCAGGAAGGTTATACTGATTACATGGAAGAAATTAATGTTACTGTGGGAGAAGTTACTTCCCTATCGGAAACAATAATATTAACTTTAGTGCCATAAGGTTAATGCATTCTAATTGATTTAACCCATTCTATAGTAATAGAATGGGTTTTGTTTTTTTAAGGTTTTATTATTTTAAAATAAGTTGAAACTGTTTTACAAAATCATTCTTTTACAACAACAGCGTCAAAAGTATCTACTAAGGCTATAAATAAAACACAAGGACCATTATCCAAACATTTAGCTCTATGTGGTTTGCCTGCAGGACCATATAAATAGGAACCAGCTTTTACAATAACCGGTTTTTCGCCTTCATATTGAACCTCCATATCACCACTCATTAAAATCATTCTTTCGGGAGATTTATGTGTATGTCGAACAACTTCTGTGTTGGCTTCAATTTTAAAGAATAAATCTAAATTTGGGTCGCTCATTTCGCCATGCAGCAAAGTAAACGAACAGTTTGGGAAAAAATCGGGCGCAGGTAACCACTTTAAATCTTTGTCAGAAACTCTTTTGGCTATAGAATTTTCTGCCATTTGAGCATAGAGTGTATTGGCTTGAAATAGAATAATTACCAAAAATGATGTTAAGGTAATGTTTAAACTTGTAGTTTTCATAATGCTGTTAATTTGGTTAGTAGCATTTAAGTTACGAAAAGTTTTTAATGATTTGAAAATAAAGTTTTTAAGGTTGTTTTTTGGAAAGAATGATGAGGTGATGAATAATTATAAAATGTTTTAATCGGTAAATTAATTTTCTATATTAGAGAGAAATTTTAATTGATTTATTCATGAAATCTAACTTACCTCTTAAAAGAATCTTATTATTTGCGGCTCTAACTTTTATTGTTTCTACTTTTCAGTATTGTAAATCTTCACAAGCAACAACCGTAAATAAAGAAGCTACAATTTCTTATGAAAAGCATATTGTTCCTGTGATGGAACGAAGTTGTGCTCCTTGTCATTTTTCCGAAAGTGGAAAAAAGAAGTTTTTGGATACTTACGGTGCTGTTAAAAATAATATAGATGATATTATTGCTCGCGTTGAATTACCTGTTGCAGAAAAAAAATATATGCCGTATAAAAGTAAGAAGCCTGCTCTAACTAACGAAGAAATAAATATGTTAAAACAATGGGTATCCGAAGGGTTTATGAAATAATACATCATTGTAATACATGAAGTGAAAAGCCTGAAGTTTCAGGCTTTTTTGATGCAAATAAATTACAACATAAAATTAATAATTGTCGACATACTATGTCATATTTAACAATGTGTTGCTGCCGTATCTTTGTAGTGTAAAATTTAGATAAGAGTTTTTCATAGTTAGTTTGGTTAGTTAGTTAAAGGCTACGATAGGTTTAGGAAACTTGTTGTAGCCTTTCTTCATTTACCGTGATTGGTATTATTCTGATATTTCAATGTTTCCGACATACTATGTCATATTTAACAATGCATTGTTACAGTATCTTTGTAGAGTAAAATTTAGATAAGAGTTTTTCATAGTTAGTTTGGTTAGTTAGTTAAAGGCTACGATAGGTTTAGGGTACTTGTTGTAGCCTTTCTTCATTTACCGTGATTGGTATTATCCTGATATTTCAATGTTTCCGACATACTATGTCATATTTAACAATGTATTGCTGCCGTATCTTTGTAGAGTAAAAATTAGTAAGAGTTTTTCATAGTTAGTTTGGTTAGTTAGTTAAGGGCTACGATAGGTTTAAGGAACTTGTTGTAGCCTTTCTTCATTTAATTGAGTGAACGATGTTTTGTTTGAGTGATATGTTAGAGTGTAACGACACGATATGTCGCATGTTGAGTTGGTATTAGGGTGTACTTTTGTAGTGTAAAAAAGTTGAAAAGGTTTTTTTCATAGTTGGTTTGATTAGAAAATGGCTGCTATTAAGGTAAAATATAACTTAATGGTAGCCTTTCTTATTTATTCAGATTTTAACTTGGCTAGGAAGTCTTCAAAGTTGCCTTCCAGCAATCTGGGAGGGTAATTTAGATTTAATTTTTCCTGAAGTTCAGTGTCTTCCCATATAATATTCAAACCAATTTGAAGATTTAGTTTATAATTGTCGTCTCTTTCAGTGTAGGAAAGCATTAAATAGTTCTTGTTTTCAATATTTCTAAAAAACCTGAAAAACTCAGCAATCACATAAAAAATAGAATCGTTACAATCGCCAGTAATATCGTATCTGTAAAAAATAGGACGTTCCAGATGTTTGTAATTTGCCAAATCACTTACGCGTAATTGTTTATTTGTAATTTTTTTGTTTTTTAGTTTTAAGTAAGCTTGTTCATTTATTGGCAATACAATGCAATGTCCTGCATAGTATCCTGTTTTACCTGTGTATACAAAATTAAGTTCTGGCAGTAGTCTTATGGCTTCTTTAATTAAATCATGGTTTAGGTAACTGTCGTCTCTTTTTTGTGATTCAATAAAATGTTCTAAATATTTAATATCGAAGTCAAAATCAATAGTTCTTAAATTTCCCGAGGTCAAATCTATCTGATCCAGATACCATTCTAATTTTGGCAGTGCATTGGTTTGGGGAGAAAGCGAATACTTTCGGTTTTTAAAATCGTAATATGTCGGAATGGGTACTGCTGCATTTAAGTTACGTATAAGCTGGTATGGCATGAGCGTAGCGAGAACGATATCTTCTTCTTTTTCTGGTTTAATGAGCGTTAAATCCTTTTCCCAACGTTGCACCGTACGTAAATCGACATTGAGTAATGCGGCAAAATCAGATTGTGATAAATTATTGAATCCTCTATATTCTATAAAAAGTTCGCCTATGGAGTTGTATTTAATCATGCTTAAGACTTGGTATAGAAGTAAATATAATTAAAATAGATTGGTTTATAGACATGACATGTCATATTATAAAAATAAAAGGCGACTTATTTTTGCAGCGTAACAGTGGGAATTAATGATGCTATTGTATAAACTTAAAGCATGGGAATGTGCAATTGAAAAAGAAATAGATTCGGATAAAAACACTCTAAAAGTGATTGCATCGCTAAAGCAACTGTTATTAAAAATTGATTATGAATATGAAACCTTGCCCGAATATTCTCTGGAAAAAATAATTAGAGTATTGGAAGAGGTAAAAAAAGGAAAATTAACAAGTCGACAAAAGCTCTTACTTGAGCAGATGATGTTACATGGGGATTGATTAATAGCAAATTTAATTCGATGTCTCTCAAGAGCAGTACTTAGGTGCTGCTCTTTCTGTTTTTTTAATACATCGAATGGATTTTAAGACATCGCATGTCGCATTATTAAGTACAGCCGTAATGTAAATTTGTAATGTAATTAAAGAGCAATAATTACGGTATTCATATTAAATAGTGAAGGTTAATAAATTGGTGATTAAGGGTTGTTGCTTGTAACAACCCTTTTTTTATGCTAATTTACTGTTTAGTACTTGATCTATAATAGATTCCACGCCTTCTTCGCTATTGCTCTTGGTTTGAAAACGAGCTACTTTTTTAACTTCGGTATGCGCATTTTCCATAGCGTAACTATAATGTCCTAACTTTAACATTTGTAAATCATTATTATAGTCGCCAAACACCATAGTTTCAGCTTCACTTATACCCAATTGCTTTTGAAGCAATTTTAAGGCATAGCCTTTATTAGCATCGGCATGTGAAATATCCAGCCAGTTCTTTCCAGAAACAATTACTTGTAAAGATGTGCTTAAGGTTTTGGCTTCTGGTAGTAAAAATGCCTCAGATGATTCTTGATGATAAACAGCTATTTTTAAAAAGTGATCATTGGTTACGTGTGTTAGGTCATCTACAATCTCATATTCAGCATAATAATTTTCAAATTTTGAGATAAACACAGGGTCTTTGGTTTCAATATATGCCGCTTTTCGTCCACATAACACAATGTTTGCACCCGGAACTTTTCGTAACAGTTTTACAGCTTTATGTATGTCTTCTTTTGTAAGCTGTAGCAAAATATGTTCTTCGCTTTGTAATTTCATAATACCACCATTCTCGGCTATTATTGAAATCTCGTCTTTAATTGTATTTAATTTATCTGTTATGCTTTGGTATTGTCTTCCGCTGGCAGCGACAAAATGAATATTATGTTTTTTTAGTTCGGTAAACTGATTAAAAAATCGTGTACTAACCTGACTGTCATTGTTTAATAATGTGCCATCCATGTCCGACACAATTAATTTTACTTTAGATAAACTCATAGGCTTAATAAAAGGGTAAAAATACAATTATTTAAAGCGTTTTATGTTATTACAATATTAAAGTGTGTATTTTTGTTTGTTTTTGCTGAATCAATTTTTTTTGTTTCGATTTGTTGCAAATTCTATTTTTGTAACTTGTATCTAATTAATTTATTATTAATTCCTTATATGGTAACCCTAAAACAATTGGCAAAAGAGTTGAATGTTTCAATCTCAACGGTTTCTAAAGCACTGAATAATAGTGAAGAAATAGGTGAAGAAACGGTAAGGCGAGTTAAGGAACTTGCCGAATTATACAATTACAAACCTAATAAAGTGGCTTTAAGCCTTAAACAGAATAAAACCAAAACCATTGGAGTTATTATTCCTGATATTTTAAATCATTTTTTAGCGAAAGTATTGTTTGGTATAGAACGAGAAGCAACTAAATATGGCTATAATATCATGACTTGTATTAGTAATGAATCATTAGATAAAGAAAAGGAAAGCATGCATCTCCTCGCCAATGGGAGTGTAGATGGTTTTATTTTGTCGCTAGCACAGGAAACACAGGAAAAAAATGAAATAGAGCACTTTAAAAAAACCATGGCACAAGGACTGCCAATTGTCATGTTTGATAGGGTGGCACATGATGTTTTATGTGACAAAGTGATTGTTGATGATTTTGAAGCAACATACAATGCTACCAAGGATTTAATAGCTAAAAAAAGAAAACAAATAGCCTTCATTACTACAGTAGATGGTGTTAGTGTAGGTAAGTTGCGAGAGCGCGGATATAATAAGGCTATTCTCGAGCAACAAAACGTAAAACCTGTGGTTTTAAAAATTAAAAAGAAAGATGATAAACAAAAGAAAATTTTATCTTTCTTAAAAAAGAATCCTTCCATCGATGCTGTGGTGGCTGCCGATAGTGCTTCTGGTATTATAGCTATTACAGCTGCCATAAATTTGGGGTTAAAAGTTCCTAAAGATATTGCTGTTGTGGGGTTTTCAAGCAAGGCAGACTCTAATTTGACTTTTCCAAAATTAACAACGATAAGACAGCACGCCAAAGAAATAGGAGCTAATGCCGCTAGGCTACTTATTAACAGATTGCAAAATAAAAGTGCAGAGGAAGATGTTAAGACAATTATTGTTAAAACGAGCCTAGTAAAAAGTAAATCAACAACATAATGTAGCTTGATTTATATCCTCTCAACGTTTCATCGATAAAAACATACACTTTATCGATTAATTTGTTGTTTTAGAATTTCTTTCTTATAAATTTGTTTTAGTCGCGTGAATCACTATACCCTCAGATTCATTAAGTGACGATTAATCCATTTTAAGTGCGCTTTTTAAAAGCCACGAAATCCCTCAATTTAAAAATAAAAGAAACCGCAAGGTGTCGTGTGCCCTTTTGGTTTTAAGTTAATTATTCCATTTTTCCCTCAGCCAGGATTTCGATGATTTCGAAGTGATGGCTCAGATTTTGTTTAAAAAATATTAGAGAAATAATAGAATAAACTTAAAAACCAATATCAACATGAAAGCCTTAAAAATTACATTAATTGCTGTAGCCGTTATTTCATTCTTAACCTCTTGTACAAAACAAGATTTAAATGAAGACGATGTTTTAATCGGAACAGAAGATATTAGAACAGTGCCATTAACTGGTGGTATGATAGATGATTAAGCCCCAAGTGAATTTAGATAGTAAAAAACTCTTTACAAGCTGTAAAGAGTTTTTTTTATTGCTATAAACTAAAATAATAAATACATTTGAAGTAATACCTAGCTAAAACACCATTGTTTGAAACATTTAATTAAAATATGCCTTTTATTTAGCCTATTAAGCTTAAATGCTCAGCAAAAAGATAATTTAGAAAAGATTGATTCTATACGCAGGAGTGTTTCAAATTTTAAAGTTAACGACTCAAGTTTAGTAGCAAACGCCCATTTTAACATTGCTGAAATTTACAGATATAGCTATAAAGGCGATAGTGCATATTATCATTACCACGAAGCGCAAAAAATATATCAAAAACTACAGGATAATTATAAATTAGCAAAAACGCTGTATGGGTTAGCTGTTATTTTAAAAAATGAAAAGGACTTAACGGCAAGTGAGATTGTTTCAATACAAGGATTAGAGTTGTTGGAGCCATTAAGGAATACCAACGAAATAAATGAACTTAGGGCTTATTTGTACAACAATTTAGGAGGTTTATTTGGAGAGTTAGAGCAATTTGACCAATCTATAACCTATTTCGAAAAGGCTATTTCAATTAAGGAAAGCTTAAAAGGAAATTATTCTAAAAGTATTTACAGTTCAAAAAATAATCTTGCATTTATTTACAAGAGATATGGTAAGTATGATTTAGCGCTCGAACTGTATCAAGAGCTCTTAAATAATGAGGCTATAAGTGCAGAGCGACCAGATTATCATGCCTTGGTGATGGATAATTTTGCACATACCAAATATTTATCGAAATCACATGAAGATCTTCCCGAATTGTACTTTAGGGCACTTCAAATAGCCGATAGCGTTAATCCCAGAAGTTATAATTCTATAATTATCAATCAGCACCTAGCCGAATTTTACAATAATAAGGATAGCTCCGAATTAGCAAAATACTATGCAAACAGAGCCAAAGATATTGCCGAACAATATCATAATGATGAGCTTTTAAGTTCATTGCTCTTGCTTTCAAAAATTGAAGCTGGAGAAAATGCTGCGAAACATTTAAGAGAATATGTAAGGTTGAGCGATAGCTTACAAAAGAATGAAAGAGAATTAAGAAATAAATTTGCAAGAATACAATTTGAAACAGAGCAAATAGAACGTGAAAATGTTCAGTTTGCTAAAGAACGTATGTGGCTTTTTATATTATCGGTAGGGTTATTAATAACCTCATTTTTATTGTATTTAGTCATTACACAACGAAATAAAAACAGGCAATTACGTTTAATACAAAAGCAGCAGGAGGCTAATGAAGAAATTTATAATTTAATGCTCTCCCAAAATGAAAAAATAGAAGAAGCGCGAGCTGTAGAGAAAAAACGGATTTCACAGGAATTACACGATGGTGTCCTAGGACGTTTATTTGGAACGCGTTTAAGTTTAGATAGTTTAAATTATAATAATACACCAGAAGCCATTGATACAAGAGGACAGTACATTTCGGAATTAAAAAAAATTGAAGAGGATATTAGAAAAGTATCGCACGAATTAAATACCGATTTTGTTTCCGGCTCTGGTTTTATAGATATTATTAAAACGCTTATAGAAACGCAAACTTTAATTTATGAATTAGAGTATACCCTGGAAGCCGATAGTGTTATAAACTGGGATCAGCTTTCTAATAAAATGAAAATTCATATTTACCGTATCGTGCAAGAGTCGCTGCATAATATCCATAAGCACGCCAATGCGACACATGTGGATATTGGTTTTAAATTGGAAAATAATGTAATTTGTATGTCTATTGAAGACAATGGTACTGGGTTTGACGTAAATAAATCTAAAGCCGGCATCGGATTAAAAAATATGCGAGCCAGAATTAAAGAAATAGATGGTGTTTTTAATATCATTTCAGAAAAGGGACAAGGAACACAATTAACTATTGAGGCCCCAATAGCCTAAATTTTAAATGAATGACCGAGAAGATTAAAATACTTATGATTGACGATCACCCGATGATTATCGAAGGGTATCAAAATACAATTCAGTTTACAAAAAAGGAACATCAGGAGTTATCTATCGATATTGCTAATAATTGTGATGAAGCGGTACGGTACATGGATAAAGCTATTCTGCAGCAAAATCCGTACAACTTATTATTTGTAGATATTAGTTTGCCGCCCTCTTCTGATGGTAAAATGACAAGTGGCGAAGACTTAGCCGCTTACGCCCGTGATATTTTACCAAAGGCTAAGATTATTATTTTAACCATGTTCAATGAGTCGTATCGAATTCATAATATTATAAAAACAATAAATCCGGAAGGGTTTTTAATAAAAAGTGATTTAACGTCTAGTGAACTCGCTAGCGCGTTTCAGGCGGTACTTCATAACCCGCCATTTTACAGCGGTACGGTTAATAGTTATATTAGGAAAATAGATTCTAGCGATATTGTTATTGATGATAAAAACCGAAAAATTTTACATTTACTATCTCAGGGTATAAAAACCAAAAATCTGGCACCCCATTTAAACATTTCATTAAGCGCCGTCGAAAAGCGAAAAAAACAGCTTCGAGAAATATTCGATGTTCAGGATGGGCAGGATGAAACCCTGATAGAGGAAGCTAGAAAACGTGGTTTTGTGTAAGAAATTAACATCGTTTCTTCTTATCATATGTTAAAATTTCAAAAAAAAAATTCAGGGAAACAATATAGGGTGTTCAAATAGAGTTATTTACAATACATTATAAATGTTAATTGCGGTTTTCCCGCAGTTTAATCTCAAACGTAATACTTAAATTTGTTGCATCAACACTTCAAAAATTAATTAATCCCTCAATTTTTTTGTTGATAATAGCAATTTACAGGCCCTATGGAGGTGAGAGACCCATAGGGCTTTCTTTTTTTATGTTTTTTAACAACTAAAAACAATTAAAAAGGATTGTTTACAGAAGTGAAAACTTCGGTTTTTTTGGTTTTAAGTGCTTAAAAACCAAAAAAATTGTACTTTTCAGTTTTCATTAAACCCTATGAAGCTAATTCGAGTTTTTTTAATTTTTTTTCTCGTAACATCGTGCGATAATTTTAAGGTGAAAAAAACATCTTCGGAAGCGATTTTAAATGAAGAATTAAAAACCTTTAATTGGAATGATGTCGATGAGTATCCGTCGTTTTCGGTTTGCGATTCGTTGGTGGAGCGCGATCAAAAACAAGTTTGTTTTTCCGAAATTCTTACTGCTCATATTCTCGAGTATTTACAACGGGAAATGATTGTAGTAACTAAGGATGTTAACGATACTATTAATTTAGCGTTTAAATTGTCTGAGCGAGGTGATTTAACTTTGGTAGACGCCAATATTGATAGTTTAACCCTTGCCGAAATTCCTGATTTAAAGCAATTAATAACAAAAAGTTTAGTGGCTTTACCAAAAATATATCCAGCAAGTAAACATGGGCAGCAGGTAAAAACAGCGTTTAACTTTCCAATCATTATAAACGTCGAGTAGTTTATTTTTTAAAACGTCTACCCTTCCAATTATAGGATGTAAATATGGATGCTATGCCTACATAAACACAAAAAAACGGATAAACTAAAAAACCGAATACATAAAATTTCATCACAGATTTATCCTTAAAAAATTCAGCCGTCAGATTAATTAAGTACAGGTCGATACTGAACTTTATGAGTAGTAAATAGGTTAAGGTTTTGGAGCTTGTAATTCCTGTTAAAGCAAATAATAAAGACACCAGTAAAAGCATATTGGTTACGATAACAACAAAACCTGTAAATTTAGAAAAACCGTTTTTATAAGCAGAGGTTTTAGCAGCCCATCGGATACGTTGATTTATTAAATTTTGCCAAGAATATTGGGTATTTGTAAGTACTATGGCATCTTCATTTTTTAGGTAGTTTACTTTTTTAGCATCGTGTTTTAAAGCTTTTTCTAAAAAGAAAATATCATCGCCACTGGCTGTATCCAAATTTCCGTTAAAACCATCTAACCTGTTAAAAAGTGTTTTTTTGTATGCTAAATTAGCCCCGTTGCATAAAAGGGGAGATTTTATGCCAAAGGCTCCGATTGTAACGCCTTGTAAACTTAAAAAATCTAAACGTTGAAATGTGTTTAAAAAATTATTTTGTGCTATATAATTTACCGGGCCTACAACACATTCTGAGTTTGTTTTCAAAATAAAAGCGTCAAAAGTATTAAGCCAGTGTTCAGGTAAAATGCAGTCGGCATCGGTAGTAATAATCCACTCATAAGCGGCATGAGACATAGCCAGAGTAATGGCATCTTTTTTTGGAGAACCGCTTTGTCGTTCCGATTTAAAAAGTTTGATGTTTAGAGCTGTGTTTTTTCTGAAATTTTCTATGATTTCAATGGAGTTGTCTTCAGATTCATCGTCAATTAAAATAATTTCAAAAGCGTCATTAGGGTACTTTAATTCAGTAACAGAATTTAATAACGCGGGTAAGTTTAGGGCTTCATTCCTAAAAGGTATTATGACTGAAAATTTAGTTTCTGGGCTTTTATTTTCAAAAGTAAAAACAGGAACTTTTTTAAAGCCGTAGGCAAAACTTCCAATAAGAATTAAGTAAATTAAAATGGTTATAAAACTAAATAATGTCATGTGGAAAGAACTTTTTTAGGAACTTTGAAAGTTAGTACAAAAAAGCTGCCAACAAGACTTGGTAGGGCAAAATTTAAAATAAACATAAGCGAGGTTGTACTAAGTATAAAAACTGGAGGTATTTTTAAAAATGAAAATAAGAAAACGCCAAGACTACCTTTAATAACGAAGTCAAAAATAGCAATAGATGGAACAACTGATGCTAATAAATACATGCTAAAAATGGCTGGTGCAATATCTAAGTAGTTTACGTCTATTGGAAAAACAGTTAGTAAGTAATAAAATTGAAATGAAAAAATGATATACCGCAATAGTGAATAAACGAACCCCGACGCAATTATAGTTTTAGGGTATGAATGAATGAAAGCTAATAATTTTGTTACTCCCCTGAATTTTGTTTTTTTGACAATCCACAAAAAAAATCCCGTAGCTGTAATCGTGCAACCTGTAATAATAAGTGCTTTAGTATAATTTAAGTGAATATGATACGTTTTTGTAAATATTATAAGCCCAATGGATCCAAAGAGTATGGTAATAGAAAGTTGTAAAAAATTGTGTAAGCCGTTAATAATTATAATTTTTTTTCGGGTTTGATTGGGGTAGAATAAAGCTTTAGCAGCGTACTCCCCAATTCGGTTCGGGGTAAGTAGTGACAAAGTTAAAGCTCCCAAGGTTTGCCTGCAAGACTCAAATACACCAATTTTTTTTATAGGGTTTATAAGTGTTTTCCATTTTAAAATATCGAAAAACCAATTTAATAAACTCAAGGCTAATACAAACAATATAGCTTTATAGTTAATCGGTATATGGGGACGTAATATGTTAGAAAAAATATGAGCTTGCATGGGCTCATTTTCATTCAGTTGGAGATAAATATAAAATAAGGAAGCAAGAACAATACCTATTTTAATAAGCACAAAAAAGATTTGATTAGTTTTGTGTGATGGTTTGTTCATAGAGTACAAATTAAATCAATTAATTAATATGTTTTTTATTTTAAACTATAAGAAGCTTTTTCTGTGTTTTGCATTAGTTGCTTTCGGTATATTTTCTGTAAATGCACAAGGTGAAAAAGGCACCATCACTGCCCAGTTTGGTTTAGGGGTTAATTTGCCTTCTTCCGATGGTTTTGTAACTGGATTCGAAGGTAAAAGTTTGAATTTGCCAACAGTTAACCTTGGCGTTCAATATATGTTTAACAACACTTTGGGGGCAAAACTAGATTATGGTTTTAATAGAATTTCAAATGATGACGATGCTCAGGATTTCAAAGTAAATTATTCGAGAATTAACCTGCAAGGGGTTTATAATCTGTCGAACATCCTTTATATTTCAAATAGAACTGGAATGTTTTTACATGCAGGTCCGGGGTATTCTATAATTAAACCATTAAATAATTACGGAGATAATAAAACCTCATACTTTAACGGTATGGCAGGCTTAGAAGTGCACTTCGGGTTATCGGATAATACCTCTATGTATGTCGATACGTCTTATGTGCATAGTTTTGCAAAAGATTTTAATCCCATATTTGATGGCTACGGTTCATTTAATGGTAATATGTTAACCATTACTGTAGGGTTATCGTTATCTTTAAGTGGTTGCTACTACTGTAATTAATATGGCTAAAGAAAAAATTATATTAGGTATAGACCCTGGAACAACAGTTATGGGGTTTGGTCTTATAAAAGTGGTAGGTAAAACAATGTCTTTTCTTCAGTTGAATGAACTGGATTTAAAAAAATACGACGACCATTATTTAAAGTTAAAACTTATTTTTGAGCGCACTGTTGAGCTTATCGATACGCATCATCCTGATGAAATTGCTATAGAAGCGCCCTTCTTTGGGAAAAATGTTCAAAGTATGTTGAAATTAGGACGTGCCCAAGGGGTTGCAATGGCCGCAGGTTTGAGTAGAGAAGTACCTATTACTGAATATTCTCCAAAGAAAATAAAAATGGCCATAACAGGCAATGGAAATGCCAGTAAGGAGCAGGTCGCTAAAATGCTACAAAGTTTGTTAGGTTTGAAGGTCTTACCTAAAAATTTAGATGCCACCGATGGTTTAGCTGCGGCTGTTTGTCATTTTTATAACGAGGGCCGTGTTGAGATTGGTAAAAGCTATTCAGGTTGGGCTAGCTTTGTTAAACAAAATGAAAACCGAGTTAAAAAATAGGTTTCCAAGTATTACTTATTGTTTTAAAATTTAAACGTCATCGCAGGAATCTATATTCACATACCGTTTTGTAAGCAAGCTTGTCATTATTGCGATTTTCATTTTTCCACTTCAGTAAAAAAGAAGTCCGAAATGGTTTTGGCTATTATCGAGGAGTTAAGATTAAGACAAGAGGAGTTAAAAGACCAAGATGTTGAAACGATTTATTTTGGAGGCGGAACCCCTTCGCTGTTAAATCAAAATGAACTTGACTTAATATTAAGTGCAGTTAATAAGGGTTTTAACGTGGTTTCTAACCCAGAAATCACACTTGAGGCAAATCCAGATGATTTAACCTTAAAAGGTGACGATGTAAATGCAATATATAAAGGGTATAAGTCGCTAGGAATTAATCGGCTTTCTATAGGAATACAATCGTTTTTTCAAAATGATTTAAAGCTGATGAACAGAGCACATAATGCCCTAGAAGCTAAAGCTTGTTTGGATTTGGCTACGCAATATTTCGACAATATTTCTCTCGATTTAATTTATGGTATTCCTGGTTTGTCGCATGAACGTTGGATACAAAATATTGAGACAGCGCTATCTTTTAACATTCCGCATATTTCAAGTTATGCTTTAACCGTTGAGCCAAGAACTGCGTTACAGGCATTTATAAAAAAAGGAGAAATTGAGGCGCCGAATGATTCGGTTGCTCAAGAACAATTTCATATATTAATAGAAAAATTGGAAGCAGCCGGCTTCGTACATTATGAATTATCAAATTTTGGTAAGCCGAATTTTTTCAGTAAAAATAATACCGCTTATTGGCTAGGAAAACCTTATTTAGGGATAGGGCCTTCGGCACACTCTTTTAATGGTAAGGAACGTAGTTGGAACGTTAAAAATAATATAAAGTACATAAAGGCTATTAAGAACGGAATTTTGCCTTTAGAAATTGAAACCCTAACTAATACCGATCGTTACAATGAATATATTTTGACGGGGTTACGAACTATTTGGGGAGTATCACTGGAGAAAATTGAAAATTCCTTCGGGACGTCCTTTAAACGGTATGTCTTACAGCAGTCTGAAAAACACAGAAAACAAGACTTACTTTTTATTGAAAACGACGTATTAAAAGTTACTAAAAAAGGAAAATTTTTAAGCGACGGTATTGCTTCAGATTTATTCAAAATAGATTAATATGATTGCAACCATTCAATACAACTCAAGAAAACTTCAAATCGATTTAGCCAAACCACAAGATATATCGATTCCAATAAAGGAGCATCCTACAGTAAGTGCATGGTATGTCGATCCTCCGAAGATAGAACCTGTTGTCATGGACGATAAATGGGTAGGATTAGTATCAGAAGGCGCTGCTGTTAATTTTAATAATGTGTGGTTTAATCCGCACGCACATGGTACACATACCGAATGCGCTGGGCATATTACCGAAACAGTATATTCTATAAATAAACATTTAAAGGAATTTTTCTTTTTAGCAGAGTTAATTACGGTAGCTCCCGAAAAAAAAGGCGACGATTTTATGATTTCTAAAAAGCAAATTCAATTTGCTTTGGGAAACAAAAAACGCGATGCGGTAATTATAAGAACTTTGCCAAATACCAAAGAAAAAAAATCAAGACAATATTCCAATACAAATCCTACGTACTTACAGGAAGAAGCGGCTATATATTTAAAAGAAAAAGGTATAAAACATTTACTGGTTGATATGCCCAGTGTTGATAAAGAACGCGATAATGGTGAATTGCTGGCGCACCATGCATTTTGGGATACCAAAGGCGAATTAAGATTAGATGCCACAATAACCGAATTAATTTATGTGCCCAATGCTGTGAAAGATGGCGAGTATATGTTAAATTTACAAATAGCATCGTTTGAAAATGATGCCGTACCAAGTAAACCTGTTTTATATAAAATTATTGAGTAATGGATATTTTGTTTGGCTTAATATTAGGAGGTTTAATAACGCTTGCTGTAAGTACGTTTTTAAAAATTAAAGCTCAAAAAAAACGCGTTAATGCACAATCGGTTATTTTACTCGATAAGATTAAGAAAGTTTATAAATTTATTACTGTTGAAGGGGATTTTGCCGAAATTTATCATTATGAAGATGTTAAGGAGCGTTTTCTTAAGTTAATTTCGAGTACCAAAAAGGCATTAGTAATTGTAAATGCTAAAGCACACGTGGGGTTCGATTTTTCGAAAGTAAAACTAGAGGCAGATACAAAACATAAAACGATTATCATACATAAGTTTCCACAGCCTGAAGTGTTAAGCATAGAAACCAATTTAAATTATTACGATAAAAAGGATGGCATGTTTAATAAGTTTGCTGCGGCCGATTTAACCGAACTTCATAACGATGCCAAAAAGCACATTATGGATAAAATTCCGGAAAGTGGCTTGTTTAGTGTAGCTCAAAAAGAAGCTCTCGAAGCCATATCATTAATAGAAAATATCGTGCAAACTATTGGTTGGACCTTAAATTATGAAGCTTTAAAAATTGAAGAGCCTCTTAAATCGAAAGTGTTAGAATGAATATAGAAGACCTTAGAGCGTATTGCTTATCTAAAAAGGGGACAACCGAGGAATTTCCTTTTGATGCTGATACTTTGGTGTTTAAGGTAATAGGAAAAATGTACGCTTTGGTATCCTTAAAAAAATGGGAAGCAGGTAATAAAGCCATTAATTTGAAATGTGACCCCAATTATGCGGTAGAACTAAGAGAAAAATATAATAGTATTACGGGAGGCTATCACATGAATAAAAAACATTGGAATACAGTAGAATTGCATAACTCCGAAATTTCAAAAACGCTTATAATAGCCTTAATCGATCACTCCTACGATATGGTGGTAAAATCTATGCCCAAAAAATTAAGAGACCAATTAAATTAAATAATTGATTGTTAGTAAATTAAATTTCGTAAATTAGTGTAGTTATTTCCTCTCCCATTCAAGAAATAATTTTAGCAAAGAAAAATTTTAATATATAATCTGGAGTTAACATGTTTTGAGGTTTACCTTGAAATAGGTTATGTATTTTAATTCATGTCTCGTAGATATTTTAGAGAAAAGGCCTCCCCGAATTTTTTGCTCCCCAAGTTTTCAATTGCCCCAATTAATAAAATAGTATTAAAGTTTAACTAATTATACTAACCTTAATTAATTTCAATTATGAAAACAACCAATCAATTATTTGCAGCAATGCTAACTTTGCTATTCACGTTATATGCGACTAACCTCTTAGCACAAGGCGAAAGGCCAATGTACATATCTGTTACAAAAGCACATTGGAATATGAATTATGAAGACTTCGATATGGATACCTGGAAATCTGTAGAAAAGGAATATCTGGAAAAAGTTACTAAAAAGAATGAGCACCGAATGGGGTTCTCTGTTTATTTACATCAAATGACACCGAGTAATAGTGATATACTTTTTGTGAGTGTATATAAAACTTGGGAGGATATAGCTAAAGCCGCGGATAAAGACGAGGAATTAGCTGAGGCTGCATGGCCCGACGAGGCAGAAAGAAAAGCTTTTATGAAAAAGCAGCGTGCTTATTATTCGCCTATGCATTCTGATGAAATTTATTATACGTTGCCTAACGCTAAAATTGTTCCAGAAGGTAATGACGACGATTTAATTCTTTATTTACGTACCACGCACTGGGCTTTTCCATCCGAATATGATGAGGCTGAGCTAAAGTCTTTAATGGATGAAAACTTTGAGGTGTTTATAAAAGATAATAAATTAATTAAAGGATATTATCCTAATAGACATGCCTGGGGAAGTGATTCTACCGAAATAGTAGAAGGCTATTTTCTAGAGTCGTTGGCCGATTTGGATAAAATGTTCGATAGCTTTTCTGATTTAGCTGAGAAAAAATGGCCTAATGAAAGCGATCGTGTAGCGCGCGGAAAGAAAATGGGAAAATATTTCACTCCAGAACATGGGGATGCGGTATATAAATTAGTAGCAGAGTTATCAAAATAGGTAGCTTAATTAGTGGGAAAGAGGTGTCTTTTTAAGATGCCTTTTTCTTTTTATAGTTTGCTGTAACCTTAATTTAAGCGTATTATTGCAATCTAAAATACAAACCATGAGCATACTTCAAACATTAAAAGATAGAAGCCACAACACTTGCGAATTGTGTAAGTCTGATGAAGGGTTAACACAATATACATTACCACCATCATTAAATGAAAATGTAGACAATAGTTTGCTAATTTGTAGTACTTGTTTGGAGCAGGTTGAGGGTAATGCCGAAATGGATGTTAACCATTGGAGATGCTTAAATGATAGTATGTGGAGCGAGTTTGTAGCAGTACAAATTTTATCATGGCGTATGTTACAGCGATTACGACATGAAGGTTGGCCAAAGGATTTGCTGGATATGATGTATTTAGATGACGATGCACTCTCCTTAGCTCGTGCTACAGGAGAAGATAAAGATGACAGTGATAAGATTATTCATCGTGACGTAAATGGTGTTATTCTGGATAATGGCGATTCGGTAGTATTGGTAAAAGATTTAAAAGTGAAAGGCTCGAGTATGGTTGCCAAACAGGGTACAGCGGTTAGGAACATTCGATTAGATCGAGATAATGCTGAGTATATTGAGGGAAAAGTTGATGGGCAACAAATCGTGATAATTACTAAATACGTTAAGAAAACTTAGTGTGTAGACTATGCTGAGGTATCTGCAATAATTTTCCACGCTCCGTTAATTTTCTTAAAAACTAACATAAAAAAACCACTGGCGTTGCCTACATTTCGTTTCAAATGAAATTCGCCCAGAACAAAATAAGCGCCGTCATTAATTTTAGAAATGTCATTTATTTTAAAACTAAGTTTTCCTGTATGGTCTTTACTAGGGTAGGCCTTTTTATAACGTTTTAAGGTGTTCTCCCAACCGTAAGTTATTCCATTGCTACCATAAAATTTAAGGGAATCACTTTTCCAGTAACCTTCCATGTATTCATCGATGTTATTTTTAGACCAGGCCAAGCGCTGTGCTTTTAAAACCGACTGTATCTCTTTTATATCATCTTCAGTACTAGATTGAGCAAAGGTGTTAAGGGTGAAAGATAAAACAAGAAAAAGAATAAATTGCTTCATGATAAATTAAGTTGTGTATTCTTAGGGAATGATGTAAAAATACACAAACTCCATTTAATAATCGTGCTACTTATAATATATTCTTTTGATGATTAAAAAAAGTATCAGCCTGTAATTGTAATAGTTCCCGGGCTTTTTTACGTTTATAATTATATAGCTCGTCTTCGGTTTCTATATCTTTATATACTCGATCGTTTATGGCAAATTCGGTTTTTAATAGAGCCTCTCTCTGATTTTTATTTTGAAGCACATTTGTTTTGATGGCCGTTTCCTCGTTTTCTAATCTAAAATCGTAGGCGCTTTTTGGTGATAGTAGTTTTGCAAAAATAGGAGAGGTTTCAATGGCTAAAAAAAGTAAGAATATAAAAAATGAAGGGAGCCAAGGTAATTTTGATAATGCATTCACACGAGCCATGAGTCCATCAAAATCATTAATAATAGGTTGCGACGAGGTAACCTGATTGTTATAATCACTTTGAAGTTTTGAAATCTCGCTTTCAATAATATTTATTTTATCCTGGTTGTTTTGTTTTAGTTGTTGTAATTCCTCTAAAGCGGCATCATGTTTGTCACGCTTTTCTTTGTAAACAGGACCTTTGCCCAATAATTTTGTCCCTGCTGTTCCTTCGGCTTCCGAAATGTAAGTGTTGTAAAGCGCGTTAACTTCAGCTTCTTTTGTTGCAATTTCATTTTGCAGTTCGGTTATAGTTTGTCGTAAAGTTTCAATTTGTGGGGTAAACTGTTCGGCTATTTGATTCTTATTTGCGAGGGTATATTCATTTTTTTGTTCCAGTAAAACACGGTCAATTTCTTTCTCAAAAATCTTTAATTCTAATGGTTTCGAAATAACAACGGCAATAATAACAGCAAGAATAATTCGGGGTGTAGCTTGAATCATTTCATCGGCAAAATGGCCTGTTTTTTTTAGGGTCGATACAATGTAGCGATCCAGATTAAAAATGAGTAAACCCCAAATAAACCCGAAACCTACAGCGATAAAGGCATTGTCGAAAACGGTAAATAATGCATAACTTGCCGCAATAAAAGCCATTAAGGCTGTAAAGAATACAGTAGCACCTATGCCAGCATATTTGTTTTGTTCGCCCTTAGAGCAGTCGTTTAAAATATTGGTGTCTGCACCCGAGCAGATAATAAAAAATTGCTTTAACATACTAATCGATTTTTTGATTGATGATTGGTTATTAGAACGTTAAAACTCGGTTTTTGTTACATTTTTGAATAAAAAAAGACTTATAAGATATTGATTCTTATAAGTCTAAGTTGTGTTTTCGAGTGTTTATTTACTGTTTAATTTCTTTGGACAATGAGAGTCCAATTACTTTAGAGGCTTGTTTAGCTATTTTTGAATCTGTATTTGGGCTTTTTATAGGATATGGTTGTGAGTCAATTTTTTGCTCATCAGTCATTTTTGAATAAAGTTCAGTAATTTTTTTAATGTCTTTTAGTTTGAAGATACCTTCGGGATTGTCATTAATTTTTTTAGCTAAGCTATTGTAGTTTTTTAACTCTTCATCAGAAACCCCTTGTTTAGTTGCTAATTGATAATTAATTTTTACAATATTGTTATCTCTTAAGGTTTTTGTTACTTGATTAATAGTTTCTTTAGGCGTGTTTTTAAAAGTGTTTAGGTTAACAATTAATTGTTCTTTTTCTTCTTCTGTTAAGGCATTCATTAAGTTTAATAAAATGTCATTTAATGAATCTGGGTTAATACTGAAATAGTTTATGAGTATATTATTTTCTTCGGTTATAAGGATGTTAAGAATTCCTTGTTTTAAGCTATTTTGTTCGTCGTTTTTAATCTTGTAATATGATTCTGCTTTTCTTTTAGTTGTTGTTTTTTTAGGGATTGAAATCCCTTGGATTATTTCTCCTTTTTTTTTGGTAAAATGTAAAGAATCCGCTGTAAATATTATGCCTTTAAACGAATTCCCGTATTTGTCAGTTTCATTAAGCGTTATATAATTGGCTTTAACTTCTTTGATAAAAAGGTTTGCCTTTTCTACTTCTTTTTTAAGTTTATAGAGATAGGTGTTTGATAGTGTTCCTTCTGCTTGAATATAAACTAAAGGATTAGAACTCTTATGTTTTTTAATTGTCTCAAGTTTACTTGAAAGATTTTCAAGAAGTACAATTTTATCGTTGATACTAATAATCCTGTTCCTGTCTATATGTAATGTTATTTTATCTGTATCTGTCGTTT
Organism: Aestuariibaculum sediminum; assembly: GCF_014596945.1. Classification (GTDB taxonomy): domain Bacteria; phylum Bacteroidota; class Bacteroidia; order Flavobacteriales; family Flavobacteriaceae; genus Aestuariibaculum; species Aestuariibaculum sediminum. Next base: position 401,321 of record NZ_JACVXB010000001.1, on the reverse strand, counting down.
GTTCTGTAAATTGAGAATTAGTAGTTTTTTCGACTATAACTTTACTGCTAAAGCTAAAAATGAGAATTGCCAAAATGGGAAAAATCAATAAGTTTTTAAGCCAGATAGTTTTTTTTGATGTTTTTGTGTTCATAACTGTAAATCGTTTTTTAATTAATGAATAATTTATGGCATTTGCCAAAGTTGAATATGATGCATTTGATGAGAATGCTAACAACGTATTTTGATAAGTTGACAGGGATGAGCCGTGTTTTATAACGGCTTGATCTGCCAAAAATTCATGATTTAACTTAATCGCTTTTTTTATGATGTATACCAAAGGGTTAAACCAGAATGCTATTTGTAATATTTCTATAAATAAAATATCTATACTATGCTTTTGTTTGGCATGTGTTTGTTCGTGTATTATAACCTCCTTTGGGACTTCATTCAATTCATATTTCGTTTTATTAAAAAATATAAAATTGAAAAAGGTATGTGGTGGAGTATAATCGTTTAATAAAACATGAATGAAGCTTTTATCTTTATGTTTTATGTTGGTTTTAATTTTCTTGTATAGGTTGAATAAGCTATTTAAAAATCGTAAACAAAATATAAGAACTCCTAAAGCGTAAACACTCCATAGAATAATGGGCGTATAATTTGTTGAATTAGATGTTTCTTGTGCTTTAGTGTAAATGAAATTACTGTGGCTTTCTAAAGGCTCAATAGCGGGGATTTCTATGTATTCTGTATAGGTTATAAACGGAATGCCTATAGAAAGTAATATTACAACAATAAGATAGAAACGTTTAAAAGTATGAGCACTTGTGTTTTCTAAAAACAACTTGTAAAATGTGAGAAATACGGTAAGACAAACGCTGGATTTAAAGATAAGTAACCACATATTATTTCTTTTTGATTTCGCTGTCTATTAAAGCTTTTAACTCTTCTAATTCTTTTTTGCTAAGATTAGTTTCCTTTGTGAAAAAGGAGGCAAACTGCGAGGCGCTATCATTAAAAAAGTTTTTAATAAGGGCGTTTACATGTTTAGAAAAATAGTCTTTCTTTTTAACCAACGGATAATACTCTCTAGACTTTCCGTAAAGTTTATAAGCTATAAAGCCTTTGTCTGCCATCCGTTTTAACAAGGTGGCAATGGTTGTTGTGGCTGGTTTAGGCTCAGGATAAATATCTAATATATCCTTCATGAAAGCTTTCTCAAGTTTCCATAAGTAATTCATTAATTCTTCTTCAGTTTTTGTTAGTTTCATGTTCTACATGCTTAGAGTTTGCTCTACAAATGTAGATTAAATTATTTGATTCTACAAATGTAGAATGTTGTAATTTGTTTTTCAATAAATACTTTTAGATACAATTAAAGGTTTTCTAGCGCATATATCACAAGACCATATTAGTTCTATAAGTAACCTTGTTAAAACTAAAAAAGACTGCCTTTTAGCAGTCTTTTTGTTTTCTGGAAATACTTGAAATTATTTCACAACAATCTTTTTCGTTACAGAACTCAATTCCGTTTCAATTTTAAATAAATACATGCCACTTGTTAAATTAAAATTAATGGTGTCAGAATCTATTTTACCTTGTTTTAATGTTTTTCCTGATAGGTCTAAAATGCTATAATTTGCATTGATAAGATTTTTTGAAACTTTAATGAAATTTGAAGTTGGGTTTGGGTAAACACTTATTATTTCAGCTTCAGCTTTATTTGTTGAAAGGGTTGTTGGGTCTAGGCTGTAAAGTTCATTTCCAGTTGTTCCATTATCACCTTCAAAATACAGTTTACCATTTAAAACTACCAGTTCATCAATATCAACTATAGAACTACTAACTCTAGCGGTTGTAGTACCATCGGTTCTAAATAAATATTGTGTTGTTTCATTGGCAACCTCTCCTGCATAGTATAGATAATTTCCAATTGCAGCATAATCAGAAGGGTCATGATCATTATCGCTTGTTCCATTTGTACCACCGGTAATTTGACTTACGTTAGATAAAGTATTGGTTGAAGGTGAATATTTATATAATTGATCTCCAGCGCCAGCGTCACCTTCAAAATATAAGTCTCCGTTCCAAGCGAAAAAGCTTGATACATTAGTTACCGAAGAAGCTGCAGATACTGCAATTGTATTAGCAGTTGTTCCATCTGTTTTCCATACATTACCTAAGGCTTCAAAATATAATTCGTTGCCCAAAACTGTGAAATTACTAATACTAGAATCTGTACTAGCTCCATCAATATCTTTAACTAACGTAAACATATCTGTACTTGGGTCATATTGATATAATTCTCTTCCAATATTTGGCTCATCAACAGAATAGTCCATGTATAGAAATAATTTGTTGTTGAATACTGTAAAAGTAGCACCAACAATAGCTTCAATACCACTACCTAAATTTGCAGATTTAGTTTGATTTGAACCATCGAATTCATATAGGCTATTTCCGTCTAGTGTGTTAACATAGTATATAATTCCATTAAGCTCAGTCGGGTTAAATACAAAGCCTCCTCCTGTAGCGTTCGTCCCAGTTTCAGAACCATCAGATTCAAATAATACGTTTCCCGCACCTGAATTAGCACTGAAATACATAGTGCCGTTTAGAGAGAAAAAATTTCCGGGCGAAGATGAGCTTGATCCAGATCTCAAATCCTTTACAAAAGTAGTTCCAGTTTCAGTTCCGTCTGTAACCCAAAGTTCTCGACCTAAATCTAAGCCACCAGGTGTATTTGAACCGTTCGAATCATCGGCCCCAAAGTATATTTTTCCATTATATACGAATAAGTTGTTGGGGCTTGAGCTTGAAGATCCACTATCATTAATTTCTTTTATTAGTGTTATTTGAGCGTTTATAGTCATTGAGATTATAATGCTGAAAATTGTTAGTAGTTTTGTTTTCATAATTTTAAAATTTTTGAGAGTTTATTAATTAATTAAGGTAGTTCTGGTATAATTATTCTTCCGCGAGAAGAACTTAATGTTTGCATAAAAGCGATTAAGGCTTCTATTTCTGTTTTATTTAAATCAAGTCTTTGCAGTATTGGCGAGGTTGTTGGAATTAACGAATCGCGCGGTGTTCCAAGATATTTTTTTTGAATAGGAGCCGGGTTACCTAAGTTGTACAATTCAACGACATCCAGCAAACTTGGGAAATGCCCATGGTGCATCCAAGGGCCGGTTCTGTTAACTTCACGTAATGTCGGTGTTCTAAATTTACCTATATCTTCTATGTTTTTTGTTACATTATAGCGACCAAAATCTTCATGTTTTGTTCCGAATAACGTTTGCCCATCGTTATGGAATTGATTATCGCTAAAATATGGTGTGTTGTGGCAGTTAATGCATCGCGCCTTTGTTCTAAACAAATGAAGCCCTAAAACTTCCTGATTAGTTAGTTTTGTTGAATCGCCTTCAACAAATTTGTCGAAACGGGTTTTATAACTATTTACTGTACGTTCAAAAGTAGCAATAGCGAATTGTATACGTTTTAGTGAAATAGAATCATTGCCAAAAGCTTCTTTAAATAAGGGTTTGTAGCCTTCAATTTGTGCAATTTTATCGACGGCTATCCCTAGATTTTCATTCATTTCTACCGGATCTTTTATAGGAAATTGCGCTTGGTCTTCTAGGCTGGAAGCGCGACCATCCCAGAATAATTCATGAGCAAATCCGGAGTTTAATATGGTCATAGAGTTTCTGGCGCCTGTTTGTCTGTCATGACCAAATGCTCGTGTTGAATTATCAGTCCAAGCTAATTCCGGATTATGACATGAAGCACATGCAATTTGTCCGCTAACAGAAAGACGAGGGTCGAAAAACAATGTCTTACCCAATTTTTCTTTTTCTTTCGAGTAGGGGTTGTTTTCGGGAAATGTAACTTTTGGTAAAGCCCCAATATCTTGAAATTTAGATTTTTCGATTAAACTATCAAGGTTTGGTTCAGGCCATTTGCTTTGATCTCCACTGGAATAAATGGCTTTTAAATGGGTAATATTTGTGTATTTATCGTCCTGTTTACTTTCAGATTTACAGGCAGAAAGAATAATTAGAACAGCTAATGATAAAAGTTTGGTTTTCATGTTATAATTCATATTCTTTTAAACAGTTTGTGGTAGTTATATTTTCTGGATCGGTGTAAGAATTGTTGTTGTATATTCGATATTCAGCAGTAACCGTACCGCCTAGTAAATCTTGATTGGTTAGGTTTAATTGTAGAACGATTTCAAATAAACCTGTCGCTATTTGCTCGTAAGTTCCATTTCCTGAGATTGCAAATTCGTAACTTACACCATCTCGACTTCCAATAGTTAGGTATTGAGGAATAATTAAAACGTTTCCTTTGGTTTTACTTTCTCCATTTTCAGGATAAAACTCTAAAGCAGGACTTATGTTAAAACCTGGAGAGTTTAAGAAATCTGAAGATTCATTTCCAAACCATCGTTTCAAATTAAATGAGTTGGTTGTCCTACCGGCATTAGGGCTATTAAATCCAATTTGAAACGCATGATGGTAAATATCGTCTGAAGGATCGGTAGTGCCCATATCGTCGTATAAAATAGCATTGGGATCTGTAGATTCAACTACAATTGGGTATGTGAAAGCATTAAAACTGGACCACTGACAAATACCATCGTCGTTAAAATCATTCCAGACTTCACCATAAGTTCTGTAGAAAGGATCTGATAGATCGTAAAAATTAGCAGCAGGATTTGCATCAACATTTCTATCAGTTTTTATAGGTTTTACAATTTGTAACTTGCTGGTGCCATTTAGTGCATAAAGTTCGGTCTCCACTAACGAAATTAAAGATTCGTAATAGACATCATCATTGTTAATTGACTCGTTCAGTGTAACTCTATAAGAGATATATGCTTTGTTAGAATCGTATTCAATAGGTTCTATAGAATATTTAAAGCCGTTAAGAAATTCAAAAATAGGTGTGCTCTCTATTTCAGATTGAATAAATCCGTTGGAGAATAAAACTTTAAAATCTATAGTTTCACCTGCTTCACCAGTAATTACTTCTCTGTTATTTTCAAGTCTATATTCTGTAATAATTTCGGCAAAATCTATTGAAAAAGAGTCGTTTTTAAATTCAGAATTAAAATTTCCGATGTGTATGGAAGGTTCTGAAACACTTTCTAAATTGAATGTTATTGTTTCGTTGTTGATAATTCTTTCATTAAAATTAACGTAAATAGTATCGGTTAATTTATTGGCATTAAAGGTTAGCGTGTTGTTTGCTGGTGTTACAGATAATACTGTGTTGTTTGCATTTAAAGAATGGCTAAAAGTTACGTTAACCTGTTCGTTTATATTTAAAGTTGAAAGGGCCACAGGAATTTTTAAAGTTTTTAATGATGTAACCGTATGTTGGTCTTTTGGAATTAAATTTCCTGAGACGGCAGGGTATTCTAAGGGGCTGTTGTTACTGTTTACCAAAAAGTTAAACCTTACATAAGGATTTACAGCAATAATTTTATCATTTTCGTCTGTAGAGCAGCCCAAAAAGCTTATTAGCCCTAAAACACATAATATTAAATATTTAGTACGATTCATTTTGTTTTAAATTTGAGTTTAGGTTTAGGTTGTTTAACGGTATTGGTAAAATGAGTTTTGGAGATGGGTAACTTAAATTACACACCGTTGAGTAGCAGCCTTGATTTCTAATAATATCTTTGTGGTTTCTTCTTAAATCGAAAAACAAGTGACCTTCAAAACAAAGTTCTTTTCTTCGCTCTAATAAAATTGCATCTTCGAGATTATTAGTGTTTTCTAACAAGGAAGCATTTGCTCTGGATCTAATGGTGTTTATATCGTTTTTAGCTTCTTCAAATTTTTCATTGTTTAAATAAGCTTCTGCGCGAATTAGGTACATTTCACTTAGTCTAAAAGCTATATAGCCAGCATTATCTTGATATTTGTTAGTAAAATAGTATGGTAAATCATCATAATCTCTTTCTCCATTAACCATGCCGCTAAAGGTTTCAATATCGAAACTTTGAAAAAGTTGAATCCGTAAATCATCTGGTTCAAAAAGGTTTAATAAATCTTGTGAACTAACATATCTGCTGTACTGTAATGTGTTTTCTTTCGCATCATAAAAATATCCGTAATATTGGTACATTCCTGCAGAAACGTCATCTTCGTTGTCTCTTGGTGGCGAAAATTCAAGTAGCATTTCGGAGAGTGGCGCATTGGGTTCTTTCCATTCAGAGATATATTCGCTTTTCGGGGTTAGTATTTTACCTGAATTGCTAATAACATCATTAGCCATTTTAAAAGCATTATCCCAATCGTTTTTATATAAATATACTCTGGCAAGTAAAGCTTTTGTGGCATACTCGGTAAAGTATGAGGTTGCAGGACCTTTGCCTAATGCATTCTCTGGAGTATATAATTCAATGGCCTCTAGTAAATCGGTTTCAATAAATTTATAGGTGTTTGAAAGCGTTTCTCTGCTAGGGTAGTTTATTTCTCCATTCGTAAGGGTTTTAGTATTGTAAACAATACCTAAATGGCTGGCATCGTTGGTGAAGTCGTAATTTTGACAATAAATTAAACTTAACAGAAAATGTGTGTAACCACGAATACTCAGTGCTTCGGCAATTATCTGATTTTTTTCGGTTTGAGAAGCATCTGGAACTTCATTGATAAATTCTAATATTAAATTTACCTGATTAATAATATCGTAGCTATTATTGTAGAAAGAACTAAAATCGCTATTATTAGACTGATCCTGAAAGTTGTAGGTGTTTTCTATTTGATTTGGAGTAGAGATTTCTCCCTTAATGCTATTTGCCTGGCTAGGCGTAAAAGTAAGGTTTCCACCTTGGTAATCGGCATATAGGCCAAAATTGGCCGAACGAACAAGTCCTTCGATGTCTTTGTAAATACCAGTTAAAGCTTCTTGAACTCCTGCTTTGCTGGATAATTGTTCGTTAATAGATACTTGTGCTCCTGGCTCTTGTTCTAAAAAATCGCTGCATCCGCAGGTGCTAAATACAATAATTAGAACAAGACCATTTAAAAATATATATTTTAGTTGTTTCATAAGTTTAAAATTTAGCGTTAATACCAAGAGAAATTGTTCTTGCCTGTGGGTATTTAAAGCGGAATTCACGAATTCCATTTAATCCTTCAGGACTTTTCTCTTTATACCAATACAGTACATTCGAGATATCTGCAAAGAGATTAAGCGTGTCTAAAAAAGTAATGTCATTTACAGGGACATTATAATTTAAGTTGATATTAGAAATTTTTAAATACGAAGCATCGTAAAGAAACTTACTTGAATTAGGCAATAAAGGATTGTTATTTGTTACTAGAGGTTGGGTAGCTATATCGCCTGGTTCTCTCCAATAATCGTAGGCGTTAACCGACATATTTCTATTTGATGAAATTCGGTATTGTGAAATTAATTCGTCTTCAACTAAAAAGCTTCCCCCAAGCTGGTAAGAGCCTCTAATACTTAGATTAAGACCTTTATATGAAAAAGTATTACTAAACCCTCCGTACACGTCAGATTGGCGGTCGCCAATAGGAACCCAATCTGAAGCAGAAAATAGACTGTTGTACATTGCGGCATCATAAATTTGGTTATTTACTTCAACAAGTTCACGTCCTGTTGCAGGGTCTATTCCAGCATAATTTAATCCCCAGATAATTGAGGTGCTGTACCCAATTTTTTGGGCTAAGGCTTGTTGAGCAAGTGAGAAGTCATCACCCAAGCCTTCTAAATGCGTAACTTTGTTTTTTAAGGTGGCAATATTAAATGAGGTACGCCATTTAAAGGCTTTATTAAACCATTTAATATTAGTAGAAAACTCTATACCCTTGTTGTACATGTTTGCTGCATTCATTTGCATGGAATTATAGCCGGTTTCAGAGGGTAAGTCTCTACTGGTAATTAAATCGCTTATTGCATCGTAAAAATAGTTTAGATTAAGGGTAACGTTTTTGAAAATGGTGGCTTCTAAACCTGTATCAAATTTTGTGTTTCTTTCCCACCCCAGATTCGGGTTGGTTGGTGTTGAGGTATTGGCGTAATCTAAACCATTATATCCATTTTCGTTGGTAGCATATAATCCTTTAGACCTATACGACCCTATTCTTGAATTTCCTGAGGTACCGTAACTTACTTTTAGTTTTAAAAAATCTAACCAATTATTCGAGTTTAAAAAGTTTTCGTTGGTTAAAATCCAAGCAACACCTAGTCCGCCATTATAGGCTACATCGGTATCCGATCCAAATACAGAACTTTGGTCACGTCTAATGTTTCCTAATACAAAATAGCGTTTTTTATAGTTGTAATTAATTTGGGAGAATAAGGATACTCTGGAATTATAATTTATATCATCACGATAAGTTTGTAAATTAAGGGTGTCGTCATCCTCTGTTTCTGGGTCGTCATCTTGAATAGCATCTGTAACGGCGTTTACAATATTAGGATTTACAAACCCTGCGCCAGATGCGTAGTCAAAATTTGCTTTTTCTTCAGAAATTTCAAAACCTAAAATGCCGTCTAAATTATGTGCTTCGTTAAAGTTTTTTTGAAAGGACAATTGACCGTTCCAATTCCACTTTGAACTGTTACGTTTATTAATGACTCTACGTCCCCATCTTTTGTAGGATTCTCCATTTAATATGAAGTTTCCACTAGGTCTGCCACTTTCGTTTGCGCCAGAAAAATAGCGATCTTGTTCTTTGTCTTTATAGTCTAAACCAAATAGGGTTGTAAAGGTAAATACATCACTTAATTGGTACTTGGCATTGATACTTCCAATTAAACCATAACTGTTGGCTATATTTCTATTTTGTTCAATCGCAGCTAAAGGGTTTCCTAAACCAATAACACCTGTTAAGGCATAATTTCCAGTTTCATCGTAAACAGGGAGGGTTGGGGCAAAAGCATAATTATAATAAATGTTTGGCGCTTCTTTTTTAATAAAACTTGGATTTAACGATGCTGAAATACTAAGTTTATTGAGGTTGTAGCCTAAATTTACACCCAAATTTAATTGGTTGGTATTGTTTCCTAATTGAGGTTCATCTATTTTTAAATAACTTAAATTAGTACGAAAAGTTAATTTATCATTCCCTCCAGAAACATTAATTCCGTATTTGTTGTAAATACCTGTGCCATTTAATAAATCAAACCAATCGGTATCTATACCGTTATAACCACTAGGTGTACCTCCAGTATTTTTTAAATATTCATTTCTTAAGTCGCTGTATTGTTTACCATTTAAATATTTAATTTGGTTAATAGCATTAGAAACCCCTAATTGGGAAGTGAAACCAAATTTAGTACGCCCTGATTTTCCTTTTTTTGTAGTAATGATAATAACACCGTTGGCACCATCGGCACCGTAAATACTAACGGCAGCAGCATCTTTTAAAACGTTAATACTCTCTATGGTTTCAGGGGCAATTTGAGCCAGAGGGTTTGATAAATTTTCAGAGAAGGTTCCGCTTCCATCAAAAAAATCGCTATCAATACCAACTTCTTCGGCCATTATTACGCCATCTATAATAATTAACGGTTGGGTTGATGTTCCTAAAATTGAATTTCCGAGAGGGGTTAAACTACCCTGACCTCGAATATTTATTTTTACAGGACCTCCAACTCCTGAAGTATTTTCTACCAAGACACCTGCAATTTGTCCTTCAATCATTTTATCAATACTCTCTGAAGCTTGCTCTACAGCGATGTCTTTTGCATATAATGTACTGATGCTGCCTACAACTTCTTCACGAAGTTTTTCTGTGCCATATGAAGAGGTAATAACCACTTCGGTTAGTTGGCTAATATCTTCTTCAAGTTTAAAAATGAATTCAGTTTTGTTTCCTATTAATAAGGATTGAGATTTCATGCCGAGATAAGATGCTTCAAGCTCCATGCTTTCTATGTCGTCTCCTTTAATTGTATAAACAAAGTTTCCGTCTATATCTGTTACAGCACCAATACTTTTCCCCTTAATTAATACTGTAGCGCCAGCTAGTGGGAAGTTGTCGGAGTTAGTTAGTACTTTTCCTTTAATTAATCGGCTGTTATTAACCGTGGGTTTATTCTTTTTATCGGTTAATAAAACCTGATTGCTATTTATAGCATAGGCTATATCTTCATCTTTAAATAAAGAATTAAGCACATCGATAAGGGGTGTTTTGGTAACATTTACACTGTATGTTTTTGATACATCAATTTTGTTGGAGTTGTAGATAAATCTATATCCGGTTTGTTGTTCAATAGATTGAATTATTGTACTTAAAGGTTTTTTAGAAACATTGAGTGTAACCGTTTTGTTTTGCGAAAAACTTAAACAGCTAAACAAATAAATGCTCAATAAAAACAACCATTTGGTAAGGTGTATTTGTTTTAGTTTGATTGTCATTAGTTTCAAAATTATATATCAGTTAGTCTTTAATTCTTATTGTGTTTTTGTCTATTATATATTCAAAAGGTGTATCCAGTTGTAGTAAAGCAAACAAACTTTCTACACTAGATTCTTTAACGTTAATGGTACCTGTAAAATCCTGATTCGCTAACGAAGTGTTTTCGTTAATTATATTTATGTTATAGGCCCGTTCAAGTTTTTTGCTTAATGAACTAAAAGGCATATTGTTGAAAATAATTTCATCGTTTAACCATGCGATATAATCCGAGGTTTTTACTGTTTTTAAAGAGAATTGGTTTGTTTTCTTGTTCCAAACAGCCTGTTGATTTGGTTCTAGTATTTTGTAAATGTTAGAATTGCTGGATGAGGAAATTTTAACAGAGCCTTCTAATAGCTCGCTATGCGAATAATTATCGTCTGAATATGTGCTAAGATTGAATTTTGTGCCTAACACTTCAATATTAACATTTTCTGAATGCACTATAAATGGACTTTCTTTGTTTTTAGTAACTTCAAAGAAGGCTTCCCCCGTTAAATAAACGTCTCTATTTCGAGAAGCAATAAATTTTTCAGGAAATTTGAAGGTTGTACCTGCGTTAAGGTGAACAATACTGCTGTCTGATAAAATTATTTTAAATGTTTTACCATAAGGGATTTTAATAGTGTTATATTTTAATTCTTTTGTATTTGTATCATTGTTGAAAATAATTTCATTTTCGTTTTGTTTACCTATGATAATGCCATCTTCCTTTATGAACGTATTATTTTTACTGTACTTAATTTGTTTTACTTCACCATTACTAAGTTCAATAGTAATATCGTTGTTTAGTTTTTCTTTTGGAGAATTTAAAATAGCGTTACCAGTTACGAGTGCTATGACTAATATTGCAGCGTACTTCCAGTAATTTCTAAATCGGGATTTTTCCTTAAGTTTATTTTGCTTAATTATTTTGTAGGCTTCTTCCTTTCTATAATTAGAACCCGCGGTTAACACCCAGGCGGATTTAATTGCTATAAACTGCTTTTTATGGTCAGAAGAACTGTCAATCCAATCAAATAATTGAGTTATTTCTTCTTCTGAAGCTTTATTATTTAGGTATTTGTATATTAAACTAGTCATTGTTAACGTATTGTTTGTTTAGTAAAAGGCTAACAAGCACACTTAAAATGATAATATTTTTTATTATGTATTGGCCCAATAACGTAAAAGAAAAGGGCGTGCTGTTAAATACAAGTTCGGGGAATATGAAAAAGGTGGAAAATGTTAACGATAAATGGATGAGAGCTAAAAAAATAGCTAACTTAGGTTTGTAATTAAGGATAAATAATACACCTATAGAAGATTCCCAGATCGCGAGTAACTGATACGATATATTCTCTGGAATAAGCCCCAACAACAAAACATTTATGGTGCTTTTAGCTATGTCCTCGGCAGGACTGAATTCAGGTAAAAACTTTAGTATACCAAAAATAAAAAAAATAGAACCAATAGATAAGGTGATAAGGCGATTGCCAAAATTCGGAGACAAAGACCTTATTGTGGTAGTTTTTTTCATTGTTAAGTGTTAGTAGTTAGTTATAAAAGCCACAAAAAAAATGAAGCTCTTATAGTTTGTACACTTATGTTTTTAAAAACCCTACGTTTTTTTTTGATTTTCTTAATTGGAAAGAATTATAGAAATTAAAACACTTGGGAAATAGGGAGATAAGTTTGTTTTTAGAGCTTTTAAAGCTTTCGTCATGTGAGACTCTACAGTTTTTAAACTAACGTCTAATTCGTGGGCAATTTCTTTGTTTTTTTTATTCTCAAATCGTTTCTTGATAAAAATTTCTTTTGTCTTTTTAGGTAAATTTTCAATCGATTCATGAATGATTTGCTCGAGCTCAGAAAAATCCATACTATCAAAATCAAAGGAATTTAAAACTTCTTGATTTAAGAGCGATTCACGTTTGTTTAAAGTTTCGTTTTTGTATTTTTCTCTAATTTTTTTACTCCGTAAAAGGTTTAAACATTTGCTTTTAGCATAAGTATATAAAAAAGAATTAATACCTGTAGGTAGGTTAATTTTCGACCTGTTAATCCAAAGGTTTAGGAAGGCCTCTTGTGTTATATTTTTTGATTCCTCTTCGTCATAAATAAATTGCATACAAAACCCAACAATGTTTCCATAATATTTATTGAAAAAATATTCAAAGGCTAAATCATCCCCTTTTTTGAAAGATTTAAAAATTAAAATTTCGTTGGCTTGTGTGCTCATTTATGTTAAAATATGCTATTAAGATATTTAACTTTAATATATGCAATAAGTATTAGTAATAGTTGCTAAAATTAAGGTTTTTATGTTAAATTATATGGTTTTTTAATATTGTATATTAGTTGTTTCTGGAACGTATACTTTCTATAATAACAGTTGCCAAAATAAGTGAGCCTCCTAAAAAAGTATTTAATGTAGGTATTTCATTTAAAAAGAAGAAAGCAATAATAATTCCGAATATAGGTTGTACACTGTTAATAATACTAGCTGTACTAACTGTAAAGTGTTTCAAGCTGTTTACCAGTAAAGTGTGTCCCAGGGTGGTGGTAACAAGCCCTAAAAATATTATGTAAGGGAATTGCGATTGAAGCCCGGCGCTATCAAAATAAAACAAGGTTGGAGTTAGCGTTAAAGACACTACTAATGATTGGTAAAACATAACGCTAGAGCCATTGTATTTGGTCGTTAGTTTTTTAGTCAAAATATTTCTTAAACTATAAAACACTGCCGATAATAATCCAAATAAGACACCTTTAACTTGCGAACTTTCTAAATTAAATTCGGGGGCTAAAATGTATATGCCTAAAAGGACCAAAATACCGAGAATGATATAAAATGGGTCGAATTTGGTTTTGATTAAAAGGGGTTCTAAAAATGCTGTTAAAACTGGGAAGGTAAATAGCGATAACATACCCAATGCTACATTAGATAATTGTAATGCTAAAAAATAAGTAATCCAATGCGCACCCAGAAGTATTCCGGTTACAACAATCGTCCCTTTGTCAGATGTTGAGGTTATTTTTAGGTTGTATTTTTTATATATGTTAAAAGCTAGTAATGCTGCACCAGCCAGGATACAGCGCCACCAGATGGTAATCGGAATGGGTAAATCTATAAAGCGACCTAAAGCCCCCGAAGTACTTATAAAAAAGGTAGCAAGCGTAAGTTGAATGAGGTGGTTAGTGTGCTGGTTTTTCATTACCGAGAATATGTGTTAGCGATTGAAGCGGCATCCTTTTTTTGCTTTTATAAACAAAAAAAGATATAGCGTAAAGCGCGCCCAAAGACACTTGTTTTCAAGTGCCTTTGGGAACACCCTGAATATTACTTAGATAATTCAGTAAAATACTTATAAAATAACGGGATAGTTTCAATCCCTTTTAAGTAATTAAAAACTCCAAAATGCTCGTTAGGCGAGTGGATGGCGTCGCTATCTAAACCGAAGCCCATTAATATGATTTTACTTTTTAGTTCCTCTTCAAATAAGGCGACAATAGGAATGCTTCCGCCACTGCGCTGCGGAATTGGTTGTTTGCCAAAGGTATCATTGTAAGCTTTTGCCGCAGCCTGATAGCCAATACTATCGATTGGGGTAACATAACCTTGCCCGCCGTGGTGAGGAGTTACTTTTACTTTAACCCCTTTTGGAGCGATACTTTCAAAATGTGTTTTAAAAAGTTGGGTAATGTTTTGCCAATCCTGATTTGGAACTAAACGCATTGAAATTTTTGCATAAGCTTTACTGGCAATTACAGTTTTTGCGCCTTCGCCTGTGTAGCCTCCCCAGATGCCATTTACGTCTAGTGTTGGACGAATGGAATTTCGTTCGTTAGTGGTATATCCTGTTTCGCCGTAAACATCTTCTATATTCAATGCTTTTTTATAATCCTCTAAATTGAAGGGGGCTTTGGCCATTTCCGCACGCTCCTCTTTAGAAAGTTCTTCAACATTATCGTAAAACCCCGGAATGGTAATGTGATTATTTTCGTCTTGTAGCGAGGCAATCATTTTAGTTAGCACATTAATCGGGTTGGCTACAGCGCCGCCGTACAATCCGGAATGTAAATCGCGGTTCGGTCCTGTAACTTCTACTTCCACGTAGCTTAGTCCGCGTAATCCTGTTGTAATAGATGGTATGTCCTTAGCAATCATACCCGTATCGGAAATAAGAATAACATCGTTGCTAAGTTTTTCACGGTTTTCTTTAACAAAATCTGTTAGGTTAACACTACCTACTTCCTCTTCACCTTCAATCATAAATTTTACGTTACAAGGCAATTGGTTAGTCGATGTCATAAACTCAAGAGCCTTAACATGCATGTACATTTGTCCTTTATCGTCGCAGGCGCCACGTGCAAAAATAGCACCTTCGGGATGCAATTCTGTTTTTTTAATTACAGGTTCGAAAGGAGCAGAGTCCCACAGTTCCAGTGGATCAGCGGGTTGTACATCGTAATGTCCGTAAACGAGAACAGTAGGTAAGTTTTTATCAATTATTTTTTCGCCATAAACAATAGGATATCCTTTGGTTGGACAAATTTCTACAGTATCACAACCTGCGTTTTTAAGATGGTCTTTAACGGCTTCGGCAGTTTTTAAAACATCATTTTTATAAGCAGAATCTGCACTTATCGAAGGTATTTTTAGTAATTCTATTAGCTCTGATAGAAATCGGTCTTTATTTTTCTCTATATAAGATGTGTTGTTATTCATTGGGTTATGGATATTTTGGGTCAAAAGTATAAAAAAAAGTGTGTTTTTTTTGGGTTGGGCGTTTGCAATTTCAAAATCTTGTTTATATTTGCAATCCCTTTGCGGGCGTGGTGGAATTGGTAGACACGCTAGACTTAGGATCTAGTGCCGCGAGGTGTGGGAGTTCGAGTCTCCCCGCCCGCACAACAAAGGACAAGCTTCTCAATAATTTGAGGAGCTTTTTTTATTTTTATAACTCCGCTTGCAGCAATCTTTTCTTGGTTAATTTGGTAAGAATTAAAAAAACAATTCAGCAATATAAAGGATTACCTGCTTAAATTTTCCTAATTTTATGTAAATGATAATTTTAAATAACATAAAATATGGGAAAAGATAGTAGAACCATTTTAGGTCTATTGGCCGGAACAGCTATTGGTACTGTAATAGGGATTTTATTTGCTCCCGATAAAGGTACAGTTACGAGAAAAAAGATTGCCGATGAAGCTCAAAACTTAAAAGATAGTGTTTCAGATAATATAGAACACACTGGAGAAAACATTTCGAACGCAGTAAAACAAAAGCGAGCCTCGTTAGAAGAAGAGCTGGAGCACTTAATGTCTAACACAAGCTATAAGGCAGAGGATGTAATTACTTCGCTGGAAAAAAAGTTAGCCGATTTAAAAGCTAAAAATAAAAAGTATCAAAAATAATATGAGGATTTTAGATGTGTTAAATGAAAAATCTCAGGAGGCTTTACAGTATGGGGATGATTATTTAAAATCTACCGAAAAGTTTATTAAACTAAAGGTTTTTGAACAGTTGTCTTTAACTATAAGTCTGTTAGTTAAGTTTTTAATTATTGCAGGACTTGGCTTTTTAGGTTTGTCTTTTTTTGCTGTTTCTGGCGCTTTAGCTTTAGGTAATGTACTTAATAGTTTGCCGTTAGCCTGTCTCATAATAGGAGCAAGTTTAATGTTCTTGATGATTTTAATTTATGTATTTCGAAAAAGCATAGACAATAATGTGATAGGTAAATTATCAAACAATTTTTTTAATTCAGAAAACGATGAGTCCTAAATATAACAATATAGAACAAATACGTTACGATTTAAAAGTGCATTCACTTGAGCGTCAAATAGCAATGGAAAAGTTAAAGCAATCTGGGCATGCAATCAAAGAAGTAGCTAATTTTCCAACACATGTTGTATCATCTGTTTTGTCATCAAAATATGTTAAGGCTTTGGCGTTAATAAGATTATTGAGAAAGATATTTTAAATCTTAATTTAATTGATTTTTGAATGATTTAGTCTTAAAATATGATTACTAATGAATTAGAAATGTAAGACTGTAATTTTAAAAGAATCCAATCATTTTGTTTGCTTTTTCTCATGTAAAAAGGACTAATTTCAAAGACGTAGATTGTTTAAAAATATGTATGTTTGTGTTCGAACACATCTTAATATTAAAACCAAAACAATTATGTTACTGATTACCCGATACTTACTGTGTCTTATGCTTTTTTCAGTTTTTAGCTGTTCTGAAAAAAATAAAACGTTTACAGCTTCAGAAATTTCGTTATTACCAAAACCCACCGAATTAACACTAGGGATAGAGTCATTCGCAATTGAAGATGGCATTGATATTGCCTACGAGAATGATGATCAAAAGGCGGCTGCAGAAATTTTAAAAGATGGATGGCAGAAAAAGACGGGATACGAATTAGAATTGACAGAGAGTAGTCGTGCTGAAATTGTTTTTAAAACAGATAAAAATTTAAAATCAGAGGCTTACAAATTAGTTGTTACACCTAAGCAAATTACAATTACTTCTGGTAGCAAATCAGGGGCATTTTATGCTGTACAAACCATCAACCAATTATTGGCTGAGGAATTATATGCAGAAAAAAATACTGTTAAATGGTTAATTCCTTCTGTAGAAATAAATGATAGTCCGCGTTTTAAATGGCGTGCCTATATGTTAGATGATTCAAGATATTTTCATGGTGAAGAATTTGTAAAACAAATGCTGGATCAAATGGCTTCGATGAAAATGAATATTTTACATTGGCATTTGGTTGATGATGCCGGTTGGAGACTTGAAATAAAAAAATACCCACTACTTACCGAGGTAGGGGCTTTCAGAAAAGATTCTGAAATAGGCACATGGAAAAGTGGAAAAACTTCGGGTGAGCCACATGGTGGGTTTTATACTCAAGAGCAAATAAAAGATATAGTGGCTTACGCTGCCGATAGGAATATTACAATTGTGCCGGAGTTTGAAATGCCTGGGCATTCAAGTGCGGCCATTGCCTCGTATACATGGTTAGGAACTAAAGGAGAAGATATAGATGTGCCTGTAAAATTCGGGCGTCATTACGATAATTATGATGTTACCAAGCCTGAGGTTATTCAGTTTGTAAAAGATGTATTGTTAGAAATATTTGAGTTGTTTCCTTCGGAAGTTATTCATATTGGAGGAGATGAAGTGCCTTATGAAGTTTGGGAGACTGCGCCACATGTTCAAAAATATATGAAGGAGAATAATATTCCTACACCTGCCGATTTACAAATTCATTTTGTGAACAATATTTCTCAGTTTATGCAAAAACATGGAAGAAGAATGATGGGCTGGAACGAAATTATGGGTAAAAAACTACACTTCGATTTCGAAGAGAAGAAAGACGATAAAGAAGCAGAAACTGAACTAGCTAAAAATGTGATTGTACATTTCTGGAAAGGTGATATTAATTTGCTAACCGAAGCGGCAAGTAAAGGCTATGGCATTGTAAATTCTTGGCATAAGTTTACGTATTTAGATTATAAGTATAAAGGAATACCAGTAGAAAAAGCCTATAATTTTAATCCGATTCCTGAAGGTTTGGATGAAAAGTACCATGAAAATATTTATGGACTTGGTTGTCAGATGTGGAGTGAATGGACACCAACTAACGATGATGTGGAGTATCAAACGTTCCCTAGAATTGCAGCCTATGCCGAAGTAGGATGGACGACCCAAGAGAATAAAGATTTTGATAGCTTTAAAATTGCTTTAAGTAAGAAGCAAAAAGAGTGGGATTCTTTAGGAATAAATTACTATAAATTAAAAAGCTAATTTGTAAAAAGCTTCTTCAAAAAACCTGCTAGCATTTTTTCTAGCAGGTTTTTTTTGCTTCAATAATTACTAATCAATAAATTAAATATTATTTATTAAAGTGGTTTGCTATTAATTTAGCTACTTATCAATATTGCTTTAATTTTAATAGACTTTCTTGAATACTCCTGAAAATAATTCTTTTTTTTAAGGAATTTATTAAATTTTGGGTAGTTTAAAATTAAATTAATTACATTTGCGTAATCGATTGCCTAAATAAAATTAGGTTAAACGTTTAACTAAATTGAAAAAGGCTTTGTTTTTAAGGGTTTAAAAGTTTAATTTCACACCATAACTGTTTAAAAACGAATTATACTAATAGAATGAATTTATTTAATTTACAAGGAAAAAGAGCACTTATAACTGGTGGAACACATGGATTGGGTATGGCTATGGCAGAAGGTTTAGCAAGTGCTGGAGCCGAGTTGGTTATAACTGGTACAACACCCGCTAAAATGGAAGACGCTCTAAATCATTATAAAAATCAGGGGTTCAAGGCAAGCGGTTATTTGTTTGATGTAACTAATGAAGTTGAGGCTAGAAAAAACATGGATGTTATTGCTAAAGAAATTGGAGATATCCATATTCTTGTTAACAATGCTGGTATTATAAAAAGAGAGTTAGCCATTACCATGCCAGTAGAAGATTTTCGCCGTGTGGTGGATGTCGATTTAGTAGGTCCATTTATTATGTCGCAATTAGTAGCCAAACAAATGATAGAGCGAGGTGAAGGAAAGATTATAAATATTTGTTCCATGATGAGTGAGCTTGGTCGCAATAGTGTGTCGGCTTATGCAGCAGCAAAAGGCGGACTAAAAATGTTAACGCAAAACCTGGCTACAGAATGGGCAAAACACAACATTCAAGTGAATGGTATTGGTCCAGGATATTTTGCAACCAGTCAAACAGCTCCTATTCGAGTAGACGGACATCCTTTTAATGAGTTTATTATAAATAGAACGCCTGCTGCGCGTTGGGGAGACCCAGAAGATTTAGCAGGTGCCGCAATATTTTTAGCATCAAAGGCGAGTGATTTTGTTAATGGCCAAGTCGTTTATGTTGACGGCGGTATTTTAGCAACAATCGGGAAACCATCCAACGAAGATTAATATTTACAACTAAAATGAATACACCTTTTATTCACGACAACTTTTTATTAGAAAATAAATACGCTGAAGAATTATATCATACCTATTCGAAAAATCAGCCTATTATCGATTATCATAATCATTTGCCACCACAACAAATTGCAGATGATGTAACATTCAATAACATTACTAATGTTTGGATAAACGGCGATCATTACAAATGGAGAGCTATGCGTACATTAGGTGTAAATGAAACATATATTACAGGTGAGGCTTCCGATAAAGATAAGTTTTTAAACTGGGCAAAAACAGTGCCATACACTATGCGAAATCCTTTATATCACTGGACGCATTTAGAGCTAAAAAGGTACTTTGGTATAACGGATTTGCTTAATGAAAAAACAGCTGAAAGCGTATGGAATCAAACGCAGGAACAATTAACATCTGGAGAGTATTCCTGTAGACAACTTCTAACAAAAGTTAATGCAGAGGTGGTTTGTACTACTGAAGATCCTATTGATACCTTGGAGCATCACCAGGCGCTGGCAAAATCAAATTATAACGTAAAAGTAAGTACGGCTTTTCGGCCTGATAAAGCTATTTTAATAAACGCTGAAGACTATAATGCATATATAGATGCGCTTGGAGAATCGGCTGAGGTATCTATAAATTC
Organism: Aestuariibaculum sediminum; assembly: GCF_014596945.1. Classification (GTDB taxonomy): domain Bacteria; phylum Bacteroidota; class Bacteroidia; order Flavobacteriales; family Flavobacteriaceae; genus Aestuariibaculum; species Aestuariibaculum sediminum. The sequence goes on along the minus strand of NZ_JACVXB010000001.1, from coordinate 381,289 downwards.
ATATAATGACCTATTAAGTGCTTTACGTAAACGCATCGAATATTTTAACGCTAACGGATGCTCCTTGTGCGATCATGGCCTGGATCAAATTTATTTTGAACCATATACAGAAAGTGAAGTAACTGCCATATTTGCAAAAAAACGTAAAGGAAAAGGATTGTCTCATGAAGAAGCTTTAAAATTCCAAAGTGCGGTTTTAGTGTATTTATGTGAAACCTACCATGAATTTGGGTGGGTACAACAATTTCATCTTGGAGCATTAAGAAATAACAACGCTCGTATGCATCGCATTTTAGGACCAGATACAGGATGGGATTCTATTGGAGATTATCCGCAAGCCCAAAAATTATCAGCGTTTTTAAATGCTTTAGATAGCAAAGACAAATTAACAAAAACCATTATTTACAATTTAAATCCTGCCGATAATGAAGTTATGGCTACTATGATTGGGAATTTTAATGATGGTAGTGTTAAAGGTAAGGTGCAGTTTGGTTCAGGATGGTGGTTTTTAGATCAAAAAGATGGTATGACCAAACAATTAAATGCGTTGTCTAACATGGGGCTGGTTAGTTGCTTTGTAGGTATGCTCACAGATTCAAGAAGTTTCTTGTCTTTTCCAAGACATGAGTATTTCCGAAGGATTTTATGTAATCTTTTGGGAGATGAAATTAAACGTGGTGAATTACCGAACGACATGGAATGGATTGGTAAAATAGTAGCCGATATTAGTTATTTTAACGCAAAAGAATATTTTAAGTTTTAACCAAATTAACAAATCCGTGATGCTTTATGATGCATGCGGATTTGTTAAACGATATAACCAACTAATAAACCGCTAAACAAAATAGAAAATATTAAAAATAAGATGATTAAACATTTAAAGTTGGTTTCGCTTCTTCTTGTTACATTACTTGTAAGCTGCGGCGAAATAAGTTCAACCAGAACCATAAAAATAGCGCACGGACTCGATGTAAAACATTCGGTGCATAAAGCGATGGTTGAAATGGGTAAAGATTTAGAACAACGCTCAGGAGGTAAAATGAAACTCGAAATTTACCCTAGTCAACAGTTGGGGACCGAACGTGAAAATTTAGAGCTTCTGCAAATAGGAAGTTTAGATATGACCAAAGTATCTGTGGGCGTTATGGAAAATTTTGCACCTAAAATGAAGGTTTTTGGTGTGCCGTTTTTATTCCGAGACCGACAACATTCCTTTGATGTTTTAGATAGTGAAATTGGAAAGGAAATTTTAGATGATGGCGAAAAATATTGGTTAAAAGGTTTAGCTTATTACGATGCAGGAAGTCGCAGTTTCTACACTAAAGATCGGCCTGTTCATACTCCAGACGACCTAAAAGGTCTTAAACTTAGAGTTATGGAAAGTGTAACTGCCATAGATATGGTAAAAGCATTAGGAGGCTCTCCAACCCCTATTTCATGGGGTGAATTATATACTTCGCTACAACAAGGTGTTGTAGATGGTGCTGAAAATAATCCGCCTAGTTTCTACTTATCCAGACATTACGAAGTTTGTAAATACTATTCATTAGATGAGCATACAGTATTACCAGATGTTTTAGTGATTGGTACAAATACCTGGAACAAGTTAACGAAGCAAGAGAAGGATTGGCTGCAAGCTTCAGTTCAAAAATCGGTGGCTTATCAACGTAAACTATGGGCAGAGGCAGAAGAAGAAGCTTTGACCGAGGTTCAGAAGGCGGGTGTAGAGGTGATAAGACCGGATAAATCCTTGTTTAAAGCAAAGGTTAGTAGTATGTACGACAGCTATAAGGATGATGAAATTATAAGTTCATTAATCGAAAAAATCCAACAAACCAAATAAAACTGTTTAGAGAACACATTCTTTGTGTTTACGCTAAGCTTTTAACAATAAACTATAATACATGAAAGTTCGAGAAAAAATTGACAACATACTTGGCAAGGCCCTGGTAGTAATTATGTCGGTCATGGTAATTAATGTACTATGGCAGGTATTTACACGATTTGTAATGGGTGCTCCGAGTTCTTTTACCGACGAATTAGCCAGATATTTAATGATATGGATTGGTGTTTTAGGTGCCGCATATGTGTCTGGACGTAATATGCATGTTGCTATAGATGTATTACCATCTAGAGCCAGTGGCGAGATGCAAAAGAAAATTTTAAAATTGGTGTATGTTATCATCATTATATTTTCATTTTTAGCCTTGGTTGTTGGTGGTTTTAGGTTGGTTTACATTAGCTATTTGTTAGGGCAAAGTTCACCAGCATTACAAATACCATTAGCATTGGTATACTTGGTGATTCCAATAAGTGGGATTTTAATCATTTTTTACAAAACCTCAGATCTTTTAAAAAAGTAACACATTATGGAATATATACCAGTACTCGTTTTAGTAATTAGTTTTTTATTTCTATTAGGTATCGGAACGCCTGTTGCATGGAGTATTGCTATTTCGGCATTATTAACCATGTTAGTAAGTATTTCACCATTAGCCGCATTTACAACGGTCTCGCAACGTATGGGAACGGGACTCGATAGCTTTGCTCTTTTGGCCATACCATTTTTTGTTCTCTCAGGGCAGTTAATGAATAAAGGTGGGATTGCGCATCGGCTTATAGCCTTTGCGAAAACGCTAGTAGGATCACTTCCGGGAGGACTCGCTTTAATTAATGTTATAGGTGCTATGTTAATGGGGGCTATTGCAGGGTCTGCAATGGCATCGGCATCTGCGATGGGTAGTATTTTAGGTCCTGAAATGGAAAAGGAGGGCTATTCGAAAGAATTTGGTGCCGCTGTTAATATAACATCGGCTACAACAGGTTTAATAATTCCACCTAGTAATGTGCTTATTGTATATTCATTGGCCAGTGGAGGGGTTTCTATTGCAGCCTTATTCTTGGCTGGGTACATACCAGGTATTTTAACAGGATTGTTTTTGATGCTTGTTGCTATGTTTTGGGCTAAAAAGAAAAAATATAAGTTAGGCGAGCGAAGTAAATTTAAAGATGTTGTTAAAACTTTTGTCGATGCAGTGCCTAGTTTATTTCTTTTAGTAGTGGTAATTGGGGGTATTGTATCTGGTATTTTCACAGCCACAGAAGCCTCGGCTATTGCGGTGCTATATACGTTGGTTTTAGGTTTCGTTTATAAAGAAATTACGATGCAATCGTTACCACAAATTTTACTCGAGTCGTCGGCAACAACGGCCATAGTTATGTTGTTAATTGGTGCATCTATGAGTATGTCTTGGGTCATGTCTTACGAAAATATTCCGCAAAGTATTAGTTCGGTTTTATTAGGTATAAGTGAGAATGAGATCATCATCCTATTAATAATAAATTTACTACTGTTATTCGTTGGGATATTTATGGATATGACTCCGGCTGTATTAATATTTACACCCATTTTCTTACCTGTGGTAACGGAGTTAGGTATGAATCCGATTCACTTCGGAATTATTATGGTACTAAATTTATGTATAGGTTTATGTACCCCACCGGTAGGATCCGTATTATTTGTTGGCGTGGGTGTTGCCAACACAACCATCGAAAAAGTTATAAAACCATTATTACCATTATTTTTAGCCATGGTGTTAGCGCTATTTTTAGTGACCTATTTTCCCGAGCTAAGTTTATGGTTACCAAGAGTGTTTGGGTTAATAGATTAATATGCTGCTAAATAAGAAACAATGAAAAAATTAAATAGAGAAAATGTAGGTTTACAAGCCAAGCGTCCAATAAAAGTGGTTCAATTTGGCGAAGGTAATTTTTTAAGAGCTTTTGTTGGTTATGCGATACAAGAGTTAAATAAAAAGGCCGATTTTAATGCAGGTATTGCTGTGGTGCAACCAATAGATCGAGGTTTAGTAAAGATGCTAAACGATCAGGATGGTTTATACACCCTTTTTATGAAAGGGGTTAAAAAAGGCGAAGAGATTCAGCAAATAGAATTAATTGATAATATTGTTAAAGGAGTAGACCCTTATGCGAACTTCCAGGAGTATTTGAGTTTAGCAAAAGAAGAAAGCTTGGAGTTTATTATTTCGAATACAACCGAAGCAGGTATTGCTTACGTTGAAAGTGATACAGCCGAAATGCAGCCGCCAAGTTCATTTCCTGCGAAACTAACCTTATTGTTACATGAGAGGTATAAGCATTTTAATGGTGCTGCCAATAAGGGGTTAACAATAATACCGTGCGAGTTGATTAATCATAATTCCGAAACCTTAAAAGAAATTATATTACGTTATGTAATCGATTGGAATTTGGGCGAAGAGTTTAAAAACTGGATTTTAGAGTGTAATAATTTCCATAGTACCTTGGTAGATAGAATTGTTCCCGGATATCCAAAAGATGAAATTGAAGCTTACAATGCGCAACTAGATTATGCCGATAATTTAATTGTTGCAGCCGAAGTATTTTTACTTTGGGTTATTGAAGGAGGCGAAGATTTAAAAGCCAAATTACCTTTCGATAAAACCGATTTAGATGTTAAGATTGTAGACGATATGCAACCATATCGCACTCGAAAAGTTCGTATTTTAAATGGAGCACATACGGCGATGGTACCGTTTTCTTATCTCTACGGAAACAGAACTGTAAAAGAATCAGTCGATAACGATTTTACGGGTAAATTTATAAATGAGGCGGTTTTCAATGAAATTATTGACACTTTGGAAATGGACCGCACTGAATTAAACAACTTCGCTGAAGAGATTTTCGATCGATTTAGAAATCCGTTTATCATTCATAATTTATCAAGTATTGCGTTAAATTCCATTTCAAAATTTAAGGTGCGTGTATTACCAAGTTTATTAGAATATATCAATATACACAGTAAAGTGCCTGCTAACTTAACCTTTGCTTTTGCAGCATTGTTGCGTTTTTATAAAGGCACTTGGAATGGGGAGGTTTTACCTGTACAGGATAGTGACGATATTGTAGCTAAATTTGCTGAAATCTGGAAATCTGATGATTACTCAAAAGTCGCTAAACAAGCCTTATCTGTAGTTGAATTTTGGGGAACTGATTTAACACAAATTGAGAATTTAACAAATGCCATAGCTTCAGCATTAGAAGCAATAGATGCTAACGGCATTGAAACTGGGTATAAAAATTACAGCTCGAAACTTTAAGTTTTAACGCATTTAATAAATTTTAACCATGCAGAAGAAAATAATTAAAGTAAATGCACCAGACAATGTAGCTGTTGCCTTGGTTGATTTAAAAGCAGGTGAAGTCATTTCGTTTGAAGGCGAAGATATTAAAGTGCTTTCCAATACCCGATCTAAACATAAAATAGCTTTACAGAAATTTGAAGACGGTGATCGTATTATCATGTATAGTGTTTTGGTTGGATCGGCAAATGGTGTGATTGAAAAAGGGGATGTATTAACCACCGAAAATGTAAAACACCAAAGTGAAAAAGTTTCGGGGAGAACCGAAACTATAAAATGGACAGCACCGAATATTGATAAATGGAAAGACAAAACATTTATGGGTTACCACCGTGAAGACGGTCAGGTAGGTACAGAAAACGTCTGGTTGTTTTTTCCATTGGTATTTTGTGAAAACCGAAATATTGAAATTTTAAAAGATATTTTTGAGCGTGAATTATTAAAGCAGAAGGTGAATCCTCATCAAATGTTATTACGTTCTTTGGTTAGCGGGCAAGATGAAACTTCCGTAGCAGAAACGTCAGCCGATGTGTTTGAAAATATAGATGTCAAATTCATTACGCATCCAGGAGGCTGTGGCGGGATTCGTCAGGACTCCGAAAGTTTGGCGAAGTTGCTTGCGGGTTATGTTAATAATCCAAACGTGGCTGGTTGTACGGTGTTGAGTTTGGGCTGTCAGAACCTTCAAATAAGTGTGTTTAAATCAGCTTTAGATAAAATTAACCCGAATCTTAACAAACCTGTTTTAATTTACGAACAACAACAAATGGGCACGGTAGACGAGATGTTAACGGCCATTGTAAAAGATTCGTTTAAAGCTATAAAAGAAGCTAATAAAATTGAACGTAAGCCGGCTCCATTATCAAAATTAAGAGTGGGGTTAGAGTGCGGGGGCTCCGATGGTTTTTCAGGTATTTCTGCCAATCCAACCTTAGGAGCGGTATCCGATTTATTGGCTGCCTTAGGCGGAACAGCCGTTTTAGCCGAATTCCCAGAATTATGCGGGGTAGAGCAGGAACTGGTTAACCGATGTGTAGACGATGCCGATGGCGAAAAGTTTTTACAACTTATGAAAGCTTACGAAAAATCGGTGGTCGATGCGGGTTCAGGATTTGATATGAATCCGTCACCAGGAAATATTAAAGACGGCTTAATTACTGACGCTATGAAATCGGCCGGAGCGGCCAAAAAGGGAGGGACTTCTCCAATAAAAGATGTGTTAGATTACGGCGAGTACATCTCCAAACCTGGATTAAATTTATTATGTACTCCAGGAAATGATGTAGAAAGTACCACCGGTTTGGTTGGCTCTGGTGCAAATGTGGTGTTATTCACAACAGGATTGGGTACGCCTACTGGAAATCCAATCGCTCCTATTATTAAGGTATCGTCGAATACCGAGTTAAAAGAAAAAATGCCGGATATTATCGATATTGAAACCGGAGCTGTTATTCGAGGTGAAAAAACCATTGATGAAATGGCCGACGATATGCTCGATTTCATAATAGAAGTGGCAAGTGGCAGAATTCAAACGAAAGCCAAATTATTAAATCAAAACGATTTTATTCCTTGGCGAAGAGGGGTATCGTTGTAGAAGTAGTACAAGATATAAATAAAATAAAAGGGTCGTTAGAATGGTATTATTCTGGCGACCTTTTTTTATGATGGTATGGAATTTAAAATAGGGATGTGTTTTTTATATATAATGTATTAAAATTCAATTGGTTTTAAAAATATCGCAATAAATTAACCCATTTTGTTAGGTTATTGCGGGTGTTTTTTTTTTTTTTTTACACCTAATATTAATCAAATTAACCCTAATTTATGAAGAATAACCTATTTGTTTTGTCGCTTGGTTCTGCGATACATTATTTCTGTTCTACAGCCTTTTATATACTAGGCATATCGATTTTAAACTTCAAATTTTAAGGCGTTCGCAAATGCATTATCTAACAATATAACAACATACCCAGATAAAGATTGGTTTGAGTTTGGAAAGCAATGGAATTAACTAAAAGAAAAATGTAATATGAAAAATATAATAATACTAACAATACTAATAAGTTTTAATATTCAAGCACAAAGTAGACCTACTGGAGCAGAATTGTTTATTAAAGAAAATTTTTCAAAAGTAGAAGTCGTTTCAAAAAATGAAATATGTCTTACTATGAAAGAAGGTGTTATTAGGTGGATTTTGACCAAAGAAAAATATAATGGGCTTTATAGTAGAGAAACCGAACCAAATGAAGTGTTTTGTTTAAAGAAAAATGAAAAATTACAATTTTTAACTAAACACACAATTGTTACGCTATATCACAAAGCGGAAGATGATTGGTATTTAATTGGAGAAGATATTAGTCAAGGACGACATAAAAAGAAAGAATATATAAAAACGCGTTTAACAATTAAAAAGGATAAAAGCATTGAATATGTAGAAGAATTTAATGCCAATAAAACATAGAATACCTATGAGAAAAATGATAATCGCAATAATCCTATCAATCCCTTTTTTTGTAAGCGGACAAGAAAAACAAGAAGAAACAATTTTAATAAATAGTTTAAAAAACATTTTTTAATCCATTCACATAAAAGATTATGAGTCGACGAAACTGATGATTAATGAAGAAAAAATGAAAGAGACGGTTAGACATTCTTCCGATTTAAGGAAACTAATAACATTGGAGAGAAAAATGAATTATAAGGAATTAAAGGGAAATGTATTTATAGATACCTTAAATAATCATTATAGTATTTCGACTGATGCTTCAACCGGATATATGTTAGATTTTGAATTTGAAAAAGTAAAAGGGAAATACATTTTAATTGGTGTACATCCCTAAACCACGCATATATTGAAAGAAACGTCATTCAAAATGCAATTCGAAATTTCATCCTGTTTCAGAATAAAATACTAAATAAAACTAATGCTTTACCGGTGTTCGAAGCGACGATTTTCTAACAATAAGTTCTGGTGTTAAAACTACTTGTTTTTCAGATGTAACCCGTTTGTCGCTATTCACTTCTTCAAGAAATACCTGAGCGGTAAGTCTGCCCATTTCAATAGGCGACTGGTCTACCGATGTAATAGACAATTCCATGAAACGTGTAAAAGGCTCGTTACTAAAACCTACAACACTAATATCTTCTGGTATATTTAACCCGTGTTCTTTTATTTCCTGAATGGCACCTAAAGCGGTAAAATCACTAGAAGAAAAAATGGCATCTGGTCGGTGTTCTAATTCCAGTAATTGTTTCATTATTTTTCGACCTTCAAGGACCTTACTTTGGGTTTCAATAACCAGACTTTCATCAAATTCCAAACCACTGTCTAAAATAGCCTGTTTGTATCCTAAATATCTGTTTTTAAATATTAAGATTGACCTGTCGTTTGATAAATGCGCAATGCGTTTATATCCTTGATCGATTAAGTGTTTGGTAGCTTCATAAGCTCCTTTAAAATCATCGATGGTTACAGAACTAATACCTTTAATATCCTTCTTTCTATCAAAGAAAATTAATGGTACGTTTTTCTTTATAAGGGCATCAAAATTATCATCATTTGCATTTTGTGCCTGAGAAATTGACATTAAAACACCGTCAACCTGAGCGTTTAACAAGGAGTTTATATTTTCGGTTTCCAGTGATTTCTGGTCGTGCGTCTGGCAAATAATAACGTGATAGCCTTTAGGATATAATTCTTCTTCTATGCCACGAATAACCGAGGCAAAAAAGTTACTGTCAATTCGAGGTACAATTACTCCGACATTGTAACTTTTACCACTTTTTAGAGCCTGAGCCAGTCTGTTTTGCTCATAATTCATTTCTTTAGCAGTTTCTTCAACCAATTTACGGGTTGCTTCACTTATTTTAGAATTTCCATTTAATGCTCTGGAAACTGTGGCAGCTGTGATATTGAGTTTTTTTGCAATATCATAAATGGTGGTTTTTTTTTTCATGCACTTATTGGTTGAGTTGGTAAAAATACACTAAATATCGTGTAATGTGGTGATTTTGATCTGCAGTAGTAACAGTTTATAGTTGAACAAATACTCAATTAAAGAGTATTCTTTTATTTTCACTCAGGATTTCAAAAACTAAGTTTTTAACTGATTAGGTTTTAGAATGTTCATATCGCTTGTTAGTTAGTTGATTATGTTGCAATATATACATTTTTTTAGTTATAATGTAATCGATTGTAAATTTCATTTAGTTTAAAAGTTTCTATTGTAGAAATTTATCAGCAAATTTAAATTTAATACCTCTAATAATGGTTATTTATGAATTTTTATGAGTAGGGATTTCAGCTGAAGCTATAAAATAGAAGAAGCTAATTGGTCAAAAAAATAATGAATTATATGCAGAGTTAAATGTGTTTTTTTATGGTTCATTACTATCCATGTTAAATTTTGAGATTCTAAGAATTGAGGCTAGGAATTATTGAAATTTGATTTTCGAGCGTTTTTTTATAGGTTATTTGAAAATTTTTAGTTAAAAATGTTTTATTACTAACTTTTATTATTTAATATTGTGTAATCGATTGCATATTTCGATAAAATACTAAACTAAATAAACCACATATTAATGAAAAAACTAAAAGGACTTTTAGTGTTGTTTTTAGGGTTCTTTACCCTAAATGCATGTAGTAGTGACAGCGAAGCTATAGATGAGGATAAAACGATACTTGTATCTTCTATTGTTATTAATGGTAGCGACATTACTGATGGTCAAACCAAACAATTTACTCCTGTAGTACTACCTAATAATGCAACAGATCGAACTGTGACTTGGTCGGTGTCTGATGAATCAATCGCATTAATCTCCGAAAAAGGTATTCTAACTCCACTTGAAAATGGTACTGTTCAAATTACTGCGACGGCAAATGATAAATCAGGTTTGTCAGCACAAAAAACAATTAAAATTTCTGGAGTGGCAGGTCCTGTTGTTCTGGTTGAAAGCTTAACTATTTCAGGAAGTGATATAACCGATGGTCAAGCGAAGCAATTTTCAGTTTCGGTGTTGCCAAATGATGCTACAAATAAGGTGGTTGTTTGGTCAGTTTCTGATACCTCAATAGCAGAGATTAATTCAGAAGGATTACTTACCCCTAAGAAAAATGGAACAGTAACTGTTATTTCTACTTCAACGGATGGAAGTGGTGTTAAGGGGGAATTAAGTGTTGCTATCTCAGGAATAGTTCTAACTAGTTTAAAAGCTGAAAATGTATTGCTCTGGCAGCGTAGTAATGGAGGTTGGCCTAAATACCATAATGACTTTTCAGGATATGACAGAGCTCAAACCGAGTCTGAAAAAATTGAGGCAGAAAACACTAAGAACAATACAGACACCACAATTGATAATGAACATACAATTGGAGAAATAAGAATTTTGTTGAGTGCATATAAAGCCACCAATAATACGGCATATCTAGATGCAGCAGTTAAGGGCATTGATTTTATATTTGAAATGCAATACGACAATGGAGGTTGGCCTCAATATTATCCTTTAAGAAATAATTACAGTCGTCATATTACTTATAACGATAATGCTATGGGGAATGTGATGAATTTAATGCGTGATATTTTCTTAAAGAAGAATAATTTAGAATTGATAGATGAAAGTTATATTGTTAAAGCAGAGACAGCTTTCAATAAGGGTATAGATGTTATTTTACAAACTCAGGTTGTTATTAATGGAATTAAAACGGCTTGGTGCGCTCAGCATGATGAAGTGACATTAAAACCAAGAATGGCCAGATCTTATGAGTTGGCTTCTAATAGCGGGTCAGAATCAGTTGGAATTGTAAGATTACTGATGACTTTAGATAACCCATCAACTGGTGTTATCGATGCCGTGAAAAGTGCGGTAGCTTGGTTTGAATCTGTTAAAATTGTTGGTTATGCTCTGCAAGAAGTAAATGGAGACAAGGTTTTAGTAGAATCGCCAGGAAATGTAATGTGGGCAAGATTTTACACTTTAGACGATTATACAGGAGACCAATATGAGTCATTATTTAATGCATTTAACCCCAATGAACCATTTTTCTGCAGCAGAGATACAGACCCAGAAGGTGGAGGTCCTAGAAAAACAATTGCAGAAATATCAAGCGAAAGAAGAAATGGATATTCTTGGTATGGTAGCTGGCCTAAGAATTTAATAAGTACAGAGTATAGTGCATGGAAAGCCAAGCACGGGATTTAAGTTTTGTTTGAGTTAGTCGAAAAAAGGTCGCTTTGTAAAGCGGCTTTTTTTATTCGAATTCCCAAGGATTACAGGTGTTAAAAATAGTTTTTACTGTATAATTTGATGCTTCTTTTTCATCTAATTGATGAGACCAGGAAACGCGGTTTTTGGCATTACCTCCGGCTCCGTAGCATTGGTACTCTGCAAAAAACGCCGTTTTTTCGTTTTCAGGATTTCCCCAGTTATGCCAGCCTTCAGGCCTTATAGCTTCAGGTAATTTACATCTCACAAAAACCGATTTTGCATAATAGCGCCAAGGTCGACCTAAATATAACTTAGTTACATTTTTAGAAGTCGTTATTTTGCAATCTAAAAACACAAAACCATATGCTTTGTCTTTTGGTGTATTAGGAGCCGTAATATAGGAGTCTGATTTACAGTGAATGGTACAGTTTTTAAAAACAGCTGTTGCCGGTCCAAAAATAAAATCGGTGGTGCCTTCAATATAGCAATCTTCAAAAAGTTGCCTGGAATATTCGCCTCCATGGTAAATGGTATCTTGGTTGCCTATAAACTTACAGTTTTTAAATAAGGCTTTATCTGCATCAACATGCAGGGCAACCGCTTGACCTATGGTACCTGCTGAATTTTCAAACGTTATGTTTTCTGCTTTAAATCGGTTGCCAGAAATTTTTGCAGTATAAGAATTAAAAGTGCCTATATGTTTTCCTCTACCAGCATAATCATTAAAAGTAATGATGGTTTTATCGACATCTTCCCCTATAAAACTTACATCCACGTTAAAACGAGGTAGCTCTATTTTTTCGATGTAAACTCCGTTTTTAATGTATAATGTTATCGGTTTTAGCGGAAAAACACGCATAGCATCAATGGCATCCTGTATATACTTGTAATCACCACTACCGTCTTTGGCTACTACAAAATCATATTTATATTTATCCGGGTTTGAGGTTTGCGCAAATACGTTATGAGCGGTAATAATTAAGCAAAAAAGTAAAAATGATGTAATTGAATTTTTCATGAAAATTGATGGTTACGATTGAAAGACTTTAGTTAGAAAGTTATCCATATAATTAACTGTTTGATTAACCCAGGGATTGAACAACCAAAAGGTCTGAATTTTTTATCAAACTTATGAACTTCGGTGTAAAAATTCCAATTTTAAATAATAGCAAGTAATTCGTCTTATCAGGCATGAAAACGTGGAAATCCACTGTTTATAAGCATAATGGGGCATGAATTTTCATTTGCCCAGAAAATACTCGAAGCATCTTTCCAAATTTCCTTTTTTTCGTAAAATGAGCTTCCCAACTATGTAACATCTGGAGTGTCTGCTTTTCGATTAAAATTTAAAGAGACAGGAGCCATAAAGTCAACAACCCCATCTATATCTATAATGGCTTGTACATTACTAGAAAATCCATTGTTACCGTGATTGTCTTCTTTTTCTCTTACACTATTGGTTAAACCCACAAGTATAGCCAGTTCACCAAAGGCAGAGTATCCTAAAATAGCAATTTACTTCGGGTTAATGTAGTATTGCTTTGCATGTGCACTCACCCATCGAATAGTGCTTTTTATATTGAAAACCGCTTAATTACTTCTTTAAGGTTTTATTATATGATTGGCGAGTTCTAATTCTTGTTCCATAATACCTTGCAGCACCAACTCAGCCATTTTTCTGGCACCAAAACCTGTAAAATGCGTGTTGTCTGGATTACCTTTAGGAAAGCGAAAATACTCTTTTGGTTTAAAGTACATATATAAATATCTTGAGCATTCAGGCCCCATTTTATTTAATAACTCACGACTTTTGGTGTCTAAGTCTATCATTGGAATATTTAAGGTTTCAGAGACTTCTTTTAATGCATTTAAATACGGTTCATGACATTCTAAAGCTTCTCCTTCAGAGTTAAAAATCCAACGCGTTACAGGACTTATAAGCACAGGAATGGCATATTTTAATCGGGCTTCGTTTATGTATTTGGTGATATACTGTTTGTATTGGTCAGGTGTGGTTTTGCGGTCTGGGTGATCTTTAGAATTCTGGGCATCGTTATGACCAAATTGAATGAAGACATAATCTCCTGCCTGTAAAGAATCTAAAATTGGTTGCCAGCGATTTTCTTTAATAAACGATCTCGAACTTCGCCCGCCTTTCGCATGGTTTTTAATTTGAACAGTTTTTTCGAAAAAATATTCAAACGGCATACCCCAACCCATTTGCGGGAAGCGATTTTCATCATATAAGCACATCGTAGAATCACCCACCAAATAAATTGTTGTTGGTTTATTTTGTGCATTTATAATTAAGTTGAATGTAAAGAACAAAATGGTTAAAGCTTTTGTTTTTGTAATTAGTTTATTTGTTTTCATGTTTTAAAACCTTATTTAAAAAGTTAACGGTATAGTTTAGTGTAGTTTCAAACCAGGGATGAGCCAACCAAAAAGAGTGCGGACTTCCTTCCAGCGTATGTGTTTTATTGTAGATCATATGCTGGTTTAAAATAGAAATCATGTCGTCTCGTCCTGCGTGAAATCTGGCATAAGAGCTGTTAATGAAAAGTGTAGGAGGTGTATTGCTGCATACATATTCTAGAGGCGAAGCTTCTTTCCATATTTTGAAGTTTTCATCTTTTTCTCCATCTAACCAGATACCTGCCATAGACGTCTTACCAGGTTTTGATTCTGCTGCGGCTTCAGGATGGATGAAAGATACAATACCGTCAATGTTTACTATAGCTTGGACTTCATTTGAAATTTTATGATGTGTTGAATACAAAGTTGAATTTGGAGTGACTCCAACTAGGGTAGCTAATTGTGCTCCTGCCGATGCTCCCAATACAGCAATTTTTTCTGGGTTGATGTTATACTTTTTGGCATGCTTTTTAATCCAGATAATGGCATCTTTTATATCGTTAACAGCTGCTGGGTAGGTGGCTTCAAACCCTAATCTGTAAGCTATAGGTACGCCAACATAACCATGCAATGCCAGATGTTGTCCCATAATGCGCTGATTTTCTTTATGACCTACAAGCCAACCACCACCATGAATAAGTAATACAGCAGGGTAGCTGTCTTTTTTGTCATCAAATTTAGGGGTGTAAATATCTAATTTTAGATTGGAGGTATTTGTTTTTTTATAAATAAGATCCTCGTGATATTTTATTTTATTGGACGCTACACGTTGAATAGGTTTAATATCGGGGTAATTCTTTTTTAATTTCTCATAAGTGTTCTCAATGGTATAAGGTTTGTAGTCGTCTTTAGTTTGGGCATATGAAATAGAAACAAATAAAAACAATATGGAACTGATAAAATGAATAGATTTCATGAGGCTTATTGTTTAAGCGTTAAATTAATTTCTTTTAAACCTTCAAACACTAATCGTGCAACTTCTATGCCGCCTTTAGTTTGAAAGTGAGTGTTGTCATCAGATCCGTTGGGGTAAGCTTCATATTTTGACTTTGGCAGATTCATAAAGTAGTTTTGACTCACAAAATCTTTTCCTTTATTAGAGAAAAGCATTCTTGATTTTAGATTCAGATCGATTAAATAAACCTCCATGTCTTTGGCTATTTCTTTTACAGCTTGGTCGTATTCGCCATGAACATTTTCTAAGTTACCATCTTTCCATGGGTAGTTTCTGGCAACAGGGGTTAAGATGATTGGTATGGCTCCCTTTTGTCTTGTTTGGTTTATAAATAATCGTAAAAATTCTTTATAACCTTCAATATTTACATAGCGTTCGGGCTTGGTTAGTGCTGCATCGTTATGCCCAAATTGCATCATAACAATATCATTCTTCTTTAAATTTTCATTGACCGAGCGCCAACGCCCTTCCTGAAAAAACGTTCGGGTACTGCGACCACCTTTAGCTCGATCATCAACTAAAGCGCTATCGGTTTTTATTAAGTTATTTACTAAATATAAGCTATCTGAAGTTAAAAACGGCTGAAATACCTGTCCCCAGCCAGTAAGTGGGTATCGGGTTTTCATATAGTCCTTTCCTTTTTCGTAATCACCGGTGTAATCGGCCATTGTAGAATCACCAATCAAGTAAATGGTAGTGATTGCTGTTTTTGTTTTACCATTTGATGCCTCTGTTTTATCAGATTCGCGACAAGCTGTTAGTAAAAGGAAACAAAGTATAAGTGTTGTATAATTAAATATTGTTTTTTGCATAATCTTATTTTTTAGCATTAAACTTCTATATTTTGTCTTGTTCTATGTTAATATCGTAAAGCTTATACGAGAGCAGTTGTAATGATTTCAATTTTGCCTAACCTGACACACTTGGAGTTTTAAACGCCCGATTTTGATAAAATGCATTTGTGTTTTTGCCGAAATCTTTTGTAAGTGTTTCCTCCTGTTTTTCTACCAAAGCTTTTACTGTTCTTAGTCTTAAATTACCACTCAAGTTTGATTTAATTTTAACGATGGTTACTTTATAAATTTCATTTCTTTTAACCATTTAGTTGAAATAGTTTTCCATTCATCGGTTAGATTAGAGGCATTATAAACCCCTATTTTATGTCCTCCTTTTGGGAAAATATGTAATGAGCCTTCAACATTATGTTTTAACATAGCTTCGTAAAATAGAATACTATTCATGGGATTTACTGCTTCATCATTTTGTGCATGAAATAAGATGGTTGGCGGCGTATTGGCGGTTACCTGATGTTCGTTAGAATAATTATGAATGTTTTCCTGGGTACAATGGTTACCTAAAAAATTGATTTTACTGCCTTCATGAGTAAATTTACCCAACGTGATAACAGGTGATACCAAAATCATATAATTAGGAAGGATTTGTTCGTTGTCCAAGTCATCACCAATCATTGAATAATCTTCATTATGAGTTGCTATGGTTGATGCCAAATGTCCTCCTGCCGATGAACCAAAAACACCAACGTTATCTTTATCTAAATTCCATTCTTTGGCATTATGGCGAATAATTTTCATGGCGCGTTGCGCATCTTGAACTGGGCCTTGTTCACTAACAATTAGGTCGGGTGAATTCGGTAAACGATAGAGTAATACAAAGGCTGTGATGCCTTGAGTATTATACCACTTCGCCAGTTGAATACCACCTAAATTATAAGTGAGTTTTTGGTAACCACCAGAAGGTAAAATTAAAATGCCGCTACCATTCTGTTCTTCTTTTGGAGGAAAAAATGAAAGCAATTTAGGTTCTGCAATTTGGGTAATGCGTTCACGTTCTTCTATATGCTCTAATGTTAAACCTTTAGAGTTTGGCATTTTACCTTTTGGCCAGATATTCATGCTTTCTTGCGCATCAATCATACAACTCAATAATAAAACACTATAAAAAAACATTCTTTTCATCATTCTAATTATTTTAGTTTTACAGCTTTTTTGTTGACTTCTTTGCCTTGAAGTATTTGCTGTGTAGGGTTCGTAATATCTTTTTTGTTAAACTGAATTTTTTCAGTTTTATTTCCTAATATTTTTATGGCTGATTGACTTTCTGAAAATGATAAATCTTCTACGTTTACATTTTTACTGTTGTAGATGGTTAGTGCGTAATCCTTAGAAGCATTTACAGTAACATTGGTTAATGTAATACCATTGGCATCTATAATCGTAATGCCTTTTTTAGTTTCAAAAATGGCATTTTCAAGAGATACATTTTTTAAATTCATTTCAGGTAAGCCCATTAAAAACACTGCGGTTTCGGAGTCTACAACATTAATATTTTTCATAAATATATTTCTGAATGAAGGCGTTTCTTCGGTTACAGCAACCATATTTTCATCGCGCTTTTCGTCATCCGCATTTTGGTCTTCTTCAAGAACAGGAGAGTTACCGCTATAAAACATATTAAAACGGATGGCTTCTGTTGGAATATGAATCATATCAATATTGGAGATGTAAATATTTTCTACAGTACCACCACGACCACGCGTACTTTTAAATCGTAAGCCGACATCGGTTCCTAAAAATGTGCAATTAGATACATGCACATTTTTAACACCACCAGACATTTCACTACCAATTACGAAACCACCATGGGCATGGTAAACCATATTATTTTTAACGATAACATTTTCTGTTGGCATACCACGTTCCCGACCGTCTTTATCTTTTCCTGATTTAAAGCAAATGGCATCGTCGCCAACATCAAAGGTGTTATTGTAGATTAAAACATTTTTACAGGATTCTAGATCTAAACCGTCACCGTTTTGAGAATACCACGGATTTCGAACTTTTAAGTTTCTAATAATTAATTCTTCGCTCATTAACGGATGAATGTTCCATGCCGGCGAATTTTGAAATGTCGGTCCGTCAAGGAGGATACGTTTACTATTTACCAAACTTACCATCACTGGGCGTAAATAATCTTTTATAGATTGAAATTCGGCATCGTTTATTAAATCCGGAACGTTGAAGTTTGTTGTGCCTTCATAGCCTTTTCGAGCGCCTTCCGACGGAAACCAGATGCGCTTATCTTTTGAAAGAACACCTCCGGAATTTATAAGTCTTTTCCATTGACCATCCGTCATTTTTGATTTTTTTACAGGACGCCATGCATCACCACCTCCATCAATTATACCTTCGCCAGTAATCGCAATATTTTCAACATTGTCTGCTGTAATGGGGGAGATGCATCTTACGGTTTCAAGACCTTCAAAACTAGTTTTTACCAGAGGGAAATCGTTAAAATCTTTACTAAACAGTATAACCGCTCCAGATTCTAGATGCAGATTAACATTGCTTTTAAAAATAATCGGCCCGGTTAGCCAAATGCCTCTGGGTACCATTATAGCGCCACCACCTTTTGAATTAACATCGAACATGGCTTTTTTAAAAGCTTCTGTGTTTTTCGTAATCCCATCGTTAATAGCTCCAAAATTTGTGATGCTTACCTTGTAGTTGGGAAATTTTGTAGTACTTACGTGTGGCATATTAAATTCAATGCCGTCATAAATATTTTGTTCAGTAATTGTATTTATCTGTTGTGCTTTTAAAAATGAAGCACAAAAAAGGGTTAAACAAATTAACCCTTTTTTAGCTATTGAAAATTGTATCATTATTTTGAAATTTTAAAATAATCTACATCGGCATACCCGCCGCGTTTTGCTTCTTGCGTACTTACACTAAATAGGCCAATTTTAGCGCCTATCCATTTTCCTTCTCTCGCATTGAAAGACTTTCCAATTTTTTTGAATTTTTTGCCATTTTCAGAATAATAAAATTGACATGTGCTATTTGGACTTGATACCTCAACTTTAAAATATATAGAATTGGATTTGATACGATTTTGGGCGTTAACCTTTTCCTCGCCACCTTTAATAGCATTTGTGGCTTCGGTTTGTTTTATGAAAAATCCTTTGTCGTCGTTCGAAATACTAAGCGTTGCATAGTCCATTCCCATAATAATCAAACCTGCTGTTTTACCGCTTTTTGCTTCTTCAGGTTGTAGCGTAATTTTGGTTTCAGCCGTGAAATCTGGAGCAGGAAATTTTTGAAGTAATAAATTAGGAACCATCCATAAATTGGTTTCGTTTTCAGGAATTTTAATGGAGAACAATCGTAAATAATCATTCCCTGGTAATTTGGCATGCCAAACCACATTATTGTTGGCACTCCATTGCCATTGTAAGCCGATACTGAATCCTGTGAAGTCATCAGTTTCAACAGGGGTTTCTATAGGATAGGTTTTTCCAACGTTAGGTTTTGTGTGAGTCATTACAGGTTCGCCAATACCATTACTGTCTAAATCTTTACCCATAACTGGCCAATCGTTTTCCCAGTACATGGGTTGCAAATGAACAATGCGGCCTATTGGTCCCACATCTTGAAAATGATAAAACCAAGACTCTCCAAGAGGGGTTTCAACCCAAGCACCTTGATGAGGTCCATTTATTTTTGTTTTTCCTTGTTCTAAAACAACTTTTTCTTGGTAGGGACCATAAATGTTTTTAGAGCGCAATACCAATTGCCATCCGGTAGCAACCCCGCCCGCAGGGGCAAAAATATAGTAATAGCCGTTACGTTTGTAAAATTTAGAACCTTCAACCGTTGGATGGTTTTCATGACCATCGAACACGTGAATTCCGGGGTCTAAAACTTTGGTGCCTTCCGAGTTCATTTTATTTACAGAAAGTAAACTTTTTACACCAGCGCGACTGCCTGCGTAAGCGTGTACCAGATACGCATCGCCATTATCGTCGAATAGGGGACAAGGGTCTATTAACCCTTTGCCTTCCATAACTAAAACTGGATCGTCCCATTTTCCGTAAGGATCTTTGGTTTTAACCATGTAAATTCCGAAATCGGGATCACCCCAGTAAATATAAATTTCACCTTTGTGATAACGGATAGCAGGCGCCCAAACGCCATTTCCATGTTGTGGAATATTAAAGGTGTCTAAGGGAACCTGAAGTGGTAAGGCATGGTTTATGAGTTTCCAGTTTACCATATCTTTGGAATGTAAAATTGGTAAACCAGGCGCTGCGTTAAAGCTGGAAGCGGTCATGAAATAATCGTCACCAACTCTAACTACATCAGGATCTGAATAATCAGAATATATAATTGGATTTTTATAGGTGCCATCACCATTATCGGCAACCCAAACCTCCGAAACATATGGTTTCCCGGTTTGTGCGACCAGTAGTGATGAACAAAATATAGAAAGTACAATTATGGGTAGTTTCATTAAATTCAGTTTAGTATTTTATTTATTTAGCTCTAAGCTGGCCATAATAAAAGGACCAGTACCCTTTGGGTCGTTTGAACGGATGTCTTCACCAATGTAATATTCAAAAGAGCCGTCGCGATAAGGATTTCCGCCTAGTCCTGCAACAGCACAACATTGATTTAAATTTACCACACCGTTTGCTTCAACAGTAACTAAATTTTCTAAAAGTGCGTTGTAGGCTTTTTTAGCTATACCTAAATATTTTTCAGGTAAGTACCCGTTGTTAACACCTTTAGCGAAGGTGTAGGTAAACATTGAAGTTCCCGTAGCTTCTAAATAGTTTCCTTCTCTGTCTCCTTGATCGAGCACTTGCCACCATAAGCCAGATTCATCCTGCACCTTAGTAACAGCTTCAGCATATTGGTTTAAGTATTTAATGATTTTTTCATATCCTGGATGATTTTTGGGTAAAAAGTCTAACACGTCAACCATGGCCATACCGTACCATCCCATGCCACGAGACCAGAAATGTTGAGAATTTCCTGTTTCTTTGTTAGCCCATTTTTGTTCTTTACTTTCATCCCAACCGTGGTATAAAAGTCCGGTTTTTTCATCACGACTATGCTTCTGAATTAAATCGAATTGAAGGACAATATGGTTGTATATTTTTTCTTTTTTGGCTTCATCCTGAATATAATCTTTAGCATATTTTGCGTGGAATGGTTCGGCCATATAAAGTCCGTCTAACCACATTTGATACGGATAGATTTTTTTATGCCAGTAACCACCATCGGACGTTGTTGGTTGCGATTCTAACTGGTTATTTAAAGTTTGCATGGCCTTTAAGAAGCGCTCTTCTTTAGTAATAGGGTAGAGGAACAGTAAAACATCGCCAGATTTAATCATGTCCAGATTTTGTTTTTCAAGACTGTAAGTATCGATGGTTCCTGTGCTGTCGATTAAAGTATTGGCATAGGCGTAAATATAATCGAAGTATTCTTGTTTTTGAGTTTTTTCGAATACACGAGAACAGGCTCCTAGTACTAACCCTGGCGTGTAGCTCCATTTAGGTTTTTCACGAAAGTCAAGTAAAGTAGGGTCTGGAAAGCGTTCCATTTCTGAAAGCATCATGCGTTCGGACCATTTAAGATCTTCAGGAACAACCTTTTCAACGGTCGTTGTGGGTTCTTTTTGGATGTTTTCTTTTTTTGCGTCTTTACAAGAGGTGGCCGATAAGCCTAAGGCTAATGTAAAAAGAGCAATGTATTTTATTGTTTTCATACTGTTATTTAATAGAATTTGTAGCGTTTAGCGCCGCTAATTTGCTATCTAAATCTTTTACAAAATCGACTTCTGTTTTAATTCCGTTTTGCTCTTGTTCCCAAGCTCCTAAAAAGTAATAGGTTATCGTGTCGGTTGTTGGTTTAAAGATAACTAAGTGTTCGTAGTCACCTTTTTTCTGTTCGGCAACTTCATCTAGTTTATAAAATAAAGCCATGCCTAATTTATCGGCAGGATGTGCCAGAGTTTGAACACCATAAGTTGCGATATAGCCCCAGTTATTTCCTTCTTTTTTATGAAAAGCAACATCGTGGTCTACAATTCCCGTGCATAAACCATCGATTGCTTTAGACGGTGTTAGTTCGGCCTTAGTAAAGCGGTCTTCAGGATAAATAGTTAATCTTGAATTTAAATCTATAATATCGTTACCAGACGCCCATCCTGTATATGTAATATGAACAGAAGAGCCATTTTCCGAATTTGTTATATTTGCTTTAGTATCGTTTACCTTTTGAAAACGAACCACAGTGTCGGCGACAACACGACCGTAACCTCCAATTCCCATCGATTTTCCTGCTTTTAGGATATCTTGTCCCCAAGGCGCATCTTCATGATAAGAATCAAATCCATCTTGCCCCACATATGGAAGAACCAGCGAATCAACCTTTTTTCCAAAAATATCGATAGCATTACGCCAGTCTAAATACAAACGGTAGCCTATCTGACTATTTTCCCAACCCGGGCCCTCGTAGCGTATATACCAGGAATGATCGGTGTGTTCTTTTGGAACCTGTAGATTGTCTACATTTTTAAAAGAAGTGCCGCCATTAAATTCTTTATGGCCTCGGGGGCCATCCATCCAGGTTCCTCCCTGAGCAATGGATATTTCGGCATAGGTTTTTGGTTGACTAGGCGTTTCGTTAGTCGCTTTAATGTTATCTTGACTAGGAACACTAGATTTTTTGTCCTTACAGGCTATTAAACTTAGGAGAGTGATGGATAGAATTGCAAGTTTTTTCATGATAGATAAACGTTTTCTTTAGTTAATAAGATTCTCCATTAATGGTCGTGTTTTCAAATTGTATAGGTTCTGAAAATTCTACTGAAAGCGGCGTTTTAGCTTTTTTAATATGAACATTCTTAAGCGTTACATTTTTTATAATGGCTTCCTCACGCCCTTTAATTAAAATACCATATTTTCCACTATTTTCCACGTTTATATTTTCTAAATAGATGTTATCTATTTTTGGAATATATTCACCTTCTTGATTGTCATATATGCCGTAATGCAGGTTGATTTTTAAGGCAGCTTCTTTTACTTGCCCCACAGTAATATCTTTCACAAATAGGTTTTCAACAAATCCACCTCTCAAAGTATTAGTTTTTATGCGGATGGCACGGTCTAAATGCGGACTATCCATTTGACAATTTCTTGCATAAACATTACGAACACCAGCTGAAATTTCGCTACCTAATACGACACCACCATGACCGTCTTTCATATTACAGTTTTCAATAACAATATTTTCACTTGGTATATTTACTCGTCTTCCGTCGTTATTTCTACCTGCTTTAATGGCGATACAATCGTCGCCAGTATCGAATGTACAGTTTGTAATATGTACGTTTTTCGTGTATTCTGGATCACATCCATCGTTGTTTGGACCATGGCTACTTACCGTAACACCATCAACCCGAACATAATTACATTTTAAAGGATGAATAACCCAAAATGGTGCGTTGGTAATTGTTACACCCTGCAACAATACATTTTCACATTCAAAGGGCTCAAAAAATGTAGGACGAATTTGGTGGCCTTTACCAAATACCCGTTCTTCAACTGATGTTTGTAACTCGTTCATTTTGCGTAAAGTAGGTAAATTGATGGAATCGTGTTGTTTAGGTGCTCCTTCAACCCAGCCATAATCGTCTTTACCACACCAAGGCCACCAATTACTATTGCTAGCTTGACCGTCGAGTATTCCTTTTCCGGTTACGGCAATATTATGCTGTTTGTAAGCTCGAATAAGTGGTGAGTAGTTCATGAGTTCTACACCTTCATATGAAGTATGAACTACAGGTAAATAATCGTCATGATTTGTTGAAAAAAGGACATTAGCTCCGGTTTCTAGATGTAAGTTTACATTACTTTTCAAAATAATAGGACCTGTTAAAAAATCGCCAGCAGGAATTATTACTTTTCCGCCACCCACTGCACTGCAACTATCAATTGCTTTGTTTATGGCTTCTGAATTTAATGTTGAACCATCTGCAACAGCGCCAAATTCTAATATATTAAATTCACGGTCCGGGAATTCGAGAGGATTAATACTTTTAATAATGTTATCGGCAGCAGCAAAAAGATCATATTGTGCTTTTTCTTCCTGTTTAGGTTTTTCTTTACACGCATTAAACGTTAAAGAAACTAATGAAAGGGATATTAAAGCGTAACGCCTTAGTTGATTATGAGTAGTTTTCATATAATTTTAATTTAGTTGTAATCGATTGCTAAAAATACTAAAGAAGTCTTGTTTGACATAATTTAAAAGAGATTATGATATGTTAAAACTAGTGATTTTGTTTCGTTAAGCTGTTATAATTTAGGATCCCAGTTGTCCGTCCCGTTTAATACAGTTCTCAATGTATACGATTCGGCTTCTTTTTTAGCTAATGTTTTAGCCCACTTTACACGTTGTTTGGATGTTCCTGGTCCTGTTGTACCATATTCGGCATAAAAGGTCGTTTGTTCAGCTTGTGGTTTATTCCAGTTATGCCAGCCTTCTGGTTTTATAAGGCTATCCATGTAACAGTCAATCCAAACGGTTTTGGCATAATCACGCCAAGGCCTTCCTAAATAGAAGGTGTTCTCTTTTGCACTTCCAGTTATCTTACAGTTTTTAAACACAAAACCAAATACTGTATCTTTACCGGTTGAAGCAGCCGTAACATAACCGGATTTTTTACAATAGATTTCGCAATTTTCAAAATAAGATGTAGACCATCCGAAAATGAAATCAACCGTACCCTCGATGTAACAGTTTTTATAGTATTGTCGACTATTGTTTCCATGGCAATACAGTGTATCCTGGTTTCCTAAAAATCTACAGTTGTTGAAAATAATTTTATCTCCATCAACGCGAACAGCTACAGCTTGGCCCACAGGGCCCGCACTATTTTCAAATGTGATATTTTCAGCTTTAAAGTTATCGCCAAAAATGAAAAATGAGGAAGAACCGGTTGTGCCCATTTCCTCTCCAAATTTATTGTGTTTTTGGGCGAAATCATCATAAGTTAAAATGGTTTTAAACTTATCTTCTCCCACAAATGTGATGTTGGTTTTTGAAGCAGGTAAAACGAGTTTTTCTTTGTAAATTCCATTTTTTATGAAGATTTTAGTTTCGTTTTTTCTGAAATCGGGTACAGCGTTAATGGCTTCCTGAACAGAAGTAAAATCGCCACTACCATTTATGTCAATGATAAAATGGTAGGTTTCTCCGTTGTCAGTTTTTGTGCATAACCAAGGCTGCGCTAAAGTATTTGCATAAACTTCGATATTGGTAAAATTTTTATCAAGTGAAAAATGGTTGCTATCGTTTAAGTTAGGGTTTAATTTATGTTCTTTTTCCCAATCATCGGGCATGCCGTCTTTGTCGGTATCGGTTTTTGGAGTTGTAGATTTTAATGCAGGCCATCCGCCAACATCGTTTTGCGAATCGATAATACCGTTCTTATAATTAGTAAGACCCATAAGTGTGTTTTGCACTATTCTGGTATCTACAGCATCTCTTGATAGACTTGCGCCAGCTTCTTTTAAAACTTTTTCGTAAGCATCTGTTGGACTTTGAGTTGAAATATTATTTGAAATATGAACTTCAGAATCTCGTTTTGTTTCCTGTAAGTTATCACATTGAACACCACCATCCCAGTTGTTACTTGAAATAGTTTCAAAACCTTCCACATAGTTCCCATCAATATAAAATGTGCCGTAAGGCTTGTAAGGTTCTAAAATTCTGTTTTTGATTGATTGTTTTGTTGCTGGCCCAGATTTAAAGTAATTATTAACCATGTTGTATGTGCCTTTTTCTCCGCCGTAAATACTATTGCTTCCCCAATTGTAAATGACGTTATTTCTGAAGTCTACAAATTCGTTTTTTGAATTTTCGGTAGTTGAAGAGCCACTAAACCTTGGGTTTCTACTATTGTTTGAAGCAATTAAGTTGTGATGAAAAGACACATTTACACCACCCCAAATACCTCCGTAACCATGAGCACCTTTATGATGCACTGAATTATTTAATGCTTCGGAAATAATGCAATATTGTAAAGTAAAATTAGAATTGTTGTAAAAAGAAGCATTTTCGTCGGTTGCCCAGCTGATGGAGCAATGGTCTATTATAACGTTGTTGGAACCTCTGCAACCTAAAGCGTCGCCTTCAACTTTATGAAGATCTCCCATTCTAAATCTCAAATAACGCAAAATAACATTATCGGCCTTGATGGTAAACGGATATCCTTTTATCGTAATACCATCGCCAGGAGCTGTTTGTCCTAAAATGGTTAAATTGGGGTTATTAACATCGATATTTGATTTTAGTTCGATCGTACCTGAAACGGCAAAAACAATAATTCGAGCACCATGCTTTGTAATACCTTTTCTTAAACTTCCTTCACCTTCGTCATTTAAATTAGTAACCGTATAAACTATGCCTCCTCTTCCGCCACTCGCGTATCTACCAAAGCCTTCAGCGCTTGGAAAGGCTAACTTCTGAGCGTGGGACAGCAGTGTTGTACAAAGAATGATCATTATAAAGAGGTGGGTTTTATAGAACATGTTTAAAGTAACATTAGTAAAAAAAAGTGGATATCTCAAAGTATTACAACTTATTGAATATCCACTTTAGTATAAAATTAAAAATAATTTATTTTAATTACAATTTAGTACGCCATCTTGGGTCGCCTGCTGTATATTGTCCAGCAAACCCTTTGTCTTTAAAGTTAAAATCATTGTTTTGTGGGTCTACCCACAAATCATCTTGCGTACCAGAATAATTCGATTCTAAATTTGGTATTTCACGGCCTGTAGACCAAGTAAGATCTGAGGTGGTAAAGCTGTTCCCAACTGTAAAGTTGGTATCCGGTAAACCTTGATAAACACCGCTAGAGGTATAGGTTGTGGCCGTTCCTGTTTCATCCCATGCATGCCCAAAAATTGAATTTTGAATAGAAATACCATTAGTAACGTTATTATTACCATCTCCACCTCTAAAGCGGAAATAATTATTGAAATTAGCAAATGTACAGCTTTCAATAGTTAAAGACTCACAGTTATTTCTTGTTTGGATAAGCCATCCCACTTTATTAAAAGTACTATTAATTAAATTAAAGTTGTTTACTGTTGCTGTTTGAGGAGTACCTGGGTTAGTGTCGCAGGTTAGAAGGCCATAACCACCAATACTGTCTATAACACTATTTCTTATTTCATAAGTATCTACCAGAGCATTTGTTCCTCTTAGTCTGAAAACACCTCTTAATGTTCCAATTGTACAATTATCGAAAAGTAATTCGTTAACGTTAGTGTCACCGCTAGAAGGGTTAAAGACATAATCGCCTCCATAATCTTCTCCTCGAATTTCAACGTCAATGAATCTGATATAATCAATATTAGATCCAGAAGCAATATTCCAGTTACCTGTTGTGAAAAGTTTGGCCTTTTGCTCACCAAAACCATAAGCGGCTCTGATGGTTATTGATTTATCTAATGGAGTAGATGGTAAATCATAAGTAACCCCTCTTTTAAGAAGAATAGTTGCTCCATCAGGGGCCGATGCCACGGCGTCTTTTACAGCTGATGCACTTTCATTATCTCTAATATCTATTAAATTCGGAATACTAGAATAGTCTGGTTCTGCAACACGGGTCGTAAAATTAACCCAGCCTCTTAATTGAGTACCGCTGTAAATAGCAATTTGATATTCAGATTCTGGTTCTAATCCTTCAACAAAACCTTCACCTGCTAAAAATTGTTCATTACTAACAGGAGCTTCAGGTAATAAAGGCGTCGTAAGTCTAAGGTCATCTGCAGCAAAAACTTTAATACCGGTAATCGCGTCACCAAGTGGCTCCCAAGTAACTCTTGCGGCAACATCTGTAACATCATAACTTGATGGGCTAAATAGAATTGAAGGGAAAGTTTCTGTTCTTACTCCACCTAAATCTGAAATTTTACTATCGTATTGCGGATCGGCCTCATGGGCAGTAGCTCTTACTTGGTAAATGGTATTCCAAAATAATTCTTCGCCTGCATTGTTGGCATTGATTTCTACATAATTAGTGTCTGAAAGTATCGTATATTCAATAGTAGCAAAAGTATCTCTACTAACTTCTAAAGTATATCCTACTGCAGACTTTAGTTTTCCCATATTAACGATTATGGAATTACCTTCAGCGAAAAGAGGTTCGTTTAAAACAGGGCGGAATAACCTTGTTTTTTCATAGTTTTGATCATCGTCCTTATCACAAGCATTAAACATGCTTACTATGAGACATAAAAACAGAATTGTTTTTATGTTAAATATGTTATTATGATTTTTCATATCAATTTCTTTTTAATTAAAGTTAAAGCCATATTGACCTCTGTTGCTAAGCAATCCTTTACTGTTTATAACAGCACTAGTTGGTGTTGGGAAAATATATCGCGCTACACCAGCTTTAGGACCGTTAATATGGTTTTCATAATCTCTTAATATCCATTCTTGATAAGTAGTTTCATCGCTATGTAAACCTGATAAGAATGATTGTCTATTCCATGTTTCATCTGGAGCAGCTAAGATTTTGTTATCTGGGTTTAGAACCACAAATTCTCCATCTTCAACTTTCCAGTACATATAATCTGGTCCTGTTCCTGTACCGTCAAAGGCCTCATCAGCCAATTTTTTCAGACCTTCAACTGTTTCTTCCATTTTTTGAGAATATAAATTCCAACGAATCAACTCATATTTACGAATCATTTCGCCCCCGAATTCCCAAGCACGTTCATCAACGATAGCATTAAAAAAGTCTTGTTTAGAAGCAGAGATTTGAGCTACATAGTTGTCAACTTTGGTGCTCCAGTCAGCGGCATCAAAAGCTCTTCTACGGATTCTTTTAAAAGCATCTTGAGCCTCGGCTGTAGGACCATTTAATTCGTTTTCAGCTTCAGCAAACATTAGCAGAACATCGGCATAACGCATCATAGGCCAGTTTATAGCTGTTCCTTTTGCTGTATTTTGCCCTGGAGGTTCAGGTAAGAACCATCGACTCCATTTACCTTGTGAGATATTTAGACCAACATGTTCGTATTCAGCATCGGTGTTAATTCTCCATAAACCACATGTTACATCTCTACGTTTATCTTTACTATCAAACGACATGTAGTATGTTGCTGGCATTGACATATAGTTGTTTCCAGAACCATAACTATGTTTAGCAGTGGCACCACCTTGAACAGTTATACCTATATTCCAACCCACGTCACCTCCACCTTGTGGGAAAGGAACTTCAAAAAGAATGTCACTATCTTCAGTAGGAACAATAAATTGACATTGATTCATGAATATTTTTCTGAAATCCGATGGTAATTGACGGTCTTTTAAATCGATTAGCTTCTTAGAGTAGTCTCTGGCTATTTTATAATAATCGAGGTAATCACTGTCTCTAACCATGTTTAACTCAGGAGTCAAATAGTATCCACCGCGTTGCAGGGCTAAACGTGCAATCATACCTAAAGTGTACTCACGATTTACTTGTTCAATGCCATGTCTTGTTTGACTTTGCCATTTCATGTTCTCCTCAACGGATATTAAGTTTTCTATTTCTCCTGAAAGAATTTCATTTCTGTGTGTTCTTGGTAAGTCAAAATTATCACCGGCTCGAGGCGCTTTAGTTACGTACGGTACATCGCCAAAATAGTATGCCAACATACTGTACCAGTAAGCTCTTAATGTGTAAGCTTCCCCTAATAAATTATAAAATTCATCTTTTATAGTAACATCGGCGTTTTCTAAGTTACCACTATTGTTAATTCCTTCTATTGCAATGTTTGCATCTCTGATGGCTTGATAAGCATAAGTCCATACAATATCTAAATCGCGATTAGAAGGTTGTGCATCCAGATTCCAAATTTGGTATCGATCAGAAGCACTAGTCCATCCTGACTGTCTTTCTATATCAGTGTTTCCTGTCATGTTATTAGACAGTCTAGATCTAAATGCATCTTGGTTAAAGTATTGGTAAACTGCATTAACACCAGATCTAGCGTCATCTACATTTGAATAAACGTAATTTAAATCGGTCGTAGAAATAGATTCTGGTTCTAGAAAATCTTTTTCACAAGAGGCTATTAAAAAAGCAGGAATAATAGCCAATAAATATTTAAGTTTCATATCAATTAATTTTTTAAAAGGTTATGTTAACTCCAAAAGTATATGAACGAGACCTTGGATATGAAGATCTGTCTAATCCTAAAATAAAAGGATTACTATTTACGCTAACTTCTGGATCATAACCAGAATATTTGGTCCAAAGAGCTAAGTTCCTACCTGTTGCAAAAACTCTAAATTTAGACATCCCAAGTTTAGAGATAAGTTTGTCCGGTAGGCTATACCCTAATGTAACGTTGTTCAACCTAAGGTATGATCCGTCTTCAATAGCCCAACTGTGAACTACAGCCTGAGCAATACCATGGCTGGCGTGCGACCAGATGGTTTTGCCTTGGTTTAATTCTCTCAATTGTTCTAAGTCGGTTACTATACCACCTGGTGTTCCAGTGTATGAACCATCAATATCTAAATAGGTAAATCTATTGTCCAAACTCATTGTTTCTAATAGGTTACCGTTTGTTATCCTTCTTAGTTGGTTATATTGAATTTTACCCGTGTTGTAAACATCATTTCCAACTTGATAGTTAAAGAACGCCGATAGGTCAAATCCTTTAAATCTTGCGCTTAAACCAAATCCACCTTGAAAATCAGGAACAGCATTACCTATCACTTTTCGATCTTCGTCAGTAATTTGATTGTCTACCTCATATTGTTTTTGACCGTTTCCGTCTAAAATAGGATCTCCATTATCATCAACAACTAGTTGAGGTAAATCTTTTAATTTTAAGCTACCAGGTCTTAACTCACCACCTACAGTACCCGAAGCGTCGGCGATACCGTCTTTAAGTATGTACTCGCCATTTGTTTGATCAAGTGGTAAGAAATCATCAACGCTGTAAAAACCATCGGTAACAAAACCATAGATATTCCCCATTTTTCCACCAACCTCGACTTGGTAATCATTAATGTTTCTTAGGTCAGTACTAGCCCAATTTGAGCGATAAAACTGTTCAGGTGTTCCTTCTAATTTGTCAACAGTAAATGTGTTTCTACCAATATTAAAATTAGCACTTAATGTGAAATCGGGTTTATCTATAATAACAGAGTTTACACCTAATTCAAATCCGCGATTGGACGTGTTTCCTATATTATCCCATTGTGTGCTAAAACCTGAGTTAGTACTTATATTTTTTTGTAGAAGTAAATCTCTGGTTTCATTCATATAGTAGTCAAAGCTACCACTTAGGGCACTATTAAATAATGAGAAATCTAGACCGTAGTTAGCGGTTGCTGTTGTTTCCCATCTTAAATCTGGATTATAAAGGGTAGAGCTTGCCGGTTTGTAAAACAGGTCTCCGGTAGAATTATCAAATCCTGGACCTCTGAATGTTTCAGTTTCAAAAAGAAATGATGTTACACCATCAGGAACACCATCATTACCAGTCTCACCATATGATACTCTTAATTTAAGTTCTCTTATAAAATCGACATTTTTTAAAAAATCTTCTTGTTCAAGTTTCCAACCGAATGCCATGGCTGGGAAAATACCTAAATTATTTTTCCCTTGAAACCTGCTGGATTGATCAGCTCTAGCCGTAAGAGTAAATATGTAAGTATCTTTTAATCTAAAATCGAAACGACCAAATACCGATTTTCTATTGGTTTCAATAGACTCTCTACTGGTTACTCTAGTATTTCCTTTAGCAATTTGAAGGTTAGCAAAGAGTTCTTCAGGAGTAATTGATTCCCTGAAACCTTCCGCACGAACAAAATTTTCATGTCCACTAGCAGAAGAGAATTCTTGTCCAATAAGAGCATCTAATGCCCACAAATCGGTAGTTTTTTTATAATTTAAAGTATTAACTAATCGATAATTTAGTCCTTCTCTTAAGGTTTGCTGCCCAATAGAGCCAAGTCCACCACTGTTAAAAACTTCACCTGTTAAAGGCCCCCAAAATCGTTTGTCATCTCTGAATGATTTTTCGTGTTGAAATGAAGATTTAGCGGTTAGGTTATCGGTAATTTGCCAATTTAATGCTACTTGGTTAAAATAAGATCTGTCAATTCGTTTACGCCAATCTTGCTTTATAACTTCTCTAGGATCTAAAAGACTTAGTAAAAATTGTTGATAATCGTCGTCATCGTTAACCTGAGTAAGGTCTATGTCTAGTTCGTCGGCAATACCATTAACAGGTCTAGTCTGAACAGCTTCTTTAATACTTACTGATCCGCTAGAGGTTCCATTTCCATCTTTAATTCTGTTGGTCATTCTGGTATTAAAGTCAATAGACAATCTGTCAGAAATCTTTTGATTTACTTTGAAATTTAAATTTGTTCTAGAAAAACCAGAGCCATAAAGTAAACCTTCATCATCATTATGAGAAATACTAAAATTCATTTTAGTCATTTCTGTACCACCATTGATACTAAGGTTGTGATATTGGGAAAGGGTAGTTCCTCCAAACAACTCATCTTGCCAGTTAGTAGCTTTTTTTTGTTTGTAAAGCTCTAAATCATCATATTTTCCGAAATACTTTTCAAATCGATCTATGTCGGTCTGACCTCTTAAGGCAGCATATTCGTAATTGGCTAGGACAAACTCATAAGGATCCAAAACCTCGTATTTTCTGTCCTGAGGTAATTCGTTAAATTGTAAATAGTTGTTGTACGTAATGGTTGTTTTTCCTGCAACAGGATTTTTTGTAGTTACAACAATAACACCGTTAGATGCTCTTGCTCCATAAATAGCCGTTGCTGCAGCATCTTTTAACACATCGATACTTGCAATGTCATTTACAGGGATATCATTTAAGCTTGAACCAATAAATCCATCTATTATAATTAATGGTTCGTTACTTTGTGAAATTGATGTACCACCTCTTACTCTTATTCGTATATCCGCACCTGGTTCTCCATCAGTAGTGGTTACGTTAACCCCAGGTAATCGACCAGCAATAGCCTCTGCGGCGCTAGATATTGGGATGTTAGATAGCTCTTTACTGCCAATACTAGCAGTAGCACCTGTCATATCCGCTTTTTTAACTTTACCGTATCCATAATCTACGATTACAATTTCGTCAAGTTGGCTAACATCAACCTGTAAAGTAATATTTATTGTAGATTGATTATTTACAGCTATCTCTTGCGATTTGTAACCAACGTATGAGAAAATCAGTGTGGCATCTGAAGCTACATCATTTAATGAAAAGTTGCCATCAAAATCTGTTGAGGTTCCGTTTGAGGTGCCTTTCACAATTACGGTAACGCCTGGAAGAGGACCTCCTAATTCTCCTCCATCGGTAACCGTACCCGATACCGAAATGGACTGACCGTAGATTAATCCAGTAAAAAGCAAAAATACTCCCATAAACAAATCTAATTTTGCTTTGTTTCGTGGGGGTGTTTTCTTTCTTGTCTTCAACAAGAAAACTTGATGTTCAATAATAGAATAGTTTGTCATTGTAAATTGTTTAATTGTTTTATTTTTTTAGTACAGTTTTAGCATGATAAGTACAGTTATACAATCATAGTGAAGAATGTTTTTCGCATTTTAATAGTGGTGTTTTAGTTGGTTATAATTAGTTTAACTAAGTCGATTACCATTTTTTTGGTTAAAAAAAATAAATTTCTATTATACTTAACTCATGTCTGTGATGAGCTTTGATTGAAATTTAATGTAATCGATTGTCCAAATATAATTATTATTTTAATTCTAGCAAATAATTATTGATTATTTAATTTACTCATCTGCATATTGTTATATGTGTAAATAACGTTTGGTATTGCTATGAATTTAATAAGATTGCCTGTTAGGCATCAATAATGAAGACAATCGATTACAAAGATAGCGTGATGTTTTAATAGTCTAATCAACTTATTTTTATAAATTGCAGCCCTGTTTTATCAAAATTTGATTAGAGAAAATAAATAATAAAAAGATGTTTAGTTTAATTTTTTACTTGTTTTTTGTTTTTGCACCAAACGGTTATCACATAAATTATAATGAATGTAAAGAATCAAATTACGATTTAAAAAAAACTGTTAAAGACAGTTACAATATTGTTGTAGCTAAAGACGGAACAGGTGATTTTACAACCATTCAGGAAGCTATAAATTCAGCCAAGGCCTTTCCTTATCAACGTGTTTTTATTAATGTAAAAAACGGAGTTTATAAAGAAAAGGTACATGTTTATTCATGGAATACTAATGTTTCCATATTGGGTGAAAGTAAGGAGAAAACTATTATTGAGTTTGATGATTATTTTGATAAGGTGAACCTGGGTAGAAACAGCACCTTTCACACGTCTACATTACTCGTAGAAGGTAACGATTTCATTGCAAAAAATATAACGGTTAAAAATACAGCGGGACCTGTTGGGCAAGCCATTGCTTTATCGGTTAATGCTAATAGATGTTATTTTGAAAACTGTGAATTCATTGGAAATCAAGATACAGTTTATACAGCCGGCGAAGGTTTTAAACAATATTTTAAAAATTGTAGGGTTGAAGGAACAACAGACTTTATTTTTGGTGAGGCTACGGTATTGTTTGAAAATTGCGACATTCATAGTAAATCAAATTCATATATAACCGCTGCCTCCACACCTCAGGGGATGAATTTCGGATACGTGTTTAAAAATTGTAAACTAACCGCCGATAGTTCGGTTACAGAAGTTTATTTAGGTCGCCCTTGGCGATTATATGCCAAAACCGTTTTTATAAATTGTTTTATGGGAGAACATATAAATGCAGAAGGGTGGCACAATTGGAATAAACCAGAGGCCGAAAAGGAAAGTTTTTACGCAGAAAATAACTGTAGTGGTCCAGGATTTAAACCTAATAGTAGAGTGACTTGGTCCCACCAGCTAAAAAACTCACAGGTAAAAAAATATTCAAAAGAAAACATCTTAAAATCAACATCGAAATGGTATCAAGATTTATAATGAATGGGAAAGTACTTTTAAATTCTATCATGTTTTTCATACTGTTACTATCTACTAGTTGTATGGCTCAAAAAACAACCATTTACATGATTGGGGATTCTACCATGGCGAACAAGAAAAATCCCGAAACAAACCCAGAACATGGTTGGGGGCAGGTTTTGCCTGAGTATGTAATGGATAATGTTGAAGTGGATAACAGAGCTGTAAATGGGAGAAGTAGCCGCAGTTTTTTAACAGAGGGGCGATGGGATTCTGTTTTAGAAACTTTAAAAAAGGGCGATTATGTGTTTATTCAGTTTGGTCATAATGATCAAAAAGTTAAATCACCAGATCGATTTACTAATCCGCATACGGCCTACCGAAACAATTTAATACAATACATCAAGGAAACGAGGGGTAAAGGTGCTGTGCCGATTTTATTTTCTTCGATCGTTCGACGACATTTTAATGAGGAAGGTAGTTTAGTCGATACACATGGCGAATACCCGGTAGAAGCGCGTTTAGTAGCATTAGAGTTTGAGGTTCCATTTATCGATTTACAATACTTAACTGAGAAACTTGAAGAATCCTATGGAGTTGAAGGTTCTAAAAAATTGCATCTTCATTTTGAACCAGGAGAACATCCGTATTATGAAAATGGAAAACACGACGATACACACCTTTCCGGTTTGGGTGCTCATAAAGTTGCTGAATTGGCTGTTGAAGCATTAAAAAATAATGTGCCTGAAATTAAAAAGTATTTTAAATAAATGATCGGTTTAGATTAATGCGCCGGGTTTTTGGCTGATTTTTCAATTTATAAGAAAAATCCGCTGGATTGTTACTGCTTAAAACCTTAATTTAGTAGCATTAACTAAATAAGCGACTTGGGTTTCAGGATTATCATGTTGAAGCTCATAAATTACTCATTGATGAAACTTCATTTAATAGACCGAAGTACACCCCAAAATGCCTCATTTACGGCAAATATTCATGAAGGTTCTCATTTTTTAAAAATTTGGCATTACCATGCTGAGCTCGAGTTTGTGCTTATTTTAAAAAGTGAAGGTATGTGTTTTGTGGGTGATGCCGTAGAACCATTTTCGGCAGGAGATGTGTTTTTAATTGGAAAAAATACACCTCATATGTGGTTAAATGGAGAAATATATTTTGAGGAAGACTCCACACTAACTGCTAAATCTGTGGCAGCTCATTTTAAGGAAGATTTTTTAGGAAATCACTTTTTTGAAACACCAGAGATGAAACATTTAGCTGAACTTTTCGAAAAAGCACGATTTGGTATTAAGTTTTTGAATTTGGAAACCCAAATAATAGAAGAAATACAAGGTTTAATCGATCTCGATGGATTTTCAAAGACAATGGCCTTTTTAAATATCATGAATACGCTGGCTAAACATGATGGCTATAAATTATTGGTGAGTTCAGGTTTTTTAAATGCATTTCAGGTGTCAAAACATAAAAGCTTAGATGATGTTTATGCATACATGTTTAAAAATTTCAATAAACCTATAAGTTTAGATGAAGTCGCCAAAATAGCCAATATGAATTCTTCGGCATTTAGTAGGCTGTTTAAACGAATTAATGGGAAAACGTATTCCAGGTATTTACTTGAAATAAGGATTGGATATGCATGTAAACTTCTTTTAGAGAACAAGGGAAATGTTTCCGAAATATGCTACGACGTAGGCTTTAATAATGTCTCTAATTTTAACAGACAATTTAAGTTTTTAATGGGATGTAGCCCTACCGATTATGTTAAGTCTCATCTTTAAAAGATCTAGTAACATGTGTTATTAATATTACATAAAGAAAATCAATTTGTTATTAAGTGCAAAAATAGTACTAGTTTTGGTCATAATTTAAGAAGTGATGCTAATTAAAAAGTTTTAGTATTGCAAGTTACAACCCCTAATGAAAAATACTGGCTATGAAAAATGAAGTGTTAAAAATTCACCCAAAGGATAATGTCCTTGTTGCATTAACCGATTTAGCTAAAGGATCACATGTTTCTTATGAGGATGTCGAATACATTCTACAGGAAGATATACCAGCCAAACATAAATTTGCAATCACTAATCTAAGTGAGGGAGATAGCATTTATATGTACGGTGTTTTGGTGGGGAGAACAACCGAAAATATTTCTCAAGGGAGTTTAATAACGACTAATAATTTAGTTCACGATACCGAAAAATACAGTACAGATAAATTGAGTCAAAAATTTGTCTGGAAAGCTCCCGACGTTACAAAATTTAAAGATCGAACATTTTTAGGATATCATCGGGCAAACGGTACGGTAGGAACCGAGAACAATTGGTTGGTAATTCCGCTTGTATTTTGTCAGAATAGAAATGTTGAAGTGCTTAAAAAAGCCTTGGTAGAAAAGTTAGGTTTTGATACCCAGCAACATTCTGGTTTTAACGTAGATAGTTTAATAGAGGATTATAAATCAGGAGCTTCTACTCACGATATATTAAACAAAAATATTTCACTAAACAAAGACGAACGTGTTAAAAATCAATTGTTTCCTAATGTTGATGCTATTCGGTTTTTAACGCACGATGGTGGTTGTGGTGGCTCAACAGATGATGCGATTGCTTTATGTCATTTACTAGCCGGTTATATAAACAATTCAAATGTGGCGGGAGCCACAGTTTTAAGTTTAGGTTGTCAGCATGCACAGGCGAGCATTTTAAAACAAGCTTTAGAAAAGTTAGGATTTGAAAATGAAAAGCCAGTATATTTTTTAGAGCAACAGGATATACATACAGAACAAGAATTACTATCAGAAGCCATTAAAAAAACCTTTGTAGGTTTAATAGAAGCTAATAAAATTGAGCGTAAGCCAGCAGCATTAGATAAGTTAGTTATTGGATTAGAATGTGGAGGTTCCGACGGTTTCTCTGGCATTTCAGCAAATCCGGTATTGGGGCACGTGTCCGATTTACTTGTAGGGCTAGGAGGGGCAACAATACTTTCTGAATTTCCTGAATTGAATGGTGTAGAACAAGAACTTATTAATAGATGTCAAACCAAAGAAAGTGCCGATAAGTTTTCAAAAATTATGGCGGTTTATAATGAAAAAGCCAGTTTATTAGGAGGAGGTTTTTCTGCAAATCCTTCACCAGGAAATATAAAAGATGGCTTAATTACCGATGCGATTAAATCGGCCGGAGCGGCTAAAAAAGGGGGGACTTCTCCTATTGAAGATGTTTTGGATTACACCGAACAAGTCGTAAAGCCAGGTCTGAATTTATTGTGTACCCCCGGAAATGATGTTGAATCGACAACTGGATTGGCAGGTTCAGGTGCGAATATTATTTTATTTACTACTGGTTTAGGCACTCCTACAGGAAATCCAATTACTCCAGTAGTAAAAGTGTCATCCAATACAAAATTGTATAATAAAATGAATGATATTATCGATTTTAATACAGGTGGAGTCATTGAAGGAACGTCAACAATAGAAGAAACAGGAGAACAATTATTAAACTTTGTAATTGATGTGGCTAGTGGTAAACTGGTAAAAGCACGACAATTGGAGCAAAATGATTTTATTCCTTGGAAACGAGGAATGTCGTTGTAAAAAAGTTAATATATTGATGCTTAAAAGCCTTATAATAGTAATACTTCCTGTTACTTGAAAATATAAAACTTAAGCTTTAAAAGTCGAAAAGATAAGACTGTAATAAACCAAAAATAAACATATGAAATTCAGTTTAAAAAATAAAACAGCCATTGTTACCGGAGGAGGTAGTGGTATTGGAAAAGCTATTTCAAAAACATTGGCAGCACAAGGCGCTTTTGTAAACATATTAGAGTTAAATGTAGATAACGCTGAGGTAACTAAATCGGAAATTGAGTCAGATGGCGGTCAAGCTGCTGTGTATCAATGTAACGTTGTAAATCAGGAAGATGTAATTAAGGTTGTTAATACAATTGCTGAAAAAAATGGTGTTGATATTTTAATAAACAATGCAGGAATCGCACATATTGGTAATGTTGAAAATACTCAAGAAGCAGATTTAGATCGTGTTTATAATGTTAATGTAAAAGGTGTTTATAACTGCATTTATGCATCCATTCCGCACATGAAAGCTAAAGGCGGAGTCATTATTAATATGGCATCGATAGCCTCGTCTGTGGGAATTAATGATAGATTTGCTTACTCCATGTCTAAAGGAGCAGCGTTAACCATGACGTATTCGGTTGCAAAAGATTACGTAAATCAAGGTATACGTTGTAACTGTATTTCGCCTGCTCGTGTTCATACACCGTTTGTTGACGGATTCCTAAAGAATAACTATCCAGGTAAAGAAGCTGAAATGTTTGAAAAATTATCGCAAACTCAACCTATTGGGCGCATGGGGAAACCTCAGGAAATAGCCGATTTAGCCTTGTATTTATGTTCAGATGAAGCATCATTCATTACGGGTACTGATTTTCCTATTGATGGCGGGTTTATTAAATTAAACGGTTAATATGTTTAAACTAATTGGTTCCTTCGTTTTTGGATTATTGTTTTTGAGCAGTCCTCTTTCTGGTGCGCAAAACAAAATGGATGATTTAAGTTTTAAGGATAAGTTAACCCCAATAACATCAGACAATGTTTTTAAAACCGAAGGTTACTATAATTGGGGTACATCCATTTTAAAAGGCGACGACGGAAAATACCATTTATTTTATTCACGATGGAAAAAGGAATACGGTTTCTATGGTTGGTTAACGCATTCTGAAATTGCGCATGCCACATCTAATAACCCTGCAGGTCCTTGGGAAAATGAAGAAACCATCTTGGAGGGCGCTAGAGGAAATCGCTGGGATGCGATTACGGCACATAACCCTAAAATTAAATATTTTGATGGAAGATATTATTTGTATTACGTCGGGACTAATTTAGGAGAAAATGCATTTACAGAAGAAGAATTAAAAGAAACAGCTTTAACAGGCTATAGCCATCCGAATTGGAAGATATTAAGACCAAATCAACGCGTTGGTGTTGCTGTGTCTAATTCGGTGAACGGGCCCTGGAAACGTTTTAAAAAACCTTTAATCGAACCATCGGGACCAATTACTACTTTAACTGTAAATCCGGCTATAACAAAAGGAACGGACAATCTTTATTATCTGGTAATAAAGGGGGATAAACCAAACGAAAAAGGTTTTGTTAGAAATCAAGCTGTAGCAGTGTCGACTTCGCCAACTGGGCCCTTTGAAATTCAAGAAAAACCTGTAATAGACTATTTGGATACTGAAGACATGTCTATATGGTATGACGAGATTAGAGAACGATTTTACGGTGTTTTTCATGCACATGGTTTTATAGGAGTGGTTACCTCTAAAGATGGTATTCATTGGGAAAAAGCTCAGAATTATGAGTTGATGCCCAAAAAAGTAAAGCAGGATAATGGGGTGCTGTTAATACCAGATCGACTAGAACGTCCTTTTATTTATCAAGAAAACGGAAAACCTAAAGTATTAGGGCTGGCAGCAAAGCAAGGAGATGAATCTTTTAGTATTTTTATACCTATTAATGAAAAGATTTAAAAAACGAACCATATTAATATAAGTAACAGAAATAATAAACTTTAAAAAATGAAATTAATACGATTTGGAGCGGAAGGACAAGAGAAGCCAGGCGTTCAGTTAACAAACGGACAACGTTTAGATGTATCAGGATTTGGAGAAGATTATACGGAAAAATTTTTTGAAACAAACGGGCTAGAACGATTAGAAGAGTGGTTGAAAATAAATGAAGATAAATGCCCTGGCGTAGCAGAAGATATAAGATTAGGGTCGCCAATTTGTCGTCCATCAAAATTAGTTTGTATCGGACTTAATTATGCGAAACATGCTGAAGAGGCTGGAATGAAAGTGCCAAACGAACCGGTATTGTTCTTCAAGTCTACAACAGCAATTGTTGGTCCTAATGACAATGTTATAATCCCTAAAGGAAGCGAAAAAACTGACTGGGAAGTGGAACTGGCAGTGGTAATTGGTAAAAAAGCCTCTTATGTTTCTAAAGAAAATGCTTTAGACTATGTGGCAGGCTATGTGTTGCATAACGATGTAAGTGAGCGTGCTTATCAAATAGAAAAAGAAGGTCAGTGGTGTAAAGGAAAAGGATGTGATACCTTTGCTCCTTTAGGTCCTTTTATGGCTACAAAAGACGAAATAAAAGATCCTAATAACTTACACTTATGGTTAAAGTTAAACGGTGAAATGATGCAGGATAGTTCTACATCAGATTTTATTTTTAATATACAGGAATCTATTAGTTACATCAGTCAGTTTATGACCTTATTGCCAGGTGATGTCATTTCAACTGGAACCCCTTTTGGAGTTGGTTTAGGTTTAACACCTCCATTATACTTAAAGCCGGGAGATGTTATGGAATTAGGTGTTGAAGGTTTAGGGGTGTCTAAACAAACTGCGGTGGCTTACCCTGGAGAATAAAAGATAAAGCGACTACAAAAAGTAGCGATGTAATAAAAACAAAAGGCTTT
Source organism: Aestuariibaculum sediminum (assembly GCF_014596945.1). Lineage (GTDB taxonomy): Bacteria > Bacteroidota > Bacteroidia > Flavobacteriales > Flavobacteriaceae > Aestuariibaculum > Aestuariibaculum sediminum. The sequence continues at coordinate 340,159 of NZ_JACVXB010000001.1, read as the reverse complement.
TAAAAATAGAAATTCAATGATGAATAGATATTATGGATTACTTATCGTTTTATTAACAATTTTATCTTGTAAGAAGGATAATGGTATTGTTTTAAAAACGAAAAATACGATAGAAATCACAAAAACGGATTCTAAGGATTCTATAATTTTAAAAGCCGCGCATGTTGTGCCTACCCTAAATCAGTATGAGGCACTGAAAAACGAATTTATTGCTTTTATTCATTTTGGCCCGAATACATTCACGAGAATGGAATGGGGTAATGGGAAAGAAGATCCAGAAGTTTTCGATTTAAAAACACTGGATACCGACCAGTGGTGCGATGCCATGAAAAGTGCAGGCATGAAAATGGTAATCCTAACTGTAAAGCATCACGATGGTTTTGTGCTATGGCAAAGTCGCTATACCAAACATGGGATTATGTCTACTGCATTTCAAGATGGAAAAGGAGATATACTCAAGGACCTTTCAGCATCGTGTGAGAAGTTTGGTTTAAAGCTAGGAATATATTTATCACCTGCTGATTTATATCAAATTGAAAACGAAGAAGGGCTTTATGGTAACCTCAGTGAATATTCTAATCGTACCATTCCGAGACCAGTGGAAGGGCGTCCTTTTGCGAATAAAAAAACATTCACTTTTAATGTTGATGATTACAATGAGTATTTTTTGAATCAACTTTTCGAATTGTTAACAGAGTATGGGCCAATTCATGAGGTTTGGTTTGATGGTGCGCACCCAAAACGAAAAGGCGGACAGAAATACAATTATATCGCATGGAAAGAGTTGATTTCAACTTTGGCGCCTGAAGCAGTGGTGTTTGGGAAACAGGATATCCGGTGGTGTGGAAACGAATCCGGTGCAACACGAAAAACCGAATGGAATGTGATTCCTTATAATGAAAATCCTGATAAACTAAACCGTTTTGCGGATATTACCAGTGAAGATATTGGGAGTAGGGAGAAATTGTATGGGGCTAATTTTTTACATTACCAACAAGCAGAGGTAAATACATCTATTCGTGAGGGTTGGTTTTATAGAGATGACACATCGCAAAAAGTTAGAAGTGCCGACGATGTATTCGATATTTATGAACGCTCGGTGGGAGGTAATGCAACGTTTTTATTAAATATTCCCCCAAATAGAAAAGGGAAATTTTCACCCGAAGACGTAAAGGTTCTTCAAGAGGTGGGTAAACGTATTGAGGCAACATATGAAACTAATTTGTTTAAATCTGCAAAAGGTCCTAGAAATGTTTTAGACGATGATTCAGAGAGTTTTGAGCTTTTAAATGATAAAAACAATGAGTTAGTTATTACTACACCAACAGCCGTTACCATAAACCGATTAGTACTTCAAGAGGCCATATTAACACATGGTGAGCGTATCGAAAAGCATGCGTTAGATGTATGGGTGAATGGCGCCTGGAAAGAAATGGCAACAGCCACCAATGTGGGTTATAAACGCATTTTACGTTTTCCTGAAGTGACTTCTGATAAATTCAGAATTCGTGTTTTGGCGTCTCGTTTTAAGCCTGCAATTTCTAATGTTACGGCGCATTATTATAAAACACGTCCGCCGCAATTATCAATTTCAAGAAATGCAAAGGGTAATTTGGTAATAGAACCCAAGAAACACGATTTTGGCTGGAAACCACATGGCGAAGATGTGCTTAATAATTTGAATTCTGGTTACGAAATTCGCTATACGACCGATGGTTCCAAACCAACCAAATCTTCGAAATTATATAAAGAATCGGAAATTGTGGCTTCGACTCAGGTTAATGCAGTTGCTATTGATAAAGAGCAAGAGGGAAGTGTAGCTTCATACGATTTTGGTATTTTGAAATCAGATTGGAAACTTTTAGGTGCCGATAGTGAAATGGAGAATCATTACGGATTGCATGCTTTTGACGAAGACCCAAATACCTTCTGGCAATCTCAGGATACAAATAAAGCGCATGAATTTGCTGTTGATTTAGGACAAACCTATAATATTTCAGGGTTTGCTTATACACCTCAAAATAAATTTTCAGAGGGCATGATAGAACAAGGTACGTTTGAGATAAGTCAGGATGCCAAGCATTGGAACGTTATTGAGTCATTCGAATTTGGAAATTTAATTAATGACCCCGTTAGAAGAAGACATAATTTCGCAAATCCGGTGAGCGGAAGATATATCAGGATTACCTCTAAAACTATTGCAGGTGGGGAGCAAACAGCAGCAATTGCAGAACTTGATATTTTTGAATAAGACCGCTTCGGAAACCTGTATTAAAATTTGTAAAAGCGTTTTATTAACATGAAATATTAATAGAATATGATAATAGATAGTCATCAACATTTTTGGAAATACGATCCCGTAAACCACGCGTGGATAGATGATAGTATGGCAGTTATTCGAAAGGATTTTATGCCTTCTGATTTACAAGCGCTTTATCAAGAAAATGGAGTTGATGGATGTGTTGCGGTACAAGCCGATCAAACCTTAGAAGAAACAAATTTTTTACTCGATTTATCTATAAAAAATAAATTTATCAAAGGCGTTGTTGGTTGGGTTGATTTGAGGGCTTCGGATTTAGAGAAAACACTGGAAACATATAGTAATGAAGCCAAGCTTAAGGGTTTTAGACATATTGTCCAAGGAGAGTCGGATCACAATTTTTTATTAAGATCAGATTTTTTGAAAGGAATTGGTTTTCTTGAAAAATATGATTATACTTACGATATATTAATCTTCCCACATCAATTAGGTGCCGCTTTAGAATTTGTTAAGCGTTTTCCTAATCAAAAATTTGTTATCGATCACATGGCGAAACCATATATTAAAGATGGTTTTTACGATGGATGGGCAACCTTAATGAGAGAAATCGCTAAACATGAGAATGTGTATTGTAAAATGTCCGGAATGACCACTGAGGCCGATTTCAAAGCATGGACACCAAACCAAATGCAACCCTATATGGAATTAGTTTTAAATGCCTTCGGAACAGATCGCATCCTGTATGGATCGGATTGGCCAGTTTGTTTAGTGGCAGGAAACTATTCAAAAACCAAAAAACTAATAACCGATTTTATTGCAGCTTTAACCACTAATGAACAACAAAAAATTATGGGTGCTAATGCAATAGAATTTTATAAATTATAAGACATGGATTTACATTTAAAAGACAAGGTTGTAGTGGTTTCAGGATCTTGTGGAATTAAAGGGAGTATTGGAGAAACCATAGTACAACGCTTAGCAGATGAAGGAGCTATACCCGTTCTGATTGATAGAAATGACAGAGGCGTTGGATACGCTGCAGAGTTAAATGAGCGAGGTATAGACTCTATTTTCGTAAAGACCGATTTAACGCAACCGGAACAAATTGAAGCTGCTGTAAAAACCATTGTTGAAAAATATGGTCGAATAGACGCACTTATTAATAACCAAGGCGTAAACGATGGTGTTGGTTTGGATGCTTCAGTTGAACAGTTTATAGATTCTTTAAAACTTAATGTTGTTAGCTTTTTTGCCATGGCGAAATATTGCTTGCCCTATTTAAAGGCTTCAAAAGGAAATATATTAAATATAGGTTCTAAAGTAGGTATGACGGGACAAGGCGGTACTTCGGCATATGCTGCAGCTAAAGGCGGTGTGCTAGGTTTAACCCGTGAATGGGCTGTCGATTTAATTAAGGAAGGCATTCGTGTTAATGCCATTATTATTGCAGAATGCTGGACCCCAGCTTACGATACTTGGATTAAAACACTTGAAAACGGCGAAGAAAAATTAAAATCTATAGTTAAAAAAATACCGTTAGAACACCGAATGACTACACCTGAAGAAATTGCAGATACCTGTGCCTTTACTATCTCGGATAGATCATCGCATACAACAGGGCAATTTATATTCGTAGATGGTGGCTACGTGCATCTTGACCGATCGTTGTTAACTGAATAATTACAATTTTATCACTTCGAGCTAAGCCGGTAGCAATTACTTTTAACTTGTTTGCTCGGAGTGAATGTTCTTAATTTTAAAAAATAAAATGCCATGTCTATTACCAGATACTGTTTAGGCTGCGATTTAAAAGAGAACCCCGAACTTATTGCAGAATATATTGAACATCACAGAAACGTTTGGCCAGAAATTCTTAAAAGTATTAAAGATTCGGGAATTGTCGATATGGAAATTTACAATATTGGGAATCGACTATTTATGATAATGGAGGTTAATGAATCTTTTTCTTTTGAAAAAAAGTCCGAAATGGATTCAAATAATTCTAAAGTTCAGGAATGGGAGCATTTTATGTGGAAATTTCAACAAGAATTACCTTTTGCAAAACCTGGAGAAAAATGGGTGCTTATGGATCGTATTTTTAAGCTTTAAGTAAAGTTTAGTCTTTAGCCATTTATACTACCTTTAAAAACAATTAAATTTTTAGTTAAAAAAACTTTAAGTGTTTTTGTTACACTTATAAAATAATGTTATATATTTGTGAATATCAAATTCTAATGCGTATAAATTAGGCTTTAGGTAAAATGTTTTACTATTTTTGCAGCATTATTTAAAATGTGTTCAACAATCTAAATGTTGACGATTAAATTAACTAAAATTAAAATGAACAAAAAATTAGATCAGCAGGCAGCAGATAATATCAGAGCGTTGGCTGTAGCTATGGTAGAAAAGGCTAATTCAGGACACCCTGGAGGACCAATGGGAGGTGCAGATTTCATGCATATTCTTTATTCAGAGTTCTTTAATTACGACCCAACCGACATGGAGTGGCCGTTTAGAGATCGCTTTTTCATGGATGCCGGTCACTTATCGACATTAATGTATGCTCAATATTATCTTTTAGGAAATTATGCAAAAGATGATGTGGCTAATTTTAGACAATGGGGTTCTATCACTCCAGGTCACCCAGAAGTAGATGTTAAACGAGGAATTGAAAACACCTCAGGGCCACTAGGTCAAGGACATACTATGGGCGTTGGAGCTGCGATTGCTGCTAAATTTTTAGAAGCAAGATTTGGAAACTGGATGAATCATAAAATTTACGGATTCATTTCAGATGGTGGTATTCAGGAGGAAATTTCTCAGGGAGCCGGTCGAATTGCTGGTCACTTAGGATTAAGTAACTTCATTATGTTCTTCGATTCTAATGATATTCAGTTATCAACTTCAACTGATGAAGTTACAACTGAAGATACAGCCATGAAATACGAGTCTTGGGGGTGGAAAGTCGTAACTATCGATGGCCATAACCACGACGAAATTCGTCAGGCTTTAACCGACGCGAATAACGAAACTGAAAAGCCAACCTTGATTATTGGTAAAACCATAATGGGTAAAGGTTGTGTAACTGCCGATGGTAGTATGTTTGAAGGGTATTGCGAATTACACGGTCAGCCTATTGGAAATACAGGCGCAGACTACGCAAAAACGCTTGAAAATCTAGGAGCAGATGTAGAAAACCCATTCGATATATTTACTGATGTTAAAGGTTTTTATAAAGATATAATTGCAAAGAAAACAGCTCAAGCTGCAGAAAAGAAGGCAGAAATTGAAGCTTGGAGATCAGCAAACCCAGCATTAGCTGAAAAATTAGATTTCTTCTTCTCAGGGCAATTACCAGAATTAGATTTCTCAGCAATCGAGCAAAAATCTGGAGTAGCTACAAGAGCGGCGTCATCAGCGGTTTTAGGATACTTAGCTGAAAATGTAGAAAACATGATTGTTTCTTCAGCCGATTTATCGAACTCCGATAAAACAGATGGGTTCTTAAAAAAATCGCATGCCCTTAAGAAAGGTGATTTCTCTGGTGGATTCTTACAAGCAGGTGTTGCCGAATTAACTATGGCATCTATCGCTAACGGTATTGCATTACACGGTGGTATTATTCCGGTTGTAGCAACTTTCTTTGTATTCTCAGATTATATGAAACCAGCCATTCGATTAAGTGGTATCCAAGAATTACCAGTTAAGTATGTGTGGACACACGATGCGTTCCGTGTAGGAGAAGATGGGCCAACGCACCAACCAATCGAGCAGGAAGCTCAGATTCGTTTATTAGAAAAGCTTAAAAACCACAGCGGAAAACCTAGCTTCTTAGCTCTGCGTCCTGCTGATGCTGTTGAGACGACTGTTGCATGGAAAATGGCTTTAGAAAATACATCAACCCCTTCTGGATTAATCTTATCCAGACAAGGTGTTAAAGATGTACCGGCACAAGGCGATTCAAGATATAATGAAGCCTTAGCTGCTGAAAAAGGTGGTTATTTAGTAAAAGAAGTTGAAAACCCAGATGTGGTGCTAATCGCTAACGGATCAGAGGTTTCTACTTTAGTTGCTGCTACCGAAATTTTAGAAGGCGAACACGGATTAAAAGTGAGTATAGCTTCGGTAATTTCAGAAGGTGTATTCAGACTTCAATCTAAAGATTACCAAGAAAGTATAATTCCTAAAAACAAACCATTATTCGGATTAACAGCTGGTTTACCAGTTAATTTAGAAGGTTTAGTGGGCGATAAAGGACAAGTATTTGGTTTAGATCATTTTGGATATTCAGCACCAGCAGGTGTGCTTGATGAAAAATTCGGATTTACCGGGCCACAGGTAAGCGCACAGGTTCTAGAATATTTAAAAGTATATAACAACTAATAAGTCAAGATAAGATGAAATGCCTAAAGGTCAAGTCGTATTAGGCATTTCACCTTACCTAAACAAACAAATAATTAATAACAGATGAAATTTTTTATAGATACAGCAAACCTAGAGGAAATTGCAGAAGCACAGGCTTTAGGAGTGTTAGATGGGGTAACAACAAACCCGTCTTTAATGGCGAAGGAAGGTATTACAGGAGAAGCTAATATTTTAGCGCATTACCAAAAAATATGTGATATCGTTGAAGGTGATGTAAGTGCCGAAGTTATTTCAACAGATTTTGAAGGTATGGTAAAGGAAGGCGAAGCTTTAGCTGCGCTACACCCACAAATTGTGGTAAAATTACCTTTAATTGCTGATGGAATTAAAGCCTGTAAATATTTTTCAGATAAAGGCATCAGAACAAACGTAACATTGGTGTTTTCAGCGGGACAAGCTTTATTAGCAGCAAAAGCAGGAGCGACTTATGTGTCTCCGTTCTTAGGTCGTTTGGATGATATTTCTACCGATGGATTAAACTTAATCGCTGAAATCAGACAGATTTACGATAACTATGGTTTTGAAACACAAATCTTAGCAGCTTCAATTCGTCACACTATGCACGTTATCGACTGTGCTAAAATTGGAAGTGATGTTATGACAGGGCCATTATCATCAATTACAGGGTTGTTAAAACACCCACTAACTGATATTGGTTTGGCGAAGTTCTTAGCAGATTACAAAAAAGGAAATCAATAACATTAACACGATTTGTTGTGAATAATATAATGGAACAAAAACAACAAATTAAGTTAGCTGTTGATTGTATCATTTTCGGGTTCAATAACAATAGGCTAGAGTTACTTCTAGTGCACCGAGGTTTTGAACCCGAAAAGGGTAAATGGTCTTTAATAGGTGGTTACGTTGGAAATGAAGAAGATCTAGACGATGCTGCTAATAGGGTTCTGTATAATTTATCCGGTTTGGAGAATATTTATATGGAACAGGTAAGAACATGGGGGGAAGCTAATAGAGATCCTTCAGGTCGTGTGGTTTCAACAACCTATAGCGCGATGATATTAAAATCGGAATACAATGCAGAATTAGTAAATAAATACGACGCTCAGTGGTTTCCAATTGATGAACTTCCAGAATTAATTTTTGATCATAGAGCTATGGTCGATTCAGCGGTTCGTAGGTTAAGACGCCGTGTTCGAAACTATCCTATAGCATTTAACCTTTTGCCAGAAAAATTTACCTTACCACAGCTGCAAATGCTGTATGAAGGTATTTTAAGTGAACCTCTTGATAAAAGAAACTTTAGAAGAAAGGTGGCGCAAATGAATTACTTCATTAAATTAGAAGAAAAGGATATGTCCGAATCACGAAAAGGAGCCTATTATTACAGGTTCGATGAAGCGCTTTATGCCAAAGAGTTAAACTTCAATTTATAATAGGTATTAAAGATAACTTTAGCGAGTTATTTTTTTTGACTTAAATTTTAAAAGTGTAAATGATACACTTTTAAAAATAATTACTATATTGCAATACTTTTTTTAGCATAGCCTTTGAAATTTGTAGACGTAATAGGTTCTGGGCTTTTTTTAAGAAGTAATAATTAGATTGAGAGTGGTGAACTAATTTTCAATTAAAATTATCGAGTAAACTACATTAGATGTTCAGATTATGAATGAATTAAAATACACCATCGGTATGGACTTCGGTTCAGATTCGGTTAGGGCTTTAATTGTAAATACCAGTACCGGTAAAGAAATGGCAACTGCCGTACATTATTACGCCAGATGGAAAGCGGGGCTTTATTGTGAACCGTCAAAAAGTAAATTTAGACAACACCCATTAGATTATATTGAAGGTATTGAAGCAACGATAAAATCGGTAGTTTCACAGGTACCTCAAGAAGTAGTAGATAACATTGTAGGGCTAGGTGTTGATACTACAGGATCTACACCAGTAGCCGTTGATAAAACAGGAACACCTTTGGCATTATTGGAGGGATATGAAAATAATCCTAACGCCATGTTTGTTCTGTGGAAGGATCACACAGGTATTAAAGAAGCCGATGAAATAAATGCCCTGTGCGCCAAGTGGGATATAGATTATTCGAAATATGAAGGTGGTATTTATTCTTCAGAATGGTTTTGGTCGAAAATATTGCATGTATCAAGAACCGATAAAAAAGTACTAAATGCTGCTTACTCTTGGGTAGAACATTGTGATTGGATTCCGTTCCTGTTAACAGGAGGAAACGATGTTTCTCAAATGAAACGCAGTCGCTGTGCAGCTGGTCATAAAGCTTTATGGCATGAATCTTTCGGAGGATTACCACCAAACGAGTTTTTTGTAGCTTTAGATCCTGTTTTAGATGGGGTAACCGATAGATTATTTCAAAAAACATATACATCCGATGTTTCCGTGGGAACGATATCTGAGGACTGGGCAAGTAAACTTGGGTTACCTAATACCGTTCAAGTTGCTGTAGGTGCTTTCGATTGTCATATGGGAGCTGTAGGTGTAAATATAGAACCTTATCATTTAACAAAAGTTATGGGGACTTCAACGTGCGACATCGTTGTAACACCTATGCAAGAAGAAGAACATTTGGTAAAAGGCATTTGCGGTCAGGTAAATGGTTCGGTAATACCTAATATGCTTGGTTTAGAAGCTGGTCAATCGGCTTTTGGCGATATTTATGCCTGGTACGAGCGTTTAATAGCATGGCCTATTAAAGAACTGATACGAAATTCAACCTTAATTTCAGAAGCCGTTAGAGAAAAATTAGTCGAAGAAGCCATTAGTAATATACTGCCGAAATTAAGTGAAGCTGCCGCTGAAGAACCTATTGGAGCTTCAGGCGAATTGGCTTTAGATTGGATGAATGGTAGAAGAACGCCCGATGCCAATCAGAATTTAAAAGGTGTTATTTCTGGAATTAACCTCGGAAGCACTTCACCAAAAGTATTTAGGGCTTTAGTTGAAGCATCGTGCTTTGGCGCTAAAAAAATAGCCGACAGATTTGTTGAAGAAGGCATTCCCATAAAAGGGGTTATTGCCATTGGTGGTATTTCAAAAAAATCAGATTTAGTCATGCAAATCATGGCCGACGTTTTAGGTGCTCCCATAAAAGTGGCCAAATCAGAACAAGCCTGTGCGTTAGGAGCTGCAATATTTGGTGCCGTTGCTGCAGGAATTCATCCCGATACCGAAACGGCTATGAACGTCATGGCAAGTCCGTTTGAGAAAGTTTATGAGCCCATAAAAGATAATGTAGACGCTTATAAAAAAATATACAATGAGTATAGCGACTTGTGTGTTGCTATGGAAGAACATATAATGAAATAGTTAATTTTCGTTTTAATAGTTAATAAAAAAAGCATGAATTTTTTATGCTAATAAGTTTAGCTAATAAAAGCTAAATACAACGTGGGTGTTTAGCGGTCTAGCGAAAATTTATTGTAAAATTTGGAGTGAAACTTCCGTAAGAATTTTAGGCTGTTTGAACTAACTGAAACTTATGATAAGGCAATGTTCATCACAGTGAGTTCCTAAAAATTAGGAGACGATTAATACATTTAGATAAAGATTCATTTCAATTAAAAAAATAAAAATATAACAGAAGAAATATAGGGTTATGAGTATTTATAAATCTTTAAAAGAAGAAGCTTACGAAGCTAATATGCAGCTTCCAGAGTTAGGCTTAGTACTCTTTACGTTCGGTAATGCAAGTGCAGTAGATCGCGATAAAGGTATTTTTGCTATTAAGCCTAGTGGTGTGCCGTATGCAGAATTAAAACCTGACGATATGGTTATTTGTGATTTCGATGCTAAAATAATTGAAGGAAACATGCGTCCATCTTCCGATACAAAAACACATGCCGTATTGTATAAAGAATGGGAAAAAATTGGCGGTGTAGTTCATACCCATTCTACTTATGGGACGGCTTGGGCACAGGCTATAAAGGATATTCCGATTTTCGGAACAACACATGCCGACCATTTAATTTCTGATATTCCATGTGCTCCACCAATGAAAGATGATTATATTGCCGGTGATTATGAACATATGACCGGATATCAAATTATTGATTGCCTCAAAGAGCGAAATTTAGATTACAACGAAGTCGGAATGATTTTAGTTGGTAATCATGCGCCTTTTACCTGGGGAGCTTCTGCTGCTAAAGCTGTGTATAACAGCGCTGTTTGCGAGGAAGTTGCTAAAATGGCCTACTTAACGCTACAAATAAACCCTAGTGCAGCAATATTAAAAGATGCGTTAAAAAAGAAACATTTTGAACGCAAGCATGGTAAGGATGCTTATTACGGTCAAGGTTGCTAATCGTAACGAGTATTAACATTTAACTAAACTAATTAAATTATTATGAGTATTTTATCTTTCGTTGCATTTACGCTACTGGTTGCTGTAATTGCATGGTGGTCAACAAGAAAAACCGATGAAAATTCTTCTGATGGCTATTTTCTTGGGGGTAGGAGTTTAACAGGTCCCGTTATTGCCGGTTCCTTATTACTTACAAATTTATCAACTGAGCAAATCGTTGGTATGAATGGTGTGTCGTTTAGAGACGGTATACCCATTATGGCTTACGAGGTTATAGCGGCTATAGCCATGGTTTTTACAGCCTTTATTTTATTGCCAAAATATCTTAAAAGTGGTATTGCTACAATTCCTCAGTTTTTAGAAAATCGTTATGGTAAAAGCACGAAAACTATTGTGTCTTTATTATTCTTATTAGGATATGCCATTTCAATGCTTCCAACTGTATTGTACTCGGGAGCTTTAGCCATAAATACCATGTTCGATATTCCTGAAATGATTGGAATGCAACCAGAACCTGCTTTGTGGGTTACCGTATGGGCAATTGGTATTATTGGTAGTATTTATGCTATTTTTGGAGGGTTAAAAGCAGTAGCTGTTTCCGATTCTATAAATGCCGTTGGGTTAATTGTTGGAGGATCATTAATTCCTATTTTCGGTTTAATGAAAATAGGTGATGGTAATGTTTTTAAAGGTTTGAAAACGTTAACGACTGCCTTGCCAGAAAAATTTAATATTATCGGTGGTCCTGAATCCGATGTGCCATTTGCTACTTTATTTACGGGTATGCTTATAGTTAATTTTTACTATTGGGGGACCAATCAAGCTATTATTCAAAGAGCATTAGGAGCCAAAAACTTAAAAGAAGGTCAAAAAGGATTATTATTGGCTGCTTTCATTAAAATATTAGGACCTTTTATTGTGGTTCTACCTGGTATTATTGCCTTCTATTTATTTAATGGAGATTTAGCTAATGCCGACGAAGCCTATCCAATGGTAGTAAAAGCGGTCTTGCCCGTGACGTTTATTGGATTCTTTGCAGCGGTATTGTTTGGTGCTATTTTAAGTTCGTTTAATAGTGCCTTAAACAGTTCGGTAACCTTATTCGGATTAGATTTTTATAAAGAATATATTAATCATAATGCTTCAGAGCGTCAGGTGGTTAAAGCGGGTAAAATTTTCGGAATTGTTCTAGCCCTATTTTCTATGGCAATTGCACCTTTATTATATGGCGTTGAAGGAGGAATATTTACCTATTTACAAGAGTTAAACGGAACACATAGTGTGCCTATTTTAGCTATAATATTAGTTGGGATATTTTCTAAACGTGTATCTGGAAAAGCAGCAAACATTTCTATTTTATTCAGTGTAGTTACGTACTTAACAACTTTGTACATCATTAAACCAGATATCAGTTTCCTGCATTTAATGGGTATTCTGTTTGCTTTAACTGTCATCATCATGTTTGTAGTGAGTTCTTTTGTTCCTAGAGAAACAGATTATAATCAAGAGTATACAAAACAAGTGGATATTACACCTTGGCAATATTTAAAACCCGTTGGTTTTGCTGTTGTTGCGGCGGTGATAGCACTTTATATATATCTATCATAACAATTAATAAATCTTAGTTTTATTTCATAATGATCAATTTTAAACAAGGCGAAGTGTGGTTTGTAACGGGCAGTCAGCACCTGTACGGGCCTGAAACCTTAAAACAGGTTGCCGAACATTCAAAGGAAATTGCCAATGCTTACACAGAAAACGCTGTTATTCCTGTAAAAGTTGTTTTTAAACCAACAGTTAAAACAGCCGATGAGATTCATGCTATTTGTAAAGCAGCAAATAACGATGAAAATTGTATTGGTATCATTACTTGGATGCATACGTTTTCTCCAGCTAAAATGTGGATTGCAGGATTAACGGCTTTACAAAAACCGTTTTTACACCTGCATACACAATTTAACCGCGATATTCCTTGGGGAACGATTGATATGGATTTTATGAATCTTAATCAATCGGCACATGGTGGTCGTGAGTTTGGCTTTTTAGTATCTCGCCTTCGTAAAAACCGAAAGGTTGTTGTTGGTCATTGGAAAAATGAAAAAGTAATTAAACAAGTTGCAGACTGGTGTCGCGTGGCTAATGCAGTGGCCGATAGTAAGCGAATGAAAGTTGCTCGGTTTGGAGATAACATGCGTCAGGTAGCTGTAACGGACGGAAACAAAGTTTCGGCTCAAATTAAATTTGGATACGAAGTTAACGGTTATGGTATAGGTGATTTAGTCGATTTTGTAAATCAAATTACCGATGTACAAGTAGATACTTTAATTCAGGAGTATGAGGATACCTATGTTATGGCTTCAAAAATTAAAGCTGATGGCATGATGCGTCAATCATTAAGAGATGCAGCTAAAATAGAATTAGGAATGCGTGCTTTTTTACAAGATGGTGGTTACTCAGCTTTTACCGATACTTTCGAAGACTTACACGGTATGAAACAATTACCAGGTATTGCCACGCAACGTTTAATGGCTAGTGGATATGGATTTGGAGGTGAAGGTGATTGGAAAACTGCCGCTTTGGTGCGTACCATGAAAGTCATGGGACACGGACTAGAAGGAGGAAACAGCTTTATGGAAGATTACACCTATCATTTCGATCCTGAAAATACCACCTGCTTAGGGTCACATATGCTTGAAATTTGCCCAACTATTGCAAAAGGTGATGTATCATGTGAAATCCACCCATTAGGAATCGGCGGAAAAGAAGATCCGGTTCGTTTAGTATTTAATAGTGGAGCAGGAAAAGCCTTAAATGCTTCAGTTGTAGATATGGGTAACCGTTTTAGAATGCTGGTTAATAAAGTAGAAGCTGTCGAGATTAAAGATGATATGCCAAATTTACCTGTAGCCAGAGTACTATGGGATGCTAAACCAGATTTGCAAACAGCCGCGGCTGCCTGGATTTATGCTGGAGGCGCACATCATACGTGTTACAGCCAGAATATTTCGTCAGAATCGTTAGAAGATTTTGCTGAAATAATGGATATCGAGTTCTTATTAATTGATGAGAAAACCGATTTATACCGTTTTAAACAAGAGTTGCGTTGGAACGATGCTGCATATGTAATTAATAAAGGATTTTAAGGGAATTCAATCGATTTTAATTATAATAAAAACCACCGAGTAATTATTCTCGGTGGTTTTTTTATGGAATTTTACACTGTTTACATTTAAATTATTATCCTAGAAACCTTATTTCATTATAGTTTAAATCAATGAAAGGATGTCTAGCTTATCTCGACTATTTCTTAACTTTGATAAAAATTAAATAAAAAGAAAGAATATAAGGTTATGCTTACTTGGAAAGACATTGTAAATTTTGCGGTTAATGGAAATCCTAATCCAGATTTTAGAGTTGAAAAAACTGAATCAGAATGGAAATCTCAATTAACTCCACAACAATATAAAATAACCAGAGAAAAAGGTACTGAAGCGCCCCATTCAGGTGCATTTTGTACCTCATATGAAGAAGGGAAATACAGTTGTATATGTTGTGATTCGCCTTTATTTGATTCTACCATTAAATTTAGCTCGGGTACAGGGTGGCCCAGTTTTACTCAGCCTATAACCTATAATGCCATTAAGTATATTAAAGATGCTTCCTTTGGAATGGTTCGTGTCGAAATATTGTGCAACACTTGCGATGCGCATTTAGGACACGTATTTCCCGATGGCCCTGAACCCAGTGGTTTGAGGTATTGCGTAAATTCAGAAGTTTTAAAATTAGAAACGGTAAAGGAAAAATTAGATGGGAAATAAAACGATGGAATTAATGACCGTTGGTGGCGGTTGCTTTTGGTGTGTAGAAGCTGTTTTTAACGAGATTAAAGGTGTTGAGAAAGTCGTATCTGGCTATACTGGCGGACAAGCCCCGGGAAAGCCAACATATCGTGAAGTCTGTTCTGGTTTAACCGGGCACGCCGAAGTAGTACAAGTAACTTTTGATGCCGATGTAGTGTCTTTTCATGATTTAATAGTAGTGTTCATGACGAGCCATGATCCAACAACATTAAACCGTCAGGGAGCTGATGTTGGAACACAGTACAGGTCTGTTATTTACTATCATAATGATATGCAAAAGAACATAGCTCAGCAGGTGTTAATTGAAATGGCTCCTTATTACGAAAATTCGATTGTTACTGAAATTAGCGAATTGGGTGTTTTTTACGATGCTGAAGATTATCATCAAAATTATTATGCAAACAATAAAACACAAATGTATTGTAGTGCCGTAATAACCCCGAAGCTGGCCAAATTACGAAAAATGCATGCGAATAAATTAAAAGCTGCTCAGGTTTAAAATTGGATAGATGAAACTAAATATAAAAAATACATTCATAACTAATCTACCTGCCGATCCCATTCATGAAAATACAAGACGTCAGGTAGAAGAGGCTTGTTATTCGTTTGTTGAACCGAAGCAAACCCAAAATCCAGAACTTTTGCATGTCTCTAAAGCTATGCTGGAAAATCTTGGGATTTCCGAAGCAGATGCTGATAGTGATACTTTTTTGAATGTATTTACAGGAAATGATATTTATAAAAACACCCAGCCTTATGCCATGTGCTATGGAGGTCATCAATTTGGAAATTGGGCAGGTCAATTGGGTGATGGTCGCGCTATAAATTTATTTGAAGTGCATCATAAAAGAAAACAATGGACAGTACAACTAAAAGGCGCAGGTGAAACGCCTTACTCCAGAACAGCCGATGGCCTTGCAGTATTACGTTCGTCAATAAGAGAGTATTTATGTAGTGAAGCCATGTATTACTTGGGCGTGCCTACAACAAGGGCATTATCTTTAGCTTTAACAGGCGATCTGGTTCTAAGAGATATGCTTTACGATGGAAATGCAGCCTACGAAAAAGGCGCCATAGTTACACGTGTTGCCCCAAGTTTTTTGCGTTTTGGTAATTACGAAATATTTGCAGCACGACAAGATATTGGAAACCTAAGAAAATTGGTCGATTTTACCATTACACAACATTTTCCGCAATTAGGAAAGCCGAGTAAAGAATCGTATTTAAACTTTTTTAAAGAGGTTACTAATAGAACCTTAGACATGATTATTCATTGGCAACGTGTGGGTTTTGTTCATGGTGTCATGAATACCGATAATATGTCTATATTAGGCTTAACCATAGATTATGGTCCTTATGGCTGGCTCGAAGGGTTCGATTATGGCTGGACACCCAATACTACCGATAGACAACATAAACGTTACCGCTATGGAAATCAGCCGAATATTGGTTTGTGGAATCTGTTTAAATTAGCCAATGCATTATATCCTTTAATTGAGGAAGCTGAACCTTTAGAACGAATTTTAGAAAGATATAAAGTAGATTTCGAAATGAAGTCTTTGGCTATGATGCGCAGTAAGTTAGGCTTGGAAACAAAAGCTGTTTCCGATACGGCACTCATTCAGGATCTAGAGGATAATCTTTTTTTGATTGAAATTGATATGACCATATTTTTCAGGAAATTAAGTAGTTTTAAGAAGGATTCAGATTCGAAAGTAGATGGCATTCAATTAATTGAAGCGGCCTTTTATGATTTGAAGGCACTAAAACAACCGGTCATTGATAAATGGCAAGATTGGTTTCAAAGGTATGCCGACAGACTGCGTCAGGAAAATATTTCAGACGAACGTCGTAAAGAAAAAATGAATCAGGTAAACCCTAAATATGTGCTTCGAAATTATATGGCGCAATTAGCTATCGATGCTGCTAATAATGGTGATTATACCCTAATTGATGAGTTGTTTCAGTTATTAAAACAACCTTATGGCGAGCAACCTGAAAATGAAAAGTGGTTTGCCAAACGTCCGGAGTGGGCGAGACATAAAGTTGGATGCTCTATGTTATCCTGTAGTTCATAAAGTAGTATATTTATAAGCCGTTTTTAAAAAGCAATGACCGATTTTACCAAATACATAGAAACCCCGTTCGATATAAAAATTAGTTTTAATAAACTCATTGAACACTATGAGGTTTTGGCCAATAGTGATGACGACTTTATTGCTGCAAAAGCACAAAAAGTGTTAGAAGTACAGAAACCGTTACCAATATTAAGAGAGGGTTTTGGAGACTTGTCGTTTTTTAAAACTTATGAAAATGAAATTAAATTAATTTTACAGGATTCGTTTAGCGAAGTACTAACGAATAATGAAATAAAAACGGCATCAATACCATTTCAGGATGTGGTTTTTAATAGCTCTAAACGTTTTAGAAAAATTATCGAAAATGCTGGTGAAGGTTTTGAACTAAAAATTAAAAATATGCCCGAAAGCGATATTTATATTATGGCATGTACCGTAATTTTAAATGCTTGTTATGGGTTTAATTTAAGTTTTAAACGGCCAATAATGTATGAAATACCCGATGAAAACGGTGTTATGCGTTATTATAAGATTTTGTATAATGCCGATTTTGTAGAAGTTAGTCGTACTGAAAATGCCCCCCAGATTACGCAGGATGATTTTGATGAGCTATTGGATAATTTTAGTAATATAGACCTTTGGAAAGAAAAGTTTCCGCCAAAAAGTTACCTTTTTAAAGGGTTTGTGATTTCCAATATTTTCGATGTTACCGACGATCAGTCTATTTCTAATATGAAATCGACATTAATCACCGAGAAAAAACATAGAAGTATGGAAAATATGACTGATTTTCAGTCTATTTTCCAATCACTTTTAGGGATTAAGGATTTAAAAATTGGATTTTCGGTTTACAATAAAGGTGAAGATACTTTCGACTGTGTGCATCAGGAAGGTATGAAAAGCTATTTGCTCAATAATGAAGAAGAGTCCTCTTGTAATAGCGTTTTGTGTGAAGAGTCTTATAAGTCGTTAATTAATAATAATACATCATATGCTATTTCCGATGTCGATAAATCTTATGACATGTCGGAAGGAACAGTGGCTCAGTTCAGAATATTAAAAGAGCAAGGGGTAAAGAGTGCTATTTTTACACCTATTTCAGAAAATGGAGAATTACTCGCTATTTTAGAAATTGTATCGGCAACACCTAAAATATTAAACAGTATTATAGCTAATAAGCTGTCTGATGTTATTCCGTTTATTTTGGCGGCAGTAAAACGTTCTATAAGAGAATACGAAAATTCTATCGAAGCCGTAATACAGCAAGAGTGTACGTCCATACATTCCAGTGTTTCTTGGAAATTTGAAAAAGCAGCTAGACAATTTTTAAAAGATAAGGAACACATAGGAAACGATGCGGTTTTTAGTAAAATAGATTTCGAAAATGTATACCCTTTATTTGGACAAATTGATGTGAAAGGGTCTTCGGAAGCTAGAAATCTGGCAACCCAGAAGGATTTATCGCTTCAGTTAAAATTGGTAGAAGAGATAATAAACGACATATATTTAGAAGAACCATTACCCATTTACGAGCAAATAAAATTTCAAATAGACACCTTTAAAAGTGTTTTAAAAGAAGATTTTAAAGTAGATAGCGAACAACAATTAGCCAATTTCTTTAAAGATGAAATTGATCCTTTGTTTAAGTTTTTCAAAACTAAAAAAGTACGTTATGCCAAAGCTATTGAAAACTACTTTAGTGAAGTAGATACTCAGCTTAATGTTATTTATCATTACCGAAAAAAATTCGATGATACCATAGCGTTAATCAATAAAAATATGGCTTCTGTACTCGATGAAAAACAAAAGGATGCACAACAAATGTACCCGCATTTTTTCGAACGTTTTAAAACCGATGGTGTGGAGCATAACATGTATATTGGTGAAGCGATAACGAAGGAAGAAAGTTTTAACACCATGTACCTTTACAATTTAAGGTTGTGGCAATTGCAGGCCATGTGCGAAATGGAAAATGAATTTTACCAAAGTAGAGATACGTATCCCGTTACTTTAGATGTGGCGTCTATGATTTTGGTTTTTAATCAGCCGCTAACCATTAGTTTTAGGATGGATGAAAAACAATTTGATGTTGATGGAACGTATAATGCCAGATACGAAGTTGTTAAAAAACGAGTGGATAAGGCTTTAATAAAAGGTACTAATAAGCGTGTTACTGAAAAAGGAAAAATAAGCATCATCTACTCACAAAAGGAAGATGAGACAGAATATTTACAATACATTAAATTTCTTCAGCATAAAAACGTTTTAAGTGATGCGGTTGAAATAGTAGAGCTTGAAGATTTACAGGGGGTTACAGGTTTAAAAGCTATTCGTGTAAAAATTCTTTATCATCATGAAAACACAAAAGACTTTTATACTTACGACGATTTAATAAAAACTATTAAAGCTTAGTCAGGTTAATTAAATCATTATTTTAAAGGAAATTGCGAAAGCCAAAACTGACACGATAATGCCTATCATGAAAAAAGAATAAGTAATGCGAAGTATGCGATATTTTCGATCTAAAACTTTGCCAAGAAAGTAAAGGTCCTTTGTTAAGGATGAGTACACATAATCTTTGTCTTTAACCAATTCGCTAACAGCCCATTCAAATTCATCTAATTTCATTTTATGAAAATTTCCGAAGAAAGTAAGGTTTACATTTTTGTTTTCTACATCCTCTTTGGTAAACTGGCCGCGCGTTACATTTGGTCGTGTGGCAATAATGGAAAGGATCATTGAAATAACACTGGATGTAGTAAATATAGCTGTTGGAATAATTAAATATGCATTGCTGGGGTTGTCTAATTTCGAAAATAAATTAGATAAAACTAAAGAGATGATAATTGCATTAACCGATAGTAAAATGTTGGCTTTAGTATCGGCAATGTCGCTTAATTTAATATGATTTCTTAAAGCAACTCTATAAAACGTTTGTATACCGCGTTCGGGACTTTCATTTTTGTATTGCGCTTTATATTTGGCTTTGAGTTGCTCTTTTTGCAATTGTTCTTTAATTTTTTTCTTTTGCTTAATTAATTTTTTAAGATTTGCTTCTTTTTGTTTTTGCCAGTTTTTTAGTGCGTAATCGGTATAAAATTCATGCTTTTTGGTGAGCACTTTTATGTTTTCGTCTATCCACTCTGCGGTAGAATATGTTTTAATGCCTTGAATTTCGAGTTCTTTTCTTAAAAATTCGCTGGCTTCATTAAAGTAGGGTTTGCCAAAATGCGAAGCATCAGCATCGCGCATAATTTTTTCCAATTCCGTTTCAGGCTTGTCTTCAAACTTTGTAGCTAATATGCACTTGTTAACGGCATCTATGGTATCTTGTTTTGCATTTTGTTTCTTAAGAAAAGCGGTTGCAATTTTTACACCTTCTTCTTCATGGCCTTCTCGGGCTTTTGTGTAGCCTGTGTCGTGTAATAAGGCAGCCAACTGAAGTATTTCAGCAGATTCGTCACTAATATTAGAATGTTCAATAATTTCACGTAAGCTTCTTAATACCCGCTCTGTGTGTGTTAAATTATGATATAAAAAAGTTTGATCTAAATGCGATTTAAATAAGTCAAATACAAAGTCCTCGGTTTTTTCTATAAGTAACGACATAAGAAGTAATGGTTTACGTGTATACAAATTAACAAAATTTGATGACAACTTATTTCCTTTTGAGTTTATATGTACAGGTATTTAAACGAGTTTGAATTTTCAAGGGCACAAATTTGTATATTTAAGGTTTAAACTTGGCACACATGAGCGTAAAGTCATTAGTTCTTTTTTCTTTTTATTGCGTTGCTTTTTTAATAGGATGTGCTACGAAAAAAGTTCAATATAAAGGTAGTAATACATTAGAAATGTCCTTCCCGGACAAGGAAGTAGAAAAAACGTTTTACTTAATTGGAGATGCTGGTTTGGTAAATAATGATGCTTCCTCACAAGGATTAAGAGCTTTTAAGACTTTTATTGAAGATAAAAATACGAGAGGCGATATTGCTCTTTTTTTAGGTGATAATATTTATCCTGCAGGTATGCCGGCTAAGAATGAAAAGGGCCGAATGGAAGCCGAACAAAGCTTAAAAGTTCAAATTCAATCCGTTGAAGGGTTTCAAGGTCAAACTATTTTTATCCCAGGTAATCACGACTGGTATGCCAACAGACTAGTAGGTTTAAAAGAGGAAGAAAAATATATTGAAAAGGCCCTGGGTAAGGATTCTTTTTTACCCGAAAATGGATGTCCCCTGGAAGGTATAAACGTGAGTGAAAATATACACTTGATTTTAATTGACACTCAGTGGTTTCTGGAAAATTGGGATAAAAATCCAACAATTAACGATGATTGCGAGATAAAAACCGAATCGCGTTTTTTTGATGAAATAGAGGGCGAAATTAAAAAGGGACAAGGAAAAACAGTGGTTATAGCCATGCACCACCCAATATATACCAATGGGGCACATGGAGGTGCATTTGCAGCCTCAAAGCATTTGTTTCCAACTCAAAAAAAAATTCCTTTACCTGGTTTAGCTTCTTTAGCCGTTCAGTTACGTGCGCAAGGAGGCGTTTCGGTACAAGACCGCTTTAATAAGCGTTATAATGAGCTCATGCGTCGCATTGAAACTTTGGCTACCAATTCAGGGAATATAGTTTTTGTTTCAGGTCATGAGCATACGTTGCAATACATTGAGCATGAAGGAATAAAGCAAATTGTTTCTGGTTCTGGATCGAAAGATTCGTTTGCTGCTTTGGGCGAAGATGGTCTTTTTTCTTCTGGTAAACAAGGTTTTGCTGTGTATACAGTGTTTAAAGACGGGAGTTCTTGGGTGCGTTTTTACGATGCGCAGGGAGGCATACCAACATTGCTGTATCAAAAGCAAGTTTATAAATCTTATAAATCCGTAGACCTTTCAGGGTTAAAAGAGCAATTTCCACAAACGCTAGAGGTTTCAATTTATACTGAGGAAGAAACGAATAAATCTAAGGCTTATAAATCCTTTTGGGGCGAGCATTACAGAAGTTTGTATAGTACTAAAATTAAGGCCAGAGTTGCCACTCTAGACACACTCTATGGTGGGTTAGAAGTAGTAAGAAAAGGAGGCGGTCATCAAACACGATCGTTACGATTAAAAACAAAAGACGGTAGACAATTTAATATGAGGGCGCTTCGTAAAAGTGCCACCCAGTATTTGCAAGCTGTTTTGTTTAGAGATATTTATATAGAAAATGAATTCAGGGAAACAGAGGTTGAAGATCTTATTTTAGATTTTTACACTGCAGCGCATCCTTATGCTTTTCAAATAATTCCAGAACTATCCAAAGCGGCTAAGGTGTATCACACTGAACCAGAATTATATTTTATTCCAAAACATAAGGATTTAGGCGATTTTAATGAGGATTACGGAGATGAATTGTATTTAATTGAGGAGCGTCCTGAAGAAAATCAAGCATACAAACAAAATTTCGGTTACGCTAATGATATTGAAAGTTCCCACGATATTATTGAGAAAATCAGAAAAGACGAAAAGTATAAAATAGACGAGGAAGCATTTGTGCGAGCCAGGCTTTTTGATATGCTTATAGGTGACTGGGATAGACATCAGGATCAGTGGCGTTGGGCTCAATTTAATCAGGAAAATGGAGATAAGGTTTATAGGCCCATTCCTAGAGACCGCGATCAGGCATTTTCGAATTTTGATGGCGGTTTATTAGATTTTTTAAAGAAAATAAGTAATCCAGTAAAACAATTACAAGTATATGAAGCCAATTTAAACGATGTTAAATGGATAAACAGTGCTGGTATCAGGCTGGATCGTGTTCTCATACAAAATGCAAATGAAGAAACTTGGTTAAAACAAGCAAGGTTTCTTCAAACAAATATTACAGATGAGGTTATAGAGTCTGCTTTCAATAAGGTGCCCAAAGAGGTTAAAAATCAACAGTTAGAGACTATTAAAGCTAATTTAAAAGGAAGAAGAGCCAGTTTAGCCGATATTGCTAGTCGGTATTATACTTATTTGAACAAATTGGTAATCGTAACGGCTACAGATAAAGATGATTATATTGAAGTTATACGAACCGATAATTATAAAACTCAGGTAATCATTTCTAGAATTAAGAAAGGAAAAAAGGCTGAAGTTTTAATTGATAGAACTTTTGATAAAGCGGTTACCAAAGAACTTTGGATTTACGGTTTGGATGATAAGGATATATTTGAGGTTTCTGGAAAAGGAAAACACCCTATTTTAACCCGATTAATAGGAGGACAAAATAATGATACCTACAAGATAAAAAATGGAAAAGGAATTAGAGTTTACGATTATAAAAGCAAGAAAAATACAGTAGAAGAAAAAAAAGGAGGCAACATAAGGTTTACCGATATTTACAATTTAAATTTATTCGATTTTGAAAAAGGTATCCTTAATACCAATTTAATAGCTCCTGGCATTGGCTTTAACCCAGACGATGGTATGCGATTGGGTGTTTCATTTACCAGAACAAATAAAGGATTCAAAAGAAATCCATTTTCTACACAACACCGTTTTAAGGCCGGGTATTATTTTGCGACCGAGGGATACGATTTTAACTATTCAGGAGAATTTGCTAATGTTTTTGGAGCATGGAATTTAACTGTTGGCGGACTTTTTACTAGTGAAAATTTTACAAATAATTTCTTTGGATATGGCAATGAGACGGAAAATAATGATGATGAAATAGGTTTAGATTATAATCGAGTAAAAACAGGGACTATTGGTGCGCATATTGGCTTAAAAAAGCATTCGAAATTTGGGAGTTTTTTTGGTGCTAAAATTATGTTTGAAGGTATTGAAATTCAAGATACACCCAATAGATTTATTTCTGAGTTTGAGCCTTTAATTAATGCCGATTTTTATGAACGTCGTTACTTTGCCGGAGCCGAAGCTTATTTTGATTATAAAAGTTTCGATAATAGTATAAACCCAACGCGAGGCATGACCTTTTTGATAGAAACTGGAGGTAAAACCGAATTTGATGCATCTCAATTTACATATGGTTATGTAAATACAAACCTTGGATTTTATAATGCGTTAACCGTTAATAAAAAACTGGTTTTAAAAACCAATGCTCATGCTCAATTTAGGTTCGGTGACGACTTAATATTTTTTCAGGCCGCTAATATTGGTGGGGAAAACGGGTTAAGGGGTTATCGTTTGCAGCGTTTTACGGGTAGGCATTCGTTTATAGGAAGTGGCGATTTGCGCTATAGTTTTAATTCTTTTAAAACCGCCTTGGTGCCACTGCAAATAGGCGTGTTTGGAGGTTTTGATGTGGGGCGTGTATGGTTGCGAAATGATACCTCAAAAAAATGGCATAGCGATTATGGAGGTGGGTTTTGGGTTGCCGCTGCCGAGACTATCTCAGCAACATTTAATTTGTTTACCGGAGAAGACGGTATGCGTTTTTCCTTTGGTTTTGGGATGAAATTTTAATCCTTACAAAAAACAGTAACCCAATGAATTTCTTAAAAATAAGTTTTGCTTTTTATTAAGCAAAGACTATGTGTTTTCTAGTTGTTAATTTTAAAACTATACAGATTACTACCTAAATCATCATTACTCTCGTCGGTGATTAAAATGGTATTATTATCCAAAAAACACACACCTTCTTTTTGAGATTTGTGTTCAAAAGCCAAATTTTCAATCGTGCCGTTAAAAAAGTTGTCGTCTGTAAAATTGGTAAGTTTCCAAACTTTTTCGTGATTAAGTAAAACAACGGTTTTGCCATCTTCACTTATATCGGCCGAGGTAATTTCATTGTGCTTTCCTTCTAAGTTAAATTCGGTAACTATTTCGGCAGTATGCTTTCCTGCTTTGTTAGGTACTTTTATCAATCTGGCTTTACCGGTTTCCTTACTAAATAAATAAAAGAAATCGTTAAATAAGAAGAAGGCTTCAAAGTCTTTCGGCGATTCCCCTTTTGGCAGTTTAAACCGAATTACTTCGGCTTTTGTTTTGTTTTTAATCGTTTCGGGATTCGATATTTTTAAAATACTTAGCCATTTTCGGTTTTTGTCATTATTACCAATATCACCTATAAATAAGTTGCCCATGGTGTCGGTTGTTAAATCTTCCCAATCCATGTTGTTTGCATTTTTTATATCAATATCCTTAACAATCTCTCCGTCATCATTTAAACCATATACATTATTTTTATTACCAGAATCTTCAATTATCCAAATTAAATCAGAATTGGTTGTTATTTCGTTTCCGGAAACTTCCTTTAAATGCTTCGGAATATCGGCTACTACTTTTAGCTTTCCGTTTGAACAAGCAACTAATATTAAAAATGCATAAAGCATAAATTGAGTTTTAAGGGGCATAAATTTGTGTTTTAGGCAAAATTAAATAATTAAAAAGTTATGGTAAGGCCTTTTCATTTATTAGATTTATAAAATTATAAAATCATATAGAATGACAACGGTTAATCAGTTGGTAGAACTCATTAGTTTAAAGGATATAAACGAAACAACATTTGTAGGGCATAGTGTAACCATTGGAAGTCCGCATGTGTTTGGTGGTCAAGTACTAGCTCAAGCGATTAATGCCGCCAGTAGAACCGATGTAAAAGAACGTATTTTACATTCGATGCATGCGTACTTTTTAGAAGCGGGTGATTTAACACTTCCCATTGAATATCATGTGAGTATTGTTCGGGATGGGGGTAGTTTTTCTGTAAGACGCGTTACTGCTTCACAAAACGGAACAACCATCTTTATTTTATCGGCTTCGTTTCATAAAGAAGAGGAGGGGTATAATCATCAAATCGATATGCCTAAAGATATCAAACAACCCGAAGAATTGTTAAGCTGGACCGATATGCTTAATCAATTTGGAGATGCTATTCCCTCAAGAACAAAAAGTTTTATAGAAGTAGAGCGTCCTATCGAATTTAAACCTGTAGAGGTTGTAAATCCGTTTAATAAAGAGGATTTGCCTTCGTTTACCCACGTGTGGTTTAAGTTAAATGGAGATGCAACACAACTGGATCATGTAACAAAACAGCAGATTCTAACCTATATTTCAGACTATAATATTCTGGCAGCAGCTATGAATCGTCATGCCAGTAAAGCACATTATGGCAATACTCAGACGGCAAGTTTAGACCACTCGATGTGGTATTTCAGGGATTTCGACTTTAATGACTGGATGTTGTATTCTATCGAGTCGCCAAATACATCTAATGCACGTGGGTTTGCGAGAGGTAATATTTTTACCAGAGACGGTAAGCTGGTAGCTTCTGTAACTCAGGAAGGATTAATGCGACCTATTAAAAAGAAATCATGACTTATAAAGGTTTAAAAATGGGACACCGAGGAGCAT
The DNA here is from genome assembly GCF_014596945.1 of Aestuariibaculum sediminum. Classification (GTDB taxonomy): domain Bacteria; phylum Bacteroidota; class Bacteroidia; order Flavobacteriales; family Flavobacteriaceae; genus Aestuariibaculum; species Aestuariibaculum sediminum. The sequence continues at coordinate 313,892 of NZ_JACVXB010000001.1, read as the reverse complement.
TAGCATATGTAGCAGAAAACACCATCGAATCTATTCAAAAGGCGTTAAGTTTTAATATAGACGGAATCGAAATAGATGTCCATTTATGTGCTTCGGGAGAATTGGTTGTATTTCACGATTTTACTTTAGATAGAATGACAAATGGTACAGGAGAAATTAGTAAGCACACTCTGTCTGAATTAAAGGTACTAAATGTTAATGAGCAGTATAAAATTCCAACTTTACAAGAAGTACTCGATCTTATCAATAAATCTTGCCTATTAAATATTGAATTAAAAGGAAAGCATACTGCAGCAAAAACTTGTGAAGTTATCGAATATTATGTTGGAGAAAAAGGCTGGAGTTATAACGATTTTATAGTTTCCAGTTTTCAGCATCATGAGCTTGAAGATGTTTGTAAACTTAACAAAAATATTCCGCTAGCGGTGTTAACCAAGGCGAATGTTGCCGAGGCGATTGAATTTGCTGAAACCATTGATGCTAAAATTATTCATCCAAATTTTGCCTTACTAACTCTCGAGAACGTTAATTTAGCGCACCAAAAAGGATATAAAGTAAATACTTGGACGGTTAATGATGAAGAGACTATTGCACGAATGAAAAGTTATGGTGTGGATGGGATCATTTCGGATTATCCAGATAGAATATGATTGAATATGATGTAATTATAGTGGGAGGTGGTGCCGCCGGATTTTTTGCAGCCATAAATATTGCAGAGCAAAGACCAGAATTAAAGGTTGCCATACTTGAAAAAGGCAAGGAAGGTTTACAAAAAGTAAAAGTGTCTGGAGGTGGTCGTTGTAATGTTACTCACGCCGAATTTATTCCACAGGAATTAATAAAAAATTATCCGCGAGGAGAGAAGGAGCTTTTGGGACCTTTTCATCAGTTTATGACTGGCGATACCATTGAATGGTTCGAAAAACGCGGTGTTGCTTTAAAAATTGAAGAGGATGGCCGTATGTTTCCGGAATCTAATAGTTCCCAAACCATTATCGATTGTTTCTTATGTGAAGCTAAAACTTATGGGGTTGAGGTATCATATAGTCAGAATGTATCTGAAATTAATCCTATAGAATCCGGTTTTCAAATACAAACTAAAGATGAAACATACCAATGCAAAACTCTTTTAATTGCCACAGGAAGTAGTGTGAAATTCTGGAAGCTTATTGAAAATATGGGGCATACTATTTCACAACCTGTACCGTCATTATTCACATTTAATATTAACGACCAACGCATAAAAACAATTCCAGGAGTTGTTGCGCCTCATGTTGAAATTTCGGTATTGGGAACTAATCTATTCAGTGAAGGTCCGCTTTTAGTCACACATTGGGGGATGAGTGCGCCGTCTATTTTAAAATTATCGGCTTTTGGTGCGGTGGAGTTGGCAAAACTGGATTATAAATTTCAAATTGAAATTAATTTTATCAGATATTCTTTCGACGATTGTTTAAATCAATTAAAGGCATTTAAACAGAATCTAGCCAAAAAAACAGTGTATAAATCAACATCATTCGGTTTGCCAAAACGCTTATGGCATCAACTTGTTTTAGCTTCTAATATGGATGAGCAAACCCGTTGGGCCGACTTGAACAAACAACAACTCGAAGCTTTGGCAGAGCAATTAACTAAGGCTGTTTTTAATGTAGAAGGAAAAAGTACGTTTAAAGATGAATTTGTAACCGCTGGTGGTGTCGATTTAAAAGAAATTAATTTTAAAACCTTTGAAAGTCGTATTCATAAAAACCTGTTTTTTGCTGGCGAAGTATTAAATATCGATGCCGTTACCGGAGGATTTAATTTTCAAAATGCCTGGACAGGTGCATATATTGCATCAAAAGCGATTTCAAAATGAAAACCTATATCGCATTACTTCGAGGCATAAACGTTAGCGGCCAGAACAAAATCCTAATGGCTGAGTTAAGAACCGTATTAACTGATGCAGGTTTCGTAAATGTGAAAACCTATATTCAGAGTGGAAATGTGGTGTTTAAAACCCTTTTACACAATGAAAAAGTTATTGCAGAAAACATATCAAAAGCCATTTTTAATCAATTTGGTTTCGAAGTTTCGGTTTTGATAATAACACCAAAAGATTTAAAACTCATTTTTGAAACCTGTCCGTTTTCCGAGGAAAACAAAATGAAAAGCTATTTTATGATGCTGTTTAGTGAACCAAATAAAGAGCTGATTAAGGAGGTTCAATTGTTCAGTACTTCCGAAGAACAATTCATTATAAATCAAAATTGCATTTATTTTTATGGTGTTAATGGCTACGGAAAAACAAAGTTTAACAATAATTTTTTTGAACGTAAATTAAAGGTAATTGCAACAGCAAGAAATTACAATACTATGCTAAAGTTATTATCTTTGTCGGCAGAATATTAAGACATGACCGAAGCACAATTTATTCCGCAGCCATACACGAAATCTGTCGAACAAGGTAAAGTAACTTGGGAGTCACCAAGTAATATTGCCTTGGTAAAATACTGGGGTAAAAAGGAACATCAAATTCCTGAGAATCCGTCGATAAGTTTTACGTTAAACAACTGTAAAACCATTACAACTTTAACCTACACAAAAAAAGATAACTCAAATGAATTTGATTTTGAAGTGTATTTAGATGGTGAAAAGAAGGACGATTTTAAACCAAAAATTGAAACCTTTTTCAATCGTGTTGAGCAGTATTTGTCTTTTTTGAAAGATTATAAATTTGTTGTAGAAACCCAAAATACATTTCCGCACAGTTCAGGTATTGCCTCTTCGGCAAGTGGTATGAGTGCCTTGGCGCTGTGTTTAATGAGTATTGAAAAACAGTTGAATTCAGAAAAATTTTCAGATGAATATTTCAATCAAAAAGCGTCGTTTTTAGCCCGTTTAGGTTCTGGTAGTGCCTGCCGAAGTATTGAAGGCGATTTAATTGTTTGGGGAAAAAATAATATTGTTGAAGGTAGTAGCGATTTATTTGGTGTAAAATATCCGTACGGCGTTCATGAAAATTTTAAAGAGTATCAAGATACTATTTTACTAGTCGATAAAGGCGAAAAACAAGTAAGTAGTACCGTTGGACATAATTTAATGTATGGGCATCCTTATGCCCAAAATCGATTTGCTCAGGCGCATGAAAACCTCGAGAAATTAAAAGCGATTTTAGAGTCTGGCGATTTAGATAAGTTTATAGAAATCATTGAAAGCGAAGCTCTAACACTTCATGCTATGATGATGACTAGCATGCCTTATTTTATTTTAATGAAACCTAATACCTTGGAAATTATTAATAAAATATGGGCATTTAGAGAAGCTACAGGTTTACATATTGGTTTTACTTTAGATGCTGGAGCCAATGTGCATGTATTATATCCTAAGCAGGAATCAGAGCAAATCATGGAATTTATTAAAAGCGAGTTAGTTGGCTATTGCCAAAACGAGCAATATATTTGCGACCAGATTGGTTTTGGTGCCAATCAAATAGAATAATATTACGTATATTTGGCACTGGAACTTAGTTATTGGTGCTAAGTTAAATTTTGGTTTAATTATGAAAGGACCTCTTTTTTACTCGAAAATTTTACTTTTTGGTGAGTACGGAATCATCAAAGACTCTAAAGGTTTATCTATACCTTATAATTTTTATAACGGAGCCCTTAAAGTCTCTGATAACCCAACTAAAGAGGCCGTCGAATCCAATAAAAGTTTAAAGCGTTTTGCCGACCATTTAGAAACTATTTCTCCTGATCTAGTAAGGTTTGATATTGCTTTGTTGAAGAAAGATGTTTCGGAGGGTATGTATTTCGATTCTTCAATCCCGCAAGGGTATGGTGTAGGAAGTAGTGGAGCTTTAGTGGCTGCTATTTATTATAACTACGCTAAAGATAAAATTACGGTTTTAGAAAATTTAACACGTGAAAAGCTATTACAGTTAAAAGCAATTTTCTCTGAAATGGAATCGTTTTTCCACGGAAAATCTTCAGGATTAGACCCGTTAAATAGTTATCTAAGCATTCCAATTCTTATAAACTCTAAGGATAATATCGAAGCGACAGGAATTCCGTCTCAAAAACCCGATGGAAAAGGAGCTGTATTTTTAATAGATAGTGGTATTGTTGGAGAAACAGCACCAATGGTAAGTATTTTTATGGAAAACATGAAGCAGGAAGGCTTCCGTAGTATGCTAAAGGACCAGTTTATAAAACACACCGATGCTTGCGTTGAAGACTTTTTAAAAGGCGATGTTAAGTCTTTGTTTAAAAATACAAAACAGCTGTCTAAAGTTGTTTTAAGTCACTTTAAACCTATGATACCTAAGCAATTTCATGAGCTATGGAAAAAAGGTTTGGAGACTAACGATTATTATTTAAAACTTTGTGGCTCTGGTGGCGGAGGATATATTTTAGGGTTTACCGAAGATATAGACAAAGCAAAACAAGCTTTAGCTGAATATAAATTAGAAGTAGTATATAACTTCTAGTATTCTGTCATTCTGAACATTTTCAGAATCTAATAACCATTTTACTATATGCTTAACAGACGACAGAAACATATATTATTGAAGTTTTTTAGTATGTTTTCTGTAGTTCGAGGTTACAATATTCTTATTTTAGTCATCGCCCAATATTTGGCTTCTATTTTTATTTTAGGATACCATTTACCTTTAAAAGCGGTTATATTTGATGTTAATTTGTTTATGTTGGTTATGGCTTCCGCGATAACTATTGCAGCAGGCTATATAATCAATAGTTTTTACGATTCTGAAAAAGATTTAATCAATAGGCCACATAAGTCCATGCTCGATCGTTTGGTGAGTCAGAATACTAAATTGTTATTATATTTTGTGCTTAATTTTCTCTCGGTGGTTATTGCGAGTTATGTGTCGTTTCGCGCTGTAGTATTCTTTTCATTATACATTTTTGCGATTTGGTTTTATTCGCATAAATTAAAGAAAATGCCTTTCGTTGGTAATTTAACCTCCGCGATACTGACTATCACACCGTTTTTTATCATATTTATTTACTATAAAAACTTTGAGCCTGTAATTTTTGTACATGCTATGTTTTTGTTTTTAATGATTTCCATGCGCGAGCTTACCAAAGATTTAGAAAATATTACGGGTGATATGGCGCAAAATTATCAAACTATCCCCATAGTTTATGGTGAACAGGCATCGAAAGTTATGTTAACTATTTTAGGAATTTTAACTTTGTTTCCTGCATTTTTATTGATATATAAATTTCACGTAGGTAAAATGAGTTACTTCTTTTATGCCAGCGTGTTATTACTTGTTATTTTTCAGTTTTTATTGTGGAGATCGAATACAAAACCGCAGTATCTAATTCTTCATAATATTCTAAAATTGATAATTTTGGCTGGGGTTTTTAGCATTCCATTAATTGATATTTCATTGGTTTTGAATAAAATTACTTTAATTCGCTAAGCAACAAATTATAGATTATCTTTGCATAAAAATAATAACGCATGAGCAGACATCAAGGGACAAATAGAAAAGGAAAGCCATCGGGTAGAGGACAGCGAAGCGGTGCCAAAAAAAACTTTAGCCGTACTTCAGGAAATGATAATACGAAAAGCTTTGCAAGAGGAAATGCGCCTGTAAAAACATCAAGCTCAAATCAGTCAAAATCGAATTCAGATGAAATTCGTTTAAATAAATATGTAGCCAATTCGGGGATGTGTTCACGCCGTGAAGCCGATGTTCATATTGCTACTGGATTAGTAACCGTTAATGGAAAAGTGGTTACGGAAATGGGATATAAAGTTAAAATAGGCGACGAGGTTCGTTACGATGGAAGTCGCATCAACCCAGAGAAAAAAGCGTATGTTTTACTGAATAAGCCGAAAGGGTTTGCTACGACTACGAGCGAAGGCAAAGGACGAACAGTAATGGATTTGGTTGCAAATGCAACAAATTCAAGAATAAAACCAGTTGGACGCTTAGGAAGAAACTCTAAAGGATTGTTACTGTTTACCAATGATGAAGCCATTGTAAATAAGTTTACCAATTCTAAAAATGGGGTGCCACGTTTATTTCACATTGAATTAAGTAAAAATCTAAAATTAGAAGATCTAAAAAAGATTCAAACTGGGTTTAAAATTGATGATAAGTTAATTTCTGTAGAGGAGATAAGTTATATCGACGGAGCTTCTAAAAAGGAGATTGGTTTAAAAATTAAAAACACCGGAAATACCATTATACGAACCATTTTTGAGCATTTAAACTACGATATAGTAAGTGTAGATTGTGTGGCGATTGCTCATCTTACTAAAAAAGATATACCTAGAGGACATTGGAAACATTTAACCGAGCAGGAGCTTAATGGCTTGAAAATGTTGTAATTGTTTCATTGTTAGGGAAATAAGATTAAAGAGGTCGAAAATCATGATTTTCGACTTTTTTTTGTTTAAAATTGAGATGCATTTTATCAAATATTACAAAATTCTACGAATTGCAAGTAAAGATAACAAGGGAAACCCCTGTGTTTATGGGATAAAAAAATATTTAAAAAAAATATTCAAAAGCCACCGAAATTCAATTTTTTATATTTCATTTGTACCTTTAATTAGCTGAACAATTGAAATCTGTTTTTATGTTCGGGCTTTTGAACAATAGGGAGTCATTTTCAAGAGCAGCTTATAGATTAAGTAACCGAATTTTAGAGCTAGCTTCCGCTTCTTATATTTTTTTAAGTCAACATTTGTTTGGCTTTATTCCTACGACCCATCCTCAACTACAGGTTTGATTTATTTTATTTGATATTTACGTAATATTGAATTATTTTTTAATTCACATTTTTAATATTTAAAATAAAATAATGAACACCAAATACATCGATTTAATTAATCAAACGTTTGATTTTCCACAAGAAGAATTCAAACTGGAGGAAAAACAATTACAGTTTCACGATATTGATTTAATGGGACTAGTAGAAACCTACGGTGCTCCGTTAAAGTTTACCTATTTGCCTCAGATATCCAATAATATTAATAAGGCTAAGGGATGGTTTGCTAAAGCTATAAAGAACAATAAATACAAAGGAAAATATCATTATTGCTATTGTACTAAAAGTTCGCATTTTAAGCATGTACTAAACGAGGCTTTAAAAAATGATATTCATATTGAAACCTCTTCGGCTTTCGATATCGATATTGTTGAAAACCTTAAAAAAGAAGGCAAAATTACCGACGAAACTTTTGTTATAAGTAACGGGTTTAAGCGTGCGCAATACGTAACCAATATTGCTAGACTTATTAACAACGGACATAAGAATGCGATTCCTATTATTGATAACTATGAAGAAATCGACTTACTGTCGCAGGAAATAGAAGGTAAATTTAATGTAGGAATCCGGATAGCCTCTGAAGAAGAGCCAAAATTTGAATTTTATACCTCAAGATTGGGAATAGGCTATAAAAACATAGTGCCTTTCTATAAAAATCAAATTCAAAATAATAAAAAGGTAAAACTTAAAATGTTGCACTTCTTTATCAATACAGGTATTCGCGACAATGCCTATTATTGGAATGAGTTGCAAAAGTGTTTAAAGGTTTATACCAGTCTGAGAAAGATATGTCCATCATTAGACAGTTTAAATATAGGAGGAGGATTTCCTATAAAAAACTCACTCGCTTTCGAATTCGATTACGAGTATATGGTTGATGAAATTATTAATCAGATTAAACTAGCATGTGAAGAGGAGGAAGTACCGGTGCCAAATATTTTTACAGAATTCGGAAGTTTTACTGTTGGTGAAAGTGGTGGAGCTATTTACGAAGTCTTATACCAAAAGCAGCAAAACGATCGCGAGAAGTGGAATATGATTAATTCATCGTTTATAACTACGCTTCCAGATACTTGGGCAATTAATAAACGATTTATATTATTGCCAATTAATAGATGGAATGATACTTACGAGCGTGTGTTACTTGGAGGATTAACCTGCGACAGCGACGATTATTATAACAGTGAGCAGCATATGAATGCAATTTATTTACCAAAATATAATAAGGAGAAACCTCTATATTTGGGCTTCTTTAATACGGGGGCTTATCAAGAAACCATTGGAGGTTTTGGAGGCTTACAACACTGTTTAATACCTTCGCCAAAACATGTGCTAATTGATAAAGATGATGAAGGGAATATCACAACATCATTATTTAGTGAACAACAAAAAAGTGAAGACTTACTCAAAATTTTAGGTTACCAAAATTAAAATTGGAAACTGTTTTTAGATTGTATATTGTTATTAATTAATGTTTTAGAATGATTACAAATTTCTTAAATATTGAAGTAAGCATTGTATTATAAAAGGTTAAGTTATAAATTTATAGGTGAAGATTATTAAGTAATTAAAAAAATAATCTTAACAAAAAAATATTAAAAATCACGAAATGAGTACTAAAGGACCAATTTCTCAATTTATAGAAAAACATTATTTGCATTTTAATGCTGCGGCATTAGTAGATGCAGCAAAAGGGTATGAAGCCCAATTAGAATCGGGGGCTAAAATGTTAGTCTCGTTAGCTGGAGCGATGAGTACTGCCGAACTAGGCAAAAGTTTTGCCGAAATGATTCGACAGGATAAAGTGCAAATTATCTCTTGTACAGGAGCGAATTTAGAGGAAGATATCATGAATTTGGTAGCGCATTCGCATTATAACCGTGTGCCAAACTATCGCGATTTAACCCCAAAAGAAGAATGGGATTTATTGGAAAAAGGCTTAAACCGAGTAACCGATACCTGTATTCCAGAGGAAGAAGCTTTTCGAAGACTACAAAAACACATATATAAAATTTGGAAAGATGCCGACGATAAAGGTGAGCGTTATTTACCTCATGAGTATATGTACAAAATGTTATTGTCTGGTGTTCTGGAAGAATATTATGAAATCGATTTAAAAGATTCATGGATGTATGCGGCAGCCGAAAAGAATTTGCCTATTGTTTGCCCAGGTTGGGAAGACAGTACTATGGGAAATATTTTTGCTAGTTATGTGCTTAAAGGTGAATTAAAAGCTAGCACAATGAAGTCCGGAATTGAGTATATGACTTTTTTAGCCGATTGGTATACTGATAATTCTGAAAATGGAATAGGATTTTTTCAAATAGGCGGTGGTATAGCTGGTGATTTCCCAATTTGTGTTGTACCGATGTTATACCAAGATATGGAACGCACCGATACACCATTCTGGAGTTATTTTTGCCAGATTAGTGATTCAACGACAAGTTACGGATCTTATTCAGGAGCAGTACCAAATGAAAAAATAACTTGGGGTAAATTAGACATCGATACCCCAAAATTTATAATTGAAAGTGATGCGACTATTGTTGCACCATTAATTTTTGCATATTTGTTAGATCAATAAAATAACCAACTCAAAAAATTAAAATGTTACGTAAAATTGTAGATTACAAAAAGTTGAATCAGGATATCTTGAATCTCTTGGTAGAAAAGTTTCCTGACGGATATGATGACTCCGATGTAATTTCATTTAGAAATGCTCAAAATGAAATTATCGAGGCAGTTGAGGTGCGTACCGACGATACTATTTATTTAGTAAAAGTTGGAAAACGACTTGTACAGGCAATGGAAGACTTTGGTGATGATGATAATGATGACAACGATACCGAAGTAGATTTCGAAAGCGTAAAAGTTGAGGATTCAGATGAAGATGATGACACTTCAGACGATGATGCAGCTGCTGACGACGACGATGATAACGATTAAAATTACCAAATAAACAATGAGAACAGCTGTTTTTAAGTCATACAAAAAGGGATTGTTTACTTTTTGGTTTGAAAATGGAGAAGAATTAGTGTTTGAAGAGGTTCATCCAAGAGTGCTAAAACAATACGATTTAAAAAACGACAAGAGTTTTATAGATCAGGAATTTAGGATTACTTTCGTTGAGGAATTCGAAGATCATGATGAAGATTTAGTATACTACAGGGTTGAAAGTTTAAAACCCCTTTAAAAAGCTAAATTATTTATAAATAGAATATTACTGAGTCTGCTGTTTATTAAAATAGCAGACTTTTTTATTCAATATAACTTCCCAAATAAAAACCGCGTAAACAATTACATACTCTAAAGTAACGACCCACAGGTTTTCTGAGTTATTAGTATTCGTATAAGCCAAATAACTCAAAATGATGACAAAACTCCATACTAAAGGGAATTTGTAATTAGTAAATATAGACAATATGAGTAATGTGGCAATATACCATGGATGTACGGTCGTTGCTGTAAAGTAGTAAAAACTTAATGCAAGTAGCATACTGGTTGTTAGCTGGATAGTGGTGGTGTTTCTTTTGTAAAAGGTTATACCTAGCACAAACAGGATTACCAATAGCGGAATAAATTTTCCAATAATTGCAATTTCATTGTAGCCTCTAACGGTATATCCAATAGCTCTGGCTATATAGTATATACTGGCATTAAATTCGAAATCTTGAAACCATAATCCTATGGTTTCGGTATAATTATTCACAAATTCAGTAGATAAAAAAGGAAGAAAAAGTAAAAGTGTTGCAATACCCGTAATGCTATAAAAACCAATTAATTTAAAAATTCCATGATTTGTATCTTTTCGAATGAACCATTTTATAAATAATGGCATAAATAATAAAGGTAAAAGTTTTGTTGCTACGGAAAGCGCTAATATAATAGCCGCCATTATCCATTTCTGCCTATGCAGTAGGTATAAACTCCATATTAAAAAGAAAATCATTACGCCTTCAAAATGAAGATTTCCTGTTAATTCAATTATGATAAATGGGTTTAATGCATACCAAAAAATATGACTAATAGGTAAATTGTTTAACTTCAGTAGCTTTTGTCCAAAATAAAGCGTGCCAAAATCTGCAGCTATAATCAGTAATCGCATAGTTATTACAGAACCAAGAATATGCGTTTTAGACACCAAAGCTGCTATTAAAAAGCATAATTGGTTTAATGGTGGGTAATTGGTGTAATGGCCGGCATTAAGTTCTCCCATGCCGATATATAACTCTTTAGCTTGAGCAATTGGGTAATTACCATTTTTAATAAATGATTCAACATTAAATAGGTAAGGATTGTATCCTTCAAGAATGAGGCGCCCATCCCATATAAATCGATAAAAATCTTGCGATAGATTTGGTAATGAAACAATGAAAACAGCTCGAAATAGAAACGCTAAAACTGTTAGTAGTTTTGTGTTATTGCTGCAGCTATGAATAAGTTTATAAAACAAAACAAATAGAGCAATATAATAAACAATGAGTTTTGTGTAATCTGTTCGAACTAAATGATAAGCAAAATTATAATATAAAATCACTGAGGCGAAAGCCATAATAAATGCGAACTTGTGACGCTTTAAATATTTTAGAGAATCTTGCATGATTCAAATATACTCTCAATTTGTAAAATACGGGGATTCCTAATTATTTAACTTCCTTGATTTTTCAAAGGGTTTTTTTATAGACATTTTAACAGATAAGAGCCATTACAGCGAATTAGGTAAATCTTCTTGAGCCATTTAAAAGTTGTAAATAAAAGGCTTAAATTTAACTAACACTTTTTTAAAAATAGCCAGATTTAAGCGGGTTCTTAAATCTATAATTCAAAATAAATAATGAAACAAAAAGGATCTGAAGCAAAACGATTAGAGGTTGCAGATGCCTATCGTAATTGGAAAAAATGGGGGCCATATTTAGCCGAAAGACAATGGGGGACAGTTCGTGAAGATTATAGTTTACACGGTGAATCTTGGGAGTTTATTGATCATGATAAAGCCAGAAGTAATGCTTTTAGATGGGGGGAGGAAGGCATTGGTGGGTTTTGCGATTCACGAGAAATATTGTGTTTGGCACCTGCGTTTTGGAATGGTCACGACGCTATTCTAAAAGAGCGTTTGTTTGGCCTGACTAACAATCAGGGAAACCATGGAGAAGATGTAAAAGAGCTTTATTTTCATCAGGTGTCAACACCAACACATTCTTATGCTAAATATTTATACAAGTACCCTCATAGCGCCTTTCCTTATAGCGATTTAGTGCATGGTAATCAAAAAGGACGACACGACCCGGAATATGAGCTGCTCGATACAGGCTGTTTTAAAGAAAATGCTTATTTCGATTGTTTTATTGAATATGCAAAGGCTGATGTAGACGATATTTTGATGAAAGTAACAGTGGTAAACCGAGGAAAAAAAGCCGCTGATATCCATGTGTTACCACATTTATGGTATAGAAACTTTTGGAAACATAACAAACGTTTTGAACGTCCTAGCATGAAATTATCGTCGAAGCAAGAAGAAACAATTATAGCTAGAAGTATAAGAAATGGTAGATATTATTTTTTCCATGAAGGTGGAGAGCAATTGTTTTGCGAAAATGAAACCAACAATAAACGTATTTATAATGTTCCAAATGAAATCGATTATGTTAAGGACGGTATAAACAATCATGTAGTTGAAGGAAAAGCAACAGTTAATCCACAGAAAACGGGTTCTAAATTGGCTATATGGCACCAGTTTACATTAAAACCCGGAGAAGAACAATCGGTTAAAGTGCGCTTAAGTAAGAGTAAATTACAATCTCCATTTGAAGATTTTGAAGCTGTTTTTAATCAACGGAAGGAGGAATGTGAAGCTTTTTATAATGAAACAATAGCTTCCAAGATTCCAGAATCACATCAAAATATTGCAAAGGCGGCTTTTTCAGGTTTGTTATGGACGAAACAGTTTTATTATTACGATGTGTTTAAATGGCTATTCGGTGGTCCAGGTGAGCCCAAACCAGATCGAGTCAATCTTAGGAATTATAGTTGGCAGCACCTTACTAACCGGCATGTTATTTCTATGCCAGATAAGTGGGAATACCCATGGTATGCAGCATGGGATTTGGCGTTTCATATGGCTTCCTTTGTAGAGATAGACCCTTATTTTGCTAAAGAACAACTGTTACTGGTATTACAAGAGAATTACATGCATCCTAATGGGCAAATTCCAGCATATGAATGGAATTTTAGCGATGTAAATCCGCCTGTACATTCCTGGGCTGTTTGGCATGTTTATGAAAAGGATAAAAATTATACCGGGGTAGGAGATACCGCTTTTTTAGAAAAAGTGTTTCAAAAGTTGCTTATAAATTTCACCTGGTGGGTTAATCAAAAGGATAAAAATGGAACCGATTTGTTTGAGGGTGGTTTCCTTGGTTTAGATAATATAGGGGTGTTTGATAGAAATCATATGCCACCGGGTATTACCAGAATGCAGCAGGCCGATGCTACGAGTTGGATGGCAATGTTTACTCTAAACATGTTACGAATGTCCCTGGAATTGGCTAAATCCAATAAAATTTACGAAGAAATTGCGGCTAAGTTTTTCAGGCACTTTTTAAATATTGCCTGGGCTATGCATCACATTGGTAAAAAGGATATTTCGCTCTGGGATGATGAGGACAATTTTTACTACGATGTCGTTGAAATGGAATCTGGAGCTACCGAAAGGCTGAAAGTGCGTTCTCTCGTTGGGGTAATTCCTATGTTTGCTGTGGAAATTATGCATGAAGATCTCTTTGAAGAATTGAAAAAGTTTAGGGTAAAAGCCAATGAAATTATAAGAACGCGACCAGATTTAGCGTCATTAATTTCTAACCTAGATGATACTAATAAAGATGGAAATTACCTATTCTCAATTATGCGAGGATTCCGATTAGAACATTTATTAAAGCGTTTATTAGATGAAGATGAATTTCTTTCAGAGTTTGGAATTCGTTCATTATCAAAATATCATGAAAAGCATCCGTTTGTGTTTTTATATCACGGGCACCATCAAATTCAATACGAGCCTGGGGAAAGCCGTTCTAATATGTTTGGAGGTAATTCTAACTGGCGGGGGCCAATTTGGATGCCTATCAACTACATGATTATTCAATCATTAAGAAAATATTATACGTTTTATGGTGATGACTATAAATATGAGTTTCCAACAGGTTCTGGCAACAAACTAAATTTAAAACAAATAGCAAACGAACTTACCAAGCGATTGGTTAAGTTGTTTGAAAGAAATGAAGAAGGTAAATATCAGTATCATGCAGATGATGCCAACCATATGTTCGCTAAAGAAGAACACTTTAAAAATGAACATTTATTTTACGAGTTTTTCGATGGCGACACTGGAAAAGGCCTAGGAGCTTCTCATCAAACTGGATGGACGGCTTTAATAGCTAATTTAATTATGGAAATGGATGAGGAATAATACATCTGTTAAAATGTAAACACAAAAAAGGCTCGTTTTTTTAACGAGCCTTTTTTGTGTTTCTATGTTATAAGTATTAAACTTTTGATGTCAGCGATTTAATAAATACATATCCGAATCCTATGAATAACATAAGGTGAAACGGAAATAGCCCAAAATCTCCCCCTTGGTTGCCAACTATAAATGCGCTGTACATCCCAAAACCGAAATATAGCATAAGTAAACCTTCAAAAATTACGTGTACCGACACTGTTTTTTTCAAATACTTGTTCTTTTTCCAACTGTCTTTTAAGGTGTTGATGTTAAATTTAGGAGTTCTTACAAATTCACTTTTCTTACCCCAGTGACCTTCTAATACCGCAATTGAATTATGTAGCGAAAAACCCATGGCTATAGAGAAAAATACGAAAAACATTCCGATATATCTTAAGAAGTTTTTTATACCACCTCCATAGGTGTTTTTATACATAAACCAATAACATACAAAAAATATGATGGTACTTATTACAAAAAAGCTCATAACGTAAAAATACGGCTTCAAGTGGGTGTATTCGTTTTTAATATAAAGCATTGGAATACTTAAAATACCAACAATTAAAATATTTAAAAACATGGTGCTGTTTAGCAAGTGTAATAATCCGTGAACTTTAGTTTTGCGCGAAATGTTTTCGTTTTTTAAAACACGCCATAACATTTTTTTAAAGTTTTCGGCACCGCCTTTATTCCATCTAAATTGTTGCGATCGAGCAGCACTAATAACGATTGGTAATTCGGCAGGAGTTTTAACGTCTTCTAGATATTTGAACTTCCATTTTTTTAATTGTGCACGATAGCTTAAATCCAAATCTTCGGTTAAAGTATCACCTTCCCAGTTACCAGCATCTATAATACAGGTTTTACGCCATACGCCTGCAGTCCCATTAAAGTTTATAAAGTGACCTTTTGAGTTTCTGCCAACTTGTTCCAATGTAAAGTGGGCATCAAGAGCAAAAGCCTGAATTTTTGTTAATAATGAATAATTGCGGTTTAAATGGCCCCAACGGGTTTGTACTACACCAATATTTTCATCTTTAAAATACGGAATAGTACGTTTTAACCAATCTTCTTCTGGTAGGAAATCTGAATCGAAAATAGCAATAAATTCACCTTTTGCAATTTTTAAACCTTCTTTTAAGGCTCCGGCCTTATATCCGGTTCTATTCGTTCTGGTAATATGTTGGATATCTAAACCAGTTGCTTGTAATTTTTCAACATGAGCACGCGTAGATTCAACGGTTTCATCGGTAGAATCGTCGAGTACCTGTATTTCAAGTTTATCTTTAGGATAATCTATTTTAGCAATATTATCTAACAAGCGTTCCATAACGTACATTTCGTTATATACTGGAAGCTGTATGGTTACCATAGGTACTTCGCTTGGATTTTCCAGATCGAAAGTCTCGCAATTGTCCTGAGAGCGCTTTGATGAGAGGTAATTAAAAAGTAAATTTAATTGCGCTAATGCATACAAGAAAATGAGGAAAAGTGCAATACTATAAATAATGATAACTGTTGTTTCTATAATCATTTTGTAATACTATATTTAAAAATCCAACATAAGATTTTTATGCCTGCAAATATACTACCTTTTACGGTTCCTGAAACTTTTGATATGCCAATTCTGTTGCGATAGTTCACAGGTATTTCTATATACGACAAATTTTGTTTTATGGCCTTCAATTGCATCTCGATTGTCCAGCCATAAGTTTTGTCGATCATATTCAACTGTAATAATTTTTCGTATTTAATGGCTCTAAAAGGTCCCAGATCAGTGTATTTTGCGGAAAAGAATAAGGTCATTAAGTTTGTGGCAAGCCAATTGCCGAAAATTTGCGGGCCGGTCATTGAACCTGGTTCACGTAATTGCTTTACGCGAGAACCAATAACGAAATCTATATTTTTTTCGATAATAGGCTGCACTATTTTGGTTAATTCTTCGGGGTAATCGCTATAGTCTCCATCCAAAAATACAATAATATTTGGTTTTTCGGCTTTATTTTCAATGTATTGCATGCCTTTTAAGCAAGCATAACCATAACCTTTATTTTCTTCGTTTAAAACCGTTGCGCCTGCTTGTTTTGCATGTATCTCGGTTTGATCGGTAGAGTTGTTATTAACCACAATGACTTCATCAACAATATCGGGGATATCATTAATCACTTTAGCAATAGAATTTGCTTCATTATAAGCAGGAATAATAACGTTTATTTTGGGCATTAAGTCATTAATTTTCAGCGGTAAATGTACAATTTCTAATCGTTATTTTGTTGATTATTTAATAAATCAATTAAGTCCATATTATTACCTAGTAAAATATCATTAGAGTTAATACGACCATGCATGGAATCGTTTTCTAACTTTAGCACTCCTCTAGGGCAAACGGCACTGCAAATACCACAACCAACGCAGCTGGAACGCACTATATTTTCACCTTTTTGGGCGTAGGCACGAACATCAATTCCCATTTCGCAATAAGTCGAACAGTTGCCACAGGAAATGCACTGTCCGCCATTTGTAGTAATGCGGAATTTTGAAAATAAACGCTGTTGAAAACCTAAAATAGCAGCCATTGGGCAACCAAACCGGCACCAAACTCTATTGCCGAAAATTGGATAAAATCCTGTTCCGATAACACCTGAAAAAATGGAGCCAATATAAAAACCATAAGCAGCGCGTAAGGTACTCGACTTTATAAGAAAGATGTGGTCTGAAGCTCCTGAAACATACAATGTGATTAATGAGGTGATAATTACAAAATATCCTATCGCACCGTAGCTCGCATCTTTACCTATTTCGTGACGCTTAAAGAGCATGACTATTGTGAAAACGATAGTTAATAAAATGGCTGTCCCCAAAAGAAAGGCGTTTTTAGATAACCAATAGGTGTCTGGGTCTTTCATAAGATAAGAATAGATTACAGCAATGGTCATAATAACTGAAAACACTAATACAGTATGAATTAACCAACGCTCTATTTTCCAAGCCGAAAGTTTTTTGCTGCTTAAATGTCTAAACGGGTCGCCGGCAGTTTCGGCCAATCCACCACAACCACAAACCCAGGAACAATACCATCGTTTACCATATTTATAAGTTAAAATTGGAGAAATTATAAAAATAGATAGAATACCAAAAATAAGCATGGCTAAGCCTAAATTTCCTGAGGATAGCAGCCCATTAATAGACCAACTATCAAAAAGGTAATAGTTTAATGGCCACATGCTTTTTAAATCGTAATATGGCAAATTATAATTTGGGCTGGCATTTAACCTAGACATGAACTCAGGAATTAAAAAGGCAAACCCTAATTGAAAAAACATCACCGAAATAGTTCGTAATTGCTGATATCGGTTATGCCGGTATTTTAAAATAAATTTATAGCCAAATATTAAAATAACCAAGGTGTAAAGTGTTCCATAAACAAACCATTGGCTTGCGGGATTACCATTTAAAAGTTTACTCAATGGATCAAAAAAAGCTATTAATCCTGAATTTGAATTTCCGTTAGTTCCCAATCCTAAATATTCAGGGAAAAAATATAGTACGATATAAAAGGTAGTTATTAAAATGCCCGTTAACCAGGCTAATGTGCCGCGTGAGGTCAAGGATTTAAACCAAATGCCATCATTTTTTATTCCTTTCGATGTTTTTAAGTAAGCATTTGAAAAGATCATAGAACCTACGGTTATTAAAACCAGAGATAATATTAGAAACAATGTTTTATTTGGAAATGACGCGTTACATCCGGCTAATATCAAAATGAAAAGCCCCACAACTCCAACGCAAAGGCCTAATTTTTGTTTCAGTGACAAATTCACTGTATTAGGATTTACAATTGACATCGTATGTTGAGGTTTCTGGTTCATATTTGAGATTGAAATTGATTATGAAAGGCTTTTTGTATTTCCTTATGATATGTTGCGAAAAATTCCGGGTCAAAATTAGCTTCATGAAGATGATTAATAACAAAAGCTATATCCCTTTTTTCAATAAGCCAGTTATTGAATGTTTCATGACGCATACGAATACCAAAGGTGTTTATACCAAGAAATGTGTTTGTATGTAGGTTGTAAGCAATCGTTACCCATTTTGTGTTATCGTGGTGCGACCAATGAAATTGGTATTCATGTTCAGGTTTATTTTTCTTAGCATTTACCCAACCGTAAGTTTGGTATTCAATATCAAAAAATTTAGCTGAATTAAACCAAGGTCCTGGGTCGTAGGCGTTGCGTTTTCCGCAAATTGTTTGAGCAATTACTTCTCCCATCATTCTGCCGGTATACCATACAGCTTCAATGGAGCGTCGATTTTCTAAAGGTTCTAAAAGTTCAGCACAATCGCCTATAGCATACACATTCGAAATGTTGGTTTCTAAAAAACGATTTACCAAAACACCTTTATTAGTTTTGATATTCGAAGGTTTTAAAAAGTCAATGCTAGGAGAAACACCTGCCGTTAGTCCAACAAAATCACATGGAATTTCTTCTCCGGTTTCCTTAATGATAACCGATTGTACTCTGCCGTTATTATCTGATATAATCTCTTCAAGATTTGATGAAAGTCGCAGGTCGATATGGTGGCTTTTAATGTGTTTTGTTATTAGTTGGCTATCGTTTTCCGGTAAAACATTGTTCCAAAAACTAGATTCTCTAACAATAAAAGTTACAGGTATATTTCTAGAATTTAGCATTTCGGCTAATTCAATGCCTATTAAACCTCCTCCAACAATTACGGCTCGTTTACATACTTTATTGTTAGGGGCATAGACTTCGAGATTTTCTAAATCTTGTTTGCTGTATAAACCTTGAACCCCCTTTAAATCCTGACCAGGCCATCCAAATTTGTTAGGTTTACTTCCTGATGCAATAATGAGTTTGTCGTAATTTAGTTGAGCTTTGTTTGAAAAATGCAGTGTTTTTGTTTTAGTGTCGACGGCTTTAACGAAGGCTTTAATTAAATTAATATTGTTTTTTTTCCAGAACCAGTTTTCATAAGGTTGGGTGTGCTCAAAAGTCATATGTCCCATATAGACATACATCAGGGCAGTTCTGGAAAAAAAATATTCGGACTCAGCAGAAATAACAGTAATTTTTTTATTGGAAAGTTTCCGTATATGTCTGGCTGCTGTAATTCCAGAAATGCCATTTCCAATAATAACGATATGTTCCATTAAGGTTGTTTTGTTACAGGTTGGTCGAAGCCTCATATAAAAACTTAAAAAGTCTATACATTTTGTTTAAATTTAAAAATAAAATTTAGGTATGCGATTTATTTTAATAGGGTTTGTGGCTTTTTTATTGAATTCCTGTGCGATGACATCGCTAACAATGCAAAAAATAAATGGTATTAGCTTTGTAGCGGCACGAGACTCAATTAAGGGAGAGCATATAAAACCTGTAGCAAATATTCATGCAAATTATGTGGCCATAATGCCCTTTGGTTTTATTTCAAATTTACAACATCCTCAAATAGTTTATAATTCAAATAGACAATGGTTTGGAGAAACTGCCAAAGGCGTAAAACAATACATTAAAAGTTTTAAGTCATCAGGGATGGCAGTTATGATTAAGCCCCAATTATGGGTAAGTCGAGGTGAATTTACAGGCTTAATAAAAATGAATAATGAAAAGGCATGGCGTGAATTAGAGGATTCTTACTTGAATTTTATATTAGATTATGCCCGGGTGGCTCAGGAAATGGATGTAGCTATTTTTTGTATAGGGACAGAATTGGAAACTTTTATTGATTATAGACCCGAATATTGGAAGCATGTAATCGAACGTATTCGAAAGGTATATTCAGGAAAATTGACATATGCAGCCAATTGGAACGAATTTAATCGTACACCGTTTTGGAACGATTTGGACTTTATTGGTGTTGATGCCTATTTTCCAGTAAGTGAGTTAAAAACCCCAACCGTAGAAGATTGTCTGGAAGGATGGGGACTTTATAAAACTGAACTTAAAGAGTTTTCCGAACGTCTGGACAAGCCCATTCTATTTACCGAGTTTGGTTACCGTAGTATCGATTTTTCTGGGAAGGAGCCCTGGAATTACGACAGACGCTTAAATGTTATAAATTTAGAGGCCCAGGTTAATACAACTCAAGCTTTATTTGAGTCGTTTTGGGATGAACCTTGGTTTGCAGGAGGGTTTCTTTGGAAATGGTTTCACAAACACGATGATTCAGGTGGTAAAAATAATATCATGTTTACACCGCAAAATAAACCCGCTGAAAATTTAATTAAAGATTGGTATTCCCGTTATTAAACTTGCAAAAACAAAGTGGTGTAAGTTTTAATCATTTATTTTTAATCTAAAATTAATCTTAGAATGAATGCCTTTTTTGGTAAAATATTAGTTTTGTATCAAAACAAGGTATGAGTACATATGCAATTGGTGACATTCATGGAGGTTTTAAAGCCTTAATTCAAGTGTTGAATAAATTAGAGGTTAAAGATGGCGACACCCTTATTTTTATGGGAGATTATGTCGATGGATGGAGTGAGTCTGCACAAACCATTGATTTTTTAATCGATTTATCCGAAAAGATACATTGTATTTTTATTAAAGGTAATCATGATGTCTGGTGCGAAAATTGGTTGCATACCGATTATGTAAACCCAACGTGGTACATTCATGGTGGTAAAGAAACCATGGAAAGTTATGCTGGTTTTTCAAAAGAAGACAAACAACGCCATTATGAGTTTTTTAATGCTATGCCATGGTATTATTTAGATGACCAAAACCGATTATTCATTCATGCCGGGTTTACTTCTATGCACGGCGTTGGAAAAGAACCCATGGCTCAAAGTTTTTCTACAGACAGAACACTTTGGGAGATGGCTTTAGGTTTAGATAAAACAATTGAGAAAAATTCTGTTAAATACCCTGGCAGATTAAAGCATTACAATGAAATTTTTATAGGGCACACACCAACAATTAATTTTAATTCTTTTGAACCTATGAATGCCGCAAACGTATGGAATATAGATACAGGAGCAGCGTTTTATGGAAAGATTACAGGAATAGATGTCGATTTAAAAACTTTTGTACAAAGCGATGTAGTAAAAGATTTATATCCTAATGAAAAAGGACGCAACCGAAGCTAATCGGTAGCGGCTTCAATACTTTTAAAGTTTTTAATAGCTTCGTTTGGTTCTATAACGTTGTATCCTTTCCAGAAATCTGGGTCGTAGGCTTTTAATTGTGTAGGGGTTACATTAGCTTTTTCATAAAACGCATTAAAGGAAGATTCATTTATAATCTTATTTTCAAAAACAGCTAATTCTTCTTTTTCTTTGGTTGAAAATATAAAATGTATGTCCGTAGATAATTCATTTTGTTTTCGTCGACCTTTGGTGTGCTTGTTTTTTTCAATAATTTTTAATGGTCTGTCGAATCCGATTTTATGCGTAGATTCGTCTTCAGCATATTTTAAAGTATACACATTTGATTCCTGAATTTTGTTATAAATTAAGGTGCCTTTTTGTTTGGTGTACATGTATGAGATGCCAAATAAGCTAAATTTTTTTAAAGGATTTACACTTTCGTAATCAACTCTTATAATTGCAAAATCGTCTGTATTTATGTATAGGACACCTTGATAGTCGGCTTTTCTTTTGGGTGTAAAAACTATTTTGTAAACAAAGCTGTCGTTCAAAAACAGGTAATCTAATATTTCAAAATTGTATCTGTTTTGTTTTTCTAAAAAGTCTAAGTTCGAATTTTTATAAATAAAACTACGTTGTTCTAAATCGGCTATAGAACGTTTTCTGTATTTTAGAAATTGTTTTTTTCGTTCTTCAGCTTTCTTTTTTTGTTCTTCTAAAAATGCTTCCGATTTTTCTTTTTCTAGTTTTTTATTCGGTTCAAAAAACGAGGAATCTATGTCTTGCTTTACCCCAATAATACCTGATTTAATTTTAAAGTAGGAATCGCGTTTTACATGATTTTTTATAATATCATTCATGCGTTTCTCAATAGCTTCCTCATCAAAATCGCTGTTTTCATCTAATAAATGAGCCGCTTTGGTTATGTCTAATTTGTAAGGTTCATTTATGTTTTCATTTCGGTATAAATGGCCTAAAATCTCAGTATAATCGTCCGATTGTTTCGGAATGGCATTAATAATGCTGTCGATAAATCTTTGATTTAATTCTGGAATTGAACTTTCTTTAACCTCAACCTTGTTTTTTAAAATTGTATTGGATAAAGATGATCTGTAAAACAGCTTACTCATTGAAATTATAGGTTGGTAATTGTCGTTTAAATGGTTGTTGGCTTTTTCTATAATCTCCTCGGCGGTATAGTTTTTATTTGACACCAAAACCTCATTTAGTTCAATGCTTTTTTCCTGAAGCAAAATAGAATCTTTGTTAAAATTTAGAGCAGGAATTGCTTTGGTTTTGTAGCCTAAACATTTAATGTAAATGCTGTCATTACTTTTTGGCGAAGCTTTTAAGTTCATTAGAAAGAAGCCTTCGTCGTTACTTATAACACCCGAAATATTATTGTATGAAATTGTTGTGTAGGGGATAGGTTTTAGTGTTAAGGAGTCTAAAATGGTGGCACTTAGTTGTGCTTGAGCAAAAAGCTTGAAAGACAAGAATGTGAAGCATAAAATCGATAAATATTTTTTTAGCATAGCAATGTATTTGTATTAAAGTTATGACTTTATAAAATATAGACGATTGAATTAGACTTTTGTTAAGCCTCTTTTTTGAAAAATTTAACGTGTTAACTGTAAATGAATGTGTTACAATCTTTGAAAGCAATGTTAATTACGAAATATGCTTTTTGTAATAGAGGTAAAGTTCGTTGGCATTAGCTCCAAAACGTTGCTTTAGGTGAATGACAAAAAAGTGGTATTGTAATTTAAAAACTCCTAGGTTTTTATAGCGTCTCGCATCGGTTGTTAACCATCTTGGAATAACTTTAAACTGGTTTATTTTATACAATTCATTAATTAAAATATTGTCTTCATAAATGGTGTAATTTTCATTGTAACCTCCAATATCATCAAATAATTTTTTGGTTATAAACAGGCTCTGGTCACCGCCTCTGCATATTTGCCAAGGTAGTTTTGTTAAATAGCCTACGAGTTTTAACCACCAATGGTTATAGTTAAATTTCATTATAAAACATCCAGCTAAATGTCCTTTGGTGAATTCGTTAAGAATATAGGTGTCGAAATTATTGGGTGGGAATGAATCGGCGTGTAAAAAATAAAGAATGTTTCCCGTTGCGTATTTTGCCCCTAAGTTCATTTGTTTTGCTCGGCCTTTTGCAGAATTAACAAGATTAACCTCAGGAAATGTCGCAACGATTTTTTGTGATCCGTCGGTACTACCGCCATCAGCAACAATTATTTCAGCAATATTTTTAGATTGTGAGTTTTTGTAAAGGTGCTTTAATAAAGTTTCTATGGTTGTAGCTTCATTTAGTATTGGTATTATTATGGAAATTTTATTCATTTAAATTCCAGTTATACGGTTTGAAACTAATCGTTGCATTTTCAGAAATTGTGCTTTCGGTATACCTGCTAATAAAGTGCGCAATGCTCTTGTCCTGAGCTAAAAAATCGGAGCGATACCATTTAAAGATTTTGGATAATTCCAACTGATTAATGGAAATGCTGTTTTTAGTAGTATCGTTTAAAAATGTTGTTGTAGCTATAGTAAGTTGCTCTTCCAATTGGTTTGGAGTAAATGCAAAATTTTGAAGTTTTGGACAGGAAATAGAAGCACAGTTTATTGCAAAATGAATTCTAGGTTCCTCCATTTTTCTTAAGATATCATGTTCTATTGTCGATAAATCATACCATTGTTCGTTAAATTTCCATAAGGGTTGTTTCCAGGGTTTTTTTATGTTTTTAATACTTGAAATCGGGTAGTGCCGTAAAACGAGGTCAATAGTAAGAGCATTATATGCGTTAATCCAGAAAGCAAGGACTTCATTTTTATTAGCAGTTTTACCGGGTACATGTTCACTTAAAAAGTGTATATAATCTTTTAAAATATGGTGTTGTTTTTTAAATGCTTTATAATCTACTATGCCATTAGGAGTTACATGCTTTTGGAGAAGAGTATTCCAAAGGCGAGAGTCGTTCTCTTGTGCTTGTAATTCATATCGGGAAATTTGAAATGAACCGATTAAAAAAATGCATAAAACTAATTTCATTTTTTACTTAAGGGATAGAGTTCTTGATGAATAAAATCTTTTGGGAAATTTTCGTCGCCTTCAAACCCTAATTCAATGTCTCTCCCATTGTAGGGTATATGAGCCGTGTTAAATAGGTAATCCCAAAGACTTAATGTAAGTCCGTAATTGATACCGTATTTGCTGTGTTCTGGTAAGTTTTTTGCATGGTGCCAGATATGCATTTTGGGGTTGTTGAAAATATATTTTAAAGGACCGTAGTTCCAACCTAAATTGGCATGATTTAAATGACCGATTGCGATATTAAAAAAATGAACTATAGCGACATCTTGAGCATCAAACCCGCCAATTATGGCCATGGGAATGTATAACAAGGACTTGTAAATCACTGGCTCCATCCAATGGTATCGTAAATGAGCTGCAAATCCCATTTCTTTCACCGAGTGGTGCACTTTATGAAAATTCCAAAGCCATGGGATACGGTGTAATAATCGGTGGGTGTTCCATTGTATAAAATCGCCAACTACAAAAAATATGAAAAGGCCTAAAACTTTTGGTAGGTCGTCGACATCGAATAACTGAAAACTTGAAATGCTAATTCCGATAAAGGATAAAATATCGTTTAAAAACTGGGCAGCCGTATTTGATAAGGCTATGAGAACAATTAAATTCAGAAGAAAGAAATTAAAAAACATGTAAAAGGTATCTAGCCAGAAATCATTTCTGAAAATGGATTGGTTTTTTCTCCAGGGGAAACATATTTCCAGCAGCCATACAATTAATGAAATACATAGTAGGCCATAAAAATAGTTATCCCAGTGATTGATTGAAATTAATTCGTGCTTTAAGTAATTCCAATACCCGGTGTAAGCATTTTTGATAATTTCTATATATTTATTCATAACTAATTGACTAACTAATCTTAAAGTAAAAATAAGATATTATGAGGACAATAGATCGATTACTGGCTACTTATGGCGAAAGTCATCAAACCACTTTTTATAAGCGTATTCACTTCATCTGTGTCCCTGCAATATTTTTTTCTATTGTAGGATTGTTGGCTTGCATTCCTACTGGGTCTTTATTTTTATCAAAAGTACCAGAAACGTTTCAACCATTTTTGCATCTAGGTTCTTTTGCCTTGATTTTGGTTTTGATATATTATTTAAAACTGTCTTTTAGGTTGTTTATCGTAATGGTTTTATTTTCCTTAATTGTGCTTTACGGTATTTATATTTTAGACCAGTTAAATCTGGCCCCGCTTTGGTTAGTAATGTTATTTATTTTTGCCGTGTCGTGGGTATTTCAGTTTATAGGTCATAATCATGAGGGTAAGAAACTTTCATTTTTAAAAGATATACAGTTTTTGTTAATAGGGCCAGCTTGGACAATGAGTCACTTGTTTAGATTTTAAGTTTTTTCATTATTAAAGAAAGCATAGTATACATTGCACGTTGCGCTTTTTTTAATCTTTAACAGCATCCACCGCCATCATAATGGTATGTAGATTCGCTAATAAAAATATCATTTCGACCTAAAGTTTTTAATGCATCTGCCGTTTTATCACAAATGGCAAGTGGTTGATTTTTTAATAAGATATGCCCTTTTTTATCATCAAAATAATCGCCATCTCCATAATAAATAGCGGCTTTACCTGTAAATACGCATGGGCCGTCTTCAGGAATAGGATCTTTAATGGCTGCCACTTCTATAGATTCGATATATATTAACTCGTTTGTAGGGTAATTTTTGGGGTCTAAAATGCGATATGGTTTTCGCGCTCTAATTTCAATGGTTCCAAAACCGGCATCGGTTAACATTTTAATATATTCAGCAATGGGTATACTTCCGCTTAAACATAAAGCGCGCAAGCGTTCATCGTTTCTCAAGGTTTCGTTCATTTCTTGTTCACAGGTAGGGTCGCTCATCACTAACCGTCCGTGTGGTTTTAGCACGCGATACATTTCAGCAATAGCTCGCTTTAAGTCTTCAGCTTTGAAAATGTTAAATAAACAGTTTTGGGCTGCAACGTCAATGGTGTTGTCATTAACGGGTAAATTTAAAGCATCCCCTTTTTTCAAATCTATAAATTCGCTTTTAAACCAAGGGTTCATTTTTTCGGCTTCAATAAAATTTCGCTTTGAAGCCTCTAGCATTTCATCGACAACGTCAACACCTACAACGCCGCCCTTATTTCTATTGAAATAAGAAAATTGTAAAAGTTCCATGCCTCCCCCAACGCCTACATAAAGCATTTTTGGGTTGTTTGATAAATCGCGAGCATGTACCGTGCTACCACAGCCATAATTCATTTCCTGCATGATTTTTGGAATTTTTAACCCCGGTAATTCCCAAATAGGGTTAGTGGTACAGCATAAACCAACATCGGGAGTTAGTGCGGCTTCTTTATAAAGATTGTGGGTGGTTTCAAGGTAGCTCATATATTGTTATTCTGTTTTATTTGAGGATAAGTCGGTATGAATTTATAAAAATAACAGCATTAAAAATCTTTTCTTATGGTTTTCTCGTAAATAAAGCGTCTGGTTTATTGTAGGTGTGTTGTTCATCGAAAACATGCACAAAAAAGCAATATCAATTTAAAATAATGCGTTTCAGTAAACCAAGAATTTTTAATTTCGGCAGCCCTGAATTTATTAATATTTAACTGAAATAAAATATGAAAAAGATTTTTGTGAGTATATTTTCTATGTGGTGTGGTATTACGGCTTTTGGCCAAAGTTTTGGCGATAGTCCCTGGGTTTTTGAAGCAGGTTTTAATGCTGTAAATGTTTACTCGATAGGGGGAGATGCACCTCAGGGTCCGTTTTTTGATGAGTTTTTTAATGTTAACGACCATTGGAATATAGGCTTACCAACTTTAAAAGTAGCCAGATATATTAATGAGGACGTATTTTTAAGTGCGCGCGCATCGTTTAATAAACTTAATAAATGGGGTGAGTTTACTGGAGATTCTCGTGTTGAAGTAGATGGCCTTACTTACTTAGGCTTTGATGCCATGATAAATACAGATATTAATAATTTGTTCAAATCTGAAAATGCCGAACCATTTGTAGGCGCAGGTTTAGGGTATACATGGATTCAGGAAGGTACGTATAATATGCTTTCTGGTGCTAATGGAACGGATAATTTGGTTGGTGCGGCAACAATAAATTTAACAGGAGGTCTAAAATATTGGTTTTCTGAAACGATAGGTGTAAGTTGGGAAACCACTTATAAACATTCTTTTGAAGATTACTTAACCAAACACTGGCAACATAGTTTGGGCATAATTTTTAGAATACAAGATTGTTCGTGTACACTATAACAACAAAAAAGAAGGCTTCCTAGCCTTCTTTTTTGTTTGATATTTATAATATCTTGATTAATTCTCTGAAAAGGGTAATCATATTTGGTTCTGCCTTTTTTGCCATTTCTATAATTTCATTAATATTTACCGGTTTTAAATGGTCGGGGTCGCATTCATCGGTTAAAACTGAAACTGCGGCAACTTTAAGATTTAAATGATTGGCTACAATAATTTCAGGAACGGTACTCATACCTACAGCATCAGCCCCCATAATTTTTAACATTCTGTATTCAGCACGTGTTTCCAGTTGCGGACCCAACACGCTGGCATAAACGCCTTGATGTAGCTTGATGTCCAGATTTTTAGCAATACTCCTAAATTTTGCATTAATACGAGCATCGTAAGGCGCACTCATATCTACAAAGCGCTCGCCTAATTGTTCGACACCTCTAAAGGCTAGAGGAGAGTCTCCTTGCAAGTTTATATGGTCGTCAATTAGCATTAATTCACCTTTCTTATAGTTTGTATTAATAGCACCAGCTGCATTAGAAACTAAAAGTGTTGTTATGCCTAATTTTTCCATAATGCGCACTGGAAAAGTAACATCTTGTAGCGTATAGCCTTCATATAGATGAAAACGTCCTTGCATAACCATAATTTTTTTCCCTTCGAGAATGCCATAAATTAGTTTGCCCTTATGAAACTCGACAGTTGCAGTTGGAAAATTAGGTATATGATTATAGCTTACTTCATGTAAAACGTCAATCTCGTCGACTAGCTGACCTAATCCGGTGCCTAATATGATGCCTATTTCTGGATTGTCGAAGCCTTTGCCTTTTAGGTAGTCCGTAGTTTCGTTAATTATTTTAATCATGAGTTGAATAATATTGTTTTAAT
Source organism: Aestuariibaculum sediminum (assembly GCF_014596945.1). Classification (GTDB taxonomy): domain Bacteria; phylum Bacteroidota; class Bacteroidia; order Flavobacteriales; family Flavobacteriaceae; genus Aestuariibaculum; species Aestuariibaculum sediminum. The sequence continues at coordinate 285,236 of NZ_JACVXB010000001.1, read as the reverse complement.
TCTTCATAACCTTGAATATCTTCAAAGGTATCAATATCATTTAATTCTTGTAATAAGGAAAAGTTTTTGTTTTGTAAATTTTTTAAAGTTTCTTTAAGTACGGTTTGGGTTCCCCATGCTTTGTTTTTAAAAAGTGTGGGTGTTAAAATTTTCATTCCTAATAAATAATATCCACCGTCTTTTGCAGGGCCAACAACATAGTCATGAGTATTAAGTTTTTCAAAAGCCTTGTTAATGGTCTTGGTATTTAAATCTAATAAGTCGCTACCAATTATAATAACCTTGTTGTAGCCCAGGTTTAAAAGAGCTGAAAAGGCTGATTCCATGCGCTCTCCCAAATCTTGTCCCGATTGTAAATATTTGTGGAATATTTTCGGATTCCAAATATCGTTTTCAACGATGTTTTCAGAATAAAACACAAATTTGTCTACTTTTAAAGATGCAGCTACCGAAGCTGTATGTTGCAGTAGATGTTTGTAAATTTTTAATGCGACTTCATCACCAACGGTTTTTGCTAATCGAGTTTTGCACTTACCAAGTTCTGGATTTCTCGTAAAAATGATTAAAGCCTGTTTGGGGTCTGAATTAATATTTTGGGTTTTCATTTAAATTGAAACAAAATTAGGTAACAGATCCCTGGCAACTACTACCTGCACCGGCGGTACAACCATAGCAATGTTGAGAAATAACAATATCTCTGCCTTCTAGAAGGTTCTCGTTATAATCGGAAATGTGTTTTACTTTACTGTTTACAGGAAGCTCTAACATTTGATTGAAATCGCAATCGTATAAATAACCATTCCAACTCACCGAAAGGGTGTTGGTACACATCACGTTTTTTACCGCATTAGGATTAAAGGCTTCAACTAATGCATACATGTAATCTTCATAATTTTCAGAGGCGATTAAATAATCTAAAAACCGACTAATAGGTAAATTAGTTAAAGCAAAGAGGTTATGAAAATGAATACCGAATTCTTCAAGAAATGCTTTTTTAAAGTCATTTTCCATAGCCGATTGATTGGCTGGTAGAAAAGCTCCTGAAGGATTGTAGACTAAATCCAGTTTAAGAGTGCTGTTGGGTAAACCGTAACCTACATCGTTTAACATTTTTAAAGCTCTAAGTGAGGCATCGAAAACACCGTTACCACGTTGTTTGTCGGTTTTTCCTTTAGTCCAGTGTGGCATCGAACTTACAACATGAACATTGTGCTTTTTGAAAAAGTCTGGCAAATCGAAATATTTTTTATTTGCTGTAATGATGGTTAAGTTTGAACGAACAATAAAATCTTTAATTCCTGCTTCTGAAGCTTCTTCTACAAACCAACGAAAATTCGGATTCATTTCTGGCGCACCGCCCGTTAAATCTAAAGTATGTGCTCCGGTAGTTTTTATAACTTCTAAACATTGTAACATCGTGTCCTTGCTCATAATTTCCTTTCGATCGGGACCAGCGTCGACATGACAATGTGTGCAAATTTGGTTGCACATATACCCTAAGTTAATCTGCAAAATTTCTAGCTTTTTAGCTTGTAAAGGGAATTGTTTAGATTCTGAAAGTTTGGTTTTAAAAGTAGGTAATTCACCATGTTGAAAAATACTATTTGAAAGTATTTCCTGTTGTCTCTTGGCATTTGCCAATTCACTTTCACGTTTATGAAGCGATTTAATCATTTGAAAATAGTTAGTTATTTTGTTGGCTAAAAGTACTGTTTACATGTCCAGTTTATTCACTTTGTTCATCATTTGGACACCGTGCACGAGCGAAGCACCTCCTCTAATAGCCGATGCTACATGTAAAGCTTCCATCATCTCTTCCTTTGTAATGCCACGTTGTAAACCGTCGCCAGTGTAAGCATCAATGCAATATGGGCACTGAATGGTGTGAGATACGGCTAAAGCTATTAGTGATTTTTCTCTTTCAGTAAGTGCGCCAGCTTCAAAAACTTTACCGTAGTATTCGAAAAATTTGGCGCCTAATTCTTCATTCCATTCCGATATTTTTCCAAATTTTTTAAGATCGGCTGGGTCGTAATATGTTTTTTGCATATTTTGATTTTTTGTTTAAAAATAGAAATGTATAACTTAAAAGTCGAAAGCTATTAATTTTCTTAACAAAAAAAGTCCATTATTCTCAAAAGAAAATAATGGACTATAAAACGTTGTCGTTTTTGGGATCTAGAAATAAAAAATGGATTTTTAAATACTGTTTGTAAAAAGGAATTTTTAAGCTCTCAAAATACTTCTCGAGATTACAATTTTTTGAATTTCTGAAGTACCCTCGTAAATTTGTGTAATTTTAGCATCACGCATTAGGCGTTCTACATGGTACTCTTTTACAAAACCGTTTCCTCCAAAAATTTGGACGGCTTCCACAGTATGTTGCATGGCTACTTTTGAGGCTTGTAATTTAGCTACAGCACTCGATACATCATAGCTTTTACCTTGGTCTTTATCCCAGGCTGCTCGCATCACTAAATATCTGGCTGCTTCAATGTCGGTATACATATCGGCTAACTTAAAAGCAATGGCTTGATGGTTGCAAATTTCAGTTCCAAAAGCCTTACGTTCCCTTGAATATTTTAAAGCCAGTTCGTAAGCGCCAGCGGCTATTCCTAAGGCTTGAGCAGCAATACCTATGCGACCACCAGAAAGTGTTTTCATAGCAAACCTAAAACCGGAGCCATCTTCGCCTATGCGATTTGCTTTTGGGACTTTTACATCATTAAATTGTAGGGTGTGGGTGTCGCTTCCTCGAATTCCTAGTTTATCTTCTTTGGGACCAATATGAAAACCTTCCATATCTTTTTCAATTATAAAGGCGTTAATGCCGTGCGACCCTTTGTCCCGATCAGTTTGTGCCATAACCAGATATATATCGGCACGACCGCCATTAGTTATCCAGTTTTTTGTGCCATTTAAAAGGTAATAATCACCTTTGTCGATTGCAGTGGTTTTTTGAGAGGTAGCGTCGCTACCAGCTTCGGGTTCGCTTAAACAAAATGCACCTAAATATTCTCCAGTTGCTAATTTTGTTAAGTAGTTTTGTTTTTGCTCTTCTGTGCCGTATGCTTCAAGACCGTAACAAACCAAAGAATTATTTACCGATACGATTACCGAAGCCGAAGCGTCTATTTTTGATAATTCTTCCATAATTAATACATATGAAATGGTATCCATGCCACTACCGCCATATTTTGGGTCGACCATAATGCCTAGAAAACCAAGGTCTCCCATTTTTTTTACGAGCGTTTTAGGGAAGTTTTGCTTTTCATCACGTTCTATTACCCCTGGTAATAATTCGTTTTGAGCAAAATCGCGTGCGGCATCTCGTATCATTTTATGTTCTTCAGAAAGCGTAAAATTCATAATTCTTAGTTATTGCGTTTATTCGATAAAAAATACACACAAATATAGCTTTTTAATGATAATTTATTAAAAGGCATTCTTATTTTTGTTGAGTATGATAAAAAATAGTTATAAAGTTATTGGAGTTATGTCTGGGACATCGCTCGATGGTATAGACTTAATTTATGTGTCGTTTGAAAAAAGTAATCGCTGGAATTTTCAGGTCATCCATGCTCAAACGGTAACGTATCCGAAGGTTTGGTGTACTGTGTTAAGCGATTTGGTTTCCCGTTCTATAGAAGAATTGAAATCTATCGATCTCGAGTACACTAATTATTTAGCTGAGGTAATAAAAAACTTTATAACCGAATTTAATATAGATAAAATTGATGCAGTTTGTTCTCATGGGCACACAGCGCTTCATCAACCTGAAAAGGAGATAACATATCAAATTGGAAATTTACCTGAGTTAGCAAAAAAAATTCAGGAAACTGTTGTGTGCGATTTTAGAGTTCAAGATGTAGCTTTTGGAGGGCAGGGCGCTCCTCTTGTGCCTATAGGTGATAAATTGTTGTTTTCGAATTTCGATTTTTGTTTAAACCTTGGAGGATTCGCAAATATCTCAACAGAAATAGAAAATAAGCGAATTGCCTATGATATTTGTCCGGTTAATATTGTTTTAAATCATTATGTCAAGAAATTAGGTTATGATTATGATGATGGAGGAAAAATAGCTGCCAAAGGAGTTGTGCATCGGGATCTGTTAAATGAATTAAATGCTATACCGTTTTATCTAGAAGATTTTCCTAAATCGCTTGGCTTAGAATGGGTTAATTTAAAAATCTTTCCGTTAATAGATGGATTTCAATTAAGTGTTAATGATGTTTTAAGAACCTTTGTTGAGCATATAGCACTACAACTGGCCAATGAAATGAATAAAAAGAAAAAAGCATCGGTATTCATTACGGGAGGAGGCGTTTACAATGCGTTTCTAATTAAAAGATTGAAAACGTATACTGAAAATAACATCGTTATTCCGGAAGCTGCCATTGTTGAATTTAAAGAAGCTTTAATTTTTGGGTTCCTCGGAGTCTTGAAACTTCGTAACGAAATAAATTGCCTGAGTACGGTAACGGGAGCCAGTAAAGACCACAGTTCGGGCAAGATTTTACGGCCCTAAAAATAATTTAAAATTAATCTTCAGGCATTTTTAGTTTTTTATATTTGTGAATTAATAATTTAAACCGTTTAGAAATGACTCAATTATAGCTACGCTTTAATATCAAAAAACACCGAACAAATTTGATTTTAGAATCAGTTATTAAAGACATTTTTAAACAAACACAATGAAAGAATTATTAAAAAAATACGAGAATAAAACCCCTGAAATAATATTTAACTGGAAAGACTCCGAAACCGAAGCCGAAGGCTGGGTAGTGATTAATTCATTACGCGGCGGTGCAGCCGGAGGCGGTACCAGAATGCGTTTAGGTTTAGATGTAAATGAAGTTTTGTCGTTGGCAAAAACCATGGAGATTAAATTTACAGTTTCGGGTCCAGCTATTGGTGGTGCTAAATCGGGGATTAATTTCGATCCTAAAGATCCAAGAAAGAAAGGGGTGCTTGAACGTTGGTATAAGGTGGTTTCTCCATTGCTTAAAAGTTATTACGGGACAGGAGGAGATTTAAATGTAGATGAAATTCATGAGGTTATTCCAATAACTGAAGAAAGTGGGGTCTGGCATCCTCAGGAAGGTGTGTTTAACGGACATTTTAAACCAACGGAAGCCGATAAAATTAACCGTATCGGGCAATTAAGACAAGGTGTTATAAAAGTCATTGAAAATCCGAAGTATTCCCCCGATGTTTTAAGAAAATATACTGTTGCCGATATGATAACAGGATTTGGTGTTGCCGAGGCTGTAAAACATTTTTATAAAATCTACGACGGATCGGTTCAAGGTAAACGTGCTGTTATTCAAGGGTTTGGGAATGTAGGAGCTGCGGCAGCATATTATTTGGCTCAAATGGGTGCAAAAGTCGTAGGAATTATCGATATTGCGGGCGGTTTAATAAATGAGCAAGGATTTACATTTGAGGAGATTAAAGCCTTATTTTTAGCAAAAAAGGGTAACACCTTAGAAAGTGATCATTTGATCCCTTTTGAAGAGATAAATGATAAAATTTGGAGCATTAATGCTGAAATTTTTGCACCTTGTGCCGCATCTCGATTAATTACTGAGCAACAAATAAATCAGTTAATTAAAAACGGACTTGAAGTTATTTCCTGTGGAGCCAATGTGCCTTTTGCAGATAAAGAAATATTTTTTGGGCCGATTATGGAGCATACCGATAATCAGGTTAGTTTAATTCCTGATTTTATATCGAACTGTGGTATGGCACGTGTATTTGCTTACTTTATGGAGCGTCGTGTGCAAATGACAGACGATGCTATTTTTAATGATACATCGAATAAGATAAAGGAAGCTATAGAAAACGTTTATAGCAAAAACCAACATAAAACAGGTATGAGTGCTACCGCTTTTGAGATTGCGCTCAGCCAACTTATTTAATTTTTAATTTTTTTATGGAAACAGCGATTATTTTAGTATTTGTTTTAGGCTATTTAGCCATAACTCTCGAACATAATTTAAAAATAGATAAACTTATACCGGCATTGGTCATGATGGCTATTTGTTGGGCCTTAATATCTCTAGGTTTAGATAGCTTTCCAAACTGGTTTGATTCTGCCAACCACGACTTGCTCGCTGGTTTTGGCGATTTTAATCACTACGAAAAGCTGCACCTCATGGAGGAAACCTTATTGCATCATTTGGGTAAAACAGCCGAAATTTTGGTGTTTCTTTTGGGAGCGATGACAATTGTTGAAATTATTGATTATTTCGATGGTTTTGCTACAATAAAGAGCTTTGTTAAAACAAAAAAGAAAACCAAAATATTATGGATATTTTCTATACTAGCATTTATTTTATCGGCTATTATCGATAATTTAACAGCGACAATTGTATTAATTTCAATACTTCAAAAAATTGTAAAAGACCGCGATATTCGTATTTGGTATGCAGGTTTAATTATTATTGCAGCAAATGCAGGAGGAGCATGGTCTCCAATTGGGGATGTAACCACAACCATGTTATGGATTGGTAAAAAAGTATCAACCGATCATTTGGTTGGGTATTTATTTGTACCATCGTTATTATGTATGATAGTTCCTTCGTTAATAGCTTCGTTTTTACCAGTGTTTAAAGGAGAGCTTGATATTGAAGAAAGTGATGATGACAAACCAAAATCGAAGTTTAGCGCTACAATGCTATATTTAGGGCTTGGTGCTATTGTGTTTGTTCCGATTTTTAAAATGGTAACACACTTACCGCCTTATGTGGGAATGATGTTGTCTCTAGGTGTTGTGGCTGTATTTGCAGAAATTTATAGTAGCTCTAAGTTTAGTATGACAGAGCTTGATGGCGAAAGTGATGCACATGCGCACCATAGTCCGGTGCACCATTCACTATCTAAAATTGAATTACCAAGTATATTATTCTTCTTAGGAATTTTAATGGCGGTTGCCGCCTTAGAGTCTTTAGGAATTTTATTCGGATTTGCTGAGTCTTTACAGGAAACTATGCCAATGTTAGGAACAGAAATTCATGTGGGTGAAGGTGTGTCAGATTTAGTTGTGTTATTATTAGGTGTGGGATCTGCGGTTATCGATAATGTACCGTTGGTTGCAGCGAGTTTGGGAATGTTTCATGAGCCTATGGATAATGAGCTTTGGCACTTTATAGCATATTCAGCAGGAACAGGAGGAAGTATGTTAATTATTGGTTCTGCTGCTGGTGTTGTGGCTATGGGTATGGAAAAAATTGATTTCTTCTGGTATCTTAAAAAGATTTCATGGTTAGCCTTGGTTGGTTTCTTGGTAGGAGCTGCGGCATTTATGGTAACCCGAACCTTGTTCTAATCAAAATAATAATTTTTTAAACTGTGCTTAAATAATTGTAAACTTGTAAGCGCAAGAAAATAGACTACCTCGTGGCAACTCCACGAGGTAGTTTTTTAGAAGTATGTATGAAATAAAACTAATTATTAATATTTATTTTTTTGTTTATTTGTAATAACATACTTAATTAACAAAACAATCGTTATACAATTGCCCATAAACTTAAAGATATGCTTAACACTTTATTACAAAATTCACAAGAAGGTGCCGAGTTACTTACAGATGAAGAGTCTGTAGAAAAAACACTTTCGATTATCGAACTAATCAGTAGCGGTGGTGTTGCTGGTCAAGTCATTATTTTATTGCTGTTTGTCCTACTTGTAGCAGCAATTTATATCTATTTTGAGCGCTTGTTTGCTATAAAATCGGCAGCAAAAATAGATGCTAATTTTATGAATCAAATTAAAGATCATGTTACACATGGTAAAATTGATTCGGCGCAATTATTATGTGCGCAAACCAATTCACCAGTATCAAGGCTTATTAATAAAGGTATCACAAGAATAGGAAAACCCCTAGCCGATATAAATACCGCCATTGAAAATGCAGGAAGATTAGAGGTGTACAGCTTAGAAAAAAACGTGAGTATATTGGCTACTATTTCGGGAGCTGCACCTATGATTGGATTCTTAGGAACTGTTATAGGAATGATCTTGTCTATTTTCGAAATTGCCAATTCTGGTGGTCAAATTGATATAAAATTATTAGCTGACGGATTATATACCGCCATGACGACTACTGTAGCAGGATTAATTGTTGGTATTGTTGCCTATATGACCTACAACCATTTAGTTGTTAAAACAGATAAGGTTGTGTACCAAATGGAAGCCCATTCAGTAGAGTTTTTAGATCATTTAAATGAGCCTATTTAATGAATTTAAAAGGAAGAAATAAAGTTACGCCAGAATTTAGTATGGCATCAATGACAGATATTGTTTTTCTGTTGTTGATATTTTTTATGTTGGCGTCTACATTAGTTACTACAAACGCTATCGATATTTTATTGCCAAAGGCAAGCGGCAAAACCGAGAATAAGAAGTCTGTAGCAGTTAGTATCAAAAAGGACTTAACCTACTACATCGATCAAAAGCGCGTTGGCGAAGCACTTTTAGAAAATGAATTATTGGCTTTATTATCTACTCAAGATAAACCAACAATTGTTTTAAGAGCAGAAAAATCGGTTCCAGTCGAAAATGTAGTGAAGGTGATGGATATAGCAAATAGAAACAAATTTAAAGTCATTTTGGCGGTTAGACCTAATAACTAAATTTGACTTTTAAAGCTATAATGGGGTTGAGGGTATAGCGTGAGTATATCATAAATCAGAAAAACAAACTGATGAAATATTTCGAAACGAAACACGAAAGAGATTCTGCTAAATTAACGGCGTTAATTACGGTTATTATATTGCTGCTGTTATTTGTAGTGGGAACGCCCTATATGGATCCTCCGGTAGAATATGGGGTAGCTGTTAATTTCGGAACGTCTAACGTGGGGTCCGGAAATGTTCAGCCATTAAAACCTATAAAATCTGAGCCCAATGAAATAGATCGCCCTTCGGAACCTGAAGTAACAAAAGCAGAACCAACAAAGGCAGCTGAAACAAAAGAAGAAGTTCTTACAGCGGATAATGCTGAAGAGATCGCGATAAAGAAACAGAAAGAAGCAGAAGCTAAAGCTAAAGCAGAAGCCGATGCAAAGGCAAAAGCTGAAGCCGAGCGTATTGCAAGAGAAAAGCGTGAGCAAGACGAAAAAAAGAGGAAATTAAATGCGTTAATTGGAGGTGTAAGTAAGTCTGAAGGAACGGCCACTGGAGGTGAAGGTGATGATAATAAAGCAGGTGATAAAGGTCAACTCGATGGCGACCCCTACGCACCGAGCTATTTTGGTTCCGGAGGATCTGGTAGTGGCGGCGTCGGTTATGGTTTAAACGGTAGAGGAAGGGCGTCATATCAAACACTAAAACAGGATTGTAACGAATCGGGCATGGTTATCGTAAAGATAATTGTAAACAGAAATGGGAATGTGATTGAAGCAGAACCTGGCGTTAGGGGAACTACCAATACAGCACCATGTTTACTTGAGCCTGCTAAAAAAATTGCTTTATCTCATAAATGGCAACCAGACCCTAATGCGCCTGTTAAACAAATAGGTTTCGTAAAAGTAAACTTCAAATTAGGTCAGTAATTAGAATATGACATATCAGGATACGATAGATTGGATGTTTTCACAATTACCAATGTATCAACGTCAGGGCCAGTCGGCATTTAAAAAGGATTTATCAAACACTTTAAAGTTAGTACAAGCGTTAAATCATCCGGAGCGTGAGTTTAAATCTATTCATGTTGCAGGTACTAATGGTAAAGGTTCAACAAGCCATATGATAGCGTCCGTGCTTCAGGAAGCTGGATATAAAGTTGGATTGTACACATCACCTCATTTAAAGGATTTTAGAGAGCGTATTAAAATAAATGGTGAGGTTGTAAGTAAAACTTATGTAATTGATTTTATAGCCAAGTATAAGCCTTTTTTTGAAGCAAATGAATTGTCTTTTTTTGAAATGACAGTAGGTATGGCTTTCGATTATTTTGCTAAAGAAAAAGTTGATATTGCTGTTATAGAAGTTGGTATGGGTGGAAGACTGGATTCTACAAATGTTATTACTCCAGAAGTCTCTGTAATTACAAACATAGGTTTAGATCATACACAATTTTTAGGAACAACTTTAGATGCTATCGCCCGGGAAAAAGGTGGAATTATTAAAAAGCATATACCTGTTGTAATTGGTGAAACGCAACAAGAAACAAAAGACGTATTTCTTAAATTAGCTAAGGATAATAATTCGGATATTATTTTTGCCGATCAGCTTTCATCAAAACAATATAGATCTGATTTAATAGGGGCTTATCAAAATAAAAATATCATCACGGTACAGCATGCTTTAAAACAGTTGCAATTAAAAGGTTTTGTTATTTCAGAAGAAAACATTGTTAAAGGGTTGCAATTTGTAGTAAAAAATACGGGGCTTTTAGGGCGTTGGCAGATTTTAAATTTACAGCCCAAAGTAGTTTGTGATACGGGGCATAATCGCGATGGGCTAACTTATGTAATGAATCAGTTTGCCAAGGAAAATTACAACAAATTACATATCGTTTTTGGAGTGGTAAGTGATAAAGATTTAAACTCAATTATAGACTTGTTACCGCAAAAGGCTGAATATTATTTTTGTAAACCTGATATTCCAAGAGGATTAAACGCCGATAAATTAAGAGAAGCATTTGCAAAATATAATTTATTTGGCAAATCGTATCCTTCGGTAAATAAAGCCTATGAAGCCGCGTTGCAAAATGCCGAAATTAGCGATTTTGTGTTTATTGGCGGAAGTAATTTTGTTGTAGCTGAAATTCTTTAATTTTTTTTAAAAAAGTTTTTGTCAATTCAAATTCTAGAGTATCTTTGCAGTCCGATTTCGGGGCGCGTAGCTCAGTTGGTTCAGAGCACTTGGTTTACACCCAAGGGGTCAGGGGTTCGAATCCCTTCGCGCCCACAAAAATCTAAAGTCAATCATTAGGTTTTTCTTTTTCAAAAAAGAGTTATTTTTTTAAGAAAAAGATTTTGCAAATTGAAAAACTAAAGTATATTTGCACACCGAAATTAAGGGCGCGTAGCTCAGTTGGTTCAGAGCACTTGGTTTACACCCAAGGGGTCAGGGGTTCGAATCCCTTCGCGCCCACAAGATAAAAATCCTAAAGTAATTTACTTTAGGATTTTTTTTTGTTTTCACATTTCTTGATAAGTTTTAGAATTAATCTTACAATTTCATCAATTTTTAATAAATTTAACTAGTTAAATATTATTAGCTCGTTATGAATTTGAATGAAATTAAAGGTCTTTATAAAGAAGTATTTAAAACATACGATCATCCGTCACTAGCAGATCATGTTCAAAAAATTGTTGAGTTAGATACCTATTTACCTTATAGTTCTACGTTTTACTGCATCACAAATACTAGCGATTTAACTTTTGAATATGTGAGTAGAAATATGCCTGCCTGCCTAGGTTTAGATAAGAGTTTGTTTGAAAAACAGGGGATGCGGTACTTTTGGAGTAGAATGCATCCTGATGATGTAGAGCCTTGGTTACAGGCGTTGAATAGTTTGATGACTTTTACGTTAAATGAAATTGATGTTTGTGATAGGAGTAAAGTGAATTACACTTGGAATTATCGTTTAAAGAACGGTGAAGGGAAGTATGTGAATATTGTCCAAAATACAACACCAATTCATTTTGATGAAACCGACAAGCCTATCATTGGTTTAGCGCATTACACGGTGTTAGCGCCAGAAATACAAATGAATGTTTGTGGCACTGCTAAAGTCTTGAACGATAATAATGAGTACGAGACAGTGTATTTTAATAATTTTTCGCAAAAATTATTAAACGATAATGTTAGTAATAGAGAGCGTGATGTAATTCGTTTACTGGTCCTTAATTACACCAGTAAAAAGATAGCTGAAAAATTAAATATTAGTTCAAATACCGTCGATACGCATAGAAGAAACATATTAAAAAAGTTTAATGTTTCCTCAACAGGAGAATTAATAGGTATTATAAAAATGAGTAATAATTTGGTGTAGTAGTTAAATTATGGCAAAATACTCAAATTGAGTATTGTAATGTGTGTTTTAAAGCGCCATATTTGTTTAGCTATTAATTAATTCTTAGGGAGAATTAAGTTTAAAGTGTCCATGTATGTTAAAATATGTTGGGCACTTTTTCATTTATAATTATAATAAATCCAGAATTCTTTCTAGAGCCATGCCTCGCGACCCCTTTATTAATAGGGTGGCATCATTGAATGCATTTATATCAGCATTAATTTTGAAGTCTTCATAGGATTTAAATTTTATAATCTTTTTTGAAATGAATTCAGTATTAAAGAAATGGGAGCCTATAGCAATAATCTGATTTATATTCTGGTTATTTGCGATATTTAAAATATGTTCATGCTCGGTTTTTGCACTTTCTCCCAATTCAAACATATCCCCTAAAATCGCAATTTTGTTGAAGTCTTTTAGGATTCCAAAGTTAGATAATGCCGCTTGCATACTTGTTGGATTTGCATTATAGGCGTCTAATATAATCTTGCTATTGGCTTTTTTAATAACCTGTGAACGGTTATTGCTAGGTATATACTGTTCTATCGCCAATTTTATTTTATCATCATCAACTTTGAAATAATTGGCAATAGTAATAGCAGCAGCAATGTTATTAAAATTGTACGCACCTATTAGTTGGCTTTCAATTTTTGTAGTTTTATAAAGAAGACTTACGTTTGGCTGGGCATTTAGAAATTTAATGATGTTTCCTTCTTTTTTGTCACTAAATACAACTCGCGAAGCATCATGGGTTTTGTCCATTTGAATGGGGTCTTGCCCATTAACAAAAATGACTTTTTTATGAGATTTAAGAAAGTCATACATTTCACTTTTGCCTTTTATAACGCCCTCAACACTTCCGAAACCTTCCAAATGTGCTTTTCCAAAGTTCGTAATGTAACCATAATCGGGTTCGGTAATAGCGCAAAGTACTTCAATTTCATTTAAATGATTCGCACCCATTTCAACAATTCCAATTTCTGTCTCTTGGTTCATAGACAGCAATGTTAAAGGAACGCCAATATGATTATTTAAATTGCCAACAGTAGCTTTGGTTTTATATTTTTGAGATAATGTAGCATTAATTAACTCTTTGGTTGTTGTTTTGCCGTTACTGCCGGTTAGTGCGATAATAGGAACTTTTAAATAGTTTCTATGGAAGTTTGCTAATTCTTGAAGCGTTTTCAAAACATTATCCACCAAAATTGTTCCTGAATTACTATGGTATTCTGCTTCGTCTATTAAGCAGTATTTTGCGCCACTTGCAAGGGCCTTTTCGGCATATTGGTTACCATTGAAATTTTCGCCTTTTAGGGCGAAAAACATGTCGTTTTTTTCAATAGTTCGTGTATCTGTACTTACAGCGCGACATTTTAAGAACAGGTCGTGTAATTGTGCTATTTTCAAGAATAATGCTATTTAATAATTGAGATTAAAAGTATAAAAAAAAGTCCTAACTCATTGTTAGGACTTTCAGTATTATTGGTAAAAACTAGAGTTTAGTTTTTCTTTTTGAATTTTTGTTTTGATTTCGATCCAACTCTAGACATAGCACATCTAAATCCAATATAATCGGTAGCCATATCTTGAGGGTAGTAGCGACGTTGAGCAGGGTCTAACCAATACTCTCTGTCTTTCCAAGAACCTCCTTTGTAAACTCTAACTTCGTCGTTTATTAAAGAAGTTCTATTGTTTGATTTGTCGTATTGTCTAACTAAGTTACCTAAAGAGTCTCTGGTTACAACATTTTTAGGAGAATTATACATTTTTCTTGTAACGCCATCTCCAGTGTTGGTACCCTCATCGTCATTAAAACTTTCGAAGTAACGTGAAGAACGTCGATCTCCATCTCTAAAGTTTATTTGATCACTCTTATCGAAATTAGTACGTAAATACGTTTCATTTTCATCTACAGGTACTTGTAAAATTTCACCTGGTAGGTTTCTTGCAACAATCTTTCCATTAGATAGGGTGTCGTAAACAATATCTTCTGGAGTAACAACTTTTACTGTTCCGTCATCGTTTAGTGCATTTTTGGTGTATACATTACCACGGTAGTAGTTAAAGTCGTTAAATTCGTCATCAACAATTGGTCTGTAAACATCGGCAACCCATTCGGCAACATTACCAGCCATATCATATAACCCATAATCGTTAGGTTCATATGATTTTACGGCATTAGTAATATCTGAACCGTCATCTGACCATCCAGCAATTCCGCCGTAATCACCTTTTCCTTGTTTAAAGTTTGCTAGTTGATCACCACGGTACTTACGTTTTCCGTTACGTGTATATTGGCCGTCCCATGGATATTTTTTACGTCCACGGTATAAGTTATAACTTCTTATTTCACTTAACCCTAAAGCAGCGTATTCCCATTCTGTTTCAGTTGGGAGTCTGTATTTAGGTGTAATAAGTCCTGTTTCTCTAGTTGCATAAATGTTAGTTTCATTACCATCGGCATCTGTTCTAACAAATCTTTTGTTTCTATTATCAGGGTTTATAACTTCTTCATTACCACCATAAGTTAAAGTTGGTGCATTAATATAAGTATCTGTATTAAACGTGGCATCTGCACCTACATCGGTAACTTTTGCATCACGTTTTAAGTAACCTTCACGCTCTAATGTATATTCATTAACACGGTCGGTTCTCCAATTAGCGAACTCAACAGCCTGAATCCAACTTACACCAACTACAGGATATTCTCCGTAAGCTGGATGACGTAAGTAATTGTCTGTCATTACTTCATTATAGCCTAAACGGTTTCTCCAAACTAAAGTATCTGGCAATGCACCATGGTAAATAGCTCTGAAATTTTCATCAGATGGCGGATAAACACGTTTTATCCAATCCAGATATTCCATGTACATGGCATTCGTAACTTCGGTTTCATCCATATAGAACGATTGAACATGTTGCTGGTTAGGCGTGTTGTTCCAATCGTGCATAACATCGTCTTGCACACGTCCTTTAGTAAATGTTCCTCCTTCAATAAAAACTAAACCAGGAGCTGTTTCCTGTTCTTTAAAGTCTGTATTGTATTGAAAACCGCCTTCACGTGAGTTAATTTGCCAACCCGTCGCTCTGGAAGTGTTTTTCGAGCTCGATGATTTTTTACAACTAGTTATGGTTGCGATTAGGGCTAAAACTAGTAAAGCTTTGAATGTTACTACTTTTTTCATATTCATACATTTAAGTAAGCTAATAATATTTTTGGTGATGCAATATAAGAATTAAACCTTACAATACAAGCGAATTTTTACATTTTACCTAAAAAAAAGTGTATTTCACCCTATTTTTTAGTCCTTACGTCGATGTTTTTGAGGTTTTTCTATCCTGATTTGTGTTATATTAACGTTTAGTTTCGAAAATTATTATTGTATTTTTGAAACTGTTATTAAAAATGTAAATTCAAGCTATACTATATATTTGTAATCAGCGTTAATTAAAGCAATGAAAGAGAAATTTTTACTTATCATAATTTTTATAAGTGGATTAGGTTTTGGGCAGCAAAAACAATTTAATTTAAATTGGGAAGCTTCACGGAGTATTTCTGCCGCTACTTATCAATTCGAAGTGCCGGCTTTTAATGCTGCTAATTTTACTTATGACTTTGAAACTGGTTTGCAATTTGTAGCTCAATGGGAATCTAATAGTTTAGTGAATGAAACCTCTGCTACCTTAAGTAATGTAGTTTATGCTTCCATAACCAAACAGGAATTAAAAGATTTAGATGTTACAATAATACCCACAAAATTAAGATTTAGTTTAAAAAATACGGCTGCCAGAGGAAAGCGTTATGCCTTTTTGCAATTATCACCCATTATTAAAGAGTCCAATGGGACTTATAAAAAAATAATCTCCTTTCAGCTTAATTATAGTTTTGGAGCAACAGTTTCAAAAAGAGCTAATTCTAGTAAAATATTTCAAACAAAGGTTATTTCTAATTCGGTACTCAGGAGTGGTGAATGGTATAAGTTTTACATAGATACTACTGGGGTTTTTAAATTGTCGAAGAATTTTTTGCAAAATTTAGGTGTCGATGTAAATAATGTCGATCCAAGGACGATTAAATTATTTGGTAACGGCGGCCGAATGATTCCTTTTTCTAATGCTGAACCTTACCCTTTTGATATACAAGAAAATGCTATTAAGTTTGTGGGTGAGTCGGATGGAAGTCTGGACAATGGTGATTATTTGCTGTTTTATGCGCAAGGCCCAAGAGGTTACAATACCGAAAGTAATACTCATATAAATTGTTATACCGATAAAACGTATTACTATATTAATGTAAGTTCAGGAAATGGTAAGCGAATTCAGCCGTTTTTCCAGCCTCAAGGAACGGCAGATATGATTATAACTACCTTTCAGGATTATAAATTTATAGAACACGACGAACATAATATTGCTTTTTTAGGCCGTCGTTGGTTTGGTGATAAGTTCGACATTACAACAAGTAGAAGTTATAGTTTAAATTTTGAAGATTTAGTAAGTTCAGAGCCAGTAACCTTAAGAGTTGCTGTGGCAGCTACGTCATCTTCCTCGTCTTCAATGGAACTGTCATTAAACGGGAGCACCTTAACGACGTTAAATATAAGTGGGGCTAACTCACCAACTTTAGCCAATGGCGCTTCGTATAACAATGAGATAACAGTAAATTCTTCTGAATTAAATATTAGAGTTAATTACAATAACCAAGGAAATCCAAGTGCCGTAGGGTATTTAGATTATATTTCGGCGGAAGCCACGCGGCTTTTAAAATTTCATGATAAACAATTTTCATTCAAAAATAATTTAGTTACTGCAGCTTCAGGTATCGGTGAGTATCAAATAACCAATGCCAGTAAGATTGATGAAATATGGGACGTTACCGATATTTATAATGTGGGTAACTTTATTAATGAAGCAGGAAATAGTACCCTTAGCTTTACTGCTGCATTAGGAGAGTTACGTACTTATGTGGCGGTGACCTCCGAAGATTATTACGTACCCAAGTTTGATTCAAAAACTTCAGTAAGTAATCAGAATCTAAAGGGGACTGTATTTTTAAACGATCAGGGAGAATTTCAGGATGTCGATTACCTTATTGTAGCTCCAGATAATATGATGAGTCAGGCGCAACGATTAGCTCAGATTAATCAAAGGCAATACAATTTGAATGTTAAAGTGTACAGTTTAAATAGTATTTATAATGAATTTAGTACAGGCAATCAAGATATTGGTGCTATCCGAAATTTTGTAAAATACATTTACGATAATGCCAGTTCACCTGAAAAACGTTTAAAATATCTATGTCTATTTGGAGATGGCTCTTTCGATTATAAAGATAGGGTGCCAAATAATACTAACATTGTGCCTTCATGGCATTCTTATAATAGTTTCAATCTTACTTCATCCTATATTACCGACGACTTTTATGGTATGATGGATGATACCGAAGGGACCATGGCGACCAGTGATAAATTAGATATCGCCGTTGGACGAATTTTGGCTGATAATCCGCAACAGGCAAAAGAGCTTGTAGATAAAATAGATTCCTACTATGCAAAGGAATCATTTGGAAGCTGGAGAAATAATTTTGTGGTTGTTTCCGATGATGTGGATAAAGATTGGGAGGGCATTTTACAGTCTACTACCGATAATATTGGAAACCGGGTAACCCAGGAAAAACCATTCATGAATATTGTTAAAATTCATAGCGATGCCTTTAAGCAGGAAACCTCGGCAGGTGGTAATCGATATCCTCAGGTGGTTACCGAATTTTTAAATGCTATAGACAATGGAGCTTTGGTGGTTAATTATTTTGGGCACGGTGGAGAAGATGGTTTAGCTCAGGAGCGTATTTTAACCAAACCAGATATTGAATCTTTAAGAAATTATAATAAGTTAAACTGTTTTGTTACCGTAACATGTGAGTTTACCAAGTTTGATAATCCATACCGCCAAACCGCAGGAGAGTTTACTTATTGGAATAAAGAAGCGGGAGCTGTTGGCTTAATTACAACGACACGACAAATTTTTGTGAGCTTTGCTATTGCATTTAATAATATTTTAAGTGAGTATATGTTTTCATATAGTGATAATGATGCTTATAGTGATTTTGAATATCCCTCTATGGCAGAGGCTTTACGGTTAACAAAAAATGATCCCGCCTTATCAGTTCAAAGTCAGCGACGACTGGTGTTTTTTATTGGAGATCCAGCTATGAAATTGGCTTTTGCTAAGCCTAATGTAGCGTTAACTAAAATAAACGATGTTCCAATTACACAAGCTACAGATACTCTAAAAGCATTAAGTTATGTGAAATTAGCCGGCGAGGTAACCGATTTGTCAGGAAATCTGTTATCCAATTATAACGGAACCTTAGCAACCACCATTTATGATAAAGATATCGACAGGACCACATTGGCTAATGATGGCACACGACTAAATGGAGAATTGGTTAAATTAAATTTTAAAACGCTGGGCGAGGTAATATTTAGAGGACAAGCCACCGTAACAAATGGTCAATTTGAATTCGATTTTATTGTACCAAAGGATATAGGTATTCCCGTTGGTTTCGGTAAAGTAAGTTTCTATTCAGAAAATGGAGCCTCGCTAGACGATCAGACAGGAGCAAGTGTGAATACTATAAAAATAGGAGGTATAAACGAAAATGCCGAAGAAGATAATATAGGGCCTGTAATAACATTGTTCATGAATGATGAAACATTCGTGTCTGGAGGAATTACTAACGAATCTCCTACCTTATTGGCTAAATTAGAAGACGCCAATGGAATAAATACAGCCAGTGGAATTGGTCATGATATTGTGGCTATAATTGATGGAGATGAAACCAACCCCTACATTTTAAATGATTACTATCAAACCGAATTAGATGTATATACTAATGGTGTGGTAAGTTTTCCGTTTCGAGATCTGGAACCTGGCTTACATACTTTAACACTGAAGGCTTGGGATGTTTATAATAATTCCTCAACAGCAGAAATTCAATTTATTGTTTACGACGAGGATCAGGAACTTGTTATCGAAAATGTGCTGAATTACCCAAATCCGTTTGTAAATTATACCGAATTTTGGTTTAATCACAATAGTTCGGCACCTTTAAACGTTTCTATACA
This sequence comes from Aestuariibaculum sediminum, assembly GCF_014596945.1. GTDB lineage: Bacteria > Bacteroidota > Bacteroidia > Flavobacteriales > Flavobacteriaceae > Aestuariibaculum > Aestuariibaculum sediminum. The sequence goes on along the minus strand of NZ_JACVXB010000001.1, from coordinate 266,085 downwards.
GATATTCACGGTTTCAGGAAAGCTCGTTAGAACATTAAATGGACAAACCGCTGGAGGTGGTGTTGTGAATAGTACATTGTCAAGAGATATTATTTGGGACGGACGTGATGATTTTGGAGAAAAGATTGGCAAAGGCGTTTATATTTACAAACTCACGGTGCAATCTGAGGTATTAAGTAAAACCGTTGAAAAAATTGAGAAACTTGTAATACTTTAATAAAGATATATATTTGTTGAATTAAAATTAATCCATGAAAAACCAATTATTCTTTCTTTTGGCGCTGGCATTTGTATTAAATATTAGTGCGCAAACACCAACTACTATAATCCCCAATAATAACGATTCACGTGTAATAACTACGGGAATGCCTTTCATATTAATTGCCGCCGATGCACGTGCAGCATCGATGGGAGATATGGGGGTGGCTACCTCGGTTGATGCATTTTCTCAGCAATGGAATGCGTCGAAATATGTGTTTTCGGAGACAAAATCTGGTATTGGAGTAAGTTATACACCTTATTTAAGTAAGTTGGTTAACGATATATTTTTAGGGAACTTAACTTATTTTAACCGCCTGGATGAGCGTAGTGCTTTCGCTGCAAGTTTTAAATACTTCTCTTTAGGAGATATTGAATTTGTTACCGATGAGTTTTCTGAAGCTTTAATACAACGACCAAACGAATTAAGTATTGATGCGTCATACGCTTTACGATTATCGGACCAATACGCTATGTCGGTAGCTATGCGTTATTTGCGTTCCGATTTACGCCTAGATGGTGTTGATGGCGATACAACGCCTGCTAGTACTTTTGGTGTCGATATTTCGGGGTATTATCAAAGTGAAGAAGAGGCATATTCCGATTTTAATGGCCGCTGGCGTGCTGGTTGGGCGATTCAAAATGTTGGGCCTAAATTTAAGTATGATCAAGGAGGGTTTGAAAACTTTCAGCCAACAAACTTACGTTTAGGAGGTGGATTCGATTTTATTTTCGATCAATATAATAAAGTGTCTGTAACTGCTGAATTTGCAAAACTTTTAGTGCCTACCCCTCCAATTTTAGGTACGGAATTCGAGTTTACAGATAATAACGGTAATGGGGTTTACGATGAAGATGTAGACGATTTAGGAGATCAAATTTCAGATACAAATGGGGTGATTTTTGACGGAAAATCTCAAGATGTAAGTTTTCTTTCAGGAATTTTTCAATCCTTTGGAGATGCTCCAGGTGGTTTTAGCGAAGAACTAAAGGAATTTACCTGGGCCCTTGGTGCAGAGTATACCTATCAGGATTCTTTTGCATTTAGAGCTGGTTACTTTAATGAAAGTGAGGATAAAGGGGCTCGAAAATTTATGGGCTTAGGGGCCGGATTTAAGGCCAATGTATTGAATATAGACTTATCTTATTTATTCTCAACTTCAAAAGTTCAAAGCCCTTTAGAAGGTACATTGCGTTTCTCTCTTACCTTTAATATTGGGGCAGGTGAGTATATGGAGTATTAATTTCTAATTAAATATAACGAGAAAAAACTATTGTCTATGGCAATAGTTTTTTTGTTGATAATTGTTTCTTAACTTTATTGTATGGGCTGTTTTACAAAAAAGGCCTACACATTATGAAGGAAATAAAAATAGAAGCTACCCTAACTATTTTCGATTCGGTTAAAGAATTGCCCGATGATATACGTTTGTTAATAGATAAAGCAATAAAAGCAAGGACAAAAGCTTATGCACCATATTCTCAATTTCAAGTTGGTGCAGCTATATTGTTGGATAATGGTAAGATAGTTACTGGGAGTAATCAGGAAAATGCCTCTTTTCCTTCAGGTCTGTGCGCGGAGAGAACAGCTATCTATTATGCCGGAGCAAAGTATCCAAAAGCGCATATTATAAGAATGGCAATATCAGCTACATCGTTAAATAAACCATCGTTAACGCCTATTCCGCCATGTGGTGCTTGTAGGCAAGCTATTGCCGAGTATGAAATAAAGCAAAAAGAACCAATTGAAATTTATTACATGGGTGCAACAGGTAATGTAGCTCTGTCTAAATCTTTAGAAAATTTGTTGCCCTTTTTTTTTGATAAATCAGTACTTTAAAACTTATAAAAGTGAGTGATTTCATGTTGGTTAAACGTTTGAAATTTTAAAAAACATAGTGTTTTTTTTAAAATCTTAACAATTTGGCAAAGCAGACTTAGGTGTTCTTGTATTTTGGCATTTTTTTTTACTTTAATTAATTTACGTTTTTGCAATAGCTACCAATGTATTACTTTTGTAATTCGCTTAAGTAAAACCTAGAAATTAGTCGATGCAAAAAATCACAAAAGAGGTTTACCTCAAATGGTATGAAGACATGTTGTTCTGGAGAAAGTTTGAAGATAAACTTGCTGCAGTATATATACAACAAAAAGTAAGAGGATTTCTTCACTTATATAATGGTCAAGAAGCTGTATTAGCAGGTGCTTTACATGCAATGGATTTGACTAAAGATAAAATGATTACAGCGTATAGAAATCACGTGCAACCTATTGGAATGGGTGTAGATCCAAAACGTGTTATGGCTGAATTATATGGTAAAGGTACCGGAACCTCTCAAGGTTTAGGAGGCTCTATGCATATCTTTTCAAAAGAACACCGTTTTTATGGTGGTCATGGTATCGTAGGAGGGCAAATTCCTTTAGGTGCTGGTATAGCATTTGGAGATAAATATCACGGTAGCGATGCAGTTACTTTATGTTGTTTTGGTGATGGAGCTGCGCGTCAAGGGTCGTTACATGAAACCTTTAACTTAGCTATGCTTTGGAACTTACCTGTAGTATTTGTTTGTGAAAATAACGGATATGCCATGGGAACTTCTGTAGAGCGTACCGCAAATCATACCGATGTATGGAAATTAGGTTTAGGTTACGACATGCCTAGTGCTCCAGTTGATGGTATGAATCCTATAAAAGTGGCAGAAGCTTTTGATGAGGCTATTCAGCGTGCTAGAAAAGGTGGAGGTCCAACCTTCTTGGAACTTAAAACTTATCGTTACAGAGGACACTCAATGAGTGATGCTCAACATTATAGAACGAAAGAGGAAGTTGAAGAGTACAAGAAAATAGATCCAATTACTCAAGTAAAAGACGTTATTCTTGAAAAGGGTTATGCTACCGAAGACGAAATTAAAGTTATCGATAAGCGCGTAAAAGACCGTGTTTCTGAATGTGAAAAATTTGCAGAAGAGTCGCCATGGCCAGAAAAGAATGTTATGTACGATGTCGTTTACGAACAAGAAGATTATCCATTTATTCAACATAAATTATAAAATATGGCTATAGTAGTAAATATGCCGCGTTTAAGCGATACAATGGAAGAAGGAACTGTCGCCACTTGGTTAAAAAAAGTAGGTGATAAGGTTGAAGAAGGAGACATATTAGCAGAAATAGAAACCGATAAAGCCACCATGGAATTTGAATCTTTTAATGAAGGAACGTTACTTCATATTGGGGTTCAGGAAGGTGAAACAACCAAAGTAGATGAGTTGTTAGCCATTATTGGTGAGGAAGGTGAGGATATCTCAGGACTTTTAAGTGGAGGTTCTTCCGAAGCTCCTGCTAAAGAGGAAACTTCAACGGAAACTGAGGCTGCTCCTGCAGAATCAAAAGAAGAAGCTGCTGAGTCAGTAGAATTACCTGAAGGAGTTATTGTGGTTACTATGCCTCGTTTAAGTGATACTATGGAAGAAGGTACAGTCGCTACTTGGTTGAAGAAAGTTGGTGATGAAGTTTCGGAAGGTGATATACTAGCCGAAATTGAAACCGATAAAGCCACCATGGAGTTTGAATCTTTCCAGTCAGGAACGCTTTTACATATCGGTTTACAAGAAGGTGAATCTGCAAAAGTTGATTCATTATTAGCTATTATAGGCCCTGCAGGAACCGATGTTTCAGGTGTAGCTGCTAACTTTAAAGTAGAAGCTCCAGCTGCAAAAGCGGAAGAAGCACCTAAGGCTGAAGTTAAAACAGAAGCACCCAAGGCTGCTCCTGCCCCAGCAACGGAAAAACCTGTAAAGCGTCCTGCAACACCAGTAACTGAAGACGGACGAATTTTTGTATCGCCTTTAGCTAAGAAAATGGCAGAAGAAAAAGGTATTAACTTAACAAAAATTCAGGGTACAGGTGAAAATGGTCGTATTGTAAAGTATGATGTAGAAAATTATGAACCTGCTCAAGGTGCTGCTGCCGTTGGAAAATTTGTACCAGCAGGACAAGAAGATTTTGAAGATGTGCCGAATTCGCAAATGCGTAAAGCAATTGCTAAGGCATTAACAAACTCTAAATTCTCAGCACCACATTATTACCTGAGTGTAGAGTTTGATATGGAAAACGCTATGGCATTCCGTACACAATTCAATACCATACCTGACACAAAAATATCGTACAACGATATGGTTGTTAAGGCATGTGCTCTAGCATTAAAACAGCACCCTCAGGTTAATTCGCAGTGGTTTGCTGATAAAATGAGATTAAATAACCATGTACATATAGGTGTTGCTGTGGCTGTGCCAGATGGTCTAGTAGTTCCTGTAGTGCGTTTTGCAAACGAGCAAACCTTACCACAAATAGGAGCTGCCGTTAAAGATCTTGCGGGCAAAGCTAGAAACAAAAAATTAACGCCTCAGGAAATGGAGGGTAGTACATTTACTGTTTCTAATTTAGGAATGTTTGGAATTGATACATTTACTTCTATTATCAACCAGCCTAATTCAGCAATTTTATCTGTAGGGAATATTGTTGAAAAACCAGTGGTTAAAAACGGACAGATTGTTGTTGGGCACACTATGAAATTATCCTTAGCTTGTGACCATAGAACCATTGATGGTGCAACAGGAGCACAATTCCTGCAAACCTTAAAAGGATATATTGAAAATCCTATTACAATGTTAGTGTAGTAAATATTCTGAATAATTTAATTCAGAGTTTAGTTATATAATATAAATCGAAAAGCCTACTTCACATTGTGAATTAGGCTTTTTAATTTTTGGGTTCGTGCATTACTCCGATGTTACAGGATCTATTATTGTAGAAACCTCACTAATTGAATCTGCAGGAAAACCGCCTTGTTTGGCATGTTCCGCAATGAGTTCTTTGTTAGGTGAAATATACACACAATAAATTTTATTATCAGTAACATAACTGTGTACCCAATTTATTTCAGGTCCTAAGTTTTGTAAAACATTGCAAGACGTTTTAGAAATTGATTTTAATTCGTCTTGAGAAAGATTTCCCGCTCCGGGTAATGTTCTCTCGATTACATATTTTGGCATAACGTTGGTATTAAAAGGTTTCTCCTGATGTTGTTGGGTCTATGACTGTTGAAACTTTGGCAACAGAATTCACTGGGAACCCTCCTTTTTCGGCATGCTCTTTAACTAAATCAGCATTTTCAGCTAAATATACACAGTACATTTTATCGCCAGTTACGTAGCTATGCAGCCATGTAATTTTGGGCCCCATTTTTTTTAATACGCTACACGAGGTTATAGAGGCCGATTTTAAATCTTCGGTAGACCAATTGCCTAAATCGGGTATAATACGTTCTATAACATACATGTTTTGGCTTTTTAAGTTGGTGTCCGCTCTTAAGACCTCAGCAACCGATTTGCCTTGAGCAAACATATGAGTTGATGTAAGGGCTAGGGCTAGAAGTAAAACAAATTTAATAGTTTTCATAAATATTGGTTTTAGGGTTAAACATTTAGTTTGTTCCCCAAAGTTACAGTCATATTATGAGTTTAATTTGCACAAATAATTCAAAAGCTAGTAATTTTAACTCATTGATAAAAAGCGATTTATATTTTATTGCGTGTATTTTGAAGGTAGCATATTGTATTTGTTTTTAAAGCACTTCGAAAAATAGGCTAAGCTATTGAAGCCTGTTTCGAAAGCTATTTCTGAAATATTTCCCTCTTGATTGTCCATAAGTCGCACAGCTCTTTCTAATCTATAATCTCTTAAAAACGAATTGGGAGACTTACCTGTAAGTGCTGTTACTTTTCTATATAACTGAGATTTACTATACCCCAAACTTTCACTTAAAGCCTCTATGCTAACTTCCGGATTATGCCAGCTATTTTCAATATTATCCATAAAAAGCATAAGAAACTTTTCTTCAACAGGGGTTAAAGCTCTAATAGTTTTATTTAAAGGTAAGGGTTCGAGTGTTTCACTTTCATAAAGTTGTTTTACTTCATATGATATAGTAATGTCCGAATTTATGGATTCGCACATCCTGTTAATAAGTGTAATGACATCTTCAAAAATTTGAGGTTTGCTGGTTACAGGTTCGCCAGACGCAACAGCTATTTTTAAATATGTATTCGACATTGGTAAATTGTTGCGTATTTTCGATTCGATTTCTACCACAGTATTTATGGCGTTTATAACCGATTTAAAAGATATTAAATAACCGTGTTTATCTTTTTTTACAATATTGCCATGTTTAGTGTTAATGAGTTTTGTGATATGGTGGTCTAAAGTTTTCAAAGTTTCTTGAAAGCCATAACCATTTGAGCTGGGATTTCGATAAAAACTTATGTACATTAAAATTCTGTATGCCGAGTCATTTATTATATTCAGAGAAGAATTATTCGTGTTTTCAGGATCCGAAATGCGGCCTAGAAACGACTCCACTAGGCTAGCTTCAACCTCTATAATGGTATTAGGAACATCGCCATGAGCTTGCCTGTGCATCTTAACAATGGCTTCTTTGTTTGGAGCTTCAATTAGGCAAAACACGTTTTTTCGTTTATTGTCGAACCAGTAGGTAAATCCGCGGCAACCATATTCGTGTTCAATTTTTAAGTCTTCCTGATGTATTTCTGCCAACACCTCGGCCGAAACGTGTTCCGACACATCGTGGCGATCCATAAATATAGGCATGGGTTAAAATTTTAATTTAAAGTAATGATTATTAATTAGTTATGCAATTTTAATCGTTGTAATTCAATTGGTTTCAATAATAATCGGTTTTAAATTTTAATACAGAAATGAACTTTTTTATCTTTAAACACAAATAAAACCTATGCAGAAGAATATTATTATAACTGGAACGAGTCGAGGAATTGGTTTTGAATTAGTAAAATTATTTGCGCAAGCTGGCCATAATGTTTTGGCACTTTCAAGAAACGAAACGCCTGTTGTAGAATTAAACTTGATGGGGGTTACCGCATTTTCATTCGATTTGAATAACCCTAAAGCTTACCAGTCTGTAGAAACCTTTATATCGGAAAACTGGAAACAAGTTGATATTTTAATTAACAACGCTGGTATGTTGGTTAATAAACCATTTTCGCAAATAAGTATGACAGATTTCGAAGCGGTTTATAAAACGAATGTATTTGGTGTGGCAGAGCTTACGCGTGTCGTATTACCATTTATGAAACTTCAAAGTCATGTAGTAACCATTAGTTCGATGGGAGGCGTACAAGGTAGTATGAAATTTCCAGGGTTAGCAGCTTATAGCAGTAGTAAAGGAGCGGTTATTACGTTAACCGAATTATTAGCAGAAGAATATAAAGAATCCGGAATTTCTTTTAATGTATTGGCCTTAGGCGCTGTTCAAACTGAAATGTTAGAGGAAGCTTTTCCTGGTTATAAAGCACCAACCACAGCACTAGAAATGGCCGAATATATTATGAGTTTTGCTTTAACGGGGCAGAAATACTATAATGGGAAATTGTTACAAGTATCTAGCTCTACGCCTTAGTTTACAAAAGTTTTCCTCAAAAATTTATTAAATATAAATGAAACAATATAAGTGTATTATTTTTGATTGCGATGGTGTTTTGGTGGATACCGAAGTAACTAGCAATCAATTATTAGTCGATATGGCTAACGAATATGGTGCAAATATCGATTTAGATTATGCTATGAAATATTTTAAAGGAAGTCATTTTCAGCATTGTTTAAATCTTATAAAAAAGGTTGTGCAGGAGCCGGTTCCCGAATCATTTGAAACAGATTATAGAAGTGAATTGGATAGGCGTTTTAAAGCATCGGTGCAACCAATAGATGGAGTAAAGGCGATTATCGCTAAATTAAACATTCCGTTTTGCGTGGCCTCTAGCGGTACCGTAGAAAAAATTCGTTTAAATCTAGGACTGGTTGGATTATTAGAACAGTTTGAAGGAAAAATATTTAGTTGTTATACCATTAAAAAATGGAAACCCGAACCAGATGTTTTCTTATTAGCTGCTCAAACAATGGGATTTCAGCCAGAGGATTGTTTGGTTATAGAAGATAGTAAGTTAGGGGTGATGGCGGCTAAAAAAGGAGGTTTTGATGTGTTTGGTTATACCGAGCATGATTATTACAATGATTTGGATGGATTAGCAACCAAAACTTTTAAAACCATGGCTGAACTTCAAAATATGATTCCTCTATAAGTGAAAATGGGTATTTAGAATAATTACCTTACATTTGTGTATATGCGAGAAAAGCTTCAAGATTACATTCCGGTTCATGCGGTGTCTCAAGTTTTAAGCCTATTAGATCATGACAATTTGGTGGTTAAAGTCAAGAGGGAACGCAAAACTCGTCACGGTGATTATATGAAATTACCTAACGGTAAGCATCAAATTACTGTTAATTCAAATCTTAATCAATACCGGTTTTTAATAACGCTAATTCATGAAATAGCGCATTTCGAAACGTATAAGAATTATGGTGTATCAATAAAGCCGCACGGAAAAGAGTGGAAGAGAACATTTCAACATATAATGCTTTCTTTTTTAAATCCTGAAATTTTCCCTGAGCATTTATTGCCACTTTTAGCAAGACATTTTAAAAACCCGAGAGCCTCGAGCGATACCGATGTAGAACTGGCACATGCTTTAAAACAGTTTGATGCCCCATCAGACAAAACATATATTTTTGAAATCCCAGAAGGACGAATCTTTAAATTATATAACGGTCGTGTTTTTAAAAAGGGAGGTAAGCGTATCAAGCGTTTTGAATGTGTAGAAGTTAAAACAGGTCGATTGTATTTATTTAATCCGAATGCCGAAGTAGAATTATTGAATATAAATTAAAGGATTTAACTAAAAATTAAATGAAAATACAGTGTTTCAATGGTTTACTTAAAGGAGTCAAGTTGAAACTAAATATAATAGATGAGATGATTTTCAGTTAATTGAAGATTATCCAGAAAAACAAACAACCATGAACAAAAATTATTATGCTATTTTAATGGCTGGAGGCGTAGGGTCAAGATTTTGGCCGGTTAGTACAGAAACTTTTCCAAAACAATTTCACGATATGTTGGGGAGTGGAGATACGCTTATCCAAAAAACATTTCAACGATTAGCAAGACTTATTCCACAGGCAAACATATTCATATTAACAAACGAGCGATATAACGACTTGGTTTTTGAGCAGTTACCTCAATTAACAGAACGTCAGGTTGTTTTAGAACCAGCGATGCGTAATACGGCTCCATGTATTTTATATGCTTCTTTGAAAATTCATAAAGAAAATCCAGATGCCGTTATGATTGTAGCTCCAAGTGATCACTGGATTGAAGATGAGGTTACTTTTAGTGAAAACGTAGAACAGGCATTTAAATTTTGTGAAAAAAATGATGCGCTCATGACACTTGGTATTCAGCCAACATTTCCAAATACTGGATATGGCTATATAGAGTTCGATAAAAACAGTACCGATGCTATAAAAAAGGTAAATCAGTTTAGAGAAAAACCAGATTTCGAAACAGCCAAGGCATTTATAGCCCAAGGTAACTTTTTATGGAATGCCGGAATTTTTATGTGGAGTGTAAAGAGCGTTATTGCTGCTTTTAAAAATAATCAGCCAGATTTATATACATTATTCGAAAATGGAATTCCCATGTATAACACCGACAAAGAATCAGGCTTTATTGAACAAAACTATCCTTTGGCTGAGAATATATCAGTCGATTATGCCATAATGGAGCGTTCAAACAATGTTTATGTTATTGCTGCTGGTTTCGATTGGAATGATTTAGGGACTTGGGGAAGCTTATACGAAAAGCTAAACAAAGATGATGATAATAATGCTGTTGTTCACGCCAGGACTCTTGCTCAAGATGCTTCGGGAAATATGATTAGAACAAAAGGAGACAAAATAGTAGTTGTCGATGGCTTGAGTGATTATATCATTGTAGATAAAGATGATGTTTTGTTAATTTATCCAAAAACCAAGGAACAAGATATTAAACAGGTGCTTAAAAAGGTAAAGGATACCTTTGGAGAGCAATACGGATAACAGGTTACTATTTAAAATTTTTATGTGGTTTGGTTTTTAATTGAAAAGATTAATTACCAAACCATTTATTTTTTATATTAGTATGGCACTAGGAATATATAACCAATGGAAGAAAATAAATTCAATTTTTCTGAAGAAGAACATAAAAAAGAACAAATTGTAGAAGAAACAAAGGAAGCCGTTAAGAAAGATGCTCAGGGGCTTCTGTTAAGCATAAAACGTTTTTTTAGTGAGTTACTAGACTTTCGTGATGATACGGATAGAGAGGCGACTATGCAGGCTATAAAAAATGATATTCCGTTTAAAGGTGCTACAGCCTGGATTTTAGTTTGTTCCATATTTGTCGCATCAATTGGTTTAAATGCAAATTCTACAGCAGTTGTAATCGGTGCCATGTTAATTTCTCCATTAATGGGACCTATTTTAGGTATTGGTTTATCGGTAGCGATTAATGATATTGATACCCTCAGAAAATCGATGGTTAATTTCGGGGTAATGATTGTTTTAAGTGTTTTTACTGCATTTTTGTTTTTCTGGTTTTTTCCATTAAGTGAAGAATCTTCGGAATTACTGGCGCGTACTAAGCCCGATATTCGAGATGTGTTAATTGCTTTTTTTGGTGGTTCCGCTTTAATTATAGCAAGAACCAAAAGAGGGACTATCGCTTCAGTTATTTTTGGTGTAGCAATTGCAACAGCTTTAATGCCGCCTCTTTGTACTGTAGGTTATGGTTTGTCTGTGGCTATCGACGAAGAGTTTGCCAAAGGGATGCGATACGCTTTAGGTGCGTTATATCTATTCATTATTAACACGATATTTATCGCTTTAGCTACTTTTTTAGTTTTAAAAGTGCTAAAATTCCCAATGTTGCGTTATGCAAATTCGGCAAGACGTCGCCGTATAAGCCGCTTAGCTATGACGCTTGCTATCGTAGTTATGGTGCCGGCAATATGGACGTTTGTAAATGTTTTGCAACAAAGTCGTTTTGAAGTCGATGCACGTAATTTTATAAATCGGGAATTAACCACCTTACCTCATGCCGAGTATATTAGAAAAAACGCCTCGTACAGATATTCAGAAGACAAGGCAAGTCCGTCGGTGATAGAATTAAATACATTTGGGCTAGATGAAGTGCCTGAAAGCACGATTGCTTTGTTAAAAGATAGAATGGCAAAATATGATGGTTTAACAAGGTGTAATCTTATTTTTAATCAGAATAAAAGTAAGAATCTTGATAATTTGAAATATATGGAGCAGATACGTTATCGGGATTCTATCGATTTGTTGTCGCAAACCCAAAAAATTGTATTTCTTGAAGGAAAAGTTAAGAGTTTAGAAAAATTAGAAAGCTTACAAATACCTTTTGACGAACTAACCAAAGAAGTTAAAATCCTTTATGAAGGCGTAGAAAATTTGTCCTATTCAAGTGTCATTACCTCAAATTTCAATAAAATAGATACTTTATCGGTTATTACAGCGAAATGGAATACTTCAAAAATAAAAGAAAAGGATATTGCTAAAAAACAAGAGAATTTAGAAAAGTGGCTTAAACAAAAATACAAATTGGATAGTTTGGTGGTAACCAGACAAAACTAAATAGCTTAATGTTATTTAGAGTTTTCGGATAATCTTTTAAGCTCCGAATTCATTTTTTCAAATCCTTTTCGGGTATTTTCCAAATTGAAAAATTTAACCAGTACACCTTTAAAAAGTTCAGTGTGCTTAAAAGTTGTTGTGCCGTTTTTGTTGTCGGTGAGTTTCAAGGTATGCGTTCCGTCAAACAAACCTTTCATTAAAAAAATGCCCTTCCATTGAAGCGTTTTATTGGGTTCAAATTTTAAAATTTTGGGTTTAAATGTCATTTTCGATGCGTTTTCAGGTTGAATAACAACTTCAATTTTATTTCCAATTTCAAGTTTACCTTCTAGCTTTTTAATAAAAGGATTCCAGTCGGGATATGTTTCCTGATGAATTAAAATATTCCAGATGGTTTCGGGATTAGCATTAATGGTTATTTCAGTTTTTATCTCTTTTGTCATAATTCCTGTTTTTAATTAAGACAAAATTGAATAAAACAAAGCGCATAATTCTTGATAAAAATCAAGGGTTTTCAGAATGTCGTTTTCTAATGCGTGAAAAAGTTTCTGGAGTCATTCCTAATACAGACGCCAGATATTGTAATGACACCTGATTAAAAAGTGCTTTATTTTCTTGAAAGTACAAATGATACCTTTCTTCGGCACTCATAGATAGATGGGTAAAAACGCGATTTTCTAAGATAGCAAAACATTTGGCTATAAACTGACTTTCAATATCTTTCCATTTAGGAACAGATTCGCAGAGTTTATTGTAGTTTTGTTTGTCGATAGTTAATAGTTCTACGGGCGTTAAGGCTTGGATATACCATCGGCTTGGCTGGTTAAAAAAGAAGCTGGAAATTTCGGTAATGAAATAATCTGGGGTAGAAATCCAGTGTGTTATTTCTTTGCCTTCTGATAGAGCATAAATGCGTAGGAATCCCGTTTTTACTAAACTAAGTTTTTTGCAATAGCTGCCACTTTGTGTAAAGAAATCGTTCTTGGATAGTGTTTCCGAATAAAAAAATGAATTAAGTATTTGAAATTCTTCTTCAGTTAGTTCTCCGAAGTGTTCTTTTATAATGGAATAAAACGTGTTCAAAAGTAAAAAGATTAATCCTTATTGATGTTCTTCAATATACATACGTCTTACTTTTTTGAATAAATTAGACGAATAAACGAAATCGGTTACCGATTTGTTATCTGTTTTAAATATGGTGTCTTTAGAACCTTCCCATTCTTTATAGCCATTTTTTAGAAAAACGATTTTTTCACCAATCTCCATTACAGAATTCATGTCGTGCGAATTAATTACAGTAATTATTTGATATTCGTCGGTAATTTCCTGAATTAAATTATCAATTACCATGGATGTTTTGGGATCAAGACCAGAGTTTGGTTCGTCGCAAAATAAATATTTTGGATTGTTTACGATAGCACGAGCAATAGCGACACGTTTTTGCATACCACCTGAAGCTTCACTTGGCATTTTATTATGGGCATCGGCAAGGTTAACACGTTTCAATACAAAGTCAACACGGTCTTCCATTTCGCTTTTGCTTTGTTTCGTAAACATTTTTAGCGGAAACATTACGTTTTGGGCAATAGTCATAGAATCGAATAAAGCACTGCCTTGAAATACCATTCCAATTTCGGCACGTAAATCACGTTTTTGAGCGTCGGAAAGTTTTGAAAAAATTTTCCCGTCGTAAGCAATAGAGCCTTGTTCATATTCGAAAAGTCCTAATAAACATTTTAAAAAAACCGTTTTCCCTGAACCACTTTGCCCTATAATAAGGTTGGTTTTCCCTTTATCGAAAGTTGTTGTTATTCCTTTTAGGATTTCGGTATCGCCAAACGATTTATGTAAATCTGTAACTTCAATCATTAACTTAAAAGCATTTGGGTTAATAAATAGTTTAATAGAATAATGACCACACTGGTCCAAACAAACGATGTTGTACTGGCTTTGCCTACTTCTAAAGCACCGCCTTTCATATAATAACCATAAAAAGAAGGAATCGTAGCTAAAACAAATGCAAATACAAAAGTTTTAATAAACGCATAGGTCACATGAAAAGGGGTGAAATCGGTTTGAATACCAATTATAAAATCTTCTAGAGAACTAAAACCTCCAAACACGCAGGCTGCCATGCCTCCTAATATACCTAAAAACATACCAATTGCTATCACAAAGGGATACAGTAATAAAGCGACGGTTTTAGGAAATATTAAATAATTTAAAGAGTTAATACCCATAACCTCTAAGGCGTCAATTTGTTCGGTAACGCGCATTGTTCCTATGCTGGAAGTTATAAAAGAACCTACTTTACCAGCAATAATTATGGAGGTGAATGTAGGTGCAAATTCTAATATTACCGACTGTCGGGTAGCAAAACCAACTAATGAAGGAGGGATTAATGGGTTATCTATGTTTAATGCCGTTTGAATGGTTATTACGCCACCAACGAAAAATGAAATAAAAGCTACAATACCAAGAGAGCCTATAATCAAATCATCAATATCTTTTAAGATTAATGTTTTCATTACCGACCACTTTGTTGGTTTGCGAAACATATTAATAACCATTAAAAAGTATGCGCCAATATTGTGTAGATAAGTCATATGAAAAATTAATAGTGCTAAAGTAAAAAAAAGTAACAGGTATTTAACGTTAAATTTAAATTATGATTTTATTTGATAACTATTTTTGGCATCTTTATAAAAAATATATAATGAACAAAATTTTCACTTTATTATTCGCGGTTACTTTAGTTTTAAGTTGCAAAGCGCAGGAACAATCGAGAGATTTGCCTGCCAGCACACAAAATGATTATTATTTTACTAATAAACCAAAATTAATTGTAGGCATTGTTGTAGACCAAATGCGTTACGATTATTTAACACGCTTTTATACAAAGTATGGTGAGGGCGGATTTAAACGAATGATGAATGAAGGATATAATTGTAAAAATAATCATTTTAATTATGTGCCTACTAAAACGGCTCCTGGTCATGCCTCAGTTTTTTCCGGAACCACGCCAAAGTATCATGGCATAATATCTAATGGATGGTACGATAAGGAAATTAAGAAAAATGTGTACTGTGCAGGAGATGATAGTGTAGAATCTGTTGGTACTAGAAGCGATGCAGGAAAAATGTCTCCGCATCGAATGACCACAACGACGTTTGCCGACGAAAATAGGTTGTTTACACAAATGAGGGGTAAATCGATAGGTATATCTGTTAAAGATCGAGGTGCTATTTTACCAGCAGGGCACTCGGCAAATGCAGCCTATTGGTTTTATGGGAAAGATCAAGGCGATTTTATTACAAGTACTTATTACATGAATGAATTGCCGCAATGGGTTATAGATTTTAATTCATCCGATATCGCCGAATCGTATTTTAAACCTTGGAATACTTATTACGATATTGAAACTTATACTGAAAGCGGGAGCGATTTAAATAATTTTGAAGGAGGTTTTAAAGGTAAAGAATCGGCTACTTTTCCTTACGATTTAGACGTATTAAAAGACCAAAACGGCGGATTCGAAATATTAAAAACCACCGCATATGGTAACAGTATTGTTGCCGATTTTGCCATTGCAGCGTTAGCAGGAGAACAATTGGGACAAGACGATTATACCGATGTTTTAACGGTAAGTTTTTCCAGTACCGATTATGTAGGGCATAATTTTGGCGTGAATTCAAAGGAAATTGAAGATACTTACATTCGTTTAGATCTCGATTTAGAGCGTTTTTTTAATGCGCTTGATGATAAAGTTGGAAAAGGAAATTACACAGTGTTTTTAACGGCCGACCACGCGGCGGTAGATGTGCCTGCATATTTGCAAAGTGTAAAAATACCTGCAGGTTACGTGAATGCTCAATCAGAAAAGGAGCAAATGTCCAATTTTCTTCAGAAGAAATATGGAGCAAATTTAATCGAAAATGTTAGTAATAATCAAGTGTTTTTAGACCGAGAAAAAATAGCAGATTTAGACCTTAATTTACAAGATATTCAGGAAGAACTGGTTAATGAACTGATAACGTATCAGCATATCGATAAAGCCTATTCTGCTACAACTATGGCAACAACGGCATTTCCTATGGGAATAGAAGCGCTGTTGCAAAAAGGGTTTAATCAAAAACGGTCAGGGGATGTACTTTTTGATTATAAGGCAGCTTATATTTCTTACGGACATACTGGGTCAACACATGGTTCGGGTTTTGATTACGATACGCATGTGCCTTTATTGTTTTTTGGTAAGGGTATTAAACACGGACAAACCTTTGAGAAGACTGAAATTACAGATATTGCTCCAACCATTTCGGCGCTTCTAGACATTAGTTTTCCTAACGGAGCTATTATTGGAAAACCATTAGAGTTTGTTTTAGATTAGTTTGAAAAGAAAAACAACATATACACTTTTAGCAGTTATTTTGGTTATAATTGTTTACGGCTATGAACATATTTTAAAGGTTGAAGAACAGGCAGAAATTGTAAAGGAAGGTGCTACTATAAAACCAAACACAAACGAATATTTTTTGCCAACAAGTACAACCGGACAAGTTATACATCACGATGGATATTCGTTAAGTTATAATGAAGCTTACGAACAGGCAGAATGGGTAGCTTATGAGTTAAAGAAAACACACTTATCTAAATCTAATTTCGATAGGCCTTATTTTGAAATTGATGATGCTGTAAAAACAGGAGCGGCAAGTTGGCGTAATTATAAAAACTCAGGTTACGGTCGTGGACACTTATGTCCGGCAGGAGATAAGCGATATAGTAAGCAAGCCTATGATGAAACGTTTTTAACCAGCAATATAAGTCCGCAAGACCATGATTTTAATGCAGGCGTTTGGAATACACTAGAGCAAAAAGTTCGTTATTGGGCTAGTAAATACAATGGTGTTTTTGTAGTTACAGGTGGTGTCCTTCAACTAGGATTAAAAACCATAGGAACCGAAAACGTTGCTGTGCCAGAGTACTTTTATAAAGTAATAATTGATGTGAATTCGGGTGAACCAAAAATGATAGGTTTTTTAATGCCTAATCAAAGTTCGAATAAACCGTTATATGATTTTGTGGTTAAGGTAGATACTATTGAGAAGTTAACCGGAATTGATTTTTTCCCGCAATTAGACGACGGAATTGAAAAAAAATTGGAATCGGAAATTCATATAAGCGATTGGATTTTTACGGATTAACGACGAATTATGATGTTCATATATTAGGTTTAGTTTTGTCAATTGTTTTTTGTACCTTCTAATGGTATAAATATAAAAATCAGAGTGTTATGAAAAACAAATACATAGCCGTCCCAAATCTGATTTCCTTAAAAGTTGTTTCCTACCTCATTTTAATAATTGTGCTTTTAGCAGTTTCTGGTAATGTTGCCGCTCAAAATACAAATGCTAACGAAAATGCTACAGTTTATGGTGGTGAGATTATGTTTTCCGATGGTTCAATGTATGCCGAACTTTGTGTGGGCGATGGTGTGCCAGATATGGTGGATGTTGAAGTCCATAATGCTTCAGGTCGCATAAAGCAATGGATTATTACAGACGAAGAACATAATATTTTAGCGCTGCCTAATCATCCCTCCGAAGTAGATTTTGATGATTCCGGAACAGGAATTTGTTTAATATGGCATTTGTCGTACAATGGCATTAAACCGTTAATAGATCCCTCAGGACAAGGAAAATTCACATTAAATCTGAATGATATAAAAGGAAAATTCGACTTATCTAATTATATCGAAGTAAAACGAATTCAACAACCTGAAGGTGGTGAAATTTCGCTTAATGATGGTGCAACGGAAATTGAAATTTGTGCAGGCGATGGTGTTTCCGATTTATTTGAAGTCACTTTAACCGGTGCAGAAGGGCCTGATATGATTTGGGTAGTTACCGACGAAGATGCAAATATTTTAGATACTTCAAATACTAATAGTTTCGATTTAGAAGGAGCAGGCGATGGCGTTTGTTTAATCTGGCACTTAAGCTATGCGGAAAACGTGAGTTTAGAAGGGGTAACTAATGCAAATGATTTAACTGGATGTTTCGATCTTTCTAATCCAATTACGGTTATACGAAATGGTGTAAATGCGGGAAGCATTGCTATAGAAAATGATGGAGGCATAGAAATTGAAATTTGCGCTGGTGATGGAGTTAGTGATGCCTTTAATGTTGATGTGACTGGAGATTTATTAGGGGATAATATGGCTTGGGTGATTACTAATAATGGCGAAGATCCTGAAATATTAGCACTGCCTGAAGGACCTCCTTTCGATTTGGAAGGCGCGGGAGACGGAACCTGTTTAATTTGGCATATCGCTTTCGAAGATGGATTAATTGGAGCAGAAGTCGGGAATAACGTATCTGCATTATCTGGTTGTTTTGCTTTATCTAATGCCATAACTGTGATTAGAAATGAAGTTGCCGGCGGAACCATAACCGGGGGAGAAGAGAACACGTTTAGCTTTACGGTGGGCGATGGTTCGGAAGATAACATACCTGAAGATGGCATAGCTTTAGAGGGGAATGTGGGTGAAAACTCCGCTTGGGTTGTTACTAATGCAGACGGTACCATTATTTTAGGATTACCAGAAAACTTTTCTGACGTAAATTTCGATGAAGCTGATGCAGGAAATTGCTTGGTTTGGCATTTAAGTTATAATGGAACTTTAGAAGGGTTAACACCTCCCGAAGAAGGGGATCATCTGGTGTCTGGTTTATCGGGGTGTTTCAGTTTATCGAATTCTATTACTGTAGAAAGAAATACCGCAACTTCAAGTAAGGTGGCGGTTTACCCAAATCCAACAAAAGGTTCAGTAATTGTTAATTACTCTGGTTTTACGAATAAATCGGTTAATTTGAGTATGTTTACTTTACAAAATGGACAACTAATAAATAAAAATTTAGGTAGTTTACAAAAGAAGGCCATGTTAGATGTGAGCTCGTATGAAAATGGAATTTACTTTTTAAAAGTTTCCGATTTAAAAACGGGAGAGTATGTTGTTAAGCGACTTATTATAAACTATTAACAGAATAATGGTTTAATATTAAAAAAGGTGTAAAATGTATTTTACGCCTTTTGTTATTAAATCTAGTAAGTTTCTTGTAATACGTAAATACAAAAATTTGAATTTTTTGCTTTATTCCTTATCAATGTTGCCTAAAATATAGGAAGCCCTGCCAGAGCTGATACAACAACCTTGATGTTCATGCGTTTCGCCGCTTTTGCTGTTAGGAGAAATACAAGTTTGCTTGGCTGGAATTTCTTGTATCTCTATCACTTCGGGTTTAGAATCTTCTTTAGTTAAAAGGAAAATTCCAGTACCCATGAGTAAAATAAAGCTTAAAGTTTTCATGGTATGCTTTGAAGAGTTTAGAATGACAATTTAATGGTTTTAATAGAAATAACCAAAGTCATTAACTCAGCTTTCTAATTATGCTAATTTATTAAGCATACCTTTCCAACGTAAATCACGAATAAATTTACCTTCTTCAGCAGAAACAAGGGGTTCAGTCTTATTGTTTTTAGCTTTAAAATAACCTGCCATATAATCTCGAAATAAAGCAAGGCTTTTCTTTTTGTAAGCTAATTTTAGAGCTGAAATTAAGGTGATTGTGAAACCGTATCGCATTTTGTACATCGCTTCACCTTGTAGGTATTTAGAGGCTTTATTATAACTAATACCAGTAGGTTTTAAATGCTTTACATGCAACGAGTCATCGGTTAGAATGGACCAGCCATAATATTTGGCTAGAAGTTCATCAACGGTGTCCCATCCCATTGATGGTTTTAATTTACCTATTTGCAAAAAACAAGATTTAGTATAGGCTTTTAAAGCGCCACGTATATGGTCTTTGTTGGTTAAATTTTCCAATACCCATTGGTTGTTTTTTTCAATGTAGCAAAATCCAGCTGCCATACCGAGTTTAGAGTCATGTTTAAAATGATCTGCTATCTTTTCTAAATAGTTTTCAGGAAAAATTAAATCGGCATCAAATTTACAAATGATATCGTAGTCTTCATCCAGAACCTCGTAGCCTTTGTAAAATGCATTGATGATTTTGGAACCAGGCAAGTGTTTATCACTGGATTTTGAATTAATAAGTTCCAGCCAAGTATGATTTTCAGCGAAAGCTTCAGCAACTTGTTGCGTATTATCGGTAGAATTATCGTTAACTATTACTACTTTTTTTGGTAAAAGGGTTTGTTTTGCTAACGAATCTAAAGTTTGTTCGATGCAATCAGCTTCATTATGAGCTGGTATGATGATGTAAAAATTCACTAGTGGTATTTTAATAAACTAAATTTAAACCCTTTCGGCATAAACAATGTAATATCTTGGGGTGAACCAACGTAAAATAGGGCGAATACCTATTTTTTTTGTCGGATTCGTCCATTTTTTGCGTTCAATTATTTTCCAGCCTGCTTTTTCCAGCAACCAGTCGAATTGCCAGTCTTCAAATTCATGATAGTGTCTGTCGAGCATGTCTGTTTTACTTCTGTAAGCAGACGAAAACCATAATTTAAGAGGGACACTAGCTACTAGTTTGTTGGTTTTAATGGATTTAAGAACTGTAAATGGCGATAATAAATGTTCAAATATCTCAAATGCAGTAACCACATCGGCTGGAGAATTTTCAATAGTTGAAGTATCGATATCTAAATCTTCTCCTTTTGTGTTTTCAACGGTATAGCCTTGTTGTGTCATGATTTCAGAAAACGGATTTGTTACCCCTAAATCTAAAATATGTTCAGTAGTTGAAATATGTTTTTGAAGAAACTCCAGCGTATGTTTAAAGCGTTTGTTAGGAAATGTGTTTTCGTACATTTTTGGTTTCCGCTTTTGCGGTGATATTAATATTTGTATACAATGGCGTTAATGTGCATACCTGCACCCACACTTGCAAATATAATAACATCACCTTTGCTAAGGCTATGGTTTTCTAATTTATTATTTCTTACCAAATCAAATAAGGTTGGTACTGTAGCTACCGAACTATTACCTAATGTTTGAATACTCATAGGCATAATATGTTCCGGGATTTCTGTGCGATATAATCGGTAAAATCGTTTCAGAATGGCTTCGTCCATTTTCTCATTAGCCTGATGAATAAATATTTTTTTTACCTGAGTAATATCTACACCACTAGCATCCAAACAGCTTTGCATAGCTTTAGGGACATTAGTTAGTGCAAACTCATAAATTTTTCGCCCATCCATTTTAATGTAACGGGTATCTTTATCTAAGGATTGATTATTGGAATTCCCGTAATATAGAAAGTAGGCTTCATCGTAGGTGAAACTAGCTGTTTCATGAGCAAGAATTCCTCCAGGCTCATCGGTAGCCTCTACAATGGTTGCGCCAGCGCCATCGGAAAAAATCATGGCATCTCGATCGTGTTTATCAACAACGCGCGATAATGTTTCTGAACCAATAACCAGACAACGTTTTGCCATGCCTGATTTAATAAATGCTTTTGCTTGAATAACACCTTCAACCCAACCTGGGCATCCAAAGAGAATATCGTATGCTACACATTTTGGATTTTTTATACGTAAACTGTGTTTTATGCGAGCCGCTAACGAGGGGATAACATCACTTTGAATGGTGTTGTGTTTTACATCACCAAAATTGTGTGCAACTATAATGTAATCTAAGGTTTCAGGATTAATTCCAGCATCATTGATGGCACGTTCAGCAGCAAAAAATCCTAAATCGGAAGAGTTTAAATGAGGTTTAGCATAACGACGTTCAGCAATACCTGTAATCGCTTTAAACTTTTCAATAATAACTTCGTTAGGGTGATTAATAACTGTTCCATCGGTGTTAAGAAATTGGTGTTGATGGAATGCGTCGTTTTTTTCAATTGTATCAGGAATATAACTCCCAGTACCTGTAATTTTAATATTCATAAAAAGAAAATGCCTTTTATTATTTAGCAGTACAGCAATATACTAGCTTTCAATAAAAGGCAAGTTTTATTTTAAATTATTTTACGATGTTCAACGCCTATTTTAAGCTTCAGCGTAAGCTTCAATAGGAGCGCATGAACAAACTAAGTTTCTATCACCAAAGGCGTCATCTACACGTCTTACAGTTGGCCAGAATTTATTTTGCTTCACATAATCTAAAGGATAAGCAGCGTCTTCACGGGTGTATGGGAAATCCCATGTGTTAGCCGTTAACATCTCTAAAGTATGTGGTGCATTCTTTAACACATTATTAGTATCGTCTTTAGAAGCCTGATCAATTTCGTTTTTAATAGAAATCATGGCATCACAAAAACGATCAATCTCCGATTTGCTTTCGCTTTCTGTAGGCTCGATCATTAAAGTTCCGGCTACCGGGAACGATACTGTTGGTGCATGGAATCCGTAATCAATTAAACGTTTAGCTATATCGGTTACTTCAATGCCATTGGCTTTAAATGGGCGACAGTCAACAATCATTTCGTGTGCTGCACGACCACGCTCTCCAGAGTATAATGTATCGAAACTTCCTTGTAAACGCGATTTAATATAGTTCGCGTTTAAAATAGCGATTTTTGTAGATTCGGTTAAACCTTCAGCCCCTAACATTTTTATGTATCCGTAGGAGATTAAACAGACTAATGCCGATCCGAATGGTGCAGCAGAAATTGCTGGAATAGCATGCTTGCCACCAACAATTTTAACCGGGTTTCCTGGTAAGAATGGTACGAGTTGCTCGGCAACACAGATTGGACCAACACCAGGACCACCTCCTCCGTGAGGAATAGCAAAAGTTTTATGTAAATTTAAGTGACAAACATCGGCTCCAATATTTCCAGGATTTGTTAATCCTACCTGAGCATTCATGTTCGCACCATCCATATAAACTTGTCCGCCGTTATCATGAATGATTTGTGTAATTTCTTTTATAGCCGATTCGTAAACCCCATGTGTTGATGGGTAGGTTACCATTAAACACGATAAATTGTCTTTGTGTAAAAGCGCTTTTTCGCGTAAATCTTCAACATCAATATTACCTTCAGGAGTCGATTTAGTTACAACAACTTTCATGCCTGCCATAACAGCACTTGCCGGGTTTGTTCCGTGTGCCGACGATGGAATTAAGCAAATGTTTCTGTGGTGATCGCCACGAGACTCATGATATGCTTTAATAACCATTAAACCGGCAAACTCGCCTTGAGCACCAGAATTTGGTTGTAATGAGGTAGCTGCAAATCCGGTAATTTCAGTTAACTGATCTTCTAGCTCCTTTAAAATGGTTAAATATCCTTCAGCTTGATTTTGTGGTACAAACGGGTGGATGCTTGCCCATTTAATGTTACTTAACGGCAACATTTCTGAAGCTGCATTTAGCTTCATGGTACATGATCCTAATGAAATCATGGACTGGTTTAAGGCCAAATCTTTGCGTTCCAAACGTTTTATGTAACGCATTAATTCGGTTTCAGAGTGGTAAGAGTTGAATACTTCTGAAGTTAAAAATTCAGATTTTCTTTGAAGGTTTTCAGAAATATTATTGCTCTCTTTTAATTCAGAAACCTTAATAGTTTCTTTATTTGCAACCTGAGCAAATAAAGCTAGGATTGTATTAATATCGTCTACAGAAGTTGTTTCATTTGTTGAAATGGTAACTGTATCTGCATCTGGATAGTAGAAATTAATTTCATGTTCAAGAGCCAGAGCCTCGATTGCTTTTGCATCGGCTTTTACTTGAATGGTGTCGAAAAAGTCACTGTTTTCTTGAGAATAACCTAAAGTTTTTAGTCCTTCGGCTAAAGCTGAAGCTGCATTATGTACTTTACCAGCAATAAATTTCAAGCCTTTTGGACCATGATAAACAGCATACATGCTGGCCATGACAGCTAACAATACTTGGGCTGTACAAATATTTGAAGTGGCTTTATCTCTTTTTATATGTTGCTCACGAGTTTGAAGCGCCATACGCAATGCGCGGTCACCATTCATATCTTTACTAACACCTATAATACGACCAGGAACATCACGCTTGTAGGCTTCTTTTGTTGCAAAATAAGCTGCGTGTGGACCGCCAAAGCCCATAGGAACCCCAAAACGTTGGGTTGTACCAACAACTACATCGGCACCAAATTTACCCGGCGCTTCAAGTTTTATCAAACTCAAAATATCAGCAGCAACGGCTACTTTTATATTATTTTCGTTCGCTTTGCTAATAAAAGATTCTATATCGGTTACCTGTCCGTGTTTTCCTGGGTATTGTAAAATAGCACCAAAGAATTCAGTTGAAAAATCAAAATGGTTTTCACTACCTACCACTAGTTCTATACCAATCGGTAAAGCACGTGCTTCAAGTACAGATAAGGTTTGCGGTAAAATATTTTCAGAAACAAAAAACTTGTTTACACCTGCTTTTTTCTGATCACGACTGCGAACAGCAAAAAGTAAACTCATTGCTTCTGCAACAGCCGTTCCTTCGTCAAGTAAAGATGCGTTGGCAATCTCCATTCCAGTTAGTTCTATTACCATGGTTTGGAAATTTAATAAAGCCTCTAAACGACCCTGTGCTATTTCAGCTTGATAAGGTGTGTAAGCTGTATACCAACCTGGATTTTCAAGAACATTTCTTTGAATTACAGCTGGTAAAACGGTGGGGTGATACCCTAAACCAATATAAGTTTTAAAAACTTTATTTTTATCCGCCAAATTTTGAATATGCAGTGAATACTCATATTCAGTCATGGGTTCATCTAAGTTTAAACCGTTTTTTAACTTAATATCATCTGGTAACGTTTCATAAATTAACTGATCTAGTGAATCGACACCAATGGTTTGTAACATTTGGTTTTGTTCTTCTTCTCTAGGTCCGATATGACGCAATGCAAAAGCGTTTGTATTCATTAAAATTCGAATTTTGTTAAATATTCCGCAAAAGTACATAATATTAAGTGTGTTTTCTTGTCTTATAGGAGGAGATTTTATTCATAGGGTAGTAACTTTAACACTTTGTTTACATTTGTGTTATGAAAGTTTTGAAGCAGGTTGTTAATTTCTACATTAACAGTAGTATACATGTTGCATTTTCGGTAGTAGCTTTAACGTGGATTAGCTTAATAGAATTTCAAATATCTTTAGATAAGGAATTACTCAATTTTGTGTTTTTTGCTACGATAACAGGCTATAATTTTGTGAAATATTTTGGTATAGCAAAATTTCACCACCGTAGTTTGTCGAAATGGTTAAAAGCTATTCAGGTTTTTTCGTTTTTCAGTTTTATTTTTATGTGTTACTACGGTCTTAAGCTTAAGTTAAACACTGTATTGTTTATTGTTGGTTTCGGGTTGGTTACTTTTTTTTACGCCATACCGTTTTTGCCGAAGCGGTTTTTTTTAGATAGTAAACAAAATTTAAGAGATATTGGAGGGCTCAAGGTGTATTTAATAGCTCTGGTCTGGACTGGTGTTACTGTATTTT
Organism: Aestuariibaculum sediminum; assembly: GCF_014596945.1. Taxonomy (GTDB): domain Bacteria; phylum Bacteroidota; class Bacteroidia; order Flavobacteriales; family Flavobacteriaceae; genus Aestuariibaculum; species Aestuariibaculum sediminum. Next base: position 240,756 of record NZ_JACVXB010000001.1, on the reverse strand, counting down.
TGCCAGCCATTAATAATGACCATCCTATTAATGCAGATGTTATATTGACAGCTATTCAACGGTTTTTATTCATAATTGTAATTATGTTGCCTTTTGAGATTCGAGATTTGAGTTATGACAGTCTGAAACTGGCAACTATTCCTCAAAAAATAGGGATTAAAGAAACCAAAATTATGGGGTATATCTTGCTAATAGCTTTTTATATACTGGAATTATTTAAGGATTCGATGGCTTATGGAAGTATCTTGGTACTGTTTTTAATAGGTGTTATAACAGGGGTTTTGATTAAATTTTCAATGGTTACTCAGGGAAAGTATTATAGTGCTTTTTGGGTTGAAGGGTTGCCCGTATTATGGTTGTTAATGTTGTTGCTTTTTAATTAATTTGATGTTCTTTAAGGGCTTTATCAAATTCTTTTTTTAAAGCTTCTTTACATGTTTTGTCCATATATGAAATGTTAGAAGCTTTTATAGTTCTTGTTAGCTTGGTATTGTTTTTTGTATAGTTTCGGCAAAAGCTACAAAGAAGCAAATGGATATTTAATTTTACTTTTTCCCAAACTGTAGCTTCTTGGTATTGCGATTTATCACAAACATGGTTTGCTTCCCTGCAAGGCATCAAAAGTTTATGTTTACTAGCTAAAGTATTGGTTTCATTTTCTAAGTTGTCTTCCAACGTAGTCATATGGTCATTTTTTAAAGCGCTCTGCTTGTTGTCACGTTTTTTGTCAATCATAATTAAAACCAATTTTCTTTTAAACAATCTGCCATAGCAGTTCGTGCTCTATGAATGATAACCCAAAGGTTAGACGCAGTGATGTTGAGTTCATTACAAATAACTTCGGTGTCGTATCCTTCAATGGTTTTCATTTTAAAAACCAGTGCTTGTTTTTTGGGTAGTTTTTCGAGGCAATTATATATCGCGTCTCCAAGTTCTGCGTTTTCGAGTTTGTCCTCTGCAGTTTTATCAAAAGGGTCGGCTACCCGTTCTTCTAACCAGTCGCCTTCATCGTCCTCTGTATTGAAATTCATTCGTACTTCGGCCTGACCTTTATTAGAGTTTATTTTGCGGTAATAATCAATAATTTTTCTTTTTAAAATCGACACAAGCCAAGTGCGTTCGCTGGATTCTCCTTTGAAATTCTTCATTGATTTTAGGCCAGCAAAAAATGTGTCCTGTACCAAATCCTGGGCCACCTCTCGATCATTTACACGGGTAATTGTATAGTTAAAAAGGTAGTCAGAATACAAATCGATCCACTTATTGGCATTTATGTTATGATCAGGCATTTATAGGCTGTTTATGATCTACCAAAAATAGAATAAAAATTGAAATATTTAGTAGGTAAAAGTACAGTAAAAAAATACAACACACATATATATCCAAAACAAAGTAAATAACAGATGTATGTAAGTTTCAAAAGTTTTTCCTTTCCAAAGTTTGGGGGAATACACAAAAATTTGAAAATACAATCTAATCAGCCAGAATATACCCAAAGCAAATGTTAACTTTTTACCTAATTGGGTTTGTGTTAAATCTTGCGTAACCAAGAGACACAATAGCCCCATTAATATTATGGTTAACGCAATAAAAAACGTATGTGTTTTCATCATTTGTCTGTTAATTAGACTTAAAGATTTTAGGTCATTATTCCAGTTAAAATATTTGGGAAAACCTAAATGCAAAAGGGCTAAAGAGGTTAAGAGACTTCCAATAATTTTTAAGTGAATGTACATGATATTCTAATTTAAGGAGAACAATAAAAAATGGACAAAAATGGTGTGAATTTAGTTTCTTGGACGGTCGAAAACCCCGCTGTTTTTAAAGCATTTTTCCAAACTTGTTTTGAAAAAAAATGTGTAAAACCAATTGAAAATGCAAGAAAGTTAGGGAAATCTCTTAGGTGCTCAACCATAATGATTTTTCCGTTTGGTTTGCATATGCGTCGACATTCTTTTAAAAAGTTTATTTTTTCATTATTTGAGCGCATCTCGTGTACGGATGAGAGCAAAAATATGGTGTCGACTGATTTGTTTTTTAAAGGAATTTTTGAGGTGTTAATTTTTTGAGTGCCAGGGTATATTTGGCTCACGTTTCGGGCCCTAACAATTGCAGGTTCGGTATGATTATTAGGGTTGTAAAAATCGAATACAATTAAATTTGATTTTGGATACTTATGCTTTAACACAAAACTTGTTTCGTCAAAACCAGCATTAATATTAATATTTAGTTTGCTGTTGTGGTCTTCAATACCGTACTTTTTGAGCCAATCAAAATTGTAATAATTAGAATAGTCGTAAACGTATGCAGAAACTGCTAATGGAGCAACCATGCCATATAAAAATAAACTTATAGTACACCAGAGATAAACACTAGGTGTATTAAAAATTGAAATGGTAGTTAGTGTTATTATAAATACAATGAATCCATAAATATAGAAGTGCCGATTAAAACTTAAAATATTTAAAACACCTTGATATTTAATTCTTTTTTTTAGTTCCATGATTCTAGTTTTCCTTTTTTCCATTGGTATGGAATCGTTTCAATGATAAATGCATTGGCAAGAAGCTGCCCTTTAAATTTGTTTTGCTGTAAAAAGTCGAAGTGATAATTAATAAGTTTTAGTGGTTGCGGATTCCAATCTTTACGTACTCCTTCAATAATTAAAACTTCTTTGTTTGTTGCATTGTATGTAAAAGTAAAAGGTAGTGGGCCAGCAAAACGTCGAGCTTCTTTCCACGATGAAAATGGAGAGCCTTTCGGTAATTCAATCTCTATTGTATCATTCGAAAATTCAAAGTTAAACTTTGATTTTTTTGATACCACATTTGTTCGATTATAATTTTTTGTTTGTTGAATATCTGTAGTTGTATAATTATAATGTGTAAATAAGTTTCCCATAATTGCCATTCTTTTTTTGTTAGTTTCCGATTTTATAATATAGAGTCCCCGCAAGCGTTTTCCTGCTTGATTTTTGTACTTAACAAAAATTCGGTAACCGATTAAAAAGAAGTCATTTCCCAAGTAGATGGGAAACCCTTTTGGACGTAGATTTTTGGTTTCAACCATTGCGATGGCGAAAAATGCCCATTGGTCATCGAAAGTATCTAATTCTAAACATTCAGGAATTAAGCTTTCAAGTTGTTTTTTAGGAATAGCAAAAGTTAAAACAATAGAGGTTTCGAAAAAAGCTTCAACAGCAAACGGATGATTTTTAAGATTTAATATTGCCATGGGATACCTTATTAGAATGTATATTGTTTAAATAAATAATAGTTACTAGAATCAAAGCAAAGAAAATATTTAGTTTGCCGTATAGCAGTAATTCGGGAATAGTGAGAACTTCTAAAGTGTTCATAATGGAAATAATTATAATTTGAAATATGGCGTTCAGTTTTGGACTTTTATTTGATACCATCCAAAGGGCCATGCAAATTTCCAGAAAACCAATGATTATAGTTATTAACCTTGATTTGTCTTCAGCTAAAATTGAAGCTACAATCTGTTGGTGTCGAGGAACAAGGTTTAGCATTTTACAGAATAGGCCATTTATAAACCAGATGCATGCAATTATGATATTGATTTTTTTATAGTTCATTATCTTTTATTTTAAACTTTCAGAAAAAAATGAAACTTTGTTAGAAAAAAAATTAAGACATGATTTTCATAACTAATTTCGTTAACCAATTTTCCCTGTACTCCGTTATTTTATCCAGAACATTATCGGCTTTTAGTACAAAATCGTAAAGTTTACCGGTTTGCTCTTTAAAATGTTTTTCATCTTCTGCTCCAGAGATTTCAATACTCGAAACTTCTTTTAAAACTTTTAAAGCGGGCTTAATTTCTCTTTTGCTGCGTTCTTTTGATATTTTAACAGCCAATTCGTCAAGGTCTTTTTCGGCGGTAAAAAATTCGCGTCTTTCTCCTGGTTTAAATGCTTTATAAACAATGCCCCAATCAATTAAAGCACGCAAATTCATACTGGCATTTCCTCGTGAAATTTGTAATTCGTCCATAATGTCTTCCATAGAAACCGGTTGGTTAGAAACCATTAACAACGCATGTATTTGAGCCATGGTCTTGTTAATGCCCCATTGGCTACCCAAAGCGCCCCACGATTGTACAAATTTATTTTTTGCCTCTTTAAATTCCATTGCTGTTGTATAACTTTATCAAAGGTATAATAAAGTTTTTAAACTTTCAAAAAAAAATGAAAGTTTATTGGTTTTATATGTTATTTGGGATTTAAAATTGCATTTTCTTCATGGGTTAGTAATCTAGAATGCACAATAAAACGTAATCCTAACGGAATTTCCAATGAAAAACTTGCCCCTCGGCCTTTAGTGATGTCGATGGTTAAGTGCGTATGTTTCCAGTATTCAAATTGATCTTGATTCATATAAAATTTAACTCCCTCAACGATGCCAAGAAATACATCGCTATCATCTAAATATAGGTCATCTTTTTCAAAAAGCATTGGTGAGGAGCCGTCACAACAGCCACCACTTTGATGAAAAATAAGTTCGCCATGTTTTTCTTTTAATTGTTTTACAATATTTGCGGCTTCTTGGGTGATGGCTATTCGTTGCATATTCTTTTTTTAATTTAAGAGACTGGGTTATAATAAACCCAGTCCTATGACTGGGGGTTGAGGTATTGTATTAAAAGAAACCTAGTTTGTTTTTATCGTAAGAAATAAGCATGTTTTTAGTTTGGCGGTAGTGATCCATCATCATTAGGTGTGTTTCACGACCAAATCCTGATTTTTTATAACCTCCAAATGGGGCATGAGCAGGGTAGGCGTGGTAACAATTTACCCAAACGCGCCCTGCTTTTATGGCTCTTGGGATTTGATATAGTTGATGGGCATCGCGGGTCCACACACCAGCGCCCAAACCATAAAGTGTATCGTTGGCAATGTCTAAGGCTTCAGCTTCATCTTTAAATTTAGTAACACAAACCACGGGTCCGAAAATTTCTTCCTGAAAGACACGCATTTTATTATGCCCCTCTAAAATGGTCGGTTTAATGTAAAATCCGTTTGCCAAATCGCCACTTAATTTATTGGCTTCACCACCAGCTAATACTTTGGCGCCTTCTTCTACACCAATTTTTAAATACGACTGAATTTTTTCATACTGATCGTTAGACGCTTGGGCACCTACCATCGTGTTAACATCATAAGGGTCACCTTGTACTATCGCGTTTGTTCTGGCTACAACACGTTCCATAAAGGCGTCGTATATATCCTCTTGTACCAAAATTCGTGACGGACAAGTGCAAACTTCACCTTGATTGAAGGCGAATAATACGGCACCTTCAATAGCTTTATCCAGAAAGGCATCGTCGGCATCCATTACCGAATTAAAGAAAATATTTGGCGATTTACCACCAAGTTCCATGGTGACAGGATTCAGGTTTTTAGAGGCATACTGCATAATAAGTTGCCCAGTTGTGGTTTCGCCAGTAAACGCTACTTTGTCTATACGAGAACTGGAAGCTAAAGGTTTTCCTGCTTCGGGACCAAAACCATGAATAATATTAATAACCCCAGGCGGGAATACATCGGCTATTTTTTCCATCAATAAAGTTGCGGAAGAAGGTGTTTGCTCAGCAGGTTTTAAAACCACACAATTTCCTGTAGCTAGGGCAGGAGGTAGTTTCCAAGACAGCATTAATAGCGGGAAATTCCAGGGGATTATTTGTCCAACCACACCAAGAGGTTCTTTAATATTCATCGACAATGTGTTGGCATCTAATTCGGTTGCAGATCCTTCTTCCGCTCTAATACACGCGGCAAAGTAACGCCAATGATCAATGGCTAGAGGGACATCGGCATTTAATGTTTCTCGAATGGGTTTACCATTATCGCAGGTTTCAACAAGAGCAAATTCTTCTAGATTGGCTTCAATAATGTCTGCAACTTTATTTAGTAAAGAGGCACGTTCTGTAGCCGAGGTATTTCCCCATGCATCTTTGGCTGCATTGGCGGCATCTAAAGCTAAGTCTACATCCTCTTTTTGCGAACGCGGATATTTTGCGATTAAACTGTTATCCACCGGCGAATGGTTTTCAAAATATTGCCCTCCAACAGGAGGAACGAATTCGCCATTTATAAAATTGGCGTACGACGCTTTAAATTTTGGTTTCGAGTAACTCATTATATATTTAGTTTAATTATTAATATCTTAAAAAAATGACATGTATTTTTGTTAAAGTTTGGTATTTGTAAATTTATTTTGTCATTTTCTGATTATCTTGAACAGAATTATTATTGTTTTGAACATATCTATCATTTCATAATTTCAACCCATTTTTTTTGTACTATTGAATATGAGACAGTTACTAAATCATCATAAAAGTCATAGAAAACTCTCCACTTTAGTTGAAAATAGAACCACTTATAATGCTGAATATGCAGAGTTAAATATTTTTGAAACACATGAACATGCCGAGAAAGTCTCATTAACTTTCGATTTTCCTGTAATTGCCAGTATGCTCACTGGTAAGAAAATTATGCATATTGATGGCTTAGAAGCTTTTGAATTTTTTCCTGGAGAATCGGTTGTCATGCCTACAAGTAAAGAAATGATTATCGATTTTCCTTTGGCGACAAAGCATAGCCCTACCCAGTGCTTGGCTTTAGGTATTGATACCGATAAAATTGATGAGGTTGTAGAAAAGTTTAATTATGAAGTGACCATTGATAATGAAAATAATAACTGGACATTAGATAAAAACACCTCGCATTTAACCAACAATCAAGATGTAAATATTCTAATAGAGCGTTTAACCTCTGCATTCATAAATAACAATAAGTCGAAAGATGTCTTGTTAGATTTAATGATTCAGGAATTAATAATAAGGTTATTGCAAACTAAGGCGAAGGCTTTAATAATTAACGACCCCAATCAGGCATTTAACGACACACGAATTGGTACAGTGATAAAGTTTATTAAAGAGAATTTAACCAATAAGGATATTACGGTAGATTTGCTCGCAGAAAAGGCGTATATGAGTACATCGCATTTTCATAAGAAGTTCAAAAACACACTTGGTGTTTCGCCTATCGATTACATAAATTCTGAAAAAATCAAGTTTTCAAAAAAGCTTATAAAAGAGTCTAAGGATTTTAGAATGTCTGAGATTGCTTTTAAATCCGGTTTTAATAATACCAGTTATTTTAACCGACAGTTTAAGAAAATGGAGATGATGACGCCCCAACAATTTAAAAAAATGATTTCCGCTTAAAGAGAAGATTTTTAATACCCATTCAAGCGGAAATCCGTAAAACTATTTTATCAATCCTGCGCGACGTAATAAAGCTTCGGGTTGTGGTTCTTTTCCGCGGAAGCGTTTATACAAAGTCATTGGATCTTGCGTGCCTCCTTGCGAAAGCACATGGTCTTTAAATTTAGTGGCTACATCCATCGAGAATATACCTTCTTCTTTAAAGTACTCGAACGCATCGGCATCTAAAACTTCAGCCCATTTATAGCTATAATATCCTGAACTGTAACCACCTTGAAAAATGTGTGAGAATGAAGTGCTCATACAATTTTCGGAAACGTCGGGATAGAGTTTTGTGTTTTCGAAGGCTTTAAGTTCAAAGTCTTTTACCGAAGTAATGTTTTCAGGAGATTCGCTGCCATGCCAGCTCATATCTAACAAGCCAAAACTTAATTGTCGTAAGGTTTGCATACCTTCATGGAATGTTGCTGATGCTTTAATTTTTTCAATCAGTTCCATTGGAATCACTTCACCGGTTTCGTAGTGTGTCGCGAATAGCTCTAAGGCTTCTTTTTCGTAACACCAGTTTTCCAAAACCTGACTCGGTAATTCTACAAAATCCCAGAATACGCTGGTTCCGGAAAGGCTCGGATACGTCGTGTTAGCCAGCATGCCGTGTAAGGCATGACCGAATTCATGGAATAATGTGGTAACTTCGTTAAACGTTAACAACGACGGTTTACTTTTAGTAGGTTTTGTAAAATTGCAAACAATAGAAATATGCGGACGACTATTTTCACCATGTTTTACGTACTGTGGTTTGTAAACCGTCATCCAGGCACCATTGCGTTTTCCAGGCCTAGGGAAAAAATCGGCGTATAGAATAGAAATATATTCGCCTTCGGTATTTGTAACTTTATAAGTTAACACATCATCGTGATATTTGTCGATGGTATTAATTTCTTCAAATCTTAAACCGAATAGTTTTTCAGAAACAGTAAACGCTCCTTTAATAACATTTTCTAATTTGAAATATGGCTTAAGTTTTTCGTCATCTAAGTCGAACAATTTCTGTTTTAATTTTTCTGAATAATAAGCCGAATCCCATTTTTGTAACCGGTCGATACCGTCTAAATCTTTGGCAAATTGTTCTAGATTAGCAAACTCATCAAGAGCAGCAGGTTTTGCCTTTTCAAGAATGTCGTTTAAGAACGTTTGAACCGTTTCCGGGGTTTTAGCCATACGCTCTTCCAGAACAAAATCCGCATGGGTTTTATAGCCTAATAAGTTAGCTCGCTCATGACGAAGTTTTACGATTTTTAAAACAATTTCCTGATTGTCTAACGCGTCGTTTTTGAATGCTTTTGCTCCAAACGCAATGGCTAGTTTTTTACGAAGTTGGCGATTATCTGCATAGGTCATAAACGGAATATAGCTTGGGTAGTCTAGGGTAATTAACCAACCGTCTTTGCCTTTGCTTTCTGCCAATTGGGCGGCTGCTTCTATGGCGCCTTCAGGTAATCCAGCTAAATCGTCTTCATTAGTAATATGAAGTTCGTATTTATTAGTTTCTGCTAAAACGTTCTCCCCGAATTTTAAGCTTAGTTTGCTTAATGCTTTATCAATTTCACGGAGTTGTTGTTTTTTATCTTCAGGAAGATTAGCACCATTTCTAGAAAAACTTTTATACTTTTTATCTAAAAGGGTTTCTTGTTCCGTAGTAAGATTAAGTGTGTCTTTGGCTTCATAAACAGCTTTTACACGTTTAAAAAGTGCTTCGTTTAAGGTAATATCATTGCTAAATTCTGATAATAGCGGAGAAACTTCTTGTGCTATATTTTGAATTTCTTCATTGGTTTCGGCTGAATTTAAATTGAAAAATATACTTGTTATTCGATCCAACTGTTCTCCCGAAAAATCTAAAGCTTCAATAGTGTTTGCAAAGGTTGGAACTTCAGGATTTTTGGTTATAGTATCTATTTCATTTTTAGCATCTTCAATCCCTTGTTTTATAGCAGGAAGAAAATCTTCATTTTTAATTTTTGAAAAAGGCGCTGTATTAAAAGCAGTTTCAAATTTTTTTAGTAAGATGTTTATCATTTTAATAATAAATATGTTAAATCAAAAAAATTATTATGCATACATAGTAAAGTTTTTGTAGTTTTGAGCCGTTCAATTGATAGAGTGACTAACTCAAATGAATTTTTCTTAATAGAAAAACCCCGAATTTAATTCGGGGTTTTGTTTTTATAAGTTTTTTGCAGACTCGTATACTTTTTGTTTTAAGCTTTCTTTATAGTCTACAATTTTGTTAAGTATGGTCTCATCAGCTGAGCCTAAAATTTGAGCGGCTAAAATACCAGCGTTTTTAGCGCCATTAAGGGCTACTGTTGCTACAGGAACGCCACCTGGCATTTGTAAGATAGATAATACCGAATCCCAACCGTCTATAGAATTACTACTTTTTACAGGAACACCTATTACCGGTAATGGCGACAAGGATGCCACCATGCCTGGCAAATGCGCAGCACCTCCGGCACCGGCAATGATAACGCCAATTCCTCTGGTGTGAGCATGTTTGCCGTAGTCGAATAGTTTTTCAGGAGTTCGGTGAGCCGAAACAATATCGACTTCCACGTCTATATTGAATTCTTTTAAAATGTCTACCGCGTCTTGCATTACTGGCAAATCGCTTTTACTTCCCATGATGATGCCTACTTTATTCATCTGTAACTTTTTTATTTTTAGTCTTTATATTGAATAAGCGATTCCTATTCGCTTATAACTTTTATAGTTGATTTTACCTCCTCGGCTATTTTTCTTGCTTCATTAATATCATGGTCTACAATCGTAACATGTCCCATTTTTCTAAAAGGTCTGGTTTGCTTTTTACCATAAATGTGCGGCGTTACACCATTTAGTCGCATTATGGTTTCGATGTTTTCGTAAACCACATTACCTGAATAACCTTCTGCTCCTACTAAGTTAACCATGACGCCACCAACTTTACTATCGGTACGTCCTAAAGGTAAATCTAAAATGGCTCTTAAATGCTGCTCAAATTGTGAGGTGTAGCTGGCTTCTATAGACTGGTGACCCGAGTTATGAGGTCTTGGTGCCACTTCATTAATTAAAATCTCGTCATCTTGAGTCTGAAACATTTCAACTGCTAATAATCCAACATGATCAAAAGCTTCTGAAGTTTTTAAAGCCACGTTAATAGCTTTTTGCGCAACATCTTCAGGAATTCTTGCTGGGCAAATGACGTATTCCACCTGATTGGCCTCTGGGTGAAATTCCATTTCAACTACCGGGAAATTTTTACTTTCACCAGAAGGCGTGCGGGCTACAATAACTGCCAATTCATTTTTAAAAGGTACTAATGCTTCGGCAATGCACTCTACATTTGGTAAACCTTCTAAATCTGAAACGGTTTTTACAATTTTCACACCCTGCCCGTCATAGCCAAATTGTGCCGATTTCCAAACAAAAGGTAAAGTTAAGCTCCCATGATTAATGGCTTCTTTGATTTCCGAAGTATAGGCAAAACGTTTAAAAGGCGATGTTGGTAGATTGTTATCTATATAAAATAACTTTTGTCGCGCTTTGTTTTGAATGGTTCTAAGGGTTTTTGATGCCGGATATACTTTTACGCCTTCTTTTTCCAGGGTTTCTAAGGCGTCTACATTTACGTTTTCAATTTCAATAGTTAAAACATCAACTTGTTTACCAAAATTGTAAACAGCATCAAAATCCATTAAATCGCCTAAATGAAATTCATTACTTGCAATTTTACAAGGTGCTTCGTTACTGGCGTCTAATACGCAAGTGTATATGTCAAACTTTCTAGTATCGTTTAGTAGCATTTTACCTAATTGGCCACCACCAAGAATACCTAGTTTAAAATTTGAAGAAAAATAGTTCATTGCTTATCTTTAAAAAATGTAATTTTATTGTCTTACTGACAAAATACGATGCAAAAATACACTTAAATATTAATTAGTGTCTAAATCATAAATCAAAAAATGGTTATTCCTTAATCTATTGATTATCTTTGCAACTTTATAAATTTAAGAATCTGTGGTAAAGCTACATGACAAATTTTTTAAACCGTTTATTTCTGCTGAAGAAATAGATCGGGCTATGGCGCGTTTGGCAAGCGAAATAGCGAAAGATGTTGGTGACGAAATTCCTGTTTTTGTGGGGATTTTAAACGGGTCGTTTATGGTAGTAAGCGATTTTGTAAAGAAATATAAAAACCCTTGCGAGGTTACCTTTATAAAATTAGCATCTTACGAAGGTGTGAAATCTACCGAAGATATTCAGCGCCTAATTGGCTTAACACAAGATTTAACCGGGAGAACAGTTATCATTCTTGAGGATATAATAGACACAGGAAATACTCTAGCCGAAGTGCATCGTATTTTTAAAAATGAAAAAGTAAAGTCGCTTAAGATTGCTACGTTATTTTACAAACCCGAAGCCTATAAAAAAGATTTTAAACTACATTATGTTGGTATAGAGATTCCTAATAAATTCATTGTTGGTTACGGACTGGATTACAACGGGTTGGGAAGAAACTTGCCAGAAGTATATCAAATAAAACAAACAGAATACATGACAAACTTAGTGCTATTTGGTCCTCCGGGAGCAGGTAAAGGAACACAGGCAGAATTTTTAAAAGAGAAGTATAAATTAGTTCACATTTCTACAGGCGACGTTTTTAGATATAATATCAAAAATGAAACGGCTTTAGGTATGTTAGCAAAATCATATATCGATAAAGGCGAGTTGGTTCCTGATCAGGTAACTATTGATATGCTTGAGGCTGAAGTTGAAAAAAATACCGATGCCAACGGATTTATTTTCGATGGCTTTCCGCGCACCAGTGCACAGGCCGATGCCTTAGACAAATTAATGGAAAGCAAAGATTCTGCGATTAGCGCCATGATAGCGCTTGAAGTTGATGATGAAATTCTGGTAGAGCGTTTATTGAACAGAGGAAAAACCAGTGGAAGAGCTGATGACGCCGATGAATCTATTATCAGAAATAGAATTACAGAATATTATAACAAAACAGCAATTTTAAAGGATTACTATTCGGCGCAAAATAAATATTTTGGAGTTGACGGTGTAGGATCAATTGAAGAGATTACAGAGCGTTTAAGCAGCGTAATAGATAACCTATAAAATTAAAATCCGAAAGGATTAAAACAATAAAAACCATATCTTTAAAGTATTAAGGATATGGTTTTTTTCAAATTAAAATCAAGTTTAATTAGAATTTCCACTACTGTGGAGGAATAAAATAAACAGCAATGACAGAAGGAAATTTCGTTGATTATGTAAAAATGTATGTGAGCTCGGGAAATGGTGGAAAAGGATCTGCACATTTACATCGCGAAAAATATATTGCCAAAGGAGGACCCGATGGTGGTGATGGTGGTCGTGGAGGTCATGTTATCGTTAGGGGTAAATCGAATTTGTGGACCCTTCTGCATTTAAAATTTAAAAAACATATCCGCGCCGGGCATGGTGAACACGGCAGTAGTGGTCGCAGTTTTGGTGCCGATGGAGAAGATGTGTATATCGATGTGCCTTTAGGAACGGTTGTTCGCGACACCGAAACCAATGAAATTCTGTTTGAGATTACCGAGGAAGGTCAGGAAAAAATATTAGCAAAAGGTGGTAAAGGTGGTTTAGGAAACTGGCATTTTAAGAGTGCTACCAACCAAACACCTCGCTATGCGCAACCAGGATTACCTCTAGAAGAAAAGTACGTTACCATGGAACTTAAGGTACTTGCCGATGTGGGGCTAGTAGGTTTCCCTAATGCTGGAAAGTCTACGTTGCTATCGGTAGTGACTTCAGCAAAACCAAAAATTGCCGATTACGAGTTTACCACCCTAAAACCTAATTTAGGTATTGTTAAGTATCGGGATTTTCAAACCTTTGTTATGGCAGATATTCCTGGAATAATAGAAGGCGCAGCCGAGGGACGCGGTTTAGGGCATTACTTTTTACGCCATATTGAGCGCAATTCTATTTTATTGTTTTTAATTCCTGCTGATGCCGACGATATAAGAAAACAGTACGATATTCTACTTGATGAATTACGTCGTTACAATCCTGAAATGTTAGATAAAGAACGCATTATAGCCATTTCGAAAAGCGATATGCTGGACAATGAATTAAAAGCCGAATTAAAGGAGGAACTTGATAACGAACTTCCAATTCCATATATGTTTATTTCATCTGTAGCGCAACAAGGTATTACCGAACTTAAGGACGTACTTTGGAAAATGCTTAACAATTAACTAAGCGCTAATTAAATATTAGAAATCAGCTAAGAATAAAGAACACGATTGTATGCCAAGTTGGATTTTTTACTTAGCTATATGATTGTAATTCATTATGGGCAGTATAGAATAAATTTTCTGTATTTTTAGATAACTAAATCTATACTAAAATGAAAACCATATTACCATGTTTGTTTTCGGTTTTATTATTTGTATCCTGCGCTTCCATTCAGGTTAACTACGACTATGATCGCGATGTTAACTTTAGCAATTATAAAACCTATAACTATTACGCCGATATGACTACCGGCTTGAGTGAATTAGATACCAGACGTTTTCTTGATGCATTAGATGCTCAGATGGCAATTCAGGGGTATGAATTATCAGAAACTCCAGATTTTTTTATTGATGTTTCCAGCGAAGAATATCACCAAACAAATAATAGCTCTTTCGGGATAGGTTTGGGTGGAACAGGCAGGAACGTTGGCGGTGGAGTTTCTATCGGAGTACCAGTTGGACAGGGCAATGTTAATCGACGAATAAAAGTAGAGTTTGTTGACGAAAATAAAAAACAATTGTTTTGGCAAGCAATAAGTGAGAGCAACTTTAAACCACAAGACACACCCGAAAATCGAGAAACACTTTTTAACGCAATCGTAACAAAAATGTTATCCGAATATCCTCCGAAACCTTAGTTTTATAATTATCCTAACAGTTTCTATTCTTCAATTGATTTTTCATTTTGTAGTTTTACGTAAAATCAAAAAATATCTTATGAATTCATTACAAAATAAAGTTGCCTTTATAACCGGAGGCACGAAAGGAATCGGTTATGGTATCGCGCAATGTTTGTTAAATGAAGGTGTTCATGTTGCTATTACTGGAAGAGATTTATCGAGTGCTCAAAAGGCGGCCAACGCACTTAATTCTAACGCAAAACATGGAGCGAAAGCTATAGGTATTCAGGCTGATGTTAGGCAATACGAAAGTCAGCAACAAGCGATTCAAACTGTTTTAAACACCTTTAATGCTATAGATATCGTAATTGCTAATGCCGGTGTTGGACACTTCGCAAGTATCGAAGATTTATCGGTTGAGGAATGGCAAAATACTATCGACACCAATTTAACTGGTGTGTTCTACACAATTAAGTCAAGTGTTGAAGCTTTAAAGCAATCTAAAGGTTATTTTATAACGATTTCCAGTTTAGCAGGAACAAACTTCTTTGCTAAAGGTTCGGCGTATAATGCGAGTAAGTTTGGACTTACAGGATTTACACAATCGGTTATGCTCGATTTGCGTCAACATGGTGTTAATGTAAGTACTATTATGCCTGGTTCGGTATCGACACATTTTAATGGCAATACACCTGATGAAACCGATGCATGGAAAATTCAAATCGAAGATTTAGGGGAGTTGGTTGTCGACTTATTGAAACTTAACCCAAGAACTTTACCAAGTAAAATAGAAGTGCGTCCTAGTATGCCACCTAGTAAATAATAAAATGGATTTAATCTGCTTTATAAGAGTTATTTAAAAACGTTATTTTTGTGATTAAACCTGTACAATGAAACAATTCCTGTTTTTATTTTTTATACCAATTTTTAGTATCGGACAAGTTAATTCGGTAGCAATCCAAAGGCTTTTTGCCGAAGAAAAATTTGTTGATGCAGAGAATGTCCTTTTATCTTATTTAAAAAAACAACCACAGGATATTGAAGCTATAGAGTTGTTGGGAGATACGTATGGTCATTTAAAAAACTGGGATAAAGCCATTGAAAGCTATCAGGCGCTAATAGATTACAATGCCAATAATGCTAATTACCAATATAAGTATGGTGGCGTGTTAGGAATGAAGGCCTTATCAGTAAATAAAATCAAGGCTTTACGATTGCTGGACGATATAGAGGCGGCATTTTTAAAGGCTTCGAAATTAGATTCTAAACATATTGATGCGCGTTGGGCTTTAGTTGAATATTATATGAAATTACCATCTTTTATGGGAGGAGGTGCCGGCAGAGCGCTGCAAATTGCAAATGAGCTCGAGGCTATTTCAAAAGTAGATGGATATCTGGCGAAAGGCAGTATTTATGAAGCTGAAGAAGATATAGAATTAGCCGAGAAATATTACAAAATGGCCATTAATGTTGGCGGATCTTTGCTGTGTTACGATAAATTAACTCAATTTTATCTAGCTCAAGATGAACCTGAAAAGGCAATTTTGAATCTAAAAGAAGCATACAAAAGGCATCAAAATGAAGCACTTTTGCTTCAAATAAAATCAATTGAAAAAGATAATTTCTAGAAATTTAAAAGCGTTCTTGTAAGGAAAAATTAACCAATCCTTATCTTTACAGACTACAAAAATAACATATGAATGTACATTTTATAGCTATTGGAGGTTCGGCAATGCATAATCTTGCTTTAGCTTTATACCATAAAGGATACAAAGTAACAGGAAGTGACGATGAAATTTTCGAACCATCAAAATCTAGATTAGCAGCCAAAGGATTATTGCCTGAAGCCTTCGGTTGGTTTCCCGAAAAAATTAATTCAGTCTTAGATGCTGTCGTTTTGGGGATGCATGCTAAAGCTGATAACCCCGAATTATTAAAAGCGCAATCGCTCGGCTTAAAAATTTACAGTTATCCAGAGTTTTTATACGAGCAGTCTAAAAATAAAACAAGAGTCGTTATAGGTGGTAGTCATGGGAAAACAACCATAACTTCCATGATTCTTCATGTGATGCATTATCACGATCGCGATGTAGATTATATGGTAGGGGCTCAGCTAGAAGGTTTTGATGTTATGGTGAAGTTAACCGAAACGAATGATTTTATCGTATTGGAAGGAGACGAGTATTTAAGTTCTCCAATAGACCGACGTGCAAAATTTCATTTATATAAACCCAATATAGCCTTATTAAGCGGCATAGCCTGGGATCATATTAATGTCTTTCCAACCTATGAAAACTACGTAGAGCAGTTTAAAATTTTTGTAGATTCTATTGTTAAAGGGGGGAGTATAAATTACAATGAAGAAGATGAAGAAGTAAAACGTGTTGTTGAAGCTTCAGAAAATCCTATTAGAAAAATAGCATACCAAACACCAGAGTACACGGTTGAAAATGGCGAGACGTATTTAGAAACACCCGAAGGACCTATGCCTATTGAGGTTTTTGGGAAACATAACCTGAACAATTTAGCTGGAGCCAAGTGGATTTGCCAGCATATGGGAATTGACGAAGATGATTTCTATGAAGCTATTTCAACCTTTAAAGGTGCCAGTAAACGCTTAGAAAAAATAGCCGAAGGTAAAACCAGTGTTGCGTATAAAGATTTTGCACATTCTCCAAGTAAGGTCGAAGCAACTACAAAAGCAGTAAAAGAACAATATAATGACAGGCATTTATTGGCGTGTTTAGAATTGCATACCTACAGTAGTTTAAATGCTGAATTTTTAAAGGAATATAAGGGTGCTCTCGATGCTGCCGATACGGCTGTGGTGTTTTATTCGCCGCATGCGGTTGAAATTAAAAAATTAGAAGCTGTAACTCACCAACAAATAGCCGAAGCCTTTGAGCGTGATGACTTAATTATATATACCAATCCAGATGAGTTTAAGGCGTTTCTTTTTGAACAAGATTTAAGTAATAAGATTTTATTGCTTATGAGTTCGGGTAACTACGGCGGACTTGATTTTGATGAGGTTAAAAACCTAGTAAAGTAAAGTTAATCTGTATTAGATTTATCTTGATCAAGCATGTTATTAATTGGCATGCTTTTTATATGAATATCGCGTTGCGGGAAAGGGATTTCGATGCCTGCTTCTTTAAACGCGTTATATACCGCAACGGAAATCTCACTTTTAGTAACCAAACTAACTTCGTAATGCACCCAGCACTGTAGTACGAAATTTAAAGAATTATCACCAAACTCCAGGAATAAGGCTCTTGCGGGGGGAGTTTTTAAAACAAATTTATGTTCTGCTCCAGTTTTAGCAAGAATTTCAATGACGCGATTTGGATCTGCGTCGTAAGTCGCTCCAATATGTATGTCGATGCGCTTTATGTTGTCTGATAAAGTCCAGTTAATTAAATTATTAGACATAAGGTTATAATTTGGTACAATAACCTCGGCACCATCAAACGTTCTTATTTTTGATGAGCGTACGCCAATTTTATGTACCGTTCCCAGTAAATTATCAACTTCAACAGTATCGCCTTGCAAAATAGGGCGTTCAAAGACCAAAATTAATCCAGAAACAAAATTTGAAATTATAGTTTGTAATCCAAAACCAATACCAATACCCATGGCTCCAGCGAGCAGGTTAAATTTGCTTAAATCCATGCCCAATGCAGATAGGGCAAAAACAAATCCGAAAGCCACTATTAAATAGCGAATCACTAAAGAGATTGCGGCAGGAATTCCTTTGGGTAATCGCAATGCTTTAAGTACCCCATCACCATCGTCTATAACAAAGGAAATTAAACTTGTTAGCAAAAATGAAGCGGCCAGTATAAGAATAAACGAAATAATTGAACCTATTGTGAATGTAATAGAGCCTAGCTTATAGGGTTCGGATAGGATATCTCTGAGGAAATCACTTAACGGACGCAAAATTTCTATCATGTTCAGGAAAAACAGAAACCATAGGCAAAGCACTATAATCCGTATAATTTTCATCAATTTAATTTCTAAGGCTAACTTTTTATCATAATCAATAACAGCTTTAGCATTAAAATGTCTGTGAATTAAACTTGTAGAGACGCCTTCTATAATTAGTAAAAGGCTATAAAAAATAACAGTAATTACACCAATGTGTGTGCATATTTTAAGTGTAATATCGGTTAAGTTTGTATACCCTAAAATGTTAGAAGATAGCGCAACAAAAACCAGAATATAAACCGATGGAGCCAGTTTAATTAAAAAATTACTGAATGAATTAACAGTATCATCTGTTGTATGTAAAAGTTTTTTAAACAGCAGATAAACGGCAACACCAATTAAAATGGCTTCAATTAAAAGGTATATTCTGTAATAGCCTGAGTGAAACCACAAATAGGTTTTTATAGAGTCTAAAACATAAAAGAATGTTATAACGTAATACAGGTTTTTGAAGTGGGTTTTTATTTGTGGTCTAACCACATATGAAGATGCGATAAGTAATCCTAAAACGAGTATATTTTCAAATAATTTAGGTGTTCCTGTAAAGTATATAAAAGCAATAAGTAATGCCAGAAAAACAGTGCTCGCTGTAGGATGTTTTAATATAACATCTTTTGAGATTTGAAGATTTTTATCGGTTTCTTCAAATTTATATTTTTCAAATCCACGTTTTAGAAAATATATGATTCCGGCAATAAACAAAACCCATGTTAAATACAGGTAGATGGAGTTTTTGTTGGTTTTGATAAAGCTTCCACTTTCTTTTACACTTTCAGATATCGTGTCGGACAGGGAATTACTTGCGTTCGTTTCTTTTTTTGTAAATGATACTGCCCATAAAGGCTTATGGCGTAGGTGAAAAAGATTGTAGACTTCAGAGTTTTTTAAAGTTAAAATACTCTCCATAATCTCATTTATTAATTCAATCTTAAAATTTATTTTAGATTCAAGTTTAAGGGCCGTATTGTTTTCCTTAATAATGTTATCCTCTAATGTTTTAATATCTTGAATTAAATCTGTTATGCGATTTAGAATTTCTGTAGGGGCTTCTTCATTTTTGGCATTTTCAAGAGTTAATTTCCAGGTTTTGTAATGTAAGTCTACCGTTTCTAATAACCTTGTATTACGCGATATAAAGTCGTTAACATCGTCTTCAATCCCTTTTAGATAAATACGATGGCCATTCCATTTGGTATACAGGTTTTCTATTTTTTGTCGGTTTGGGTTCGATTTCAAAACCTTTTCGGTTTGTTCCTGCTGTTTATCTATATAAGTTGCGAACTTAGGGTAAAGCGAATCTATTTTATGAACAGCTTTACTGGCTTCTAACTTACGCTCAACAAGGTTAAGATCTTCATTGGTTTTTTCAATGTTTTGAATAATTGCTGCTAAAGGAATCGCTTTTGGTGCAGCTACAAGAGTGGAATCTACACCGTTATCTATTTCTTGTGCATTTGAAAACAAAAAACCAAATAATATTAGAACAAAAGTTAATAGAATGGTTTTTAGGACTTTTAGTGTAGAATTAAAATGCATAAAATTAAGGTTGACCTGTGTTATAAATTTATGCATTTTAATTAATATTTGATAAGATTATAAATGTTAAAAACTGCAAAAAGAATTGTTTTATTGGAGTTTGTTCTTAAAAAAATCAATGGTTCGTTTCCAAGCTAAGGTGGCGGCGGCCTCGTCGTATCTAGGCGTTGTATTATTATGAAACCCATGATTAACACCAGGATAAATGTAGGTTGTGTAGGTTTTATTGTACTCTTTTAAAGCGGCTTCATAGGCTTGCCAGCCAGCATTCACGCGAGTATCTAATTCGGCATACTGAATTAATAAAGGCGCTTTTATTTTGGCCGTATCTTCAGCCGATGGTTGTCCGCCATAAAAAGGCACTGCTGCAGAAAGCGTTGGTACTTTAACGGCCATCATATTCGCAATCCAGCCTCCAAAACAAAATCCGACTACTCCAATTTTACCATTACAGTTTTTATGATTTTTTAAGTAATTATAAGCAGCAATAAAATCTTCCAACATCTCATAGCGATCGCGTTGTCGTTGCAAAGCACGCCCATCATCATCGTTTCCAGGATATCCTCCTAATGGAGTCAAGGCATCTGGAGCTAATGAGATAAAACCTTCAATGGCAGCACGACGCCCTACATCTTCTATGTATGGGTTTAAACCACGATTTTCATGTACTACTATAATTCCTGGAAGTTTTTCTTTTGTCTTTTTAGGCATCGATAACAAGCCTTTTATGGTGCCACCTCCCTGAGGGGATTCATAAGTAATATAATCGGAATTTAGTTTTGAGTCTTTCGGATCCACCAGTAATGTGTCGACATAGTTAGGAGATATAAAACTTAAAAGCGATGTTATGGTAATACCACCAACGGCAAATACCGAAAGCTTTTCAACAAATTGTCGTCGATCGATTTTGTTGTGGGCGTAATCGTCGTATAAATCAAAAACTTCCTGTTGGATGTCTTCCTTTCTTAATGGCTTCATAATTATTAGGGTTTGGTGATGGTTTATAAATTTACAATATTTATATTTACTAAATGCAAGAAAAATCAACATCTTTTTCTATAAAAAACTGGAGCCAAGACGATCAGCCTCGCGAAAAAATGCTGTATAAAGGTAGGTTTGCTTTAAGCGATGCCGAACTAGTTGCTATTTTAATTGGGTCTGGTAACCGTGAGGAAAGTGCTGTCGCGTTGTGTAAGCGCATTTTATCTAGTGTAGATAACAACTTAAGTGCCTTAGGAAAACTAAGCATCAAACAGCTTATGCAGTTTAAGGGTATTGGCGAAGCAAAAGCGGTAACCATTGCAGCTGCTTTAGAATTAGGACGACGTAGACGAGGAGAAGAGGCTTTAGAGAAAAAGAAAATTACTTCCAGTCTTGCTGTTTTTGAAGTCATGCAGCCTATAATAGGAGATTTACAACATGAGGAATTCTGGATTATTTATCTAAATAATTCAAATAAAATAATTCAACAAAATCAACTAAGTAAAGGAGGGATCACTGGAACTTTGGTTGATGTCCGCCTGGTATTAAAAAATGCTTTAGAAGTGGGAGCTACAAGTTTGATATTATCGCATAACCACCCATCGGGAACGTTAAAACCCAGCGAAGCCGATAAACAAATCACTAATAAATTAAAAACAGCAGCACAAAGCATAGATATAAAAGTTTTAGATCACCTTATTATAACAGAAAATGCATACTTTAGTTTTGCAGACGAAGGAATTCTATAACTTTGTTTTAACTTATTTGTATTTTCCATGCTTTTAGTTTACACACATAAAATTACGCCTCGGTTAAAATATGTTTTTAAACACATATGTACGCGTGTGTTAGGGATTGAGGTGGATTTTACAACTCAAATAGAGAATTTTATTGCACACGACAGTTTAAAAATGTCGTATACTAAACAACAATTGGGAAATGAGTTCTTTATAAAGAATCATGAAATTTTATTTGAGCAAGGACTCAATGATATTGAGGTTAATGTCATGCCGTGGGACGAAACCAGGTGTTTCTTTCATAATGGGGATAAAAGTGCGATTCCGTTCGATATTTTTGCGGCTTCCTTTTATTTGCTTTCGAGATATGAAGAATATCTTCCGCATGTGAAAGATGAGTTCGGAAGATTTTTGGCCACTGAAAGTCTTGCTTTTAAAGAAGGCTTTTTACATCAGCCTGTAGTCGATATTTGGGCATTTAAATTTAAAGAGGCGCTACAGCAGCAGTTTACAGATTTTAACTTTCCTACTCGTAAGTTTTCAATAAAACCTATTATTGATGTTCCTACCGTATATCATTTTAAATTAAAAGGGGTTTTGCGTGGCATAGGGGGGACTTTAAAGGAACTTTTTAATTTAAAATTTAAAACCCTCTACAATAGGTTTATGGTGGTGTTTGGGCTACAGCACGATCCTTACGATACCTTTAAATATATTATTAACAAGCAAAAACAAAGCAATTATAAATTCTTATTCTTCTTTTTGCTGGGCGATTTTTCAACTTACGATAAAGGAACAAACCCAAACAGTAAACATTTCATTTCTTTAATAAAGCATATTGCCGATTATTGCGATGTCGGTTTAAAAGCCTCGTATTTTGCTTTAGAAAATACCGAGGTTTTAAAAAAGGAAAAAATACGTATAGAAGATATATTAAATAGACCCTTGAAAGCCTCAAGGCAGTCTTTTTCAAAATTAAACTTACCTGAATCCTACAGGAATTTAATTGAACATGAAATTTTAGAAGATTACACCATGGGCTATGTAAATTATATGGGATTTCGTTCAGGGACTTGTACTCCATTTTTGTTTTATGATTTAGATTATGAGATACAAACACCTCTAAAAATTAACGCCTATCATGTGCTTGATTATGCCTTACTTAAAAAGCAATCGCTATTGGATAAGAAAAAGGCGTTGAATGAAATAATTGCGCAAGTAAAGCAAGTAAATGGTGAATTTGTACCGATATTTCATAATTATACTTTTAGCGATATTAACCGTTGGCAAGGGTTTAAAGAATTGTTTAATATTATTTTAGACGCTCCTAATGACTAATAATATAACCGATATATTTTTTGATTTAGATCATACGTTGTGGGATTTCGATAGAAATTCAGAACTCGCCTTTGAGAAAATTTTGACATTAAATGGTATTGATGTCAATTTAAAAGAATTTTTAAGACATTACAAAGCGATTAACTTGCAGTATTGGAAATTGTATCGCGATGAAAAGGTAGACAAAGCTTTAATGCGATTTGGAAGGCTAAACGACACTTTTACAGCGTTAAATATGCAATTACAAACCGAGATAATTCATAAACTTTCGGATGATTATATTACTTATTTAACGGATCATAACTATTTATTTGATTATACGATTGAAGTATTAGAATATCTATCGCCACGTTACAATTTACATATTCTTTCTAACGGATTTGAAGAAGTTCAAACCAAAAAATTAAAAAAGTCTAATATTCATCACTATTTTAAAACCATTACCAATGGAGAATCCGTTGGTGTAAAAAAGCCAAATCCAAAAATTTTTCATTACGCTTTGCAACAAGCCAATACTAAAGTAGAAAACAGTGTTATGATCGGAGATGGTTTTGAAGCCGATATTTTAGGTGCATTAAATATTGGTATGGACGTTATCTATTTTAATGAATTCAATAAAACGGTCGATATGAATATTAAGCATGTAAATAACTTAAAAGATCTCTTGCAATATTTATAATATACTAGCCACATGATAATCTCGTTTAAAATAAAGAAACACCCTTCCTATGAAAAGATATAATGTTATTATCATCTTGTTTATGGTATTGCAGTATGCTTGTACCAAGGATGTGGATTTTGATCAAATCAATGATTTCGAAATCAATCCGGTTTTCGAAACCAGTTTTATTTACTTAGATGAGCCAGCTAGTCGGTTTCTAGATAACGGTCAGGAGGTGACATTTACACAAGATTTTATATTGGTTAACTTTTTTGAAGATGAAGTGTTAAACGATGAGGTTATTCGGATAGATTTAAATTTTGAACTTAATAATACCATTAGCCGTAATTTTAATATACAACTGGATTTTGTGGATCAATTAGGGCAGGTACAACATACATTTGTAATAAATCAGCCAGCGAATTCAGTAAATTCATTCACTGAAACTTTTGAAAATAGTACTCTTGATGCTTTAAAAAATTCCTATCAAATATATTTTACACTTCAATTACCCCCATCCAATAATACAATTAACCAAAATACACCCGGGCGCATACAATTACAATCGTTCGCAAAGGTTTATTTTCAAATTAAAAATACGTTGTGAGGTTATTTGTTATAATAGTATTGCTGGTTCAATTAACAGTTGCCCAAAACAAGCAACTGCTTTATGGTTTTAACGATATTCCCCAATCGTTACTCTTAAATCCAGGAGCTGAGGTTAAAAACGATTGGTATTTTGGAATACCCTTAATATCGCATATTCATGCAAATGCAGGAACATCGGAAGCTACGGTCTACGATATTTTTGCAAATAATGATATTAATTTTAACACAAAACTTCAAAATGCCGTTTACAGTATGAAATCTAACGACTTTGTTACGATTAACGAACAAGTCGATATTTTTTCGGGAGGATTTGCCTTTGGGAATAGCTTTGAAAAAAATGAATATATAAGTTTTGGATTTTATCAGGAGACAGATATTATCACTTATTTTCCAAAGGATTATGCTATTTTGGTTTTAGAAGGAAATGCCGATAATATTAATCGACGGTATAACGCAGGTCATTTAAAAGTATCAGGCGAAGCGCTTTCTGTTTTTCATGTAGGGTATAATAAAAAGGTGAATAAAGCGTTTACTTTTGGCGTTAGAGGAAAATTATACTCCAGTGTTGTTAATATAAACTCGGTTAAAAATAGTGGTTATTTTGTTACAACTCCAGGGGATAATAATAGGTATAAGCATATTTTCGATTTAAATATGAGCCTTCGAACATCTGGTTTAGCCAGCTTATTAGAAGACGATAATTCCGATTTACCAAACGACATAGATACGTTTAAAAAGCGCTTGTTTTTTGGGGGAAACTTAGGATTAGGATTAGATGCTGGATTTACGTATCGCCTAACCGACCAATGGACTATAGATGGTAGCGTAGCAGATATTGGCTTTATAAGACACAGTAAAGATGTTGAAAATTATGGTGTAAATGGAAGGTTTGAATATGAAGGAATAAACCCGTTTTTTCCAAGTTTGGATGAAAATGAAACCGCAGACGATTACTGGAGTAATATTGAAGATGAGTTTTCAGAATTGTTTACTGTAGATACTACAAATACAAAATATACTACTTGGCGTCCGGTTAAACTAAATGCTTCCGTAAATTATGCCTTTGGAAAGAATAGAGGCAGAGATTGCGATTGTCTTACCGAAGATTTAGAGTATCAAAATGCTGTTGGATTACAATTATATAGTATATTTAGACCGAAACAACCGCAGGTTGCATTAACAGCATATTATTACAGAAGGCTGTTTAAAGGTCTACAAGTAAAAGGAACGTATACCGTAGATTCGTATTCGTTTTATAATTTAGGGCTTGGTCTTTCTTCGCAATTTGCCGGTGTACAATTTTATCTTTTAGCAGATAATTTATTACAGTACAAAAACTTATATGATGCACAAAATGTATCTTTACAAATAGGATTTAATTATATATTTAATAAAAATGAAAACTAAATTTTTATCTCTCATTATAACGTGTTTACTTACTGTAAGCGCCATGGCTCAAGCCAATTTGAATGCTTATAAATATGTTATTGTTCCCAATAAATATGATTTTTTAAGAGAAAAGGATCAATATCAGGCGAATTCTTTAACCAAATTTTTATTTGAAAAATATGGCTTTAAAGCAGTAATGGAAGGCGAATCGTATCCTGAAGATTTAAAAATGAATCGATGTTTAGCTTTAAAATCGGATGCTATTAAAGATTCGGGATTGTTTAAAACTAAAGTGTCTATAGAATTAAAGGATTGTAACGATGTGGTGTTACTAACAACAGAATTTGGAGAAAGTCGGGAAAAGGAATATAAAAAGGCATATAACGAAGCCATACGGGATGCTTTTAAAGACATAGAAGCTCTAAATTATACGTATGAGCCGGTAGCGCAAACTGTTGCAGAAACAACAAATCAAACAACAAATACCGAACAGGAGATTCAGCAGTTAAAAGAAGAATTGGAAGCATTAAAGGCAAAAGAATCCGTTGCATCTACAGCGGTTGTTCCAGTTGTTTCAACTTCTGAAAAACAACCTGAAAAAGAAGAGGTTTCTGTTGAAGATAAAGTTACCACTAATGTGTTGTATGCTCAAGAAATTGAGAATGGATATCAATTAGTAGACGCTACGCCAAAAGTGGTTTACAAATTAACTAAAACAGCACAACCAAATTTATTTCTGGTTAACGGAGAGAATGCGATAATTTATAAAAAGGGCGAAGCCTGGATTATTGAATTCAATACTTCTGAAGGAGCGAAACAAAAGGAATTAAACATTAAGTTTTAAACCTTTTCTATCTAAAATCTAAAATTACAAGGGATGGATAGAAGGACAGTGTAATGCGTTCCTTTTATCAATCCTTAGTAGTTGTATTTATCTTTCCAGCGTTGTTTCAAGAATTCCCGGTGTGCATTTTCACGAGCATTATTTCCCGGATCATAAAGTTTAGAATGCTTGATTTCTTCTGGCAAAAACTCTTGATTGGCGAAACCACCTTCGTAATTGTGGGCATATTTGTAATTATCGCCATAACCTAATTCTTTCATCAGTTTTGTTGGGGCATTTCTAATGTCCAAAGGAACTGATAAATCGCCGGTTTCTTTTACTAATTGCTGGGCTTCGCCAATAGCCATATAAGCCGCATTGCTTTTTGGCGAACAGGCTAGATATGTAGCACACTGACTCAGTATAATCCTTGATTCAGGAAAGCCGATGGTCGATACGGCTTGAAAGGTGTTATTAGCAATTACTAGGGCTGTGGGGTTTGCATTTCCGATATCTTCACTAGCCAGAATTAAAAGTCTTCGAGCAACAAATTTGGGGTCTTCGCCGCCTTCAATCATTCTTGCTAACCAGTAAACTGCCGCATTGGGATCGCTTCCGCGGATGGATTTAATAAATGCCGAAATAATATCGTAATGCTGATCTCCGGTTTTATCGTATCGAACTGTATTATTCTGTACATTTTCTAGTACATGCTTATCTGTAATAACAATATCATTTGTTGCTTCAGCATTTATAATTAGTTCGAAAATATTCAAGAGTTTACGTGCATCACCGCCAGATAGTTTGATAAGCGCAGTGGTTTCTTTAAGGGTGATATTTTTTTCAGATAATATTGTGTCTTCTTTAATCGCACGGTGTAATAAGCTTTCTAAATCGGTTTTTTCAAAGGGTTTTAAAATATAAACCTGGCACCTAGATAATAATGCCGAAATAACTTCAAAACTAGGATTTTCTGTTGTGGCACCGATTAGCGTAACCCAGCCTTTTTCTACCGCCTGCAATAATGAATCCTGCTGCGACTTACTAAAGCGATGAATTTCATCAATAAATAAAATCGGATTCTTAGTGGTAAATAAGCCGCCGCTTTGTTTCGCTTTATCGATAACTTCTCTAACATCTTTGACACCAGAATTTATGGCACTTAATGTATAAAACGGGCGGCCAGATTCAGTCGCAATAATATTAGCAAGAGTTGTTTTACCAATGCCGGGAGGACCCCAAAAAATCATTGAAGGTATTACGCCTAGCTTAATTTGATTGGTTAAAATACCTTGATTCCCAACTAAATGAGTTTGGCTTATATAATCTGCTAATGTTTTAGGTCTTAAACGTTCTGCTAGAGGTGCATTCATAACTGTAAAATTACAGGAAATTTTTAATTCTTGAACATGAGTTCGTAAAAATGCCAGGAATGTCTTTGAGCATTTTGGTTTTTGAATTTTAAAAAGATTACAGTTTTTAATACTTGAAACAAGTTGCCTGCCAATTTAGCATAAAGACGAAAGTTGGTTATCAATTTGCTATCTTTAATTTTATGAAAACACATAAACATTTTCACTTTTCAATAGGAGTAGTAGCCTACCCTTTGTTTTTTGTATTACTTATATGGATTGTGTTTTGGGCTGAAGTACGTTTTAATTTTAAATTTAAGGATTATGGTATATACCCACAAACAATGAAGGGGTTGAGAGGTATCGTTTTTAGTCCGTTAATTCATGGTAGCATAAAACACCTGGCAAGTAATTCGGTGCCTTTATTGGTGCTTAGTATGGCTTTATTTTACTTTTACAGATCTATAGCCTGGCCCATAATTATTTATGGGATTTTATTGTCTGGATTTTTAACTTGGTGTATTGGCAGACCATCCTATCATATTGGTGCCAGCGGATTAATTTATGTTTTAGTGAGTTTTATATTCTTTAAGGGTGTTTTCGCTAAACATTACCGGTTAATTGCGTTGTCGCTTTTGGTTGTGTTTCTTTACGGAAGTATGATTTGGTATACAATGCCTATTGAAAAAGGTATTTCCTGGGAAGGTCATTTATCAGGGCTTATTACAGGTTTATTGTTTGCAATCATTTTTAAAAAATCGATAGCTAAGCCTAAAAAATATGTCTGGGAACAACCCGATTATAATGAAGAAGACGACCCGTTTTTAAGGCATTTTGATGAAAACGGAAATTTTATAGAACACCTAGAATCCGAAGAAGACATGGAAGGGGAGCCTACTAAGATTAATTATATTTATAAAAAATCGGAGGATTGATTAATAATTAAAAATAAAGAATAACTTCAAAATAAGTCTCGATACAAAATTCTTACAGAATTTCACTCGACCTGACGTTCTGAAATTTTGATTCTAACTTTTAACTTAGAGCATTCTTTGCCTTACAGCTTCATATAGAAAAGCACCACAGGCGACAGAGACATTTAATGACCCGATATCACCTAGTAACGGTAATTTAGCTTTGGCATCCACGACTTTTAAAGTAGATGGATTTATGCCACGATCTTCCGATCCCATGATAATGGCACAAGGCTCAGTAAAGGAAACATCGTATAAAGTATCGTCTGTTTTTTCGGTAGCAGCAATAACTTTTATACCTGAGGCCTGCATAAAAAATACCGCATCTTTAATGTGATCTACCTTGCAAATTGGTATTTTAAAAACAGCACCAGCACTGGTTTTAATTGTATCGCCATTTACAGGTGCACCACCTTTTTTTTGTATAACGATACCATCGACTCCTGTACATTCTGCCGTGCGTATAATGGCACCGAAATTTCGAACATCACTTAATTGATCTAATAAAAGAAATAGCGGTGTTTTGCCAGATTCGGTAACCTGCATGACCAGATTTTCTAAGTCGTAAAATGCGATCGGCGAAATTTGAGCAACAGCGCCTTGATGGTTGCCTTTGGTTAATCGGTTAAGTTTTTCAACAGGAACATACGACGAACTAATGGAGTTTTGACGAAGTGCAAATTCTAATTCAGAAAATAAATCGCCTTTAAGCCCCTTTTGAAGGAATACTTTATCAATTGTTTCGCCAGCATTTATAGCTTCTAAAATGGCTCGAATACCAAAAATTTGTGTTTGTTCTTGCATGGCGCAAAGGTAAAAAAAAAGAGGTTGTCTTTGATTTAAAGTCAACCTCTTTTTAATTATAATTGAAACAATTGTTTAATCTGCTTTTTTTAGTAAAAAAGGTCCTGAACCAAATGAACCCAAATCAACGGTCCATTGAAGGAATAAAGCTATGTTGCCAGTACACGAAAAAACATAATTTGTTCCTGCACCCGTCTCAACACGACATTCACCATACCCCCAACCAAATGCGTTTGTATCAAATACGCCTTGTTTGTCCGTTGATATAGCTCCAGTAGTTGGATTCACGTCTATAATTACGTCATAACCCATTTGTCCTGTATATGGCCCATACATATCTTTTATGGTAAGTTGGTTAGCACCTGGTCCTGCAACTACTTCAACTTGCCATGGATCGTCTTCAAAAAACCAGTCGTATGTTACATCAAACGTACCAGTTAAAGTAGATAAATCTACAGATGGACACAAAATAACGAAGTCAAATTCGAAAGCTTGTCTATAACCAGCTTCGTCTAATAAGTCATTTGTAACACCCCCACCAGTAAAAGTAAAATCTGAAGGGTCCTCTGTGTCATTATCGTCATAATCTAATCGTTCAGCTCCATTGTATTCTACACCGTCGACTGTTACAACAGAAGCTGTAAAGTAGAATGTGTCACCAAACCCGATATCATCTACAGTGATTCCTAAAAGAGTAGCTAAATCACTCGCTGTGTAATTTAAACTAGACGGAAAGCTGTTTAACACGACAACATCAACAGTATCGGTGCGACTACCTGCTAAATCAGCGTATAATTTTAAATCATAGCTAGCAAGGTTTTTATTCGCATCAAGAATGGTAAAGGAATAGTTAACATCACTTACTTGATTTACTCCTACCGCAGCAGGTGGTGTTACCTCAAATCTCGGGAAACCTCCAGTTTCTAAAAAGTCATTCAGATTATCTTTATCATCATCACTACAAGAAAAAGAAAGTAATAATGTAAATGCAGTGAGGCAAAGCGCCATCAACTTATTTACGTTATATTTAAATATATTTTTCATAATATTTTTTTTAAAATTATTTTAAATCGTCAGGGTTAGTATCCCAGAATACTTTTTCAGTAATAGGTTTTTGCTCTATGTTTGAATTAGTATTCACCACGGTTGCCGGATATAAAAATGTTCTAGGGAATGCTCCTGGTGTTTTAACGTGCGGAGTCAAATCACTTGGCATGCTTGTTCTTCTATAATTATTCCAAGCCTCAATACCATTACCCCAAAGAGCAATGTAATATTCTTTCATTATGATATCTAATCTTTCTTCGTCGTTAGCAGCGGCGTCGTATTGCCCTAACACGTAAGTTACGTAAGCATCAACGTCAGCTTGTGTTGCTGCAAATGTAGCATCAACTAAACCAGGGTAGAAGTTAATTACTTTATCCATTGATGCACGGATTCCTTCTTCTAAAAGCGTTCTTGGATTTCCAGTTGTTCCAGCCATTAATGCCGATTCTGATTTAAGGAATTTTACGAAAGATGATAACATGAATGGGAAGATACCAGCTCCTTGTGCTCCAGAGTTTGCAGTAACCGATGTAAAGTCATCTGCATCGAATTTACCACCGATTGGATATAAACCGTAAGTAGTACGCTTTGGTCCATCTGGTGGTACACCGTCATCATCTCCATGATCACGTGTCCAATAATAATCTCCTAAATAACAGAAGTTGTATCCTGGCTCTCCTTCACAAGGTAAGTCGTCTCCTGTTGGAGCTTCCTCGATTTGTCTGTAAAAATAGTATCTTAATCTTGGGTCTTCAAAACCTTTATCGGCTAAAAGAAGATTAACGTAATATCCGGTCAAATAATCGTCTGCTCCATCTGGATCATAATTTAAAGCAAAGTACGGGTGTCTACTATCGCCTGTAGTACTAGCGACTGTAGAATATTGGAATTGAAAATCATCAGTACTGTTTTCAATTATGCCAGAACTTATTAAACTATTAATTTGACTACTGTAATCTCCAACTAAACGCATTTGTGCATACATTTTAAACTTAAGAGTTCGAGCCATTTTTAGCCATTGACTTTTGTTACCTCCATAAAATAAATCGTTTGGCATAACGGCGTTTGGAGTATTGATGGCAGCAATACCTTCATCAATAATAGTAAACATTGCATTATAAATATCCGCACCATCGTCTACTGAAGGGTTTGGATTTT
The DNA here is from genome assembly GCF_014596945.1 of Aestuariibaculum sediminum. Taxonomy (GTDB): domain Bacteria; phylum Bacteroidota; class Bacteroidia; order Flavobacteriales; family Flavobacteriaceae; genus Aestuariibaculum; species Aestuariibaculum sediminum. The sequence goes on along the minus strand of NZ_JACVXB010000001.1, from coordinate 209,151 downwards.
CATTACCTAATAAAGCTTCTGAATATGGTACTTTACCAAAAGTATCAACTAAAGTAACGTAAATATAAGCTTGAAGTATTTTTGCAACTCCAGTATACCCAGCAAGTTCTCTTTCTGCGGCTAATGGTAGAAGGATGTTTATATCTTGAAGACATTCTCTGTATAAACCAGTCCAGATGTCATCTATGGATCCAGCCGTTAAAGAGAAAGGTCCGGCATAAGCACCAAATAAGTGCTGCATGCGAATAAATTCTGATGCCCGCACATTTATACCATCTTCGTTGTCTTCATTGTAAGCAATCGCGCTTACAAATTGTAATTGAACATTATTTAGAAGTAACTCTGGGTCTACACTTGCAGGGGTTAGCTGACTTGGTGAATCTTGTTGATTTAAATCCATGATTTCACATCCGGTATTTAAAACCAAAAGCATTAAGCCCAGTACAATGATTTTATTTTTTATCGTTTTCATTTCTTAATTTTTTGTTTTAGAATGTGGCTTTTATGCTAAATCCGTATTTTTTCGAGGTAGGAGCAGTCTGGAATTCTAAACCAGCACCGTTACCAACACCTGTACTAATAGTTTCAGGGTCGAAGTTCGTGTATTTAGGAACGTTAGGTGCATTATACCACATGTTTTGTCCTAAAAGTGAAATAGACATGCTGCCAAAAGGTGTACTATCTAATACAGATTTTGGTAAGGCGTACGTTAAAGATACTTCTCTTAATCTAATCACTGAAGCATCATAAATTCCACCATCACTTGGATCAAGAACGTTTAAGAAGTAAATTGAATTGGCGCCAAGTTGAATGTTGTTTGGAATTTGATTTCCGTTGGTATCCAATAATGGTTCTCCAGTTGTAGGATCGCCATAGTATCCTGGAATTATAAAAGTTCCTTCTCTTTTCTCCGTATCTTTTGTAACACCTCTTCTTAATAAGTTTCCAATAGTATTCGAGCTTATATCTCCACCATGAGTATATTCAAGTTGAGCAGATAAGGTTAAACCTTTATAAGAAAATGAGTTGATTGTTGTCATTTTCCAATCTGGGTTTGGATCTCCAATAATCTGATCGTCGAAACCTAAAGCCGAGCTGTCGTATATGTAACCATCATTTGGATTAATTAAATAGTTACCGTTGTCGTCTCTTAATGTGTAGCTACCTTTAATAACACCTAAAGGCTGACCTTCGATAGCATAGTTACCTAAATTAGAGAAACCAGCAATAAATACGTCATCTCCACCGGGTAGTTCAACCACTTTATTTTGCGATGCTGTAAAGATAAAGTTTGAATTCCATCTGAATCCATCACTATTGTTAAACGGATCAAAACCTAATGTAACCTCTATACCTTCGGTCTCAATTCTACCGGCGTTAATAAAAGTTTGGTCGAAACCTGTTGATGGATCTAAGAATTTACGTAAAATTTGATCTTTCGAATCACGCTTATATGCACTTACTTCTAAGTCAATTTTGTTTTTCCACAATTTAGTTTCAATACCTACCTCTATTTCTGAGTGTAACTCTGCTTTTAAATCTGGGTTAGGGAATAATGAACTACTTGAATTGGTATTGATAGTACCTGTTGGCGTTGTAAAATCGGCTGTAGAAAGTACTAATGTTGGTCTGGTTAAATAAGTGCCAGGGAAACCAGCAGATGTACCGTAACCAACGCGTAATTTTAGGAAATTCATGAAATCACCTTTCATACTTGGGAAAACCGATGTCGGTAAAAACGATAAAGCAGCACTAGGATAAAATAATGATCTGTTTGCTTTTTCAATTGTAGAAGACCAATCGTTTCTTCCTGCTAATGTTAAGTATAAGAAGTCTGAATAATCAAAAGATAATGAACCATAAACACCTACAGTGTTCTCAACACTTTTAAAGTCAAGCGAACTACCTAGCGGGTCAGTATTACTTTGAGTGGTAAAGTTGTTGTGGTCGATAAAATCGAAAACAACCTGACCGCTACTTGCTACACCAAATTTTTCATAGGTTTCAGAATTTAAGTTAGCACCTATAGTACCGTTTAAACCAAAATTTTCAGCAATTTGAATATCTTTTAATCCAAAAATTAAACTATGATCCCAAATTGTGTTCGTTCCAGAAGATGTTTTTAAGAATCCGTTTTGAGCTAAAATGCTGCTCACACCACCTTTGTTAATGTAAAATTCTTGTTTTTCTGTATACGTATCGAATCCAACTCTATAGGTTAGATTCACATTGTCACTTATATCAAAAACAGTACTTATAGAGTTATAAAAACGGTTAACGTCAATAGATTCTTTAGAATTGTCAACTAACCATCTAGGGTTTTCCTGATCTGCTCTATAGTAAATATTTCCTCCTGTTACCGGGTCTTGGTATGGTAAACCCATTAAATCGAAGTTTCGAGGAACGAATAAAGTTCTAAAGAAAATCGAAAAGTTTCCAGAACCACTATCGGCTGCTACTGGCGGTGTTGAAAAACTACTAGTTGAGAAGTTAAAGGAGCCATTAATGGTAAACTTATTGCTTAGCTTAATAGAACCTCCAATTCCGAAGTTGTTACGTTTAATTTTATTTCCAGGAACATAACCTTCTTCATCTGTGTCTCCAAAATTAATGTTATACGATACATTTTCTGTGGCTTTTGAAGCATTGATGGATGTAGTTCTACCTAATCCAGCTCTAAAGAAATCTTTAACGTTGTTTTTGAATGGTTGATAGTCTACAAAAACACCTTGATATTCTGGAAAAGAAGATGCAAATTGAGGTTGATTGTAATGGTGACGAACAGTAAGATTCTGATTAAAGTTAGCTCCCCAGTTTCCAACAAAACCAACGTTTTCAGTATTGTCTCCACCTTGTCCATATGTGTTTTGGTAATCAGGTAGGCTAGAAATTTCGTTGAAGAAAACCGACTGATCTACACTTATTTCAAACCCTTTGTCTATTAAATCGGCTGATCCGGTTTTAGTTGTAATTAAAATTACACCATTTCTACCAGCATCACCATATAATACGGTTGCACTTAAACCTTTAAGTACACTCATGCTCTCTATGTTATTAGGGTCTAAGTCTAAGAAACGACTAGAAGCAGAAGATGAACCATTACCTGTAGTTACGTTACTTTCCGCGTTAGTATTTGTGTTGAAAGGAACGCCATTAACTACAAAAAGCGGTTGGTTGTTACCTGTAATAGAAACATTACCACGAATAGAAATGTTAGTACCACTACCTGCCAGACCACTAGTTCCAACAACATTAACACCGGCTACTTTACCATTTAAAACTCTGGCAATGTCTGCCTCAGGTTTACCTTCAACCGATTCCGATTTTAAGGTAGTTACCGAGTATCCTAGGGCTTTTTTCTCTCTTCTAATACCTTGGGCCGTGATAACAACTTCCTCAAGAGCCGCAGCATCTTCTGTAAGTGTTACGTTTATAGTATTAGAAGTACCTACAGTCATCTCAATGGTGGCGTATCCTACAAAGCTAAATACCAAGACATCGCCTTGATTCGCTTCAATAAAATAGTTGCCATCGAAATCGGTAGAGGTACCTGTAGTTGTACCTTTTACTAAGACTGTTGCTCCAGGTAAGGGCAGACCAGAACCGTCTGAAACTGTACCTGAAATTGTCTTTTGTTGTGCATAAGTTAGTTGCACGACAAACGCTAGTATTAGCGTTAGAATTCCACTAAACTTTGTTTTCATTTTATAATTATTTGAATTAGTCGGCACTAAAATCATAATAAAAAGTTAATAAAACAATAATTTTAGGTTAAAATTTAAGGATTTGTAATTGATTTTACGTTTTGAAACCTTGTAATTGTCTAAAAATTAGCATTTAAGCTAATGTGTATTTTGGAGTTCGAAAACTTAAAAGGTGTATTTTCGGTTTTTCCGTTGGCATAGGTAAGTCGGAGTAAGCCTGTTTTTGTAATAATTGCCATGCCAAAACCAAAACTGTATAATTTTTCGTTGCTTTCTGTTATTTTATTTTGGTAATAGGCTAAATCGGTAACCGAATGTATGTATATAGAATTGCTTAGTTGGTAACGGTATTCGGTGTTTAAAACACTAAAAAGTGACGCGTAAATGCTGTTTTCTTCAAACCCGCGAATAGAATTGATTCCGCCAAAGCGCATCAGCTCGTTTTCTAGATAGTTATTAGAGTTTAAAAGGCTGCCTGTAAGTCTTAAATAAATGCAGTTTCTATAGTTGAAATTAAAAATTTTAAATGTTTCTAAATTGAATAACGATTGTTGTTCTTTAGTGTTGTTTTGTGTTCGGTTTCCAAAATTTGTTTCAAGGTAATATTTGGATTGAACAGGAAAAAGTGCAGAGTTCGATTGGGAATTAATAAACTCGTAAGCTATGGTAAAATAATTTGTTCTGTAGTCTGTTAATGTCGATATATTATTCTCCGAAAGTAAATTGTTCGATTCAGTAAAGGTAATGCCACTAAATATTTTGTGTTTAGGGTTAATTTGATAGTGTAATTTGGCTGATTGATTTACTGTGGTAAACGAGGAGTCTTTTCTAAATATTCTAAGCAAAAAATCGAACCCAATTGGCGATTTAAATAAATATGGTAAAGATGTGTTTGCTTCAAAGGTTTGTTGTTCGTTTTCGTCACTTTTGTAAAGAAGTCTTAAGGTTTCACCAAAATTTAAATTATTTATAAGGTTCAAATTTAAATAACCATCAAACTGTAATTTGTTACTATCTTCATTGGTGCCAAATCCAAGAAATCCATCAAAGGTGTTGCTTTTTGTTTTTTCAAGATAAAGATATAAGGTGGTAGAATCTTTAGTGAATAGAACTTCTGGTGGTTTGGTTTCGTTTGTAAATCTTAAATTTTTAAGTCTGGCGGTTTTCTTTTTTATTTCTGAAAGATTAAATGTTCGATTGGTTTTAATTTTAAGGTAATGTTTTAAGTAAGATTCTGGGAATTTCTCATATCCTTTAATTATAATGTTGTCTATGCTGCGTTTTTTAGAATCGGTAAATGTTTTAAGTTCCGCTTGTAAACTAGTTTCATCTCTTACAACAACTTTTGTAAGCCGCAGTTTAGAAAATGGAAATCCGCTTTCTGTTTGGTTTTGGTTAATGTAATTAAGTGTTTTTTCTACGGTAGAAAAATCGATCACAAAATAATCAGGATGTACATGTTGAGATATCTTTTTTAAAATAGATTTGTTGATGTCGCTCTCCTTATAATAAATGTATAAGCGGTGATATTTGTTTTTTAATTGAAAAACTGTTGAAAACGTACTGTCGTTTTCTTTTAAGATATCGTTGTGGGTGTTCTCGATGTAGCCCTGTAGATTTAATTTTTTCTGGATCGAATCTACTTCATTTTTTAAAGCAATGAAATTGGGGTGCTTTTTTAGGTAGTTTAATGAATCGATAACAGAAGTTTCATATTTGGTGCGCCCTGTTATAGTTAAATGTAAATTCTGACTAATCAGCCTGTTAAAGGATGTGAGTATAAAAAGGAATAAAATAATTATTTTTTTTGTCACGGGTGTTAAGGCGAATTAATGGATGTAAATCTATAGTAATTGGTGCACATAAAATATAACGCATAATATTTTTTTAAATTCTATTGAAAATTAATGATTTAGGATTTGAATTATTAAATTAAATTTCTACCTTTGCAGCCCTCTTAAAAGAGGATTGAAAATTTTATATATAATTTATATGCCAACAATTTCACAATTAGTAAGAACAGGAAGAGCCAAAATAACCAAGAAGAGTAAATCGGCTGCTTTAGATTCTTGTCCTCAAAGACGTGGAGTATGTACGCGTGTTTACACTACAACACCTAAAAAACCAAACTCAGCAATGCGTAAAGTTGCAAGGGTAAGGTTAACGAATGGTAATGAGGTGAACGCTTACATCCCAGGTGAAGGTCATAATCTACAAGAGCACTCGATAGTATTGGTTAGAGGTGGAAGGGTAAAAGATTTACCAGGAGTTAGATATCACATCGTTCGTGGTGCTTTAGACACAGCAGGTGTACAAGGTAGAACACAGCGTAGATCTAAGTATGGTGCAAAACGCCCTAAAAAGTAATTTAAAACTTTAAGAAGAAGACATGAGAAAAAGACAAGCGAAAAAAAGACCGCTTTTACCAGATCCACGTTTTAACGATCAGTTAGTAACGCGTTTTGTTAACATGATGATGTGGGATGGAAAGAAGTCTGTAGCTTTTAAAGTGTTCTATGATGCTATTGATATTGTAGAGTCTAAGAAAACTGACGAAGAAAAAACAGCTTTAGAGACTTGGAAAGATGCTTTATCTAATGTGATGCCTCACGTAGAAGTACGTAGCCGTCGTGTTGGAGGTGCTACATTCCAAATTCCAATGCAAATTCGTCCGGATCGTAAAGTATCAACTGCTATGAAATGGTTAATCGGATATGCTCGTAAGCGTAACGAAAAATCTATGGCACAGCGTTTAGCTTCAGAAATTTTAGCAGCAGCTAAAGAAGAAGGAGCGGCAGTTAAGAAAAGAGTTGATACTCATAAAATGGCGGAAGCTAATAAAGCATTCTCTCACTTTAGATTTTAATAAGAAATGGCAAGAGATTTAAAATATACAAGAAATATTGGTATTGCCGCTCATATCGATGCTGGTAAAACAACAACAACAGAGCGTATACTTTACTATACAGGAGTGTCTCACAAAATTGGTGAGGTTCACGATGGTGCAGCAACTATGGACTGGATGGAGCAAGAGCAAGAGCGTGGTATTACTATCACATCTGCAGCAACAACTTGTACATGGAAATTCCCAATGGAGAATGCACAACCATTACCTGATACAATGGATTATCACTTTAATATTATTGATACTCCTGGTCACGTTGACTTTACCGTAGAGGTAAACCGTTCGTTACGTGTGTTAGATGGTTTAGTATTCTTATTTAGTGCTGTTGATGGTGTAGAGCCACAATCTGAAACTAACTGGAGACTTGCTGATAACTACAAAGTACCACGTATTGGTTTTGTTAACAAGATGGATCGTCAAGGGTCTAACTTTTTAGCAGTGTGTCAACAAGTAAAAGATATGTTAAAATCAAATGCAGTGCCAATCGTTTTAAACATTGGTGATGAGGCTGATTTTAAAGGTATCGTTGATTTAGTTAAAAACAGAGCAGTAGTATGGCATGACGAAACTCAAGGGGCAACTTTTGATGTTGTTGACATTCCAGAAGATATGAAAGAAGAAGCGCGTAAATATCGTGCGCTTTTAATCGAAGAAGTTGCTACATACGATGAGAACTTATTAGAGAAATTCATGGAAGATGAAGATTCTATTACTGAAGACGAAGTGCACGCTGCACTTAGAGCTGCTGTAATGGATATGGCTATCATTCCAATGATTTGTGGTTCTTCATTTAAAAATAAAGGAGTACAATTCTTATTAGATGCTGTATGTCGTTATTTACCTTCTCCAATCGATAGAGATAGTGTAGTAGGAACAAACCCTAATACAGGAGAAGAAGAAAGACGTAAGCCATCTGTAGATGAGCCATTCGCAGCTTTAGCATTTAAAATTGCTACCGATCCTTTCGTAGGACGTTTAGCATTCTTCCGTGCTTATTCAGGTCGTTTGGATGCAGGTTCTTACATTTTAAATAACCGTTCAGGTAAAAAAGAGCGTATCTCTCGAATTTACCAAATGCACTCTAATAAACAAAATGCTATCGAATATATTGAAGCAGGTGATATTGGAGCAGCAGTAGGGTTTAAAGATATCAAGACTGGTGATACGATGTCTGCAGAAAAAGCACCAATCGTATTAGAATCAATGGAATTCCCAGATCCGGTAATTGGTATCGCAGTAGAGCCTAAAACTAAGGCAGACGTAGATAAAATGGGTATGGCTTTAGCAAAATTAGCTGAAGAAGATCCAACATTTACAGCAAGAACAGACGAAGCTTCAGGACAGACTATTATTTCTGGAATGGGTGAGCTTCACTTAGATATTATTGTAGACCGTCTTAAACGTGAGTTCAAGGTTGAAGTAAACCAAGGACAACCTCAGGTAGAGTACAAAGAAGCTGTTACAGCAAGTGCTCAACACAGAGAAACATATAAGAAACAGTCTGGTGGTCGTGGTAAATTCGCAGATATCGTATTTACTTTAGAGCCGGCTGAAGAAGGTAAGACAGGTTTAGAATTCGTTTCAGAAATTAAAGGTGGTAACGTTCCTAAAGAATTTATCCCTTCAATTGAGAAAGGATTCAAAGAAGCTATGAAGAATGGTCCGTTAGCAGGATACGAAGTTGATGCTATGAAAGTGACATTAACCGATGGTTCTTACCACGATGTGGATTCGGATCAATTATCATTCGAATTAGCTGCGAAATTAGGATTTAAAGCTGCTGCAAAAGCTGCGAAGGCGGTAATCATGGAGCCAATGATGAAGCTGGAGGTTATTACTCCAGAAGAAAACATGGGTGACATTGTAGGAGATTTAAATAGAAGAAGAGGTCAAGTAAGTGACATGAGTGATAGAGCAGGTGCTAAAGTTGTAAAAGCTATTGTGCCGTTATCAGAAATGTTTGGATATGTAACAACATTAAGAACATTATCTTCTGGTCGTGCTACATCTACTATGGAATTCTCACACTACGATGAAACTCCTTCAAATATCGCTGAAGAAGTAATCAAAGCAGCTAAAGGAGTTGAAGCTTAAAATCTAAGAAAATGAGTCAAAAAATTAGAATAAAATTAAAGTCATACGATCATAACTTAGTAGACAAGTCTGCTGATAAGATTGTAAAAACAGTAAAAAATACTGGAGCTGTAGTAACTGGACCAATTCCATTACCTACAAACAAAAAGATCTTTACTGTTTTACGTTCTCCACACGTAAACAAGAAGTCAAGAGAGCAGTTTCAATTAAGCTCTTACAAGAGATTAATGGATATCTACTCTTCGTCTTCTAAAACAATTGATGCTTTAATGAAACTTGAATTACCAAGTGGTGTTGAAGTAGAGATTAAAGTTTAAGTAGAACAAACGACATGTCCTTAACGACTGGTTAAGGAAAAACGGATAAAATACAATTCAAGGCTGAAACGTATTTTTGGCCTTGAGTTTTTTTAATAACAAATAGTAATAATTAATAAATAATTTAATATGTCTGGGTTAATTGGAAAAAAAATCGGTATGACCAGCATTTTCGATGAAAATGGGAAAAACATTCCTTGTACAGTAATCGAAGCAGGTCCATGTATCGTTACCCAAGTCAGAACCATTGAAGTAGACGGCTATGAGGCTGTTCAATTAGGTTTCGATGACGCGACAGAGAAAAGCGCAACTAAAGCTGACCTTGGTCACGCTAAGAAAGCGGGAACTACTGTAAAGCGTAAAACCGTTGAATTTAAAGGTTTTGATGAGGAGTACAAATTAGGTGATGCAATCACAGTAGATCACTTTATCGAAGGAGAGTTTGTTGATATTTCAGGAACATCTAAAGGTAAAGGATTCCAAGGCGTTGTTAAACGTCACGGTTTTGGTGGTGTAGGTCAAGCGACGCACGGTCAACATAACCGTTTAAGAGCTCCAGGTTCTATTGGTGCAGCTTCATATCCTGCAAGAGTATTTAAAGGAATGAAAATGGCCGGACGAATGGGGAACGATCAAGTGAAAGTTGAAAATTTAAGAGTTTTAAAAGTAGTTCCAGAAAAGAATTTACTTGTTGTTAAAGGATGTGTTCCTGGACACAAAAACGCTTATGTAATTATTAGAAAGTAATGGAAGTAGCAGTTTTAGATATAAACGGAAAAGATACTGGAAGAAAGGCAAACCTTTCTAACGAAGTATTTGCTATTGAGCCTAATAATCATGCAGTATACTTGGATGTTAAGCAATACTTAGCAAACCAAAGACAAGGAACTCACAAATCGAAAGAAAGAGGTGAGATCGCAGGAAGTACTCGTAAGATTAAAAAGCAAAAAGGAACAGGTACTGCCAGAGCAGGTAGTATTAAGTCTGGAGTTTTTAAAGGTGGAGGTCGTATGTTCGGTCCAAGACCAAGAAACTATAGCTTCAAACTTAATAAGAACGTAAAACGTTTAGCACGTAAATCGGCATTAAGTATTAAAGCAGGAGAGCAATCGGTAGTTGTATTAGAAGATTTCAACTTTGAAACTCCAAAAACTAAGAACTTCACAGCAGTGCTAAAAGCCTTAAACTTAGAGAATAAAAAATCTTTATTTGTGTTGGGTGCCTCAAATAATAATGTATATTTGTCGTCACGCAATTTAAAAGGCTCTGAGGTTGTAACTGCTTCAGAATTAAACACTTACAAGATCTTAAATGCGAATCAAGTAGTTGTTTTAGAAGGTGCGTTAGAAGGAATTGAAACAAATTTAAGTAAATAGAAACCATGAGTATCTTAATTAAACCTATAATCACAGAGAAAGCGACTGCAGATAGCGAGTTAAGAAACTGCTATACTTTCGCGGTGAACACAAAGGCGAACAAGGTAGAAATCAAGAAAGCAGTAGAAGCTGTTTACGGTGTTTCTGTTGAAAAAGTTCGTACTATAAATGTCCGTCCAGAAAGAAGAACTCGTTATACAAAAACAGGTCTTCAACATGGTAAAACAAATGCTGTTAAAAAGGCAATTGTACAACTGGCGGAAGGTGAAATGATTGATTTATACAGTAACATGTAATTAGACAAAAATGTCAGTAAGAAAATTAAAACCAATCACACCAGGACAGCGTTTTAGAGTAGTAAACGGTTATGACGCCATTACTACTGATAAGCCGGAGAAAAGTTTATTAGCTCCGAAAAAAAGGTCTGGTGGTAGAAACAGTCAAGGAAAAATGACCATGCGCTATATCGGTGGAGGTCATAAGAAGAAGTATCGTATTATCGATTTTAAACGTAACAAAGCAGGAATTCCAGCCGAGGTTAAATCTATCGAGTACGATCCAAACAGAACCGCTTTTATCGCATTATTGAATTATCAAGATGGCGAGAAGAGATATATCATTGCTCAAAATGGTTTACAAGTAGGTCAAACCGTAGTTTCGGGAGATAAAGTAGCTCCAGAAATTGGAAATGCAATGCCATTAAGTCAAATTCCGTTAGGAACAATTATTTCTTGTATCGAGTTACGTCCAGGTCAGGGAGCTGTTATGGCTCGTAGTGCTGGTGCTTTTGCGCAGTTAATGGCAAGAGATGGTAAGTTTGCATCAGTAAAATTACCTTCAGGCGAAACAAGATTAATTTTAGTTAACTGTTTAGCAACTATTGGAGCAGTATCTAACTCTGATCACCAGTTATTAGTTGGTGGTAAAGCAGGTAGAACAAGATGGTTAGGAAGAAGACCACGTACTAGACCAGTAGTAATGAACCCGGTTGATCACCCAATGGGTGGTGGTGAAGGACGTGCTTCAGGTGGACACCCACGTTCTAGAAATGGCGTTCCGGCTAAGGGTTACAGAACGCGTTCTAAAAAGAACCCAACGAATAAGTATATTGTAGAACGTAGAAAGAAATAAGACATGGCAAGATCATTAAAAAAAGGACCTTACGTTCATTATAAATTAGAAAGAAAAGTAGCTGCTAACGTTGAGTCTGGTAAGAAAACAGTAATTAAAACCTGGTCTAGAGCCAGTATGATTACTCCAGATTTCGTAGGACAAACAATTGCAGTACACAATGGCCGTCAATTTGTGCCAGTATATGTTACTGAAAACATGGTAGGTCATAAATTAGGAGAATTTTCACCAACACGTTCATTCCGTGGACATGCAGGTGCTAAAAACAAAGGTAAAAAGTAGTAAGCAATGGGAAGTCGTAAAAAACAAATGGCAGACGCTATTAAGGAAGAGAAAAAGCATATCGCTTTCGCAAAACTTAATAATTGTCCTACGTCACCAAGAAAAATGCGCTTAGTAGCCGATTTAGTAAGAGGTGAAAAAGTTGAGCAAGCACTAAACATATTAAAATTTAGTCAGAAAGAAGCTTCTGGTCGTTTAGAGAAATTGTTATTGTCTGCAATTGCAAACTGGCAAGCTAAGAACGAAGATGCAAGCATCGAAGACGCTGAATTATTTGTAAAAGAGATTAGAGTTGACGGAGGATCTATGTTAAAAAGATTACGTCCAGCACCTCAAGGTCGTGCACACAGAATTAGAAAACGTTCTAACCACGTAACAATCGTTGTTGGAGCTAACAATAACACACAAAGCTAAGATAGAAGTATGGGACAAAAAACAAATCCAATCGGAAATCGCTTAGGAATTATCAGAGGATGGGAATCTAACTGGTACGGTGGTAATGACTACGGAGATAAGCTTGCCGAAGATGATAAAATTAGAAAATACGTTCACGCACGTTTATCTAAAGCTAGTGTAAGTAGAGTAATTATCGAGCGTACTCTTAAACTTGTAACCGTTACTATCACTACCGCCAGACCGGGTATTATTATCGGTAAAGGTGGTCAAGAGGTAGACAAGTTAAAAGAAGAGCTTAAGAAAATTACTGGTAAAGAAGTTCAGATTAACATCTTTGAAATTAAAAGACCTGAACTAGACGCATTTTTAGTAGCATCAAGTATTGCTCGCCAAATTGAAAACAGAATTTCGTACCGTCGTGCAATAAAAATGGCTATCGCTGCTACTATGCGTATGAATGCTGAAGGAATTAAAATCGAAATTAGTGGACGTTTAAACGGTGCTGAAATGGCACGTTCTGAGCACTACAAAGAAGGTCGTATTCCTTTATCAACTTTTAGAGCCGATATTGATTATGCTTTAGTTGAGGCACACACTACTTATGGTAGATTGGGTGTTAAAGTATGGATCATGAAAGGTGAAGTATATGGTAAAAGAGAGCTTTCTCCGCTTGTTGGTTTATCTAAGAAGCAAGGAAAAGGTGGAGCAGGACGTGGTAATTCAAAGTCTCGTCGTAGAAAGTAATTTTTTAAAGTAAAGAAAAATGTTACAGCCTAAAAGAACAAAATTTCGTAAGCAACAAAAAGGACGTATGAAAGGTCTTTCTCAAAGAGGACACCAACTTTCAAACGGAACTTTTGGAATAAAAGCATTAGACGCTGTGTTTATCACGTCTCGTCAAATAGAAGCTGCACGTATTGCTGCAACCCGTTACATGAAAAGAGAGGGGCAACTGTGGATTAAAATTTTCCCAGATAAGCCAATCACTAAAAAACCTTTAGAGGTACGTATGGGTAAAGGTAAAGGTGCCGTAGAATATTGGGTAGCCGTGGTAAAACCAGGAAGAGTATTATTTGAAATTGGAGGTGTGCCTTTAGAAGTAGCGCAAGAAGCGTTACGTTTAGCAGCACAAAAACTTCCGGTTAAAACTAAGTTTTTAATCGCTCGCGATTACGAAGCATAATAATTTAAGATGATGAAACAATCAGAAATTAAAGAATTATCAGTAGCCGAGTTACAAGAGAAACTTGGTGAAACAAAAAAGAGTTATTCAGACCTAAAATTAGCTCATGCAATATCTCCTTTAGAGAATCCAATTCAATTACGTTCATTAAGAAGAACCGTAGCTAGAATTGCGACCGAATTAACTAAAAGAGAATTACAATAATTCTGCTAAAAGATGGAAACAAGAAATTTAAGAAAAGAACGTATAGGAGTTGTTACTAGTAACAAAATGCAGAAATCTATTGTGGTTTCTGAAGTTAAAAAAGTAAAACACCCTATGTATGGTAAGTTCGTGTTAAAAACGAAAAAATACGTTGCACACGACGAAACAAACGATTGTAACATTGGAGATACTGTAAGGATTATGGAAACTCGTCCGTTAAGTAAATCTAAATGTTGGAGATTAGTTGAAATCATAGAAAGAGCTAAATAATTATGGTACAGCAAGAATCAAGATTAAAAGTAGCAGACAACACTGGAGCTAAAGAAGTTTTAGTAATCCGTGTTTTAGGTGGTACAAAAAGAAGATATGCTTCTGTTGGAGATAAAATAGTAGTTTCTGTAAAAGATGCTACTCCAAACGGAAACGTAAAAAAGAAAGCAGTTTCAACTGCGGTTGTTGTACGTACTAAGAAAGAAGTAAGAAGACCAGACGGATCTTATATTAGATTCGACGATAACGCTTGTGTATTATTAAACCCAGCGGGTGAGATGAGAGGTACACGTGTATTCGGTCCTGTTGCTAGAGAGCTTCGTGATAAACAATTCATGAAAATTGTATCATTAGCACCAGAAGTGCTTTAATACATTAAATTAAGATGACAAAGCTTAAAATAAAAACTGGAGATACTGTAAAAGTAATTGCTGGAGATCACAAAGGATCTGAAGGTAAAGTACAAAAAGTATTAAAAGACAAGAACAAAGCGATCGTTGAGGGGGTTAACTTGGTTAAGAAACATACTAAACCAAGTGCCCAAAATCCTCAAGGTGGTATCGTTGAAAAGGAAGCTCCTATTCATATCTCAAACTTATCAGTGTTAACTTCTAAAGGAGAAACAACACGTATAGGATATAGAGTAGAGGGAGATAAAAAAGTAAGATTTTCTAAAAAATCTAATGAAGTATTATAGTTATGGCATATTCACCTAGACTTAAAGAAGAGTATAAAAGCAGAGTAATTGCAGCTCTTACAGAAGAATTTGGATATAATAATGTAATGCAGGTACCAAAACTACAAAAGATAGTAATATCTAAAGGTGTTGGAGCTGCAGTTGCAGACAAAAAGTTAATTGACTACGCAGTAGAAGAGTTAACTACTATATCTGGACAAAAAGCGGTAGCAACAATGTCTAAAAAAGACGTTGCAACGTTTAAATTACGTAAAGGCATGCCAATTGGAGCTAAAGTAACTTTACGTGGCGAGAGAATGTACGAGTTTTTAGATCGTTTAGTAACATCTGCCTTACCTCGAGTAAGAGATTTTAACGGTATTAAAGCTACAGGATTTGACGGACGTGGTAACTACAACTTAGGAATCACCGAGCAAATCATCTTTCCAGAGATAAATATTGATAAAGTTAATAGAATCTCAGGAATGGATATTACATTTGTAACTTCGGCTGAAACCGATAAAGAAGCAAAATCATTATTAACCGAATTAGGATTACCTTTTAAAAAGAACTAAGTTATGGCTAAAGAATCAATGAAAGCCCGCGAGGTAAAAAGAGCAAAAACAGTAGCTAAATATGCTGAAAAACGCAAAGCTTTAAAAGAAGCTGGCGATTACGAAGCATTACAAAAGTTGCCAAAAAATGCTTCTCCAATTCGTCAACATAATAGATGTAAATTAACAGGAAGACCTAGAGGTTACATGAGAACGTTTGGAATTTCACGTGTTACTTTTAGAGAGATGGCCAACCAAGGTCTTATTCCTGGTGTTAAAAAAGCAAGTTGGTAATATTATTTTAAATAATCAGATTTAAGGTTCGGCTACCAACGCCGAAAACCAAAATCGCAAAATCAATTCATTATGTACACAGATCCAATAGCGGATTATTTGACAAGAATTAGAAATGCAGTGCGTGCAAACCACAGAGTGGTAGAAATCCCTGCGTCTAATTTAAAGAAAGACATCACTAAAATATTATTCGAACAAGGATATATTTTAAGTTACAAATTCGATGACTCTACAGTACAAGGAACAATTAAAATTGCTCTTAAGTACAATAAAGAGACCAAAGAATCTGTAATCAAGAAGATTGAAAGAGTAAGTAAACCAGGTTTACGTAAGTATGCAAGTTCAAAAGAACTTCCTAGAGTTCTTAATGGTCTTGGTATTGCCATCGTTTCTACGTCGCACGGCGTAATGACAGGTAAACAAGCCAAAAGAGACAATGTAGGTGGAGAAGTTTTATGTTACGTTTACTAAAAATATAAAGATATGTCAAGAATAGGTAATAACCCAGTAGTAATTCCAAACGGCGTTACAGTTGATGTAAAGGACAACGTAATAACAGTAAAAGGAAAGTTAGGAGAATTAACTCAAACTTTTGAATCTGTAGATGTTAAAGTTGAAGATGCTAATGTTATTGTAACACGTTCTGCTGATTCTAAGGATGAAAAAGCTAAACATGGTCTTTATAGAGCTTTAGTAAACAACATGATTAAAGGTGTTTCTGAAGGATGGACTAAACAGTTAGAATTAGTAGGTGTAGGATACAGAGCAAGCAACCAAGGTAATAAACTTGAATTAGCTTTAGGTTTTTCTCATGCTATAGTAATGGACTTAGCTCCAGAAATTAAGGTTGAAACAGTATCTGAAAAAGGGAAGAACCCAATTGTTAAATTAACGTCACACGACAAACAACTTGTTGGACAAGTAGCTGCGAAAATTCGCGGATTTAGAAAACCAGAACCTTACAAAGGAAAAGGTATCAAGTTTGTTGGTGAAGTTTTAAGAAGAAAAGCAGGTAAATCAGCTTAATAATTAAGTTATGGCATTGACAAAACACAAAAGAAGAATTAGAATTAAAAACAGAATTCGTAAAATTGTTTCTGGTACAGAAGCAAGACCAAGATTAACTGTTTTTAGAAGTAATAAAGAAATTTATGCTCAAGTGGTAGATGACGTAACTGGTAAAACTATCAGTGCAGCATCTTCAAGAGACAAAGATATTAGTTCTGTAAAAGCTACTAAAGTAGAATTAGCTAAGTTAGTAGGTAAAACAGTTGCTGAAAGAGCTATGAAAGCTGGTGTAGAAACTATCGCTTTTGATAGAGGTGGATATTTATACCATGGTAGAGTAAAATCGTTAGCTGAAGGAGCTAGAGAAGCAGGACTTAAATTCTAAAAATTATGTTTCAAAAATATAAAAGCGCAGAGTTAGTAAAACCAGGTGGATTAGATCTTAAAGATCGTTTAGTTGGTGTACAAAGAGTTACCAAAGTAACTAAAGGAGGTAGAGCATTTGGTTTTTCAGCAATCGTAGTTGTTGGTGATGAAGCTGGTGTTGTAGGTCAAGGTTTAGGAAAATCTAAAGACGTTGCAACAGCAATCGCTAAAGCAGTAGAAGATGCAAAGAAAAATTTAGTGAGAATTCCTTTAAAAGGAAAAACATTACCTCACGAGCAAAAAGGTAAATTCGGTGGAGCACGAGTAAACATCATGCCAGCTGCAGAAGGTACCGGAGTTATTGCTGGTGGTGCAGTTAGAACTGTACTTGAGGCGGTTGGTGTACACGATGTATTATCAAAATCTCAAGGATCATCTAACCCTCATAACGTAGTAAAGGCAACTTTCGATGCTTTATTACAATTAAGAGACGCTAACGCAATTGCTAGAGATAGAGGTATTTCACTTGAACAAGTTTTTAAAGCTTAATAAGAAAAAGAGATGGCAAAAATTAAAGTTACAAAAGTTAAAAGCGCTATCAACAAGCCGCTTAGACAAAAAAGAGTACTTGAGTCTCTTGGATTAAAAAAGATTGGTCAAGTAGTAGAGCATGAAACCACACCAAGTATTCTTGGTATGGTTGCTAAAGTTTCACATTTAGTTTCTGTAGAAGAAGCTTAAAAATATAAACTGAAAAATGGATTTAAGTAATTTAAAACCTGCAGAAGGTTCAGTAAAAAACCAAGGGAAAAGAGTAGGTCGTGGACAAGGGTCTGGTAAAGGTGGTACTGCTACACGTGGTCACAAAGGAGCTAAGTCGCGTTCTGGATACTCTAAGAAAGTAGGATTTGAAGGTGGTCAAATGCCAATTCAAAGACGTGTTCCTAAGTTTGGTTTTACTAATATTAACCGCGTAGAATATCAAGGTATTAACTTAGATACTTTACAACAGTTAGTAGATGATAACAAAGTTACAGATACTGTAGATTTCGAAACTTTATTCGCTAATCGTTTAGCTGGAAAAAATGATCTGGTTAAAATTTTAGGTAGAGGAGAGTTAAAAGCAAAATTAAAAGTATCTGCACATAAATTTACCGCTTCAGCAAAAGCTGCTATTGAAGCTGCAGGAGGTGAAGTTGTAACATTATAATAAGACCTTATTACAAGTATGAAGTTTATAGAATCGTTAAAGAATGTTTGGAAAATAGAAGAACTAAGAAACAGAATTACCGTTACACTTGGTTTGTTATTAGTTTATCGTTTTGGTGCTCAAGTTGTACTACCGGGTATTGATGCTGCTCAGTTAGAAGGGCTGGCAGATAGTACCGATGGAGGTATATTAGGATTACTTAATGCCTTTACGGGTGGTGCATTTGCAAATGCTTCGGTTTTTGCTTTGGGTATCATGCCTTACATTTCTGCTTCTATTGTAGTACAGTTAATGGGAATAGCTATTCCTTATTTACAAAAACTACAAAAAGAAGGCGCTAGTGGCCAGAAAAAAATTAATCAAATTACACGTTGGTTAACCATTGCTATATGTTTATTACAAGCTCCAGGTTATCTGGCTAGTTTACCAGCATTAGGCATACCAACCAGTGCGTTTTTATTAGGACAAGGGCCATTATTCTATTTCTCATCTGTTTCTATTTTAGTTACCGGATGTATCTTTGCGATGTGGTTAGGAGAAAAAATTACCGATAAAGGTATAGGTAATGGTATTTCACTTTTAATTATGGTGGGGATCATTGCAAGGCTACCAGCCTCTTTTCTTCAAAACGCAGCGACTAGATTGGAAGGAAATAACGTGATGTTAATCCTTTTCGAATTAGTACTATGGTTCGCAATTATATTAGCTGCTATCATGCTTGTTATGGCTGTTAGAAAAATAGCGGTGCAATATGCTAGAAGAACTGCTAGCGGTGGTTATGAAAAAAGCGCTGCAGCCGGATCTAGACAGTATATTCCATTAAAGTTAAATGCTTCTGGAGTAATGCCAATTATATTTGCTCAAGCGATCATGTTTGTGCCTGGTTTAATTGGTGGGTCATCGTTTTTGAAAGAAACAGCTACCGGGATCTGGTTACAAACCAATTTTGCTGATATGTTTGGCTTTTGGTACAACTTAGTATTTGCATTCTTAATAATCGTATTTACATACTTTTATACGGCAATTACAGTACCAACAAATAAAATGGCCGACGATTTAAAACGTAGCGGTGGATTTATTCCAGGCATTCGCCCTGGTACTGAAACATCAGAATATCTTGATAAAATAATGTCTCAGATTACCTTACCAGGTTCTATTTTCTTAGCACTTATTGCCATATTTCCGGCATTCATTGTTAAGTTAATGGGCGTACAACAAGGATGGGCGTTATTCTTCGGTGGTACCTCGCTAATTATTTTAGTAGGTGTTGCTATAGATACAATGCAACAGGTTAATTCATACTTGTTGAACAGACATTATGATGGCTTGATGAAAACAGGTAAAAATAGAAAAGCAGTAGCTTAAATATTATACTATGGCAAAACAGGCAGCAATAGAACAAGACGGAACAATAATTGAAGCATTATCAAATGCCATGTTTCGTGTTGAATTAGAAAATGGTCACATAGTGACAGCACATATCTCTGGTAAAATGCGTATGCATTATATAAAATTGTTACCAGGCGATAAAGTAAAATTAGAAATGAGCCCTTACGATTTGACTAAGGCTCGCATAACTTATAGATACTAAAACGAATACGATGAAAGTTAGAGCATCCGTTAAAAAAAGAAGTGCCGATTGCAAAATCGTGCGTAGAAAAGGTAGACTTTACGTGATAAACAAAAAGAATCCTAGATTTAAACAAAGACAAGGTTAAAATTGTACATGAGTTATTAGGGCTTAGAAGTTAGATGAGAATCTGTTCGAAATAGAAATGTTTAGGATTCTAACAACTAAAAACTAGCAACTAGAAACTAAAAACAATATGGCAAGAATTGCAGGTGTAGACATACCAAAAAACAAAAGAGGAGTTATCTCTTTAACTTATATCTACGGAATAGGTAGAAGTAGAGCAAAAGAAATATTAGCTCAAGCTAATGTTGACGAAAGTATCAAGGTACAAGACTGGAACGACGACCAAATTTCTGGAATTCGTGAGGCAGTTGGATCGTATACTATTGAAGGTGAATTACGTTCTGAAACTCAATTAAACATCAAACGTTTAATGGATATCGGATGTAATAGAGGTATTCGTCACAGAGCTGGACTTCCTTTAAGAGGGCAACGTACTAAGAACAACTCTAGAACGAGAAAAGGTAGAAGAAAAACTGTTGCTAACAAGAAAAAAGCAACTAAATAATTAAAAGTCAGTTAGTATTTAGATGTTAGATGAATCTGTTTGAAATGTAAAAGTTTAGGATTCTATCACTAACAACTAACAACTAGAAACTAAAATAATATGGCAAAGTCAAATACAAAAACTACTAAAAAACGTAAAGTTATAGTGGATTCTGTTGGAGAAGCGCACGTAACAGCTTCTTTTAACAACATTATTATCTCATTAACTAACAAAAAAGGAGACGTAATTTCATGGTCGTCTGCTGGTAAAATGGGATTTAGAGGTTCTAAGAAAAACACCCCTTATGCTGCTCAGTTAGCTGCTGAAGATGCTGCTGCTGTAGCTTCTGAAGCTGGGTTAAAGAAAGTAAAAGTATACGTTAAAGGTCCTGGAAATGGTAGAGAATCTGCTATCCGATCTATTCATAATGCTGGTATCGAAGTAACCGAAATTATCGATGTTACTCCATTACCACATAATGGATGTAGACCTCCAAAACGTAGAAGAGTATAATTGCTCTTAAAACATATCTATAATAAAAATAATATCAGCTATTTATATAGTTGGTATTATTTTTTTGTGTAAATTTGCACACCGAAAAAATAACAAGTATTAACAAGAGATAAACGATTATCGGAGGATAAGATTTAGACCTTAATCCATAATCACTCTTAAAACAATTAGAAATGGCAAGATATACTGGTCCTAAAACTAAAATCGCTCGTAAATTTGGTGAAGCGATATTTGGAGACGATAAGTCTTTCGAAAAAAGAAATTACCCTCCTGGGCAACATGGAAACGCTAGAAAGCGTGGAAAAAAATCTGAGTACGCAATCCAATTAGCTGAAAAACAAAAAGCTAAATACACTTACGGAATCTTAGAAAGACAATTTAGAGGTTTATTTAAAAAGGCAAGAGCTGCACAAGGTATTACTGGTGAGGTTCTTTTACAATTATGTGAATCTAGATTAGATAACGTTGTTTACAGAATGGGTATCGCTCCTTCTAGAAGTGGTGCAAGACAATTAGTGTCTCACAGACATATTACAGTAAACGGGGAGTTAGTAAATATTCCTTCTTACCAATTAAAAGCTGGTGATGTTGTAGCGGTAAGAGAGAAATCTAAATCGTTAGAAGTTATCGAAAGATCTTTATCTAACTCAAGCAACGTTTACGAATGGATTACTTGGAATGACGATACGAAACAAGGAACTTACGTTTCTGTTCCTGCTAGAATTCAAATTCCAGAAAACATCAACGAACAATTTATCGTCGAGTTATACTCAAAATAATAATTTATTAACAATATTGGTATTTGGCCAAAGGGTTTATTCGTACTTCTTCAAACTTATAAACCGCGCAACCAAATAACAATTAAAACGAAGAAAAAAAACATGGCAGTATTTAATTTTCAGAAGCCCGACAAAGTAATCATGATTGATTCTACAGATTTTGAAGGGAAATTCGAATTTCGTCCTTTAGAACCTGGATACGGTTTAACAGTTGGTAACGCATTAAGAAGAGTACTCTTGTCTTCATTAGAAGGTTTTGCAATTACTTCTGTAAGAATCGAAGGTGTAGATCATGAGTTTTCAACGATTGCTGGAGTGGTAGAAGATGTTACAGAAATCATCTTAAACTTAAAGCAAGTTCGTTTCAAAAGACAAATTGAAGATATCGACAATGAGTCTGTATCTATTTCAATTTCAGGTCAAGAGCAAATTACTGCTGGCGATTTCCAAAAGTTTATCTCAGGATTCCAAGTGTTGAATACAGAATTAGTTATCTGTAACTTAGATCCAAAAGTTAACTTTAACATGGAAATCACGATTGAAAAAGGTAGAGGTTATGTGCCTGCAGAAGAAAATAAAAAGGCTGCTGCACCAATAGGTACTATCTTTACAGATTCAATTTACACGCCTATAAAAAATGTTAAGTATAGTATTGAGAACTATCGTGTAGAACAAAAAACTGACTACGAAAAATTAGTTTTTGAAATCATCACAGACGGTTCGATTACACCTCAAGATGCATTAACAGAGGCCGCTAAAACGTTAATTCACCACTTCATGTTATTCTCTGATGAGCGTATCACTTTAGAAGCTGATGAAATTGCACAAACTGAAACATATGATGAGGAATCATTACACATGAGACAGTTACTTAAAACTAAGTTAATCGATATGGATTTATCGGTACGTGCGCTTAACTGTTTAAAAGCAGCAGAAGTTGATACTTTAGGTGACTTAGTATCATTTAACAAAAATGACTTAATGAAATTCAGAAACTTCGGTAAGAAGTCTTTAACAGAGCTTGAAGAGCTTGTAAGTGTTAAAGGGTTAAACTTCGGAATGGATTTAAGTAAATATAAATTAGATAAAGACTAGTATGGTTGTAGGTTTACGAATAACATTTAGTTGTTATTCGTAAATCTTAAACTGTAAATTTATTAACCCATCATAATTTGCTCCCAATAAAGGTATAGTAGCAAGATGATGATAACAAAAATGTCATGAGACACGGAAAAAAAGTAAATCACTTAGGTAGAAAAACCGCTCATAGAAAAGCAATGTTAGCCAATATGGCTTGTTCTTTAATCGAGCACAAGCGTATTAACACTACTGTTGCTAAAGCTAAAGCTTTAAAACAATTTGTAGAGCCGTTAATTACTAAGTCTAAAGAAGACACAACTCACAACAGACGTATAGTTATGTCTCGTTTAAGACAAAAAGAAGCGGTAACCGAATTATTCAGAGACGTTGCTGCTAAGATAGCAGACAGACCAGGAGGTTATACAAGAATTATAAAACTTGGTAATCGTTTAGGTGATAACGCTGATATGGCAATGATCGAGCTAGTAGATTATAATGAAATTTACAAAGCAGGTAAACCAGAGAAAAAGACAACACGTAGAAGTAGAAGAGGTGGTTCTAAACCAGCAGCTGCTCCGGCCGTTGAAACTAAAGCTTCAAACGAAGAAGAATAAATGTTAAACACATTTTTACATATTAAAGGATAAACTATTTTAGTTTATCCTTTTTTTTGCGCAATTTTGCAAAACTTTTTTAGCGAAACATGAAATATCAAAAAAGACAAAAAGCCATCATTCTTTTAGCAGATGGTACCATTTTTTATGGTAAGGCAGTAGGAAATAAACAAGGTACTGCATTTGGTGAGGTATGCTTTAATACAGGTATGACTGGTTACCAAGAGATTTTTACAGATCCTTCTTATTTCGGACAAATTATGGTGACTACCAATGCTCACATTGGTAACTACGGAACAAACGCAGAAGAAGTAGAATCAAACTCAGTTAAAATTGCTGGGTTAGTAGTTAAAAACTTTAGCTATGAATTCTCTCGTGAAGCTGCAGATAGTTCTTTAGAGGAGTTTTTAGATAAGAATAATTTACTAGCTATTTCCGATGTTGATACCAGAGCTTTAGTAAGCTATATTAGAGACAATGGGGCTATGAATGCTGTTATTTCAACCGAAGTAGATAATATTGAAGGTTTAAAACAGCAATTAGCTCAAGTCCCAAACATGGAAGGTTTAGAGTTAGCATCAAAAGTGTCGACCAAAGAACCTTATTATTTTGGTAATGAAAACGCAACGTACAAAATAGCAGCTTTAGATATTGGAATTAAAACTAATATCCTAAGAAACTTAGCAAAACGCGATGCGTATATAAAAGTATTCCCTTATAACTCTAAATTTGAAGATTTAGAAGCGTTTAATCCTGACGGGTATTTCTTGTCTAATGGACCTGGAGATCCGGAGCCATTAGTAGAAGCGCAGGAGGTAGCCAAAGAGATTATAAAAAGAAATTTACCATTATTCGGTATTTGTTTAGGGCATCAAGTCATTGCATTAGCAAATGGGGTTTCTACCTATAAAATGCATAATGGGCATAGAGGGATAAATCACCCTGTTAAAAATATGGTAACAGGTAAAGGTGAAATTACTTCTCAAAACCATGGTTTTGCGATCAATAGAGAAGAAACTGAAGCACATTCGGATATCGAAATTACGCATGTACATTTAAATGACGATACGGTGGCAGGTATTAAGATGAAAAGCAAAAATGTTTTTTCGGTACAATACCACCCTGAGGCAAGTCCTGGACCGCATGACTCCTCTTACCTTTTCGATCAGTTTATAGAAAACATAAAAAATAAGTAGTATGAAATCCTCAAAAAACAATATGATTTTTTGAGGATTTTCTTTACTAAAACGTTGTAGCCTATAATATGAATATTTCTTGAAAAACATCTTACAAGAAATAAGATTTAAACGTAAATTTGAATAAATAAAAGATTAAAAAATAACCAATTATGAGTGTAATAATCAATATTCACGCAAGACAAATTCTTGATTCCAGAGGGAATCCTACTGTTGAAGTAGATGTAGTTACTGAAAATGATATTTTAGGAAGAGCTGCTGTACCGTCAGGAGCATCAACAGGAGAGCACGAAGCTGTCGAGTTACGCGATGGAGGGAAGGCATATATGGGTAAAGGCGTACTAAAGGCTGTAGAGAATGTAAACGCCATTATAGCACCAGAATTATTAGGTGTATCAGTTTTTGAACAAAACCTTATCGATCAAATAATGATCGATTTAGATGGAACAAGCAATAAATCAAAATTAGGAGCCAATGCTATTTTAGGTGTTTCTTTAGCAGTTGCTAAGGCTGCGGCAGGAGAGTTAGGTTTACCTTTATATCGTTATGTAGGTGGTGTATCTGCTAATACACTTCCATTACCAATGATGAATATTATAAATGGAGGTTCTCATAGTGACGCGCCAATTGCATTCCAGGAATTTATGATAATGCCTGTTAAAGCAAAAAACTTCACGCACGCTATGCAAATGGGAACAGAAATTTTCCATAATCTTAAAAAAGTTTTACACGATAGAAACTTAAGTACAGCTGTAGGTGATGAAGGTGGTTTTGCGCCAACTTTAGACGGGACTGAAGACGCTATTGAAACCATAGCTAAAGCTGTTGAAAATGCTGGATACAAATTCGGTGAAGAAGTTAAGATCGCTTTAGACTGTGCTTCGGCTGAATTCTATGAAGAAGGTGTTTATAACTACGCTAAATTTGAAGGCGAAACTGGTGTTGTAAGAACAAGTAAAGAACAAGCTGAATACTTGGCAGAGTTAGTGTCTAAATACCCAATTATTTCTATCGAAGACGGTATGGATGAAAACGACTGGGAAGGATGGAGTTATTTAACCGAGTTAGTTGGCGATAAGGTACAGTTAGTAGGAGATGATTTATTTGTAACTAACGTAGAGCGATTATCAAGAGGTATTGAAAACGGTATAGCTAATTCAATCTTAATCAAGGTAAACCAAATAGGAACGTTAACTGAAACTATCGCAGCCGTAAACATGGCACACAATGCTGGGTATACTTCAGTAATGTCTCACCGTTCAGGTGAAACTGAAGATAATACGATTGCCGATTTAGCTGTAGCTTTAAATACAGGTCAAATTAAAACAGGATCGGCTTCTAGAAGTGACCGTATGGCAAAATATAATCAATTACTAAGAATTGAAGAAGAGCTAGGAGATGTTGCCTATTTCCCTCAAGAAAAGGCATTTAAAGTAAAATAAATAGACTAGTTATATCTTTATTGTATTCGATTACATTGAGATTTAAATAACGTTATAAAAAGTCATTGAATTTTCAATAAAAGGCGATTATTTTTTAATAATCGCCTTTTTTTATACTTAGATTCTAAACAATATGTTAATTGATGAAATCTTTAGTTTGTTCTACTTCATAAGTATACAGGAATTTCTTAAATTAGCGATCCGATAAAATTAAATTAACAATCATTAAAAACTTATGGCTGATACTGCTACCATTGAAATAAACGGTGAGAAACATGAATTTCCTTTAGTTGAAGGAACAGAGAAAGAAGTTGCGATAGATATTACAAAATTAAGGGCAGCAACAAAAGGAGTAATAACTATAGATCCCGGATATAAGAATACAGGGTCTTGCGAAAGTGCAATTACTTTTTTAGATGGAGAGCAAGGTATTTTAAGGTACAGAGGTTACAGTATTGAAGAGTTAGCGGCAAAAGCCGATTTTTTAGAAGTTGCTTATCTTTTAATTTTTGGAGAGTTACCAACCAAAGAGCAAAGTGAGAAATTTCATAATGATATCAAAGCACAGGCGGTTGTAGACGAAGACGTAAAGAAAATTTTAGATGCGTTTCCTAAGTCGGCACATCCAATGGGGGTGATTGCTTCTTTAACGAGTGCTTTAACGGCGTTTAATCCTTCTTCGGTAAATGTAGATTCTGAAGAGGATATGTATAAATCTGTTGTTAAAATTCTTGGTAAATTTCCTGTATTAGTAGCTTGGACTTTCCGTAAAAAAGAAGGGATGCCTTTAGATTACGGCGATAATTCATTAGGTTATGTAGAAAACATCTTGAAAATGATGTTCAAGAAACCAAATGGAGAATACACGCAAAATAGAATTTTAGTAGATGCTTTAGATAAATTATTAATCTTACATGCTGATCACGAACAAAACTGTTCTACTTCTACAGTACGAATTGTAGGTTCGTCGCATGCTGGACTTTTTGCATCACTTTCAGCTGGTATTTCGGCGTTATGGGGACCACTGCATGGTGGAGCTAACCAAGCTGTTTTAGAAATGCTTGAAGGTATTAAAGCCGATGGAGGTGATACTAAAAAGTACATGGCTAAGGCAAAAGATAAAAACGATCCTTTCCGATTAATGGGCTTCGGACACCGTGTATACAAAAACTTCGATCCTAGAGCAAGAATTATTAAAAAGGCTGCAGATGACGTTCTTGGTGATTTAGGTGTTGAAGATCCGATTTTAGATATCGCTAAAGGTCTGGAAAAAGAAGCACTTGAAGATTCATATTTCGTAGACAGAAAATTATATCCAAACGTAGATTTCTACTCGGGAATTATTTATCGTGCTATGGGAATACCTACCGATATGTTTACGGTAATGTTTGCTTTAGGACGTTTACCTGGTTGGATTGCGCAGTGGAGAGAAATGCGTTTACGCAAAGAACCAATAGGCCGCCCAAGACAAGTGTATACAGGTGCGACTGAGAGAAAATTTGTTTCAATAGACGAAAGATAATATTTAAAATATTAGTGAATAAAAAGAAGAAGCTTCATGAGATTTACTTATGAAGCTTTTTTATATTTACAACATGCTAAAACTAAATATTAAAAACGAAATATCTAAGCTTAAAGCTGTTGTTTTAGGAACGGCGAAAAGCAATGGACCTACACCAAAGGTTCAGGATTGTTATGATCCTAAAAGTATTGAGCATGTATTGGCGGGCACTTATCCGATTGAAGAAGATATGATTCAGGAAATGGAAGCAGTGGCCACGGTGTTTGAAAAGTATGGAGTAAAGGTGTATCGTCCTGAGGTTATAAAAGATTGTAATCAAATTTTTTCTAGAGATATAGCTTTTGTAGTTGAAGATAAAATTATTCGTGCCAACATTTTGCCAAATCGGGAAGCAGAAATAGAGGCTATAAAATATGTCTGGGATCAGGTCGAACCAGAAAATCAAATTATTCTTCCGCCCGAGTGTCATGTGGAGGGAGGCGACGTGATGCCATGGGACGATTATATTTTTGTTGGAACGTATTCAGGAGATGATTATCCCGATTTAATTACGGCACGTACGAATATGGATGCTGTAATTGCTTTACAAGAATTGTTTCCCGAAAAAACAGTGAAGTCATTCGAACTTAGAAAATCGAATACTAATGCAAAAGAAAACGCATTACATCTCGACTGTTGCTTTCAACCGCTAGGTAAAGGAAAGGCTATTTTGCATAAAAACGGGTTCTTAATTGAACGAGAATACCAATGGCTAGTTGATTTTTTTGGAGAAGACAATATATTCGAAATTACAAAAGATGAAATGTACAATATGTACAGTAACGTATTTTCAATTTCTGAAGAGGTTATAATTTCAGAACAAAACTTTACACGGTTAAACGATTGGTTGCGAAAGGAGGGCTTCACGGTTGAAGAGGTGCCTTATGCAGAAATCGCTAAGCAAGAAGGGTTACTGCGCTGTTCAACGATGCCCTTAATTAGGGAATAAAAGAGTTACAATTATCTATAAACTACAATCATTAGGTTCAATATGAATTGAAATGTTGCCTAAATTGAGAATTTCGCTGTGTAGATAGTCTTTAAGTTTATGCGATAAATCATGTCCTTTTTTAACGGTAATGTTACTGTCTACAATGGCATGTAAATCTACATGATAGCGCATTCCCGATTTTCTGATATAACATTTTTCAGTTCCTAATATGCCAGGCACTTCAATAGATTTTTCTCGAATTTCTAAAATTAAATCGTCGTAAAGATGTTCATCCATAATCTCGCCTAAGGCAGGACGAAAAATTAAATAGCTGTTGTACAAAATAAATATCGAGGCTAACAGCGCTGCCCAATCATCGGCTGTTTCGTAGCCTTCGCCAAAAATAAGTGCAATGGAAATACCAATAAAAGCCATTACCGAAGTTATAGCGTCACTGCGGTGATGCCAAGCATCAGCTTTTAATGATGAACTATGTGTTTCTTTACTTTTTTTTAATACAATTTGAAAGGATACTTCTTTCCATAAAATAATACAGCCTAAAACAACTAAAGTCCAGGGTTTAGGGGTTTTATGAGGCGTTTGAATATGTTCTATGCTTTCGTAGGCAATAACGGTTGCCGAAGTCACTAAAAAAGCCACAACAATAAATGTTATTAGGGGTTCGATTTTTCCGTGGCCGTAAGGATGATTGTCATCGGCAGGTTTTTTAGCGTATTTCAACCCGAGAAAAACTAAGGCAGATGAGAAAATATCGGCAGTCGATTCTATGGCATCCGCAATTAAAGCGTAGGAGTTACCAAATAATCCAGCCAGTCCTTTTATAAGCGCTAACAATGTATTGCCAATAATGCTGAAATAGGCTGTTTTTATGGCCGTTTGCTCCGTACTCATAGTATTTTTACTCGTGTTTTTTATGGTGTCTGATATAATGGCGAAGTTACTTGTTTTTATTCTTAAATTTAAGAATACGCTTTGTTAAATGCTAATCTCAATACTGTTTTGTACTGTAAATAATTATACTTTTGTAGCTAAACTAATTTTTATGCAACAAACCACGAATACTATATTAATGATTCGTCCAATTAATTTTAGGATGAATGAGCAAACGGCTGTGAATAACTATTATCAAAAAGTAATTGATAATATGTTGCCTGGAACATTGAATGCCAAAGCGCAGCTCGAATTTGATGCCTATGTCGAAAAATTACGAAGTATTGGTTTGCAGGTAATCGTGGTGAATGATACAAATACTAATGATACTCCAGATTCTATTTTTCCAAATAATTGGGTGTCATTTCATGAAAAGGGAACTATCGCCTTGTACCCAATGTTTGCCGAAAACAGGCGCTTAGAACGTCGAGAAGAAGTTTTAGAAGCGGTTGAAGAAGCTGGTTTTGTTATAAATGATGTGATAGATTACACCGAAGCAGAACTTGAAGGTGTTTTTCTGGAAGGCACAGGAAGCTTAATTCTTGATCGTGTTAATAGAAAAGCTTATTGTGCTTTATCGCCACGTGCCGATGAAGATTTGTTTATTGAGTTTTGCGAAGATTTCGAATATTTCCCTGTTTTATTTACAGCCAACCAAACGGTAAACGGAGAAAGAAAACCTATTTATCATACAAACGTTATGATGTGTATAGGAGAAACTTTTGCTGTAGTTTGTTTAAGCAGTATAGATGATAAAAAGGAACGTAAAAACCTATTAACGCATTTAAAAAATGACGGAAAGGAAGTCATTGATATTACCGAAGCACAGGTTAATAGTTTTGCAGGCAATATGTTGCAGGTAAAAGGATCGAATGATGAACGGTATTTAATTATGAGTGCTGCAGCTCATCATGTGTTAACCGAACAGCAAATTACTAAATTAGAAAAACATACTAAGATACTCTCCAGTTCATTAGATACTATTGAAGCTTGTGGTGGCGGAAGTGCTCGCTGTATGATGGCTGAAATTTTTCTACCGAAGGCCTAGTAAATAATAATGTTAGGTTGCTTCTAAAAATGTTAGTATAAATTGAAGGTTTATGGCAGAAGTATTATAAGTTTATCTTAGTAAAGGAAGGCCTTTTAACTTAGGAAAAACATTAATTGTTAGGTTTGGATTTTGGTAATTGTACATAAAAAGTAGTTCCAACATTAACAGTGCTTTCAACCCAAATTTTACCGTTATTAAGTTCTACTAGTTCTTTACAAATGGATAACCCAAGTCCGGTACCTTTTTCATTATTTGTTCCAAGTGTTGTGAAAGAACTGTTTTTAAATAACTTGGACATATTTTCTTCAGAAATGCCTATACCTGTATCGGCAACACTAATTATACAACTACCATTACTTATATGATTAGAAATAGTTATGGTGTCACCATTTTTACAAAATTTAAGGGCATTAGCTAATAAGTTTTGAATAACAATTTCAATCATACTCTTATCGGCATAAGCAAAATCTCGTAGCGAATGATCGACTAAGGTTATGCCTTTACTTTCCATGCGTTGTTCAATAAGTTTAACTTTTTCCTCGAAAACCTCCTGAATATCGAACAATGATGGTTTCGGGTCTAACGATTGCATTTGTGATTTAGACCAGTTTAGTAAATTAAATAACAGTAGTGAGGCATTATTAGCATTTTCGCTTAATTCGGGTACCAAATTATCGAACTCTTCTCTTGATAAGGATCCTTCTCTAAGTAAATTTATAAAGCCATTAATTGATGATAATGAGTCTTTTAGATCGTGAGAGATTATTGAGAATAGTTTGTCTTTTACATTGTTTACATTTTCTAAATGTTGGGTTTGTTCTGCAAAAGCCTCATTTTGTAATTGTATTTTTATGTTTTTTTCTTCTAATTCCTGAGTATATTTTATGTTACTGTTTCGTTTCATATAAATTAAAATAAGGAATGTTGAAACGATGGCTAATGCAGCTAATAATCCGTAAAGTACAATTTTAAATTTATTGTCGCTTTGAATCATTAATGGGGTGGGGTGTACGATTTCTTCCGTTTGTTCTAAAGTTGGTTCAGTTTTGTCGAAATTCGGATTGAATTCCAAGTCCGATGGCTTAAGCTTAACCGTATTTGTTGCGTTTGCTGCACTTAATTGGTTTTTTAAATTGTAATATTCACGTTGCCAAACAAACGCCTTGTCGAATTTACGTTTAGTTGAATCAAGAACCTTCATGTATTTATAATAAGTTAAAAGTTCTTGCTTGTTGTCGGTGCTTTTAGCTAAGTTACCAGCTTCGTATAATTGCTGTTCGGCAAGATTAAATTGTTTTAGTTGAATGTTTAATGCCCCTAAACCATTTAAAGCCAGTAATAAACCGGCTTTGTCGTTAGATGATCTGTTAAGTTTTAATCCATCTAATAGGTATTTTGTTGCTTTGTCGAAATCGTTAAACTTTAAATACTCCCTACCAATTTTAGGGTAAATAATGCCTTTGATAGAGTCGCTGTTAGGAGAAGATTGATTTAATACCGACTCGTAAAATTCAATTGATTTTCGGTATTCTTTATTTTTCGAATAGAGCTCAGCAAGTTTTATTTTGGTTGTTAATATTTTTAGAGGATCATTTAACTGCTCAAGAACATCTAACGATTTTAAGTTAAATTGAATAGCATAATCACTAGCCCCAATATTAAGGTAGGCTTCAGCCAGATTGCAATATGCTTGTGCCAGTTCCTTTTTAAGGTTTAATTGTTCTAAATCTCTGGTAGCAGCCAAAGCATATTGCAAACCTTCAGCAAAATTTCCACGATTAATTTCTAATAAACCTATACTATTATTTACAACGGCTACACCCGTGGTATCGTTCAAGGTTTGGTAAATGGATTTCGCTTTTTTGAATCCATTAATAGCATTTATATAATCACCTTTGTCGGCATAAATTTTAGATTTATAGTAGGCAGTAGTAGCAATACCTTTTTCGAAAGTAATGTTATTAGAAAGTTTTTCACTTTCAATAATGTATTTGATAGCTTTGTTATATTCCTTACTCTCGTACAGTAATTTTATTATTTTTAAGGAGGTTTCTACTTTTATTGAATCTTGAGTTTCGAAAGCTAATTGTATAGAAAGACTGTCCAGCTCTTGGTTTTGGGAATAACCAAGTAGTGCAGATGATAATATAAAAACAATTAAAGTAATTATTCTCCTCATACAATATTCAAATTATAAAATTGAATATAGCAGTAACTAAAGTCATCTTTATAGAGGGAATTTAAAGAATGCTTTACTAAGCTGTAATATTATGTTCGTTAATTTTTTGTTTAAAGTCTAAAATATTAAGACTTTGGATTAATAGCTTTACAGAACAAAATTATTAAATGTGAGGTTAAAATCTAATTTCTGCGTTTTACTACCAATATTTTAGATAAACCGACATAAGGATATTTGGAAATAATCGACGAATAGATGAACGGTATTTTTTAATAGAGAAAATGCATTTTTATCGATAAAATGCAATAATATAATTGTTTTTAATTAATTGTTTATTTAGCGTATTGATTAATAGTGCTTTGTGGGTTTAGTTGTGTAATTATAATTAAAAGTATGGTTAATTTCGCAACAGTTCTTTTAAAATTAAAAATTTCCAAAATGCTTAATAAAAGTTTTATCTTTGCTCACCTAAAAAACGACTGTAAATGAGCCTTCAGAAAACTTTAGAAAATCAAGTAAAACAAGCCGTTTTGGCTTCGTTTAACGTATCGATTGATACCGTAGAATTTCAAGCAACTAGAAAAGAGTTTGCTGGAGATATTACTGTAGTCATCTTTCCAATGCTCAGATACGTAAAAGGTAATCCTGTACACATAGGAGAGACCATTGGGAATTATTTGGTTGAACACGTTAACCAAGTAAAAGCGTTTAATGTGGTAAAAGGATTTTTAAATATTGAAATTAGCGATGCGTATTACATCGAATTTTTTAATGGTATAAAAAACATTAAAAGGTATGGTTTTCTTGTCCCAAATGAGGAGGAAAAAGCTATTATGGTTGAGTATTCGTCACCAAACACGAATAAACCGTTGCACCTGGGGCACATTAGAAATAATTTGTTAGGGTATAGCGTATCTGAGATTTTAAAAGCATCAGGTAAGAAGGTCTATAAAACACAAATTATTAACGATCGTGGGATACATATTTGTAAAAGTATGTTGGCCTGGGAAATGTTTGGTAATGGAGAAACTCCCGAAAATACTGGATTAAAAGGGGATAAACTAGTTGGTAATTATTATGTGAAGTTCGATCAGGAATATAAAAAAGAGATTGAAACTTTAATCGCTTCAGGTAAGTCTCAAGAAGAAGCTAAAAAAGAAGCGCCATTATTGTTGAAAGCCCAGGACATGTTGCGCAAATGGGAATCAGGAGATGAACAGGTTGTAGCGCTTTGGAAGCAAATGAATGGATGGGTATATGACGGATTCGATATTACTTATAAAAATCTGGGAGTTAATTTTGATGCCCTTTACTACGAAAGCAATACCTATTTATTAGGTAAAGAATTTGTGGCAGAAGGCTTAAAGTCGGGGGTGTTTTTTAAAGAAGAAGATGGTTCCGTTTGGTGTGATTTAACCGAAGAAGGATTAGATAAAAAAATCGTTCAACGTGCCGATGGGACTGCAGTTTATATGACTCAGGATATAGGTACCGCAATTCAACGTATAAAAGATTATCCTGATGTTGGCGGAATGGTCTACACTGTAGGTAATGAACAAGATTACCACTTTCAGGTGTTATTTATTATTCTTAAAAAATTAGGATTTGAATGGGCCAAAAACTTATATCATTTAAGTTATGGAATGGTAGATTTGCCAAGCGGTAAAATGAAGAGTAGAGAAGGGACTGTTGTAGATGCTGACGACCTTATTGAGGAAATGGCAGCTACAGCTGAAGAGATCTCAGAAGAATTAGGAAAACTTGATGGTTATACTGAAGATGAAAAGAAAGCGTTGTATAAAACAATTGGCTTAGGAGCTCTCAAGTACTATATATTAAAAGTAGATCCTAAAAAACGAATTTTATTTGATCCTAAAGAATCTATCGATTTTCAAGGAAATACGGGGCCTTTCATTCAATATACCTATGCCAGAATTCAGGCTATTTTAAGAAAGGCAGATTTCGATTATTCAGGTGCTTTAAATAGCTCCGATATTGTTTTAAATCCAAAAGAGAAAGAATTAATAAAACAATTGGAAGTATTTCCGGAGGTAATACAAAATGCAGCGGCACAACACAGTCCTGCCCTTGTAGCTAATTACACCTACGATCTAGTTAAAGAGTTTAATTCTTTTTATCAAAACGTGTCTATTTTGGGAGCCGATAATGAAATAGAAAAAATATTCAGAGTGCAGCTGTCAAAGCATGTAGGAACTACTATAAAAAATGCATTTAGTGTATTAGGAATTCAGGTACCAGAACGTATGTAAAAATAGGTTTTACTATAAAAAAAGCGCTTAATCTAATTAAGCGCTTTTTTTATTTCCCATAAAGGAAATATTTATTTACTAAATCGATATACTTGCGTTTTGCCTCTTTTTGACCAATATCTTTCACCTGAAATAGAGCGTTCGTTTTAAACGCATTAATAATGGCTTTTTTGCTTTTGGGTCGGCTGTAGTCGTTTGTTGCTTTTTTGTAGTAAGCATATAGATTTAAGAGTACATCGGCTGGAAATGGATCGGTATAAGCGTTTACGCGATCTACAGCCTCTTGAAATTCTTTATCTAAGTCGTTAACACTACTCATTGGCTTCGGCAATAATACTTTCTCCACCTTTCACTTTTTGGTTCAACTTTACTTTTACGTTGGTATCTAAAGGCAAAAATAAATCTACTCTTGAACCAAATTTAATAAATCCGGAATCTGCGCCTTGAATGGCAGTATCGTTAACCTTGGCATAATTTACAATCCGTTTAGCAAGCGCACCTGCAATTTGTCTGTAAAGTACTTGTCCATAGGTTTCGTTTTCTACCACAACTGTCGTTCTTTCGTTTTCTTCGCTAGCTTTTGGATGCCATGCTACCAAATATTTTCCGGGATGGTATTTACTGTAAGTAACTTTACCACCAATAGGATAACGCGTAACATGCACATTTATTGGAGACATGAAAACACTAATTTGAAGACGTTTTTCGTTGAAAAATTCTTTTTCAAATACTTCTTCTATTACAACAACTTTACCATCTACAGGTGATAATACCTGTGTGTTATTAGGTTTGGTACGTCTTTTAGGGTTTCTAAAAAACTGCAGAATAAGTATTAAAAATACTAAAAGTATTAGTTTTAGAACTAATTTTAACCCATCAAAAGAAACTAAATTATCAACTAACAGGGTGCCTGCAATTACCAATATAAAGGTAACAACAATGATTTTATATCCTTCTTTATGAAACATATTGTAACAATCTTAAAAATAAATATATGAAAGGAGCGGTAAATATTATGCTATCTAATCGGTCTAACAATCCGCCATGTCCAGGCATGATAACACCACTGTCTTTAACATTTGCTTGTCTTTTAAACTTCGACTCTACCAAGTCGCCAAGGGTACCAAACACACTTATAATGATGCTTAATACAAGCCAACTCGTAAAATTTAAAGTTTGAGCAAAGGTACTAATAAAATAACTTGCTACACTAGAAAAAAAGAGTCCGCCCATAAAGCCTTCTACAGTTTTTTTAGGTGATATTTTTTCGAATAATTTTTGCTTACCAAAATTCTTTCCAACTAAATAGGCAAAAGAATCATTTACCCATACCAGAAGAAATGCCCCCAGTAGTATGTTGGGGTTGTATGCGTCATGGTAATCGGCAATCAGAATTAAAAATACGAAAGCACTAGATAAGTAAAATGTTGTTAATAAAAAGCGTTTCGAACTAAAAAGAGGAATGGTTTTTTCTGAAAATAAGTCCTTTATTAAAAACAGGTTTACAAAAATACTAAGCACCATGAGAATTTGTATGGCTTCATCATTTCCCGTTTCCGATTTAATAAGCAGTTTCCAATATACAAATACTCCATATAGAATAACGAAAATAACATAAGGTATAGGGCTTTTTAATTGTATAAGTTTATTGAATTCTCCCAGGCAAATCATGCCAAAAACAAAAAATAAACCTATTAATAAATGTTCGTAATGAATACAAACAAGAAGGAGCGAGACATATAGTATGCCTGATAAGGATCGAATAAGAATTTCTTTCATTCTATAAATCTTCTAAAAGGAGCAGGTATAAGTTTTTCGCACTACTTCCGTAGCTAAGGAAATCTTTTTCTTGACTCGATTTAAAGTGTTTTATGGTTGTAATATTGGTTGGAATTTTTTGCTTGTTTTTAGCTTTTATACCTCTTAGACCTTCGCCTATATTTTCTACTATTTGGCTTGTGGTGGCAAAGACAACAAAATTTTCAGGCAAATCTGGTAATTTTTTTTCGAAAATTTGTTTTGAAGAAATTAATAATGAACCATCGTTAGCAATTAAATTTTCGCATGTGGTTAAAAAAAACGAAACGTCACTTAATTTTTGAGATTTTATTAGTTTGAAAGTTTTAAATTTATGGATTAATTGTTCGTCGACCACAAAAGCCGACTCGCTTTCCCAGCCATTTTCTTCCAGAATATTATGATAATTTTCAAAAATCTCATCAAGGTTTTCGCAATACAAAAATTTACCTCCATTGGCTTTAAAATTAATGGTAAACCTCTCGTCTATAGGTAGTTTAATTTCAGGCATATATTTGCCACGTTCTTCCGACTTTAAATCGTCGTCAGATTGACCAGATTTTGAACCAAAAATTTTTCTAAAAAGACTCATTAGTAAGTTCTGCTATTAATACATTTTGTGTTGAGACAACCAAATATAAAAAATCTTAAATTAACCGTGCGGTTAATTTAAGATTTTTGCAAATGGTTTATAAAATAAGGTTAATCCCTATTCTGGTTTACTTTCAACTTCTTCTTTTACAAATTGGCGTTCTCCAAATATTTTCTCAAGATTATCCTTAAAAATAACCTCTTTTTCTAAAAGAACTTCGGCTAATTCTGTAAGCTTGTCTTTGTTCTCTTCAAGAAGTTTTACAGCACGTTTATACTGTGTTTCAATAATGTCTGAAATTTCCTTGTCAATAAGCTCGGCAGTTTGTTCGCTGTAAGGTTTTGAAAAACCATACTCACTTTGACCCGAAGAATCGTAGTAAGTTAAGTTTCCTATTTTATCACTCAATCCGTAAATGGTAACCATAGCTCTTGCTTGCTTGGTTACTTTTTCTAAGTCACTAAGTGCTCCAGTTGATATTTTATTGAAAATTACTTTTTCAGCGGCGCGTCCACCAAGTGCAGCACACATTTCATCTAACATTTGTTCCGGACGAACAATTAAACGTTCTTCAGGTAAATACCAAGCGGCACCTAACGAACGACCTCGTGGCACAATAGTAACTTTTACCAAAGGAGCAGCATGTTCTAGCATCCAACTTACGGTAGCATGACCAGCTTCGTGGAAGGCGACAGCGCGTTTTTCACTTGGTGTGATGATTTTATTTTTCTTTTCTAATCCACCTATAATTCTATCAACAGCATCAAGAAAATCTTGCTTATCTACCGATTTTTTGCCGTTTCTTGCGGCAATTAAAGCAGCTTCGTTACACACGTTGGCAATATCGGCTCCAGAGAATCCTGGTGTTTGTTTCGAGAGGAAATCTAAATCTAAATCCTGCGCTTTTTTTAACGGACGTAAATGTACTTCGAAAATTTCTTTGCGCTCGCGAATATCAGGTAGGTCAACATAAATTTGTCGGTCAAAGCGACCAGCACGCATTAAGGCTTTATCAAGAATATCGGCACGGTTGGTTGCAGCTAATACAATAACATTTGTATTGGTGCCAAATCCGTCCATTTCTGTTAATAACTGGTTTAATGTGTTTTCTCGCTCGTCATTACTGCCTGACATAGCATTTTTACCTCTGGCACGTCCAATGGCATCAATTTCATCTATAAAAATAATAGATGGCGATTTTTCTTTAGCTTGCTTGAATAAATCTCTAACACGAGAAGCACCAACCCCAACAAACATTTCGACGAAATCTGATCCAGATAATGAGAAGAATGGTACTTTTGCTTCACCAGCAACAGCTTTAGCTAACAAGGTTTTACCTGTTCCCGGAGGGCCTACTAATAAGGCGCCTTTAGGGATTTTACCTCCAAGCGTCGTGTACTTTTCTGGGAATTTTAAGAAGTCTACAATCTCTTGTACTTCTTCTTTTGCGCCTTCTAAACCAGCAACATCTTTAAAAGTTGTTTTTACTTCGGTATTTTGGTCGAATAATTTAGCTTTAGATTTTCCAATGTTAAAAATTTGTCCACCTGCACCACCACCTGCACCTCCAGACATACGGCGCATTATAAAAACCCAAACAGCAATAAGTAAAATAAACGGCAGGATACCCATTAAAAGGTTTGTCCAGTCGTTTGTTTCGGTTTCAAATTTCACCTTTGGTTCAACATCTAAACCTTCGATTACTTCATCCAGTTTGTTTTGAAAAATTTCAAGCGAACCAAATTCGAATTTATAATTAGGAAGTTTGGTTGCCGAAGGTATGAAACTAGTTGTTTTAGCGTTTTTATGAATATCTTTGTTTAAAGCTGCATCGGTAAGGTAAACTTTAGCAACACGTTTGTTTATAACATCTACGCGAGCTACGTCTCCAGCTTCTAAATATTTTAAGAAATCTGCTTCGGTTATAATGTTTCCTTCTTCATAACCACTATTTCCAAATAATTGAAACCCTAAAAATAGAGCTATAAGTATACCGTAAATCCAGTATGGACTGAATTTTGGTTTGTTTTCTTTTGTGTTTTTTTTATTGTTTGCCATTCGTTTTTTAGTAACTCGTTTCTATAACTGTTGTTTTTGCATCTCCCCAAAGACTTTCAATGTCGTAATATTGTCTTGTTTGCTTTTGGAATACATGCACCACAACGTTAACGTAATCAATTAATACCCATTCGGCATTGTCGACACCTTCAACATGCCAAGGATTATCCTTAAGTTCTTTGCTTACTTTTTTCTGAACAGAATTAACTATAGCGTTTACTTGCGTATTTGAAGTACCTTCGCAAATTATAAAGTAATCACAAACCGTATTCTCAATTTCTCTTAAATCTAGGATACTAATACCTTGTCCTTTTACGTCTTCAATACCACTAATTATTACCGATATCAACTGGTCTGCGCTTATGTTTTTTTTCGCCATTAAATTATTTTGAGTTTATGCAAAGTTATTATTTTTTTATTTCTTTATGCCTTAAAAAAGTATTAAGATTTTATCTACTAATAATAACCTTTATATGCGTATAATCAAACTTAATGCCATCGATTCCACGAATACGTATTTAAAACAGCTTTGTTCACAAATGCCGGTGGAAGATTATACTGCAGTCATGACCAAACACCAAACAATGGGACGTGGGCAAATGGGAAGTGTCTGGACTACCGAATCGGCCAAAAACCTTACGTTTAGTGTGTATAAGGATATTTCAGGATGGGATTTAAAGTATCCGTTTTATATGAGTATGGCAACCGCACTGGCTTTAGTTAAAACTTTAGAGTCGTTATCTATTCCAAAAATTAAGGTGAAATGGCCAAACGACATTTTGTCAGAAAACAAAAAAGTGTGTGGCGTTTTAATCGAAAATGTTATTAAAAGCGGACAGTACTCTAGCTCGGTTATTGGAATTGGTTTAAATGTGAATCAAACCCAGTTTGAGGACTTACCCAAGGCTTCGTCCTTACGTATTATATCGGGAAGGAATTTCGATTTAGATGAAATTGCTCAACGTATCATAGATCAATTAAAAACGTTTTTCAAAATGATAGGAAACGGAGAGTTAGAACATTTGAAATATCTATACGAATCGTATTTGTTTAGAAAAGATAAACCCTCAACATTCAAAAACGCTGAGGGTGTTGTATTTTCTGGAATTATAAAACACGTTTCCAATACCGGAACACTTGAAGTGTTGTTGGAAGATGATAATATAAAGTCCTTCGATTTAAAAACTATTACCTTACTTTATTAAATAGCTTTAGGAATACTTGTAGCAAGCGTATCTATAAACTTTTTTATTGGGCCTTTAATCATCATAGCCATCATTGGGTTGAAATCCCCACTGAATTCCAGTTGAACTTCACTAGAGCTATCATCAATCTTATTGATATTGCCAACAAGAGAAAAATCTATTTTGCCACCTGCTGCACCAAGAACGATTTTGTTTGGAGGTGTTACTTCTTTCTTTTTTAAGACAATTTCTGGCATGCCGCTTAAAGCAAAAAGAAAGGTGTCGTCGTTTATAACTTCAAATTTACTAATGTTTTCAGGCATTAATGATTCGAAGTTTTTTATGTTTTCTAAAAAATTAAAGATATCCTCAGGTGATTTTTCAACTTTAACTTTAGGAGATTCTAAATTCATATTTGATTTTTGAAATTACAAAATGGTTTATTTGTTGCCCCATTCGCTAGGATTGGAATTCCATTCAGAAAGCGTAGCCAAATCTTTTTCAGAGATGTAATTCGTTTCTAAGGCCTGTTCTAACAGAACGTTATAACTGCTTAGGGTTTGAAGAAAAACATCAGCATTTTTGAAGTTTTCTGTCGCAACATCAAATCCGTAGGTAAAAATAGCAATCATTCCTTTTACGTTAATACCTGAATCTTTTAAGGCTTTAACAGCGTTTAAACTGCTTTTTCCTGTACTGATTAAATCTTCAACCACAACAACATTTTGACCACTCTCAATAAATCCTTCAATTTGGTTTTTGCGACCATGACCTTTAGCATCTGGTCTTACATAGATGAAAGGGAGTCCGAGATACTCGGCAACTAGCATGCCTATACCAATAGCTCCTGTGGCAACACCAGCAATAGCGTCGGGTTTACCATATTGCTTTTCAATTTGCTTAGCCATGGTTTCGCGAATGTAATTGCGAATTGGAGGAAAAGATAAAATGATTCGATTATCGCAATAAATTGGCGATTTCCAACCTGAAGCCCAGGTGAAAGGGTCTTTTGGGCTTAGTTTTATAGCATTTACCTGCAATAAAACTTCAGCTGTTTTTTTGGCGGTATGTTTATTAAATATCATAGCTGCAAAAATAAAGATAAATTTAATTTTTTTACATGATAATAAGTATATCAACAAAAAATATTTTCTACTTCATAAAGGTTCTAAATAAAAAAAGATATTTTTACCACACAGTAACTTATATGAATAGCGACATGTATAAAGTTTTTGTAGGAGACAAACCGATCATTTTAACAACTAAAATTGAGGAGGAAACGAACTTTAAAAATTATTTACTCGATACCGTAAATATTAGAAAGGTAATTAGAGAGCTTAATACCACAGATTTGCAGGAAGTAAGGTTAATTCATAAAAATGAAGATAAGCTCTTAAAAAAGTTCTTAAAAAAACTGCCAAACGTAGTTGCTGGTGGGGGTAAAGTTTTTAACGACGAAAATCAGGTGTTATTTATATATAGAAATGACAAATGGGATTTACCTAAAGGAAAAGTTGAAGGTGCCGAAACTATCGAGAGAACTGCTATACGCGAAGTATCTGAGGAAACAGGTGTTGCTGGCCTTAAAATTGTAAAGCCCCTTGAAACTACCTATCATATTTTTAAACGTAACGGTCGGTATAAAATTAAAATCACCTATTGGTTTGAAATGCAAACCAGTTTTAAAGGGAATTTATATGCACAAGAAGAGGAGGGAATAACCGAAGTAGCTTGGCTTAATACTCAAGAAATTGAGGAGGCGTTACAAAATTCTTATGCCAATATTCAATCTTTAGTTATGTAAAAAAATCTATGTTTTCTACTTAAAACTAATTATATTTGTTCGAGGTTTAAACTCTTAAACACATTTCCTTAATTTCAGTAATAAAAATAATAAGCACTCTCCTGTTTAAATTTTTATGTATGAAAAATTATACCTTATCTTTTGGAGAAATTACTATTCTTGAATCAAATTTGGCTGAAGTTGTGGTGAATGAAGGCGTAGTTATGAACGAACAAAAAGTTGAAGAGTATCATAGT
Organism: Aestuariibaculum sediminum; assembly: GCF_014596945.1. Taxonomy (GTDB): domain Bacteria; phylum Bacteroidota; class Bacteroidia; order Flavobacteriales; family Flavobacteriaceae; genus Aestuariibaculum; species Aestuariibaculum sediminum. The sequence goes on along the minus strand of NZ_JACVXB010000001.1, from coordinate 166,763 downwards.
TTTCTTTTAAACCATCTGGAAGCGCCCTTTAAATTGTTGGTGAATACTAAAAACTCCTATAGCTACTCATTTAACGCTCAAAAAACTATTGGGAATTTAAAGGAAATTCAAGCCATTGCCGTTGTTGTATATTCTATTAGAAGCTTAATGTCTATTCAAACATTAATGGATATTGGTATAAGAAATACTAAAACGATTAATGTATTTCAAGACCGAGATGAAGCCATAAATTGGCTCTATTCGTTAAATGGTTCTCAAACGTTGTAGTAAATTACGATGTCATTTATAAGGTTTTAGATTGTTAATCTGTATTTAAGCCGTATTTTTGTCCCTTTAAAAATGAAGGACAATGACTGATTTTATACGCAAAATAACGCCAAATTCAAAAGATGATGTTTTAGCTGGAATAACTGTGTCTTTAGCTATGATACCAGAAGTGGTTGCCTTTGCTTTCGTGGCACAAATAGATCCTTTAGTGGCATTATCTGGAGCTTTTATAATCGGTTTAATTACTGCTGTTTTTGGCGGGCGACCAGGTTTAATTTCCGGTGCGGCTGGTGCGGTTGCAGTTATTTTTGTTCATTTAATATCTGAAGGTCATACAAAAGGTATGCTGTTTGAACAGCCCATTGAGAATATGGGATATTTTTATCTTCTTGCTGCCGTCATTCTCATGGGAATTATACAAATTTTTGCAGGTGTTTTTAAGTTAGGACGATTTGTTCGGCTAATTCCGCATCCGGTAATGCTTGGGTTTGTTAATGGTTTGGCCATTGTTATTTTTATGGCTCAGGTAAGAATGTTTTCTCATAAAAAATTACAAATCACAGCCGAAGGTGTTAAAGAGTATATTAACATTCCAATGGCGGGAACCGAATTATACACCATGATAGGTCTTGTATTACTTACTATGGGAATTATTTGGTTATTGCCAAAAATTACAACCAAATTACCCGCAGCTCTAACGGCTATCTTAGTCACTACCGGAATTGTTGTTTTGGGCGGATTGGATGTAAGCACCGTGGGCTCATACATTGTCGAAGGTGGTGGTAATGGTTTAAAAGGAGAATTTCCAACACCTAATTTGGAGCTTTGGCAAAATTTACCATTTAATCTGGATACCTTAAAATTTATATTACCCTATGCGTTTTTAGCAGCATCAGTTGGGTTAATAGAATCTTTAATGACAATGAATTTAGTTGATGAATTAACCGAAACACGAGGAAACGGAAATCGTGAATGTATTGCTCAAGGTGCTGGAAATATGTTCAGTGGATTGTTTGGTGGTACAGGAGGTTGTGGCATGATTGGGCAAACGGTTATTAATATTAATGCAGGAGGACGCGGCAGATTGTCAGGTATAATGATGGCAGTTACGCTTTTAACGTTCATATTATTTACCGATAAATACATTGAGCAAGTACCAATTGCAGCCTTGGTTGGTGTTATGTTTATGATGGTTATTGAAACCTTTGCTTGGTCTAGTTTTAGAATAATAAGAAAAATACCTGTAGCCGACGCTGTGGTATTGGTAATTGTATCTGCAGTGACTGTAATTTACGATTTAGCCATTGCAGTTTTTGTTGGTGTTATTATTTCGGCATTGGTTTTTGCATGGGAAAATGCGAAACGAATTCGTGCCAGAAAGCGGTATTCCGAAGATGGTAAAACTAAAACCTATGAGATATGGGGGCCTTTATTTTTCGGATCTATTCAGGCATTTAACGAAAAATTTGATGTAAAAAATGACCCCGATCACGTAGAAATTGATTTTGTGGAGTCTCGCGTAAGTGACCATTCTGCGCTGGAAGCCATATTTAATTTAGTTAATAAATACGAAGCAGAGGGTAAAACTATTAAGTTGAAACACCTTAGCGAAGATTGTAAAGTATTATTGTATAAGGCAAGTCCGAAACTTCGAGAGGTTATTGTTGAAGCTGTTGATGACCCGCGATATCATCTCGCTGAAAATCCCGAAAATTTCCCAAAACCACTGTCAGAATATAAGTTCTTTTAGAAATCAATATAAAACCAAAAAGCACATCCAAATCAGATGTGCTTTTTGGTTTTATGGCTTCTAAGTAATTTAATTTATTCTGACACTTTCAGGTACAAATTTGGTGTAATCGCCATTATTTTTTATAACATCACGAACAATAGATGATGATATAAAGGATGTTTTGGCTGAGGTTAGTAAAAATACGGTTTCAATGGTAGCCATGCGTCTGTTGGCATGTGCAATCGCTTTTTCGAATTCGAAATCAGCGGGGTTTCGTAATCCTCTAAGAATAAATTCAGCACCGATTTCATTGCAGAAATCAACAGTTAATCCGGTGTAGGTTACGACTTTTACTTTAGGCTCATCGGCAAAAGCTTGTTCAATAAACGCTTTGCGTTCTTCTAAAGAGAACATGTATTTTTTTTCAGAATTTACTCCTATAGCTATCACGACTTCATCAAACAGTGTAACCCCTCTTTTAATAATATCGAAGTGTCCTAGAGTGATTGGGTCGAAAGAACCAGGAAATAATGCGCGTCTCATGTTTTGTTACTTTAATATAAAGATAGTTATAAATTATTTTAAAGCGTCTTCAATGGCATTTTCGAACAATTCACTCAAGCTGATACCAGCAGCTTTCGCTTGCTGAGGTAAAATGCTTTCACGTGTTAAACCGGGTATGGTGTTCATTTCCAAGAAGTGTGGTTCATTATCTTTAAAAATAAATTCACTGCGACTAAAGCCTTTCATTTTTAATATCTCATAAATCTTTTTAGCTTCGGCGGTTACTTTCATCTCCTGTTCTGGTGTCAATCTTGCTGGTGTTATTTCCTGCGATTTACCTAAATATTTGGCTTCGTAGTCGAAAAAGTCGTTTTCACTAACAATTTCTGTTATGGGCAACACTTTTGTTTCACCATTAAAAGAAATAACCCCTACCGATACTTCAGTGCCATCTAAAAACGACTCTATTATTATTTCGTCATCTTCTTTAAATGCAGTTTCAATGGCAGATTGTAAACCTTCCTGATTATAAACTTTAGTAACTCCAAAACTACTTCCTGCTTTATTAGCTTTAACAAAGCATGGTAGTCCTACCTTATCAACTATAGCTTTTTCATTAATAGTATCACCTAAATTTAAATAAAACGAAGTGGCAGTTTTAATTCCGTAAGGCTTTAAAACACTCAGGCAATCACGTTTATTAAAGGTTAAACTAGCTTGATACATGCCACAACTGGTATGTGGGATATTTAATAGTTTAAAATACCCTTGCATAAAACCATCTTCACCTGGTGAACCATGAATGGCATTAAAAACGCAATCGAAAGTAATTTTAGCACCTTCTACGGTTACAGAGAAGTCATTTTTGTTAACGGGAAATTCAGCACCATGATCATCAACATAAAACCATTTGTCTTTAAAAATGTGTATTCGGTAAGCATTATATTTTTCAGGACTTAAAGTATCGTAAACGACATTTCCACTTTTTAATGAGATTTTATATTCGCTTGAATAACCTCCCATAATAATGGCAATATTCTTTTTCATTCAGGTATAAATAGTTAAGGTTTAAATCTAAAAACCTATAATAAAACGTAGTTAATATAAGTTAAGCTAAAATATCACTTAAATTGCAAAAGAAAAAACAGTTCGGTTTTATATATTTGCCTAATTGAAAAATTTACAGATGAGCCTCATTAAATTTCTAACAAGTAAAGTATTTTTTAAACAATTATTAATAGCTGTTGTTGCTGTTTTTGTGTTGTGTTTCATTATTTTAAGATGGTTAAATGTTACAACAAATCATGGTAAGTTTGAGACGGTGCCAGAATTAACAGGAAAGTCTATTAGTGTTGCCGAAATAGAGTTAAAAGATAATAATTTGGTTATGCAAATTCAGGATTCGGCGAACTATAATCCCGATTATCCTAAATTTGCGGTAATTGATCAGGAACCACCAGCAGGCAGTAAAGTAAAAGAAAATAGAAAAATATATATTACACTTAACCCTTCTGGATACAGAAAAATTGCGGTGCCTGAATTAAAAGAACGTACTTTCAGACAAGCAAAACCTACTTTAGAGGCATTAGGATTTAACGTTGGAAAATTAACTTATGTTGATAATATAGCAAAAGATGTTGTGCTTAAAATGGAGTTTAAAGGCGATGTATTAAATGCAGGAGATAAATTACCTAAAACTTCTACAATTGATTTGGTTTTAGGAAATGGTAACAGACCATAAACATATGGAGAATTATACACCAGATAATTTTGATGAAGAAAGCGAAATGTACGAACATTTTGCATTTACAGTTAAGGAGGGGCAAAAGCCACTACGTGTTGATAAATATTTAATGAACTTTATAGAAAATACAACTCGAAGTAAAATTCAGGAGGCGGCTAAGAATGCAGGTATTTATGTAAATAATGTTGTTGTAAAATCAAATTATAAAGTAAAGCCTGGTGATAGTATCCGGGTTATGTTTAGTCACCCGACTTATGAAAATTTGTTAGTAGGTGAAGACATCGAACTAGATGTTGTTTTTGAAGATAATGATGTATTAGTCGTCAATAAACCGGCTGGAATGGTTGTGCATCCTGGTCACGGCAATTACTCAGGGACACTAATAAATGCCTTAATTTATAGGTTTGATAATCTCCCCAATAATTCTAGTGATCGCCCTGGTTTGGTACATCGTATAGATAAAGATACCAGTGGACTTCTTGTTGTTGCAAAAACCGAACACGCAATGACACATTTATCGGCTCAGTTTGCCGAGAAAACTAGTGAGCGTGAATATGTTGCTATTGTTTGGGGGCATATGGAAGAGGATGAAGGAACAGTTGAAGGTAACATAGGACGTCATCCTAAAAACAGATTACAGAATACGGTGTTTTTAGATGAAGAAGCATTTAAAGGGAAGCCTGCTGTAACACATTACAAAGTTTTAGAACGCTTAGGGTATGTGACCGTTGTGTCCTGTAAATTAGAAACAGGACGTACACATCAAATTCGTGTTCATATGAAACATATTGGACATACGTTATTTAATGACGAGCGTTATGGAGGTGAAAAGATTTTAAAAGGAACCACCTTTACAAAATACAAACAGTTTGTTGAAAATTGTTTTAAAGTATTACCACGACAGGCACTTCACGCTAAAACATTAGGGTTCGAACATCCTAGAACGGGTGAATTTTTAAGGTTTGAAGCCCCCTTACCTCATGATATGGTAGATTGCATTGATAAATGGCGTGTATACGCTAAACATCAGTCCCTAGACTCTGAATAATTTCAAGATTTATCCTCTAAAGCGAAATATTATTGCAATACGAAGCAGTAAATCAAGCACATAAAAATCATTATTTAGAATTATTATAAATAATTTGGCTAACTCATTTAGCTAACATATTTTTGCTTTAAATTTATTATTTAAATTAAGTCTAAATAAAAACAAATGAAATATCTACTATCAATTCTAACAGTTTTTCTCTTAACAAATTTTACTTTAGCGCAACAAGGAGCAGTAAGCGGAACGATTAAAGACAGTAATAATTCACCACTTTTGGGAGTGAATGTTTCCTTAAAAAATTCAGCGAAAGGCGCACAAACAGATATAAATGGAAATTTTAAAATCTCTAATTTAGAAAAAGGTAATTACGCCCTAATAATTTCATCTTTAGGATATAAAACGAAAGAAGTATTATTCTCAATATCTACAAATGAACATATAAAATTAGAAAGGGTGACACTTTACGAAGGAAATGAAATTTTGAATGAAGTAATTTTAGAAGGTGAACGTCGCAATAAATTTTCAAGAAAGAAAACAGCTTATGTTTCTAAACTACCCCTAAAAGATATTGAAAATACCCAAGTTTATAGCACCATTTCTAATGAAATTTTAAAATCCCAAATAGTTACGAATTTCGACGAAGCACTAAAAAATGCTACAGGTATTGAACAGTTATGGGCGTCTACGGGTCGAGGAGGCGATGGTGCGGGTTATTATTCCTTACGAGGTTTTTCAGTGCAACCACAATTGGTAAATGGATTACCTGGACTTACCAACGGCACAATTAACCCAGCAAATATTGAACGTATTGAAGTACTAAAGGGGCCTTCTGCAACATTGTTTGGAAACGCCGTAAGTTCTTATGGAGGCTTAATAAATGTGGTTACAAAAAAACCTTATGTAGGAACGGGCGGTGCATTGTCTTTTGTGTCTGGATCCTACGGATTAAATCAAATCGTAGGAGATTTTAATTCTGCCTTAAGTAAAGAAGATAATTTATATTTTCGATTAAATACCGCATACACAACAGCGCAAAGTTTTCAGGATGCTGGCTTTAGAAAATCATTTTTCATTGCGCCATCACTATCCTACAAAGTCAATAATAAACTGTCCTTTTCTTTTTATAGCGAAGTTACACAAGCGGAGCAAACGAACCCTACATTTTTATTTTTGAACAGAAGTGCGCCAACCGTGGCCTCTAATCTTGATGAGCTTGGATATAATCATAAATTATCATTTACCAGCAACGATTTAACCCTAAAGAATCCGACTCAAAATTATAGAGTTGAAATGGATTATAAATTGTCCGACACTTGGAAATCTCAAACCTTATTGTCTAAAAGTTCAACCTCCACAAATGGATATTATTCGTATTTATTTGATTACGGCATTTTGGAGGGTAATACCTATTCTCGATTTATTAATAAACAGAATGCTAATACTCAAACGACAGACATTCAACAAAATTTTATAGGTGATTTTAAGGTAGCTTCCATTCGAAACAGAATGGTTATAGGCATCGATTACTTTAACGAAACCCAAACAAATAATAGTACCGGATATGCATTTTATGGGAATGTTACCCCAAATGGAGGTTCTAACGGCGATAATCCTTTTACCGCAGAAGTAGAAGACGATGTTTTTCCACTTTCTACTTCCGGTGTTGATGCGGCATTAGCTTCATTAGGTGTTAGCAATTTAAAATCGAAGTATCACATTTACAGTATTTATGCCTCCGATGTTATAAATTTTACAGAACGTTTTTCTGCTATGTTTGGTTTAAGATTAGATCATTTCGATAATAAAGGAGCCTTAGCGAACCTTGAAGACGACTATAACCAAACCACATTATCTCCAAAATTTGGTTTATTATTTCAGCCTTTAAAAGATAAACTTTCCTTGTTCGGAAATTACCAAAACGGATTTACAAATGTAGCACCTCAATTGGTCGGAAACCCTGATGAAGGTCCACAAAGCTTGAAAACTTTCACCCCTGAACAAGCAAACCAAATAGAATTTGGTATTAAAACAAATCTTTTCAACAACCGATTAAATTCAACAATAAGTTATTATCATATAAACGTAAAAGACCGCGTAATAACCGATCCTTCATCGCCTTTCAACAAAATTCAAGGAGGCGAAGTGGTGAGTAAAGGTTTTGAAATAGAAATAAATGCTAACCCAATTAACGGATTAAACATTAGAGCAGGCTATAGTTATAATGACAGTGAAACGACAAAGTCGGATAATGCACAAATTTTAAACAAAAGACCTCTCGAGGCCGGACCGGAAACCCTTTACAATTTTTGGGCGAACTACGAATTTCAATATGGCATTTTAGATGGTTTTGGAGCTGGTTTTGGTTTTAATGGAGCAAGCGAACGTTTTGCAATCAACTACGAATCTACAGGCGAATTTGTTTTGCCAAGTTATACGATTGTTAATGCATCGGTATTTTATCAGGCCAAAAAATACAAGGTGGGTCTTAAATTAAATAATGCTTTGAATAAACTGTATTACAAAGGATGGTCTACAATAAATCCGCAGCAGCCAAGAGCGTTGTTAGCAAACGTTACATATCAATTTTAAAAGGTTTAATAAAACAGGGCAAATAATTTAAACATTTGCTCTGTTTAAACTGTATAGCATGAACTTTAAAAAAATCATATTTCAGTTACATAAAATACTTGGCTTAACGTCGGCGGTGGTTGTTTTTATTGTTTCTATTACTGGTTGCTGCTGGGCTTTTAGAGACGAAATTGAAAGTTTGTATGACGATTATAAGAAAGTAGCACCCCAAAATAAGCCTATTCTAAAGCCAACGAAAGTAAAGGAATTGGCTAAGGAAGTTTTTCCTAATAACACGATTCACGGAGCACTATTTAAAAAGAATGACGATGCCATTGAAGTGATTTTTTACGATGCAGAACCTGAGTTTTATCAGAGCGTATTTTTAAACCCATATTCTGGAAAAGTGGTTCAAGTAGATGATCATTTGCGAGGATTTTTTTCTTTTATTCTTAAAGGTCATACACGACTTTGGTTGCCTAAAGCTATTGGAGAACAAGTGGTGGGTATTTCGATATTAGTTTTCATTTTAATTATTATCTCTGGTTTTATTTTGTGGTGGCCTAAAAAGCGTAAAAACCTCAAACAACGTCTTATTTTCGAGTGGAAAAAGACCACGCGCTGGAAACGAAAAAATTTTGATTTGCATACTGTTATCGGTTTTTACATTTGCTCGCTCGCGTTAGTTTTAGCTTTTACAGGTGCAATGATGTCTTATAACTGGTTGAAATATGTGGTGTATAAATCAACTGGGGGCGATAAAGAAGCCCGATTTGTTATACCTGAAAATGTAAATGAGATAATTCCAAATGATGGTCGGGTGCCTATGGATGATCTGATTGTGAAATTAATGAAGGAAAATCCCGAAGTAGAAAGTTTTGAATTGCATTACCCGAAATCAAATAGAGAAAGTATTTACGTAGAAGTTTCAAATAGTAAAGGACTCTATTATGATTCTGATTTTAGATTTTTTGACCAGAATACCTTGGAAGAAATTGAAACAACTAGTGTATACGGGAAATATCAAAATGTAAAACTAGCAGACAAAATTCAGCGCATGAATTACGACATACATATTGGTGCTATTGGAGGAATTGCAGGGAAAATAATAGCATTTATAGTTAGTTTATTAACCGCAAGTTTACCAGTTACGGGAATATTGCTTTGGTACGGAAGGCATTACAAAAAGAAATAAAAAAATTTGGCATTCTTAATTTGTTAAACACATAATCTAAACTACTTTGAGTTCATTTTTAAGGAAGTGTTGTAAAAGTGAGTGTTTATGTGTTGCAGAATTTTTTCTATAATATATTTCTATGATACTATTAAAAATAAGAGTAATTTATAGTTTATAATTCTAAGTGGTAGTTGTAAATTTGAAATTAATTAAGAAAGACATAAATACTTTTATAAATGAAATTAGTTATATCTCCAGCGAAATCCCTTGATTTTGAAAGTGAGTTACCAACGTCAAAATATTCTGAAGCGCAGTTTTTAAAACAATCTGAGCGCATTAATAATCTGTTAAAGAAGAAATCTGCTAAAAGCTTATCAAAGCTTATGAGCATATCTGATGCCTTAGGACACCTAAATTACGAGCGTAATCAAGCTTGGGAATTACCCTTTAATGCAGATAATGCCAGACCAGCGGTATTTGCCTTTAACGGCGATGTATATAAAGGTTTGGATGCATACAATATTCCAGAAAATAAGTTAGATGATTTACAAAACACTGTGCGTATTCTGTCGGGTTTATATGGCTTGTTAAAACCGTTAGATTTAATTCAGCCATATCGTTTAGAAATGGGCACTAAATTCCCGGTAGGCACTAAAAATAATCTTTATGAATTCTGGAAAAAAGATATTACCAAAGCCTTAAATGACGAATTGGAAGACGGTGAATTATTTTTAAATCTAGCCAGTAACGAATATTTTAAGGCTATCGATAAGAAAGCTTTAAAAGTACCGGTGATTACTGCTAATTTCAAAGATTTTAAAAATGGTGAATACAAAGTTATTTCCTTTTTTGCCAAAGAAGCACGTGGTTTAATGGCGCGTTATGTAGTTGAAACAAATGCGCAAACTACCGAAGATTTAAAAGGGTTTAACTATCAGGGGTATGGGTTTAGTGAATCGATGTCTACAGAAACCGAATTGGTTTTTATTAGGTAAAGTAAATTCATACAACAAGACATTGTTTTTGTTAAAATAATCGTTAATTTTAGAGAAGAAATTAAGTCGTCATTTTTGGGACTAAATTTCTTCTTTTTAATTTGTACCCATGCTATACTATTTAACTTTTGCACTTCAAGCCTACTGTATTTATCATATGTACAAAAACGGAAATCCATATTACTGGGTGTTTGTAATATTGTTTTTGCCTTTAGTAGGGTCAATAATATATTTAATTACGCAGGTTTATAATAAACGCGATGCAGAAAAAATACAAGATGGTATCGTTGCTATAATTAACCCAACAAAAAAAATAAAAGATTTAGAAAAAAGGTTACGGTTTTCAGAAACTTATCAAAATAGGGTGAATCTTGCCGATGCCTATATGGAAAATAAAGACTATGCAAACGCCATTTTTCATTATCTGGAAGCTGTTAAGGATAAATCGCAGAATCATTTTTATATTATTAAAAAGCTGATAGAAGCCTATTATACGATAGAAGATTATGATAATGTATTGGTTTATGCAAAAATGATAAAAGATAACCCCGAATTTGAAAAATCTAAAGCACAGTTTTTGTACGGTTTGGCACAGGACAAGTTGGGCGATTTTGAAGCTGCCGAAACTAATTTAAAGCAAATAAATATTCGGTATTCGTTTTATGAAGAACGACTGCAATTAGCTAAAATTTTATTGGAGCGGCAAAAGACAAATGAAGCAAAAGAAATTCTTGATGATGTCGTTAATGAATACGAAAACATGACAAAGCCAAACAAAAAATTATACCGTAATTCTATGCAGGAAGCACATCGAATATTGTCAGATATGAAAGACTAAAAGCTTATTTGGGAATCGCTTTTTTGTTGATGTCAATTTTAGTTTCTACCGAAGGTTTCTTTTTAATTCTTGGACGTCTTACCCCAAAAGTCCCTCGATTAATTTTTCCGCGTTTCGTTTTTTTATCGCCTTTGCCCATAGTTTGTTTTTTTAATTAATCTAGATTCAGAGTACTAAAAAAATATGAGAAAAGCAAGTGATTCTTGCATTTAAATGAGTATTAAAAGTTTTGTTTAGCAATTGTTAGGTGTAATATAATGCGTATATTTATTACAGTTAATTCCTTGGTATTTAATTTTCTAAAGGAATCTATATATACGGTTTATGGCTAAGTTTAAAACACCTTCACGTTCCCTAATTATAGGAGGATTATTTTTTTTAACCCCGGTATTGTTCATCATTTTATTGTTAACTAAGGCGATTGCATTATTAACGCCGTTAGCAATAAAAATAACTAAGGCTTTTGGTTTACACTCAGTCTTTGGAGGGACAGCAGTATTAATTGTTTGCTTTTTACTTATTATAGCAATATGTGTGGCGAGTGGCTATTTTATTCAAAAAGGGGTTTTTAAAAAGTGGAGTACCAGTATTGAGGAGAAGCTATTTGTGCATTTTCCTTCGATTCAAATATTAAAATATCGCATGATTGGCGATCAAGAATTAGTGATAAATGAATTCTGGGATGCTATTATTTTAGAAGAAGAGAAAGACCGGTATAACATAGCCTTTATAACACATACATCAGAAAAGTTTATAACGCTCTTTATTCCTGATGCGCCCAGACTCGATGCCGGAGAAGTGCGGTACGTACCGAAAGAATCTGTAAAATATTACCCCATAACTATGAAGCAAGCAATGTCCGGGTTGTATTGTTTTGGAAAGGGCATTGATATTGCTGAGGTAATAAACAAAGCATCATAATTTAAGTTTAATACCATGTTTGCATTTGAAGATATGAACATATTTTTAGAGACTTATTAGGACTCTAAAACATTAAAAGGAAGTATAAATTAATTTCGTAAAATAAGTGACAGATGAAACGATTATTACTGTATTTAGGTGTTATTTTATGTGCTGTAATGAACCTTGAAGCTCAGGAGGAAGTATCCTTTGGTGAAGAATCTACAGAGGAGGAATCTAAACATCAAATAGGTTTTTTGTTGGGTCATGCACACATTCCGAGTTTGTATGCCGATGGCAAAAAAGAATGGAAAGCACTACCTTCATTCACCTTGTATTATAATTATTGGTTAAATGAAACGTGGGCAGTGGGTTTGCACACAGATATGATTATTGAAAGTTATGAGGTTGAAAAAAATTTAGCTTCAAAATCAGAAGAAGATTTGATTTTAGAACGAGAACGTCCTTTAGCACCAGCACTTATGGCAGTTTATATGCCAGGGGAACATTTTAATTACTCTTTTGGTTTTGGTGGTGAATTTGCAAAAGGTGAAGATTTATTTTTGTTCAGAGCCGAAATTGCATATGCCATTGAAATGCCTAAATCATGGGAGTTTGAGGTTGCATTAGGAACCGATGTAAGATGGGACGCCTATAATACCATTAATATGGCTATAGGGATATCTAAAAGGTTATAGTAAATATAATTAGAAGAAAAAAAACGCTTTGGTATACAAAGCGTTTTTTTGTTTATGTCTTTTCGTTAATTATGATTTTGTAGGGAAGAGTAATGTGAGTCCGGCGCGAATACCCCATTCGGCGTTATTACCGTTGCCATAGTGTATTCTTGGTCCAGCAAAAACCTGAGCCATTTGAGAACCAAATGAAACCACTTTAGAGGCTACTATATGAAAGGTGCCCGACGTAGCGTCGTAATCCCAATTTTGGGTTAATTCGGTATTAAAGGCTAACGCATAACCGCCAGAAAAGTTTTTCGCTATAAAAGGTTGAAAAAATGTAGCGTTAACATCGGCACGGGTATCAGCTCCTGCTACCGACCAAATATGGTTCACTAAACAGCCTACAGTTAAAGATTTAATTTGTTTAAGTGCCACTGCGGTTGGTCCTAGTCCAAATTTTTCAGTACCTAAAATATCCTTAGTTGCAGTAGGGACCAATAATACAGGGCCAACACCCCAAATTATGCCACCTTTTGTAGGTGCTTTTGGAGAAAAGAATCCGCTTATTACTGCATCGCCCAACCCACTGTCTTTGCCGCTATTACCTCTAACGTCGCATTGTTTAATAATAGGCACTATGGCTCGACCTATAAGATTCCAGTTTTCGCTTATACTAATAGGGATTACAGGCTGTACATTGGTGAGGAATTGGGTGCCTTCTTCGGAACCTATATTCATATCATAATTTGCTTGTATAGGTACGCTTATAAGGCTGGCTACCGGGTTTTGAAGCTGTTTCGCCAAAGCATCGGCGCCATCACCATCTTGGGCAAGTACTTGATTGAAACAATTAAAAATAAAAATCAAAGCAAGTATACGGCAACATTTTTTCATAATATTTTGGTATTAAATGTGGTTAAAGTGCATTCACTAAGGTAAGAAAAATGACTTAATGTTTTTTTATTGTTTGCTATTAAAGTGTTAATAATCCGAATTGAGATGAATACTTATGTAAAACTCTGCTTATTCTTATAAATATATTAATCCGATTTTTTATTCAGGGGTTTCTTTATTCTGTTGTAAAATAAAATGGTTACAATTTTTGCGGTAAACGCTACAAAAGTTCCAATGGCCAAAAACGTATATACCATGGTGAAGATTTTTCCCAAATTAGTAGTGGGAACCAAATCGCCGTAGCCTACAGTTGCCATGGTCATTACCGAGAAATAAATCGCATCTAGTGGCGACCATTGTTCAATTTGAATATAAAATAAGGACGAACCTGTTAACAGCAGTAAAATAAAAACTAAGAGAAATCGGAACTCACTATCGTGTTTTATGCCTCGATAAAAAATTCTGCCAAGCCTTAAAATATTAATAAAAAAAGCAATCATAATTTAAAAGTTGAAAGGATGTGTACAACTCGTGTATATATTCTATGGTTTAACAAATTAATTAACCTAAAAATAACAATTATTTATCAGTTATAGAGTTCGAAAATGAGTTTTCAATTATCTCATAAAATAGCTTTTAACAAGACATTGGGAGATGTTAAATTGGCTTTATTGTTTATTTATAGGTAGTTATCATTTTTAATAGTATTACTTTTAAGATAAACTTCACAAATTGTCATAATATTCTACCTAACTTTGCAAAACTTACAATAAGTTTACACGGTAGTAAAACTTAATGAATATTAAGTATCAATTTGTTTTTGATAATTGCTAAGAAACAAATTTCTAAGACTTTGTAAATTGTTGGAATTAAATAATAATGAGGGTTTCAGGTAAAACGATTCAGTTTAATAGTAAAGAGTTCAATGAGATTTTTGAGCGACTTTTTCCATCAATGTGTATGTTGGCAGCTCGTATTTTGAAGAGTCAAGACAAAGGGAAAGATGTAGCTCAAGAAGCTTTTGTGAAACTCTGGCAAAAAGATAATGAAGAGTTCTCCAGTGAAAAAGCGTTGCAGGCTTATTTGTATGTTCTTGTTAAAAATGCATGCATAAGTCAGATTCGAAAAGAAAAAAATATTAAAAACACATCTATTGATGAAGGTCTTACCGTAGTTCAAAAGTCTTTTTTAAATGAAATTTTACGAGAAGAAACTTATAGTCTGTTGCATGAGGCTATTAAAGACTTGTCGCCGCAAGCAGAGCAAGTTGTTAAGCTAACATTAGACGGTTACCGCAATCAAGATATTGCCACGGAATTAGAAATCACTATAAATTCTGTTAAAACTGTAAAAAAAAGAGCGTATAGTAAATTACGACAAACACTTGGTATACAGTTTGTTATGATGTTTATTTCTGATTTTTATAAATATATTTAGTTTTTTTTTAACAAAACTGTCACTCCCTTTTAAAATAATTGCGTCATTATAATATACGACATTTCTGTTTGAGAGAAATATGAAGGATATGGACGAAATAAATAAACAATTTGAATACTCAGAGCTTTTAGCAGGAAAAGTATTAGATGCTCTAACGGATGAGCAGAAAAAACAATTGCTAGAGTGGGAGGAGGAAGTAGACGGTAATAGAGAGTTAGCTGAGAATATTCTTAATGCTTATTCTTATAACGAGTGGCAGGAAAAAATAAAAACAATTGACACGGTGGAGGCGTGGGCATCTTTTTTAGATCGCATGGATTCTTCAGCTAAGAAACCTGGAAAGGTTGTTAAATTAAATATGTTTAAATGGATGTCTGCGGCGGCGGCTGTTTTAGTGGTAGGGCTTGCATTATTTACTATATTTAATAAAACAGGTAATTTAAAGCCTATTGAAGAATCTAGTATTGCACCTGGCTCATCGCATGCCGAATTGGTGCTATCTAATGGCGAAGTTATTAATTTAGATGAAGTTGATAACCAAATACAAGAAGGTAAAGTAGAGGCTAAAAATACAAAAGGGATTTTACAATATAAAGATTCTGAAATGGTCGCTTCTCAAAATGAATCAGAGAGCGCCAAAGTAAATACGTTAAGAGTGCCACGCGGCGCCGAATATCAATTAGTACTTTCAGATGGCACAAAAGTTTGGTTGAATTCTGATACCGAGCTAACCTATACAGTACCTTTTATTGGTTCGGAACGACGTGTTGCTTTAAAAGGTGAAGCCTATTTTGATGTAACTCCAAATAAAGAACTTCCTTTTATTGTTACTTCGGGCACGCAAGAAGTTCAGGTTTTAGGAACCGAATTTAATGTGTCTGCTTACACCGAAGATAATCGCATAATCACCACCCTTGTAGAAGGAAAAGTAAAAGTAGAAGAGAAATATTCTCATGCTACTGAATTTTTATCACCAAACCAGCAAACTAACTTCGATATTAACTCTAAATCTATTAAGAAAAAAGACGTCGACGTTTATCCTTATGTTGCTTGGAAAGAAGGTCGTTTTGTATTTCATAATGTGACGCTTCAAGAGTTGTTTTCTAAAATTTCTAAATGGTATGATGTTGAATACCAGATAGAAGGAGAAAAACTGAAGTCGTTGAAATTTACAGGCGATTTACCAAGATATAATGATATGTCGGGTATTTTGAAGATTATAGAGGCTGAAATGTCTGTTAATATTCAAATAGGGCATAACAATAAAGTTTATGTTTCTGAATAAAATTACTTTATAGATAACTTTTGGGGAGAAAGCCGCGCAACTTTCTCGAACAATTTGCATCTTTTATAGAGTGATATTCAATCAATTAATGTTTATGAAAATGATGTTATTAACCTCTTTTCAGGTAACTGAAAAGACAAAAACAAACCAAACCTAAAAATGAGATTGACAATTATTTTAATCTTGAGTGCAGTACTCACGTTAAATGCCGCCAATGCTGCGCAATCTAAGCGTGTGAGTTTAAATTTAACAGGGGTGAGTTTTTCAACCTTGTTCGAAGAAATTAGAAAACAAACAAATCAGAGTTTTTTCTTTAACGAAGCTAAAATTGCCGAGTTAGATAAAATTTCTGTTAACAAAACAGATGTTCCTTTAACCGAACTTTTAAATGAAGTTTTAAGCGGAACAGGCTTATCTTTTAAATATGTAGATGGTGTGATTGTTATTGTTGATCAAGATCAGCAGCAGGAAACCATGACCATTAATGGTACTGTGGTAGATGCGGCATCAAGCCAGCCATTGCCAGGTGTTACGATTGTATTAAAAGGGAGTAAACTTGGAGCTGTAACAGATTTCAACGGGAAATTTGTTGTAAAACTTCCTAAAAAACCTTCAATATTAGTGTTTTCTTATGTTGGTTTTACTACTAAAGAAGTTGAAGTTAGCAAAACTTCAGAGGTGGTCGTGCAAATGGAAGAAGATGTTCAAGGTCTTGATGAAGTTGTGATTTACACAGGTTATCAGGAAATTGAAAAGAATAAATTAACAAGTGCCGTATCAGAGGTGAAAGGTGAAGAATTAGACATGATTGGTGAAATTTCTGTTGATAGAATGCTTGACGGTAAGGCACCAGGTTTAAATATTACAAACGTAAGTGCAACGCCTGGAGCAGCTACCAAAATACGTGTTCGTAGCGGTAGTACCTTTACTGGTAACCAAAGTCCGTTATGGGTTGTAGATGGTATTATTTACGAAGATCCCGTACCATTATCGGCAGAACAAATTAATAGTTTTGATAATGTTAATATTATTGGTAATGCCTTGTCTGGAATTAATCCAACTGATATTGCCAAAATCGATATTCTTAAAGATGCATCTGCGACAGCTATATATGGTACACGTGCAGCAAATGGTGTCATTGTAATTACGACAAAAAGAGGAACTAAAGGAAAGCCGGCTTTAAACTATAGTGGTGGTTTTAGTTTTGTACAAGCTCCAAGTTACAACGACTTCGATTTAATGAATTCGATGGAGCGTATCGATGTATCTAGAGAAATGTATGAAAGAAATCTTGGATACACTGGGTTTTACCAAAACGTAGACCGTTTAGGATACGAAGGGGCTCTACAAAACCTATGGGATGGAACTTATACTCAGGCAGAATTTGATGCTCAAGTAAAATATTTAGAGACGTTAAATACCAATTGGTTTGGGGAATTATTCCAAAACTCATATACACAAAGACATTCGGTAAGTGCCTCTGGGGGTAGTGATACATCACGTTATTACTTCTCGTTAGGTTATGACGATCAGCAAGGTACAGAAAAAAATGTGGGCCTTAACAGGATAACTGCACGTTCTAATATGGATCTTGATTTAAGAGATAATGTTACTATATCTTTAAAGTTTAGTGGTTCTGTTCAAAAGGGACAGTATAACCATCAATCAATAAACTATTTCAATCAAGCATATAATACGAGTCGTACGATTCCATTATATGATGAGAACGGCGATTATTTCTACACGAGCAGAGAAATTTATAGAAGTGGTGCTGGACAGTCTGTTTTTGGTGGATACAATATTTTTAATGAAGCTGATAATTCAGAGCGTAATGTAACAAATAAAGATTTGAATATTGCTGTAGCACTTAACTGGGATTTCTTAGAAAATTTTAGATTGCGTACTCAAGCGAGTTACAGAAGTACTACGAATATGGATGAGCAATGGATTACCGAAGACACTCACTATATAGCAAAACTTCGTACATACGAAGATTTTAATCAAATGGTTGAAAACCATTTTGATATAGCAGGATTAGTTCCTTTCGGAGGTATTTATAATGCGGGTATGGTAAGTCAAGATGCTTATACTTTAACCAACCAATTAAATTATAATGTCACCTTAGGAGGTCATCATACACTTAATTTTAACTTAGGTAATGAAGTGCGTTCGGCGCAATACTGGGGAGCCACAGGTTTTGCAGTACCAGGCTATAACCACTTTCAAGGGAGAGGATTTATAGCGCTGCCAAGACCTAGGCCAATTCCTGTGCCAGGATCAGGAACGTCTATAATTGATTTTGAAAATTATCCTTATGATGCAGCCTTTAACTGGTTAACACCTTTTGGAGGTCAGAATATTTACCCAAATATTACCGACAGATTAACAAATAGCTTTTCTGTGTTTGCAATTGCAAACTACGTATATAAAAACAAGTACGTGTTAAATTTTAACGCCAGAAGTGATGGATCTAACCGTTTCGGACAATATGAGCGTTATAAATTTAAACCAGCTTGGTCTACATCGGCACGTTGGAATATTCATGAAGAAAGTTTCATGAAAGATGTTATGGTTGTAGATGAATTAGCATTAAGAGCATCTTTTGGTGTGCGAGGTACTATGCCAAATGCAAGTCCATATATGATTATCTCAGGTTACGGAAATAATAATGTGTTATACTATCCTGAAAATACCGCAAACTTAAACTCCTTCCCGAATGCAAACTTAAGATGGGAAAAATCCCAAACGGCTAACTTTGGTGTAAATTATAGTCTTTTAGGAGGTAAAATAAGCGGGGCTTTAGATTATGCTTACTCTAAGAGTACAGACCTATTATTAACACGTCCAATCTCTAATGTAAATGGAACCGACACGCAGTTATATAACGCAGGAGGTAAAGATGTTAATAGTTTCGAGTTAAGTATTAGAACTAGAAATATTAATACGAAAAATTTCGGTTGGAATACGCGTTTAAATTTCTCTCATGATAGAGATCGGGTTACCAATGGATTTGAAGGAGAGAATAATTTAACTGTAGGCGATTATTTGAGCGGAAGTATCTACAGAGCAGGATTCCCAACATATGGATTCTTTTCTTACCAGTTTGATGGGTTGACAGAAGATGGTTTACCAACATTTAAGCACTTGGTAGAAGAGGAAATGACGGCAGGAGAGCAATTAGAAAAAATGTTAGTTTACGAAGGTTCTAGAATTCCTAAATTTTACGGAGGTTTTGGTACCGAATTCAGATTTGGAAATTTCAATTTATCGGCAAACTTTACGTATAAGTTAGCTTATAAAACAAGATTATTGCCTTTGTATGACGGAAATCAGAACTTACCGCTTCCTTATGAAAATATGAACAGTATTTTTGATAACCGATGGAGACAACCAGGTGATGAGTTAATTACCGATATTCCAGCAATCTCTAACCACAATCAAGCATTTACAGGAGCTTTTACAGCCGATGGATATTCTCAGGTTTATGTTACCAATATGGGTAAGGTTGTACCTGATGGACAAAATACCTGGTGGATGTACGATAGGAGTGATGCTCGTGTGGTCGATGCCAGCCATATTAGATTACAATCTTTAACTCTTGCCTATACTTTGCCAACAAAATTACTTGAAGGTTCAGGAATAAAAAGAGTAAGATTAAGTGCACAAGGAAGTAACCTAGGTTTCTATACTTTCGATAGCAGATTAAGTGGGCAAGACCCAGAGCAAGTTAGAAATGTAGGGATGCCAGTTCTACCAAATTATAGTTTTAGTTTAAACATGTCTTTCTAAAAAGTATAAGATGAAAAAGATATTATTTGTATTACCAGTTCTTTTAACATTTATAGGATGTAGCGATTTCCTAGATCAAGTAGATCAGGATAAGTTAATTCCTGAAAAACCAGAACATTATGCAGCAGTTATGTTGCAAGAATTTAGTTGGGAGTATGATATGTTTTTCGACATAGATCATATGACCGATAATGTTTCAGAAGACGAAAATGCCATTACGTCTACAAAGTTTGGCAAAAAATCTACTTACACTTGGCAGCGTGAAATCGAGTTTAATGAAGATGGAGGTAAAGTTGATAATAATTTAGCATGGCGCGGGATGTATGAAGATATTGCCATAATGAATTATACTATTGATCAAATAGATGATGCCATTGGTGATGAAGAGGAAATTTATTACACCAAAGGCGAAGCTTACTTTTTAAGAGCTTTATCGTATTTTAATTTACTGAATCTTTACGGCGTACCTTACAATGCAGAAACTGCAAATTCAGATTTAGGTGTTCCATTAAGAAGTAACTTAGAAGTAAATCAATTTTACAGCAGAAACACGGTAGCCGAAGGTTATAGTTTAATTGAAAACGATCTTATGCAGGCTATAGAACTATTTTCTATGAGTGGATTAACTAAAAGTTCTTGGCACCCAGATTTGGCAGCTAGCTACGTATTAATGTCTAGAGTAAAATTATTTCAGGAAAAATGGCAGGAAACCATAGATTATGCGACCAAAGCTACAGAACTAGGAAGTTTATCTAGGGTTACCATTGACGAGCCATTTGTTACGGCCGGGAATCAAGAAATTTTATATTCATATCATACTATAAGACCAACATGGCCGCTTATCGATTATGGAACAACTTTAGAATTTTCGGCATACCGAGCGAGTTCTGATTTAATGGATTTGTACGACGATAACGATTTACGTAAAGAAGCCTTTTTTATGGAATTGTTAGATGGTAATGGATCAAATTACTACAGAACTAAAAAATCTCAAATGGGATTATATACCGATCTTGGTTTTGCTAATATCAGAGTTGCAGAGGCTTATTTAAACCGAGCAGAGGCTTATGCACATTTAGAAGATGTTGGAAGTGTAGTGAGTGATATGGAAACCTTACTTAATAAGCGTTACTCTAATACCTCTACCATTGTTTATCCTACAACACCGGAGGAGGCTTTAACATTTGTGTTAAATGAGCGCAGAAAAGAATTATGTTTTGAAGATCACCACAGATGGTTTGATTTAAGACGTATGAAAAACAGACCAGAAATTAAACACATCTTTACGATTCGTGATGAGCAGGGTACTAAATTAAGTACGGAAACTTTTACCCTACTATCAGACGATTTAAATTATACATTGCCAATTCCTTTATATGAAAGACAAAGAAACCCTTTAATTAGGAATAACGAGCGATATGAGAAATTGCCTGAAACAGAAGATGAAATTATTGTTAACTAGACAAGTAACCATTGTCAATCTAAATATATTAATTATGAGACTACCAATTTATGTAATGCTTTTGTTAGGAGGACTTTCGGTTATTTCTTGTAGCAATAGCGAGGACGATCTAGAATGGACTCAAACCGAAGTCGATAGAGTATTAACGCAAATGGATGCCAATAATCCTACAGTGGTTAATATTTTAGAAACCTACAATACTGGTGTGTTGTATGAATACGATCGTATCATGGATTTCGCTTATATAGCTGGATCTAAAGTGGATGCCGAAACTTGGGATAAAGTTGAAATTCCTATGTTAAAGCAGAAATATTCAGATTCTTTAGGTAATGTACTTCCTTTAGAAGAAGAGGTTTACAAAGCCGAGGCAGGAAATGCAATAACATTTATCGATACCACACTTTTTAAGTATTTTAAACCTAATTCAATTGTTTCTGAGTTAATGCCTTATAAAGTGTTATTAAGTGATGAAGTTTACTTGCAATCTAGAATTTATGGCGAAATAGGACAGGTGCTTACAGAGTCAGAATCTAGAGTTAGATATTCAGCTGAATTCGGACAAATGGCAATTTATAACAAACACTCTATAGCGTTTGCTGTAAATCCCTCAGATTTAAATAGTGCTTCTGCAATTCAGATGCGCAAACGTGATAATTTTTACATTATGGTATCGCGAATAATGGATATGCACGGGCTATATGCGCAAATTCCAGCATCTTTCTCAGAAGGAAAAAGTGCATATTATAACAAAGAAATGGGTGTGGTTTACCGTGAAGAACTTGAAATTGCAGAAGAAAAACGTATTGATGTTATCGATAAAGACTGGTTCTTTGAGAAAGGATTCATCGATGCCACTTATTTCTATGCTTCATTTGGTTTAATAACATTTTACCAGTACTACGACGAGGATAATAACAGATTACCATCTAGAATTGTGCATCCTAAAGCATTACGTCCTACCTATGATTTTGTATCTAATAGGCGTGAAGATTTTAGAGCGTACCTAAACGAAATGATTCATAGAAATGCCAATCAATTACAGGCATTTCCAGATAATATTAAGGCTAACATTGTTATGCTTCGCGATTTATTAATGAGCTGGGGTGTTGATATTGTTGCAATGAATCCGGCTTTAGAAACACTGAATTAATTCATGAAAATTAAGATGAAAATTATGAAAAAAAATAGTTTACTATATTTATTATGCTGTGGTATCGTTGGTCTATTCCTTGTGATGTCTTGCGAGAACGACATTGTGTTTCCAGACCCAGGATTCGAGTTGTCAGATAAAAAAGTGTCAGTTAGACGTGATACCGCCGATGTTTACAACATTCAATTTAAAATGAATGTGCCAAACAAAGTATCTAAAATTGAAATTTTAGAAGCTAGGAATTACGATGTATTAGACGAAGTTACCGAGTATAATGGTAAAACGAATTTCAACTTTAATTACGGTGTAGATTTAACTCCTTTTGAAAAAGATACCACATTGGTATACATTATTAAGGTTACCGACCAGGACAAAAGAAGTTTTAATACGGGGATGAGAATTGATGTTAAAGCATTTTCTTTTCCAAGTATAGCTTTAGTAGGTGGTGAAAACATCGCTGTAGCTGCACCGGCATACTATTTAAAAGGAATCGTATCAACAGGATTGAACACCATTGAAAACATTAAATTAGTTTTTAATGGCGAACAACAATACGAGTTTAACGGAGACCCTAACAATCCTGTTACCGAAATGCCGTTAAAAGAACTTGTGTTTTTTGGAAACTTAGAACTTGGTCAGGTATATGATTTAGATATTATTATTTCTGATGATAAAGAGCAGGTGTCTACAACTACGGTTACTGTTCGTAAAACCGATTTTATTAAAAAGCCAAAACAAATTGTGTATAACCGATACGATGATGGACAACGTATTTATAATTTCACCTATAATGAGGATGGCAAAGTAAGTAAAATGGACTTTATTTTCCCAAATGGAAATAATCATTACCATGAGTATTCATATAACGATTTAGGAATGGTAGATACTATTCTTTACAGATCGGGCTATCCAGAGGGCACAATGACTAAAAGATATAAGTATTTCCATTATGCTCCAGGTACTAAACGAGTAGATTCTGTAACAGCAAAAACATTTGATTACGAGGCTGGTGACCTTACGGGAGAAACTGGTATTAATAAGGAAGTAAGTAATATTGTTTACGACGAAACAGGGAAACTACTTTCTTTTAGAACCTCAAGTAACGTTACAAACCTTAAATATTCGGATCCGTTTGGATTAGGTGAAAATGTGTTTAGTGAATACTGGCAAATGTCTTATTATGCAACAAACTCAAAAAGAAGACAGCACAGAACAGAATTTGATCCTGTATTGTCACCATTATACACCGAAAGTATTCCGCCATTTGCGTTTACTTCAGATCAGGCGTTACCAGTTATGACAGATTTGTTCTGGCCAAAGTATATACCGATAGAAACAATCCCAACCAGTACTACATGGAACGATGGAGATTTATTTTACCCTAGTTATTCATATGAAACCGATTTAGAGGGGAACATTACTAAAATGTATTTCGTTTATAATGGAGGAGAATGGTATGAAAAAGGTGAAGTTTCATCGTATACTTTCGTATACTAAAGATTAGAGTAAAACTAGGTTAAAAGCCATGGCTATTTTAAATAGTGCCATAAGGATATAAACCTAAATTTTTGAGTGTTTTAGTTTAAGGTATTGACAACATTAGTTGTCAATACCTTTTTTATATAGGTTAGGTAATTTAGTTTTGCATTTCGTATTTATTCTTACCGTGCTGTATTTAATTAAAATTTAAAAGTGCTGGTTATTTAATCAAATTTAATGGCGCGTGTCACTCCAATTGCCAAATATTGCGTCTTGCATTAAAAGGCATGATATACTTTTTATGTAGCCTTTTTAATACTAAACCATTTAATAAAACATTTATGAAAAAATTACTAGTTTCCGGGATATTGTTATTAATTCTTGGAATGTCTAACGGTTTTGCGCAAGGAATTAATTTTCAGCATATATCATTAGAAGAAGCTTTAGATAAAGCTGAAAAGGAAAATAAATTAGTTTTTATCGATTTTTATACCACGTGGTGTGCACCTTGTAAATCGTTGGCGAAATTTGTTTTTCCTCTTAAAGAAGTAGGCGATTTATACAATAAAGAGTTTATAAGCATAAAACTAGATGCGGAAAGAGAAGGGGCTCCTGCTGCAAGAAAATATAATGTAAGCAGCTACCCTACTTTATTATTTTTAAATTCAAAAGGAACAGCAGTTTATAAAGATACGGGGTCTTTACCTACCGATGCTTTTATTGAATTAGGGCGTAAAGCGGTTGCTTCAGTTAGTAGTGAATATAGTTTAGTAAAGCTTAAAGAAGAATATCCAAAACGTCAAAACGATGAGCATTTTTTAAAAATATATTTTAATAAAATGCGCGATTATGGTCAAAGTCCATCAGAAGGTATCGAGGCTTGGTTAAAAGTTCAAACAGAGATAGAAGAGGATGATGTTGATATGATGGAATTTTTATTGGAAAATAAAAATGATTTAGTAGCAGAAGGTAAAGCCGAAGAAATTATCAATGCAAATTTCGATGAGTATATGGATATTGCTACACGCTTTGAAGAACGACGTTTAGAAAGATTAAAACTTTCTTTGGTTAGTAAAACTTTAGAAAAAGCTAGACAAACGCGAGACCCTAGAATGATGCAAATCTTTCTAGAAAAATGGAAAGCACTTCCAGGTAATGATAAAAGAAAGTCAGATCTAATGGCTTTTGAAATGGAATATTTGAGAATGACTGGTGATAAGGGTGAATTTAGTGATTTAGCGCAACAATATATGGAAGACATTATTGCCAAAAATGCCCCTGAACAAGTTAAGGAAAATGACCATAAAAAGTATTTAGCATTTAAGAAAGACTTTGAAGCGAACCCGAGCAGAATGGGTAAGTTCAAATTAGGTAAATACGAAAAAGGAATCGATACTTATTATTTGCTAAAAGTAATAAATGTAAATGCTCGAACTTATATGAGATTTTTAGGTGAGACTAAAAAGAATTACAAAGTGGTTGAAGATTGGATCGATTACGGTTATGATTTGGTTTCAGAAAGTAATTATATGATGGATAATTTAAAATCAGACCTATTAAGTAAGATAGGGAAGGAAAAGCAGGCGCTTGAGTTAAAGCAGTTAGCATTCGATCATTGGCCTGAAACCGATAAATCGAGATCAGCTGTAAAACGACAATTAGATCAAATGAAAAAGAGCCTAAGCATTTAATTTATTCAAAGAATGAACAAGATGAAAAAACTAATTTATATTGTATTGGCAGTAGCCCTAATGCCATTATTAATAAATGCTCAGGGTATAACATTCGAAAAAGGTAGTTTTAATCAGGCTTTGGAAAAAGCTAAAAAAGAAAATAAACTATTGTTTGTTGATGGCTATGCTGTTTGGTGTGGACCATGCAAGAGAATGGAAAAAGAGGTGTTTACCGATGAAAGAATAGCTTCTCTTGTAAATGAAAATATGATTTCTTTTAAACTTGATGTTGAGCGTGGAGAAGGTCCAAAGCTTAAATCAAAATATAGAATCAACACACTGCCAGGATTCGTTTTTCTTAACGGTGAAGGAGAAGTAATTTATAGACTAACATCGTCTATGGAAGCTGATGAGTTTTTAGAAGAAGTTAAAAAAGCCTTAGAATTTAAAAATGATCCAAATAGCTTAGGACGCCTTGCTGAGTTGTACGAGACGAATAAAGATGATGAAACTTTTGTAAGGAGATATCTCGACAAATTAATCGCGACAAAATCGACAAATTATGTAGAGGTATTGGAACAGTATTTATCCATCCAAACGACAATGGAGGTTTCAAGCAAAGACATGGTTATGTTCTTAGCCGATCATATGGATCAGATAGTAGTTGGTGGTTTAGCCGATAATATTATTGATAATAATATTAAAACAACCGAGTGGAAAAAGTATGTACGTAAAGATATTCGTGAGAAATATTTAAGATTACCTAAGAACATTATCAAACAAACAACGGAATATGCAATTCGCACGAAAGATACAACCAAGTTGGAATTGGCTTTGTACGATGCAAAAAATTCAGGTTTAATCCGAGATTTAACTGAGCAAAGAGAAAGGCTTTATACTCACTATTTTTTACAAACCAGTCAAGGGGATCGTTATAAAGCTTTAGTATATGACGATATAGTTAATGTGATTAATTCGATAGATAAAGAAAATTTAAGAGATGGGTATTTGGAGCTTAAAGAAAGAAGAGAATCAGGCGATCTTATGGCTAAGAGTACCATTCATCATGCAACAAAATATAGTGGTCAAATACTTTCAATGGTAAAGCCGTATTCTAAATTTGCAGAAACACCAGAAGAACAGGCTGAAGTTTTAGAATGGGTTGAGGTTGCAAATTATATTAAACCAGACGATGCTTTTATTGTAAGTGACTATGCTGATATATTATATCGATTCGGACAAAAGGAAGAAGCTTTAAAAGTAAAGGAGAGAGCTGTTAAATTAGCAGAAAAAGAGGAATCTAAAAGAGCTGTAGGTATTAAAAAAGATTTTGAGCTTATGAAATCAAGATATGCTTCAGCCCTATAAATTTAAAATATGAAAGTTAGTGTAAAACACTTACTGTTTTCCCTAAGTATATTTCTAGTTTCTGCCCATTTTTTTGGGCAGAACTTGTTTATGCCCGAAGGTGTAACGTATAAAAAACTTGATAATGGGTTTTCATATTACTTGTTACCAGAAGATAGTGAGCGCGGTAAAATAACCGTAAACCTTATTTCTACTATTGGATCACTTGTTGAAACTCCCGAAGAACGTGGGGTAGCACATTTTATAGAACATATGGTTTTTAAGGGCAGTAAAAATTACCCAGGTAATGAAACCATGAAAACCCTCGATAAAATGGGGCTTCGAATAGGTCGAGATTATAATGCCAGTGTTAATAGTACCAAAACCGAATATCATATAAACCTTCCGGAAGGTAATTGGGACTATTTAAAACAAACCTTATTACTCATGAAAGATTGGGTAGGCGATTTAGAGATGGGTGAAGCATCGTTTAAAATTGAGCAAAAAGTAGTTATTGAAGAAATACGCAAGCGTCATTCGGCAATATCTCCTTATTTAAACGGAACTATATTAGAAGGACACGGCGGTTTAGGAACCGAACAACAAATAAACGGTATTACGGCCGAACGGGTAAAGGATTTTTATAAAAAATATTATACGCCAAACCAGTTTGCTCTTGTAATTCAAGGTAAAGTAAACGAGAAAAAAGTGACGCGATTTATCGAAAAACTGTTTTCTAAAATTCCTGAGGCCTTAAACAAAACACAACGAAATTACATCGATTTAACAAAAACGACGGTCGTTGATTCTAACTATGTTTCGGTAATTTCTCCAGAAATACCTTGGTTAGTTATGGCTTTTAAATTCCCTAGCTATGCTATAAATAGTAAAGCGGCTGTTAAAAACGATTTTGTTCAGTATTTGTTCTGTAAGATTTTAGAGAACCGTTTGGCTTCATATCCTAACACGATGTTAAGCGGTACCAAAGTGAATACATCCCAAATTTTACCAGGTACGACCATGTTTAATGTGAGGCTTAAAGGCAATAATTCGATAACTTATACCGAGATGCTTAATGGATTTTGCGAAGTGGTTGCCGAAGCTAAAGCAAATGGATTCAATCAAGAGGAAATTAATTTCTTTATCCAAGAATATATCAATAACATCACTGAAAAACAAAGTGATGGTTTTATGACCTTAGCTGAAGTCGAAAAACACTTTTTAAAAGGTGAAGTACCTTTAGAAAAAGAGCAGCAATTAGCTTTATTAAAGGCGATTCAGCAAAACTTAAAACCAGAAGCATTTAATGCATTACTAAATGCGTTTACCAATTATAGCAAAACCATTTTATTCGATAGCACTTTAAAGGCCTGGAATAAAGATTTCAGCGAAAGTTATATTTTAAATAAAATTGATAATATAGACAGCGAAGAATTTCAGCTTGAAACATTTAAATTTTCAGAACCAAACTCCACTTTTGTTAAAAGAAACAAAACTAATTTACCTGATATTAAACTAGAGGAGGTATCGCCAAAAGCTGTATTAAATAAAAAAGTTATTGGTGATAATTTGTATTCGCTTACTTTTAATAATGGCCTGACAGTATTAGTAAATAAAGACAAAGAGGCACGTTCGCAAATTCGTTTAGTATCAAAATTAGGGCTTAAATATTTACCTGAAAACGAAAGTGTAGTTTTTAAAGAAGCGGTGAATTTATTTAATAATCAATTTAATAATCTTTCCAGAGAGGATTCACCAGCATTGTTACGCCGTTATATGTTTACAGCAAAAAGTAAAATAAGTGAAAATTATTTCGAGTTTGAACTTCGAGGTAATAATACCCACTTAAACTATGAAAATTTACTTAAGGGGTTTCATTTAATTATCGCAAAGGAAAACACGCCAGACTCAGAAGATTTTTTACATAAATTAAAGGAAAATTTGTCATTAATAAACTTTAAAAATACGGATTTTAATAATGATTTAGTACAGCGTTTGTTTGGTTATAATCAAACATTTAAACGCAGTTTTAACAATGCTTATGTGTATGTAGGCGGTAATCTTCCTGAAAATATAGATGATTTAATTGCGACTTACATTGGTGGTATTTCGAAAGTTGAAGAACCTAATGGTCAGGGCGTTGTATTACAGGATTTCAACGATTTGGAACCGAAATATATTGAGGAGGCCAGAGGAAAAATCCAGAAACGCGCTTCATTTATATTTAAAAATAAATTGGAACGAAATTATACGCTTAAAGATCAATTAACAGCCGATGCCATTGCAGAATATGGTTATGCTCAAATTTTTGAAACTTTAAGAAAAAAACTCGGTTTAATTTATTCCTTAGGAGCCGATGCATACGGAAATAGAGAAAGTAAAACATCAACCGTTAGTTTGCGTTACATAGCCGATAATAATAATTTGGAGCGTTGTAAAGCCGTTATGATTAATGAAATTTTGAAACCTATGCGTTCAGGAATCATTTCAAAGGAAAATGTGGCTATAAGTAAAGCAAAGGTTAGTAGTAAAATGCAATTGTATTTTTACGACGAAAATGTGTTGAGTAATACCTATTTAAAGAATGCTTTGAAATATGGACGACTCTTAAAAATAGACGATCTTGAAAAGGAAATTAAAAACATCCAAGCAAAAGATATTCAACAATTAATGAAGCGTTTAATCCATTGGAGTGAAAATAATTTTTAATTACCATAGAGATAATTTTGCTATCAAAAGTGTAAAAACAAAAAATTGTAACTAATTATAAAAGCTGCTCCCATTACAGGGAGTAGCTTTTTTTTATTATTTGTCACTCTTTAGTCCAAAAAATGCGTCTTATTAATATACGCTTTGGTATATCCAAAGACCTAAACTTAATAAAACTATATGAACAAGAAAGCATTAACATTCCTATCATTTTTACTAATTACTGTTTTAAATGTATCGGCACAGGGTATAAATTTTCAACATATATCTTTTGAAGAGGCTCTAGAAAAAGCCAAAACCGAAAATAAATTAGTTTTTATAGATTTTTACACCTCGTGGTGTGCCCCTTGTAAATTAATGGCAAGAGATGTGTTTCCATTGCCCGAAGTAGGCGCCGTTTATAACAAACAATTTGTAAGTTTAAAGTTAGATGCCGAAAGAGAAGGCGCTAAAGTGGCGGCTAAATATAAAGTAACATCTTACCCTACATTTTTATATTTAAAAAGCGATGGAACAGTGGCCTTAAAAGACACGGGTAGAATGCCAACCCAAGATTTTATTAACAATGGAGATAAAGCTGTAGCATCGATAGATAGTGAATACAGTTTAGAAAATTTAAAGGCAACATTCCCTAACAAACAAAACGACGAACATTTTCTAAAAATGTACATAAAGAAAATGCAAGGATACGGTCAGGACATAACCGATGGTATTAACGCCTGGTTAAAAGTTCAAACAGAAATGGAAGAAGATAGCCAGGAGATGATGAACTATATCATGAAAAATACGCGGCTTTTTGTACTTGGCAGTGAGGGACATAGAATTTTAAACGAAAACTATAATGCTTTTGAAAAAATGGCGACAGGCCATAACTCAAAATTCTTACCTTTTTCTAATTCACAAATTTTAAAAAACACCAAGAAAGTAGCACTTAAAAAAGGTGATGTGGAACTTTTTGAAGCGTATTTAGAAGCTTACAAAAAACAATCAGGAAAATTTATTAAAGAAGATGAATTAGTTGAATCGCAATTGTCGTATTATGCCTTGACTAAAGATACCGAAAACTATAAGGCATTAACAGAAACTTATGTAGACGAAGTAATTAAAGAAAACCCGGTTTCTAAGGTTCATGCAGACGATTTAAAAACCTATACCATGTACAAAAAAGGGTACGACAAAGACCCTGTTCCTGCTAGAGAACGTATGCTTGCCTCAGCAAAAGATGGTATGAAGGCTAATAAAATCCTTAAAGAATTAACCAGTAAAGGGAAAGCATATTTACACCGTGTAAACACCAAAAAGGAATATAAAAAACTAGATTCATGGGTTAAATATGGTTATAAATTAAAACCAGAAAATTGTTATATGGACGACCTCATGGCTAAAATTTATACAAAAAAGGATAACCTAAAAAAGGCAGTTTTTTATAAAGAAAGAGCTATTAAAAACTGGCCAAAAGGCGATAAGAAATTCGTAAATAAAGAATACGAATTAGAAGAACTTAGAAAGAAGGCAATACTTTAAGTGTTAGGAAAACTGATGATAAATAAGAAAATAGTATTATTAATTCTTTCTCTTATGCCATTTTTAGGAATAGCACAGGGAATAAATTTCGAACATATAACATTAGATGAGGCATTAACTAAAGCTAAAGCCGAAAACAAATTAGTTTTTATCGATTTTTATACCGTTTGGTGTGGTCCTTGCAAAAAAATGGCTCGAGAAATATTTCCTCTATCAACAGTAGGGGAATTGTACAATAATAATTTTATCAACTTAAAGTTAGATGCCGAGAAAGAAGGTGAAGCTGTTGCTAAGCAATATAATGTAACAGGTTACCCAACCTTATTGTATTTAGATGCCGAAGGTAAAGTACTTCTTGAAGATACAGCCTTTAAGCATGAAGATACGTTTATTGAAATGGCAAATAGAGCTATTAACTCTCAAAATAGCAAATACAGTTTAGAAAACCTTAAAAATGAATTTCCCAGTAGGTTGAATGATGAACAGTTTCTTAAGATGTATATTAGGAAAATGGATGAATTCGGACAGGATATTTCAAAAGGAGTTGATGCTTGGTTAAAAGTACAAACAGAAATGAACGAGTCGAGCCCTGAGATGTTAAAATATTTGCTTAAAAATTCGAGAAATATTTTAATAGGAGGAAAAGGCGAACAGATTCTTGAAGAGAATTACGACACCTATATGAAACAAGCCTCTTCTTTTGAAGCTAGAATGTTACCAAGAATAAAGACTCAAATTCTTAATGGTACACTAGACACTGCTGTCCGCAATAAAGACGCTGAGCTAATGAAAGTTTATATTGAGGCCTATAAACAACAGCCTAAAAATCGTATTAAAAAGGATGATTTATTAGATGCAGAATTAATCTATTATGAAATGCTTGACGATGATACATCATATAAAACCATAACAGCCAATTATATTAATAACCTTATAGATCAGACTTCGATAGAAGAGATTAAAACCGCCGACGAGAAAAGTTATAGTATGTATAAAAAAGCATATGATAATGATCCTAAACTGGCTAGAGAGCGTATGCTAAATGCTTCAAAAGAAGGCTTGAAAGCTTCAAAACTTCTTAAAGAGTTGAATGAATTAAGTAAAGGGTATTTAGAAAAATCAACTTCTAAAAAAGAACTTAAAGCTATAGGAAAATGGATTAAGTTTGGTTACAAAGTTAAAGAAGATAACTGTTTTATGGACGATCTTCAAGCAGAGTTTTTTTTCAGAAAAGGAAAAACACAAAAAGCATTAGAGCTTAAGGAGCGAGCAATAAAAAACTGGCCAAAAACAGATAAGAAGTTCGTAAATAAAGAGTACGAATTACAACAACTTAAAAAAAGTATCTAATAGTTTTAGATTAAAAAACCGACCAAATTTTAATCCAATTTCACAATAAAATTAAGGCAGCAAAGAACTGTAAAAAGACTTGTTGCCTTGTTAATTAAAAAAAGAACATGAATAAGTATATACTAAGCGCCATTTGCTTTTTATTTTCTAATTTTCTGATAGCTCAGAATGGGACAGATTTAACTCAGCAAGTTCCTTTCTCAAAAGAATTTAGAATAGGGGTGTTGCCAAACGGATTAACTTATTATTTAAAGCATAATGAAATACCTAAAGGGAAAGCAAGTTTTTACCTCTACCAAAATGTGGGCGCCGTTTTAGAGTCTGATAAGCAAAACGGATTGGCGCATTTTTTAGAACATATGGCTTTTAATGGTTCAACACACTTTCCTGGTAATAGTATGATCGACTGGCTTGAAAAGAAAGGAGTTAAATTTGGAAAAGATATCAATGCTTACACCTCTACCAATAAAACGGTATATAATATTAGTCAGTTTCCTTTAACAAATAAAAAAGATATAGATTCATGTTTGTTAATTTTAAACGATTGGTGTAATGAATTGGCCTTAACGGATAATGAAATTGATTCCGAAAGAAAAGTTATTCAAGAAGAGTGGAGACAACGGTATAATGCAACCTACAGACTAAATCAACAGCTAAAGGGAGTAAAATATAATCATAGCATTTATTCAAAACGTGATGCTTTGGGTAGTATGGATGTAGTTAATAATTTTAAGTATAAAGAACTTAGGAATTTTTATCACGACTGGTACCGTACAGACCTACAAGCTATTGGAATTATTGGTGATTTTGATGTTGATGAGGTTGAGCGAAAGGTAAAAGATTTATTCGGAAAAATTCCTGCCATTAAAAAACCGAAAGAGCGTTTTTACATTACAATACCAGACAATGAAGAACCTCTATATAAAATAGCAACCGATAAGGAAGTTAAGGATGTTAACTTCACTTTAGAGATAAGACATTTTTATAAAAAGGATAATACTCAGGCTCAGCTGCGTGAAACTATAGTCGACGGTTTTTTAAATATATTATTAAACCAACGACTAAAAGAAAAGATAGTAAATAGTAAAGCAGCTTACAAATCTGCAAGAGCCTTATATACCGATTTTGAAAAAAATTATAAGGTATTCAATTTAAACTTTACTTCTAATGAAGCTCAAGTAAATAAAGCCTTAAAAGACTTTTACACC
This sequence comes from Aestuariibaculum sediminum, assembly GCF_014596945.1. Classification (GTDB taxonomy): domain Bacteria; phylum Bacteroidota; class Bacteroidia; order Flavobacteriales; family Flavobacteriaceae; genus Aestuariibaculum; species Aestuariibaculum sediminum. The sequence continues at coordinate 133,003 of NZ_JACVXB010000001.1, read as the reverse complement.
GAGCTACAACGTGTGGTGAAGTATGGATTTACTCAGAAGGAGATCAATGACGTTACATCGTTAATGCTTAAAAAGAATCAATCTAGAGCAAATGGGCCATTAAAAGTTAGTTCGGATGGTTATGGTAAAAATATCCGTGATGCTTATTTAGATGGTATCGCAATCCCAGATAATGATTTTAATTACAATTTTGTAAAAACCGTTATTCCAACAATTACTAAAGAGGAAGTGTCTCGGTTAGTAAAGAAATATTTAACGAAAAAAAATCGGGTTTATACAATTACGGCACCAAAAAAAGAGAATTTAAAAGTTCCTTCGTTAACGCAAATTCAAGATATAATGACTCAGGTAGAGGAGGCAAATTTAAAGCCATATGTCAATGAAAAACCAATTGGAGTATCGTTATTAGATTCCATGCCAGAAGGAGGGAAAGTTGTTAGCCAAAAATTATTAAAAGATTTTAAAGCGGTAGAATGGCAACTGTCCAATGGAGCCAAAGTGGTTTATAAAATCAGCAATTATAAAAAGAGTTTTATCGAATTAAATGCGGTTAGTCCTGGAGGAGCTTCATTATACGATATAAAAGATATTCCGTCGTTACAAGCGGTTAGTTTAGCAAGTAAATTTGGAATAGGTAATTTGGATCCAGTTACCTATAATAAAGTAATGAACGGTAATTCGGCTAAATCTACTATTAGTATTGAAAACTATTCCGAACGTATTCGAGCGAGTGCTGCGATAAAGGATATGGAAAGTATGTTTCAATTGGTTTATATGCGTTTCGAAAAACCAAGGTTCGACCAGGCAAAATTTAAGAGTATGATGGCTGGTAACTACAGCAGCTTAAAAAGTACAGTTCAGAATCCTAATAAACTTATAGGTGATACATATAAAACTTTAGCAGCCAATGGCGATCCAAGGTATTTTGAGTTCAATAAGGCTTATCTTGATCAAATTAATTTTAACAGAGCTAAAGAAATTTATGCAGAGCGATTTAATCATGCAGGCGACTTTACATTTTACCTGATCGGTAATGCTCCTGTTAAAACCGTAAAATCTATGGTAGAAAAATATATAGGAGCAATTTCAACGGGTAGAAAAAAGGAAAGTTGGAAACCTTTAGACGATTATTTCCCCAAGGGCTTTAATGAACACCGAATAGAAATACCAATGGAGGCGCCTAAAGCAACAGTAGTTATTAAAATGCAAAAGCCTGCCAAATATAATCGTAAAACTATTGTTTGTCACAAAATATTAGGCGAAATTTTGAATATTCAATTTATCAAAAATATTCGTGAAAAAGAAGGAGGCGTGTATACAATAGGTGTTAATTCTGGTGATAGTCGTATGCCAAAACCTTATTTAAATATGGATATTTCGTTTAATTGTGCACCCAACAATGCCGAGCATATAAATGATATAGTTCATAAGGAATTGGATGACGTCATCCAGAACGTAGAGCAATCCGACTTAGATAAGGTCGTATTAAATATGAAGAAAAACAGACCACTTATTAAACGCTCTAATCGGTACTGGATGCAAACTTTAGAAACCTACTATAATTACGGAGAAAATATGATGGCGCCTGAATATTTCGACGCTATTTTGAATGAGGTTACGCCAAAAGATATTCAAAATGCAGCCAAGTTATTTTTTGATAACCCCGATACTCTAAATATAATATTCGTGCCCGAATCAAAATAATATTTATTTGATAATCACTAAAGAGAGGGATATGTTTTAATGCATATTCCTCTTTTTTATTTTTAATGGCTATGTGTTTTCAATAATTGTTCTAAACGTGAGGTTTATTCTTGGTGAATGTATTTTTTTTGTAGGGGGTAACCGATGTAACCAATGGGTTTGTGTTTCGCCTTTCATGACTAAAAGGCTACCATGCTCTAAAAGTAAATGGATTTTTTCCTGAGTGTCTTTGTGTTTAAAAGCAAATTTACGTTCAGCTCCAAAACTTAAGGAGGCAATGGCTCCATTGGGCTTTAAATCTTTTTCACCATCGCTATGCCATGCCATGCCTTCGGTACCGTTGTGATATAAATTAAGAAGACAGGAGTTATAAGTTTCTCCCGTTTTTTGTTCTACTAAGTTCTTTAAGAATTTCAATTCCTTGGTCCAAATTAAGGCGTGTTTAGTAATGTTAGAATAGGTGTAGGAAAATGGCTTTTCACCATACCAGGCTACTTTACGTTTAGTGATTATACGTTTCCCAAAAATTATTGCTTCGTCGTTTTTCCATGCAATAGTTTCTAATAGTTGCTCGAGTATGATGTCCGAATCTGTATGACTTAAAATTTTACCGTAATAATTAACTGTACCATCTTTAGGTAAACAGTTTTTTGTGTGGTCGGATTCAAATTCGAAAAGTTTCATCATACTATAATAAAAGTAGCTTAATTACTCATAAAATACGTCGTGGTCTGGATGATTTTATTGACTTGTGCTTATGTTATTTAATTGCAGCATAATAATTAACTTTATTTTTATTCGATGTCTTTTTCGTAAAGGTTATAGGTAGATAATGGTAGTGTAACCACACCAACATGTTTAAACCCTAACTGTTCGTAGTATGTACAAAGTTTCGGGTTTTTTGCATCGGCATCTAATCTCAAGCAGTTAATGTTTTCTTGTTTTGCTCGACCTTCAATATGTTTTATAATGGTTTTACCTAATCCTGATCCATTAAATTCTGTTTTTACAACAAGCGAATGTACATACAAAGCTGGTTTTGTTTGTTCTCCCCAATAGAGCTTGTCATTATTTAAAATGCGCACCATGCCAATGGTTAAGGTTTCGGGGTTTTTTATAAAGAAGAATTCATTGTTTAAAATACCGTCTTGAACCCATTTTAATTTTTCTGCCGGTGGATTCTTCCAGTATTGCCAATGATTAATATTCATTTTAGCTATATGTTCGGCAGCTTCTTTAAATAAGTTCAAAACGGTATGTAATTCATCAATTGATATCTGATGAAATGTTAATGCCATAAGAATTATTTCTTTTTACCGTTACCAGTTTTATTCTTTTTGGATTTGCCTGGACTACCTAATTTTGGGCTTTTTCCTTTGTATTTTACTAAATGGTCTTTGTTGTATTTTTGAGGAGAATCAGAATTTAGGTCTAATTCTATTTTGGCAGCTCTTCCTAGATCAAAACTAGCATAAAGCGAAGGTAGTTTTGCACTTATACTCCAATTCCCTCCATTTAAGTAAATGTACGATCGTTTCTCTAAGTCGTAATAGAAATTATGATCTGGAAAATAAATGTGTCTCGTTTTTGCATTGTAACCATGTGCTGGTGCCCATTTAGGGGGCTGTGCATAGCTATCAAAAGAGAATGTAAGCGTAAACGCTAAAAAAAGAAGGATTGATAAGAGTCCGTGTTTTGTTTTCATGTTTTGTTAATTTTATGGGTTTAAGTGCTGTTCTTTTGTGGTTAAAACTATAAAGTTCAATTACCTAAACATCTAAATTTGGGGTATTAAATAAAGTAACTAAGATAGTGATTTATCAGAATTTTATTTGTTTTCAAATGCTACTCTGTTTTAAGAAATACGTATAAAATGGTTCTGAACGATGTTGTCGAGGTAAATTTTAGTACTAATACACTTAAAATATAAAGGTCTTGAGGTTTTTGCAAATAAAGGAATACCATCGCCTAAAATTATAGGAACGATTGAAATAATCATTTCGTCAATTAAATTTTCATTTAAAAAATTTTGAATCACATGACCGCCATCAATATATAAATTATAAAAACCTTGTTGATGAATATGTTTTAAAACATCTTTTAATAGACCTTTTACAAGAAATACTTTGTCTGTATATTTTTCGGGAACGCTATTAAGGGTATTACTTAAAACGAAAACAGGGCGAGAATAAGGCCATTCGATACCAAAACTTAACACTTTTTCAAAAGTATTTCGTCCCATAATTAATGCATCTATGTGCTTAATAAATTCCAAATACCCCATGTCAACTTGGTCGGGGTTAGGTATGGATTCAAGCCATTCGACACCCCCGTTTTTATTCGCTATAAATCCATCAAGACTTGTAGCAATAAACACCTTGTTTTGTGTTTTCATTTTATGGGTTAAAATTAAGAAGCTAAGTTTTAGTTTTTTTATAAAGATATTCTAAAATAAAGCAAAACGCAATAATACTTAGCGCAATTATAACTCCAATTAAATTAGAATTGTATTGTTGATGAATTAAAATAACCAAAGCTGCAATACATAGAATAAATCCTATAAGAGGAATGTATTTATTGCCGTTAATCGCTTTTGACAGTTTAAAACCAACATAATTTACAACTCCAAAAATTATTAGAAAACCGACACTGCCTGCGGTAGAAATACTTTCTAATTTTAAAACGTTCACTAAGCATAATGTAGCAATTGACGTAATTAATAAACCTATTGGTTGGTTCCAAAATTTAGCCAAAAAGTGATGAGGAAGTTCATCATCCTCGGCAATTTCGTAATTTACTTTACTACCACCATAAAGCGAGGCATTAATAGCCGAAAAAGTAGATATTAAAGCAGCCACAGTAATAATACTGAAGCCTATTTTGCCAAGCATGGGTTTTGCCGCTTCTGCCAGTGCATAATCTTGAGCGTGTGCTATTGCTTTAAACGGTAATGAACCCACAGTAACTATAGCTATAAGGATATATAAAAGGATTACAAATATTACTGAATAGTAATATGCTTTGGCAATATTTTTATGCGGGGCTACAATATCTGGAGCAGCGTTAGCGATAAGCTCGAAACCTTCGTAAGCTACAAAAATTACCATCCCTCCGGCGAATAATTTTATGGGTGTTTCCCAATGAGAAAAATTAAGTTGTTCTAGGTTTGGATTTCCAAATAGCCCGTAAATGCCAATACCAATAAAGCCCATTAAAATTATAAGTTTTATAATTACGGCATACGATTCAATTTTGCCAACAACCTTAATGCTGTAATAATTTATAGCTGTTGCCAGAATTATAATGGCACTCGCATAGATATGGAAATCAATGGTTTTATTTTGCGTTATGCCAGCGAGATTTGGCGCATACGATCCAAAAGCCGAAGCATATAGCGATAGCATAATAATATAACTAACCCATAATAAATTGTTTATGGCGCCACTAAAAACAGAGGTTCCGAATCCTTGATTTATAAATTTTACAGTGCCGCCACGGTCAGGATATGCTTTTGATAAATTAATGTAACTATAAGATGTGATTAGTGCTAAAATTCCAGCTAAAAGAAATGCCATCGGAGTTCCGCCTTTGGCTAGAGTAACGGCTAGTCCTAATACGGCAAAAATACCACCACCTACCATGCCGCCAATACCGATAGATATGGCCTCTTTTAAACCAATACTTTTATTTGGTTTTTTCATGTTATTTATTCGGAGTGCACTGTTTTCCAGTCGTTTTTCATGTCGATAATCGTCCAACCTTTTCGTAAAGCCACTTCCATGCCCTTGTTTAAGGTGCCCATGGCGGTATGTTCATCGTATAAAAACTCACGGTCGCCATCGGTGTGATTAACGTAAATTAAAAGATGAGGTAATGGGTTATTGGTGTCGCAATACTGCATCATCTCTAAATCCCCGTCCGAATTACCCGCAATTAAGATTGGTTTTTTACCAATGTATCTACTTATTGCAATCGCTTTACCTTCATGGTCATCATTAAATTCGAATTCTGAAGTTTGTGCTACTATTAAAGAATCACCTTTTGTAATTGCCTTTCTCTTAAATGTAGAACCAATAACATGTTCCTTAGGAATACCGTAAACATAGTTTGTCCACGCACGCATAAATTCTTGACTTCCTCCTGATACAATATAAATTTTAAATTCGTTTGCCCTTAAATAATCTAAAAGTTCTAGCATAGGCTTGTAAATTAGCTTTGTATAAGGCTTGTCCATTACTGGGTGCTTTGTCGAAGTTATCCAATTGTTTACAATGGTGTCAAAACTATCAACATCGTCTGTGGCTTGAGCAGTTCCTACTATATTTAATAAGTCTCCATGAGATAAGGTTTTTAAGGCTTCTGTGTCGTTTTCAATAACAGCTTTAAAAGGCATTTCATTTTTCCATTCTGGATGGTTTACTGCCAGTTGTTTTATTCTGTATAGATCAAAAAATATTTGTGATGGTAATGGTTGTTCTACCCAAAGTGTGCCATCGTTATCGAAACACGCAATACGATCGTCAGGTTTCACATAATCGCTGCTAGCGGTATCAGTGATAGTTTCAACAAATTGAATGATATTTTTTTTCGATGTACTTTCATTAAACGATGGTAGAACTTCGAGAACATTTTCAGTTGAAGTGGAAACATCTTTTTCTTGTTTGCAAGACCATTGGAACAAAGCGAAAACGGTAACTATTACCGTTAAAAATACACTTTTTAAAACTGTTTTCATAGATAAGGTTTTGATTATGAAATTTATAGATGCTTTATAAATATAAGGAAAAACCGAATGAACTTATATAATCGAGCATGTCAAAGTTTATCGTGAAATCAAATACCTTTTCGGTGTATACTATTACGATCTTAAAATTTTCTCCATGGGTTTTCCTTTTGCCAGTTCATCTATAAGTTTATCCAGATATCTTATTTTTTGCATTAATGGATCTTCGATGTCTTCATCGCGATGTCCACAAATAACACCTGTGATTTTTGAAACATTGGGGTTTAATTGAGGGGCGTTTTTAAAGAAGGTTTCAAAATTGGTTTTTTCTGTTAATACAATATCTAACTGTTCTTTATTATATCCCGTTAGCCAAAAAATAACATGATCAACTTCAGATTTTGTACGACCTTTTCGCTCCGCTTTTTTAACGTAATGCGGATAAACAGAAGCAAAGGGCATAGTGAATATTTTGTGTTGGTTCATGTTATACAATAGATTTCCAGCGGCTCTCAATTTTTCTTAATCGGATTAAAAAAGGAATTAAAAAAGCAATCTCTGCTCTGATATTGAGGTTAAAACCTTCTTGAAAAAATGGTATAATAACCATACCTACGGTACATAAAATAATACCTAAAATAGCATCCATTTTGCCAAGCATTACAGCATTATCCTTTTCAAACCATAGGGAGTAGCCCACAAAAGCTTTGTATAGTGCCAAGCTTACAATAAGTAAACCAAGTGCAGAAATAGGTTGGTAGGTTTCAAAACCATAAAATGATAATTCGGCGGAGCCACCAAAAATGCCAATGCATAAACATATTAAAGTAAAAACACCAAAAATCATAAAAAACCAACTGAAGAATTTAATCCACCAAGGTAGTAGGTTGCGACGTTTTTTAGTTAAGGTTTCAAATTCTTCAAATTGGCTTTCCATTGTGGTTTGTTCTTCCATAAGTCTTTTTTTGATTCTATTTATTCGATAATTAAGTTTTGATTCTTCGGAAATTTAACACTGTAATATAGATTCAATACTTTATTCTCATTTGGAGACACTTCTAACTCCCATTTAACTTCGCCATTTTCTGGGGTTAATTTCCCTTTTGATATTTCTAAAATATCAACTTTAATATCTTCCTGTATCGATACCGGAACCTGATCTAGAACAATCATATTAATGGTTTTCGATTTGTTATTTTTTACTGAAATTTTCCATGCTCGCGATTGTTCCTTTTTCCCTCCGATAAACTTTTTCGATGTATAATCGGTAACCTTTTCTCTGTTAATGCTTATATTTTTGTCTCTGCCAAGAGATACTTGCAATGTGTCGCTTGCGTATCTGGTATCGAGTATGGTTTTGCCAATAAAAGTATTTTCAAAAAAGATATTGGCTTCACCTTCAAGTAAATTGTATTGCTCCCAGTTATTAATACTGGCCACCAAATAAGCTTCTTTTTCAATTTTAGGAATGGCATAATATTGATAATTCGCTGGTAGCTCATAATTAACCATGTCTACGGCATAATTTTTATTGTCAGAGTTGATCGTGTATGGAATTTCAACTTCAAAATCAACGGTGGTTTGGTTTTCAACCTGTTGAAGCGGTATTGTTTTTTTTACCGTGTTTAAATTTGATCCAGTTATTTTTTCGGCTCGAATACTCCCTACGGCAGCAGCTCTATTTTCTTTCCCATATCCAACGACAACCACTTCATCTAATTGAGATTGGTCTTCGGTTAGTTTTACATTTACAGTCGAATTAAAAACGGGTAAGGTTTTTGTTTGAAAACCGATATAAGAAAACTGTAGTCGACTTGAATTGTTAGGTATTGCCAGTGAGTAAAAACCATCGAAATTGGTTACGGTACCAATTGTTGTTCCTTCAATATTTACATTAACTCCAGGAAGAGGCGTGTTATTCAGGTCGGTTACCCTTCCTGAAACTTCATTAATTTGTGTTTTGTATCTCGGCGGCGCTGAGTGGTAATCGAGGAAATAAGTTTTTAATTGAGGGGCTGTGCCAGAAAGGTTTGGGTTGGCCGATGAAAATTTCAATTTTACATTTTTCCAATCGACTTTGGTATCTTGTTTTACATTTGCTTTATATACCATTTGAACAGGCTCAGATATGTTTTTTGCTCTTATATCGTAACTAGGATACCACCCGGCATTATTAACAACATAATTTAATGCAATATTAGATTTTTGATAGGTGTTTGCTTTAATTTTTATAACGACTTCACCATTAGCAAAATCTTTTTTGCTAGTTATGCTGTTTAACTGGTCGCTCACATCATTAGCTTCTTTTAGCAGCTTTTTTAATGTTTTTTGTCTTTCTATTTCTTCTAACCTTAAACTGGTTAATTTACTACTGTAAAAATCGGAGGTTGTTTTTAAATCGGTTACCGTAAGGGTTTCATTTTTACCACCAATTTGTCGGTTTTCTGTTAAAAATTTAATGTCTTCAGAGATAATTTCTAAATGTGTGTTTTCAATTTTAATTTTGTCTTGTAATTCTTCTGCACGCGTTTCCAGTGCAATAACTTCATCCGACTTTTTTAATTCATCAATATAATTTTGTTGGTGATTTACTCCTAATACAGTAACGTTCCCAGTAGCTTTAACCTGAACACTTTTGCCCTTAATAAACGGGGAGAGGTTTGTGAATTTAATGTTAGTAATACCAGGTTTTAAATCAACCGATTTTTCTCGAGTAATCTGTGCACCTTCGATAAAAACAGTTACAGCACTTACTTCCGATTTAAGAGATATTTCTTGTAATTCTTGAGCGAAATTATAATTCCATGCGATTAGAAAGCATAACAGAATAAAGTGTTTTAATACAAATTGAAATTGTAATATATTGAATTTTATGTTCATAGCTGTTGTAATGGTTAGTTTTAAATATAGTAAACTTTTCTTATTCGAAGGGCTCTTGTTGGCTTTAATACATTATCTTTTTTTAGCTTTATAATTGTCATGCAATCCAATGCCGTGTAGGATGTTCTGGGTACATTTTTCAATACGAGAAACTCTTGTTTTAGATTGTTTAGGCGCTGAAAAGTAAAGTATATATCCACGCTGTCTTCCGGGTGTTAAAGCTTCAAAAGCTGATTTAAGTAGTGGGTCAGTTTCAAATATTTCAAGAAGTTCTCCAGGAAGTGGTTCTGGTTGAGTTTTAAAAGAAACTTTAAGGCCTTGTTTTTCGATTTCTATCGCTTCATATATATAGCTTTTAATACTTTGTTTTAGTTGTTTTACTTGATCTATTTTTGTGAACTTTAGTAAACGAGCTGCTTGCGAGTTAGCACCTGGAGCTACTAACAAGTCGCGGTCATTGCTGAGTAATGCTCCTTTAAAAAAGCTAATACAACAAAAATTTTTGTAAGCACTAAGCATAATTACATTATTATTGTTATATGTGTAACATGGCACACCCCATTTACAAGTTTCTGTTAGACCGCATTCTAAAATAATATGGCGTAACGCTTGTAGTATTTCAATCCAGTTATGCACTTTACAGCCATGTGTGCCTCCAAGGGAACATCTATTACAACCTTCATTAAAATAGGTTTCAACATTTGAAGTCATTTAAAAAAATATTTTCTTAATGCTAAATTATTTAATTTTTAAATAAACTATTTAGGGAGTTTAAGCAGGGACTAACATCAAAGTATAAGCCTTCAAGTTCTTCAGTTGGGTTTTTAATAGTTAAAAAATCGTAATGTTCAATTAAACTTTGCTGGCCTCCAAATTGGTACCCTAAGTAATTGAGCAAAATGTATTCATGTGACGTATAAATAACATAAAAAGCATCTTGCTTTGAGTGCCCATTACCTGAGCTTAGAAGCGCATCGAAAATAATTTTGGCCTGTGTTATTTTTTTATTGAAATTTTCCTGATCCCCCAATTTATCAAAGGCATAAAGTTGCGCATTTAAGGTTTGTAAACTAAACGGTTTTTCTTTTAATATAGAATCGCTCACCCGAATGATTTCCTGTAATACGAAAGGATTATGACTCTCGTTTTTAAAATGCACGTTTAAACTATCTTCATAATCGGAAATAGCATAAGCAGAATAGGTGTCCTGAAATGTATAACCATAGTACAAATGTCTTTTTTCGTTTAGGTTTAGGGTAGAGTCCGAATTCTTATATTTTTGCATTAAGATGTCGTAAAACAAATTAGATTTTTCATTCGCAATATTTCGTTTAATTTGCTTATAGTTTGGTTTTTCAAATGTCATATCTTGTGCCTGTAATAAAAAGACAACGGAACAAAGTAATAAGGAAAAGACTATTTTCATGTATTGTAAGATTTGAGAATTAGTTATTACTTACCGACTTTTGTGCCGTAGGAAGGAGTTCTATTTGGTATTGAAGAAGTTCCTTCTTTAAAAGAAATTGTTCTCTCGATAACAGGTAAATAAAATTATTCATGGCTATGTAGAGCATCTGGAGATTTTTGTCGAAATAGTTTTCATTACCAAAATAAATCCATTGTTTAGATAAGTATGCCTCGAAATTATCTGTCATCTCTTTGGTCATTTCAGATATTAATTTGGGGTCTTTTAAAATGGCTTTTATTTGATCCTTTAGTTTAATTTCTAAGGCTTGTATATTAATAAAATTAGCTCGTATTTTATCAACGGGTGTTACCTGACTAACAAATTGTAACGCATTATTCAGGTTATTGTAAATTTCATATTTTGTCTCTAAACCTTCATTAAATTTAAAGAAATTGAGATATAATGTTTTTAATGTCGATGTTTGGCTTAAAGGGGATTCTAATCCAAGGAAGTACTTGAAAATATTAAGGTCATTTTCTTTAATTTCAGTATTTGTAGTTTCTAATTCAGAACTTAATTTATTAATTAACGTTTTGGCATGTTTTCTTGAATATTTAATGCCATCATAATCAAAAGTTTTTAGGTTAATCGACTTATCTGCAATTTGGTTTAAAATATCAATATCGTTTTGTAAAGCAATACTTGTATAAATTAAGTCAAGTTTTTCTTCAGAAAAAAGATACTCACGATGTTCTGTTTTAAGATGCTCAGAAGGGTCAGGAAGTTCAAATTGTACTGGAATTTTATTGTCGTAATAGCCATTATAATACTTCGGAAATGTATTGTTATAAAATTCTTGGGTGAAATTATCTTTAAATGTTTCAAAAGAAGAAACCGTAGGCTCGGTTTCATATTTTATGTCTTTAAAAAGCAGTTTAGTTAATCTTGTTTGAATAGCTTTATAGTCTTTAAAGATATCGTTGGCAGGGGTGTATAATTGATGATTTGTTGAAGTGTCGATGATTTTTTCTAATCGCTCAATTCGTTCTTCAGTACTCGGGTGAGATGCCCATTGATCAGTTATAACCAATTTTGATTTGTTGAACTTATTAATTTCTTCAACGCTCAACATAGGGAGGTTAGCTTTTATTGGAATTTGATTGTCCTCAGCAATAAAGTTCATAACGAAGGTTTGTTCTTTGAAAATATTTTCACTTATTACATTCTCGGCTATTTTATTCTCGTAATGCATAAATACCGCATTTAAAGCGTGATTGGTTAGTTCCATTCTTAGTAGTGAGCTTTTCAAAGGTTCGTATCCGGTTATGCTTGCAGCTATTTCATCGGCATGAAATTCCATTTCTCTGGATAAGCTCATGTAGTTTTTATTAACAAGTTCGTACATGTTTTTAAGTACAGACTTAATGCCTTCAATAATTTTTACAGCAATTATGGCAAAGATTGAAAAGTAACCGCTTACGTTTGCCCACCCCTGAATCATTTTGTCATACGAATCGTTATCATAAAGCATATTAAAAATAACCTGATTTACATTGTAAACATAGCTACCTACTTTCATTGATTTTTGTGAAAAATGTCCAAATTCATGGCTTAAAATTGCGGTCAGTTCAGCTTTGGTAATGGTATTAACCAAACCAACTCCAATGAGTAGGTTTTTTTGAACAGGGAAAATCATACTCCAAAAATTAGAATCATAAAAAACAGCGGCATTAACCTCTGATGATAGATAGACCTTTTTTGGGAAATTTGTGCCTACTTGCTTAACAATAGTTCCGATGAGATTAAAAAGTTCAGGTTCGTTTTCTTTTGTTATCTCTACTAAATGAGAGCGGTCTGTTTTGTGGGATTTAAAAATGAATTTTATTAAAAAAATTAAAATGAATACGCCCATACTGGCTAAACCAATACCTAATGCAATAGTTATTAATGTAGGTTTAGCTGTTATCAAAGCAATACCGCCATAAACACATAATAAGGTTAACCCTACCGAGAGGGCAAGCATAATAACGTATGTGAATACAAATAAACAAATGGATATAATCGCTTTTTTAGTTTGTGCTTTGAATGCTTCCGATAGTTTAACGGTGTCTTTGATCATAAGTAGCTGAACGTTTTTTGAGAAGTTAATACGAACTTTTTGCCGTATGCTATTGGTTTAAAAAACATGTAAATGTTTATTTTAATGAAGGTTAAAAATGCTAATAGCAAACAAGCAAAGATGTTTCTCATTTATTTAATATATGTACACCGTTTAGCATAAAAAAGGGTGTATTTTGAATAATACTAATATAGAAAAAATTCTTACAATTTTATTTTGCAACGAATATTTTATCATTATTAATAAGTATGTGTCTATTTTTTAATTTTCTTAATGGTATAGTTTTCACCACAAAAAAAAACGCCCGAAAGAGCGTTTTTGAGTCTGTATTAAATGTTTTGAAATTATGCTATTTTAGGTTTACATGAATTTTAATGCGCTGCTGATTTCTAATTACTGTTATAGTCATCTGACCTTGCCAGCTAACACCTTGGTATTTGTTTAAAAAGTCTTCAGTGTTTTTAATTTTGTCGTCATTTAAACCAATAATAACATCATTTTCTTTTAGGTTAGACGGCGATAGTTTACTGTTTTCTTCAATTTTTAACACGATAATACCGTTCATATCGAACAGCCCGGAAGCCGATTGTTCTTCTGGGGTTTCAATGTTTTTTAATGTGGTCCCTAGCCATTTAAAGGTGTTGGTTTTTGAGTTTTTTTCTAATTTGCTAATTAGTTCTGGTATTTCAGGTTGTTTGGCAATTAGCTTTAAATCTGGTTTCTGAACACCAAATTGATCCATTGAAAAGTTCTTAAAACCAATGTTTAAGGCAATGGAATTTTCAGAAACAGAAAAATCGCTGTCCTTTGGAGAAACAAACGATGGATTGCCAAATACACTATGTATATCGGTGTTGTTTTTTTGGGCTAAAGCCAAAGCGGTAGAGTCGGGAAACACATTATAATCCACTTCTTTACCCCAACCTTTAAGTCTTATTGGGAAATGTTTGGTCATCATAATATTATGTTTAAAAACATCGTTGCTATTATCAAACCAAACATGTGGATGGAACCCATTATTTACCATAATATTATTTTCAACTGTTCGATAAAACCCTTCACGTAGTTTTATACCGCCATTTAAACACAAGTTATTATATATGTGGTAGTTTGATGAGCCGTCATCAAGATCGATATCCCATCCATGGTCACATCGAAACCGATTATTTCTAATAATTGTTGTATACATGGCATCCCAGTAAGGCATTTTAGGATTGGCATGAACTAAACTATCAATAACATGGTATGTAGGGTGCCAGAATCGGTCTCTTCCCCAGGAATTAAAGGCACCATGATCGCTGGTTTCCAAAACTGTATTGAAAACGTCGTTAAATTCTATTATATGGCCGCCCCAGGTACCTTCGCTTACATTAATTCCTGCTCTGGGAACATCGTAAATACTATTGTTTTTAACATGGATTTTCATAGCCATAGAAATTTGCACCCCAGCCACTTGTTTTTCAACCCGACCAATTCTATAGATGAGGTTATTTTCCACCATGCATTTGGCTGGATATAATTCATTAGCAGGACCTTTAACGGTATCCATGTCCTTTGCAGGGACAAATTCACCATATTGAAATGAAGGTGACCGTACCGACGAAGCATCACCAACAAAACTAATTGCCGAAGCCCCACAATTGTATATGTGGTTTCCCTTAAAAGTATGTTCACGATTATAACCGTTAACAAATATAACATTGCCACCAAGGTTGGTGAATTCACAATTATTAATCATGCAATGCGCACTTCCATCTAAGGTAATTGTACCACCTCGATAAATTGTCCAGTCACTACGAAGTAAAGGATCGTATGGTTCCATGAACGTACGTTGGGTATGTTCAAATATTAAGTTTTCAATTGTTATATGCTCCACAGGATTTTCTATATTCCCTTTAATTTCGATAAGATGTTTAAGAGTTGAAGCTTCAATAATTGAAGCATTAAGATTGGTTTTTTCAGAAGGCCACAAATAGAGTTTTTTCTCTTTTGAATTATAATACCATTCATTTTCACTATCGAGTTCTTCAAAAATATTTTCAACCATTCTAAACTCCGGATGCATGTCTGATGGTCTGTTATTTTGATGGCCACCAGAAAGATTTAGTTCGCCGTCTTCTGTTACATTGGTTATTTGGTAATGAAATCCACCCCAGCGCCCACTGTGCATACCATGAATAAATCCACCAACAGGATTTTTCCAGGACATAATGCGTTCCTTTGATGTCGCATCTGCTGAATAGCCTTGCCAATACTTTTCATTTTCATCATAATTCGGAAAACGTGCTAATATTTGTTTTTCACCATTTACAAACAGCTGATTAAAATCAATATCATCGGTAAGGTCTGTTACCCAAATATTTTCATCAAAACGCTTCCAATGGGTTGCTATGACTTTAGAACCTTTTATTTTGACTTGGCCTTTAAACTCACCAACAATAGAAAGGTCATTTAATTCAGGTGTAATAACCAACGGTTCTGTTAAATGGTAATCTCCTGATTTTACCATGATAGTAATGGAGTTGTTACTTTTGGTTTTTATTGACTTTGCGATTTTTAAGGCTTGAGTAATCGTTTGAACGGGAGAATCCTTAGTGCCCGAGTTCGAGTCACTCCCCGCCACGCTTACATAAATGTCGTTATTTGAAGATTTGCATCCTATAAAAAGGATACCTGTTAAAAATAGTATGAATAATTTTGATTTTAAAAGCATTTTATTTGAAATAATTAGATTGGCATGTAAATATAAGGCTGTTTATAAAAATCACTATACCATTAAGTATATATTTATAGGGATAAAAAAAACACCTCTAAAAGGTGCTTTTTAAAATTGTTTTAATTGAGATATTTTCATTTAATTAACCTTCAGTTTTAAACTGTCGTAGGTGAAGGATTTTAAACCTATTAAGCCAAATTTGGTTTCCCCTGGTTGTATTGTCATACCTATAATCTCGTTTTGCTGTAGCTCGTTTTTAAATTTTTTATTTGATGAGCTCGCTAGAATAACATTGCCTGCGGCAATACCAGGACCAAGCACTAATCCTACAGGCGTTGAACTCGTGGTTTCTTGAACACCATAAGAGTTGGTTTCATAAGTGTAAAAATTTACAGGCGTTAATAGCAGATACAATAAATAGAGGGCCGAATGTTGTTTTAAGGATTTAAAGGTTTCTTCGGTGTTTAAAATGGTAACAGGGGTGCCATTTGCATAGTTTAAAGTTGCATCTTGACCGAAAACGATAGTTTTATCGGAGTTGTTAGTAACTTTTAGAGCTACTAATTTTACGCCTTTTTTAATTTCTTTTTTTGCGTATTTTTTTTCTAATAAACTATAACGGTACTCGAGTTTTAGATTTTTGTTTTCGGTTTGTGAAACATAATTTACGGTTGAAGGATTAAGGGGCTTGTAACGTGAAGCGCAATTGGTTAAAGTTAGACAAGTAACGACAACTAAGACTGATTTGAACAAATTCATGTTTTAATAGATTCTGATATGTTGAAAAAAATAGGAGGGTGTAGATAACTTAATATTACTCCCTCCTGATTGAACTTTTCTTATTTTGATATAAGCGATAGGTGGTTTTGCCAGTTGCTCGGAATGTCGTTAATACTGTAAATGTTTAAGCCTTCATGATTTGTACTAGCCGTGCTAACAGGGGCTAAAGTCTCATTTAAGAATTCGGTGTCTAGTTTGTACATGGCACCAGTAGCCGGATCAATTATTAATAAGCCAAGAAGACCACCAATTAAAATATTACCAAAGTACCAACCGTCTAATTTGAATTCAACAGGAACAAGTTTAGTATCGTAACCTTCTTTTTCAAACTTAACTTGGTAACGGGCTTTTCCAAAAAATCCGCTACCTGATTTTAGTTTTAAATTGGCAGGGGTATGTCCTTTAAAAATTTCAACACCTTTTTTATCGGTAATGGTTATAGATGCTTCTGAAGGCATACTATTTATAGATATCGGGTATTTAGATTTACTTACGATACTAGCGCAACTGGTCGCTAACATAATGGTTCCTGCAAAGAACAGAGATGTAATTTTGTTTTTCATAAAAAGAGTTTTTGTTAATTGTTTAAAAGGTGTTTAGGCAGTAAAATACTGTTCTAACTTATTGTTCTAAAAGTGTAATAATTAATCGGGGTGCAGCCTATCATTAAAATACTATTATCTTGATTTATGTTTGAGTAGAAAATAGGTTATTTGTTATAGATGTGTATAACACAAAAGCATCATTTGTAAAAGTTTCTATATGATCGTTCTCTGTGTTAATACTAAATGCAACATTGCTTTGTTTAATTGAAATTTCAACGACTTTTTGATTTTTAAGTTGAACTTTAGCATATAAACCAACCAGTAGCACTGGAAGTAAAAGGAAGTATTTTTTCATTCAATTTGTTTTGTGACATTAGCGTCGCATAATCCAGATGTAAAGATAACTATTAATACAAAATAAAATGAGAAAATAATAAAATACACTAAAGAAAATTCTTATATAACTGAATCTTAATATTTAAACTATTAAGTTTTTTTCTCCTATCTAAAAATTGAATCACATATTATGAAAATCGCTATTATAATAGTAATCTTCATGAAAATTGAAAGCCGTTTTCTATTCAAAAAGTAACGACTGGAGCGATTTAAGTAAGACTTGCTTTTGCGCTTCGGTGGTATACGATAGAATAACATTAAAGCTAAACCCTTTGTTTATAGTGGAGTAGTACATTTGTTTAATATCAAACCCCATATAATGCATCATGGCTTCCATTTTATAGAATTCCGTACCATTTATATTTTCCGATTTAAATTCATCTGATAAGTAATCATATTGAAACTGACTTTGTTTTAGAAATTCTCTCGAGTGATACAAATAATCGGCACCTGTTTTCACTAACGGAGCACGACTAATATTTTCAGCAACTAACATAATATTAGGATTATATTGTCCTTCTAAAGTAGTTCCAATTTCATGTTCAAAAACAGCTAATAGATTAGCTACATTTACCTCTGCAGCGGTAATTTTTGCTTTCATTTTATCATCATCTCCAGCAACTATGTCTTTTCCCATTTCCATTATTTGTTGAGTCGATTCTTCAGATTGAATATTCCAATTATCAGGAAGTTTCATCGAGCATTTAAAGAAATTGTTGGAATATACGTAATCGTTTACGTGTCCGTAATCAAAATTATCTGGTTTCCCTTTGGAACCGCAACTGTTTAAAATCGTGAAAATTAACGCTATGCCCAGCGTTTTAATGATATGATACATAGTAGACGAGATGGTTTGTTTGTAATATTCTTACAATATATAATCCTTTTCTGTAATTACAAAGACTAAATCTCTAGTATTTTCGAATAAAAAAAGACTTTTAAAGTAGGCGTTTTCAAAGGAATGCAAGAAGTTATTATTAAGAATGCTTTAAAACCAGAAGTTAATACCAATGCTTAAGGAAGTGGCATTATAATCATCTTCGCTTATCTGAGCATAGGAGAATACTATGGCAAGTTTTTCTTTAATTTTATAAGTTGCTAAAGGCCGAAAATATAACCCTCCAGAATCTTTGGTTTCCATATTAGCACTAAGGGAATATCCTATATCTAATCCTGCCTTTAATCTTGGTATGATTTCAATTCTACCACTCAGGGCTATTGGTAAATAAACATCGGGTATAGAACTAAATAAGCCAAGAGAACCATCGGCGTTATTACCTTCACCTAAAAAAATGATACAACCTGTTGTAAGCCCCACATCTACATTGTCTTTTATGTTCCATAAATAGAAGAAGTTACCTTGTAAAACATAAGAAAAGTAGTCGCTCGATTCTCCTAAAGGAAAGCCTAAATTGGCTTCAAATCGAAAACCTTGCTGAGCTTTTATAGGGTTAGAAAAACCGAATGCGATTAGAAACAGAATAACGAGCCAAAACTTTTTCATACAGAATACTTTTAAAGTGTTCAAGTTTTGGGAGACTGGTTATTATAAAGATACAAATTTTGTTTTAGTTATTCTACTATTATAAAAATAGGTAAATGGTCTGAAATACAAAGATTATTGCCGCGTCTGTCATCAATATGCCTGTAGCTTAAAACTTTTATGTTTTTAGTGAAAATATAGTCTATACGATTTTTTAATATAGCATTTGGGTCGAAGTTATTGAAGGTGCCAACAGGGCCGTAAAAAGCCTTTTTAGCAGTTTCTAAACCATCATCCAGTTTTGATTTTAAAAGACGGATAGGTTTGCTTTCGGGCTCACTATTTAAATCTCCCATTACGATAAGTTTATCTTTTTTGATTTTTAATTTTTTTATGGTTTTCAGAATTAATTTTGCCGATTCTTCCTGAGCTTTTTCGCCGATGTGATCGAAGTGAGTATTGAAAACATAAATAATCTTCTTGGTGTTTTTATTTTTAAACTTGCCAAAAGTGCAAATACGCTCCATTGAAGCATCCCAGCCTACAGAGACTTTATCTGGGGTATCTGAAAGCCAAAATGTTTTTTCCTGAAGCAATTCGAATTTACTATCGTTAAAAAATAACGCGGAGTATTCGCCTTTCATTTTTCCGTCATCACGACCTACTCCTATAAAATTGTAATTAGCCGTATTGTTTTTCAAAAAAGCAACCTGATGCTCTAAGCCTTCCTGAATTCCTAAAAAATCTGGCTGATAGTAGTTGATAAGTTTGCAAACATCGCTTTTACGATGTTCCCACCAATTTTCTTTATCGTTAGGGTTGTCGTATCTTATATTGAATGACATGGCAGTCGTTTGTGCTTGTAGTGACAAGCTGCAATACAATAGAAGCAATGACACTATTTGGTGAACTTTTTTGGTCATGATGATAAATTCTTTTTGAATAATAGTTTTGCTTAGTACAAGATAAAATTACATATTATAATTCGATGTGATGAAATCAATTTGTTATGAAGTTTATAGCTAATAATATTTGTCAATCAATGAGTAATTTTATCGCTTTGTTAATAGAGTCTTTCTGTTTTAATGCTTCATTTAGTGGGAGTCCTATGGTCATTCTTGGGCGTTTATGTCCGATATCGGTTAACCAGGCGTCTTTCATTAAAACATGTTTTTTGTGGACAAGATTCAAGATATTATCACGATTTGAATACTCAGAAAGAAAATTTTCAAATCCATATGAAGCACTTGACAGGTGTTCATCAAGTTCCCATAAAATGTTACACGCCATAATGAAATGACCATAATTGTTAGGATGAATGCCATCTTGGGCAAGTACAAAATCTGTATTTATTAATCGTTGTGATTCCAGTTCCTTTCTCATGGGCCAGTGTAAATCAATAACATTCCAGTTATCGGTATACCGCTTACTAATTAACCAATCGGAATATAAATCCAATACGTTGGCATAAGCTTTACCTTTTCTTTCATCAAAAATGGGAGGCGTAATATGAACTATTTTAGAGCCAGACTTTATAACTTCACGATGTAGCCAATGGATCCCTTCTTTAAATTTCTGAAATCTTAATTCATCAAAGGGTAAATAAATGCCATCATTCATACCATAACATGAAAAAACCATATCGGGCTTGGTTTTCGATAGTACCCGATGGAGTCGTTCATGTAAATCTGGACGTGGAAATGCGCCTTGGGCATGATTTGGTTCTGAAAGTCCGGAAACTGTTTCACTTGGTAAGCCTACATTAATAAATTCGAATTGTTTATCAGGGTAATGTGTTATAAAATAAGCTTCAATATATTCAATGTATTTGCCTTGATACGTGATGCTGTTTCCTAAAAAAACAATACGCTTAATATCGTTGTTTATCTTGAACGTTTGGGAGTGACAGGTATCATACCAACTCAGCATGACCATGAGGCCTATAATGGTAATCAGATTTTTGGTTTTATAAATGACCATTTTCTTATTTACGCTTTCAAATTAGACTTTTGTTTTATTACTTAAGTTCGGTTAACTATATATTTTAGTATTGCCTTATTTCAAGTAATGTACTAAAAAAGTGTGTATCCGAAAATAACTGCTGCTGTTTTATAACTGGAGGAAGTTGTGTAAACAATGTGTCTGCCAGTTTGGTATCTTAATTCAACACTAAATTTATTCAAAAACTTATAGCCTGCGCCAAACACATAATTAAGATTATTTTCAAGAGGTTCGTTATAACCAACCTGAGTGCCATCTACTTCGCTAAACTTTATTAATGAGTTGAAGTTAATATCATTTAAAAAACAAGCGTTCAAGAAAAATTTAGAATTATCTTTTAAAAAGATGTAATACCTTAAACCAAGCGGTAATTCGATAGAGGTATAATCTACATTAATAACTGTTTTTTCTCGGTTGGGATCGTTAGAGTTAAAGGTGTTTTCGGAATTAAAATATTGATAGGTAGGTTCGAAAATAACAGACCATTTATTGTTATTAAATGGGAGTATATATTCTGTTTCAATACCAAATCCAAAAGTTGTTTTAGAACCTAAATTAGCTTCGCGATCTGTAATATAATTAAGGTTTCTTATTTTAAAAGATTGGTTGTTTATGCGTGGTCTTAATGTTAAATTGAATACATCCTTTTTTTGTTTCGATTTATTAACCTCGGTATTTTTAATGCCTCCATTTTTGCAGTTATTATATTCGGTGAAAACCGCTATTAAATCGCTGCTAGTGTATTTAAGCTTTTTAATCTTATTTTGTTTATATCCATCACAAATAAGGGTGTTCGCTAATTGTTCTCTGTATTGCGTGTTTTCTCCTATATAGCCACTAGTGGTTTTAAATTTTTTATAAACTAATGGCTTTATTTCAGAATTGATATTAGCATAAAAAAATTGTATTAGGTTACCATCGGTATACTTATAAAGAGATGCACTGCCTTCAACCAATACCTTCAAGAAGACTTTTTCAACCTTATAAAGGGGTGTTCTTCTGGTGTCCAGATGCTTAACCTCGTCGCTGGAACGGTCCATTTCAACTTGCTGTCTGATATATTTTAAATTATTGTTTATGCCAAATTCCTGCACAGAAGCAATAGTTATTTCTTTTTCTTCCGATTGTTCAGTCAATTTATACTCAAATTCAGTCGGATTGTTGCGCCAGTCTTTATTTTTAATCAGACACTCTATTTTGTTGCCTGTATTATCAATATAATAGGCTTTTTCAAAACTGATTTGCGCAAAAGAATTTAGGGTTAAAAGAGAAATTAATACGAACTTTAGGTGTTTTTTCATGTTAATGCAGTAAATAAGATTTGGTATAATTAGCGTTATTACTAATCGTTTTGATTAAAAAAAAAAGATGTAAATATAACTAATATTACATCTTTTAATAATTAATGATTTGAAAATAATGGGATAATTTAACCTTATAAATGTCGTTTGCTAGAAAGAATTATTGAATCAATTTACGGGTTATTCAAAAATATGATCTGGTACTTTTCCGATCCACGATTTTGGGGTGTCGTTACAGTTAAAAATTCTTGAAACAACGGTTGCCGTATTGGCATTGCTATTAGGCTCGTTTAATTTTTTGCTTTTAATAATGCCAGGTCCCGTAATACCCCATGGTACTTCCATTTCGTCAATGGATTGCCCTCCATGCCCAGAATCCGGATGCCCGCCATGGTCGGAAATAACAATAAAATTTGTTTCATCGTAAAGTCCTTCTTGTTTTAAATTATTGATAAGTTTTCCAAATCCCACATCCCAGGTCTCGATGGCATTAATATATTCAGGCGACATCCAGCCAAATTGATGTCCGGCATGGTCTACGTGAACTGTATACAAAAATAGGAGTGTAGGGTTCGATTTGTGTTTTTTGATAAAATTAAAAGCCTTATTATAATTCGCATTGTAGGCATCATTTTCTTCAAAACTAATGTCATCTAAATAAGTCTGGTTTATCGAATTAATCAAATTTCCCCAGTTATAATAATAGGCTGTTTTAATATTTGGTACCTGGTCTTTTAAAACTTTAAAGATTGATGGATAATAACCTGAACTATCTTGTTCAATGGGAGGAAAATTTTGATTATCAATTTCCCATGAATTAGAGGTGACACCATGTTGCTCAGGACCTCCCGAAGTTAAATGACTTGTCCAGTTGGGTGAGGTTACTGAGGGCATAACACAGCGCGTGTTGAGTGACAGTGTCCCGTTTACTAAAAGAGAATCTAAATTAGGGTGATGAGATTGTTTAAATCCTTCTACACTTAATCCGTCGATACCAATAATTATAACTCTATTAGTTTTGTTACTTTCAACTGAACAACTAAAGGCGCTAATAAAAATGAGAAATAAGGTAATATTTGAGAATTTCATTTTATGATTTTTTTCGAATTTGGTTTCTAATGAGTAATATTTAGCACGTTTCTTAATTCTGTTAATACTTTAATATCTTTTTCTCTTAGTTTCCCATCTCTATTCGGAGGGCAGTTTAGTATTAAAATATTATCCTGAGACGTTGTTGTTTTATATAATTTAGCAAGCTCATTAACTGATTTAAAAATAGTGTCGGTAGTATTGTAAAACCATCGCTGACTTATACACACAGTAGATTCCCAAGGCATATAATATTGTTTTCCATTATTAGTAAATAATTTAGGATCGTTCTTGGCAGGTAAATAAGGATCGCCAAGTCTGAAATCACTAGGGAAATACCTTATCGGGTACCCTTCTTTTTGATCCTTTGGTAATACGGCGTGATGGTCTGGATTTTCAGGTAATCCAATCGTCCAGTTAACACCAATTTGGCATTCAGCCTCTCGAGATTTAATCGTTTGATAAATGTCTTGTATTGGCCAACGGGTATTTTCTTTTTTCCATCCACCATCGAACCAGAATTCTACAAGCTTTGTATGTTTTTCAGTAATGTCGATAAGTTCGTTTAATTGTTTTATCATGTACGAATTGTAGGTGCTATCCAAAGCTAAATCATTTACATCACCATTTTCATGTCGGTCCCATAGCGAATAATAAAGACCTAAACCAATATTGTATTTTTTGCAAGCTTTGGCAACCTCCTCTATAACATTGGTTCTATTTCCTGAATTAGAAACATCGTAATCGGTAAATTCACTATCCCAAAGACAAAAGCCGTCATGATGTTTAGTAATTAAAATAACATATTTCATACCGGCATCTTTTGCAGTTTTTATCCATTGTTCGGCATCTATATTTGTAGGTTTGTATGATGAGGCAGGCTTTGTTCCATCGGTCCATTCCATGTCGTGAAACGTATTAATGCCAAAATGTATGAACATACCATATTTTCTGTTTATTTGTTTTAACTGAGATTTACTTGGTGAATTGGAAGGTACTGGAAGAATACTTGTTTTTTTTGTTGAACAATTAAGAAAAAACAAGGTAGCAATAATTAATAATAAAGGATTTCTCATGAGTTGAATTGGCAGTTGTTTAAGTATTATTTGTCCAAAAGTTCTAATGTTACCAGATATGCACAATGGTCGGATGCAATGGTGTTTTTTATGACTTCAGTTTTTAGAACACGCCATCGGTTTTTGGGATAATACATGACATAGTCAATTTTTATTTTAGGACTACTAGAGGGGTAGGTAGGTTCTGGATTATTTTTTTTATATGAAGCGTTCCACCTGCTTTCAAGTATATTTATAGGTGTGCTTCCTGGTGTTGCGTTTAAGTCACCCACTAAAAGTGTTGGATGTTCATTTAAAGTAAAAATCTCGTTAATCTTTTTAGCTTGTGCTATTCTGTTGGTTTCCTCTTTTAAATGATCGAGGTGTGTGCCAATGAATGAAATAGTATCTCCGGAAGGTAAAGTAGTAGTTATTTCTAATGCGGCTCTGGGTTCAGTTCCTGCAAGATAAGGTAAGGCATTGGTTTTAGTTGAAATAAAGGAATATCTAGATAATACACCTTCACCATATTCACCGCCGTCAAATGGCATTGCCTTTCCAAAAACAGAAGCCATTTTTGTACGCCAACCAAGTTCGGTAGTTAAATCTAACTGCTTAGCTCGATTAGTTTTAAAATCAACTTCCTGCATGGCAACAAAATCGGGCTTAGCATCATTTATAACTTGCGCTAATACATCTAAATTAAAGTCTCCTTTAGTTGTTGCACCATGTAAAATATTAAAAGAAAGTACTCGTATAACTTTAGAACTATCAACTGAAGTTTGTGTCCAGATAATTTGAATGTTAAATAGAAAAACAAGTAATAGTATTGATTTTAATTTAATCATAATTAGGGTATTGTTGGTTGTGTTAGTTGTTTAACTATAAAATTTGTTCAAGATACTAAAAGTGAAATAATTCGTGATAAATTGTTTTATGAAGTTTTTAAACAGTATGTTTTAACAAAAAAAGTTCGGGCAACAGCCCGAACTTTTTTGACTTTATATCAACATAAATTACTGATGTCCTTTTTTAACTACAGCATCCATTACGTTAGACATATCGAAACTTTTTCCACCTTGTACAGGAGGGTAATCGATAAGCGTTTTTATGTGTTTACCCATTTGTTCTCCCATAGGAGCCATTAACCAGGATACTTTTTGCATCAGGTGCCCGTAAGCGTCTTCACTATCATAACTTTCAAAAGGATCCATTCTTAAGTTAAATATCAGAGGCGCAGTCCTTGGTTGAATATTACCATAATAGGTTTCTTTATAATTGAAATGGAATTTCCAAGGTCCCATCCTGACCGCATTTAATTTACTTTCGTAATAATAGTAGAACATATCACGCTCCGATTTATCGGTCTCGCCCTTCCAGTACGGCAGATTATTAACGCCATCTATATATTGTTTTTTCTCTCTCATCATTTTGTCGGCAACATCTTCTACTCCGGCAGCTGCAGCTAATGATGTAAACATATCCATATGTGCTTGAATTCCGTTTAAAACTTGTCCAGGTTTAATAACGTTTGGCCATTTTACCATACTAAGTACGCGCACACCACCTTCGGTAGTTCCCATTTTTTCTCCGCGAAATGGGGTTGTTCCTCCATGTGGCCAGGAATTATGTTCGGGGCCATTATCGGTAGAGTACCATATAATTGTATTTTCATCTAAACCTTGGTCTTCTAACCATTTTAATACGGTGCCTATATCATGATCATGTTGTAGCATACCGCTACCGTAAACATCTGCTTCAGAAGTATAATTTTCAGCTGCATAACGCCATTTTTCATTTAAACGGGTATATAGGTGCATTCTAGAGGTATTTAACCAAACAAAAAAGGGCTTTTTATCGTCTTTGGCTTTCTTCATGAATTTTTCGGCCATAGGAATTACTTCAGCTCCATCGAAGTCTTTCATGCGTTCCTGAGTTAATGGCCCTGTGTCTTCAATACGTTGTTTGCCTACTTTTCCAAAGCGCGGGTCGTCTGTACTATCCTCTTTATCGGTTGCCCATGAGTGAATGACACCTCGAGTTCCAAATTTTTTCTCATATTCTTCTAAATTTCCCGAATAGGCTTTAGCAAAGTTCTGATAGTCTCGTTGCTCTGACTCTTCCTGAGTGTTTAAGTGGTACAAATTTCCGTAAAACTCATCGAATCCATGCGCCGTGGGTAAATGTTCATTTCGGTCACCAAGGTGGTTTTTTCCAAAATGTCCCGTAGCATAGCCTTCTTCTTTTAATACTTCGGCAAGACAAGGCGAAGCAGCTTGCAGACCGAGTGCGTCTCCAGGTTGTCCTACTGTGGTCATACCACTTCTAATAGGGTATTGCCCAGTAATAAATGATGCTCTACCAGCAGTACAGCTCGGTTGTGCATAATGGTCTGTAAATCGTATACCTTCATTTCCAATTCTGTCAATATTTGGCGTGGTATACCCCATGGTACCCATACCATAGGCACTTACGTTTTGCCAACCTACGTCGTCACCCCAAATAACTAAAATGTTGGGTTTGTCCTGAGCGAATACGCCCGTTGTAACACATAAAAATAGTGTTGCTGCGATGGATTTTAATTTCATAAGTTAATATTAAATTAGGTTAATAAATTTTAAAAGTGAATAACTTTTGGCTATACTCTTTTGAAGAATTGTTTTGTTGGTTCTTTAAATATACAATTTTTTTATTGTTTGATTGGCTGCTTATTAAATTGGTTTTGGTTAATAAAATTTAAAATAAAAAGGATTTATTAAATGAAAAAAAGCCAGAGCATTTACTCCGGCTTTTTTTGTGAAAATTGTTTATTGTTTGCCTTCCTGTAATTGTTTAATGATTTCAGAAAAGTCAAAGCTAGCAGCTTTTTGTACAGGAGGATATTCTACTAACGATTTAATGTGTTCAGCAAGAAGCTCCTGCATAGGTTCGTTAATAAATTGCTTACGTTGAAGCATGTCCGACCTATCGGTTAAATTATCAAAACTTTCGTAAGGGTCGAAATGGATATTATACATGATTGGGAATTTTTGTTTCACATAAACAGCATAATAATCTTCACTTGTTTGGAAATGCATTTTCCACTGATTTATTCTTACCGCCCTAATATCTGATTCGTGATAATATATGAAGTTGTTTCGGTTACTCTTATCGGTTTTACCTAACCAATAATCAAGATTGTTTACCCCATCGATATATTGTTTTTTTTCTTTATCCATTTTTTCAACGACATCAGGTACTCCTGCTGCTGCGGCAAGTGTTGTAAAGAAATCCATATGAGATTGAATACCTTGAAGCCTTTGTCCTGCAGGAATCTTATTTTTCCACATAACCATGGTAGGGACTCTAACACCACCTTCATAAGTAGTCATTTTTTCACCTCTAAAAGGGGTGGTTCCACCATGAGTACGAGCACTGTGCTCAGGACCATTATCAGTAGAATAAACAACGATAGTGTTATCTAGTAATCCCATTTCCTCTAGTTCATCTAAAATCTCACCAACCATCATGTCATGTTCTATCATCCCACTTCCGTAAAAATCATGTTCGGTAGTGTGTGGTAAAGCTAGATAGCGACTTTCCTCTTTCAGTCGTGTAAACATGTGCATTCTACTTGGGTTAAACCAAGCGAAGAAAGGTTTGTCATCCGACTTAGATCTTTTGATGAAATCCATCATAGCTTCTTTGAATTCTTCATCAACGGTTTCCATTCTTTTTCTAGATAGTTGACCTGTATCTTCAATTTTTTGTTTACCAACTTTTCCAAATCTCGGATCCACCGTTTGGTCATCCTTATTTGTTGCCCAGGTATGAAGCACGCCTCTTGTTCCATATTTTTTGAAATATTCTGGGTCTTGAGGGTAGTCTTTTTGCTCAAACTCTTCCTGCGTGTTTAAATGGTATAAATTTCCAAAGAATTCGTCAAAACCATGCACTGTTGGAAGATGCTCGTTTCTGTCGCCTAAATGATTCTTTCCGAATTGTCCTGTAGCATAGCCTTGCTCCTTAAGAACTTCGGCCAATGTTGGACTTTCCTTTTTTAGTCCTAGTTCAGCTCCTGGGCGTCCTACGGTAGTCATACCACTTCTTATCGGGTATTGTCCGGTTATTAATGCTGCCCGTCCAGCAGTACAACTAGGTTGTGCGTAGTGCTCTGTAAACATGGCACCTTCTTTAGCAATGCGGTCTATGTTGGGGGTTGTGTATCCCATAACGCCATTGCCAAACGCACTTACGTTACTCCAACCGACATCATCTGGAAAGATAATTAGAATGTTGGGTTTGTCTTGCGCCAAAACGCTCATTGTAACGCATAAAAATAGTGTTGTTGCAAAGGATTTTAATTTCATAATGATTAAAAAAGTTAAAGGTTGATAAAAAATAAAAAGTGACTAACTTTTAATTGTAACCTTATAGAAAAATTTATTTGTAATGGTTTTCTTAAAAATAATGATTTTTTTTTAATTAATTAATATTTTAATATTTAGTTTAGGTTAAGATACGTTTAATCATCTGTAAAATCCTTTTGCCGTAGGTGTTTTCTGTGCTAATAATGGTGGCTGGAATAACTGAAATAATTTTGGTTTATGGATTCAATTTTCTGGTTTAGGGATTAAACAGTAGAAGTTCTGGATACATAAGAAAAAATAAAACCCCATAATAAAAATTATGGGGTCATTTTGGAATTATTATAAAGTTAGTCTACTTGTACTTGTCCAATCTGGTCTATTTCTTCAATGTTTTCATTTTTAGGGTCTGGACCATATTTGTTTACACCGCGATCACCTTCTGTAACTGCCAGTATAAAGCTATAAATTGGGATTAATAAATACCAGCCACTTTTACCAACGTCATGCATTCGGCGAACGCCCACTGCCAACGATGGAATAAATACAGCCAAAAGGTATATTACATAGATAAAAGCTAAAGCAACATTATCGGTTAGTGTTACTAATAGTCCAGACAAAAAAGCAATTGCATAAGTAAAAAGCATGTTGAACAAAACGAACATCCAATACTCTTTACGACGTGCCCTTCCGTTAAAATTGGCGTAATTTTCTTTTACGACTTTCAAATACCATTTCATAAGATTTGGGTTAAATTGATTACAAATTATTAGGGTAAATATATTCAATTTATTTAAAATAGTAGGATATTTCTTTTTTAATATGTAATAAAATATCTCTGATTAAGTTTGCTGTTCTCGTAATGCAAATATGTCGTTTATATAATCTTTAATAGTTTCTTGAGTTTCATGTTTTGGATCTTCGCCATATTTGTTAGTTCCAACTTCGCCGCTCGATACAGCTAGAACAAAGCTATAAATTGGTATAAATAAAATCCAGCCTGGTTTTCCAAGGTCGTGCATACGTCTCACTCCAACTGCAATAGTTGGAACTGCAACTGCAATGAGATAAATTATGGGGAGAAACATTAAATATAAAACGTCTGTAAGTTCAACCAAAATACTGGCAATATGTGCAATTACATAAGTGATGAGTAAATTGAAAAAAAAGAATATCCAATAGGCCTTACGTCGGGCTCTGCCATTAAAATTGGCATAGTTGTCTAGAATGACTTTTAAATACCATTTCATAATTGTAGGGTTAGTTTGTTAAATTTGGTTACAACAAGTTATTAAATTAACTACAATATGAAAAGTAATTTTTGGTTAATTCGTTGAAATACAATTTGTAAGTTCTACAATTTTTTTAGGTTGAAAATGTCTTTTCTACGGTCTTTCAGGTTTTTAACACTTCCAAATTGATTCAGTTCTCGAAGTAAATCGATATCTACATCAGCAATTAAAATCATTTCGGTGTTAGGTGTTGCTTCAGCCTTTATGCCATTGGTAGGAAAGGCAAAATCACAGGGTGTAAATACCATAGATTGTGCATATTGTATGTCCATATTTTCCACCTTTGGCAAATTACCAACACTACCAGCAATGGCGACATAGCATTCATTTTCAATAGCTCGAGCCTGTGCACAGTGACGGACACGAGAATACCCGTTTTGAGTGTCGGTTAAAAAGGGAACAAATAAAATATCCATGCCTTCATCGGCCAGTAAACGGCTTAATTCAGGAAATTCGGAGTCGTAGCAGATTAAAACCCCAATTTTGCCACAGTCGGTTTCAAAAGTATTAAGCTTGTTGCCACCTACCATGCCCCAGACTTTTGCTTCGTCGGGCGTTACGTGAAGTTTTTCGTAACGTTCCATAGACCCATCGCGTCGGCACAAATATCCAACATTGTACAATTTGTCGTTTACCATTTCTGGCATACTACCCGTTATGATATTAATATTATAACTGATGGCTAATTTTGAAAACCTTTGTACGATTTCCGATGTATGTTTAGCTAATTCTCTTATGGCATCTGGGGTAGACATATGATTGTTTTCTGCCATCAGAGGTGCATTAAAGAACTCCGGGAACAAAGCAAAATCACTCCGGTAGCCAGAAACGGCATCAACAAAAAATTCGGCCTGATGCATGAGTTCGTCTAAATCTTTATAAGTGCGCATTTGCCATTGAATTAGGCCTAGACGTACAATTTTCTTTATGGTTGCTGCTTGTTGGGTTTCTTTTTCGTAATAGATATTATCCCACTCTAAAAGCACCGCATAATCTTTTGAATCGACATCGCCTTCCAAATAATTTTTGATTATCCGGGTGGGGTGGAAGTCGTTAGATATTTGAAAGTTAAGTACAGGATCATTAATTTCTTTGCTTCGTACTTTAGCAATATATTCTTTAGGACTTAAGGTCTCGGCATATTGTTTGTAGTTTGGAATTCTCCCGCCAAAGGCTAAACCTTTTAAATTTAACCGTTCGCATAGTTCTTTGCGATAATCGTAAAGCCTTCTGCCTAAGCGTAAGCCGCGAAATTCAGGTTTAATAAATATCTCTATACCATAAATTATATCACCTTTGGGGTTATGCGTGTTAAAAGTATAGTTGCCCGTTATATCCTTGTAAGTGTGGTTGTCTCCAAATTTATCATAATCGACAATAATACATAACGCGCAACCCGCAATTTGATTGTTAACCTTTATAACTACCTGACCTTCAGGGAACATGTCGATGAGTTTTTTTATCTGAAATTCACGCCAATAGGCATCAGGCATAGTAGAATAAGAAGCGATCATCGCCTCCTTTAATTCATCGTAATCATTTAAACTTAGGTAGGCTAATTCAATGTTTTCAATGTCTTCCATAAATATTTCAGGATAGTTTATTACTTGTTTATGCTATGAAATTTAAGGATTTTAAACAGAAGTAAAAAGGATTAGTAAATAAATTCAATCCCCTTAATTCGATGTTATTCAGGTAGGTAAATTGTAATCGAAGTAAGGGAATGAAATGATGGTTTATCGAATAGTTTTTACAAATTTTTCAATTTGATTGGTGCCTTTTTCAGTTAAATGCTTTATAAATGCACTTCCTATAATAGCACCTTGCGCATACGAAGTGGCTTGAGCAAAGGTGTCATTATTGTTAATGCCAAAGCCAACAATTTGTGGATTTTTTAATTGCATATCGGCAATACGCTTGAAATAAGCTTTTTGTTCATCTCCAAATCCAGACTGACTACCCGTTACGCTGGCACTACTCACCATATAGATAAATCCGTTAGAGATAGAATCGATAAATCGAATACGATCATCGCTTGTTTGTGGCGTTATTAAAAACACGTTAATTAATCCGTATGTATCGAAAATAGCTTTGTATTCTTCGTGATATACATCAACAGGTAAATCGGGGATGATTAATCCGTCGATACCAATCTCCGCACACTTTTTACAAAATGCTTCAACCCCATATTGTAACATAGGATTGAAATATCCCATAATAATTAACGGAATATTTACGGTTTTGCGAATATCCTTTAATTGATTAAAAAGCGTTTCGGTCGTCATGCCATTTTTCAATGCTTTTGTTGAGCTGTCTTGAATGGTTGGGCCATCAGCTAACGGGTCGCTAAACGGTAAACCGATTTCAATTAAATCAACTCCGTTTTTTTCTAAATCTTCAATTATGGTTACCGTATCGTTTAAGTTGGGGTAACCTGCGGTAAAATATATAGATAGTAATTTTTTATCTTCTTGTATTTTTTGCTGTATTCTGTTCATTGTAATTGTTATATCTTAAAATAATCAATATAATTCTGTAAATCTTTATCACCGCGTCCCGATAAACTAACTACAACAACATCGTCTGGTTTAAAGGGTTTTTGTTCGAAAATGGCTAAGGCATGCGAACTTTCTATAGCAGGTATAATACCTTCCAATTTACATAATTCGAGGCCTGCATTCATGGCATCGTCGTCGGTTATGGCCATAAATTCAGCGCGTCCAGTTTTGCATAAATGCGCATGCATGGGGCCAACGCCAGGGTAATCTAAACCTGCGGAAATGGAATAGGGCTCAGTAATTTGTCCGTCGTTAGTTTGCATTAATAGGGTTTTACAACCATGAATAACACCTTCTTTTCCTAATATGGAAGTTGCCGCACTTTCACCAGAATCGACACCATGGCCAGCTGCTTCAACCGCAATAATATTAACATCTTCTTCATGTAAAAAATGATAATATGTGCCAGCAGCGTTACTTCCACCGCCAATACAAGCTACCACATAATCTGGGTTTTCGCGACCTTCATGTTCCTTTAATTGCGATTTAATTTCTTCTGAAATTACCGACTGAAATCGAGTTACCATATCGGGGTAGGGGTGTGGTCCAATGGCCGACCCAATAATATAATGGGTGTTTACGGGGTTGTTTATCCAATCGCGAATGGCTTCGTTGGTGGCATCTTTTAGTGTGCGACTACCCGATTTTGCAGGAATTACGCTTGCGCCTAACATTTTCATGCGGGCTACATTTGGCGCTTGGCGAGCAATATCAATTTCGCCCATGTATACTATACATTCTAATCCCATTAATGCACAAACCGTGGCAGTGGCCACACCATGCTGTCCAGCACCAGTTTCGGCAATAATGCGGGTTTTGCCCAAACGTTTTGCCATAAGAATTTGCCCAATGGTATTGTTGATTTTATGTGCTCCAGTATGATTTAGGTCTTCGCGCTTCAAATAAATTTTGGTATTGTATTTTTCAGATAAGCGTTTGGCAAAATATAAAGGCGACGGGCGACCCACATAATCTTTTAGTAGTTGATTAAATTCCTGCTGAAAAGAAGGCTCGGCCATAACTTTTAAATAATTTTGGCGTAATTCTTCTACGTTTGGGTAAAGCATTTCAGGAATAAAGGCACCTCCAAATTCGCCATAATACCCTTTTTCATTTACGTTATAGTTCATTTTATTTCTTTTAATAAGTTAGAAAATTTTGGCTTAGTGCCTACTCGAATTTAATTTTCTAATCCGATTAATAAATTGTTTTAGTTGTTCTGTATCTTTTAGGCCTGGTTCAATTTCAAATTTACTGTTTACATCAATAGCGTAACAGTATTTTGATGCCGGACTTTTATAAAATGATTTTAATTTCTCAGTTTCTTCCAAGCCTATGCCTCCGCTTAAAAAATAAGGTTTTGTTGAAGGATACTTATTTAATACATCCCAATTGAAGGTGTAACCATTGCCTCCAGGTAATTTTCCTTTGGTATCAAACAAGAAGAAATCGCAAACCGTTTCATAAGGTTCTAATTGGTCGAATTTGAAGTCGTCTTTTATTGAAAATACTTTTATTATCTCGACTCCGCCAGACAAGATTGTATCTCTTAATCTTTCGCAATATTCGGGCAATTCTTCGCCATGTAATTGAACGGCTTGTAGGTTGTATGTTTTAATTTTTTCATGAACCACATCTAAAGTTTCATTCACAAAAACCCCTGTCTTTTTTATAGTTTTAGAAATATTTGGAATAGCTGAATTGAAATATCTTGCTGATGTCTCATAAAAGATAAATCCTAAATAATCGGGCTGCAAAGCTGCTACCGCTTGGATATTATCTTGGTATTTCATGCCGCAAATTTTTAACTTCATGACTTCAGTTCTTTTATAAATTGCGCTGCACTCTCGCCAGCGTTATTGGTTTTCATAAAATTTTCACCAATTAAAAATCCTTGGTAACCAAAAGGTTTTAATGCTTTAATGGCGTCGATATTACTTATGCCACTTTCGGATACTTTTACAAAATCGTCTGGAATTTGCTGGCTTAAAGATTTGCTGGTCTCTAAACTCACGTCGAAGGTTTTAAGGTTTCGGTTATTTACGCCCAGCATATCTAAACTTGGCATGATGCTTTTGTTGAGTTCTTCTTCGTTGTGCACTTCTAACAACACGTCAAGGTTCAAGCTTTTTGCAAATTCTGAAAATCGTTTTATCTCATCTCTGCTTAAAATAGCAGCGATGAGCAGAATAACATCGGCGCCGTAAGCTTTGGCTTCCAGTAGTTGGTATTCGTCTATAATAAACTCTTTACGTAATAATGGTAAATTACATGAGGCACGCGCCAGTAATAAATCGTCTAAAGAGCCTCCAAAATATTTGCCATCGGTTAAAACAGACATACCGCAAACGCCAGCATTTTCGTAGCCTTGGGCAACATCGTTTACATTTAAATTGTGATTGATAACCGATTTTGATGGCGAACGACGTTTATGCTCGGCGATAATGCCTGTATTGCTCGTTCTAAGTTTTTTGGCTAAGGAAATTGTTGTTCTGTTGAATAATACCGATTGCTCCAATTGCGAGGTTGGGATTAACGATTTTCGTAACGCAACTTCGTTCTTTTTGTCGGCGGTTATTTTATCTAGTATATTCATTTTTCGTCAACCTGAACTTGTTTCAGGTTCTCATTATTTGTGAAGCTGAAATGCATTCAGCAAATTTTTTTATTTACTTAATTCAATTAATGTGTCTAAACTTGCTTTCGCTTTTCCTGATAGTAAGGATTCTTTCGCTAATTCAAAACCTTCCTTGTGGCTAATTTGTTTGGTCGTAGCAATCGCTAATCCAGCATTAGCACAAACTACATGGTTTTGTTGTACTGTGCCATTTCCGTTAATCACATTCACAAAAATTTTAGCAGCCTCTTCAACTGTATTGCCACCATAAATAGATTGCTGCGTGATTTGTTCAATACCTAAATCTTCGGGTATAAACATGGTTTCCTGATTGTTTGAAATAACTTTTGCGCCACCCGTTAATGAAATTTCATCATAACCATCGAGGGCATGAACAACGCTGTAATTTTTATCGGTGTTTTGATACAAATATCCGTAAAGTCTTAATAATTCTAAATTGAAAACGCCTACCATTTGGTTTTTAGGAAACGACGGATTTACCATAGGCCCTAACATATTAAAAAAGGTTTTTACGCCCAATTCACGACGAATAGGTGCCACGTTTTTCATGGCGGGGTGAAACAATGGTGCATGCAGTACGCATATTCCTGCTTTATCTATGCAGCGTTTAAGGAAAGCTTCGTCGTTTGAAAATTTAATACCTAAATATTCCATTACATTAGATGAACCACAAGCGGAAGATACACCGTAATTACCATGCTTCGCTACATTTACCCCAGCACCAGCCGTTACAAACGAAGCTAATGTAGATATGTTAAACGTATTTTTGCCATCACCACCCGTACCACACAAATCTATAGCATTAAACTCTTTTAAGTCAATAGGGATACAAAGCTCCAAAAGTGCATCTCTAAAACCTTTTAATTCGTCTAAAGTTATACTGCGCATCATGTATACGGTTAAAAATGCAGCAATCTGACTTTGATTGTAGTCGCCTTTTGATATGTTAACGAGAACTTGTTTGGCTTCTTCAGTAGAGATGCTTTCGTGGTTTATAAGTCGGTTTAATATTGTTTTCATGTTTTTTTAGTCTAAATGGTTTGAAGTCTTAAAGACTAATTTTCTAACCAGTTTTTTAATATTTGTTTTCCGTCTGGGGTCAATACCGATTCGGGATGATATTGAACACCTTTTACATCGTAAACTCTGTGTCGTAACGACATAACTTGACCGTTAGCGTCGAACGAAGTGGCTTCCAATACTTCAGGTAAATCGGGGTTAACTACCCAAGAGTGGTAGCGACCTACTTCAATTTGTTTGTTTAAACCTTTAAACAGAATTTCATCGTCTACTGTAATGTTAACTGGTGTAGCCACACCATGATAAACATCGTCTAAATTTTGCAGTGTACCTCCAAATACTTCGCCTATGGCTTGTTGCCCCAAACAAACACCTAAAATACTTTTTGTGGGCGCATAGACTTTAATAATGTCTTTTAATAACCCAGCCTCGTCTGGAATACCGGGACCCGGTGAAAGTACTATTTTATCGAAGGGTTTAACGTCTTCTAGAGTGAGTTTGTCGTTTCTAAAAACGGTTACGTCGCAGTTTAAATCTTCTAAGTAATGTACAAGATTGTAAGTAAAACTGTCGTAATTATCTATAACTAATATTTTTTTCATTTTTATAATTCTTGATGAACAAGGTTTTTAGTTTGTTTTTGTTCATTTGTTTTGCGTTTGGGATTGAGCAATTGTTGGCGCTCTTTGAAAAAAGCGACTTGCGAAACCCCGACCTTTATTCTGAATTTATTTCAGGATAAAGGTAACGCCCTAATTTATATGGTTTCTGCCAGTTGTATGGCTTTGGTTAGCGCTCCTAATTTGTTATATACTTCTTGTAATTCACTTTCGGGACTGGATTTGGAAACGATACCGGCTCCAGCGCGCCAATGTAATTGATGGTTTTTGCTTAAAAAGGTTCGTATCATGATCGCGTGGTTAAAGTTGCCGTTAAAATCCATAAATCCGATAGCTCCACCGTAAAATGAGCGGCTTGTTTTTTCATATTGTTCAATAAGTTGCATGGCGCGATGTTTTGGAGCTCCACTTAAAGTTCCCGCAGGAAAGGTGTCGGCCACGACTTGCATGGTTGCAGTTTCTGTATGTTTTTTTCCTGTAACCTTACTTACAAGGTGGATGACATGTGAGAAAAATTGAACTTCACGATAGGTGTTAACAGTTACACCGCTGCCGTGTCGACTTAAATCGTTTCTGGCAAGGTCGACCAACATCACATGTTCGGCGTTTTCTTTGTCGTCGTTAACCAGTTTTTGAGCTAATTCGGCATCCTTTGTGTCATTTCCGGTGCGTTTAAAGGTTCCGGCAATAGGATGTATTTCGGCCATACCATCGCTTACAACTAACTGAGCCTCGGGCGAACTACCGAATATTTTAAAGTTGCCGTAATCGAAATAAAATAAATACGGTGACGGGTTGATGCTGCGTAGTGCACGATATACATTAAATTCGTCGCCTTTAAAATCTTGTGTAAAACTTTTTGAAAGCACCAGCTGGAATACATCGCCACGAGCGCAGTGTTTTTTGGCTAATTCGACATGAGTTTTGTATTCGTCGTCGGTAAGGTTTGAGGTTATATCTCCGTTAGAGGTGAAATTATATGATGCGAAATTACGAACTTTAATTAGGTGGTCTATTTCGTCTATATTACTTTCGGTATTGTAACAATGTGCAAAAATATAAGCTTCATTTTTATGATGATTAATTGCGATTATGTTTTGATAAACCGCGTAGTAAGCATCGGGGATAGAAATAGAATTTTCTTTTTTGCTAATGGCAACATCTTCAAAATATCGTACTGCATCGTAAGCAAGGTAACCAAAAATACCGTTGTTAATAAATTTGAAATCTTCATCTGAATTTGCCTCAAAACGTTTGGTAAACTGATGTATTTCTTCTGCTACATCGGTTTCCGCTGTAATCGATTTGCTTACAGAACTTCTGTCGGGGAAACTTTGCGTAATAGTTTCATTTTCAACTTTTATTGAAGCAATTGGGTTAAAACAGATATAAGAAAAACTATTGTCGTTAGCATGGTAATCGCTACTTTCCAACAAGATACTGTTTGGATATTTGTCGCGTATTTTTAAGTATATACTAACAGGCGTAATCGTGTCTGCCAGAATTTTTTTGTAATGCGTGTATAAGTTATAGTTTGTCATTTGCACTTAATTTGTTCCGTTTATTCGATTTATAAGTTCTTTATTATTATCTAGTTCTGTTTTATTATAGATATTAAAAAAGGCTTGTCGTGAACGACAAGCCTTTTCAATATTTTGGTTTAAATACATAAGGGGTCTGCTTCACGAACCAGAGTTTGTAAAGTGCCACCACCAAATATTATTTAAAATTATTTTCATGTTTTTATTTGTGAGCTCCAAATATAGAAATGAAAATAAAATTAAACAATACTTAAGGCTAATTTTTACATAAAAGACTGTTAAACTATATATTATCTAACAACTATTAATTATTTTTAAGTGTATATTGATATATTTTTAAACTAAAATGTATTTTGCTGGTCTAAGAAATATAAATACAAATGAAATTAAATACATTACTTATTGTTCTGTTAATTTTTATTAGCTGTAAACAGAAGAGCCAAAAACAAGAAAATAGCCTTGTAAAGGAAGGGAAAGCTTTGGTTGTCGCTCATGAAGATTTTGAAACAGATTTAAAAGTTTACGATTATGAAGGTTTAGAACCTTTATTGAATAAAAAGGATGGTAAAGTATATGTGGTTAATTTCTGGGCCACTTGGTGCGTGCCATGTGTTAAGGAGCTACCTTATTTTGAGGCATTAAATAAAGCGTATGCGGATAAAAATGTAGAAGTTCTATTAGTGAGCTTAGATTTTCCTCATCAATACGACAGTAAACTAAAGCCATTTATAAAAGATAAAGGAATAAAATCGAAAGTTGTAGCTCTGGACGATGCCGATATGAATACCTGGATACCAAAAGTTGATTCAACGTGGTCGGGGTCTATTCCTGCCACTATAATATATAAGGACGATGATCGTCAATTTTTTGAACAATCGTTTACCTATGAAGAATTAGAAAACCAAGTTAAACCATTTTTAAATTAAAACACTATGAAAAAAGTAATAAAATTGTTGCCCTTAGTTTTGTTGGTAATTGCAGTGAGTGCTTTTACTGTGGATAAAATAGTAGATAATCAAGGTTATAAAATAGGTGATGTTGCCGACGATTTTTCGCTGAAAAATATCGATGGAAAAATGGTGTCTCTAAAGGATTATAAAGATGCTAAAGGATTTATATTAACGTTTACTTGCAATACCTGTCCATTTGCGGTACAATATGAAGATCGTATTATCGAATTAGATAAAAAATACGCGTCTAAAGGTTATCCGGTTATTGCTATTATGCCTAATAATACCAATAAAAAACCTGGAGACAATTTCGAAGCTATGAAAGAAAGAGCAAAAAGTAAAGGCTTTACATTTCCATATTTGATTGACAGTGAGCAGACTGTGTTTCCAAAATATGGCGCTACAAAAACACCGCATATGTTTGTATTACAAAAAACCAAAAAAGGACCAGTTGTAAAGTATATAGGTGCTATTGATGACAATTATAAAGATGCCGATGCGGTTACCACAAAATATATTGAAGCAGCAGTAGATGCTTTATTGGCAGGAAAGGAAATAGAACAAAAAGAAACAAAAGCTATTGGGTGTTCGATTAAAGTATAATTACATTTTTCGAACGTCAACCATAAAAAAATCTAAAGTGTAATACTTTAGATTTTTTTTTAGTCTTTAATTTTTTAAATATTAATTTTGTAACGTTTAAAAAAACAGATTACAATGGAAGATTTAACACAAGAAGAATGGGCAGAGCAATTGGCTAACGATGATAACGCCGTAGTTTTAGATGTTAGAACAGATGGAGAAGTAGCCGACGGAATTATCCCAAATGCGATTCATATTGATATTTATAAAGGTCAAGGCTTTGTTTATGCTCTCGAGGAGCTAGATAAAAGTAAAAACTATTATGTGTATTGTCGCTCAGGAAATAGAAGTGGGCAAGCATGCAATATTATGCAACAATTAGGTTTTGATAACACCTATAACTTAGAAGGTGGTATATTAGAGTGGGAAGGTGATCTGGTTGATTTAGAATAATTAAAAAAGTAATCCTATGAGACGACAAATTGTAATCGGATATTTTATGCTGTTAAGTATGTTTGGATGTAATCAATTGTCGACTCAAAAAGAGTTTGAAGTTGTTTCGGTTGAGCAGGCAAAACATTTACTTCAAAAACCAAAAAAAATTCAGCTTTTGGATGTTCGAACACCTGAAGAATATGCTGAAGGACATCTTGAAGGAGCTTTAAATATCAATTACTTTTCAGAGACTTTTAAAGATGAAGCTTTTAAATTAGATAAAAATAAAAAGGTACTTGTTTATTGTAAATCGGGTAAGCGCAGTAGCAAAAGTGCAATCATTTTGAAGGCGCTAGGGTTCTCCAAAATTTATAGCATAGAAGGAGGTATTACAGCATGGAAAGATGCTAGATTTGAATGCGTTAAGTAGGTAATAATTGCCTTTTACCGAACGCCAAATTGGTTTATCTTTTTTTTCGGCACTTTAACTTGTTTATTTTTTTTCATTAGGTCATTTTCATAATTTTATAGTGTAAAGGCATTGTTTGCAATTAGTTACAAAGCCTTTTTTAAACACCCTAACAATTAAAAAATAAGACTTATGGAAAACGGTTACTTAATTTTGGGCATCATTGCCTTGTTATTTATCTCTATGTACGGCTATTCGTATTATTCAGTTTTTCGTGAAAAAATGAATCAGCGTAAAGCTCAAGATGCCGAAGCTAAGGCTGAAAAAGAAAGACAGCTCCTTCGTCAGCAAAGACAAGCTGAGGTTGATGCAAGGGTTGCAAAATTCAACAAGCGAAAAGAAGAGATTCAACACGAGTTAGAACTTCTTGAAAAAATGAAAAAGCAGCAGATAAGTTAAATTTGCTCGCTGTTTTTATTTTGGATTAATAAAGTTATCAATTTCTTCATTTGATAGCGGGGGATTTGCACCTTCATTTTGAGCTACTAATGCACCGACACCACAGGCAAAATCTATTGCTTCTTGCGGATTTGTATTGTTTAACAGTTTGCTTATCAGCGAAGCTAAAAAGGAGTCGCCAGCTCCAACGGTGTCAACAACCTTTATTAAAAAACCACTGTTATAATATAATTTATTGTTATAAAGCAAAACAGCACCATGAGGGCCTTTGGTAACACAAATATGCTTGGTGTTAGTTTGTTCGGCAATAAACATTAAGTTTTGTTCAAGCGATTTATACTTGGAGTCTAAAAACATGCAAACTTCAAATAATTCATCATCATTAAATTTTATAAAGTCAGCCTTATTCATCAAATACACTAAAAGGTCTTTTGTGTAGTGTGGAGGTCTTAAATTAAGATCAAAAATTTTATACTTAGCACTTTCTAGCAATTTGTATAAGGTGTTTTTAGAGTTGTAGTCTCGAGCAACTAAACTTCCAAAAACAAAGGCATCGGCTTTTTTTACGGCATTTTCTGCATCATTATGCAACTCAATTTTATCCCAGGCACAAGGATGCATTATATTATATGTGGCAGATCCTTTTTCATTTAAGGTTACATGAACCTCGCTAGTAGCGTAGTCTTTTGTGATTTGGATGTTTTCGGTATTAATATTATTTGTCTTTAAGTAGTTTATGAGTTCCGAACCTGGAGCATCGTTTCCAACAGCACTAATCATAGTAACCTCATGATTAAAAGATTGAAGTCGACTGGCGACATTCAAAGGAGCTCCTCCAATTTTTCGGTGTTTTGAAAATACATCAAATAAAATTTCTCCGTAGCAAACAATATTGGCCATAATTCGGTATTAAGTTTTATCAAAAAGACAGTAATGCTTTCAAAATACGAATAAATTATGAAACTCCAATTTATTGTGATTTATCAATTAATAAGGTTGTTTGCATAATTCGACCTCCTATTTTTGCATGTTTGATACCCTAATCGGATTTAGCTTATTACTATCTTTACGGATATAATAAATACATTTTTAATGAGTAGGTGTTTAAAACATTCGGTTATAGTTTTCATTGTGTTAACCATGTTCTCATGTATGAAAACAAAACATATGTCTAAAAATCAAGATTCAAATTCTAAGGTTGAACAAAAGCAACCGAATTTAGTTTTGATATTGGTTGATGATTTAGGTTATGCCGATGTAGGCTTTAATGGTTGTAAAGATATACCAACACCAAATATTGATAGAATTGCAAAAAATGGTGTGAAATTCACAAATGGATACGTGAGTTATTCAACCTGTGGTCCAAGCAGAGCGGGGTTAATAACAGGGCGTTATCAAGATCGTTTCGGTTTTTCTAGAAATCCTTTGTTTGCCCCTAACGACCCAAAAATGGGATTGCCGCTAAGTGAAGAAACCCTAGCTGAGGTACTCAAAAAAGCAGATTACAGGTGTATTGCTCTAGGAAAATGGCATTTAGGAGCCGAGGCATCTTTGAGGCCTCTAAAAAGAGGGTTTGATGATTTTTATGGGTTTTTAACTGGTGGTCATCAGTATTTGCCTGAAAAATGGGATTTAGAAAATGAATACCAAGTTAAATCTCAATATGAAGCCCATAGAACAAAGTTGTTAAGGAATAACCAAAGGG
Organism: Aestuariibaculum sediminum; assembly: GCF_014596945.1. GTDB lineage: Bacteria > Bacteroidota > Bacteroidia > Flavobacteriales > Flavobacteriaceae > Aestuariibaculum > Aestuariibaculum sediminum. The sequence continues at coordinate 90,248 of NZ_JACVXB010000001.1, read as the reverse complement.
TTGAAGAAAAAGCCTATTTAACTGATGCGCTTTCACGTGAAGCAGTTTCTTATATAGAACAAAATAAGAATAATCCATTTTTTATGTATTTAGCTTATAATGCACCGCATGCGCCGTTACAAGCTACCGAGAAATATTTAAATCGTTTTGATACGATACAGAATATGAAACGAAAAACCTATGCAGCTATGGTAAGTGCTGTCGACGATGGGGTTGGAGAAGTTTTAAACCGTTTAGATGAGCTTGAATTAACAGATAATACGATTGTGGTGTTTTTGTCGGATAATGGTGGGCCACTAACGCATAATGGATCAGATAATGGTGAGTTAAGAGGTAAAAAAGGAGATTTATTTGAAGGAGGTATTCGGGTGCCTTTTGCTATGCAATGGAAAGGGGTTATTCCTGTTGGAATTACCTATGATAAACCGGTGATTTCCTTAGATATTTTTGGAACCATTATAGCGCAGACTAAAACTCCTATTACACTTAAACATTCTATTGATGGGGTTAACCTTATGCCTTTTATTTTAGGTGAAAATAAATGCGCGCCACATGATTACTTATATTGGAAAAAATTTGACGACAACAGTTATGCATTACGAGAGGCTAATGGAAATAAAATAGTTGTGACCCCCACTGAAACTATGGTTTTTAATCTGAAAAATGATATATCAGAACAGGCAAATTTGAGAGCATTTGAAAATACTACGTTTAATAATTTATTAAAGACCTATAGTCAGTGGGATATCGAAAATATCAAACCTGTATTTTTAGGGTTATCCGATGATAAGGAGTACAACAAAACACATCCAAATAGATTTAAAAAACCAGATTAACCGAACAGTTTATTTTAATCAAGAAGTGTATTTATATCGAGGTTTCTAAAACATTGTTCTTCACCTAAATATAAGGGGTCGCCGTGTTTTTCAGACCAAAAGCCATCGAGTAAATTTTTATTGATGCAGCGATATACGGCAACACCTTTATAGGTGTTACCATCTTCTCCTTTATATGAAAAATTTATCACTAATATATTGTCCTTAAAAAAACCTGTGCCAATTTGCTTTTGATTATCACCAATTGTCCAAACGGCTTTTATTCGGTAATTACTATCCAAAGTCAGGGTTAATGTGCCTTTGTAACTATGCGCCTCTTCGTCTTGATTATAGCCAATAATATTAAAGGTTCCAACAAGGTCTTCTACGGTCATATGAATAGTTTTTTTATTGAGGAACGTTATTGATTTAAATATGAAGAGAAATTTTCAGAATTAATAATGTCAATAGGTAATAACTTTTCTTTTGATACTGGTTTGTCAAAAATAAAATATTCAGCTAATTGACTCAGTCCAAGGTATATTTGTTGTCGTGGATTTTGATGAATAAGAAAGTCGATCTGGCGATTTTTTAAAAGTTCAATGTTCTTATCCAGTAAATCGTAACCAATAACTTTAATTTTTAACTCTGGAAAATTGCTTAAAATTTCGGCAACTTTATAAACTTTAGAAGTTGTCACAAATATAGCTGAAATGTCCTTAGTGGTTTTTATAACATCAATAAGTGTTTTGTACTGATTCGATTCTATAGAGTGGCATGTTTTAAGTTTGTAGCTATTATTTGTATTGGTATCGAAATAATCTCTAAAACCTTTTTCTTTTTGCTGCATAAAAGAAGCGTTTAGAAAAAACTCATCTAAATGGGCGATAATGATTTCAGAATTATCGGGGGTAATCATTTCTAAAAGTCTTGCCGCAATTTTACCACTTTGAACCAAATCCTGACCAACAAAATTATTCACATTATCATCGCCAACTCGGTTGTTTATTGTGGTAACCAGTATTTCGGTTTCCTTGTAAGCATTAAATGCTTTTATGGCTTCATTAAAGAAAAGGGGTGCAATTAAAACCGCATCGGGATTTAGTTGTAAAACTTTATCATTAATCTCCGAAAAGGACTGGTTGTTTGTAGGATCGAATAAAAATGTTTCGATAGATACTCCCAGCGATTTGTATTCACTGAAAGCTTCTTCAATGCCTAATTTACATGGTATCCAATACGGGTCGATTTCAGGGTCTGGCAAAATAACATGTATACTGTAGATTTTATTATTTTTTAGGCTTCTGGCTAAAATGTTAGGTTGGTAGTCAATTTCGTCTAAAATTTTATTAACCTTTTTTAAAGCCTTTTCCGAAACCTTACCTCGTTTATGGATTACGCGGTCTACAGTCCCTTTTGAAACACCGGCCAAAAGGGCAATATCTTTAATGGTATATTTTTTCATTACTACAAATATAGTAAAAAGCTTGTCTTGTTAAAATAAAAATGTGCTCGAACACACAAATACATGTTGTCGAGCACATTTTTTGTGTTTTTTCTTTTTTTTGTCAATCTTATTACATATTTTCGCAAAACAAACAATTGAAAATCAGCAAGCTTGGTAAAATTACTAAGGTTGTAAAATATTGGTTTTTAAGTGTTTGTTAGGTATTTTAAGTTTTTAAGAAAGAATAATTAATAGCAATTATGGAAAAGCCAATATTAGTAGTATTAGCGGCTGGTATGGGAAGTCGATACGGTGGATTAAAGCAAATCGATTCATTTACTCCTCAGGGAGATACAATAATTGATTTTTCGATTTATGATGCGCTACAGGCGGGCTTTGGTAAATTTGTGTTTATCATAAGAAAAAGTTTCGAAAAGGAGTTTAAAGAAATTTTTAATAAGAAACTAGAAGGTAAAGCCGAGGTGGATTATGTGTACCAAGAGCTAGATTGCGTGCCTGAAGCATATGTGAACCCGGAGAGAACTAAACCTTGGGGTACCGGTCATGCGCTTTTAATGGCTAAAGATGCTGTTAAAGAAAACTTTGCTATTATTAATGCCGACGATTTTTATAGTAAGGAAGCTTTTGAAAGTATGGCTAAAGCTTTAATGGAAACGGATAAGACGTCTTATGAGTTTAAGACGATGGCTTATTTACTAAAAAATACGGTTTCCGATCACGGATATGTGTCAAGAGGAGAATGTCAGGTAGATGAAAATGGCTTTTTGGTGGATGTAACGGAAAGAACGCATATTGAAAAGATAAATGGAACGTTAAAACGTAAAAATGACGCGGGTGAATTTATAGATATCGATCCCGAGACAGTGGTTTCAATGAATTTTTGGGGTTTTACACCAAAATGTTTTGAATTTGGTGAAGCCTTGTTTTTAAATTTCTTGGAAGAAAATAAAGAAAATTTAAAAGCTGAGTTTTATTTGCCGACCATAGTAAACGAGATTTTAAAATCTGGTAAAGCTAGGGTAGAAGTATTAAAATCGGACGCCAAATGGTTTGGGGTTACTTATCAGGAAGATAAGGCTATTGTGCAAAAAGCTATTGGTGCGTTGAAAGCAGCAAACGTTTATCCTGAAAATTTGTGGTAGAATGAATCAGGAGCGCTTAAAATATGTTTTTGACCAGTTTCAGCATGAGAGTGAATTTGAATCTTTTTCTTATTTAGCCTCAGGTCACATTAACGATACCTATTTGATTAAAACGAAAAATAAACCACACTATGTTTTGCAACGCATAAATCATGGGGTATTTCCAGATGTTCCGGGATTGATAAATAATAAGGTTTCTGTAAGTGCTCACTTAAGAGAAAAACTTGCGAACTTACCCAAGGAAGAAGTGCAACGTCGCGTATTGTCTTTTTTTCCAACGCTAGAAGGAAAGCAATATTTTGGCGGGGACGAAGAAGGGTACTGGAGTTTGATGTTGTTTATAGAAGATAGCGTCACTTTTGAAACCGTTGTTGAGGAAGAAATAGCATACGAAGGAGGTAAACTATTTGGTGAATTTTTAAATCAAACCAGTGATTTTGATGTGGATAATTTAATTGAAGTTATTCCAAATTTTCACGATATGTCTTTTCGTTATAAACAATTTGAAGCTGCATTAAAAAGAGCTACAAAAGAACGTATTGATGAAGCTAAACCCTATATCGATTTGGTTTTAGGGTCTAAAGACGAAATGCATATTTTGCAAGGATTAAAAGATTCGGGGGCTATTCCTACTCGTGTTACACACAACGATACGAAAATTTCAAATGCGCTTTTCGATACAGGTAACAAAGGACTTTGTGTTATAGATACAGATACAGTCATGCCAGGAATTGTTCATTACGATTTTGGCGATGCCATAAGAACCATTTGTAATACGGCGGCCGAAGACGAAACCGATCTCACTAAGATTAATTTTAATTTGCCGTTTTACAAAGCTTATGTAAAGGGGTTTCTTGAAAAAGTTGGAAGCTCATTAACAACTTTAGAGTTAGAAAACCTGCCACTAGGCGCAAAAACTATTATTTTTATAATGGGACTTAGGTTTTTAACCGATTTTTTAAATAACGATATTTATTACAAAGCATCGTATAGTATGCATAATTTAGATAGAGCTAAAAATCAATTTAAACTTTTAAGAAGTTTTACAGAACAATATGAAGAAGTAAAAAAGGTAACCCGTTTAGCATGACTAACAAAAACAGAAGAACTATTTATTAATTAAACAAAATAACCGTATGGTATCATTAAGCACTTTAGATTACATTTTAATAGCTTCCTTTTTTTCCATGACCCTAGGAATTGGAATTTGGGTTTCAAAAAAATCAGGAAAAAACTCTTCCGAATACTTTTTATCAGGTCGAAGTATGCCCTGGTGGTTGTTAGGGATATCTATGGTCGCTACTACATTTTCAACCGATACACCAAACTTAGTAACCGATATTGTTAGAACACATGGTGTTTCAGGAAACTGGGTGTGGTGGGCCTTTTTACTTACCGGATTATTAACTGTATTCGTTTACGCGAAACTTTGGCGTAAATCTAATGTAAATACCGATTTAGAGTTTTATGAGTTGCGCTATGGCGGAAAACCGGCGTCCTTTTTAAGAAAATTTAGAGCGGTTTATTTAGGTGTTATTTTTAACGTAATTACTATGTCGGCTGTAACTTTAGCAGCTATAAAAATTGGAGGTATTATGTTAGGACTAGAACCCTGGCAAACGGTAATTAGTGCTGGTATTATAACCGTAACCTTTAGTGCGCTTGGTGGATTTAAAGGGGTTATATACACCGATTTTTTACTGTTTTTTGTAGCAATGGGTGGTGCCATTGGAGCAGCTTACTATTTGGTTAATTTACCAGAAGTTGGCGGTGTAGCTACATTAATAACTAATGAGAATGTTGTTGATAAATTATCAATACTACCAGATTTTAGCAATACCGATGCCTTAATTACTTTGTTAATTATTCCTTTAGCTGTACAGTGGTGGAGTTCTTGGTATCCAGGAGCGGAGCCTGGTGGAGGCGGTTACATTGCACAGCGTATGTTAGCTGCTAAAGATGAAAACCATGCCATTGGAGCAACTTTCTTCTTTAACATTATGCATTATGCTTTACGCCCTTGGCCATGGATTATTGTGGCTTTAGCCTCGTTAGTGGTATTTCCAGATTTAGCAAGTATACAAGAGGCTTTTCCTAGTATTACTGATGATAAATTGGGACATGATTTAGCGTATTCAGCTATGTTAACGAAACTGCCTAGTGGTCTATTGGGACTGGTTTTAGCGTCATTAATAGCGGCGTATATGAGTACAATTTCTACGCAGTTAAACTGGGGGTCATCTTATATCGTATTCGATTTTTATAAAGAACAAATTAACCCTAATGCTTCTGAGAAACGTTTGGTAGCAGTAGGTAGAATATCGACAATAGTGCTTATGGTTTTTAGTGCCCTATTAGCATTGTTACTTCAAAATGCACTTCAATTATTTGAAGTATTATTAGTGTTTGGAGCAGGTACTGGATTAATATTTATTTTACGTTGGTTCTGGTGGAGAATTAATGCTTGGAGTGAAATAACCGCGATGTTTGCATCAGGTATTATTTCAATTATATTAAAATTAACACCAGCAGGCGCTTTTTTATTCGCAAAAGAAACTGGCGTGTTTTCAAGTTATTTAGAATATCCATTAGTCGTATTAATAACAACTTTAATCTGGTTGGCAGCTACCTTTATCACACAACCGGAAAGCAAAGCCGTATTACAGGATTTCTATAGAAAAATTCAACCTGGAGGGCCTGGATGGGCACATGTACTAACCGAGGCTGAAGCAGAAGGTGTTACGTTAGTAACTAATAAACAACCATGGTCTGTACCTGCAGGTATTATGGCTATGTTGTTAGGTTGTGTATTAATATACAGTTCGATGTTCGCAACAGGATATTGGATTTATGGAAAAACAAACCAAGCTTTAATAATGACAGTACTTGCTATTATTAGTGGAGGGTTATTAATTCGAGTTTGGAAAAAAATTAAAGCAAATATATTGTAAAGATCAAAATTAGACTAAAGCAGATAGGTTATGATTAAAAGTAGTGCAGACAAAGCCACAGGATTCGAAAAACGGTTCGAAAATGTTGATACCGTTGTTTTTGAAGATTCTATTGCAGCATCAAAAGCAGTTGCAAATGAAATCGCAGAGCTGATAAAGTTAAAGCAATCTAAGAATGAGAATTGTATTCTAGGATTAGCTACAGGTTCAACACCTAAAGGGCTGTATGCCGAATTGGTTCGGTTACATAAAGAAGAAGGTTTAAGCTTTAAAAATGTAATCAGCTTTAACTTAGATGAGTATTATCCAATGGAGCCGGATTCAGTTTACAGTTATGTAAGGTTTATGAATGAAAGGCTTTTTAACCATGTAGATATTCTACCTGAAAATGTCCATATTCCAGATGGAAAATTGTCGAAAGAAGAAATATCGGCATACTGTAATGCTTACGAAGCTAAAATTGAAGCTTTAGGAGGCATTGATTTACAGGTGTTAGGTATTGGAGGTAACGGGCATATCGGATTTAATGAGTCTGGATCTTTACAGAATTCTAAAACACGATTAGTGGCACTAGATCATATTACACGTGTTGCTGCAAGTAAAGATTTTGGCGGCTTAGACAAAACGCCAAGAACGGCCATTACTTTGGGAGTTAAAAAAATCATGGAAGCGAAACGCGTGGTATTAATGGCCTGGGGTGAAGGAAAATCAAATATTATCAAAGCTTCAGTTGAAGGCCAGGTAACAAATCAAGTTCCTGCCTCGTTTTTACAAGAACATCGAAATGCCACATTTGTTATAGATAAAAGTGCTTCTTCTAAATTAACAAGAATTGATACACCTTGGTTAGTTGAAAAAATCGAGTGGACCGATAAAATGGCAAGAAAAGCTGTTTTAGGTTTAGCTTTAAGCTTAAAAAAGCCGATTTTGATGCTTACAGATGCTGATTATATCGAAAACGGAATGAGCGATTTATTAGCTGATTCTGGACCTGCTTACGATATTAACATTAAAATATTTAATAAAGTACAGCAAACCATTACAGGATGGCCAGGCGGAAAGCCTAATGCCGACGATAGTAAGCGTCCGGAGCGTGCTGAGCCAGCGAAAAAGCGTGCTTTAATATTTTCGCCACACCCAGATGATGATATCATTAGTATGGGAGGAACTTTCAAACGTTTACAAGAGCAGGGGCACGACGTACATGTTGCTTACCAAACCTCGGGAAATATAGCCGTAGCCGACGACGAAGCGCTTCGTTTTGCTGCTTTCGTATGTGATTACAATGAAAAATTCGGAATTAAAAGTTCTGAAGCAACGCTTATTTACGAGAAGGCCGTAGATTTTCTTAAGAATAAAAAAGATAGTGAAATTGATATTCCGGAGGTGCGTTACATAAAGGGGTTAATTCGTAAAGGAGAAGCTAGAGCAACTGCTCAGTTTGTAGGGTTACCCGATGAAAATATACATTTCATGGAATTACCTTTTTATGAAACAGGTACTATCGAGAAGAATCCAATTGGAGAAGAAGATATTAAAATCACCATGGATTTGATAGAAGAAATTAAGCCTCACCAAATTTATGCAGCAGGAGATTTAGCCGATCCACATGGTACGCATAAAGTATGTTTAGATGCTATTTTCGAATCGGTAAAACGATTAAAAGAAAAACCATTTATGGATGATTGCTGGGTATGGTTATATCGTGGTGCATGGCAAGAATGGGGTATCGACGAAATAGAAATGGCGGTACCTATGAGTCCGGGCCAAGTGTTAGAAAAACGTCACGGGATATTTAAACACCAGTCGCAAAAGGACGGCGTTGTGTTTCAAGGTAGTGATAGTAGAGAGTTCTGGCAAAGAGCTGAGGATAGAAACCGTGAAACAGCCGAACTTTACCATCAACTAGGTTTAGCGCATTATGCCGCTATGGAGGCCTTTGTAAGATGGATATTCTAAAGACCTAAATCTTAATTATTTTATATGAACATATAACTAAATATCTAAACCACCTATTTAAAATCTAGGATATAGCATAAGTAAAAGTAATCCCATTTTATACGAACATTATTATAGTTTTGGGTTGATGATTCCTTAAGAACGAAAAGTCATAGACATTGAAAGTGTTTTTTTCCTGGTGGGTGGTTTAGTATTAGTTATGGTTTACGCATCAACTAACTCACTGCTGTGTTTCTAAAGGAAAAGTCTTGCAACTTTTTCAGCAGCACTTGAAGCAATTCAGCTTCATTATAATCTAGCTTAATATATTTAAAATGACATTAATTAAATCAATTTCCGGAATCCGCGGAACCATTGGTGGGCACGTAGGTGAAAATTTAACACCTGTAGATGCTGTAAAATTTGCTGCTGCCTACGGCATGTGGTTAAAGCAACAAAATTCCAAAAAGGAACTTACCGTTGTTATAGGTCGAGATGCCAGAATTTCAGGTACTATGATAAGTACTTTAGTAAGTCAAACACTTATTGGACTAGGTATCCATGTAAAAAGTATTGGTTTATCAACGACACCTACTGTTGAAGTAGCCGTTCCGTTAGAGAATGCCGATGGTGGTATTATTATTACCGCTAGCCATAACCCCAAACAATGGAATGCACTTAAACTATTAAACCACAAAGGTGAATTTTTAAATGGCGAGGAAGGCGCTAAAATTTTAGACATTGCAGAAACCGATGCTTACACGTTTTCCGAAGTTGATAATTTAGGGGTTTATACAGAAATTGAAGGCTATATAGAAAAGCATATTGACGAAGTTTTAAAACTTAAACTCGTTGATGTTGAAGCTATAAAACAAGCAGGGTTTAAAGTGGTGGTAGATGCAGTAAACTCTTCAGGAGGTATTGCTATCCCAGCACTTTTGGAACGTTTAGGCGTAGATTGTGTAAAGTTGTATTGTGAACCTAATGGTCATTTTCCGCATAATCCAGAGCCTTTAAAAGAACACTTAACAGATATCTCGAAACTTGTAGTTGATGAAAAAGCAGATTTTGGTATTGTGGTAGATCCAGATGTAGACAGGTTAGCTTTAATATGTGAAGACGGTTCCATGTTTGGTGAAGAGTATACACTTGTAGCTTGTGCCGATTATGTTTTAGGGAGATTAGAAGGTGGAAATACGGTTTCTAATTTATCGTCGTCTAGAGCTTTAAGAGATGTTACGCAGAAACATGGAGGTAAATATAGTGCAAGTGCTGTAGGTGAAGTGAATGTCGTTATCGAAATGAAGGCAGCTGGAGCAGTTATTGGAGGTGAAGGAAACGGCGGAATAATTTATCCGGACTCCCATTATGGAAGAGATTCTCTAGTTGGAGTGGCACTATTTTTATCTCATTTAGCACATCAAAAGGTATCATGTAAAGCCTTGCGTGAGTCCTACCCGAACTACTTTATGAGCAAGAAAAAAATAGAATTAACACCTGAAATTAATGTTGATGCTATTTTGGAAAAGATGGCTCAAAATTATCTAAACGAAGAGGTGAATACTATAGATGGCGTGAAAATCGATTTTGAAAGTGAGTGGGTACACCTACGTAAATCAAACACCGAACCGATTATCAGAATTTATACAGAGAGCACTTCTCAGGAATGTGCTGACAAGTTAGCTGATAGCATAATTGAAGAAATAAAAAGCTTAATTTAAAGTTTTTGTTTCGTTTTATTAAAAAGGTTCTTTTGGTAAAAAAACAAGAAGTGTGTAAAGTATAAAATATCGAGAGTTAATGCTCTCGATATTTTTTGCTTTACCTTAACTAAATTACTTTTATTTTTTAACAAAAATAAGAGGTTGTATAGCTCCATAATTATACAGTGTCATAAAAACTCTAGTGTCTGAATCATCTAAAAGACCTATGTTAATAATTTTAAAACAATATTCCAGATTACTATTAGAAGTTTTATAAATTCTAATATAATTATTTTCGTTATCTAATGAGCCATCAGTGCATTTATTATTAGATATACTGTAAGTATAATTATATATTAACGTTTCTTCTGTAGACTTACACGTACCATCTGATTTAAACTCCCAAACAGCTCCTGTAACTTGCTGCTCTCCTTCCAAATTAAATTCTATTAAATCCCAGCTTCCCAGAATATCATTATTGATATCTTGGGCATAAGAATAATTTAACTGGATTATGGCTATTACTAATATTAAGAATATTTTTCTCACTTTATTCTATTATTAAATAAAATCTAAATTTAGTTCGTCTTTTTTAAAGTTTTCAGCGGGTTCTTCTTTTTAACAGTCTCTATATTAAGGTCTTTTTGTGATTCCATGCTGGATTTAGCTTTTATATTTTTACAATTATAATAGTTATATTCAACAAAAAAGTATCAACTATCCTATCAACTAAAAATAAAACCCTCAAAAACAAACGTATTTTGAGGGTTTTTTGTGGAGTCGGAGAGAATCGAACTCTCGTCCAAACAAGTAACCAAAGGGCTTTCTACACGTTTATTCTTTTCTTGGTTTTTCGACTAGAAGCTGGTTAAAGACAACCTACTTACAAGCTTAGCTTCTTAAATTTCGAAAGAGCATCAAAGCAGTACTCCATCTATGTTAACATTTACGATGCCTCTAAAAGGAACGCCGTTAACCAAGGCTTTCCGGAGACATTTAGCTTGTACACCTTGTGTACCTAGGCAATCTTACTATAATTCAGATTAAGCAGCTAAAGCGTAGTTATTCTCGCCGTTTAAAGTTCGATTTAGCCTTTTACGTGTTTCAAAATCATTACACGACGTGCTTACCGTTCAATTAATCTCGCTGTCAAAACCAGTCGACCCCAGTATTAATTTATTAAGTTTGGCGTTACCCTTTCGGGGCAGGCTTTCGGCAGTCGCTCTTTGCAAGGAGCTTCAACAAGGCCTCAATCCTTAACGCGGGCAGCAAAGGTATTAAAAAGTTTGTAAATCAATAATAATCCAACTATTTTAGAGCAAGAATTATTCCAATTTTATTCTCAACTAAACTTATTCTCTAATAAAATCAATAGTCTTTATGTCTGTAACCTTTGCTATAATTAAAGAACGAAAAAATCCACCCGACCGACGTGTCGTTTTTTCACCTAACAAATTAGTGGAAGTACAAGGGGAATTTCCTGAAGCGATGTTTAAAGTAGAGTCTTCAAATATACGAGTGTTTTCAGATAAAGAATATGAGGAAAAAGGTTTCGAAGTTACAAAGAATGTATCAGATTGTGATGTGCTATTAGGTGTAAAAGAAGTGCCTATTTCAGCATTAATTCCGAATAAAAAATATTTTTTCTTTTCCCATACCATAAAAAAGCAGCCCTATAACAGAATGTTACTAAAGGCCATTTTAGAAAAGAACATCGAACTTTACGATCATGAAACGATAGTGAATGAAAAAGGTTTTCGCCTCATAGGTTTTGGAAAGTATGCCGGTATCGTGGGGGCTTATAATGGTTTTAGAACTTGGGGACTCAAGTATAATTGTTGGCATTTACCCAAGGCGGGAACTTTATCAGGACAGAAAGAATTGATTCAGCAATTAAAAACCTTAAAAATTCCAAACATTAAAATTTTATTAACAGGAAGTGGTAAGGTAGCTGCTGGTGCTCAGGAAATGCTTAATGCTATGCAGCTTAAGCAGGTGACCGTCAACGAGTATCTAAATAAAAGTTTCAATGAGCCAATATATTGTAAAATAGATGTTTTGGATTATAATAAACGAAACGATGGGAAAATATTAGATAATTTTGACTTTTTTGATCATCCTGAACAGTATCAATCAGATTTTATGCGTTTCGCCAAGGTAACCGACTTTTATATCGCAGGGCACTTTTATGGCGATGGTGCACCGTTTTTATATACCCGAGAAGACGTTAAAACTAAAGATTTTAAGATAAAAGTAGTGGCCGATATTAGTTGCGATGTCGACGGGCCGGTTGCAACAACACTTAGGGCTTCAACCATTGCAGACCCAATTTATGGTTACGACCCACTAACCGAATCGGAAACCGATTTTACAAACCCTAATGCCATTGCCGTAATGGCGGTCGATAATTTACCTTGCGAATTACCTAAAGATGCTAGTGAAGGTTTTGGGGATATGTTTTTAAAACATGTAATACCTGCTTTTTTTAATAACGATAAAGACGGGGTGTTAGAACGTGCAAAAATGACAGAACATGGGAAATTAACCCAACGTTTTTCATATTTGCAGGATTATGTGGATGGAAAACATTAGTTTTAGCCCTTTAAAGCCCCAAATATCATTAAAAAAATTATGACAAAAACTGCATTAATAACAGGTGCCGCATCTGGTCTGGGATATGAAATTGCTTTGCTTTTAGCAAATGATCACTACGATTTAATCTTAATAGATATCCATGAAGAAAATTTAAAATGTACTCAAAAGCATATTAAGGAAACCTACGGAAACAAGGTGGATATTCTTGTTAAGGATTTAAGTAAAATAGATGTCGCCAGTGAAATTATGCTGGATATTGGAGGTGTTACCGTTGATGTTCTAATTAATAATGCGGGTTTTGGTCTTTTTGGTTTATTTGTAGATACCGACTGGAAGCGAGAATTGGATATGCTTCATGTACATATTTTAACCACAACACATTTAACTAAATTAATACTCGAAGGGATGGTAAAACAGGGTTCAGGAAAAATATTAAATGTATCGTCATTAGCAGCATTCCAACCAGGTCCTTTAATGTCTATTTACTACGCTTCCAAAAGCTATATATTATCGTTTTCCGAGGCCATTGCAAATGAGCTTAAAGGTACAGGGGTTACGGTAACGGCATTATGCCCAGGACCAACAAAAACAGGCTTTCAGGAAACTGTATCAGCTGATTCAAGCGAAAACAAAATTTCATTTAATATGGGATGCGCAAAACAAGTAGCAGCCTATGGCTATAAGGCCATGCTTAGAGGTAAAAGTTATGCAATACCGGGGCGCTTTAATAAGTTTTTAGCAGTCATTCCTAGGTTTGTTTCAAGACGTACCGCAACCTCTATTGTTAGACGAATTCAGGAAAAAAATCGTGAAACAGTTTAATCGCTTAATTCGATTTGTAAAACAAGGAATGTAATCGGTATAAAGCACTTAAAAACAACCCAAATAGCAAAGTAAATAACCAGGCGTCAATATGTAAATCGGGGTTTGAAATAGTATCAAAAATGTCTTCAAACAATGCAGTTGGGTACTGAATAATTTCCCATGAATTATATCTTAAAAACCGTCCGAGATACATACCGAAAGCGGTTAAAGGGAAAGTAATGGCTATAATGCAGGAAGCTATTTTTTTTCTAAAATGCTTCGAGAGAAGTGTTTCCATATCGTTAACCGATAAAACAAAAAGTAAAAGACCGTTTAAAGAAAACGATGAAAGCATTAAAACATCCAACCAAAGTAAATTGAGGTTACCTAATCGCAGATGTAAAAAGTCGGTAATGATGTATGGTGCATTGGGCAAAAAGGCTAACCAAAGGCAAAATGATATGTAAAATACAATGCGGTTCAAATTAGGCTTGGTTAATAAGTATGATGTTATTACAAACGGAATAACAGCCAAAAACAAGTTCCAAACAAGAAAGAGGTAAAAAAATGAAAGGTTTAGTTTCATTCTTATCATTAAAAGAATTATACTCAAGGTAAAAGACATGCTTAAAACAAAGTAAGTTTTAAACCTGTAAAAGATATGTTGTTTTATAGTTTCCATGGTTTTTATGATGTTTTTTCGATGATGATTACTGTAATTATGCCCAAGACATAAGCGCCTAAATCGGATATATTGAAAGTGGTTCCTACTATGATTTTTGCTAGTGTATTATTTTGAAGATTTAAAAATTCTAACAATGGTGTTAGCTGTAAAAGTTCAACGATAAATGCAAAGATTAGTGTGGTAATAGCCGTTTTTATTGGTTTTGCGTTTACTATGGTTTTAATACTACAGTATATTAAGATTACTACCAAATAATCGCCAAACGTATGGCGGATAAACCCAGTTTTTAAAAATAGGGCGATTGCTATTTCTACAACAAGTAGAGTAGTGGCTAGTACAAAATAAGTTTTATTAAAGCTTACTTTCATTTATTAAAAATTAGGGGTTATTTTAAATTGAATTACAATGTAAATGTATAGGCAAGCGATTGGAATATTTAAGAGAATGATGCCGCAGGTTTTAAGGTGTTCTAATCTGTTACTCGATGCAGGAATAGTTGCTAGTAGGTTAGCGAAAAGCAGAATGCTATTAATTGCAATTGCTAATAAGACATATTTTAGCCCAATAAAGAGTAATTGTTCTGACCGACCAAAATATAAATAAGTAGATAGCAATAGGGTGCCAAAAACAAAACTAAGTAAGGCAACAAGTTTGCTAATATTTGTTAAATGTTTCATGAGTGTTTGCGTTAGCGATTGAACGGTTTGTTTAAACTCGCCGACCAAAGGAAGGCAGCGCGTAGTGAAATATTTTATTCATGAGTCCATTAATTTAAAAATGAAAAAGCTACGAATAAAGCGCGACCCCGAAAGGTTTCGGGGTAACGCTCAAATTGAGATTAATTAGACATTGTTCCAGTCTATTTTTCTGGAAACAAACATAACGATGGCAAGAATTAAGAACAGGCCAACACTACCAACAAGCAGCGCATAATTTTCTAGCTGAATAATAACGTAAATAAAGGTGTAGAGTGCCGTTAACGACGCCCCAATTAAGAGTGGGAATTTTAGAGTTTTTAAAATGGATTTTGAATAGAGAGTTATTAGAGCAACCACCGAAATACCTGCAATTAGGTACGCTTTTAAAAAGTTGCTATGTTCTGAAATTGATACCAAAAGGGTGTAGAACATGGTTAAGGCGAGCCCGATCATTAAATATTGAAATGGATGGATGTTTATTTTGCTCATGGTTTGAATGAGAAAAAATATTAAAAAAGTTAGCGCAATAACTAAAAAGCCGTATTTAGCAGAGCGTTCGCTTTTTTGATATTCGTCGACCATAACCATAAATTTTGTTCCGAAGGCAAATTGGTTTAGGTTTGGTATGTTATTAAGATAGACTTGTGAAAATGCACGGTTAATGTGTAACACTTTCCAGTCGGCTTTAAAGCCCTCCTTGTTAATTTCTTTGGTTTCGTCTTTTGGCAGGTAATTGCCAATAAAGCTAGGGTCTGCCCAGTTGGATTTCATATGCATGGTTGTGGTTTTGCCAATGGGTATTAATTTAATTTCTCGGCTGCCGTTAAACGTCATATCGAAATTAAACGTTATGTTATTTTTTTTTGTGGTATCTAAGTTTTTTATGAAGCCTGATTCGAGTTCGTCGAGGGGATCTTTTCGTGAGTTTTCTGAAAAATTGGTTTCAAAACTGTAATTGGCATCGTTTAGTTTTATAAACATTTCGTTTTTTATGCCTTTTAAATTTGAGGTTTGAACGAGAATACTGGCTTTATCCCAAATAATATCTTCGTTTTTTTATGTCTTTTAATGATAAGTCTATGGGGCTGTAATGTCCTGAAAAATTCATTTTTGTTGTAAATACAGCCGATTCAAAATTTCCTCGGTTCAAGGTTTTAGAGTCTACCGAAGCCGCGGTATTTAGGTTTTCTGGAAAAATATAGACATATTTTGTGTGGGTTTGTGTTTCGGTTAAATAAGTTTTAGTGTCTTGATTAAATGTTGAGGTTTCGGTATAGGTTTTATAGGGTAATTTTAGAATCGGACCATATACCAAAACATGGTTTCCCCATTTAGAATTTATATCGTTTACAACATCTTGTTGTCTGTAGGTGCGCTCGGTAATTAAGCTGTTAATGTACGATAGCGGAATTAATAAAATGATGACTAAAAAGCCAACCATGAGCATTCTTGCGGTAATTGAGGTTTTTAACCAATTGCTGAATTTGTTTTGTTGTTTAAGTTCCATAATATAAGTTTTAAAAGTACTTTGAAAAACAAAGTACGATGATAAAAAAATAGTGTTATTGTTTATGTATTAATTTTTCAAGAGCTTCAATATGCTTTTTAAATTCTGCTTCGCCCAGTTTGGTTGTACTGTATCTGGTATTAGGTTTTCGTCCAATGAATTGTTTTTCAACGGTAATGTATTCGGCTTTTTCAAGGGCTTTGGTGTGGCTTGCCAAATTGCCATCTGTGGCACCTAACAACTCTTTAAGCGTGTTAAAATCTGCGTACTCGTTAACCATAAGAATAGACATGATACCTAAACGAATACGATGATCGAAAACTTTATTTATGTTGTGTATAATGCTCAAATTAATCTTTTATGTTTTGTGTTTCAAAGTTCATGATTTTTAATTTAATACTTGGCTTTGTCATACTTAAAATGCATCCAAGTACCATAAATGATATGCATAAGTCCAAAACCCAGAACCCAAAACCAAAATCCGTAGCCAGGAAGTAAAGCGCTTATTAAGCCTAAAATAATTTCAATAAAACCTAAGTATTTTATATCACCAATACTGTATTTTGAAGCATTTATTAAGGCTAAACCATAAAAAATAAGCATTAAAGCTCCAGTTTGACCATATTTTTGATTCCCTAAAATGATTAGGATATAAAGGCCGCCACTAAGTAATGGAATTAAAAAGTTGATAAGTAAACGTTTTGATGACGCATCCCATACTTTAGCACCATTTTTTTTTGCTTTTCGAGTGGTTAAAAAAATTGCTGTAAGTACGCTAAATAAGGCTACCAAAAATAAATCTAACAAAATTAATTTGAAGACTAGGCCGTCTAATATTAGATATTCTCTATGTGAGTTAGAAACTGACCAATATGCATAAGCAGCGCCAATTAAAGCGTAAATTCCAGCCATAACACCTGATAGTCCGCTTAAAGAAATAAATCTTGACGATTTATTCATTAAATCTTTAATTTCGCTAATGTCTTTTAGATAGTCTCTTGATTCCATATTAAAGTACTTTGAATTGCAAAGTAAATAAATTAATTTGAATTTTACCTTATATTTTTTTATTAAGTTTAAATTGTTGTTTAATTACGTAGTTTATGAAACTGGTAGACCAATATTTTTTAAATCAAAAGGAGCCCTATCAATCAATTATGTTATATGTTCGAGGTATTATTTTCAATGCTTTACCTGAGGTAGAGGAGCGCTACAGCTACAAAATACCTTTTTACAATTGTCATGGAAAACCTATGATTTACTTAAATGTTTTAAAAGGCAAAAATTACGTCGATGTCGCTTTCGTTCAGGGCGTTTTGTTGGAAAAGGAATTTCCTGTTTTAAAAAATGATAATAAACGTAAACAGGTACGGTCTATTCAATTAAGAGCTTTAGAAGATTTAGATCATGATAATTTTGTGAAATTACTTCATGTGGCTTCTAAAATATTGAAGGATAGCAAAAAAGCTTGGTTTTTGTAAATAAAAAGGGACTCTCAAAAATAATTAAAGATGTCATTCAAAACTCGTTTCATAATCTCATTTTATTCCTTATCAGTTTTAATGAGAACCCGAATCGAGTTCAGGTTGAAGATATATTTTATGCCACCTCTCGTATCTGTGTTTAAACGTTAAAAACATTTAAATTTTAAACATCCAGCCAATGGATATAACACTTTGAATAAACATAAAATGCTGCGAAGCACTTTCAGCAGTATTACTAGTAGTTCTGATATCTGGCATATTAATATAGCCACCTCTTAAATCGGTTTGGATAAAAAAGTGTTTTAGTATCAAAAAATGTAGTCCTGCCGTAGCAGAAACACCATAACCCGATAAATGAAATTCATCGTAACGGTCTTTTTGAAGCAGCGTTGTATTAGTTTTAGGGACGAGCGCACCTGCAGCAAAACCCTCGGTGAGATTTATCTGAAATTTATCGGTATTATTTATTCCAAAAAAAGAAGAGATATCATCAAAACGTGCAATTTCGGCATAAACATAATTTAAACCATTGGTATGTTCAAACTTTAGGAAGTCTTCCGATACAAAATAGCTTTCATTATTGTATGTGCCATTATATAGCGAGCCATCTTCAGATAAAGGCAAATCAATATAGCCATCAAGTACCCGCTCCCTGTTACGATCCATGACGTATTTCATATGGTCTATACCCAAGGACAGTGTGTAGTTTTCAGAAATAAAATAACCGACTTTAACATTGGTTTGCGGAATTGTAATTCTGGTTGGATTTATATAATCGATGTGCCAGCCTTTCGGTTTATCGTGGGCAGTAGCGTCTTTAATAGTGAAATTATAGTCTTCACCTTCAAAGGTAATATCGGATTTTGAGAATTTTTCTCTGTTTCCACCCCAACTAACAAAGAATTTTCCTTTGTTGCTGGAGGTGTATCTTTCGGTTTCTTGGGCGTTGGTTTTAAAAATTAGGGATATAAAGGTTAGGCCAAGCAGGCTCGGTTTAATCGAATATTTTGTCATTCAGATTTTATAGTTATAGCGTATTAATTGTTTTTTTAATAGCTACTAAATTACTTAGGAGGTTTTCTAAATTATCTAAATGAAGCATATTCGCGCCGTCGCTTTTTGCGTTTGCAGGATCAAAATGAGTTTCTATAAATAATCCATCGACGTTATTTACTACGCCAGCTCTGGCAATAGTTTCAATCATATCAGGTCGTCCACCTGTAACACCACTGGACTGGTTTGGTTGTTGTAGGGAGTGCGTAACATCTAAAACAGTCGGTGCAAATTGTCGCATGGTAGGGATTCCGCGAAAATCGACAATCATATCTTGATAACCAAACATGGTGCCTCTGTCGGTTATCCATGCTTTATTGTTTCCTGAGTCCTTCACTTTTTGTACAGCGTGTTGCATGGCCTCCGGACTCATAAATTGTCCTTTTTTTAAGTTAACCACTTTTCCGGTTTTAGCTGCTGCTACTACTAAATCGGTTTGTCTAACTAAAAAGGCAGGTATTTGCAAAACATCGACATATTGAGCGGCAAAAGCAGCATCAGATACTTCATGAATATCGGTTACGGTTGGAATATTAAAAGTTTCAGAAACCTTTTTTAGTATTTCCAGGGCTTTTTCATTGCCAATTCCTGTAAAACTATCAACACGGCTTCGGTTTGCTTTTTTAAAGCTTCCCTTGAAAACATAAGGGATTTCAAGTTTATCGGTTATAGAAACTACTTTTTCAGCAATACGAAGCGCCATGTCTTCGCCTTCTATAGCGCAAGGGCCACACAGTAGAAAAAAATTATTAGAATCTGTGTGTTTTATGTTAGGTATTTCTTTTAGGTTCATTTAATATAGATTCGAAATGAGCCGCAAAGATAGTTAATTTTACGACGCTCTATTTAAACTATTTTTAATTATCCACAAGGCCATTAAAAAGTTGCAAACCACAAATATGCCACCTTTAAAAGGTAGAGCACTGGTATTTGGTAAGAAACTGGTTAGGTTTGATAGGTCTAATAAATAACCAAATATTAAATAAGATGATAGGCATACAAAAGTGATGCCTAGTGTAAAGTTAAGCTGTTTATTAGGTTTTATAATCTGCCATAAAAATGGAATACCTATTAGTAAAACAGGGTAAGCCGAAATACCTTCCGACTGGTTTATTAAGGTAAACCAATAGGCGCTGGCTGCTACAAAATACAGATAAGGAACAAAATTTGAATATTTGTTGAAAGTTTTCATTTGTTTGAGAGAATTTGAATGCAATTTACTATTAATTAATTCTTGTTTACTTGCAAGTATACAATAGGTTAACGTAAAATTAAAATTGAAATTATACTGTTTTTTAATTATAACAAATAATTAACTAAATCCAAAAATAAGACGTACCTTTGCAGCCTTAAATTCAGGCACTATTATGGCTAATATTAAAAACATTGCAATTATTGCGCACGTTGACCACGGTAAGACGACTTTGGTTGATAAAATTATGTATCACTGTCAGTTATTCAGGGAAAATGAGAATACGGGTGATTTAATTCTAGATAACAACGATTTAGAGCGTGAAAGAGGTATTACAATTACCTCTAAAAACGTTTCTGTTATTTATAAAGACACAAAAATCAATATTATTGATACCCCTGGTCACGCCGATTTTGGTGGAGAAGTAGAACGTGTACTAAATATGGCAGATGGTGTTTTGCTATTAGTAGATGCTTTCGAAGGGCCTATGCCACAAACACGTTTTGTGCTTCAAAAGGCAATAGACCTTGGTTTAAAGCCTTGTGTGGTTGTTAATAAAGTAGATAAGGAAAACTGTACGCCTGATGAGGTGCATGAAAAAGTATTCGATTTAATGTTCGAATTGGGTGCGGAAGAATGGCAGTTGGATTTTCCAACCGTTTACGGTTCGGCAAAAAACAATTGGATGAGTGAAGACTGGGCGAAACCAACACAAAACATTGAGCCTTTATTAGATATGGTTATCGATCATATTCCTTCACCTAAAATTGAGGAAGGTACAACACAAATGTTAATTACTTCTTTAGATTATTCGTCCTTTACGGGGCGTATCGCTATTGGACGTTTAACTCGTGGTGAACTTAAAGTTGGTCAGAATATTTCTTTGGTAAAACGCGATGGCTCCATAGTAAAAAACAGAATTAAAGAACTTCATATATTTGAAGGTGTAGGCCGTAAAAAAGTAGAGGAAGTACAAGCTGGTGATATTTGTGCTATTGTAGGTCTTGAAGGTTTTGAAATTGGAGATACTGTTGCCGATTTTGAAAATCCGGAAGGTTTAAAAACCATAGCTATCGATGAGCCAACAATGAGTATGTTGTTTACCATTAACGATTCGCCCTTCTTTGGTAAAGATGGTAAATTTGTAACATCTCGTCATATAAAAGAACGATTAACTAAGGAGTTAGAAAAAAACTTAGCCTTAAGAGTAGAGGAAACCGATAGTGCAGATAAATTTATGGTATTTGGTCGTGGTGTTCTTCATTTATCGGTATTAATTGAAACGATGCGTCGCGAGGGTTACGAGCTTCAAATAGGGCAGCCACAGGTAATCATCAAAGAAATTGATGGTGTAAAATGTGAGCCAGTTGAAGAGATGACAATAGACTTGCCAGAAGAAGTTTCTGGTAAAGCTGTTGAAATGGTAACACTACGTAAAGGAGAAATGTTAAGTATGGAAGCTAAGGGCGACCGTATGGTTTGTGAGTTTATTATTCCATCTCGTGGTATTATTGGGTTAAGAAACCAGTTGCTTACAGCAACAGCGGGTGAAGCGATCATGGCACACCGTTTTAAAGAATATCAACCGTTAAAAGGAGGTATTCCAGAGCGTTTAAATGGTTCTTTAGTGTCTATGGAAAAAGGTACAGCTATTCCTTATTCTATCGATAAATTACAGGAAAGAGGTAAATTCTTTATTGACCCAGGTGAAGACATTTACGAAGGTCAGGTAATTGGAGAGAATTCTCGTGGAGACGATATGACAGTTAACGTTACAAAAACAAAGAAATTAAGTAACGTTCGTTCTGCTGGAGCCGATGATAAAGCTAAAATTGTACCGGCAATAAAATTCAGTTTAGAAGAAGCTTTAGAATATATTCAAAAAGATGAATACGTTGAGGTAACACCAAATCATATACGTATCCGTAAAATCTTTTTAACCGAAGTTGAACGCAAACGTAATAAAGCGATTTAACAATGGAATTTCTAGATGTTTCATTAACCGATTGGGTTGGATATGCAGCTATGGCTATCGTGCTTTTGTCATTTTTAATGAAACATGTAAATAAATTACGAATAGTAAACGCTCTAGGGTGTTTACTATTTGTCGTTTATGGTATTATGTTAGAGCCTGTCTCTAAGCCTATAATTATAACTAATGGCGCAATTTTATGCGTTAATTTATTCTACATTTTAAAAAAATAGGCTTCTCTATCACCTTAACTTTTTGTGTTTTTGTACTTTTAGCCTAAATTGCTACATTCACAAACAAAGTTAATCACATCTCAATTAATTGAAGAAATTAATAGACTATATAGACGATAACGTTTTAGTTAAAGTTACCTCGCTACAATCTATTTCTGTTATTACCAGAATAATTGCAGGAATACTTACATCTAAGGCCATAGCTGTTTTTATTGGTCCGGTAGGACTGGCTCTAATTGGTAATTTACAAAATTTTGTAAGTGCATTTCAAACCATTTCTGTAGCGGGTTTATATAAGGGAACTGTAAAATATATTAACGCTTATAAAAATAGTGTAACACAATTAAGTAAGGCTGTTTCTTCGGTGTTTTATGTTGGTTTCTTTACCACAGTACTGGTTTCATTTTTCTGTTATTTTAATGCCGATTTAATTAATAATCTCATATTTCCATCCTACAACAATTACGCTTTTGTTATAAAGGTTTTTGCTATTGTATTGCCATTTTATGCGTTGAATATGTTTTCATTTTCAATAATGAATGGGTTCTCGAAGTATAAAATTCTTATTGTAATAAATATTATTGGTCAGATTTTAAGTATGTCGGTAGCCCTATTGCTTATTTACTTAAATGCAATAAAAGGAGCGCTAATTTCTGTGGTTATTGCCGAATCGCTAATTTTTTTAATCACTTTGGTTGGTATCATAAATAGGCGATCGTTAGTGCCGCTTATTAAAATTCAAAGCATCAGTATTCCGTTTATAAAAAAGTTAAGCCCTCATGCTTTGATGGCTCTTTTTTCAGCTGTTTTATTACCTATTGTAGCTATTGCAATTCGAATGCATATTATGGAAAATGTTGGGTATAAGGATGCTGGTTTTTGGGAAGCTATGACCAGAATATCAAAGTATTATTTAATGATCGTTACGTCGTTAATTGCGTTGTATATCTTGCCGAGATTTTCTGAAATAAACGATGTTAAAGAGTTTAGGAAAGAAGTTTTTGATTTTTATAAAATGATAATTCCGGTATTATTAATTGGATTTGTTTTTATCTATATTTTCAAAGGTGTTCTTGTCCAGGTAATATTATCCGAAGAATTTCAACCTGTTGAAGATTTGTTTTTATGGCAACTGTTTGGAGACTTTTTAAAAGTTCTGGCATCTGTTATAGCCTATCAGTTTTTGGCAAAAAAAATGTTTTGGCATTATATATTAACCGAAGCTTTTCTGTTATTAACACTTTACACAACAAGCATCTATTTTGTAAATATGTTTGATAGTGCAAATGGTGCTGTTATTGCACATTTTGTGACCTACGTGATGTATTATGGTATCATTTTACTCATTTTTGGAAGTTCGCTTTTTGGTGTTGATGGAGACAACGAAGTTAACAGAGAATAAATGATAGAACAGCTTAAAATATTTTTTCGAAGCTCCTTGATTAAGGCGTCTTATTTCAATTTAATTATAGTATCAGTTAAGGTTTTATCGGGCTTTATTTTATCAAAAGTATTCGCAGTGTTATTAGGGCCATCGGGTTATGCATTTATTGGAAACTTTCAAAATTTAAGCAAATTAGCTACCGCCTTTACCGCAGAAGGTTACCAAAATGGAGTTATAAGGTTTACATCCCAATATAGTGAAGTTCCAATAAAATTAAAAAAGATTAGAGCCACGATTTATCAAATAAGTTTGGTGTTTTCGATTATAGTAGGGGTGGTTTTATTTGTGTTTTCCCATTATTGGAGCGAGTTGATTTTTCAAACTAAGGAATATCATCATGTTATAAAATGTTTAGCTGTTGGTTTACCATTTATATCTTTTAATCTCATTACAATTTATGTGCTTAACGGTTTGCAAAAATATAAAAAACTGGCGTTTGTTAATTCGGTTTTGTCTGTCGTTGGTATGCTCGTCGGGATTGGTCTTTGTTATGTTTACGATTTAGCAGGTGGTTTAATTTCATTTTCAATAGGTCCAGTAATTGTATTTCTAATCGTTGTTTTTTTTCTGTTTAAAGATCGTTATCTGTTATTCGATATATTCAATATAAAGTGGTTTTCAACAGCGTTCCTAAAAAAAGCAAATCTATATTTTTTTATGGCGGCATATGGTATGGTAATTAGCTACGGAAATTTGATAGCAATACGAACACTAATTATATCCCAGCAGGGCATTCTAGAAGCTGGTTATTGGGAGGCCATGAATAGAATATCGACTTACTATTTGATGTTTTTTTTAAGTTTAACCTCAATTTATTTATTACCTCAATTTTCAAAAACGAATAGTGTAAAGCGATTTAAACGAGAAATAAAATCCTTTTATAGTTTAGTAATTCCCGTCCTTGCAGTATTCTTTATTGGAATTTATTTATTTCGATTTTTATTATTAAAATTATTACTTAGTAAAGCATTTATGCCAACGGCAAATTTGTTTTTTTGGCAGTTAGTAGGGGATTCTATTAGTGTACTTGCAATTGCTCTGGTAAAACAATTTCATGCTAAATTAATGGTGAAGGCATATGTTATTTGTAATGGCGTACTTAACTTAATGTATTTTTGTTTAAGTTATTTGTTCATACAAGATTACGGAATTGTTGGTGTAACTAAAGCTTATGCATTAAGCTATGCTATATACTTGCTGATGGTTTTCGGATTTGTTTTGCATTACTTTAAAAAAAACGTAGCTGATTAGTTATTTATGAAACTCTATTTAAGGAATATTCTTTATTTATTATTACCGCTGTTGATTAAGTTTGGTTTTGTGTCCTTATTTGTAGGTAAAGGCATTCTCACTTTTATGGATTTTGTAGAGGACTTATTTTTTTGTGTTTTTATTTTCAGTTTGTTGTTTTCGATAAAAAATAAAATCATTGAATGGCTGCTTATTATGACATACTTACTGTATTTTACTATTGAAACCTCTACATATTTGGCACTAAAATCTACGTTTAATTCATCATTTATGTATGTGCTAATTGAAACAAATATTGCCGAGCTTATCGAAGTTTTTCAGGCTTATTTGAGTTCTAAAATACTTCTAGTGTTAGTGATAATGATTGGATTAGCATTATTCTACAAAAAACTTTTCAGCAGTTTTGAAAAAACTTTAAAAAAACAAATAGCGTTGGTAATTTGTGTTTCAATACTTGTTGGTTTAAAATTTACAGGATATATAGAACAGAACCTTTATCATAACATGTTGAGAGGTGTTTATGGTTATTATGAATTACAGAATAAATTTTCACAATCCGATGAAATACAACAGGAAATAGTGTTAAATTATTCAAATGATAATGAAGTTTTCGTTTTAGTGTTAGGGGAATCTACCAATAGAAATCATATGGGTATATATGGTTATACTCAAGAGTCTACACCGTTATTAAGTTCTATGCAGGATAGTTTGTACGTGTTTGCCGATGTTGTTTCTACAGATGTTTTGACGTTAAAGGCGGTTCCAAAAATGTTAACAGCCTTATCCAATAGCGGGCATGCGGTGGCAAATTATAATCTAGTAGAACTTTTTAATGCCGCAGGTTATAATACGTATTGGTTATCAAATCAAAGACCAATAAGTTATCATGATAATGCAATAAGTAAGATTGCATCATATTCTAAATTTCTAAAATTTTTCAATTATAAAGTTGATAAATATGCTACAGTTTACGATGGAACGATGATCTCAGAATATGATAAAATTTTAAATGAAGAAGGTAAGAAACTTATAGTTTTAAGGTTAATTGGAACACATTTTGATTATGAAAATAGATATCCCGATGATTTTGCAAAGTTTAAACCAAAGACCAAAACAAAAAGAGACAAAATAATCAGTCACTACGATAATGCCGTACTGTATAATGATTATGTTGTTTATACATTAATAAATAAGCTAAAACAGTCATCCAAAAAGAGTGCCTTACTTTATGTCTCTGATCATGGAGAGAATGTTTTCGATGATGCTAATTTTTTTGGTAGAACAGAGGAGAAGATAACGGCCAGTATGTTTGAAATACCTTTTATTTTATGGGCATCAAAGGATTTTAAAAAACCAAACGATTTTATATACGAGAGGCAAAGAAAGTTTATGTGTGATCACCTTTACGAAAGTGTATTGCATTTAAATGGTATAACTTATAAAAGATTAGACTCAACAAGGAGTGTGTTTAGTAGTTCGTTTAAAGAAAGAAAACGTATTATTGTTAACGATGTAGATTTTGATGAATACTTCGTAAAGTAAAAATGAAATATAAAATAGGAATACTTGTTGAAACATTGAGTAGTGGGGGTGCCGAGCGTTCCGCTGGTATTTTATCAAAAATCTTTTCCCATTTAAATCACAAAGTTTTTGTTATTCTTTTGAACAATAATATTGTTTATCCTTATAAAGGTAAATTGATTGTTTTAGAAAAAAAGAAGGAACATTCAAATTCAATTTTTAAGAAATTTAAAAAATATAGAAACCTAAAACAAGTAATAGATGATAACAATTTTGATTTTGTTTTAGATTTCAGAATGAAAAAAAGCGTGTTAAGAGAGGTACTACTTAATATGTTTGTTTTTAAAGATAATGTCATAAATATGGTAAGAAGTTTTCGTGTAGACTGGTATCTTACTAATAATAAAATGGTTTCAAAATGGTTATATTCAAAATATCTGAGTATTAATACGGTTTCTCAAGAAATTAAAAAAAAAATAGAATATGAGTTTGGATTTAAAAATGTTAATTTTATACCCAATCCAATCGATATAAGTTTTGTTCAAAACAAGGCAAAAGAGTCTATTGAAGTAATTGATAGATATATTTTATTTGTAGGAAGGTTATCGTCAGTAAAACAGGTTGTTCAATTGGTAGAAGTCTATGCAAATTCTAAACTGCCAAAGTTTAATATTAAATTATATATTTTAGGCGAAGGAGAAGAAAAGGAATCTATTATAAATGAGATTACCAACTTAAACTTAGTAGATAAAGTCAATTTGATTCCTTATAACAACAACCCTTTTAAATATATGAAAAATGCTAAATTTCTGATCTTATCCAGTAAATATGAAGGGTTTCCGAGGGTGTTAATAGAGTCTTTAGCTAGCGGAACACCTGTTGTTTCTTTTAACTGTGAATCTGGACCTAATGAAATAATAAATCATGAGAATAATGGGTTGCTTGTAGAAAATCAAAATTTCGAAGCATTAAATTTAGCTATGAACAGAATGGTTGATGATGAAACGCTCTATTTCCGATGTAAAAATGAAGCTCTCAAAAGTGTTGAGAAATACTCGTTACAAACCATTAGTGAGCAATGGCAGAAGTATTTAGCTGTTTTGAAGAAAAACTAACTATAAGTTTGGATTAGAACTTATTAATTATGATGAAGGTAATTTATATTTCAATGTTTAAATTATTAAGAGAAAGTATAAAAGATTAATGAATTTGTTAGAAAACCAATTATATATAAGTTTAGACCAATAAAAAGCTGGAATAGGTAGCCAAAATTTTAATCTCTGTATTTTATTAAGGTTATTGGTGTTAATTTTAGTTTTGTAAAAATTAACCATTTTTTTATTTCTTTCCATCTTATATAATACAACTAACTCATAATGCGCAAAATCAACGAATTTTTTTAAGTGCTTACAGTCATAAGTTTTTAGAAGCATCTCATAGTCTGGTAATTTTTTATAAAAATTCTTATTAGGCGCTGTTAACTGATTTGGAACATTAATTCTGTAATATACCTTAAATTCGGAATAATATATTAAATCGTATCTACTAAAGCATCTAATGTAAAAATCGTATTCTTCACCGTAATTTACAGATTCATTAAAATAACCTATGTTTTTAAAAACATTTTTATTAATAACAATAGAACTAGGAGTAAGTATATTTTTATTCATATTAAAATAATCTGATATTATCTTAACATTTTTTTTGTCAAATGTTTTAGTATACAAATTAGGTTTATAATTAGGATTTAGTAAACCAAAATTTGTGGCAAATACGTTATACTTTTTATGAATGACAATTAAATTGAAAATTGTTTTCAAATAATCTTCCCTCCATAAGTCGTCGGCATCTAAAAAAGCAACATATTTTCCTTTGGCTTTTTTTATTCCATAATTTCTTGAAAAGGATAGGCCTTGATTTTTGTTCGTATAAATGGCTATTTTGTTGTTTTTAATATTTTCTACAATTTCGAGGCTTCTATCGGTACTTCCATCGTTAATTATAATAACTTCAAAATCATTAAATGTCTGGTTTAAAACACTAATAAGTGTCGCTTTAATGTACTTTTCTTTATTATATAGAGGAATTACAACAGATATGAAGGGAACCATTTGTTATATTTGGAGATTAATTAAAAAATGATTTTATAAATATAAAAGAAATAAACTTATCAGTTTGAAAATATCCATTATCATACCATGTTTAAACCAAATAGATAAACTTGTTGAATGTTTAAAATTAGTTTCCAAGCAAACGTTTAAGTCGTTTGAGGTAATTGTTGTTGATGGGGGGTCTTCAAATTTCAATTTGAAAGCTTTAACTGATAAATTTACTGACATTAAATTCATATCCGAACCAGATAATGGTGTTTATGATGCTTTTAATAAAGGAGTATCTTTGGCGGAAGGTGATTGGTTGTATTTTATGGGGGTAGATGATAGATTTTATAACTTTAACCTATTAGAATCAATAGTTCCCTATTTAAAAGAGAATAATAAGCTATTAATTTTAGGCCAGATTATTTATGAATTTAAAAAAGATGATTCTTTTTTAATTAAGAGAAATAAAGGGCTTGTTAAACCAGATTGGTCAAAAAAAATTTGGTTAAGAAATACATTACCTCATCAAGGTATTTTTTATAATAAGAATGTTTTTAAAAAAGAGCAATTTGATACGAGGTATGGCGTTTTAGCAGATTATGCATTTAATCTTAACTTATGGAAAAAACAGGTTCCTGTTTTGAAAATTGATAAAGTGATTGCGTTTTGTGGTACTCAAGGTTTGTCTAAAAACTATAATTATAGGTTGTATAAGGAAGAAGCCTGCTTGAAAACAAGAGCTTCATCCGTTTTGTTTATGCCAATTTTTATTATGATATCTGCAATAAAATTTGGGTTAAAAAATTACCCTTTCCGTTGCACAACTTCATAAACCTGATTCTCGTCGCATTTTAAAGTTTTACTCGGGTATTTAAGTAATAATGCATAATCGTGTGTGGCCATTAATATGGTGTTCCCGTTTTTGTTGATATCTTGAAGTACTTCCATCACTTCAATACTGGTTTGAGGATCTAAATTTCCCGTAGGTTCGTCGGCAAGAATGAGTTCTGGATTATTTAGTAAAGCTCTTGCAATGGCGACACGTTGTTGCTCTCCTCCCGAGAGTTCATGAGGAAATTTAAACCCTTTGGTACTCATGCCTACTTTTGCCAAAACCTCTTCAATTCTGGTTTTCATTTCCTGTTTGTCTTTCCAGCCAGTTGCTTTTAAAACGAATAGCAGGTTATCGTTAATCGTGCGGTCTGTAAGTAATTTAAAATCCTGAAATACAACGCCTAATTTACGTCGTAAAAATGGAATTTCTTTTTCTTTTAAACCATTAAGCTTGAAATCAACAATATGACCTTCGCCTTTGGTAAGCGGTAAATCGCCATATAGTGTTTTCATAAAACTACTTTTACCAGTGCCGGTTTTTCCAATTAAATACACAAAATCCCCTTTGTTAATTTCAACATTTATATTGGATAACACTAAGCTGTCACCTTGAAAAATCGAAGCGTTTTTTAATTGTAAAATCGGGTTTGACATAGGTTTAAATTGATAATGTAGTTATTGAGATGTAAATGTATTATTAATAAGTTAAAACATAAAAATTATAGTTTAAAACTTTTAAGGACGGATTATATTGTGCATCAAGTAATTTTGATTTTTTATGTTTTTGATAACTCAGTTTATAATTATAGCACGATTCTTGCGTTATAGTTTTTATATAAATTATCTTTGATTTCAAATTAAAAAACGAATCGTTAATGATTAAAATAAATCGTGTTGCTGTAATTGTAGCTTTAGGATTTAGCTATCAAATTTCAGCACAACAATCGGCTGCATACACAAGTGATTTGGTTGATTATCAAAAGGCACTGTCTTTATATAATAATCAACAGTATATGGCAGCTCAGACCTTATTTTCTAATGTTAAAAAGCAGCATAAAGATGAAGGATTACAATCGGATTGTACGTATTACATTGCTAATTGTGCAGTAAGATTAAATCAGCAAAACGCCGATCGTTTGGTTGAAGATTTTGTAGAAGACTATCCTACGAGTACCAAGCGTAATACAGCCTTTTTGGATGTGGCAGATTATTATTTTACGAACGGGAAATATGCCTATGCAAGGAAATGGTATGAGAAAGTTGATGAAAGTGGTTTAGCTTACAGTGATAAAGAGAAATTCTACTTTAATAATGGCTATTCAGCCTTTACAGCAAAACAGTATAGCGAAGCCAAAAAATATTTATCGCGCGTAGAAAGTTCTAAGACCTATGGTTCTCAAGCGAAATATTACATCGGCTACATGGCCTATGAAGGCGATGATTATAACCAGGCCAATGCCTATTTCGATCAAGTAAGCCATCAGGAGAAATACAAGGAAAAACTATCATATTATCAGGCCGATTTGAATTTTAAATTGGGGAATTTTGAAAAGGCTATTCAACTGGCAAAAGCTCAACTTAAAAAAGGTAATCGCGACGAGGTTTCTGAACTCTCAAAAATTATAGGTGAAAGTTATTTCAATTTAAACCAGTATGCCGAAGCTATTCCTTATTTAAAAGCCTATAAAGGAAAAAGAGGCAAATGGAATAATACCGATTTTTATCAGTTAGGGTATGCATATTACAAGCAGGGTGATTACGTAAATGCTGTTTCAGAATTCAATAAAATTATTGGAGGGACGAATAGTATTGCCCAAAATGCTTATTATCATTTAGGAGAAAGTTATATTAAACTAGATAAAAAGCAAGAGGCATTAAATGCCTTTAGAAATGCCTCTCAAATGGATTTCGATGTAAAAATTCAAGAAGATGCCTTCTTAAATTATGCGAAAATTAGTTATGAAATAGGTAATGCCTACCAGTCTGCGCCGCAAGTGCTAACGGGTTATTTAGATAAATATCCTAAATCGGCTCATCGAGATGAAATAGAAACCCTGTTAATCGATTCGTACATCACGTCTAAAAATTATAAGGAAGCGCTTCGATTACTCGAGGGGAAAAACAGTTTCGAAAATAAAGTTGCGTATCAAAAGGTAGCTTTTTACCGTGGGCTGGAATTGTATAACGAAAGTCTGTTTTTAGAGGCTAATAATATGTTCGAAGCCTCACTTAAAGAACCCAGAGATCCAAATTACACAGCACGAGCTACATTTTGGAAAGCAGAAACCGATTATAATTTAACCAATTACGACGAGGCCTTGATAGGTTTTCAACAATTTAAGCAACAAGCGGAAGCTACCACGACGCCGGAATACGAAAACATTGATTATAACTTAGCTTACACCTATTTTAAGCTGAAAAATTACGACCAAGCTACAACAAACTTTAACGCTTTTATAGCTGCAACTAAGCAACGCGATAACGTAAGATTGAATGATGCTTACTTGCGTTTGGGAGATGCTTTTTTCGTTTCAAGTAATTATCAAAACGCCATTAATGCCTACGAAAGTGCTATTAAATTAAGTAATACAGAGTCTGACTATGCATTTTTCCAAAAGGCAATAAGTGCAGGGTATTTAGGCAATGATGCCAAAAAAATTCGTGAACTGGAAGATTTTATATTGGAGTATCAAAAATCTAAATTGCGTGATGATGCCATGTATGAACTAGGAAATACTTTGGTTAAAGTTAACCAAACTGATAGAGCCATGGCCTATTACGACCGATTAAATTCGGAATACCGTATGAGTTCTTTTGTGCCAAAATCGTTGTTACGACAAGGCTTGGTTTATTACAATGGAAATAAGAATGAACAAGCTTTAACAAAATTCAAAAAAGTAGCAGGCGACTACGAAGGTACACCGGAAGCAGTGCAGGCAGTGGCCACAGCGCGATTAATTTATATCGATATGGGGCGGGTTAACGATTATGCAAATTGGGTGAAAACCTTAAACTATGTCGAGGTTACCGATGCCGATTTAGATAATGCTACCTACGAAGCTGCTGAAAAGCAGTATTTAGATAATAATTCCGATAAAGCTATCAGGCAATTTAACGGGTATTTAAATCAGTTTCCAAACGGTATTCATTTATTGCAAGCGCATTTTTATGTGGCACAATTGTATTACAAACAAAATTTGGCGGCCAATGCAGCCCCACACTACGAATATGTTATCAATACACCTCAAAATGAATTTACCGAAGTAGCTTTATCACGATTATCGCAATACCATTTAGAGGCTAAAAATTGGGAGAAGGCGATACCGCTGCTTAAGCGGCTAGAAGATGAAGCGAGTCTTCCTCAAAATGTTGTTTTTGCACAGTCAAACTTAATGAAGGCAAACTATCAGTTAGAGCTCTATTCTGAAGCCGTAACTTATGCTGAAAAAGTCCTGACAAATTCTAAAATAGATAACAAAATTAAGGGCGATGCCCATATTATAATAGCCCGTTCAGCCATGAAAACAGGTCATGAAAATAAGGCTAAATTGGCATATACTCAAGTTGAATCGGTTGCAACGGGCGAAACTGCCGCTGAAGCCCTTTATTATAATGCCTATTTTAAACATAAGGAAGGTGCTTATGAAGCATCTAATGCTACGGTGCAAAAATTAGCTAAAGATTTTTCTGGATATAAATACTATAGCGCTAAAGGTTTGGTGCTAATGGCTAAGAATTTTTATGCCCTGAACGATGCTTTTCAGGCAACTTATATTTTGGAAAGTGTTATAGAAAACTTTAAAGAATTTAGTGATGTTGTCGATGAAGCCACGAACGAATTGAAGTCTATAAAGGCTAATGAAGCAAAAACAAATTCATCAGTACAACCAGATGGGAATTAAAAAACATCAATCTTATAAAAACGAAAATAAAGACTATATGCGAAAGCAAGTTAAATATATTATATGTTTAGGCTTAGGATTTACTGGTTCTGCAATATTTGCCCAAACAAAACCTAAAGATACGCTTAACACCGGAGTAATAGATGTAGTAAAACCGTATACCCCCAGCATTTCAGATGCTTTTAAAGTAAAGGAAGTACCTACTTTAGATGATGAAACGACAGAAACCAAAAAGGATATTCAATATAATATATTCTCATTTCCAGTGGCTTCAACTTTTACACCTGCAAAAGGTAAAGCCGAGGGGATTGAAAAAGCAAAACCAATAAAGTTATTCGACAATTATGCTACTTTGGGTTTTGGTTCGTATACAACGATATTAGGCGAGTTGTACGTTAATCATGCGTTAAGCAGAAATGAAACTGTAGGTGGTTATTTTAGTCATCATTCATCAGGAGGAGGTATTGAAGATTTAGTTTTCGACGATAATTTTTCAGATTCAAAAATAAACCTGAATTATACTTCACAATTACGCTATATGTCCTGGAAGGTTGAAGGTGGTTTTCAGTATCAAAATTATAATTGGTATGGTGTACCCGAAAGTCAGATAGATCAGGCGCAATTAAATGGGGCTCTTATGGATCATAAATTCAATAACGCACATCTTGGAGGCGAGGTGTCGTTTCAGGATACGTATTTGGAGTCAGGAAGTTTGTTATTTAGGCATTTTGGTGACAATCGAGGATCAGGAGAAAATCGATTAGTTTTAAAAGGTAACGCAGATATTCCTATAAATTACGAAGAAATAACTACTGAGATTAAATTGGATTATTTGGGCGGTAAATTTGAGAGAAGTTATGCGGCTGAAACAGGGCTAAATTATAGTAATTTTCAAATAGGAGTTTCGCCAACCTATCAGTTAAAGCAAGACGATTTAACGCTCGATTTGGGGGTTTCGGTTTATTTTATGAGTGATATGGAAGCGAGCGATAATAAGCTGTATTTGTATCCAAATATTACAGCAAGTTACCGTTTGGTTGATGATGTTTTAATAGCTTATGGAGGTATTAAAGGGGATTTAATTCAAAATTCATATTACGATTTTGCTAAAGAGAATCCGTTTGTTTCTCCAACTTTATTCATTCAACCAACCGATCAATTATATAATGCATATGCCGGAATTAAGGGGAAAGTAACCAGTTTTATGAGTTATAAATTTGCAGGACATTATATTTCAGATAAAAACAAGGCACTTTTTAGAAACAATATCATTCAAACTGAAAATCAAATGGATTATTCGTATGGAAATTCATTCGGAATTGTATATGATGATATGAAGTCCTTCGGAGTATCTGGTGAATTAAGTGTAGATTTAAATAGAAACTTTACCATGGCCTTAAAAGGACAGTATTTCGCTTATTCTTTAGATAATGAAGCTGAAGCCTGGAATTTACCTGATTTTAAAGGATCTTTATTTTTAGATTATCAAATTGATGCGAATTGGTTTGTAGGTGCTAACCTTTATTTTGTAGGAGAGCGTAAAGATCAGTACTATATAGCACCAGGGTCTGAGTTTATGAATGCTGAACCTCCGGTTGTACTTACCTTAAATAGTTATTTCGATGCCAACGCACATGCCGGATATCATATTACAGAGCAATTTTCTATTTATGCTAAACTAAACAATATGGCTAGCCAAGGGTATCAACGCTGGCAAAACTTTCCAGTGCAAAGTTTTCAGGCTTTAGCCGGAGCCACTTATAAATTCGATTTTTAGAGTAATTACAAATATTGGAAAAAAAAGACTTCATTTAGGTGAGGTCTTTTTTTTTATTTTTTATGTTTAGTGGTATTAATTATGGTTTTGCTTACCTTATAAAAATATTTGATGGAGATTTTGATTTAACGAAAGTTAATTTATATTTAGCAAATATTTAACAAATCCTTAGAATTAATAAAAAAAAACAAGTTGATAGCTGAAAATACAGAAATTACAGCAATAAAATTTCAGGAAATATACTACACATTGTATCCGCGTTTACTTTCTTTTAGTTTAAAGTACGTCAAGGATCAATTTGTTGCTGAAGAAGTTGTTGAAGACTGTATGTTGTATTTATGGGAGAAAAGAAAGGAATTGCAGGCTGTTAACAATTTAAAATCTTATTTATACACAATGGTTAAGAATAGGAGTTATGCCTATCTTCGGAATAACCATAAGGAAATACCTTTGGAAACGGTAAATTACGAATCTATCTCTCAGGAAGATCAATACATTATTGAAGAAGAAGCTCATGCTATTCTACTTAATGCTGTTGAAGAATTACCGGATAAATGCAAAAAGGTGTTCAAAATGTCCTGCCTTGATGGTGTTAAATATAAAGATATTGCACAAGAAATGGATATCTCTGTAAATACGGTTAAATCGCAAAGATCTCGGGCTATTGAATTGCTTAAAAGAAGTCTAAAAGACAAGCCTTTTGTTGTGCTTTATTTATCACTGTTGTTAAAAATGTAATTTTTTAAAACTTTTTTTCCACCCTTTTTGCATTTAATTTACTCTTAATTAAAAGACGATGTTTTTTTAACAATCGTATAATGTTTTTTTCATATAAATAATTGTAACAATTGCATTCAAAATTTAAAATAGCTGAATTAATAAGTAAGTCGCTTTCGCAGACCATAACTTCGGAAGAACAGATTGAACTTAATATTTGGCTGCAAGATAAAGAAGCTCAAAAATTATATAAGGAAATTATTGATGAACGAAATTTAAACGCCAAGTATGAATTTTATAAATCGATAAATACCAATAAAAAATATAATAAGCTTCAAGATCGCATTAAAGCCTCTAAACGAACTAGACGTATTAAACAAGTGTTTAAATATGCAGCTATACTGGTTTTAATGGTATCGGTAACTTTTTATTGGCAATATCGTTCCAATCAGCAAGATATCATAATTACTCAAGAAACCTTAAAGGAAATTCAGCCTGGCTATTCGCGTGCTACATTAATTCTAGCCGATGGAACCGAGGTGGCTTTAGATGCGAGTAAAAACCAAAACATTCAGTCTAGTGGTGTGAGTCTAATTGAAAATAAAGATGATGTGTTGCAGTATAAATCATCAAACGAAAAACATAAGGCATTGCACGTGGGATACAATACTTTACACGTACCACATGGAGGGATTTACAGTGTTGTATTGCCAGATGGGACTACCGTTTCGGTAAATTCGGCATCTTCAATTACATATCCTGAGGCTTTTGTTGGAGATACTAGAGAAATAGAATTAGAGGGTGAAGCTTACTTCGATGTTGTTAAGAGCAATAAAAAATTTATAGTAAAAACAAAGTCCTGCAATGTTACGGTACTAGGTACATCATTTAATGTAAGCGCCTACAGCGACGATGATTATTTTGCAACAACACTAGTTGAAGGTAAGGTAGAATTAACGCAGGGGCATGATGGAAAAGTTATGCTAGCACCTAATCAGCAAGGATACTTCAAAAAGGGAGAAGAAACGATTAAAATTTTAAATAATGTTAATGTTCGGAATTATACAGCATGGAAGGATGGTAGATTTTACTTCGAACATGAATCTTTGGATAACATTCTTAAAAAATTGGGTCGATGGTATGGTTTCGAATTTACGTTTGCAGATGAAAATGCTAAAGATGTGATATTTACAGGTTTAGCAAGAAAGGACAACAAGTTAAGAGACTTGATGGATATGATAGCAAAAACAGCCAGAATAGATTATAAAATTTATAAAAATGAAAATAATAAGATAGAAGTAGAAATATCGAAAAACTAACAGTGAAAAACCGACTGATATTGGTAGTATCAATCGGTTGTAATTTACTGTTGATTAACTAAGTGACTAAAAATAATTAACCAATTTAACAAAAGTATGAAAAAAAACTTTTCAAGAGGAGTGTATTTTCTTCTCAGGCGATTTATGCCACAAATTTTGAGCATTATGAGGCGATCAATCTATTTGTTTATTATTTTATTCAATGTCGGTGCGTTTGCATTTTCACAAAAAATCACATTAAATCTTAAAGAAGTTCCGCTTCACGAAGCGTTGAGAACCGTTAGCGACAAGGCTAATGTAGATTTCTTTTACAGTGATAATGAATTGGATATTGATAAAATAATTAATGTAGATTTTGTCGATACCGATGTAGAAGTGATTGTAAGTTCAATTATAGGAGCTCAATATAAATTAGAAAAACAATACGATGGCTTGTTTTTAATTGTTCCCGTTAAAAATGCGGCACAAGCCTTTAGTGTAATAGGTGCCGTAACTGATGAAACAGGGCAGCCTTTGCCTGGAGTTACCGTTTTAATTGAAGAGACAAAACAAGGCGTAAGTACGGATTTCGATGGTAAGTACCGTGTTATAGTAAGTAAGGGGCAAACTTTGGTTTTTAGCTATGTTGGCTTTAAAAGTCAAACCGTTGTTTTCGATGGTCAAAAAGAAATCAATA
The DNA here is from genome assembly GCF_014596945.1 of Aestuariibaculum sediminum. Classification (GTDB taxonomy): domain Bacteria; phylum Bacteroidota; class Bacteroidia; order Flavobacteriales; family Flavobacteriaceae; genus Aestuariibaculum; species Aestuariibaculum sediminum. The sequence continues at coordinate 52,468 of NZ_JACVXB010000001.1, read as the reverse complement.
TTTCGCTTGAAGAAGATATTTCAGCATTAGAGGAGGTCATTGTTACCGGTATCGTTGAAAGGAAAAAGGAAACCTATACGGGAGCGGTGAATACCGTAACAGGTGAAGAGTTAAAAGCTATAGGTAACGTAAATGTTATCGAAAGTTTAAAAACTTTAGATCCGTCATTCATTGTACTTGAGAATAATCTTCAAGGGTCTAACCCCAATGTGCTACCAAACATTGAAGTTAGAGGGCAAACCAGTATTTCAAACGAAGATTTAAGAGACGAATTTGGAGCCGATCCTAATAGTCCATTGTTTATTTTAGATGGTTTTGAAACCAACCTAAGAACCATTGTGGATTTAGATATGAACCGAGTAGCATCCATAACTATTCTAAAAGATGCGGCCTCAACAGCTTTATATGGTTCTAAAGCAGCAAATGGTGTTGTTGTAGTTGAAACCATTAAACCAAAAGAAGGACAGATACAATTAACGTATACAGGAGATTTTACCGTAGAAATTCCAGATTTAACAGATTATAATCTAATGAATTCTTCAGAGAAATTGGAGTATGAGAGGTTAGCAGGTATGTGGACGTATTACATTAATGATATGGGGCCTCAAATAAGGCTGGATAGTATTTATAATTCTAAGTTAGCTGAAGTTCGTCGTGGCGTAGATACCTATTGGTTGAGTGAACCGGTACGAACAGCGGTATCTCAACGACATGCAATTGCTGGGAGTGGGGGGACCGAAGCTTTAAGATTTAACGCGGGCTTTAACTTTCGTGATGGACAAGGGGTTATGAAGGGCTCTGGCAGAGATACTTGGGGAGGAAATGTTGATTTAATCTACAGACGTGGTAAAGTGAATATTGCGAATAGATTGTATGTGAATGGTTTCGAAGCGAAAGAGTCTAATTATGGATCATTCTCCGATTATGCAACTGCCAATCCATATTACAGAAAATACGATGAATTTGGGGAAATTACCAGATATTTAGATGATTCGGTAAGGGGACTTTTAGTAAATCCACTTTACCAAACCTTATTGAATAGCAGTGATCAAACGGTTGGCTTTAGTATTTTAAATAATTTGGGAATAATAGTTGATTTAACTTCCAAATTTAGACTTCAAGGTGGGGTACAAATAAGAAAAGAAACTACCGAAAGAGAAGCTTTTGTTTCTCCTGAAGATCCCATATTTGACGATAGTAGCTTCTTTGAAAAAGGAACCTATACCAACACGCAAACCGAAAACTTTAGTTATATGGCTAACGCTATGCTTGTTTATAATAACGTTTTTGCAGATAAACACAGTGTAACGGTGAACCTTAGAACTGAAATCGAAGAGCAAAACAATGAAAGTTATGGAACAAGAGCTGTTGGTTTTCCGGCAGGTGCCAATCCAAACCCAAGTTTCTCTTTTAGCTATCAAACAGATGCAAAACCGTCGTATAGTACAAGAAAGTACCGTCGAAATAATGTTATGGGATCTGTAAATTACGCGTTCGATAATCGATATTTACTCGATTTAAACTACAGGTTAGATGGTTCTACGGCATTTGGTTCTAACGAAAAATATTCACCATTCTGGTCTGCTGGTTTTGGTTGGAATATTCATAAAGAAAGAGGGTTCAATTCTAATGTTATTAACTTATTAAGACTTAAGCAAACTTTTGGGTATACCGGAAATCAAAACTTAGGAAGTGTGGCTTCCACGTCAGTATACTCCTATGGAAATACGGTAAATATATTAGGAGTTGGAACACAGTTAACCACTTTTGCTAATGCTAATTTAGAGTGGCAACGTACGTTCGATTCCAATCTTGGTTTAGACATAGCTATGTTTAATAGACGATTAGATGGGCGATTCAACTTATTTAAAAAGAATACCGATCCATTAGTAGTACCTGTTAGTTTGGCTTCGTCAACAGGTCTGGTGTCTTACCCTTTAAATGTAGGTCGTTTAGAAGTTAATGGGTTCGAGGCTATCGTTAATTATAAAATCATTAACAACATTCGAAAAGATTTTATGTGGCGCGTAGGTTTAACAGGCTCTGTAATTAGAATGGAGTACGATGATTTTGGAAATAAATTACAAAACCTAGACGAAGAGAATATCGATAGCGGTTCTTTAGTAAGGTATAGAGACGGATACAGTCCTAATGATATTTGGGCGGTACCTTCTTTAGGCATCGATCCGGCAACAGGACAAGAGGTGTTTTTAAAGAAAAACGGACAAACCTCTTTCGATTATGATTACAGCGATGAAGTTGTAGTTGGTAATACGAGGCCAGATGTGGAGGGTGTATTTAGTAACTTTGTAAGTCTTAAAGGGTTTACACTAGGTGTTAATATAAGATACCGTTTCGGAGGTGAGCAATTTAATAATGCTTTATTTAATAAAGTTGAAAATATCGGTTATTTCGGTGTAGTAAATAATCAAGACCGAAGAGCGCTTTACGACCGATGGCAACAACCAGGAGATGTTGCCAAATTTAAAGATATCGCCGATACCGATGCCGTACCAATTTCATCAAGATTTGTTCAAGACGAAAACGTATTAATAGGAGAGTCTATAAACTTAGGGTATAGAACTACCGATAAAAAATGGGTGAAAGCCTTAGGTATGAATTCATTTAGATTTAATGCGTATATGAATAATATTTTCAGAGCGTCTTCGGTTTTAGCCGAACGAGGAATAGATTATCCGTTTGCACGTTCTGTATCATTCAGTATAAACGCAACCTTCTAATAAGTAAAACTATAAAGATATTATGAAAAACATTTTAAATAAAATAACATGTATAGTAATGATAGGGGCTTTAAATGTAGCTTGTAGTGATTACTTAGATGTTACCCCAGAAGATAAACTACTGGAGTCACAGTTATACAGTACCGAGGCTGGTATTAGAAATCAGCTCAATGGTGTCTATCATAAAATTACATCCGAGCCATTATATGGAGGAAGATTAACCTTGAATATCATGGAAGTGTTGGGGCAACGTTACACCATTCCACGTTCCGATTCTTATTACACACCATTTCGTACTTATGATTATGCAGATGGAGATGTTCGCAATGTATTCGAAGGTATTTGGTCTAACGCTTATATCGCTATTTTAAATTTAAACGATTTAATTACAAATATCGATAAGTATGACGTTCTTAACGAGAACTTATCGAACCAGTTTAAAGGAGAAGCCTATGGTTTACGCGCCATGATTCATTTCGATTTGTTAAGAATATTTGGGCCGATATATAGCGAAAATCCCGACAATATTGCCATACCTTATTATACTAAGGCCATGGCGCAAAATGGTGAGATTTTATCTGCAAGCGAAGTTATGGCTTTGGTCTTAAGTGATTTGGAAATGGCCGAAACATTATTGCAAAACGATCCAATAATTGGTAGTACGCCTCCATCATCAGATTATGATGCAAATATTAGACAATTACGTTTTAATTATTACGCGGTAAAGGCATTGCAGGCGAGAGCTAATTTGTATGCAGGAAACAAAGAAGCTGCTAATACCGCTGCTAAAGTGGTAATCGACGAAGCTGCCTCAACCTTTCCTTGGACGGCACCATCGGATATTATTTCGGCAGGAGGAAGTCCAGATCGCATTTTCTCAAAAGAGGTTATTTTCGGCCCTCAAAATGTGAATTTATACAACAGACACAATGCTTTATTCTCAGATCAGCTAAGAGCAATAAATGTTCTTTATTATAGCGAAGCGAGATTAGAACAAATGTTCGAAGCTAATGAAAATGATTACCGATATAATTCAACTTGGATTAGACCAACTTCGGGAGAAATTACATTTCGAACATTTTACAAATTTGCCGATGTAGCAGAAAATAGAATGGCTTTTAGGTTTATGCAACCTTTAATACGAATAAGCGAAATGTATTATATCGCTGCCGAAACAGAAGCGGATCAAATAATGGCATTGGAATATTTAAATACCGTAAGATATAACCGTGGTTTAATAGATCTTGAAGCCGATGCCGATTTACAGGATGAAATCCGTAAGGAATATATGAGAGAGTTTTATGGTGAAGGTCAAATGTTTTTCTATTACAAGCGTTTAAATGTGGATAGAATACCAAATGCCAATTCTAATTCATCACGATCGTTTATAACGATGACGCCAGAAAATTATGTGATTCCATTACCAGATTCAGAATTGAAATATCAATAGAATTAAAAAAACAGAATTATGAAAAAAATCATTCTATATATAACCATGTCGTGTTTGTGCTGTTTTATGATGGCATGCGACGAAGATACTTTAGACACCTATAGTGCAAAAGATAGTATTTATTATACCTGGCCTGTAGATGGTGCCTGGATTGAGGGAGCGCGTGTTTATCCCGATAGTCTAGGAACAACATTTGCCTTTAAACCAGCAGAAATTACAGAAACCATTTTTCCATTGGGAGTTTCGGTTCAAGGTAATGTGGTTGACTACGATAGAGAAATTAATGTGAAAGTAAAAGAATCTAGTACCGCAGTACAAGGTGTTCATTTTGATTTACCTGAAAAAATCATTTTTGGAGCAAACAAAGCAGTCGATTCTATTCCAATAACATTATACAGAACCGCAGATATGAAAGACAACTCCTTTACTCTGGTTTTAGAATTGGTAGAAGGAGCCGATTTTGCTGTTGAAATGAGAGATGAGATAATAGATGTGTTAACTGAAGAAAAAAGAGATTTTACCGTTTTTCAGCTTACAGTAAACGACATTATAAGAACACCTAAATACTGGTATTTTTATTATTTGGGAGATTTTTCAGCCAAAAAAATGCTTTTAATCTCTGAGGTTTTAGACGTGCCGTTAGACATATATGAAAATACTCGAGATTACAACTTGATGCGCTATCACGGGTATTTTATACAGCGCTACTTAAATGAAAAAGATAAAGCTGGAGAGCCTATTTTAGAAGAAGATGGATCCCCAATGGTGATGGGACCTAATGTTCAAAATTAAAATTTAAAACGATTATGATTAAAAAAATAAAATATCTGGCATTACTTGTTTTAAGTGCAGGCCTGCTGAATGCTTGTTCAGAAGATTTAGGTAATTATGATTATAACGATATTAACGAAGTTGTATTCGGTAATATGGATACGCATTACGAAGCTTTATTAGGAGAGCCTTTTGAAGTTAAACCAGAATTAAGCTTTACACAAGATGCTATAGGAAATGAAGAAGATTACGAGTACAATTGGTCGGCTGTAAGGATAGCAGCACAAGTACTACCTGCAGAAAGAGGTACTGTAATTGGTTCTGATAAGGATTTAATTTTGGAAGCCGTTCAGTTGCCTCCCGGCGAATATAGTGTGCATTATCGTGTAACCGATAAAAAAACAGGCGTACAATGGAATGCTCAGTTTTACTTAAACGTAAACAGTGCGATTTATGAAGGTTATATGCTATTATGTGACGATAATGGTACGGCACGATTAGATATGTTATCATTAATTAGTGGAGAATACACACCTATTAAGGATGTTTTAGATTATGCAGGTTCTTCGTTAAAACTTGAAGGTGCACCTAAATTTGTATACTGTTACCCTTATGAATATGGTTTTTATGGTGTTTACGTAAGTACAGATGGAACAGGGACAACAAAAATACATCCTGACACTTTCGATTGGAAGCCAGAGTATTACTTGTCGTATGAAATGTTAGATGCCTCGGCACCAACCGATTTTGAGGCGGATTTTATAAACATATCATCATTTGGATCGAATACATCTTTAATGGGTAAGGATGGTAATCTATACTATTATTTTAGAACGTTTCAATATCAGTATTCAATTCCAATTAATACGGTGGTAAGTGAGGCAGAGTACTTTAAAGCAGCGCCATTTGTGGCCGATTGTTATTTGTTTTTAAATATTCTTTACGACGAAGATAATCAACGCTTCCTTAAACACACCTATAACCAACAAAGTTGTAGTTTGTTACCTAATGGCACATTGTTCGATTATAACACAGGGAAAGATTTACTTTATATGACCCGTACCGAATACAATGGTGGAGAGGTTCATGCTATATTAAAAGACCCTGCAGATTCGAAACTTTATTTAGCTAGAATGACAGTAAGTCTTTTTGGAGCCGTAAATCAAGCGTATTATGCAGAAATACCAGCCGAAATTGCTGCCGATATGAATCAAGCAGAAAATTTTGCGGTAAGTCCTGAATTTGGTTATTTACTTTATAATGTTGGAAGTAAAGTGTATGAGTACGACTTTAGTTTAAAAACATCTAAACTGGTATTAGATAAAGGTAATGAAGAAATTACTTTAATGAAGTTTGAAGGAAGAAATAGAATACCACGTGAATATGCCAACGATTTACATGTGTATACTTACGATAGCGGTGCCCAGAACGGCGCAGTAGAACGTTACACCGTACCACCGGTTAATGGCGATTTAATTTTAGAAACAAGACATGATGGTTTCGGTAAGATTGTTAGTGCATCTTACCGCATTCGATAATCAATTTAAATAGAGGAAAGGATGTATAAATCCTTTCCTCTTAACTATATTATTGTGCACTTTTATAATAAATAGATCATGTTTATTATATAAGGTTTAGGAGTTTATGGCCTTATTTTAAGGCTATACATCATAAAAGAAGCCCCTCCAAAGATTAAAATTCGAAAGCGAATTTATATTTCAACAATCAAAAAACGAAAAATTTTTAAAAACGATGAAAAGGCAATTTCTATTTGTTTTAGCCAGTGCATTATTTCTTGTAAATGTGTTGCATGCGACAACTAAAACAACCCAAACAACAATAACCGGACATTTTAATTTCAAGCCCAAAACCAATAAAATTACCTTACAATATGTGGTTAACGGAAAAGCAGCAGAGCATTCTACGACTTCGTTGAGCTCTAATGGCGACTTTGGATTTCAGCTACCTGTAGATCAGCCTGGTTTTTATTATCTCGACTACGGGCAAAATGAGCGAGGATCGCGCGGTCAGGTGATTCGATTTTATTTGGAAGCAGGGTTAGATTTAAAAATTGATGTTAACGAAACACATTACCTGCTAAAAGGAAGTAAAACGGGTAAAAACAGTTTAGTGCAAAAGGCGAATGAAATTCATAATAAATTTAGAGTATATAATAAGCTTGGAGGAGCTATAACCTACAAAGATTTCTTTCCATTTTTAGAAAATGAAGGTGTGGAAATGGTTGAGAATTTTAAAAAATTGATAAACACAAAAGATGAAGCATTTAATAAACTTTTAAAATTGGCGGTGCAGTCTGATTTTGAAAACGAATTATATTATTTCTTTCGCTTGCCTCGCATGGCTCACCCTAAACAAGAAGAACATCCGCAACTTTATAAAGATATGTATGTGTCTGGAATTAAATTTTCCGACCCCGATATTTTAAAGCTTGATAATGGTTTAACCTGGATGAATGGTTATTGTTACTATTTTAATCGATTTTTTCCTTCAGTAAGAATGGATAAAGTAGATATTATCGATACCGATCTTAAAAGTATATCGCATGAAGCTTTAAAAGAAGTTTATATCATGGATGCACTTAAAAGTTTACGCTTAAAACCAGAAGAATACAAAAAGGTTATGCCTCCATTGTATCAATATCTAACATCCGAAGAAAGTAAGAACTATATCGTAGAGTACGAAAAGGATATGCATAAAGAGGTAGGACAACCCGGTTTTGAATTTGAATATCAAGATGTTAATGATAAACCAGTGTCTTTTAACGATTTTAAAGGTAAATACTTGTATATCGATTTATGGGCTACCTGGTGTAAACCTTGTAAAAATGAAATTCCATTCTTAAAGGAATTAGAACATGACTATAAAGGAAAAGATATTGTGTTTATGAGTATTTCTTTAGATAAACCGGAAGATATTCAAAAATGGAAAGATTTTGTTAATACCGAAAGTCTTGGAGGCGTTCAATTAATGGTCGATAATGCCTTTAGTTCTGGAATAGCTAAAAATTATGAAGTTCGTTCTATTCCAAGGTTTTTACTATTCGATAAAGAAGGTAAAATTATTTCTACCGACGCCTTAAGACCTTCAAATAAATTAATTAGAGAACAATTCGATTCTTTATTAAAACAAAAAAACTAAAAACATGAAAAAAATACATTTAATACTAGGATTGTCAGGCTTGATACTTGTAGGTTGCTCTTCAGTAAAAAAAGCAAGCGAGATCACTCAGGAACAATTAAATCAATTAAATACTGAAGAAGCTAGCAAAACAATTAAACTTCTTTTAAAGAGTAAGGATGAAGGCGATTATAAAAAAGTAGTTGCTTATTATAGTTCTAAAAAGAATAAAGAAAAAGTAACAGAGGTTAAAGATGATGCGGTCGATAAATTTCCAAATGGTTACTATGCTTCGCTTAGGGCAACCTCGGTTATGAACGCAGAAACCAACCCGGAAGAAAAAGTGAGACTTTTAGATGACATGAAAAAAAGGTTTCCGAGTAAATATATGAACAGTGCTTATTATTCTATGGTTAGGTTTCAGGTGGATAATGGAAATTTAAATGAGGCAATAGGGTATCAGCAAGCAATGGAGGAGTCAAATGTGTTTCGATATTTAGCTTTGGATGTCATTTCTGGCGAAGCTGCAAAATCCGATATCGATTTGGATATTACTGATTTACTGGAGAGCGAACTTTCTAAGTATAATAAAAACAAGGAAACCTGGGGAAATCAAGCTTGGAATAAGGATAATCAAATTTTTAAACGGGTTAAGTATAATTTGGCTATTGCACAGTTTCAACAAGGAAATAAAGCCGAGGCGGTAAACATAATCCATGAATTAAAAAGTATGTCGTCTGATGCATTTGGTTCACAAAATTTAAATTATGCAACGATGTTGGCAAAATGTGAGGTGTACGAGGAAGCTGTACCTGTTTTAGAACAAGCCGTTATTAAAGGTAGACCCCGAACAGATACGAAATATTATCTTCAAAAAGCTTATGAAGCAAAAGGTAAATCTAATTTTAAAGTTTACTACAATGGCTTAATGAAAGAAATGAATGAAGACATTCTTTCTCATGTAAAAGAAATTGTAATTAATGAACCTGCACCTAAGTTTGTCATTAAGGATGTAAACGGTAACGAAGTAACTAATAAAGATTTAAAAGGTAAAACATTAGTGATAGACTTTTGGGCAACGTGGTGTGGGCCATGTAAAGCATCTTTCCCGGGTATGCAGGCCGCTGCCAACAAATTTAAAGATGATGAAAGCGTGATGTTTTTATTTGTACATACATTCGAAAAGAGTAAAAATGCTTTAGAAGAAGCTATTAATTATTTAAAAGATAATAATTACGATTTCGATTTGTACATGGACTATAGAAATGCAGAAACAAGATCCAATCAAGCAGCTGCTGCTTTTGAGGTAAGAGGAATACCAACTAAAGTAGTCATAGATCCTAGCGGAAATTTAAGATTTAAAGTCGTAGGTTTTAAAGGCGGTAAAGATAGCATGGTTGCCGAATTGTCGGCCATGATAGACATGGCGAAAGGAAACCAAATATAATATGCACTGAGTTAGTCGTAAGAGGCTGTCTAAATAGAAATTTTATTGTTCTTCTAAATTCAGTACGCCAATTTCAAATATATTTTAGATAGCCTTTTCTATATCCAAGACGTTATAGTTATGTTAAAATTTAAAATACCATAATGGTATTGAAAAAAAACAAAGTATAACTATTAGAGATGTATAATCTAAAAACACATCAAAATATAAACAACTTAAACAAATAAGATGATTACAAAACAATTACTAAATGTGCTATTATCCAGCATATTTGCATTAAACCTGTTACAGGCTAAATCAAAATCAAATTTAACGACCATCACAGGGCATTTAAATGTCGAGTTGAAAGCAGAAGCCGTAACATTACATCATGTCGTTGATGGAAAAGCCGAAGTTTACGCAACAACAAAAGTAAATAATGAAGGTGATTTTGGATTTCAAATACCAGTAACAGAACCTGGGTTCTTCTATGTTGATTACGGCCAATATAACAACCGATCAAGAGGTCAGGTTATTCGATTATATATTGAGCCAGGATTAGAAGTTAAAATGGATGTTAATGAAAATGATTATGTTTTAAAAGGAAAAAATAATGGGCATAATGATTTAGTACAAGAAGCCAACAATCTTAATAATGCTTTTAGAGAATATAATCGATTAGGATGTTTAAAAACCTATGAAGATTTTTATCCATTTTTAGAAAATGAAGGGATTAAGAAAGTAGCCAATTTAAAGAATAAAATAAACACCAAAGATGAAGCTTTTAATGAGCTTTTAAAGCTTGCTGTTCAAACGGATTTTGAAAATGAGTTGTTTTTATTTTTCAGATTACCCAGAATAGCACACCCTGAAAAAGATAACCGCCCGAAAATATTCGAAGAAGTATACAACGCAGATATTAAGTTTTCGAATGCTGATATTTTAAAATTAGATAATGGGGTATTGTGTATGTCTAGTTATTTTACCTATTACCGTTTTCATGCCGATACGCCAACTTTAAAGCATGAGACAATAAACAGTGATATAAAACACATTTCAGGAAACAGGTTAAAGGAGGTTTATATACTGGAATCGCTTCAGAGACTAAGGTTAAAACCTGAAGAATATAAAAAGGTTATTCCGCCGCTTTATCCGTATTTAACATCTGAGAAAAGTCAGGATTATATTTTAGAATACGAAAAGCAATTACATAAGGAAGAAGGGCAAGCTGGTTTCGAATTTACGTATGAGGATATAAATGGTAAGCCAGTTTCGTTTACCGATTTTAAAGGAAAATATGTTTATATCGATATATGGGCAACCTGGTGTGGTCCGTGTAAAAAGCAAATTCCTTATTTGAAAGAATTAGAGCATCAGTACGAAGGGAAAGACATTGTTTTCGTGAGTATTTCGGTAGATAAAATGGCCGATAAACAAAAGTGGAAAGATTTTGTGAAATCGGAAGATTTGGGTGGAGTACAGTTAATGGCCGATAAGGATTTTGCATCTGGAATTACTAAGAATTACGAAGTGAATGCTATTCCAAGATTTTTACTGTTTGATAAGGCAGGTAAAATTATATCAACCGATGCCATGCGTCCTTCAAACCCATTATTAAAGGAGCAGTTGGATGAATTATTAAATGCAGCTAAATAGAAATTTGCTGCATGAGTTATTATGAGATAAAGCACCGCATTTAGCGGTGCTTTATTAATTTATGAGTTTTAAATTTAGGTGGTTCAGTGTTTTTTAGAAATTCTGGCTAAATAATCGAAATGCTCCCCTTCTAGTATGAGCTCGCAATTTAAATCCAATGATTCACAGGTCATTTTTAAATTGTTAAAATCCAGATACAACCATTTCATAGGGGTTTCTTCTACGCCTTTATAGCTTAAATAGTAATCGAGTTCGCCATAATATTCTGCATTGGTGTCTATCCAAAAACCACCGTCTTCATCTTCATACATATATTTTATGTCCGAAGAATCAATTAAAATTTGTCCGTTGGCGTTTAGTAAACTTTTTAAATGCGAGAGGTATTTTGAAACCTGCGACGCTTCCTGAAAAATTCCAGTGCCATTCATAAGTAATAAAATAGTGTCAAAAGTGTCATTTTCATCTAAAAGTGCTTTAACTTCAGTTTGTTGCACCCCTCGTTGTTTTGCGACTTCTATAGCGCCTTTAGAAATGTCGATGGCTTTTACATTTATGTTTTTATCTTGTAAATACAAACTATGACTTCCGGCACCACAACCCACATCTAAGGTTTTTCCTTTAGCTAATTGCAATGCTTTTTGCTCCAGTTTAGGCATTTCTTTAAAATTTCGAAACAGGTAGGGAAGGGGGAGTTCATCATCGCCCGAAATACTGGTTGAGGTAATAATATCTTCAGTATAATTTCCGTTTTGGAAGTCTAATAAAGCTTTTCCGAATAAATCCTTCATAGTTATTTCCTGCGAAGGCAGGATTCTGTTAATTGTTTGTAAAGTTTGCCTATTTTTGCACTATGCAAGACATTATTAAAAATCTTCCAAAGCTCGCCAAAGATAAGCATAACGAGAATAAAAAATTCTTTAAGAAACTAAAAAGTAAGCCTCCTAAAGATTTAGATTATACGATGCAGGAATTGCATGATGAAGAGTTTAGCCGAACCGATTGTTTACAATGTGCTAATTGCTGTAAAACAACAGGGCCTTTATTTACCGATAAAGATATTGAGCGTATTTCGAAGTTTTTAAAATTGAAACCACAGCAGTTTATTAATCAGTATTTGCGAATAGATTCAGATAACGATTATGTGCTACAATCGGTACCATGTACGTTTTTAGATGCCGAAAATTATTGTATGATTTACGATGTGCGCCCTAAGGCTTGTCGGGAATATCCACATACCGATAGAAAGAAGTTTCAGCAAATATCTAATTTAACGATGAAAAATGTGGCTATTTGCCCAGCAGCGTTTAATATTGTTGAAGCCATGAAAAAACGTATTAAATAAGTGGCTACTTTAAAAACACGTTTTCCAGCGATTTTCCTAACGGAATCATATTCACCCCACTTAAATTACTTAGAATAGAAATTACAATTTCTTCTTCTGGAAAAATATAAATTATGCTAGAAGCGCCAATACCTCCACCTGTGTGAAAATATTTAGGTGTTCCTTTTATTGAGGTTTGGCTCGAAAATCCTATCCCGTATCCTGTTTTGTACCCATTATTTAAGCGTTGTGATGTAGTAAGTTGATCTCGCGTTTTTGCAGAAATAATTTTAGGGTAGATTATTTCGTTTCCAAATTTAATGAGATCTTCCGAAGTGGATAAAATTCCGCCACCAGCAACTTTATATTCATTTGAAACAGGTTTGGATTCAACGGGTTTGTTCAAAAGATTTAACCGGTAAAAAGTGGTAATATTTTTGTGTGTTTCACTTGTGTGTTCCATAAATGAATGCGTCATGTTTAGTGGTTTAAAAACTAAGGAATCAACAAGCTTGTTAAAAGGTGTTTCTGCCGCAGTTTGCATCACTTCACTAAGCAAAACATATCCAAAGGTGCTGTATTTATATTTAGTTCCTGGTTTAAATAATAAAGGGTCAAATTTAAATAAGTTTAATCCTAAAGAAATACTCATTTCTTTGTTTAAAGTAAATTCTTTATTGTTTTTGTAATGCCTGATTCCTGCTAGGTTTCCACCTAATTGTTTAACAGTAAAATCGTGGTTGTTTTTTGGATAGTTGGGCAAATAATGATAAACACTTTTATTGAGTTCTATAATATCATTATCAACTAAAGTACCTAAGGTTACAGCGGTTATAGATTTAGAAACACTGGCTATTCTAAAAATAGTTTGTTCAGGATTTACGGGTGTTTTAGTGTTAATATTAGAAAAACCAAAACCTTCGGATAAGATAGTTTTTCCGCATTGTGATACCGAAATAGCCATGCCTGGAATATGTTCAGTTTTAAGAAAGTCGGTCGCTATTTTTTTTGCTTTGTCTAGCGTTATGGAATCCAGAGTTTGGGCTTTAGGGGAACCCAATGAACAACAAAGTAGTAAAATTGGGATGAATCGTTTCATAAGTTTTAATTATATAACAGATATTTTTTTCGTTTGTTTTTAAAATCATCAAGGTCTTTTTGCCAGGTTGCTTTTATAGCATTCATTGATAAACCAGACTCAATTTGTTTTTGTAGTACATCTGTTCCTGCTAGTTTAATAAAAAAGGAATTAAAAAACGTAGCTTTATCAGGAGTGTTTTTATAGGCGTCAATTAACCACTGTAAGTTTAAATGGTTTAAGTGCCTTTGATCTGTTAAATTCATACCATAACATAATGTATTTTGATGCTTTGGATACTTGGCGCCAGCGTTAGCTTTTGGGGTGTAGGTGTATTTAAAGGTATCGCTTTTTAAAAACGGACTGCCAAAAACCTGAAACTGTGTATTCGTGCCACGTCCGGCATTAACGTTAGTGCCCTCAAAAAAACATAGGCTTGGATATAAATTAATAGCAACATCATTAGGTAAATTAGGACTTGGCTTTATAGGTAAGCTATACCATTTATTATGATTGTAATGCATGACTTTAATAATGTTTAATTCGCATTGTATTCCATCTTTTAGCCAGTGTTCACCGTTTACCATAGTTGCATATTCACCAATAGTCATGCCATGCACGACAGGTATTGGATGCATACCCACAAAACTTTTGTTTTTAGGATTTAAAGTAGGACCATCTATGTAATGTCCGTTGGGATTTGGGCGGTCTAAAATAAGAACCGGAATACCTTGCTCGGCGCAAGCTTCCATAACATAATGTAGTGTTGATATATAGGTGTAAAAACGTGCCCCAACATCTTGTATGTCAAAAATAACAAGATCTAAATTTATAAGCTGCTCAGGTTTTGGTTTTTTATTATCGCCATATAATGAAATAATAGGAATTCCTGTTTTTGTGTCAATACCATCTTTAACATGCTCGCCGGCATCGGCTTTTCCTCTAAACCCATGTTCAGGAGCAAAAACTGTTTTAATGTTTTGGTTCAAATCGACTAAAGAGTCTACTAAGTGCTTATATGTATTATTAGTTTTGAAAATAACAGAGGTTTGGTTTGCAACAACTCCTATGCTTTTACCTTGTAGCATTGGTAAATAGCGTTCGGTTTGGTTAGCCCCAATTACAATAGTTTCATTGTTTCGACTTTGAAAGGCAGCTTCGTGCTTGTTAATTCTGTTGAAAGATATATTTTTTGTCTTATTCGCACACGAAATGATAACTAAAACAAATAATAAAACTGTATTTTTGAAAACATTAAATCGCATAACACATTTTGAATTTCGAGTATTTTATAGCTAAACGTATAATTGGTAGTAAAGCGTATAAAAGTAGTGTTTCGGCACCAATTATAAAAATAGGTATTGCAGCAATTACCATAGGAATTGTTGTTATGATGATTGCCATTGCCACAGGTGTAGGACTTCAGCAAAAAATACGAGATAAAGTCGTGGCATTTAATGGGCACGTAAATATTACTAACTACGATAGTAACAATTCGCTAGAAAGTTTATTTCCTATTTCAAAAAACCAGGATTTTTATCCAAGTTTTAATGCTGTTGAGGGCGTAAGGCATGTACAGGCCGTAGCTGCAAAATTTGGAGTTATAAGAACAGAAACCGATTTTGAAGGAGCTTATTTAAAAGGCGTAGGCGCCGATTATGACTGGCGTTATTTTAAGGAGTTTTTAGTGGAAGGACGATTACCCGATTATACTGAAAAAAGAAATGAAGATGTTTTAGTTAGTCGTTATCTGGCAAACCGATTAAAATTTAAGTTAGGCGATACATTTCAGATGGTATTTCCTAAAGATGATCCCGAAAAATTACCAAATATTATAAGTTATCATATTGTAGGGATTTATAATTCGGGCTTTCAAGATTTAGATGCACAGTACGTTATTGGAGATATCCGCCACATGCAGCGCATTAATAAATGGGACGACGATCAAGTGGGGAGCTTCGAGGTGTTTATTGACGATTACAATCAGCTTCAAGAAAAAGGTATAGAAATATATCAGAATACTCCATCAACATTAAATAGTTTAACCATAACTGAAAAATACGCTTCTATATTTGAGTGGATCGGCATTTTCGATACCAATATTTATGGTATTATTGGGATTATGATTTTGGTGGCAGGTATTAACATGATAACAGCGTTACTGGTTTTAATTCTTGAACGCACCCAAATGATAGGTATTTTAAAAGCCTTAGGAAGTAACAACTGGAGCATTAGAAAACTGTTTTTGTATAATGCCAGTTATCTTATTTTACTGGGGTTATTCTGGGGAAATTTAATAGGATTAAGTCTTTTGTTTGCTCAGAAATATTTAAAATTGTTTCCGCTCGACCCAAGTGTTTATTATGTAACTGAAGCACCTGTTTATATAAATGTGGGTTACATTATTGCTTTAAATGCTGGAACCTTAGTATTATGTTTATTCATGCTGTTGGTACCTTCGTACATTATCACTAAAATTTCACCAGTAAAAGCGATTCGATTTGAGTAATCAGTTCATTGCTATTTTATTTTTGAAGTAAAACATTAATAGAACCGGCTAATAATTCTTCTTCGGAATACTTCTTAAAATCTTCGTGAATATGTAGTTTTTTAAAAGCTTTGTATTTAGGACTTGATGTGTCGATTTTCTCAAATTCTAAAAAGGAAACCTTAAAGCCTGCCTGTTCAAAAATGTCCAAATAGTCAGGTAAACGCAAGCGATTATGATAATCAAATTTTGTTTGTATTCGCTTCCATTCTTCTTTTGAGTATTTTAAAAAATCATATACTGAAAGTGTTTTATCGCTGTAAGCACGATGATCGCTAGGTGATATTAAATGAATAATATTCGTGTTTTGTGGTGTATTAGCATACAATGCTTTGTGCATCGCTAATAAATCGGAAGGTGAAACATGTTCTAAAGCGAAACGGGATAAAACGATATCAATATTTTTGGGCAGGTTTGAATCAATGATATTGGTATTTGGATAGTAATGAATAAAATCTGGAAGTTTTAGTTTGTGCTGTTCAATTAGTGTTGGACTGTAATTATGTTCTTTTTTAAAATAATTATAACACTTATCAAGATTTTTCTGTTGATAATGAAAATTTAAATCATAAGTATGGATGCTATCAATTTGTGCTTTTGTTTTTAATAAAAAAGGTAAAACAGGGTGCCATCCGGAACCAATTTCGAGGACGTGTTTATGCTTTAGTTGTATGCCGTTTTTAGAAAGGAGACGAATAATATGGTTTAGACTGTTGGTATTCGGACCAATAAAATTTTGAAAATTTTGAAATGAATGGGATTGAATGTTGTGATAAAGAAAATAACCAATACGACTCGGTAAAATGTTCAATGATTTAAGGGTTAACGTTTTAAATTTATGTTTCTTCATTGCTTTTGGCTTCGAACCTTAATTCATTTCAATATCACTAATATGATGTTCTAGAGCTTTAACCGAAATTTGAATTTCCATTATAAGCAATCCAAGCGAAATGATTAACAAGATTAAGGCAACTCCAAATACCCAAATCGCCAGTGTTTGCTGCTGTATATATATTAAAAACATGGTAAATACGCATAAAAATAAGCTGCTAATGCCGTAAATCTGCATAGATCGGGTTAAATAAAGCCGTCGTTTAATATTTTTTATTTGTGCAAACAGTACCTTGTCTTTATTCTTTTTGTACTTGGCATGTAATTCTCGAATAACCGATGCATATGCTAAAAACCGATTTGTGTATGCTAGCATGATTAAGGAAATAGCCGAAAATAATAGCGCAGGTGTTGTTAAAGTAAGTTCTTCCATATGATGGTGTTTATAGAACAAATGTAAGGACTTTAATTTTTAAAACGACATTATGAAAATGTAAAAAAAGTATTACATTTGATTATGCGAGAGGAGTTTTTACACTATTTGTGGAAATATAAAAAGTTTCAGTTTAGCCAATTAACAACCGTACAGGGTGAATCGATTGTAATTTCTAAGGTAGGTGAGCACAATTTTAATTCAGGCCCCGACTTTTTTAATGCCCTTATAAAGGTAGGTGGACAGCTTTGGGCTGGAAACGTAGAAATTCATGTTAAATCTTCCGATTGGTATTTACATAATCATGAAAATGATATTGCTTACGATAATGTGGTGTTGCACGTGGTTTGGGAGCATGATACACAAATTTTCAGAAAAGATAATTCTGAATTGGCTACTTTAATTTTAAAAGACTACACGGATATCAGAACAATTGAAAATTATAATGATCTTTTTTCTAACGAACGCCGATGGATTCATTGCGAACCGTTTTTCGCTGATATGAAGCGTTTCGATTTACAACATTGGTTAGAACGGCTGTATTTTGAGCGATTGGAACGAAAATCAAAAACAATTGAATCGCTATTAGAGGATTCAAAAAACGACTGGGAAGCTATTTTGTTTATCATGCTTGCTAAAAATTTCGGGCTTAAAGTAAACGGACATGCGTTTTATACATTGGCGAATTCGATAGATTATAGTGTTGTTCGTAAATCACAAAATAATATAGAACAGTTAGAAGCTTTATTTTTTGGTCAGGCTGGTTTGCTCGACAAGGATATTCAAAACGGCTATTATCAGGAGCTTAAAAAGGAGTATCAATTTTTACGACAGAAATTTCAATTAGCAAACATTTCAGTTGCTTCAGTTCAGTTTTTTAGATTGCGCCCTCCTAACTTTCCTACCATTAGGTTGTCTCAACTAGCATCACTATATCATAATCAAAACACGCTTTTTTCAAAAATAATAGAAACTAATACTTTGGAAGCATTTTATGATTTATTTAAAGTGTCTACATCAAAATTCTGGGAAACCCATTATACATTCGAAAAATCTTCGAAAGCTTCGGTGAAAACGTTAACGCATTCTTTTATCGATTTAGTACTTATAAATACTGTTTTACCTATAAAGTTTTTGTATGCTAAGCAACATAGGAACGAATCAGAAGATAGTGTTTTGCAAATTGCCAATAAAATCGCATCCGAAAACAACAGTATCGTTCAGGCTTTTAACAATTTAAAAAAGGTATCTGAATCGGCTCTACAATCTCAGGCATTAATTCAGCTTAAAACAGAGTATTGTGATAAAAGTAAATGTTTGCAATGTGTTGTTGGTAACAAATTCATTGGGAAAATCGCTAAATAGGCTTAAAAACATTTTTGGTAAATCCTTAATGTATACCTCATAATTCATTTCAAAAGGTATAATTTTAACAATTGTCAATCTAAATAGTTAAATTGCGAGGGTGATATTTAAATTCAAATATAAATATGGATATAGTTTATAAACCATTATTGTTTTTTCAAAAACATGGTTATTATGTTTGTCAGCGTATTGCCGACCGCTTAGGTATTCGGGCCAAAGTGGTTAGACTATCGTTTATGTATTTAACTTTTGTAACTCTGGGTTTTGGTTTTGCTTTGTATTTGTTTTTAGCCTTTTGGATGCGAATTAAAGATTTATTGTATACAAAGCGATCTTCAGTTTTCGATTTATAATACATTCGTGTTTTAATATTAGACTATGAAAAAATATCTATTCTAACCATTATAAATAGTAACCTTTTGAATCCGCTACTAAAGTTTTTTAAAACAAAAATTTACACGGCATTATTTCTGTTGTTTACCACCATGTTAGTTGGAGTTATTGGTTATAAGGTGGTAGCCGATTATTCGTGGGTCGATGCTGTTTATATGACTGTTATTACCTTAACAACAGTTGGGTTTGGTGAAGTGGTGCCGCTAGATGACAATGCTAAAATTTTTACAATAATTTTAATTTTGGCCAGTGTTGTTATTATGGGTTTTGTACTATCTGTTATTACCGAGTACATTTTAAGTAAAAATAATGTTGAAGAATTAAAACAAAAACGAATGCAAAAACGTATTGACAGTTTTAAAAATCACGTTGTTATATGTGGTTATGGAAGAAACGGTAAGCAAGCGGCCAGAAAATTGTTGGCTCATAAAAAGCAATTTGTCGTTATTGAAAAAAATAAGGATATGGAAGAACGCTTGCAGCAGGATGAAGTGCCGTACATTATTGGAAATGCTAACGATGATGCGGTTTTAATACAAGCAGGAATAGACCGTGCATCCAATTTTATTTCAGCACTACCTAACGATGCAGAAAATCTATTTGTGGTACTTTCTACGCGTCAAATTAATAGTCAAATTAATATCATAAGTCGTGCGTCTCACGAATCGTCATACAATAAATTAAAGTTTGCCGGAGCGAATAATGTTATTTTACCCGATAATATTGGAGGTGATCATATGGCATCCTTAGTGGTGGTTCCTGGTTTAATGGAATTTATAGATAATCTTTCTATAGTAGGGAAAGCCAATATTAATATAGAAGAAGTCGCTGTCGAAAAATTATATAAGGATGATAAGACTGTAAAAACAATTCGTGATTTAGATTTAAGGAGAAAAACAGGTTGTTCGATTATAGGTTATAAAGACGAAAATGGCGAATACTTAGTAAACCCCGAAGCAGAATTGGAATTGGCATCGAATTCTAAAATTATTGTTTTAGGACGCCCAGAACAAATAGAAAACCTTAATTCTCTGTACAATATTACTTAAGCTTTATTACTATTTTAACAACTCATGTTTTAAAAATCGATTTTTTTTTAGCATCTTGCCGACTTTTACTGAGAAAACTTCAAAATCTTAAAAAAATTAATCTAAAAATTTATTTATGAAGAGATATCTTCTTTCATTATTTACATTAGTACTTCCAGTTTTAACATTTGCACAAGAATCAGCTTCAGAAAAGTTCGATCGTATTTTTAAAGAATACACCGGATGGTTTGTTGAAGGTATTTTTTACGAAATCCCTTTTTCTGAAGAGTATAAAATACCTTGGGTTTTAATTGTGTTAATTGGTGGCGCTTTGTTCTTTACAATCTACTTTAAGTTTATAAACTTTACAGGGTTTAGAACGGCCATTCGTGTTGTACAAGGTAAATATGAAGACATAGAAAAGCACGGTGCAGATACTTTATACGGAGACTCTACACCTAATGAGGACGCAAACATTATTGAAACTTTACGAGATGACAGTGCTCATGGCGAGGTATCGCATTTCCAGGCCCTTACCGCTGCATTATCGGCAACAGTAGGTTTAGGAAATATTGCAGGTGTTGCCGTAGCCTTATCTATTGGTGGTCCAGGAGCAACGTTCTGGATGATCGTAGCCGGTTTATTAGGTATGGCATCTAAATTTGCAGAATGTACTTTAGGGGTTAAATATAGAGATGTAGCTGAAGATGGTACCGTTTATGGCGGGCCTATGTATTATTTAACCAAAGGATTTGCCGAAAAAGGATTAAAACCTTTAGGGAAAGTTTTGGCTGTTTTATTTGCCATATTTGTTGTTGGAGGTTCGTTTGGTGGTGGCAATATGTTCCAAGCTAATCAGGCAGCAGCGCAGTTTACAAAATTATTCGACCTTCAGGGAGATAATGCCGGGATGTACTTCGGAATTGTAATGGCGGCACTTGTAGCTATAGTAATTATAGGAGGTATCAAACGAATTGCGTCGGTTACAGAAAAAGTTGTGCCATTTATGGCAGGTATTTATGTTTTGGCGGCTTTAATTATTTTAGGAGCTAACTGGCATTTAATTGATGATGCATTTGGATTAATTTATGAAGGTGCATTTTCAGGCTTAGGAATTGCCGGAGGACTTGTTGGTGTAATGATTCAAGGTATAAGACGTGGAGCGTTCTCTAACGAAGCAGGTGTTGGTAGTGCTGCAATTGCGCACTCTGCCGTAAGAACTAAATATCCTGCAAGTGAAGGGATTGTTGCTTTGTTGGAACCTTTTGTTGATACCGTAGTTATTTGTACAATGACCGCTTTAGTTATTGTGATAACAAATTTTGATGGTTCATTTATGGAGTATGGTGTGCCGATTAAAGAAGGCGTAGAGCTAACAGCAACCGCTTTCGATACTGTTATTCCGCATTTCTCAATAGTATTAACAATAGCAGTAATATTATTTGCATTTTCAACAATGGTATCATGGTCTTATTACGGTATGCAAGGTTGGGTGTTTTTATTCGGTAAGGGAAAAAAGAGTGATTTAATATATAAAATATTATTCTTATTTTTCGTAATCGTAGGGTCATCTATTAGTCTTGGAGCTGTAATTGATTTCTCTGATGCCATGATTTTTGCTATGGTTGTGCCTAATATTATTGGTGTGGTTGTGTTGTCTCCAATTATTAGTAGAGAATTAAAAAAATATATGAAGGCTGTTAATGTTAAAGAGGAAGCCCTTGAAGAAGGCGCCGAAGACCTTACAAAGCATATGTAAAAATTTAAATTATTATAATAATGAAATCCCATTTCAAGTTTACTAAACAACAAAGAAATGGGATTTTTTTATTGCTTCTTATAATTGTAATTCTGCAAGTTGTTTATTTTTATGTGTCGTTGCCAGAGGATGTCGTAAAGGTTAATTCACAACAATTGGATAAGATGACTAAAGAGCTTGATTCGCTTCGTTTAGTTAAAATGAGGGAAAAAAAGCCTAGAATCTATCCGTTTAATCCAAATTATTTAACTGATTATAAAGGTTCTCTATTAGGTATGTCTAATCAAGAAATTGATAGGCTGATACAGTATAGAAAGCAAAATAAATGGATTAATTCAGCTAAAGAATTTCAGCAGGTTACTCAAGTATCCGATTCTTTTTTAAGTTTTATATCGCCTTATTTTAAATTTCCAGAGTGGATAAACACTGCTAAGCCTAAGACTTTTGTAACTAACAATTATTCAAATAAAGCCAAGTCATACTCAGAAAAAATGGACTTAAACAAAGTAACAGCCATTGAATTGCAAAGGGCTAATGGCGTAGGAGTAGTGCTGTCAAATCGAATTGTAAAATTCAGGAACAAATTTCCAGGAGGTTTTATTGCAGATGTACAATTACACGATGTTTTCGGGTTAACCCCTGAAATTATTAAAAGAATAACCAATCAATTCACAGTAAAAACACCAAGAAGAATTGAAAAAATAGCCATAAACAAGGCAACTGTAGACGAATTGGTAACCGTTCAGCATATCGATTACGATTTAGCATATCGCATAATCGAACAACGTACACTAAGAGATGGTTTTAAATCGTTGGAGGAATTAACAAAAGTTAAGGGCTTTCCTGTGAATAAAATAGATATAATTAAATTATATTTGTCCCTCGATTGAAAAAGACACTTAAATGAATAGTATGTACTTCACTGAAGAACATCAACTTTTTAGAAAAAGCCTTCAAGATTTTTTACAAAAAGAAGTTGTACCACATATAGAAAACTGGGAAAAATCAGGAACCATCGACAGGTTTATTTGGAAGAAATTTGGAGAGATGGGATTTTTCGGTATTCACTACCCCGAAGCTTATGGCGGATTAAACTTAGATTTATTCTACACCGTAATTCTGTTAGAGGAGCTTCAAAAAATAAACTCAGGCGGTTTTGCAGCGGCAATTTGGGCACATATGTATTTGGCTATGACGCACTTAAATGCGGAAGGAGACGAGGCTATTAAACAAAAGTATTTAACTCCAAGTATTGCAGGTGATAAAGTAGGGTGTTTGTGCATTACAGAACCGTTTGGTGGAAGTGATGTGGCTGGTATGCGAACATCAGCAATTAAAGAAGGTGATTATTATATTTTAAATGGATCTAAAACCTTTATAACAAATGGAGTTTACAGCGATTATTTAATCGTTGCGGCTAAAACGAATCCCGAGTTAGGAAACAAGGGCGTTAGTATTTTTGTAGTCGACAGAGAATCATTAGGCATAACTGCTACCAAGCTTGATAAGTTGGGTTGGCGTGCTTCCGATACTGCCGAAATTGCATTCGACAATGTAAAAGTACCCGCTTCAAATTTAATGGGAGAAGAAAATAAAGGATTTGCTTACATAATGCAACATTTCGCATTAGAGCGATTAATAATGGGTATTAATGCGCATGCGAGAGCAGAATATGCTCTAGAATATGCCTTACAATATATGTCGGAACGCATGGCCTTTGGTAAGTCTATCGATAAATTCCAGGCCTTACGTCATACGATATCAGATTTGTATACCGATATGGAAATATGTAAGGAGTTTAATTACTCGGTAGCTTACAGATTAAATAAAGGTGAGTACGTAGTCAAACATGCTACAATGTCTAAATTAAAATCCACAAAAATGGCCGATGAGGTTATTTATCAGTGTCTTCAGTTTTTAGGCGGTTATGGTTATATGGAAGATTACCCAATGGCAAGATTGCTTCGAGATAGCCGTTTAGGACCTATTGGCGGAGGAACTTCAGAGATTCTAAGAGAAATAATTGCTAAAATTATTATAGATAAAAAGGAATACAAACCAGCAACATAAAATAATTTATAATTTTTAATTCAGAATTAAGAATTAATTTTATATTTGCACCCCGAAATGCTAAAAGAGAGGAGGTTAAGGCACTATGTTAATTATACCAATTAAAGAAGGAGAAAATATAGATAGAGCGTTAAAGCGTTTTAAAAGAAAGTTCGATAGAACCGGAACGAAACGTCAGTTACAATCGCGTAAACAATTTACTAAGCCTTCAGTTGAGCGTAGAGCGCAAATTCAAAAAGCACAATACATTCAAACATTAAGAGATGCTGAAGATATTTAGTAAAAACTAAAATATCATAAAATCCCGCTTAATTAAGCGGGATTTTTTTGTTTTAAACGTATCTGAGTTTAATCGTTTTTAAAACCATTGAAACCTTCTTTGGCAGAATCATATCAAATCTTATTATGCTAGAAAACTAATTCGGAAATAACTTTGTATATTTATTTAACTCGAAGCACTTAAAAATATGCCGTTTAAGCCTTTCACAGATTATTTATTATTAGAAAAGAATTATTCAGCTTTAACAGTTAAAGCTTACAAAGCTGATGTGCATACTTTTTTGGATTTTGTAACAAGGAATTATCAGTTAAATGATATAGAGCAAACAAATTACGGCGAAATCAGAGCATGGATTGTGGAATTGGTTGGAAAAGGTTTGTCCAATCGCAGTATAAATAGAAAAATATCTTCTCTCAACACCTATTATAAGTTTTTGTTGCGAACAGAAACCATTAAAATTAATCCACTCGCCAAACACAAGGCGCTTAAAACTAAAAAGAAGATTCAGATACCGTTTTCAGAAAATGAAATAGCACAGGTATTAAATCATTTTGTTGACGAGAATAATTTTGAAAGTGTTCGTGATAAATTAATCATTGAAATGTTTTATTCAACAGGAATCAGGCGTATAGAATTAGTAGAACTTAAGCTTGCTAATCTAGACTTTAAGAATAAAACCTTAAAAGTGTTAGGTAAAAGAAATAAAGAACGTCTCCTTCCGTTATTAAATTCAGTAATGGAAACCTTGGGTAAGTATATGATCCTGCGAAAAACACTTGATTATATCGAAAATGATGATTATCTTTTTTTAACAAAAAAAGGTGCTAAAATATACGAAACACTTGTTTACAGAATAATAAATGATTATTTTAGTAAAGCATCTTCTAAGGTAAAAAAGAGCCCTCATATACTAAGGCATTCTTTTGCAACACATTTACTAAATCAAGGTGCCGATTTGAATGCTGTTAAAGAGCTCTTGGGGCATACGAGTTTAGCTGCCACTCAGGTTTATACGCATAATAGTATAGCCGAGTTAAAAAAAGTGCATGTTAATTCACATCCAAGAAGCAAAAAATAGTATAGAGAAATGTTTAACCAATAAAAACTAAGTAGTATGAAAGTAAACACGCAATCCGTTAATTTTAGTGCAGATAGAAAATTAATAGATTTTATCCAAAAGCGTATGGATAAATTAGATTTGTTTTATGACAAAGTCATTCAGTCTGATGTGTTTTTAAAAGTTGAAAATACGAGTGAAAAAGCGAACAAGATATTTGAAGTGAGGCTAAGTGTGCCCGGTGATAGTTTTGTAGTAAAAAAACAATGTAAAACTTTCGAAGAAGGAGCAGATATCGCTGCTGCGTCATTAGAAAGGCAATTAAAAAAGCGAAAAGAGAAATTAAGAGCACATATTTGATAAAATTTCTCAAAAAATGTTTTGAATAAAGAAATTTATATATACATTTGCAGTCCGTTAGAAATAGCGGACTTTTTTTGTGTGAAAAAAGGTAAAAATAAGCCGATATAGCTCAGCTGGCTAGAGCAGCTGATTTGTAATCAGCAGGTCGTGGGTTCGAGTCCCTCTATCGGCTCAAGTTCTTTAAAAATAAAGTAATATAAAATAAGGTGAAATTGGGGAGATACTCAAGCGGCCAACGAGGGCAGACTGTAAATCTGCTGACTATGTCTTCGCAGGTTCGAATCCTGCTCTCCCCACTATTTTATTTTACTTGAAAAGGATTATATTTAAATAATTGCGGGAGTAGCTCAGTTGGTAGAGCGTCAGCCTTCCAAGCTGAATGTCGCCGGTTCGAACCCGGTCTCCCGCTCTAATATTTAATGCCGGTGTAGCTCAGGGGTAGAGCGTTTCCTTGGTAAGGAAGAGGTCACGAGTTCAAATCTCGTCATTGGCTCTAATTTTGAAGAAGAAAGATTAGAATACACTAATATTATTATATAACTAAGATTAAATTATTTAAAAAACATGGCAAAGGCAACTTTCGATCGTTCAAAACCACACTTAAATATTGGTACAATTGGACACGTAGATCACGGTAAAACAACTTTAACTGCTGCTATTACTAAAGTATTAGCTGATGCAGGTTTATCAGAAGCGAGATCATTTGATCAAATTGACAACGCTCCAGAAGAGAAAGAAAGAGGTATTACTATTAATACATCTCACGTAGAATATTCAACAGCAAAACGTCACTACGCACACGTTGACTGTCCAGGTCACGCCGATTACGTAAAGAACATGGTTACTGGTGCTGCTCAAATGGATGGTGCTATCTTAGTAGTTGCTGCAACTGATGGTCCTATGCCACAAACTCGTGAGCACATCTTATTAGGTCGTCAGGTAGGTATTCCTCGTATCGTTGTATTCATGAACAAAGTGGATATGGTTGACGATGAGGAGTTATTAGAGTTAGTAGAAATGGAAGTTAGAGATTTATTATCTTTCTATGAGTACGATGGAGATAATGGGCCTGTAATCGCTGGTTCTGCTTTAGGAGCTTTAAATGGTGAGCAAAAGTGGGTTGATACTGTAATGGCGTTAATGGAAGCTTGTGATGAGTGGATTGAAGAGCCATTACGTGATATGGATAAGCCTTTCTTAATGCCAATCGAAGACGTATTCTCTATTACTGGTCGTGGTACTGTAGCAACAGGTCGTATCGAAACTGGTGTTGCTAACACTGGAGATCCTGTAGAGATCGTTGGTATGGGTGCTGAGAAGTTAACTTCTACTATCACTGGTATCGAGATGTTCCGTCAAATATTAGATAGAGGTGAAGCTGGAGATAACGCAGGTATCTTATTAAGAGGTATTGATAAAAACCAAATCTCGAGAGGTATGGTTATCGTTAAGCCAGGTTCTGTAACACCACACGCTAAATTTAAAGCTGAGGTTTATATCCTTAAGAAAGAAGAAGGTGGACGTCACACACCATTCCATAACAACTACCGTCCACAGTTTTACGTACGTACAACTGACGTAACAGGTAACATTTCTTTACCTGATGGAGTTGAGATGGTTATGCCAGGAGACAACTTAACTATCACTGTTGAATTAATCAACACTATTGCAATGAACGTAGGTTTACGTTTCGCAATCCGTGAAGGTGGTAGAACTGTAGGTGCTGGTCAGGTAACTGAGATTTTAGACTAATACAGTTTAGATAGATAAATAATGTTAAGGTATTCTTAGAAATACGGATACCTTAACATATTTACGGGTTTAGCTCAGTTGGTAGAGCACTGGTCTCCAAAACCAGGTGTCGGGAGTTCGAGTCTCTCAACCCGTGCAACAAGGAACTTAATTTTAGGTTCCTTTCAATAAATAAGGATGTAAGAGTTTTAGTGTGCTTTTTTAAAGTTAAAACTGAAATTTTAATCTGTTGAAAAAAAATAAATAAATGGCTGGAATTGTAAATTACATAAAAGAATCATTTAGCGAACTTAAAAACAATGTAAGTTGGCCAACTTGGACAGAAGCACAAAGTTTAACTGTTTTAGTGGCTGTGTTCTCTATCGTATTTTCCTTAGCAATTTGGGGAGTAGATACGGTGTTTAGTAAATTTATGGCCTTTTATTTTCAATTGATTAACTAACGGGAAAACTAAAAGTTTATGTCTGACGTGAGTGAAAAAAAATGGTACGTAGTTAGAGCCGTAAGTGGTCAAGAAAATAAGATTAAAACTTATATCGAGAATGAAATTGCTCGGTTAGGGATGCAAGATTATGTTGATCAGGTGTTGGTTCCAACGGAGCGCGTAGTTCAAATAAGAAATGGTAAAAAAACACACAAAGAGAAAGTGTT
Source organism: Aestuariibaculum sediminum (assembly GCF_014596945.1). Lineage (GTDB taxonomy): Bacteria > Bacteroidota > Bacteroidia > Flavobacteriales > Flavobacteriaceae > Aestuariibaculum > Aestuariibaculum sediminum. The sequence continues at coordinate 24,357 of NZ_JACVXB010000001.1, read as the reverse complement.
TTTTCCTGGATATATAATGATTCAAGCCAACTTAACAGGGGAGGTGCCGCACATTATTAGGTCGGTTACAAATGTAATTGGTTTCTTAGGTGAGACAAAAGGCGGAGACCCTGTGCCTTTAAGACAATCTGAAGTAAACAGAATGTTAGGTAAGGTGGATGAATTAGCCGTAGAGGAAACTTCTAATGTGGCAATTCCTTTTACAAAAGGAGAAACTGTAAAAGTTATCGATGGTCCATTTAATGGTTTTGATGGTACTATTGAAAAAATTAATGAAGAAAAGCGTAAGCTTGAAGTAATGGTGAAGATATTTGGAAGAAAGACACCGTTAGAATTGAGTTATATGCAAGTTGAAAAAGTATAATAATTGTTACACTATATAAAGGATAAGCTTTTTGCTTCCAACTCGAAGCTTATCACACTAAATTATTAAAAATGGCAAAAGAATTAAGTAAAGTAGTTAAGTTACAAGTTCGGGGAGGTGCTGCGAATCCGTCGCCACCGGTTGGACCCGCTTTAGGTGCTGCTGGGGTTAACATCATGGAGTTCTGTAAGCAATTTAATGCTAGAACTCAGGATAAAGCTGGAAAAGTTTTACCTGTTGTTATCTCGGTTTATAAAGACAAGTCTTTCGACTTTGTTATTAAAACTCCTCCAGCTGCAGTACAATTATTAGAAGCGGCCAAATTAAAAAAAGGTTCAGGAGAGCCTAACCGAAAAAAAGTAGCTAAAGTTTCATGGGATCAAATCAAAACTATAGCAGAAGATAAAATGCAAGATTTAAATGCATTTACAATCGAATCTGCTATGAAAATGGTTGCTGGAACAGCAAGATCAATGGGTATCACTGTAACAGGTCAATTCCCATCTTAATCTTTAAAAACATTAGAAAATGGCAAGATTAACAAGAAAGCAAAAAGAGGCTTTAGCAAAAATTGAAAAAGGGAGAGTATACTCTCTTACAGAAGCATCAGAGTTAGTAAAAGAAATTACTAATACTAAATTTGACGCTTCAGTTGATATCGCTGTACGTTTAGGAGTTGATCCACGTAAAGCAAACCAGATGGTTAGAGGGGTAGTATCGTTACCTCACGGAACTGGTAAAGATATGAAAGTATTAGCATTAGTAACTCCAGATAAAGAAGCAGAAGCAAAAGAAGCGGGCGCTGATTACGTCGGTTTAGACGAGTATCTTGACAAGATCAAGAGCGGATGGACAGATGTAGACGTTATCATTACTATGCCTAGTGTTATGGGTAAATTAGGTCCTTTAGGACGTGTATTAGGTCCTCGTGGTTTAATGCCTAACCCAAAAACTGGTACAGTAACTATGGATATTGCTAAAGCTGTAACCGAAGTAAAAGCTGGTAAAATCGACTTTAAAGTAGATAAAACTGGTATCGTACACGCCGCGATTGGAAAAGCATCTTTTAGTGCTGATAAAATTGCTGGTAATGCAAATGAATTAATTCAAACATTAATAAAACTTAAGCCAACAACTGCTAAAGGTACTTATGTAAAAAGTATATTCCTTTCTAGTACAATGAGTCCTAGTGTTGCTGTTGATCCTAAAGTTGGTTAATTAGTTAAATACTTTTATTATGACAAGAGAAGAAAAATCACAAGTAATTGAGGAATTAACTGCAGAATTAGCCAATAACCCAAATATCTACATTACAGATATTTCAGGATTAAACGCAGGTACTACCTCAGATTTACGTCGTGCTGCTTTTAAAGCAAACGTAAAAATGGCAGTTGTAAAAAACACATTACTTGAAAAAGCAATGGAAGCTTCTGAGAAGGATTTTGAAGATCTTCCATCTGTTTTAAAGGGGAATACAACAGTAATGTATTCTGAAACAGGTAATGCGCCAGCTAAGTTAATTAAAACCTTCCGTAAGAAATCTGAAAAGCCTTTATTAAAAGGAGCATTTATTGAGGAAGCAATATATATCGGTGACAACCAATTAGATGCCTTAGTAGACATTAAGTCTAGAGAGGAGTTATTAGGAGAGATTGTTGGATTACTTCAATCGCCTGCTAAGAACGTTGTTTCAGCACTTAAATCAGGTGGTGGAAAAATAGCCGGTATTATTAAAACACTATCTGAAAAAGAAGGATAGTCTAGCATAGTACGCACTTTATTACAATTATATTAAAATTAAAAATTTATTAAAAACGATAGAAAATGGCAGATTTAAAAGATTTCGCAGAACAATTAGTTAACTTAACAGTAAAAGAAGTAAACGAGTTAGCTACTATATTAAAAGATGAGTATGGTATCGAGCCTGCTGCTGCTGCTGCAGTTGCTGTTGCTGGTCCTGCTGCTGGTGGTGAGGCTGAAGAAGCTCAAACTGAGTTTGATGTAATCTTAAAAGCAGCTGGTGGTTCTAAATTAGCAGTTGTAAAATTAGTTAAAGAATTAACTGGTTTAGGATTAAAAGAAGCTAAAGAATTAGTAGATGGTGCACCAAGCGCTATTAAAGAAGGCATCGCGAAAGACGAAGCAGAAGCATTAAAAGCATCTTTAGAAGAAGCAGGAGCTGAGGTTGAGCTTAAATAAGCTTAACTTTTATAACACATAAAGGTTTAGGTCTGGAGATTTTCTTCAAGACCTAAACCATTTTGCGTATATAATATTTACATACGCTACAACTATTTTTTTTTAATCATAATTCCGTCCATTGATGTTGTCAACACAAGCTGAAAGATTAAATTTCTCGTCTATTATCAATAGAACAGAATACCCAGACTTCTTGGATATTCAGATTAAATCCTTCCAGGATTTTTTCCAGTTAGAAACTAAATCGGAAGAAAGAGGTGATGAAGGTTTATATAACACCTTCATGGAGAACTTTCCAATTACAGATTCACGTAATCAATTTGTTTTAGAATTTTTAGATTACTTCGTAGATCCACCACGATACGCTATAGATGAGTGTATAGAAAGAGGACTTACTTACAGCGTTCCGCTTAAAGCAAGATTAAAGTTATACTGTACAGACCCTGAACATGAGGATTTCGAGACCATTGTTCAAGATGTGTACTTAGGAACTATTCCTTACATGACACCAAGCGGTACATTTGTTATTAATGGTGCTGAACGCGTTGTAGTATCACAATTACACCGTTCGCCAGGGGTGTTCTTCGGGCAATCTTTCCATGCCAATGGAACCAAATTATACTCAGCCAGAGTTATTCCTTTTAAAGGATCATGGATTGAGTTTGCTACAGATATTAACCAGGTAATGTATGCTTACATTGACAGAAAGAAAAAATTACCTGTAACTACTTTATTCAGAGCAATTGGTTTTGAGCGTGATAAAGATATCTTAGAGATATTTGATTTAGCTGAAGAGGTAAAAGTTTCTAAAACTGGCTTAAAGAAATACCAAGGAAGAAAGCTTGCAGCACGTGTTCTTAACACATGGCATGAGGATTTTGTTGATGAAGATACTGGAGAGGTTGTATCTATTGAGCGTAACGAAATTATTCTTGATCGTGATACCATCTTAGATAAAGATAACATAGAAGAAATTCTTGATGCAGACGTAAAAACCATCCTTTTACATAAAGAGAGTTCTGAACAAGGGGATTACGCCATCATTCATAACACATTACAAAAAGATCCAACAAACTCTGAAAAGGAAGCTGTTGAGCATATCTATAGACAACTACGTAATGCTGAGCCGCCAGATGAGGAAACAGCACGTGGTATTATAGATAAATTATTCTTTAGTGACCAACGTTACTCATTAGGTGAAGTAGGTCGTTACAGAATGAACAAAAAATTAGGTCTTGATATTGAAATGGATAAGCAAGTGCTTACTAAAGAAGATATCATTACCATCATAAAATATTTAATCGAGCTTATCAACTCGAAAGCTGAGATTGATGATATTGATCACTTATCTAACCGTCGTGTACGTACAGTGGGTGAGCAATTATCTCAACAATTTGGTGTTGGTTTAGCACGTATGGCACGTACTATTCGTGAGCGAATGAACGTTCGCGATAACGAGGTGTTTACACCGATCGACTTAATTAATGCAAAAACGTTATCGTCGGTTATTAACTCGTTCTTTGGTACGAATCAGTTATCACAGTTTATGGATCAAACCAATCCATTAGCTGAAATCACGCACAAACGTCGTTTATCGGCTCTTGGACCAGGTGGTCTTTCAAGAGAAAGAGCAGGGTTCGAGGTACGTGACGTTCACTATACGCACTACGGTCGTTTATGTCCGATTGAAACGCCTGAAGGGCCGAATATTGGATTAATTTCGTCTTTATCAGTATACGCTAAAGTAAATTCAATGGGATTCATTGAAACACCTTATCGTACAGTAGAAAATGGCGTAGTTGATATTAAAAACGAACCAACATACTTAAGTGCTGAAGAGGAAGAAGGTAAACTAATTGCACAGGCTACAGTAAAAGTAGATGACAACGGTAAAATATTACATGATAAAGTTATTGCCCGTATGGAGGGTGATTTCCCGGTAATTGAACCAGAAAACATTCACTACACAGACGTTGCTCCTAACCAGATCTCATCAATTTCGGCGTCGTTAATTCCGTTCTTAGAACATGATGATGCGAACCGTGCGTTAATGGGATCTAATATGATGCGTCAGGCTGTACCGTTATTATTACCTCAGTCTCCAATTGTTGGAACTGGTTTAGAGCGTCAGGTAGCGTCAGACTCCCGTGTATTAATTAATGCCGAAGGAACAGGAGAAGTACTGTATGTAGATGCAAACGAAATAAAAATACGTTACGAGCGCACTGAGGATGAAGCTAAAGTTAGTTTCGATAGTGACATTAAAACGTATCAATTAGTAAAATATAGAAAAACCAACCAAGGAACATCTATCAACCTAAAACCTATTGTAGTTAAGGGTGATACCGTAAAGAAAGGTCAAGTTTTATGTGAAGGTTATGCGACGCAAAAAGGAGAGCTTGCTTTAGGTAGAAACATGAAGGTAGCATTCATGCCATGGAAAGGCTACAACTTTGAGGATGCGATTGTAATTTCTGAAAAAGTTGTTCGTGAAGATATCTTTACATCGGTGCATATCGATGAGTATTCTTTAGAAGTTAGAGACACTAAGTTAGGTAACGAAGAGTTAACTAACGATATTCCTAACGTATCCGAAGAGGCTACTAAAGATTTAGATGAACACGGAATGATTCGCATTGGTGCAGAGGTAAAACCAGGCGATATCTTAATTGGTAAAATTACCCCTAAAGGTGAGAGTGATCCAACTCCAGAAGAGAAGTTATTAAGAGCTATCTTCGGTGATAAAGCCGGAGATGTTAAAGATGCATCATTAAAAGCTTCACCATCATTAAATGGTGTGGTTATCGATAAAAAATTATTCTCTAGAGCCGTAAAAGATAAACGTAAGCGTGCTCAGGATAAAGATGATATTATTGCATTAGAAGGTATTTACGATAGAAAATTCGATGAGTTAAAAGATGTTTTAATCGAGAAATTATTCAATATCGTAAATGGTAAAACTGCGCAAGGTATATACAATGATTTAGGAGAAGAAGTATTACCAAAAGGTAAAAAATTCACCTTAAAAATGTTAAACGCTGTTGATGATTATGCACATTTAGTGTCTGGAAAATGGACTACTGATGATCATACCAATCAACTTGTTGCAGATTTAATACACAACTACAAAATTAAGGAAAACGACTTACAAGGCGCTTTAAGACGCGAGAAGTTTACCATTTCTGTAGGAGACGAATTACCATCAGGTATTATTAAATTAGCAAAAGTTTATATTGCTAAAAAACGTAAACTTAAAGTAGGAGATAAGATGGCAGGACGTCACGGTAACAAAGGTATTGTTGCTCGTATCGTTCGCGAAGAAGACATGCCATTCTTAGAAGACGGTACTCCTGTAGATATCGTACTTAACCCACTAGGGGTACCATCTCGTATGAACATTGGTCAGATTTACGAAACTGTATTAGGATGGGCTGGTCAAAAATTAGGTCGTAAATTTGCGACACCTATTTTCGACGGTGCAACCATCGATCAGATTAATGAACTTACAGATGAAGCAGGTATTCCAAGATACGGTCATACTTACCTTTATGATGGAGGTACTGGAGATCGTTTTGACCAACCAGCAACCGTAGGTGTAATCTACATGCTTAAGTTAGGTCACATGGTAGACGATAAGATGCACGCCCGTTCTATTGGTCCTTACTCATTAATTACGCAACAGCCATTAGGTGGTAAAGCACAGTTTGGTGGTCAGCGTTTTGGTGAAATGGAGGTTTGGGCACTTGAAGCCTATGGTGCATCAAGTACTTTAAGAGAGATCTTAACTGTAAAATCTGATGATGTAATTGGTAGAGCTAAAACTTACGAAGCAATCGTAAAAGGTGAGCCAATGCCAGATCCTGGATTACCAGAATCTTTCAACGTATTAATGCACGAATTGAAAGGTCTAGGATTAGACATTAGATTAGAGGAATAATTATATCCCCTTGAAAAAGGGGATCTTTAAAGTTTACAAATAATTCGATAGCACCATATATTATGGCAAGAAAACAAGATAAGAATACAGTAAAGAGATTTAATCAAATCTCAATTGGTTTAGCGTCACCAGAGTCTATTTTAGCAGAGTCTAGAGGTGAGGTTTTAAAGCCAGAAACTATCAATTATCGAACTCATAAACCTGAAAGAGATGGTTTATTCTGTGAGCGTATCTTTGGTCCTGTAAAGGATTACGAGTGTGCTTGTGGTAAATACAAAAGAATTCGCTACAAAGGTATCGTTTGTGACCGTTGTGGTGTAGAGGTAACAGAAAAGAAAGTACGTCGTGATAGAGTTGGACACATTAACTTAGTTGTGCCAATCGCTCATATCTGGTATTTCCGTTCGTTACCAAATAAAATTGGTTATTTATTAGGCTTACCATCTAAGAAATTAGATATGATTATTTACTACGAACGTTACGTAGTAATTCAACCAGGTATCGCTAAAAATGAAGAAGGTGAACCATTACAAAAAATGGACTTCTTAACAGAAGAAGAATATTTAAACATTCTTGAGAGTCTTCCACAGGATAACCAGTATTTAGATGATTCAGATCCAAACAAGTTCCTGGCGAAAATGGGAGCTGAGTGTTTGATTGAATTATTAGCTAGAATCGATTTAGAATCGTTATCATACGAATTACGTCATAAAGCTAATACAGAAACGTCTAAACAACGTAAAACAGAAGCTTTAAAACGTTTACAAGTTGTTGAATCATTACGTGAGTCTAACAATAACAGAGAGAACCGTCCGGAATGGATGATTATGAAGGTTATTCCTGTTATTCCACCAGAATTACGTCCGTTAGTGCCATTAGATGGTGGTCGTTTCGCAACTTCAGATTTAAATGATTTATACCGTCGTGTAATTATTCGTAACAACCGTCTTAAGAGACTTGTTGAAATTAAAGCACCCGAGGTAATTTTACGTAACGAAAAACGTATGTTACAGGAATCTGTAGATTCGTTATTCGATAACACCCGTAAATCTTCAGCGGTAAAAACAGATTCTAACAGACCATTAAAATCGTTATCAGATTCGTTAAAAGGTAAACAAGGGCGTTTCCGTCAAAACTTACTTGGTAAACGTGTAGATTACTCAGCACGTTCGGTAATTGTTGTAGGGCCTGAGTTAAAACTTTACGAGTGTGGTTTACCAAAAAATATGGCAGCCGAGCTTTACAAGCCTTTCGTAATTCGAAAATTAATTGAAAGAGGTATTGTAAAAACAGTTAAGTCTGCAAAGAAAATTATAGATAAAAGAGAGCCTGTGGTTTGGGATATCTTGGAAAATGTTCTTAAAGGACATCCAGTATTACTAAACCGTGCTCCTACGTTACACCGTTTAGGTATCCAAGCGTTCCAACCTAAGTTAATTGAGGGTAAAGCGATTCAGTTACACCCATTAGTGTGTACGGCGTTTAACGCGGATTTCGATGGTGACCAGATGGCGGTTCACTTACCATTAGGGCCAGAAGCTATTTTAGAGTGTCAATTATTAATGTTGGCTTCTCATAATATCTTAAATCCAGCGAATGGATCTCCGGTAACGGTACCTTCTCAGGATATGGTTCTTGGTCTTTATTATATGACCAAAGAGCGTAAGTCTACTCCAGAAGTGCCAATTAAAGGAGAAGGATTAACATTCTACGCACCAGAGGAAGTAGAGATTGCTTTCAATGAGAAGCGTGTAGATTTGAATGCTGGTATTAAAGTTAGAACTATCGATATTAACGAAGATGGTAAATTAGCACCAACAATTATTGAAACAACTGTTGGTCGTGTATTATTTAACCAACACGTGCCACAGGCCGCTGGTTATATAAACCAAGTACTTACTAAAAAGTCGTTAAGAGATATTATTGGTCAAATCCTTAAGTATACATCTGTTCCTGAAACAGCTGAATTCTTAGACGCAATTAGAACTTTAGGATTCAAATTTGCATTCCAAGGTGGTCTATCTTTCAGTTTAGGTGATATTATTATTCCTGCTGAAAAACAAAGTATGATTGATAAGGCTAACGGTTTAGTTGAAGGTATTACAGGTAACTATAATATGGGACTTATTACCAACAACGAGCGTTACAATCAGGTTATTGATATTTGGACATCAACAAATGCTGAATTAACCGAGTTGTCTATGAAGCGTATTCGCGAAGATCAACAAGGATTTAACTCGGTATTCATGATGCTTGATTCTGGAGCGCGTGGTTCGAAAGAGCAGATTCGTCAGCTTACAGGTATGCGTGGATTAATGGCGAAACCGAAAAAATCGAATGCAGGTGGTGGTGAAATTATTGAAAACCCGATCCTTTCTAACTTTAAAGAAGGACTTTCAATTTTAGAATATTTTATCTCTACGCACGGTGCTCGTAAAGGTCTTGCTGATACGGCTCTTAAAACTGCCGATGCTGGTTACTTAACACGTCGTTTAGTAGACGTTTCTCAAGATGTTATTATCAATTCTGAAGATTGTGGAACATTAAGGGGTGTTGAAGTAGAGCCATTAAAGAAAAATGATGAAGTTGTTGAAACGTTAGCAGAGCGAGTTGTAGGACGTGTGTCATTAAATGATGTATACAATCCATTAACCGATGAGTTAATTGTTGCAGCAGGTGAATTAATTGAAGATAATATTGCTAAAGCGATTGGTGAAACGCCAATTGAAAAGATAGAAGTACGTTCACCATTAAGTTGTGAGGCATTACAAGGTATCTGTGCTAAGTGTTACGGACGTAATTTAGCTACTGGTAAAATGGTGCAACGAGGTGAAGCCGTTGGGGTTGTGGCAGCACAATCTATTGGTGAGCCAGGTACACAGTTAACACTTCGTACATTCCACGTAGGAGGTATTGCTGGTAACATTTCCGAAGAAAACAAATTAGTTGTTAAATTCGACGGTATTGCTGAGATTGAAGATTTAAAAACAGTTAAAGGTACCGATAACGAAGGTAACGACATTGATATCGTAATTTCGCGTACAACTGAAATAAAACTAATTGATAAGAAAACAGGTATTGCATTAAGTACTAATAACATTCCTTATGGTTCTACTTTAATGATTAAGAATGGTCAGGAGTTAAGTAAGGGCGACGTTGTGTGTACATGGGATCCATATAACGGTGTAATTATTTCTGAGTTCGCTGGAAAAGTGAGATATGAAAATATCGAGCAAGGTGTAACGTACCAAGTAGAAATCGATGAGCAAACTGGTTTCCAAGAAAAAGTAATTTCTGAATCTAGAAACAAGAAGTTAATACCAACACTTCATATTGAAGATTCTAAAGGTGAAACAATGCGTTCTTACAACTTACCAGTTGGATCTCACTTAATGATTAACGACGGTGATAAAATTACCGTTGGTAAAGTGTTAGTTAAGATTCCTCGTAAGTCTGCTAAGGCAGGGGATATTACAGGTGGTTTACCTCGTGTAACCGAGTTATTTGAAGCGCGTAATCCATCGAACCCAGCTGTGGTAAGTGAAATTGACGGTGTTGTTTCATTCGGAAAAATTAAGCGTGGTAACCGTGAGATTATTGTTGAATCTAAGTTAGGAGAAATTAAGAAATACTTGGTTAAATTATCGAATCAAATTCTGGTACAAGAGAATGATTACGTAAAAGCAGGTATGCCATTATCTGATGGTTCTGTGACGCCTGAAGATATCTTAAATATTAAAGGCCCATCAGCCGTTCAACAATACTTAGTAAACGAAGTACAAGAGGTATACCGTTTACAAGGGGTGAAAATTAACGATAAGCACTTTGAGGTTGTTGTTAGACAAATGATGCGTAAGGTTAGAATTATCGATTCTGGTGATACATTATTCTTAGAAGATCAATTAGTTCATAAAGCTGATTTTATTCAAGAGAACGATGCTATTTTCGGATTGAAAGTTGTTGAGGATGCAGGAGATTCTGCAAATCTTAAAGCTGGACAAATCGTTTCTGCACGTCAGTTAAGAGACGAGAATTCTATCTTACGAAGAGAAGATAAAGCACTTGTATCGGCTAGAGATGCTAGACCAGCAACAGCTACGCCAATACTTCAGGGTATTACAAGAGCTTCGCTTCAAACGAAATCATTTATTTCTGCGGCATCCTTCCAGGAAACGACTAAAGTACTTAACGAAGCTGCTGTAGCTGGTAAAATAGATACTTTAGAAGGCTTGAAAGAAAATGTTATTGTAGGACACAGAATACCTGCTGGTACAGGTATGCGTAAATACCAAGACATTATCGTTGGATCTAAAGAGGAATTTGACGAAATGATGCAAGTAAAGCAAGAATTAAATTATAACTAATAGTTAACCTGCGAAGGCAGGAATCTATAAAATAAAAGCCTTCTTGTAGTCTATACTCGAAGGCTTTTTAATTTTAAAATATTAAATAATTATGGCTGAAGAAAGCGAAAAACCAAAACAAGGACAAATAAATATAGAATTAGATGAAAAGGTTGCCGACGGGCAATATTCTAATTTAGCAATTATAAATCACTCGGTATCAGAGTTTGTGGTTGATTTTGTAAATATTATGCCTGGTGTTCCTAAGAGTAAAGTAAAGTCTAGAATAATATTAACACCGCAGCACGCTAAGCGTTTATTAAAAGCATTAGGTGAAAATGTAGCTCGTTTTGAAAATGCTCATGGCGAAATTAAAGATTATGAACAACCGCCAATTCCATTAAATTTTGGACCTACCGGACAAGCATAAAAAGCTTATTATTAAGAATTAAAAAAGTCCCGTTGTTTTTTCAATGGGACTTTTTTTTGGCTGCTATTTATACAGCGGTTACTAGTTTTGAATTTTTCTTATGTTCTACCTTTCTTATTTTCTGTATAGAATTGTATTTCAGAGCCCCGGAAGGACAGCGATTAATTTGCTTTATAATGCGTTCCGACTCGCAGGCGTCTAAATCAATCCAAGGTATAACAGAGGTTCTAAATACGTCTGATAGTTCTTTCAAACATTTTTCAGCATGTATGCAAACACTAGGTTCATAAGTCACAGTAATTTCTGAATTACTGAATACATTAGCTTCTGTTTTCATAGGTTTTAGCAATTTTTTTGGAAGCATTAGTATAAAAATAAATACTATAACGTTATAGTTTAAATTTAATTGATTAATGCGTTAAATACCCGATAATGTGTTGGTCTTTAAAGGCTTATTTTAAATTTAAAATTCTGATGTAAAATGAAATTTAATACTTGGGTATGTTTGTTGTGTCATTTGTAATGAAAATGCCGAGTCTGCAAGAAATACAAGTTGTCCATGTTTGTCTTTTGCCAAGTAGCGTTGTTTTACACGTAAAAACTCTTTGTACTCTTCATTTTTTTCATCTTCGGCTTCCACCCAACAGGCTTTATGAACATTTAAATTTTCGTAAGAACATTTGGCGCCATATTCATGTTCTAATCGATATTGAATTACTTCATATTGTAAAGCCCCTACTGTACCAATAACTTTTCTTCCGTTAAGTTCTAAAGTAAAAAGCTGTGCTACACCTTCATCCATTAACTGATCAATACCCTTATATAACTGTTTAGATTTTAGAGGGTCGGCGTTGTTAATATATCTAAAGTGCTCTGGAGAGAAACTCGGAATACCTTTGTAATTTATAGTTTCGCCCTCCGTTAATGTATCACCAATTTTAAAGTTGCCGGTATCATGTAAACCAACAATGTCCCCAGGATACGAAATATCAACAATTTCTTTTTTCTCTGCAAAGAAAGCGTTGGGGCTAGAAAACTTTAATTTTTTGCCATGTCTTACATGTAAATACGGTTTATTTCTTTCAAAAGTACCGGAAACAATTTTAATAAATGCTAAACGATCACGATGATTTGGATCCATGTTGGCATGTATTTTAAATACAAAACCACTAAAATTTTTCTCATCTGGATTTACTAAGCGCTCTTCGCTTTGTTTAGGGCGAGGTTTTGGTGCAATTTCAACAAAACAATCTAACAGTTCACGAACACCAAAATTGTTTAATGCTGAACCGAAAAATACAGGTTGCTGGTTTCCGTTTAAATATTCCTCCTTATTAAAATCAGGATATATGCCTTCTACGAGTTCAATTTCGTCACGCAGTGTATTAGCCGATTTTTCACCTACCAAATCATCTAATTCAACCGAAGATAAATCGGATATTTCTATAGTCTCTTCAATATTTTTTCGACTATCGCCACTAAACAGATTTACATTTTTTTCCCATAAATTATAAATTCCTTTGAATTCATAACCCATTCCAATCGGGTAACTTAAAGGAACTACTTTTAGTCCCAATTTTTGTTCTACCTCGTCAAGAAGATCGAAAGCATCTTTTCCTTCGCGGTCTAATTTATTGATGAAAACAATCATTGGAATGTTTCGCATTCTACAAACTTTAACCAGCTTTTCTGTTTGTTCCTCAACACCTTTTGCTACATCTATAACAACAATAACGCTATCTACAGCTGTTAGTGTTCTAAAGGTGTCCTCTGCAAAATCTTTGTGTCCCGGCGTATCTAAAATATTAATTTTTGTACCATTGTATTCAAATGCAAGTACAGAAGTAGCTACTGAAATACCACGTTGCCGTTCTATTTCCATAAAGTCACTGGTAGCACCTTTTTTAATTTTATTACTCTTTACGGCGCCAGCCTCTTGAATGGCTCCACCAAAGAGTAATAATTTTTCGGTTAATGTCGTTTTACCAGCATCGGGGTGCGATATAATTCCAAACGTTCGACGTCTGCTTATTTCTTTTTGAAAACTCATAACAATAATCTGCAAATGGGCTGCAAAGATACTATTATTAAATACAAGATTAATAACAAAATTGGTATTTAATTTTAATTATCAAGCCTGTCAAATTTTCTAGATCGTAGCTAGTACTAACGTGTTTTTTATGAGATGTAATTGATTAAAATGAATTTTATGAATAACCCTTTAATATACTGAATTCAATAAATATTTTACTGTAAAATAAGCTGCAATTTTTAGTCGGTAAAGTATTCGTATTTGTATTTAAATGAACACTGGGTTATCGGTTTACAAGGGTGATTTGGTGCCTTTTTTTATTATGATAATTGTTAATTATAAATTAAGACTTATTTGGCCAGTTTAATAATGGTGGTAATCTAAACTTTTTCTGGAAATAGTGATTACTCATTAATGGAAAATAAAATCGAAATCGTTTTCGGGAAATCGAAAACGATTTCGATTTTAATATTTTAATCTGAGTTTATTTTCCAAACTACATTGCAGTGTAATTAAGTGTTCTAAGTAATTCACTATTCAAACAATACATTTAAAATTACCATTGAATAGGGAGTTGCTAACCAAAATTTTCAAAAAAAATAGCGTAAGTATATTCTTTTTTAATAAGAAAGTTAATACGTGACTTTTGTATATGAAATTACTAATGAAAAATAACTATTTAAAGAAGTTTTATAACATGATTAGTCGAAGTTTGAAGGAAGTATAACGAAACGATTTCAGCTTCTGTTATGAGGTGTTTACTATTGTTTAGCCAAACCAATATAAACTCTTCTTAAAAAGCATTTTTTAAACATATTGCCTTTCAAGTTTAAAAAAATGTATAAAAATCTTGACCTACTTGTTCAACCTAAAATTCACATTAGACTAGACTTGTTGGTCGCTTTTATTTAATATTTAAACAAAGGTAAAAACTGATCGAGTTTTAATAAAAAGTAACTTAAAGTGTTGAGATGAAAAAATACTTACTATTAGTTTTAATGTCCTGCATGTTTAGCCTAAGTTTCGCTCAATCCGAGAGAACTTTGGAGTGGAGCATAGGGGAACCTCAAATTACTTGCGGAGATGTTATAAAAATTTGCTATCCATTAATGGTAGCAATAAGCGATGAAAACAATTCTCCAATGTTAGGGACATCGACCATGCGTTTTTTTTATGATGATAACTTAATAAAAAATTTAACCATTTCAAATTTGCAAAACGACTACGAAACAAGTGGTTTGAGCACTAGTAACTCTGTATTTGGTAATATTTTCGGATTTTCAACTCATGCAGGTATTTTAACGCAATTCAATATTATCGATAATGTTTCTGTGTCACCAATAAATTTGTCTAATATACCAGTCCACGTGCTGGATTTTTGTTTTGATGTGGTCGACGGGGCTTCATTTCCTTTATGTACCCCAATCGTTTTTGATAGTAACCACATAGGCGCAAAAAAAGGCATCAGTCAGGATGATGGTTACTTAGCTAACGATGCAGGAGTCGTTGGGAGTTACTATTTAAATGGTGATACTACAAATGCCATATCCGCCGACGATGAGGTTATTCAATTTCTATGGGAAAATAATGGTACATCCTTCGATGGTGTTGTTAATGATGCATCAGACGCAACAGGTAGCGTTGTAGCATCAAACTGTATAGAAAATGTTTGTAACACTGAAATATGTGATGGGATCGATAATGATGGCGATGGATTGATTGATGAAGATTGTGATCTGGATTTAGCAGTTAGCAAAGATGTAAATCAAGCTAGTGCGACTGTTGGAGATGTCTTAGAGTTTACTATTAGTGTAACCAACAATGGTCCAAATTTAGCAACCAATATAGTTATTGAAGAGCAGTTACCTGCTGGTTATATTTATATTTCGAGCAATCCAAGCAATGGTATTTTCGACAATGTTGCTGGTACTTGGGAAATCGGTCAGATTGATGTGGCAGCTACAGAGGTATTAACAATTCAGGTAGAAGTAATTGATGAAACTGATTATGATAATACAGCTTCGCTAATTGGTGTAGATCAGAATGATACAGATCCTTCGAATGACAGTGAAACTGTTGAAGTAAATGTAACGCTTCCTAGACCTGATTGTTTAACTGTTTATAACGAATTTACGCCAAACGGAGATGGTGTTAATGACACTTTTGTGATAACATGTGTTGATCAATATCCAAACAATACCTTAGAAGTATATAATCGTTGGGGGAATCTCGTTTACTCAACCAGCCGATACCAAAATAACTGGGATGGAACCTCTAATGGTAGAGCGGTTATAAATCAGTCAGAAAAATTACCAGCTGGTACATATTATTATGTCTTCCGATATGAGGATGGCGGCGTAATGAAGGAAAAAGTAGGTTGGATATATATTAATAGATAAGACGATTAAAATTATGAGAAGCACTTTTTATAAAGTTACTATAATAATTGTGTTACTGTTGATGTATAAAAAACAGTATGCACAGCAAGATCCACAGTATACACAATACATGTACAATACGATGAGTGTTAACCCGGGATATGCAGGACAACGGGAGGTTTTAAATGTAACTGGATTGTATCGCACGCAATGGGTTGGTCTTGACGGAGCTCCTGAAACACAAACTTTTGCTGTTCATAGTCCATTGAGAAATGAAAATATAGGTTTAGGGTTTTCTGTTGTTAATGATAAGTTAGGTCCGTCGAGTGAGGTATATGCCGACGCTAATTTTTCTTACACAACACCTTTAGATAATAATTTTACAAAATTGTCTTTCGGTCTTAAAACGGGGTTTCACAATTTGAATTTAGATTGGAGTAAAGGAATTTATCAAGATCCAGATTTGTTGTTTAACCAGCCGGTGAATTTATGGTCTCCATCCATTGGAGCGGGTATTTATTTACATTCAAGAAAGTGGTATGTAGGTTTATCGGTCCCGAATTTTATCACAACAAATCATTATGATGATTTTCAGGAATCTGTCGCTGCAGAACGCATGCACTATTTTTTAATAGGAGGATATGTTATGTATTTAAGTGACGATTTAGCTTTAAAACCTGCTTTTTTAGTTAAGGCCGTAAGTGGAGCTCCATTAATTGCTGATGTTTCGGCAAACTTGCTAATAAAGGAAAAAGTAACGCTTGGTCTGGCTTGGAGATGGGATGACTCTGTGAGTGCCCTAGTAGGTTTTCAGGTCTCAAACAATGTCTACATTGGCTATGCTTACGATTTAACATCGACCCATTTAAATAATTATAATAGCGGTACGCATGAAATCATGATACGATTTGAACCAAGTATAAGAAGATTAATCTCACCTAGATTCTTTTAAATTATATTGTTATATGAAAAGTTTACGCCCCCTAGTATTAATATTTTTGATATCGTATTTGGGTCATTCACAGAAGGCTAAGGTACAATCGGTTGTTAATAATGATTATAATAGTTTTGCATATGTAAAAACCAGCGATATTCTTCTAAAAGTAGCAGAAAACGGCTATAAGTCTCCGGAATTATTCGAAAAGTTGGCCAATTCATTTTATTTCAACAATAAAATGGAAGACGCCACCAAATGGTATTCAGAATTAATTAATTTAAAAGGAGATGATGTGGATTCCGAAGTTTATTTTAGATATGCTCAAGCCCTTAAATACATTGAAAAGTATGAAGAAGCGGACCGTTGGATGCAAAAGTTTTATGATAGTAATATTTACGACTCCAGAGGTAAGGCTTTTATATCTAATGTGGATTATTTATCTGATATAGAGCAAAATGTAAATAAGGATTTAGTACTTCATAATTTAAATATAAATACAGCCTTATCTGATTTCGGTACTGTACAGATTAATAATTCTATAGTATTTGCCTCAACTAGAGGTGATGGTAGAATATATAAATGGAACGAACAGCCTTATTTAGATTTATATTCTGCAGTAAAGCAAAATGATTCAACCTATGTACAGGTTAAAAATTTCGATTCCGAAATTAATACAAAATTCCACGAATCTACAGTAACATTTACAAAGGATGGTAAACGAGTTTATTTTACTAGAAATAACTATTACCAAAATAAGTACAGGAAGGACGATCAAAATATTAATCGATTAAAAATTTTTAGAGCCACCGTTAAGAATGATGGAAGCTGGGGAGATATTGAATCACTTCATTTTAATAGTGATAATTACAGTGTAGCTCATCCCGTATTTAATGCCAAAGGAACAAAACTTTATTTTGCTTCAGATATGCCTGGATCCATTGGAGAGTCTGATATATACGTCGCAAATGTTAATAAAGATGGATCTGTTGGAAATCCGATAAACTTAGGCCCTTCTATTAATACCGAAGGCAAAGAAACCTTCCCATTTATAAATGATAAAGGTGATTTATTTTTTGCCACTAATGGTTATCCTGGATTGGGTGGTTTAGATATTCATGTTATAAGAGATTTTGAAAATAAGTTTCAAAATCGTTCGAATGATTTTGAAATAAAAAATATTGGTCCCCCAATTAATAGTCCTCAAGACGATTTTTGTTATTACGAAAATACCCAAACCAAAGAAGGATTTATTACATCAAACAGACCAAACGGAAAAGGGGACGACGATATTTATTCCTTTAAAATTTATTCTTGTGAACAAGTTGTTGAAGGTGTCGTGGTAGATAAAATTAGTTTAGAACTTCTACCACAAGCTAAAGTTACATTATATAACAAATTTGGAGAGTTGGTGAATGAAATGGTGGTAGGTAATGATGCTTACTTCAAATTTGATGTGGAATGCAATGCAGAATATTTAGTGCGTGCTGAGAAGGAGAAATACATACCCGATGAAAAGCGATTCACAACGCCTGTGAAGCAACAAAAATTAGAACTGGAATTCACCCTAACTAGAAATGAGCATAACCTAAAACCCGGTGACGATCTTGCAAAAGTATTGGACATTCCTATTATTTATTTCGATTTCGACAAGTATAATATTCGATATGATGCTCAAGTAGAATTGCAAAAGGTTTTTGAAGTAATGAAACAGTACCCAACAATGGTGGTTGATATTCGTAGTCATACGGATTGCCGTGGTTCTTACAAATATAATGAAGCCTTATCTGAAAACAGAGCAAAATCGACAAGGCGATACCTAATAAAAATGGGTATAGCTCCAGATCGATTAACAGCTAAAGGATATGGAGAATATCGGTTAGTAAATGATTGTGGATGTGAAGGAAACGTAACAGTAGAATGCAGTGAGGAAGACCATCAGTTAAACCGAAGAAGTGAATTTATAATAATGAAAATGTAGAAGTTATTACCCATAACCTAACTAACAAATTTATCAATAGCAAATTAAAATGGAAAATTACGATTTAAACCTTTTGAGATCAGGTTGTACCCAAAAGCAAGAAGACAAGGTAGAATATAAGCATTATAAATACTATTTAGAAAGTGAAATTACTTTTAATAAGCCGGATTATGTGGCAGTAATCGATCTTAGAAATGAAAATCCAGTACTGTTCTATCAAAATTTGAATTTGTCGTTTTTAGAGACGAATAAGGACACTATTTGTGATGTTGCGGCAGTGGTTGAGCCGTCTCAATTAAGTAAAATACTAAGTGCAGATCTTAAATGTAGTGAATTTGTAAGTAAGAATTTAAAAGACATATCTAAGACTATATTTACTTTAAGGTTTGCTACTTTGGAGATAGATGGCAAAAAAAGGTCACTAATTAGAAATGTAAGATTCATTCCGAGAATAAATAAAGGGACGCAACACATTTTAATCTTAGTTTCTTTTTATGATGTCTCTAATTTTTTAGGTGTAAATAATCAACCAGTATTCGACTTTAAATTTAATGAAGTAAATAATACAGCATTTAGAAAAGTGTTGGAAAACTTAAAACGAATACTAAACAAACAATTAACCTATCGACACGAATTAACACAGCGTGAATTTGAAATTTTGAATTTAATAGGCCAAGGAAAAACAAGTGCCGATATCGCCAATGAGTTAAATATTTCCAAAAATACAGTTAATACTCATAGGCAAAATTTAATTAAAAAATTTAATGTGAAAAATACAGCATCCTTGTTAAAAGAGATGTAATTAATAAAATCCCCAAACCCAAAAAAAAACCAACGAACTTGATATGAAACGAGAATACGACCTACAGAAACTTTTCGATATACAAATATCAGAAACCATTTTTGATAAAGTTAAATCCCCAGAAGATTATAAATATTGGGTAGAAAGCTATATTGAAATTAACAAGCCCGATTTTATATGCGTAATGAGTGTTGAAAATACCGAGGAACAATTAATCTATAGTCGGAATTATAATTTAGAATTTCCAAAGGACAGTCAACAATCTCTGAAAGATATTGTTAGAGCTGTGCCAGAAAATCAAATTTCTCGAATTTATGAAGCCGATCGACTATGTGTTCGATTTTTAGATTCGAATAAAATAGTTACTAAATCTCCTTTATTTCAGTTGCGTTTTACTACCAATTTAATAGAAAATAAATCCACTACCCTGCAAAGAGATATTGTTTTTATTCCAAGTAATCAAAAAGGGAAGATTATGAATGTCTTCATAATGGCATTTACAGATATTACTGATATAGATGGCGTGCACAATTATCCAAAAATGGATATAAAATGCTTCTCTCAAGATCCTTTAGAAAATAATATGATTGAAAATTTAAAGAACAAAGTGACTAATATTTTAATGAGCAGAAAATCATTAACGCCCAGAGAAGAACAAATACTAGAACTAGTAAGCGAGGGTAAATCTAGTGAAGATATTTCCGGACTATTGCGAATATCAATTAATACAGTAAATACGCATCGCCAAAATTTGATACGAAAATTTGGAGTAAAAAATATGACGGCTCTAATAAATATTATTTAGCCAAAATATATATATATCGATTAACACTTATGTATTAGCAACACATTAGGTGGTTTAATCGAAAATGAAAAATTAGTATAGTTAACATGTTTACATTAAGGTAGTTACTCTTAGTGTGAATTATGTTGTATGAGAGTAATATTATAAAAGAGGGGTTTGTTTTAAAAAGAGATAATATCTCAGTTTAAAATGAAATATAATAAAGAAAAGTAATTTTTATCAAATGAATACAATAACCAACTTGTCAACTTTTATTATCCGTATAAGAAGCAGGGTGTTTGCTCAGTTATTTGTTTTTATAACCATAGGTATTTTTAGCGTATTTGAAAATATTTATGCTGTAAATTCAAATACGAGAAATACAGAGCATGAACAATTCTTTATAGATAGCCATGTTAAAGATGAAGCTTTAATAAAAAAAGCTTTAATTAATAATGGTAACGAATCTGTATTTCATTTGTTTACTCACGGAAAGCCAGGAGAGCTATTTATTAATAATAAATGGTTAGATGCTATTGGGATTGCTAATTTTATTAAAAACGAAATACATAGCAAACCCATAACACATATTAATATATATGGATGTGAATTTGCGAAAGGACAAAAAGGTAAAGAAGCTGTTTCGTATTTAGAAACGGCTCTAGGCGTTTCTGTTTCTGCTTCAAATAATATTACAGGAAAAGATGGTGATTGGAATCTTGAGGTAGGGAAGGTGTTTAAAATAAGGCTATTAGAAGATTATAATTATAACTTACAAAGTTGTGCAGGTGTTGTTGGAGGTACAAATCCTGGAGATGATTATGATGGTGATGGTATATGTAATTCAGACGATTTGGACGATGATAACGACGGGATTCTCGACAGTAATGAGTGTTACGAAGCTTTAGAATTAGATTTTGAACAAATTGTAAACACTACTGCTACACCTAGTTCTCCAACATCTTCTACGGTCACAAGTGTTGGAACTACACATACGGTAACTTCTTCAGTTGAATTTATTGCAGATGCTGGATCAATTTCTGCTACGACAACTAGCTTTGATAGAAACCCTACGGGAGATCTAAGCGGTATTCTTTTTAGTGGAGACATGAATCAAGGCGATTCTAAAAAGGCAATTATTACCTTTGATAGACCAGTTTATAATCTAAGTTTCGTAGTTACCGATACTGATGGTAATGATGCAATTACTTTCAACGGTAGTTTAGATGGGGTACCAATAACACTTACTTCAGACAATTTCAGTCCAATAGCAGGAGGACCTTTCCCTTCGCAAACTGGAAATACCTTTAGTTCAGACTTTAGTGCTGGTCCAGAAAATGTTTTTCAAGTAACATTTAATCAACCTGTTGATAGATTGGAAATCCTAAGTTTTAATACCACCAGTCCAGCAACACAAAATGTACAAAAAGTATATGATTTACAGTTCGAGTCAGGTTGTGATACAGATGGCGATAATATACCGGATTATTTAGATTTAGATAGTGATAATGATGGCTGCCCAGATGCATTGGAAAGTGCTTCGAGTCCTTATATATATGCCGATTTAAATGCAGATGGATCAATAAATTTAACTAGTTTTCCAGTTGATACCAATAGTTCAAGTGCAACTTATGGAGTGCCTAATAGTCAAGCTTATTTAGCCGGAAGTTCTAAAGACAGTAATCAAGTATCTCCCGAATGTGATTCTTGTAATTCTGCCAGTTCCTTATATGCAGATATCGATGGAGATGGTGTGGGTAACGATTGCGATTTAGATAACGATAACGATGGTATTTTAGATACTTCCGAAGGGTGTTATGATACAAATTTTGCAGGTAACGATTCTAATCCTGTTGGAATACCAAATACGGTTTATATTTCATATCCTTTCGGAACAGTTAAGGATGGAGCTAATAAAAATTCAAGTCGATCGAATATAGCCAACATTATTATACCATCAAGTATTTCTACTATAGAGTCGGGTCCCGGGTTTAGTACAAACGTGATGGGGTCGTATAGTTTGGATGTTACAAATATTGATGCGGTAACTTTAAACCAAGCTATAGCAAACAATGAATATTTAGAATTTTCTTTCAAAACCGTACCAGGTGTATTCGATGCAAATATCGATTGGTTTGGGTTTTTAAACAGGGTAAATACTAACCCTATGTATACTGTTACATATCAAATTTCTAACGATGGCTTTAGTTCAAATGTAACCACGTTAGGAACAGTATCTCAGGCAGATAGTGAAGGTGGTGGAGTATATCCCGTAGGAAGAAGGGCTTTTGATAACGAAAATTATAATTTATACCCAGACAAAGATTATACCGTTAGAATTTACATATATAATGTTGGAGGGCCATCAGAAGTATTAAATTTTGACGATCCTATTTTAGCTTTCGATTATTGTATTAGCGATGTTGATGGCGATGGAATTTTAAATTACTTAGATTCAGATAGTGATGCCGATGGTTGTCCAGACGCTTTAGAGGGAAATGGTGGATTTACCTATAGTGATTTAGATGGTGATGTACTAACCACAGGAACAGATGTCGATGGTAACGGAGTTCCAATCGAAGCCAGTGGAGGCCAAGGAGCTGGGACTGCTTATAATAGTGCAGAACAATCTAATGTTTGTAGTCCTTGTCATCCGGACAATCCTGAATTTATAGATTCAGATGGAGATGGAGTCGGTGATAGTTGTGATTTAGATGATGATAATGATGGTATTTTAGATGAAATAGAGTATAACTGTGGAACTATTCAACTACCTCGTTTTTACTCAACAAATGTGCAGCTTCAAGATGGTAGTTTTGATGTTAGTAGTACCTATGGATTACCTGATGGCTCTATTATTGTGAATTATACGAACTATAATGAAACGTCAGAGTATATTTATAATATAAACAATTCTATTAATACAGATCCCAAAGGGCGCACAGAATATACGATAACATCTACAGTCCCCATTAAGCTCACGTTAAATCAGGGTAAGGTTATTACTCAGGTTGGTGCAACTGATTATTTCGATATTATTTCAGGAGCAACAAGTGGCTCATTTACTCAAGAATTTACTTCAAATACCGGGTATGATGATACAATTGTAGGTAACAGACTAGGTGTAGTTCGCACTACTAGTTCAACCTCAAATATAGGAACGAATGATGGGTCTTTTAAGTGGGTTAGTAAATACTTAATTACTGATATTTCATTTGCCGTAGGAACTACCGATTATAACGGAGGTAACTCAGCTTACTGGATAGAAATATGTGTGCCTCAAGATTCAGATGACGATGGTATAGCAGATTATCTTGATACGGATAGTGATAATGATGGGTGTCCTGATGCTGTGGAATATTATGGTAGCACAGATGCTATTGGTACAGATGGAAATCAAAACTATGGTGATGGTACACCTCCAAGTGTTGATTCAGATGGAAAAGTTGATGGAGCGAGTTATTCTGGAGATAATACAAATGTTGTTGTAAATACCAATATATCAATTGATACAGCACCAACAGATCAGATTGCAGTTGAAGGAAGTGATGCTATTTTTACTGCAACGGTTTCTAGTGTAAATACAACTACTTTTTCTGGTGGAACTCCAGATTATACAACACCTTCTCCAGCTACCGATAGTTCGTCGGGATTGTTATATCAATGGCAGATTAGTACTGATAACGGAAGCACATGGACAGATTTATCTAATGGTGGAAATTATTCAGGTGTAAATACGAATGAATTAACAGTGTCTAATGTCTTGCAATCACAAAACGGAGTTTTATTTAGAGTGGTTATTACGCATACAGATTTAGTTTGTCTAGAAGAATCACTTTCAGCAGAATTACAAGTAGCGAGTATGGTAGTTACTAAGAGCTTGACCAACGCTGATGATGCTATTGTAGACACAGAGGGCGAGACTATCGATTATACGATCACCGTTAATAACGATGGAAACACAGACCTTACCAATGTCGTAGTAGGTGATGAATTACCAGATGGCAGCTTAGGCGTAGTAACAGGCCCAACGGGCGATGATGGTGATGGCATATTAAATGTAGGCGAGACGTGGACATATACGGCGAGCTATGTAGTAACCCAGACGGATTTAAATGCTGGAGCTGACTTAGTAAACACGGCTTCAGTAACCACAAATGAGATTACGACCCC
>NZ_JACVXB010000019.1:2500-5730 GCF_014596945.1 Aestuariibaculum sediminum | reverse complement strand
AAAAAAGGATAAAAAAAGTTTGTTTGGTAAGGAAAAAGCGGGGTATATTTGCAGCCCGTTAGCGGCGATGTTGCTAGGGATACGTTCATAAAAAGTTAGCGATACGGAGTTTAAAAGTTTGGTTTTCAGCCGGGTTTAAAAAACTTTAAAAAAATATCAAAAACGTGTTTGTAGAATAAAAAAAGGTTGTATGTTTGCAGCCGCAAAAACAGCGATGGTTGTGAGTAGCGAAGTTCTTATAAGATGAGTTGGTATAGTTGATAAGATTGGGGTCTAAGCGGCTTCAAAATTTTTTTCAAAAAAAGTATCAAAACAATTTGTGGGGTTTAAAAAAGGGTTTTATATTTGCACCCGCTTAACAAGGAAACGCGTTAAGAAAAGAAAGAAAAATAAGTTCATAAACATATTGAATTGACAGCGTAAGATATTAACTGGAAACGGTTAGTATTGACAAAGAGAATAGACCATTTTGAGTACTAGAGATTCTGATTAGTTGTTAAAATAATTAAAATTTAACGATGAAGAGTTTGATCCTGGCTCAGGATGAACGCTAGCGGCAGGCCTAACACATGCAAGTCGAGGGGTAACAGGAGAGCTTGCTCTTGCTGACGACCGGCGCACGGGTGCGTAACGCGTATACAATCTGCCTTGTACTGAGGGATAGCCCAGAGAAATTTGGATTAACACCTCATAGTATGTAGACCTCGCATGGGGATTACATTAAAGGTTACGGTACAAGATGAGTATGCGTCCTATTAGCTAGATGGAGTGGTAACGGCACCCCATGGCAACGATAGGTAGGGGGCCTGAGAGGGTTATCCCCCACACTGGTACTGAGACACGGACCAGACTCCTACGGGAGGCAGCAGTGAGGAATATTGGACAATGGAGGGAACTCTGATCCAGCCATGCCGCGTGCAGGAAGACTGCCCTATGGGTTGTAAACTGCTTTTATACGGGAAGAAACACTGGTTCGAGAAGCCAGCTTGACGGTACCGTAAGAATAAGGATCGGCTAACTCCGTGCCAGCAGCCGCGGTAATACGGAGGATCCAAGCGTTATCCGGAATCATTGGGTTTAAAGGGTCCGTAGGTGGAAGATTAAGTCAGAGGTGAAATCCTGCAGCTCAACTGTAGAATTGCCTTTGATACTGGTTTTCTTGAATCATTATGAAGTGGTTAGAATATGTAGTGTAGCGGTGAAATGCATAGATATTACATAGAATACCAATTGCGAAGGCAGATCACTAATAATGTATTGACACTGATGGACGAAAGCGTGGGGAGCGAACAGGATTAGATACCCTGGTAGTCCACGCCGTAAACGATGGATACTAGCTGTTCGAACTTCGGTTTGAGTGGCTAAGCGAAAGTGATAAGTATCCCACCTGGGGAGTACGTTCGCAAGAATGAAACTCAAAGGAATTGACGGGGGCCCGCACAAGCGGTGGAGCATGTGGTTTAATTCGATGATACGCGAGGAACCTTACCAGGGCTTAAATGTAAGTTGCATGATTTAGAGATAGATCTTTCTTCGGACTACTTACAAGGTGCTGCATGGTTGTCGTCAGCTCGTGCCGTGAGGTGTCAGGTTAAGTCCTATAACGAGCGCAACCCCTGTTGTTAGTTGCCAGCATGTAAAGATGGGAACTCTAGCAAGACTGCCAGTGCAAACTGCGAGGAAGGTGGGGATGACGTCAAATCATCACGGCCCTTACGTCCTGGGCTACACACGTGCTACAATGGTAGGGACAGAGAGCAGCTACCCCGCGAGGGGATGCGAATCTATAAACCCTATCTCAGTTCGGATCGGAGTCTGCAACTCGACTCCGTGAAGCTGGAATCGCTAGTAATCGCATATCAGCCATGATGCGGTGAATACGTTCCCGGGCCTTGTACACACCGCCCGTCAAGCCATGGAAGCTGGGAGTGCCTGAAGTCCGTCACCGCAAGGAGCGGCCTAGGGTAAAATCGGTAACTAGGGCTAAGTCGTAACAAGGTAGCCGTACCGGAAGGTGCGGCTGGAACACCTCCTTTCTAGAGAAAGACGACAATTAGTATCATATAAACTAGAGTAGGAATAGTTTATTCTCTGTTAGCTGTTAATTTAAAAGATAAGTCACCAGAATACGGTGCTCAGTAGAGATACTGAAAACTGCAAACTGAAGGACTATAAACAGTCTCATAGCTCAGCTGGTTAGAGCGCTACACTGATAATGTAGAGGTCGGCAGTTCGAGTCTGCCTGAGACTACGAGTAACCAGAGATGGTTAACGTTCATTAAAAAAGATTGAAAGGAAATTCTAGGAGTTGAGAGGTTATGAAACTCATAACTCATAACTAATAACTCATCACTTAAGAAATGGGGGATTAGCTCAGCTGGCTAGAGCGCCTGCCTTGCACGCAGGAGGTCATCGGTTCGACTCCGATATTCTCCACAAATTTAATTCTGAATTCAAAATTCTGAATTCAGAATTATAGAAAGTTCATTGACATATTGAAAAAAGATACATGAAAGATAGATATTAAATCTATTTTAAAAAAAATGTGATTATTTATATCAACAACGAGCGATATAAATAATCGATATTCACTAGATAATAATCTAGTGAATGAAACTCATTAAAAAAGCAAAAAGTACAATAAGCTAAATAAGGGCGTATGGGGAATGCCTAGGCTCTCAGAGGCGAAGAAGGACGTGATAAGCTGCGAAAAGCTGCGGGGATTGGCACATACAAATTGATCCGCAGATATCCGAATGGGGCAACCCACTATATTGAAGATATAGTATCCTTTACAGGAGGCGAACCCGGAGAACTGAAACATCTAAGTACCCGGAGGAGAAGAAAACAAAAGTGATTCCGTTAGTAGTGGCGAGCGAACGCGGATTAGCCCAAACCAGTGTTGTTACGGCAATACTGGGGTTGTAGGACTGCAATATTCGAGTTATGCTGAATCAGAACGCTTTGGAAAGAGCGACCAAAGAGGGTGATAGTCCCGTACGAGTAAAAATTAATAAGATAGCAGTATCCTGAGTAGTGCGGGGCACGTGAAACCCTGTATGAATTCGTGGGGACCATCCCATAAGGCTAAATACTCCTGAGAGACCGATAGTGAACTAGTACCGTGAGGGAAAGGTGAAAAGAACCCTGAATAAGGGAGTGAAATAGAACCTGAAACCATACGCTTACAAGCGGTCGGAGCCGAGAGGTGACGGCGTGCCTTTTGCATA
>NZ_JACVXB010000018.1 GCF_014596945.1 Aestuariibaculum sediminum | reverse complement strand
AAAAAAATATTATTGTTGTTATTGCCTGTCTCATCTCTTTCTATTTTAATTATTTGGACATCCTGAATTTACCAATAACATGGCCATCTTAGTAATCACCTCATTGGTCACATTGTCTGTAACAACACACTTTACGCTGAAATTAATTTCCATAATTGTACTTATTTTCTTTTGTAACATTTCCATTCGAATCTTTAATCATCATCAACCTGTTAAATTCATCATAGATATAAAATGTCGTATAACCTGAAGGATCAGTGGCACTGGTCATCCCTATTAATGGGTCGTAAGTATACGTAGAAACTAAAGCATTAGGCATAGCCTCTCTAAGTGACTGAAGACCTGATCTAAGAGCCTCCTCATTACACCCGCCTCCGTCAATACAATGGTCGTCATCTGCATTCGTAAGATTTTGTAAACTAACACTCGAACTTACCAAGGCAGATAGTACACTATTATATGTTGCGTTTTCTATCTTTGCAATAGGATACTTACCATCGTAGCCCCAACAATAGCTTATTATCGTTCCATCAGCTTTACTAACCTCAACTGGGTTACCATAATTATCGTATTGAAGATATTTGACTCTATCTTCTAAAATATTAGAGCTCGAATTATAAACTCCTTTTAATGTTTGTATAGATTCTGTCAAAACTACACCTCCTAGATCTATAAAATTAGTTCGTTGTGCACTTATTAATTCCGTATCCTCCCCCAGACCATTCGTATTTATGTCATTATAGGTGTTTGTTTGAATTGGCATAGCTTTATTATTTTGAAGCTTTAATTTATCAATAGCCATTTTTTCTTGGCTGTTAAGAGTATTTAGATCCAAGGAAGAAGTCGAAACTACATCATCAGGAAAATAGGTTTTTGTTAATAAAGACTTGCCATCACTGTTTGTTGTAATAGTTCTTGAAACCTGCCTATGAGTTTTTGGAGATTGGTTCAAACCATCATAATAATAATTAATGGTAGTTTTCAAAGAATCCGTTTCATGATAATGAGTAACCTCTGACTTGCTTAAATGAGCAAAAAATCCAGACATATAATATATTGAATGTATTTTATTAATAAATGGATCTCCATATATAACACTTGGGGGCGGAAAAGAATATTGATAGCATAACGTATAACCAGAAGTACCATTTCCACAACCTGTAGGTTCATACATCTTGTATTTTTGATCCCCCCCTACCAGATTAATAATTCCTAACTCCTTATCTTCAGTGTAAACTCCCTGCATAGATTTAAATCCTTTCACAGCATTATTTACTTCTGTTTGGGTGTAAGTATTTATTATTTTTTGTTTTAAAATATTTGAGTTGTTATAAATAAGCTGCTTCAATATCTTGCCATTTTTAAAATTTGACTTTAAGTAAGGAATAGAAGGATCTAGCCCGCTGGTATCCTCTATATCATTATAAAAATAATATTCGGTATGCCCATTATTACCCCCATTAACATCTACTACATACTCATGAACAGTTGAATAGGCTATATGATTGGATTTTGAAGTATTTAAAGGAATTGAATAACGATTTAAAAATGAACAATTTTTATTCAATAAAAAACCGCTTTCATCAACAGTCTTTCCTGTATAATAAGAATAATTTGAAAATTGCGGATTGAAATGCAGCAAACCAGAAGAGGCCGCAACAGGATTTCCACAAGCATCATCAACGGTATTACTGTAAGCATATGACTTGATAAGTGAAGGGGACGCATTATATTCTGTATAGTCTTTAATTTTCTTTATTCGTAAGCCGCCTACATCCTTGTCATGTGTCTGATTTACTTCTGAAGCAAATGTCATATTTACCCCTAAATAAGAATTAGTTACGCCATTCAAAATATAGAGCTTGTAGTAGCCTTCATCTAGGTCTACTGATATGGTCTCTGTATATCCATCGGGAATAGCTGTTGAATAATTGCCTCCAGGATAAGATCTTATAAACACTTTTTCCGACTGAGGATAATTTACAATATCATACCAATCTAAATCTATCGGACATCCATGTGGGGCTATTTGAGGAATACCTCCACAATTATTAGGTTCAGGTGGTGTTCCTGTACATTTTAACATGGCAATAAATAAAATGCCTGGATCATTATCTCCTGGTCCATGCGGGAGGCTGGGGGAATTATAATCAATAGTAATTTCCTTATTTCCATCTTCATATACTGGTATTACGAATTCTGCTCCTTTAGGGTTATCATAAAAATACTCATCATCCCAATAATCGTAAGGATCAGACAAATCATTCCCTCCAAACAAACTTCCTAGTAAGATATTGTTATTGACTATGGTCTGTTCTGTTATATTTACCTTATGCAGTTCATACTCAAACTCGGTGTGCCCTCCTGTGGGGTAGGTGATTTTAGACAGTGTACCATTTTTCCCTTTTTCGAAATCTGGATTTCTATTAGCTCCAGGAAAACTTTGCAAAACACCACCAACCATAATGGTTTTCTCAGGAACCAAACCGTAGGTTCCAGTATTAGGCGCTCCATTATAATATCCCCAAGCATCTTGTGAGAATGACTGTAAATTAGGAACATCATCTGGGTTAAAATAGTCAAACTTATACTTTTTATTTAAACCACCTGATAATTTGGGTTTTATCGTTAAACTATCAAGCTTTAACCTAATATCATCCTGTGTTATAACAGTAATATTATTTATATCGACGGTGGGGTGCGATTTAAAATAAGATTGATGAAACTCATAATCAATCCCATTGGCTATTGATATTTTATTTAATGCATATCGAGAACTTAAATCCTTTCGTTCTTGATTATCTTGATAAAAAGATATAAGTGTTTCTCCATTAAGGGATATAGAAGTTAAATAATATTGTTGTATTTGATAAGGATTGGTATTGTTATTCACGTTACTATTAACTAAAGGACATGAGCTACTTACCGTTAAATTTGGATTTATCAAATTAGAAACCATGCTAGCTGCTGTTGGCACATACTTTTCGTTCTCCCAAAAGTCAGACAAACTGTGATTAAATGTTAGATTATCAATACCATTGGCAGAAATAATTTTAGTCAAATGCCATGTACTAATATATTTTTCAACATTAGATTCTTTTATTGTTTTAATTGTATCATATTTATCAAAAAAATATTGATTTCCGAACTCATCGACAATATGCCAATTAGTAATACCGCCTCCTGAAAAGTTTGTTAATGAACCTACGTAATTTATAATGTAATTATTTCCATTATCACAACGTGCTTCTCCTGTAATGGGATCAATATATATAGTTCCAGAAATACTTCCTACATTAAATGAGAAATAATCTGGTTGTGTATCAATAATTCCAGACAATATTTCTTCTTCATACTGAAAATATTCACTTAACGTTGTTAAATAAAGTGGATTAACAGGTTGGTACACCACGTTTTCTATGGGAGAAGTATCATAAAACGCTTTAATTTTATCATACTCTGTATAATAACTTCCAAAATAATTTGTAGCTGCACCAATTACATGATCTGGTTTTCCATTTGTTATCCTTGAAATCATACCCCCAGCCTGTAACGACCATGCCAAACCTACTTGTGTAGCTATTTGATTAACTTTTATACCAGAAGCGTCATAGTTTAACGAAATAGGAAGATTAAACTCCTTGCCCTCAATTGAATATATCGGTATTTTTATATCTGGAGAACCAGTATACAAATTTACGTTTGTATTGCCGTATTTTACAAATTCTGTTGCCTCCGGAGAATTTGGAATTAAAATAGGTAAATCTTGACCTAGGGAGGTTTTTATGAAACATAAAAAAACTATTAAAATTACTTTTCTCATTTTGATAATACTTTACTTATTTAATTCAGTAAATGTATATTTTAACAACACAATAAATCAAAGCTAATCCCTTAGAAATATTAAGGTTTATATGTAAATCCTAAAAAATTTCTAATCTATTTCTATGAAGGAAGGCTAACAACTATACTACAAACTAAATCGTTTTGCATAACAACTATCTTTACCGATTACTTAACGCTTGGGAAATTCTATGAATCATTTAATTTTAGAATAGTTTTATTAACTCTCAACAATTTAATATTCTTAAATAGTAAAAATCTTTATCCTAATACACTACTCAACTTAAACATTGGCAAATACATTGCGATTAAAATAACACCTACCAAAATTCCAACTATTAAAATAATAAATGGTTCCATCACGGTTGATAATAATTTAGATTGTTGTTGTACTCGGGTTTCGTACTGAAGATTGAGTCTTTGAAAGACAAACTCTGTTTGGTTGGTCTCTTCGGCTACCTTTACCAGTGCTACCATTTTATCATCAAAAAAATTTTGACTTTCTAAACTTTCACTTAAGTGTTGACCTCTTAAAATCTCTTGTTCAACTCCTTCGAGTGCAGATTGTAATGGGTAAAAACCTATCATCTGTTTAACAAGTTGAATACTTTTTAATACTGGGACTTTAGAAGATATTAAAAGTGATACCGCTTGTGTAAATTGTGATAAATAGACAGTCTTAATGAAAAGTCCGATAAAAGGGGTTTTTAAAATCAAACTATCCGTAACTTTTTTAACTACTTCATTATTTTTGAACATGTATTTTGTAGAAAAAACCCCAATTAACACCAAAAATATAATCACTCCATATGTTCCAATAAAATCAGAAACTAATATGATGAACATGGTAATTGCCGGTAGGTCAATTCCTTGTTGTTTAAAAATATCTTGAAACATAGGAACTACAAAACGCAGCATGAATACAACAACTAATAAGGCAGTACTTAATATGATAACAGGATAAGTCAAAGCACTTATTAAGTTTCTGCGTTGCTCATTTTTTCTAGAGTAAAATTGACCTAATTGGCCTGATACCTGAAACAGAGTTCCTGTTTCCTCACCTATTTTGATTGAATAATACTCATAATCACTAAATTGACTATATTTTTTAACAGCATTAGACAAACTACTTCCCTGAATAATATCATGGTTTATCCCATTTAAAAGCTCTTTGTTTGCTTTCTTCTTCTGCGAAGCCTCTATGAGTTCCAATGCTTGCTTTAAAGAAATTCCAGCTTTTAGAAGCACACTAAGTTCTGTATAGAAATCTTCCTTCGTTTTGTTTGAAAAAACCTTTTTAAACAAAACAATCTCCCGCTGAAGTAATGAAACCTTTTCTACATTCGGTTTTACTTGTTCTCCTATATTAATATTTTCAAGATTAAATGCCATTAGTTTATAAAAGGAGTTGCGTCATTTATTTTATAAACAAACAAAGTATTGTTACCTGGGCTATCTAATGTTTCTAACCTTATTGCATCTAAAACACCTTCCTGTACTCCATTGCCATCAAAAAACAATTTAAAGTTCTTGACAGAAACCTTAAATGTATCTTCAGACTTTATCAAAAAACTCTCATTCAATTGATAGCTTACCGAATCAAGTTCGTGTTTCAAAACCATTTTATGTTCATCGGCATGAAATTCCACCTTTGAGTATTTATTAAAGTCTATCAATAGTGACTGTTCTAGTCTACTTAATTCGGTGTCATTATTAAAATTTTCACGAATACTTTGTATTTGATTTTGAACCAAAGAAAGCACAGAAAATGCCATTCCAACAACAATACTAGTTATTATAAGCACAACTACCATCTCCCCCAGGGTAAAGCTATTTAGTTTTTTATCAATGTACATTCCAAGATTTTAATATTTGTTTATCAAGTCTTTTGTTACTTGCCTGAAGGATTATAAGTTCATTACCTGCTAAAATTTCAAGAGAAATTTCAATTTCCCACGATTGAAATTCTTCCCTGTAAGGAATTGTTATTTTTTCATTTTCATAAAGATATTTCAGTTCATTAATATGAGAATCTATCAATCTGGTGTTACTCATAACCATATTTCCAAATATGTTATTTAGCACCAAACTGGTTATCATAAATAATACTACCAGAAGCACCGATGCCACCAAGGTCTCCATAAGAGTTGATGCTTGTATTTTTCTTAATACAACCATTTAACAACAGCTTTATCTGAAGAATCAAACATTAAACCTACATATTGTATAGGCAACTCTTCAATTGAAATTTGAGCATTATACAAATGGTTCTGGTAAGACGATCCCGACTGATTAGCTACAAAATTGGACGTAAAAACACTTCCAATAACAGCCCCTTCCAACTCCAAATTCCCTTCGCAATAAACTTCACCTTTAATTATAGTATTCCTAGCTATATTAACTTGAGTCTTATAATTTTTGACATGTCCAATATAGGCTACCGCTCCTTTAATTTCACTATGTTCCCCGATAGTCAACTGAGGTTTATCCTTTTTTTCATCAATTAGTTTTTGTTGACTAGAAGCTTTTAATATTAAACTTGAAGGGTAGTTCAAAACACAACTTTTTTCTACTTCAATTTTTTTTGTAGCTATGGCTTGACAGGTTCCAGAAAAACCTGATTCAAAAACTATTTCTGGAGCCACAAGTACAACATCCTGTAGTTTGGAGTGCATTCCCACAATTATTCTAGTTTTTGATTGGATTATAATGTGTCCTGTTACTGAATAATCTTCAATATTTATTTCGACAGGACTATAGAGTACCTTTAAAGGATCGAAAAAGGAATTTTTAAAAACCATTTCCTTACCCATATCTAAAAATTGATTTTGATCTAAATGATTAAGTATTTCCTCTAAATTTGTTATATATTTCCCATTTTCCTTAGCAAGCTCGGGGAGTTCTCCACTTATTTGGGTATCTCCGTAAATTAGTTGGCTTCCATAATATGAATATCCAGCAATGTTCCCGGTTCGTACACCTTGTTTTGGCAAAAAACAAGTACCTACTATTTTCGTTTCACCCACCACTACTAGAGGCCTATTATTATCCGCCAGAAAAAGCGCTGTTCGATTTAATTCAGGTTGTTTTGCTCCAACCAACACGACCTTTTTAAGGCGGTTGTTTTTAATTTTTGAATCCACCATTACCTTTTCAAAAACACCCCAATAATCTCTAATTATTTTTAAGGATTTAAAATCTTCGCTATTATAATTAACCAATAAAGTATCTCCAGAAATAATATTATTTGTTAAAGCATATCCCAAACCTTGATTAACTAAATCGACTGTCTCAACTAAAAAATTGGTTTTAACCTGAAATCGCTTATGGGTATCGACTAATAAAATAAACGACATTAGTAGAATAGCAACCACCATCATAATAAACATTGTTAACTGTAGAGCTCCAGCTTTAATTTTACTAAATCTCATGATTTGATTATAGTTTTCGTTCTCCCTTTATATCTAACAACCACTTTATCAGGTTTTGCTCTAATAAGTTTCACTTCTTTAAAAGTTTGCCCTACTCTCATCACCTGTTGCGCTTCATTAATAGAAAGCACACATATTTTTTTATTATCGTCATGCTTTGTGATCATACCGTGGTATTGAATTAAAACCCACTTGAAATCATCTTTTGGTTTGTTTTGATTCGATTTCT
This sequence comes from Aestuariibaculum sediminum, assembly GCF_014596945.1. Taxonomy (GTDB): domain Bacteria; phylum Bacteroidota; class Bacteroidia; order Flavobacteriales; family Flavobacteriaceae; genus Aestuariibaculum; species Aestuariibaculum sediminum. The sequence continues at coordinate 3,662 of NZ_JACVXB010000018.1, read as the reverse complement.
CTGCTGTTTTTTTAGAATAAACCGTTCCCAAAAATGGATCTCGAGTTGGAATATAAATGGAAAATGAATCTGGAATTCGAGTATCCATTAGTTCGAATTTGCTGGTTAATTCAGGTTTGAAATCAACCATTTTTTCAGGTCTTAAAGTAGAAAGAACTTTAAACCCTATTACCCCCCAAATAATCAAAACAGATACAAGTAATATATATGTTTTTGTCCTGCCTTTCATCTTAATTGCTTACAATAAATCTTGTATATGTGTAAGGCGTTTGATAACCAGAATTTTCTGCGCGTACACGCCACTCATAGTTCGCGTCAACCAAGGTGTCTTTCGTAAAAAAATTTCCTTTAACTAAAGTGTCAACCATAACTTGAGACGCATTGCTAAATGTTGGTGTAGCCACTTGAAGGTGAAAAGATTCAGCCTCTTCAATTTTTTCCCATGTAAAAATAATTTGCTTCCCTGTTACAACACTACTTTCGGTTGGCGCCAAAACAGTTACATTTCTATCTGTTATATCGTCAACCTCGATGATGTCATCACAATTAGCCACCACTAAACAGAACAATATAAAACAACATCTATAATACATAATCTTAAAACTTATAATAGGTATTTTTCTTTTGAGCACGTTTTATCGAACGAAAAGTTTCTCTGGGACAATCACTAAATCCAGTCACCAAATCAACTATATTTAGCTCCTGTCTGGTATTTTTTTGCCAACAGCAATTTAAAGTCTCGTATTGAAAAACCACCCCTTGATTAAATGACAATTCTTTGGCTATTTTACCTGAATTATAAAGTTGAAGCACATAGTTCTTATAGTTCTTTTCAATAAAAAAAACCACATCCGCATCTTCAATAGATTTTATATCTTCTTTGTTAAACGCAATAGAAACCCCTGAGACTAATACCACATCTTTCTTATGACTTAAATAAGTTTTAACTGAGTGGTTTTCGTCATTATTTAAAGCATTTATAACACCAACCTTATCCGCCAAAGTTAGCTTCAAATATTTTGGTTTATCGGAAATTGAATCTGTATAATTTATATTAATATTGGAAGATTGAAATCCCTTAGCTTTTTCAAACAATTGATAGCTCCTATTATTAAAAAAAATCTCTGATACTGAAACTTTAACTGGTTGCTTATAACTCGGAAAAGCAGAATTTTTAAATTTATTCTGAAGGATAAATTCCTTACCATCACCTATATTACCTATTACTATTTTTTCGGTAGTAGATGATTTGGAAAAACCCCCAATATTCATAGTGCCACAACTAAAGTTAAGCATTAATAACGTACTATACACTAAGTGTTGAAACTTCATAACTAAATCTTAAACCAACATTGAAAGTAAAGTATTCAACTGAATCAAAAAAAAGGTTTTTCCTTGATTTAGCAAAGGTTAAAATTGTTAGAGATTTTTCTATAATTAAACCCTCTTCCACTAAACCCATCTACAACAGCCATTTACCTTATGATTTTGAAGATTTATATTCATATCATAACTAAACCTTTTATTACGTTATCAAAAAACATATTGTTCCCAATAGCATTTAACTCAAGACGAAAGACAGGACTATTTATGGCGGCCAAATGACAACAGCCTTTCAACTCAACTTAAATATGAGCTTGAAGCTCAACATTGGGTAAGGGCGTTTAAGCATGCGGAGCAAAAAAATAAACCAATAACCATTGGGCAAGACCTGAAGGTTATTGGCTTAATATTTATACTTATCGTGTCTATTTTAACTTGGGTGGTGTTACTGCTAATTAAAATTAGCAGAATTATTAAAAAAATATTTCGCTACTAATTCACAACAAGTTTCCTTAAATTTTTATTCTTCGGTATTTTCTACATTAGTCAAAACACCTGGCGGTAATGGTGCCATTCCCACAATTGTAGGAGACAAAGTGTATATGTCTATCCTTTCTATATTGTTTTCCTCTAATAAACTAGACAAATTATTAACTAAAAAATTATTAAACTCATTATCTATTTGCCCTAAACTTAATGAAGATGTATATTTATAAACACCGTTACCTCCGTAAATTAGTTTCAGGGTATCTACATTTGCTGGACTAAAAACAATTTTTGTTTCAGTTTTAGCCAAAAACTCCTCTATTAAAAAATTTTTTTTTGAATTAATTTTATTCAAAAGAATCTCTCCTTCACTTTTAGCATCATCGGAGGTGTTTTTTATTTCAAAACTAGAATGTCGGTCTGCAAATTTAAATGTTAAATTATCCTCTTTAATATTTTCATTTATCCTGTAGTTTTTATAGAAAAACAGACCTACAAACAAAGTCGACAATAAAACAATCAAAATTAAAATTTTTCTTTTCATTTATATTAAATTATTAATTAAGCCTATTATAGTAATCATCAAGTTGTTTCTGAGCTTTCGCCCAAAATTCCTTTTCTCTTTCATTCTTTCTATAAGTATTTCTTCTATCTGTATATTCTTTTAGAACCTTCAAATATTTATTGGCTTGCTCAGAACCTTCAATATAAGGATTATCCTTATTAAAACTTGCATATAATGAATGAACTTCATCACTAAGTTCGGCGAGTTCAAAAAGCTCCTTCAATGCTGGATTAGTTTCAAATAAAGCTTCTAAATAAGAGTCTGTTTTATTATTTAATATTTTTTCAAATGCCTCATGAGTTTGTTCATCTGGAAAAGATAATCTAATTATTGAGCTACCCCCATTAACCAAATCAACAATATACCCTGAATTCCCATGAACATCTGTAGTAAATCTACCTCCATTCGCAGTCTTTTGAACATTAACTTCTCCTATATTAAACAAACCTGATTTTGATTTTTTCTGATAGTATCCAGCAGCACTAAAACTAGTCCCAAAAAAATCAAATTTAGCATTAAAATTCACCTCATTTGCTCCAGATATAGAGTTCCAAATTCCACCTTGAAAAATATACTTTTCTTGTTTTGGAATAGACGCTAAAACCGTATTCGAATTATCATAAATCTCCTTACCAAAAACTTTATAATTGGCTGAATTTATTCTTCCTATAACTCTTGCCACTGGTGCACTCTGAATAGCTCTTTGTATCACTTTAGAAAGTACAGGGTCAGGCGATTTCCCATCCGAATCAATAAAACTCAATGGATTATTTATTGCATAATTATAAGCCGTTACATTAGGAAATTTATCAGCTAACGGGTCTATATTCATAAACCTACTTATAGACGGGTCATAATTCCTAGCTGTAATATCATACCAACCTAATCCTAACGCTTCTTCGTACTCTTTACCTCCGAATTTATATTTAAGTGCAATATTGGTAGAATTTACGTTAGTATTATACCCTTTATGTTTAAGACCAAAAGGATAGTAGTTGTTTTCTTCTAATATTTCAGAGCTGTTTACACTACCATTATTGTTACTATCCATATAACTCAACCTCACATTCCCCAAATGGTCTTTATATTGATACACATACTTATATCCGTTTGCTGCATCAACATAACCCTCTGGGTGGTTAAAGAATTTCAATGAACTGCCTTCATATACATAATTACCTGCATAGTAAGTGGTCGTTCCACTTACCGTTTTGCTCAACTTTACGCCTGTGGCATCGTAAATATAGGAAATATTTCCTCCTGACAAGGTTACACTTGTGGGTAAATT
>NZ_JACVXB010000017.1:2779-16021 GCF_014596945.1 Aestuariibaculum sediminum | reverse complement strand
TTATTAATAAAAATAATTCGGTATTTGGGCTGTTTGTTTGTCGAATTATAAATTTTATATCTATATTTCCGCGATTGAATAAATGAATTGAATTTTAGATCATAATTGAAAGTAGATGAAGATTGTTAAAACAAGTGGTAATGATCAAGGGGTTTTAAATCGTATTGCTAATAACGATAGTGATGCCTTTAAAGAGATTCATGATGAGTATTCTAGGGAGATGTTTGTTTATGCTTTTAACATTTTGAAGAATAAAGAGGTATGCGAAGATATTATTCAGAATATTTTTATTGACCTTTGGTCAAAAAGGCAAGATGTAGAAATAAATAACTTAGAATCTTATTTGTTTAGAGCTGTTAAGTATCAAATTTTTAATTATTTCAGAAGTAATAAGATTAAAAATGAAGATGTGACTAGGTTAAACTTAATAGATTCTTCAATAAATGCAGCAAAGAAGATGGAATTTCATGAGTTCGAGACTGCAATAAAGAATTCCATTAATAAACTTCCTAAGCGTTGTAGAGAAATATTTGAGCTAAGTAGGCTGGAGCATAAGTCCAATAAGGAAATAGCCGAACAGTTAGGGATTTCTATTCAAGGTGTGAAAAATCAAATATCGAAAGCGTTAACTTTTATAAGAGAAGATTTACGCAGAGAAGAGCTAATCTTGTGCTTTTCCTTATTTTACTAAAAGTAATTTTTGAGTAGACTTATCAGGTTATTCTTAATATTCTCCATTGTTTTTTGTTTTAATTTAGGCTTTTTTTGAAAAAAAAATAAAAAAAGTTGAAAATGGAAGTGTACCAAAATGAGATTTTGGTTACTTATAGTTGTAGAGCAAGCTATAAACGACCGTTTTGTTTCAAATAAGAGTTTAGATATTATTTAAAATCATTAGAAAAGTGAATAAAAGACAAGCAAAAAAACTTTTTACAAAGTATGTTAATAATGAATGTTCAAAAGAGGAACTGGAATTGTTAAATACTTTTTTGGACTCTTATCAGGGCAATAGTTTTGGTTGTGAAGACTATAGATTGATAGAAGATGAATCTTTTAGGTCCGAATCTTGGTCGAGAATTGAAAAGCAATTGTTTAAGAAGACAGATAAAGTGTATTCATTTAAGATTTTTTATAAATATGCTGCAATACTGCTCGTTGTTCTAACGGTTTCATTTTATTTTTTTCAAGGTGGTTTGTTTAGTGAAGATTTTATTGAAAGCAATCAAGAATTAGTTGGAGATATAGAAATAGGTACTGATAAAGCTATTTTAACTTTAGGCAATGGAAAGGAAATAATTCTTGATAAGAATAAAATTTACAATACTAAAACAATTATTAGTGATGGTAAAGGTATTGTTTATAAAACAGAGGATTCCCCGGAGTCTACTCAATATAATTCATTGACAATTCCTAGAGGAGGGCAGTTTTTCGTAGAGTTGTCTGATGGCACCAAAGTTTGGTTGAATTCTGAAACTAAGATAAGATATCCTATTCTTTTTAAAGAAGGAGAAACTCGTCAAGTCGAGCTAGTTTATGGAGAAGCTTATTTTGATGTTTCTCCAAGTTCACAACACAAAGGAGCTAGATTTAAAGTGTTAAATAATAAGCAAGAGGTAGAGGTTTTGGGGACAAAGTTTAATCTTAAAGCTTATAAAGATGAGACTAATACATATACGACTTTAGTAGAGGGTAAGGTGTCTATTATGACAGCAGGAGAGGATATTATTTTACAGCCTAATCAACAGTCGGTTTTAAATGAAGTAAATAATCATATTCAAATTTCAGCTGTCGATGTAAATGAAAATATAGGTTGGGTTAAAGGAGATTTTGTTTTTTATCATAAACCTTTAAAGGATATTGCTGTAGCTCTAGAGCGATGGTATAATGTAGATATAGAATTTCAAAGTGAAGAACTTAAAAATATTAAGTTTAATGGGGAGTTGTCTAAAAATCAGTCTGTTAAAGATATATTGGCATTGATAGTAAATACAAGTAATATCAATAATTATGAAATAAAAAATAAAACAATAATACTAAAATAAAAGAGGGGTAGAATACCACATCTCACCGTAAGCAATTCTATCCCCTTTTTCTGTGATAACCAATTAAATTTTTAACCAATTAAAACGTATGCAAATTTATGAAAATTAACCAAACTGATGCGTGTTTTCGATTCAGAAAACGGCTTTTAATGATTTTTATGAGAACATTCATCTTCTTGACATTCTGTTCCGTATTTAGTTTAACACCTAATGCGGTGTTATCTCAAAATTTTAAAATTTTTATTGACGCTGATAAAATAATAACCATTGATGAACTTTTTAAGTTGATTAGTGATCAAACGGATTACAAATTTATTTATCAGGACGGATTATTTAAGGATTATCCGAAAGCGCAATTAAAAAAAGGAACTATAAATGCAAACGACCTACTAAAAAATAGTATTGCTAATTCCAAATTAAATTTTGAAATTATTAATGGTAATACCATTGTTATTAAAGAGCAGGAAGATACTTCTGATAGCAGTTTGAAAAATCAGCAAGAAAATGAAATTACAGGGGTTATTCTTGATTCAGAAGGAATCCCTATTCCAGGAGCTAATGTAGTTGAGGTAGGTTCAGGTGTTGGAGTTATGACAGATTTTGACGGGAAATTTACTTTAACGCTCCAAACTAAAAAGCCAAAAATAAAAGTATCCTTTGTGGGATATGCCACTTTAGAAGTAAATATAGGTTCTAAAAGACATTACGAATTAATTCTTGAAACCAATACAGAAGCACTTGATGATGTTGTTGTTGTTGGTTTTGGTAAACAAAAGGAAGCCAGTTTGGTGAGTGCTGTAAGTACTGTTAAAGGTGAACAATTAAGAATGCCTAATCGAAGTCTTAGTAATAATTTAGCAGGGCAAATACCTGGTTTAATTGCTATACAACGCTCCGGAGAGCCAGGATATGATAATTCTGAATTCTGGATTAGAGGTATTAGTTCGTTTGCAGGAGGTACGGGACCTTTAGTGTTAGTTGATGGTATTCCTAGATCCTTAAATGATATCGATCCTGATGAAATTCAAACCTTTACACTATTAAAAGATGCTGCAGCAACTGCGGTCTATGGAGCCGAAGGAGCTAATGGTGTTATACTTATAACATCAAAACGAGGGGTTAATCAAAAAACAGTTATTTCATATCGCGGTGAGTATGGTGTTTCAGAACCAACGAGATTACCTGAGTTTGTCGGTGCCGGTGATTTTATGAGATTATATAATGAGGCCCTTTTTAATGAAGGAAGTGCTCCAATGTATAGCGATGAACTTATTGCGCGGCATGAATCAGGGCAAGATCCAGATCTTTACCCTGATGTAAACTGGCTAAATTTATTGTCAGATTATAGTACATCTACAAGACACACTCTAAATTTTAGAGGAGGAGGAGAAAAGGCTAAGTTCTTTATTTCTGGATCTTATTTCAATCAGGGCGGTATTTTTCAGCAAAATTCCTTAGCAGATTACAATAATAATATTGGCCTTAATAGATATAATTTAAGAAGTAATGTCGATTTTGATGTTTCGCCAACAACATTATTAAGTGTTGATTTAAGTGGACAATATTTAGAAACAAATTATCCTGGAGTAGGTTCTACGACCATTTTTCAAAGAATGACCATAGCGCCTCCAAATTTATTTCCAATGGTGTTTTCAGACGGAACAAATGCTGGACACCCTGTTCCTAGTGGTAATCGAGTAAATCCATATAACTTATTGATGGAGTCTGGGTATTCTAAAGAATGGAGAAGTTCAACTCAATCTAAGGTAGCTTTAGTTCAGGATTTAGATGTTATTACTCAAGGTTTAAGTGCTAAAGGTGTAGTAAGTTATGATAGTTACTCGCTTTATACTACAAGTAGAACTAAAACTCCAGCTCAGTATGTAGCTTCCGGAAGAGATTTAAATGGAAATTTAGTCCTTAATCAAGTGGTAAATGAGGTGCCTTTTGGAGAGCCTGCTGAAGGGAACTCAGGAGAAAAAAGAATTTATTTAGAAGCTTCTGTAAATTACAATAGATCCTTTAATGAAAAACATGATGTAGGTGGTATGTTGCTGTATTATCAGAAAGAAACCCAATTGCATAATCAAGCGTTAGCTTTTAGAAAGCAAGCCTATGTAGGAAGAGGAACATATCTGTATGATAATAGATACTCCTTAGAAGTTAATTTTGGTATCACAGGTAGTGAAACTTTTGCAGATGGAAATCGATTTGGTCTCTTCCCTGCAATGGGTGTAGCATGGCTTGTTGATAATGAGGCGTTTTGGAAAGATAGTGGCATTTCTAAAGTCATTAATGGATTAAAATTAAGATACTCTATTGGTAGAACAGGAAACGATGATACTGGAGGTGAGCGTTTTTTATATAGATCTAGTTTTAATAATGCAGGAGGTTATCCAATAGGAATTGGTAGTAATGGCGGTTTAAATTCTATAGGAGGCTTGGTAGAAGGACGTTTTTCTGCTCCAGGGCTAACATGGGAAATTGAAGATAAGAGAAATTATGGTTTAGATATCGATTTATTTTCCAATAGAATTAATTTACAATTAAACTATTTTGATAATACCCGATCAAGTATTTTATTACAAAGACGTACTGTATCTGAAGCAGCGGGTTTAAGACAAGCGCCTTGGCAAAATTTTGGAGAAGTTTCTAATAAAGGATTCGATGGTAGTTTAATGGCAAGAGAGAATTTTGGAGATTTCACGGTGTCTCTTCGAGGGAATTTAACTTATGCTAAAAATAAAATTTTGGAATATGATGAAGTGCCTCAGTTGTATGATTGGATGAATGTTACAGGAACAAGCTTAAGAACGGCTAACTTGTATGTAGCTGAAAGATTATACGATCGTGAAGATTTTGATATTAATGTTGCCCCTGATGGAACAGAAACGTTTGAATTAAAGGAAGGGTATGCTGTGTCTAGTTTAGGAGGTAATATCAGACCAGGAGACATTAAATATGTTGATTTAAATGGTGATGGTGAAATTAATCAGTTTGATCAGTCTAGACAAATAGCAAAACCTTCGGTACCTGAGTTAATATATGGTTTTGGTCTTAATGTAGACTATAAAGGATTTTATGCAAATATATTCTTTCAAGGAGCAGGAAGTGTTTCAACGGTGTTGGGAGGATCTAATGGGCAAGGGTTTCACCCGTTCACATGGGGTGTTCAGGAAACATCAATTAGAAAGGCGGCTTTAAATAGATGGTCTCAAGATAATCCTTCGCAAGATGTAATGTTTCCACGTTTAAGAACCTCTAATTTCTTTCATAATACTGTAGCGAGTACATGGTGGTTACGTGATGCAAGTTTTTTGCGATTGAAAAATGTAGAAATAGGATACAATTTCTCTAAAAATTTATTAGACAAATTGAGTTTAACAAGTGGTCGTTTTTACGTTATGGGTAATAACCTGCATGTATGGGATAAAATTAAAATGTGGGATCCAGAGATTGGAAATGAGAATGCAGGAATGAACTATCCGCTTTCTAGAAATGTTACTTTTGGATTAGAACTTAAATTATAAAAAATGAAAAAAACTATATATAAAACATTAATATTATTTACTGCATTTTTAATAAATGTGTCATGTAATAAGGATTATTTGGATGTTTCTGATGAGTTGGCAGGAGAGCAAACTATGGAAGAGATATTTAGTATTCCATCACAGGTAAGAAGTTTCCATAGAAATATTTTTACAGGTATTCCTGATAGCTCAAATATGATTTTTAGTCCGAGTTATACCCTTGGAGGTCTTGATAATCCTTGGGCAGGTTTAACAGATGAGTTAAAAGCTGCACAAGGTACTTTGAGGAGCGTCACCACTAATGGATACAATTCAGGTAATGCGCCATTTCATAGATGGGGTACATTGTATACACTAATAAGACAAGCAAATTTGTTTTTAGATAATGCCAAGGTTATTCCTCAGTCAGGGGATGCCGATTTTATCGATATTGATGAGTTAAGTCAGCTTAAAGCACAGGCCAGATTTTTAAGAGCCTATTACCATTATTTATTATTTGAATTGTATGGGCCAATACCTATTATGGATTTTGCTGCAGATCCTAGTTCTCCAGATTTAGACTTTGCTAGAAATTCGGTAGATGAAGTGGTCAATTTTATTGATTCAGAATTAAAAGCTGTATCAGAACAATTAAATGATATTGAAACAGCCGATGCCTTTCTGGCTTTACCTACCAAAGGCGTAGCTTTGGCTGTTAGAGGTCGATTATTGATGTATGCTGCAAGTCCATTGTTTAATGGAGAGTATCAAGAAGCACTCAGCCTTACAGATAAGGATGGAAAACAATTATTTCCAGAACGAGATGATTCAAAATGGCAAAGAGCTTTAGATGCTATGCAGGAGTTTATAGACTTTGCTGAAGACGGCTATTATAGCCTTTACAAAGAATATAATACCAATGGCACTTATAATCCAGATACCTCGCTTTATAATTTGTTCAGAAGTGTAAATGAGGAGGTTATTTGGGCTAGTCCCCGTTCTTCTTGGGGAACATTATCTAATGAAGGTATCGACAGAAGATGTACACCTCGTACAGAAAGAGGTGGTTTTGCTAGTATCGCCATTACCCAGGAATTAGTGGATGATTATTTAATGGTAGATGGTTTGCCTATTGAAGAATCTCCTTTATATTCTGAAACAGGGTTTTCTACCGCAGGTGAAGATATTTCAGGTCATGTAGGAGAAGGAATTTATAAAATGTGGATTAATAGAGAGCCACGTTTTTATCAAACGGTGTTTTTCCAAAATAGAAATTGGCATATAAGCAACAATAAAATACAATTTCATAGAGGTAGTGGTAATGGTAATACTTCTGGAAATTACCCTTGGTCAGGGTATATGCTTTACAAACGTATTAGTAGAGAGATTTATAATTCAGGAAGTTATCCTAGGAATGAGTATAGACCAGCAATTCTTTACCGTCTAGCCGAGTTTTATCTTCTATACGCCGAAGCACTTAATGAAGTTAATCCTTCTGATACAAGAGTTATAGAATATGTAGACCGTATTCGTGAGCGAGCAGGGATTCCAAAACTTATAGACATTAAACCAGAAATAGTAGGAAATAAAATAGCCCAACGTGAAGCTATAAGAAGGGAAATGCGTGTAGAATTAGCCACAGAAGGACAGCGTTACTTTGATGTGAGACGATGGATGATTGCTGAAAACCCTGTTGGTGAAGGGGGGCAAGGAGGACCTTTTTATGGAATGAATATGACTGCAGAGCAAGATGATGCCACTTTTTATCAGAGAACGTCATACGAAAACAGAGTTTGGAATAAAGCCATGTATTTATATCCAATACCACTTAATGAAGTTCAAAAAAGTGAAAAGTTAGTACAGAATCCGGGTTGGTAAAACTGTATAATTAAGTTTAATATTATTCCCTTGTAAAATGAAATTAAAATATAAAAAAATCAATATATATACACTTCTAATTTGTGTCATACTTATTACTAGTTGTAATAACGATCCAGTTGAAATGAAAACACCTAACGGGATTTTTATTTCTCCAACAGAAAAAACTATTAGTGAACCTTTTGATATATTGTTTTTAGATTATCCTTCGAAAAAAGACATTGCAGTGTCTTTATACGATGAAACTAAAATCAATGTAAATGTTTCAATAGATCAGAATAATGATTTAGTTGAAGTTTATAATGAAAGCAATAATACAAGCTATCAGCCTTTGCCTATTGAAAATGTTACTTTTAGTTCTAAGGACTTCATTATAGAAGCAGGGACAAAGGTGTCAAATTCAGTTAGCTTAACAATTAGTACGACCAATTTAAATCAGGAAACTATTTACCTGTTGCCGTTAGAAATAACAAATGTAAGTGACCCTAATATACCACTAGATAAATCAATGAATAGAAAATATTATGTGGTTCAAGGAGGACCTCCTCCAAACATTGCAATTGGAAAACCAACAATGCAATCAAGTACAATTTCAGGAGCTATTAGTAGCCGAGCAGTAGATGGTAATACCAGTGGGTTCTGGTCTAATGGATCTGTATCGCACACAGGTAATGCAGGAGAAGAATGGTGGGAAGTTGATTTAGAAAAGGTATCTCCATTCATCCAAGAAGTAATCTTGTACAATAGGCAAGATTGCTGTTCAGAGCGATTAGTAGATTTCTATGTTTTTGTTTCTGATATACCATTTGAGTCGAATTCTGTAGCGGATATTTTAAATCAAGAAGGTGTATACAGTTATTTTCATGCTGGTGTAGCTGGCTACCAAACAATAATTCCGGTTACCAGAACAGGAAGGTATGTTAGAGTTCAGTTAACAGGAAATACTTATTTAAGTTTGGCGGAAGTTGAAATTTTAGGTGTTGAATAGTTATTGTTAAGTATAGAGTTAGTAATTAACAAAAGTCGTGAGTTTATTTTTACTAAATGTGATTAATGTAAAAAAGAATAAGGGTTAGAGCTATTTGTGGAGTATTATAAAAAAAACTTATTATAGCTCTAATTCACTCACGATTAATTAATCGTCATTAGCGAAGTATTGTCTCATAATTATCAAGGCAAAAGAGTCAAGCTTTTTTGATTATATATTTTGGGTTAAATGATTAACCCTTTTTTGTTGCAGAAGTGTCCTGATGTTAATTGAAAGTTTTTTGTATAGCAGTTTTTAAAAGGCAGACAGTATGAGATTGTTATAGTTATGAGTTGATCACTAAGTTGATTGTTCGTCAAATTTGAATAGTAAAGGGTTACTAAAAATTATTATTGACTTATTAAGCTATAGGATGTATTCTTCTTAGTTTTTATTAAAATATTAAATTATGAAAAAAAGGATTTTTATGATCTTGGCTGTCTTTAGCTTGGTTGTGTTTTCAGGACATGGACAACAAGTTAACAGAGCTCAAAAATTATTTGTAAAACACGGACTCCAGTTTCAGACTTGGAGTGCCACAGGAGGCCACGAATGGCCTATTTTTGATAATGGTGTGACTTCACGAATTTCAAATGTATTCGGAGGTTCAAAAAGTGTTCGCTATATTAGGGTGCAGTTGCCGGGACAAAGCAATGAGGTCTTAAGTTTAGCAGAGGTCCAGGTTTTTAGCGGAGGAGTCAATGTAGCTCTAAATAAGGTAGCTACTCAGTCTAGTACAAACGGTAGTTCGGAGGCAAGTAGAGCTGTAGATGGGAATACTAATGGCGACATTAATAATGGATCAGTAACGCATACTCAAGCTTCATCCCAACCGTGGTGGGAAGTAGATTTGGGGGCTAATTTTGATGTGGAGTCGGTGAGGGTATATAATCGTACAGATTGCTGTGGCGAGCGACTTAGAGGCTATTATATATTGGCATCACCAAGCCCCTTTGTGAGTGCTTCTTTAGGAGGAGCACTTGCAGAAAATGAAGTTGTTTTAATCGGCCCTCACTTTCCTGTAGGAGATGAATACACAAATCTTCCGTTTGTTCAAGGATTTTATGAAAAGCCCATGTTTAGTCCTGATTTTTTTAACCGTCACCCAAATGCGCTTTGGAGCATGGAAAAGGCACCTTATGGAACACAACTAGATATGGGGCCTACAGCTTCGGAAATTTCAAATGGATTTTTAGATGCTCATCAATTAGAAAAAGTAGGCAATTTGGTTACTTTAGGATTTGGTGATGAAGAAAATTATTCCAACGAATTGAAAGATTGGTTCAAGCAATGGTTCGATTTAAGTAAAGCAAAGTATCCTGATGTCTTGTTGCATAATAATCAATATGTTAATCAATGGAGCGACAGTCAGATGAGAACCTACATACAACAGGCACAACCTGATTTTATTAGTTTTGACAACTATTTGTTTAATGAAAGCCAAGTAGAGTTTGATGGAGGTTCTTTAAGACCCATGTATAACTACCTTGGTAGATATAGACGCTTAGCGCTTGAAGGTATTGATGGTAATGGAAATTTACCAATAGAGTTTGGACAATATACCATTGGTTTTAGACAAGGATCTAATCAAGCAGGTGAAGGAGGTCTTTATTATACTTCTGAATCTCAAATTTATGGAGAGGTATTTGGCGCTTTAACCATGGGAGCTAAATGGTTAAGTGCATGGAGATATAATCGTTGGGATAGAAGTTACTGGATTGATAATGCAGGTAACTTACTTCCTGGATATAATTGGTATGCTAATGCATTAAAGGAGTTTAAGAATTTATCTCCTCATTTATCAAGATTACAAACAACAGACGTACGTTTTATTCCTGGAGAGCATTTATCAGGTGGAAGTGCAGTGACTAATTTAACCCCTAACGAAGTAGCTGTTTGGGATGCGGTTTCCGATCCTGATCCTTACATAACTGGAATAACAGCTTCCAATATGGTAAGTGGGACCAATAATAATCTTAAAGGAGATGTATTGATCGGATATTTTAAGCCAGTAAAACATTTAAGTACCGATACAGATATAAGTATGGGACCAATACATCACAAGGATGCAAAGTACTTTATGATTATGAATGGATTGACAAAGGCAAGTGGTTGTTGTCATGAGTCTTCATCTTCATTGTTTCAGGATGATATTAATCAGGGACTTGCTAGTTTAGCAAAGCAAACCATTACTTTAAATATTGATTTTGGAGAAAATCCTGTAGATGTTTTAAAAAGAGTTAACCCTACTACTGGAGTAGTGGAGGATATTTTATTAACTCAAGTTTCAGGGAATGAGTACAAGGTAGATATTGTTTTGGATGGAGGTAAAGCTGATTTGTTTTATTGGGAGAGTGCGCACTCAGTAGAAAACAATATTCCATACAATCTAGCGCTTAATAAAGCAGCGACGGAGTCTAGTGTGCAAAGTGGAGCATTGGCAAGTAGAGCAGTAGATGGTGATACCAGTGGTAATTGGATTGATGGTTCTGTAGCACATACTTTAAGTGAATTTCAACCATGGTGGCAAGTCGATTTGGGTGATTTGGCAGATATTACGAATATAAAATTATATAATCGAACTGATTGCTGTGCAGACCGCATGATTAATTATTATGTGTTAGTTTCCGAGAATCCATTTCAAGAATCGGAAACACTTATCGATATTTTAACACGTTCTGATGTTTATGAATTTTATCAAACTAGTCAAATGGGACGTCCAACGAACATGTCAATAAATCAAAAAGGTAGGTACGTTAGAATACAGTTACAAGGGACAAACCCCATTAATATGGCAGAAGTCGAAGTGTATGGAACATTTTCAAATCCGCTGACAATACAGGAGAATAAACTAAATGAATTTAAGATTTACCCAAATCCATTAAAGCAGGGAGAAACGTTGAAAATTAATAGAGAATGGGTAAATTCATTTGAAGGAGAACCATTAGAAGTGTCTATATTTTCTATAACTGGAAAAAAAATATATACAAAAAAAATATTACCCGAAAATGGAAAAAATAATTTAGAAATTAATGTTGAACAATTAACTACTGGGGTGTATTTTATAGAATTATTAACTGGCAGTTTTAGTGAAACAAAAAAAATAGTTGTCAAATGAAAATAGGAACTTTTTTTTAAAGTATTTAGTTTGTATTCTTTTGATTAATAGCATGAATAGAAAAAATAAAAGATTAAAATTGAAAAGTGAAACATTGTTAACTATTTTACTCACTTTATGTGTTAATAGTTTTAACCTCCAAGGACAAAATATTCAAAACCTTCCGAAACCCTCAATAAAACAATTACAGTGGCAACAGATGGAAACCATTGCTTTTGTTCATTTTAGTATAAATACATTTACCGATAAAGAATGGGGCTATGGAAATGAATCTCCAGAGCTTTTTAATCCAACAAATTTAGATTGTCGGCAATGGGTTAAAATTTGTAAAGATGCAGGTATGAAGGGTGTAATTTTAACAGCTAAGCACCATGATGGGTTTTGCCTTTGGCCTTCTAAATACACAGAATATAGTGTGAAGAATTCGCCTTGGAAAAATGGTAAAGGTGATTTAGTAAGAGAGTTTGCCGATGCTTGTAAAGAGTTTGACATGAAAATGGGGTTATACTTATCTCCATGGGATTGTAATCACCCAGATTATGGTAAACCTGAATATAATGAATATTTTAAGAATCAGTTGGAAGAATTATTATCAAATTATGGTGAGGTTTTTGAAATATGGTTTGACGGAGCAAACGGAGGTCGAGGTTATTATGGTACCGATAAATTACATACTAGAACGATAGATAAAGACTATTATAATTGGAGTGAATTTGAAAGTGTTGTTAAGGCATTGCAACCTAATTGTATTATTCATGGGGGTAAAATAGCCGATATTCGATGGGTAGGAAATGAGGAAGGTTTTGCAGGCGAAACGCATTGGAGCACTATGCTTACGTCAGATAAGTTTGATAAAAATATCCCAGTAAAAAATCAATTAAATGTGGGGCATGAAAATGGAACACGATGGTTCCCCTCAGAAACCGATGTATCTATGCGTCCAGGTTGGTATTATCACAATTCTGAAAATCATAAAATAAAATCTTTACCTAAGTTATTAGACATTTATTACGAAAGTGTGGGGCGTAATAGTCTATTGCTTTTAAATTTGAGCCCTGATAAACGAGGACGTATTTTTACAGCTGATTCTTTACGATTACTTGAATGGAGAAGGCAATTGGACTTAGATTTTAATGAAAATTTAATTGATGGAAATGCATCGTTAATAGCTGATAACAAGGAAATTTTTAAAAATGCTTCAGACGGTAATTTTCAAACCTATTGGAAAGGAGATTTAGAACAACCTAGTTTCGATATAGAATTTGGAGAAGAGAAAACTTTTAACCGTTTGTTATTACAAGAATTTATTGCAGAAGGACAACGGGTTAAACATTTTACTGTAAAGGGTTATACAGACAATAAATGGATAAATATAGCACAAGGAACAACGATTGGGTACAAACGAATTTTAAGATTCTCAGAGGTTAATGCGAGCAAAATACGTATTATTATAGATGAGTCTTTAGCGGTACCTTTAATTTCAGAAGTAGCTGTTTATAATGCCCCTCTAGTTTTGTCTGCTCCAAAAATTGAAAGAAATCAATCAGGACTAGTTAATATCATTTCTCCTGATAAATCTGGAAAGATATTTTATACTGTTGACGGTTCTGAACCTAATAATAATTCCAAAGAATATACCCAACCATTTTTACATGATGGTGATTTTAC
>NZ_JACVXB010000017.1:0-2580 GCF_014596945.1 Aestuariibaculum sediminum | reverse complement strand
ATTTCAGAATTACAATATTTACCAGATCAATCAAGAGGTAATGTAGGTATTGCTTTAGATTATAAAATAATGATTAGTAAAGACCGTAAAAAATGGAAGGAAGTTGAAAGTGGAGAGTTTTCTAATATCAGGAATAACCCTATAAGACAGTTGATAACGTTTAAAAAAAATAAAAAAGCCCGTTATTTGAAGTTTACAACCAAAAATATTGCAGACGGCCAAAGTAAATTAGGTATTGCAGAATTTGATGTCTTTTAAAAGCTTTTAAAAAGCAGTTTGTAATGTTCTTTTTAAGAAGAAAAATCACTTAAATATTTATCCGAAATTTTAAAGTATATATGACAAAATTATTGTTTCCCTTTAGTTATTTAATTGGGATCTTTTGTGTACAAGCTCAAACCCTTGATCCTGTAATCGAAAATCCAGATGTTATAAAAATGAACAAGCTTGAGGCTCGAGCGAGTTTTTTTCCTTACAGTTCTTTAGAGTTAGCAAAAGAACGTAAGCTTTCTAAAGCTGAAAATTACTTATTGTTAAATGGTATATGGAAGTTTAATTATTGTGAGTCGCCTGAGTTACGTCCTCTTGATTTTTATAAACAAGATTTTGATATTTCTGGTTGGAATAGTATAAAGGTGCCTGCAAATTGGGAGGTGGAAGGATTTGGTATTCCTATTTATGTAAATGCTACTTATCCATTTCAAAAGGGAAAAGTAACACCACCAGATATCCCTGATGGTCATAACCCTGTGGGCTCTTACAAACGAACATTTGAGCTTCCAAATAATTGGGAAGATAAAGATGTAATTATTCATTTGGGAGCTGTGAAATCAGCATTTTATATCTGGATTAATGGAGAAAAGGTAGGTTATAGTCAAGGTTCTAAACTACCTGCAGAGTTTAATATTACTAATTATGTAACGCCAGGAAATAATAGTATTGCTTTAGAAGTTTACCGTTGGAGTGATGCTAGTTATCTGGAATGTCAGGATTTCTGGAGAATTTCAGGTATAGAACGTGATGTGTATTTATATGCTAGACCTCAGGTACAAATTGCCGATTATTTTTCAAAAGCAGGTTTAGTTAATAATTATACCGATGGTGATTTTAACTTAAACTTGGATTTAAAGAACATTAGTTCTAAAAAGCAGAAAGGGACTGTTGAAGTGATACTTTCAAAATCTGGGCAAGACGTGTTTACATCTTCATCGGAATATGAGTTAACAGAAAATGGAGATACAGATTTGTTGTTTACAAAAATTATAAAAGATGTGAAATCATGGTCGGCAGAAACCCCAGAACTTTATGAATTAAGTATTGTACTTAAAGATAAGAAAGGGAATACTTTAGAAGCAATATCAAGAAAGTTAGGTTTTAGAACGTCTGAGGTAAAAGGTGGCCAATACCTGTTAAATGGTAAGCCTATTTTATTTAAAGGAGTTAACCGTCATGAACACGACCCTAACACAGGTCATGTAATTTCTCAAGAAGATATGCTAAAGGATATAAAAATATTTAAAGCATTTAACATCAATGCCGTTAGAACATGTCATTACCCAAACGACCCTTATTTCTATGAGTTATGTGATCGGTATGGAATTTATGTTGTTGACGAAGCTAATATCGAATCACATGGTATGGGGTATGCGTTGCACAAAACACTAGCGAATAATCCCTTGTGGTTAAAAGCACATTTAGAGCGTGTGGAGCGTATGGTTGAAAGAGATAAAAATCATCCATCTGTAATTATCTGGTCGTTAGGAAATGAAGCAGGAAATGGTTATAATTTTTATAAATCTTATTTATTGGCTAAAAAACTAGATTCTACAAGACCAACACAATATGAAAGAGCCGAGCATGAGTGGAATACAGATTTATTCGTTCCTATGTACGACACGCCTCAAGGTGTGGAAGACTATGCGAAAAATGAAGATTTTACTAAGCCTTTAGTGCAATGTGAATATGCTCATGCCATGGGAAATAGTATGGGTGGTTTTAAAGAGTATTGGGATTTATATGAGAAGTATGATAAGTTACAAGGTGGTTTTATCTGGGATTTTGTTGATCAGGGAATTAAAACCGTAAAGAACGGTCGAGAGATTTATGCTTATGGAGGTGATTTTGGACCAGAAGGCACTCCGAGTGATAATAATTTCTTAAATAATGGTTTGGTACAGCCTGATAGAACTCCAAATCCGCATATATATGAAGTGAAATATGTTCATCAAAATGTAAAGTTTTATGAAAACGATTTGTCTAAAGGGTTAATTAATATTAAAAACTGGTATTTCTTTAGAAACTTATCTAATTATCAATTATCCTGGGAAGTATTGGAAAATGGTAAGGTTGTTGAAACTGGAAGTATAGAGAATATAATAACCAAACCACAAACGGAAAGAACAATACATATTCCTTATAAAACAAAATTTAAATCAGATGCGGAATATTTTCTAAATATTAATGTCCAATTAAAACAAAATGAGCCTTTATTAGCTGTAGGTTACACCATAGCTTATGAGCAGTTTCAATTACAAAAAGCAACTTTTAATTTTTTAGAAACTTCTAATCAAGCGGTGAGTT
>NZ_JACVXB010000016.1 GCF_014596945.1 Aestuariibaculum sediminum | reverse complement strand
TTCTGCAAACCGTTCTAGTTCTCCTCTTGTCATTTAGTAAATTTAAGAACTACTTTATTCTTAGGGATAAAGTAAAGAAACCAACACGTTAAACAAATGAAAATAATTTATAAATTAATTTTAAGTATCTGTTTTGTAATAACCATAATTGCCTGTGGTGAAAAAGAAAAGAAAGAGGAAATGTTTACAATTTCGGGACAAGTAACAGGGTTTCCTGATGGAACTAAATTCTATTTAAGGAACCTAGCAACAGATGCCGTTTTCGATAGTGCTATAGTTAGAAACAACACCTTTAAATTTAAAGGGAGTTTAGCAAGTCCACCTGAACAAATTTGGTTAAATACTACGGTTGACAAAAAATTCATCTATACCAATCTTCTTATCGGAAATGATAATATTACTGTTAAAGGAGATATATCAGACTTTCCTTGGAACGTAAATATCAGAGGTTCAAAAACCCAAGAAGATTTTAATTATTCTCAAAGCCTTACAAAAGAAAATAATATCAAAAGAGATTCTTTGGTACAAGCTTTTATGAAGCTTCCACAAGAAAGGCAACAAGAAATAGGAGCGGAAATTTGGAAGAAAATTGGGAAAATAGATAGTGTTACACAGGTTTCACGAATTAACTATATAAAATCACATCCCGACACCTATACGAGTGTAATAGAACTTGGCTATTTGAAAAATCAATTACCAAAAGACACAATACAGCAAATATTTAAAAATTATACACCTGAAATAAAAGAAAGTAAATATGCCAAAGTAGTTGAAATATATCTAAAAGAGAATATCGTCAATATTGGAGATAAATATCACGATTTTGAAGGAATGAACCAAAAGGGCGAAATGGTGAAATTTTCAAATATTAGAGGAGAATACACCCTTCTTGACTTTACAGCTGCTTACTGTGGTCCATGTATTCAAGCAGCAGATGAATTAGTAGAAATAAACAAAGAGTATTCTGATTCTCTAAAAATAGTCAGTTTCACCCAAGACCCTAAAAAAGATGTTTGGCTAAAATCCTTAGAGAGAGACAAAGTAGCTTGGAATAGTATTTGGGACGGAAAAGGCAGATATAGTGAGACGTCCATAAAATATGGAATTCAAGGGATTCCAACTTTTGTGCTAATTAACCCTGAAGGAATTATAATTGACAAATGGAGTGGTTATGGCAAGGGCAGTATTATAGGCCGATTAGAAAAAAACTTATCAAAAAAATAACGGCTCACAACAATGGCTCCTATGAAAAGCACTAGTCCAGTTCTTCAAAGTTAATATTTATTCTTTTAACTATCTCATTTTTAATATTTTTAAACGTGTTGAATTAGGGATAAAGCTATGATTCATCTTTAATTCAATACTATATAACTTGCTCCGCATCCTATTTGTGATCAACTCGCTTTGGGTCGTCACCAGCATCTGTATGATTATAAGTTATAATAAGTCCAGCCACTTGCTATAAGTATGTGATCACTAAATCATGTCACCCACGTTGTTTTGTGATATGGACTTTAAATACTTCTGTGTGAGCTTTGTTATTAGTTTTTAATTTATTCTATAACCCCAATTTCATAGGGTGTTTCTGTTTTTATAACTGCCAGTGTTCTGCACAATAGCTTTCTGGCCACTTTTATAATGATCTTTTTACTATCCTTTCCTGTATGTTTTCTGTAATAACTCTGCATCACAGGATCGGTGCGTATGGCCTGCCATGAGGCTTCTATAAAATACGAACGGATGAGTCTGTGAGCTCTTGGCGTTATACCCATAGTCTTGTTATTAGCACCACTTTGATACACCCCTGGCGCCAAACCTACGTAACCTGCTATATGCTTCACATTATTAAATCGGCGTAAATCTCCTAGTTCACTAATAATACCGCAAGCCACAATACCACCAATGCCAGGAATACTTCTAAGCAAATAATAATCCTTTTTAAAATGCTTACGACAATAGGCTCTAAGCTGACTGCTAACTAAACGCAAATCTTCATCAATAAACCGAAAATGACGCATACGACTATCTAAACTCGCTTTAGCTATGGGATATTGAAACATCATATCATCCAACCAACCTCGAAAGCCATGGCTCCAATGGTCGTTATCGTACTGCTCAGGTACTTTTATGCCAAAGTACAGCAACTGCATTTTAATGTAACTCTTTATGCGCCTAAAGTCTTTAACTAAATCATTACGTCTGCGAAATAAACTCCTTAAGGCTTCACGGTGCATATCGGGTACATGAATACTATTTAGTCGGCCGTCTTTTAGTTCTCTGCTGATGAGCTGCGCATCAATACGGTCGGTCTTTGTAAAACGCTCTTTTCCTTTACGGTGAATATCAGCTGGGTTAACAACTAAGGAATGCCAGCCATAACTCTCAAAACAGCGATGCGCGTAATATCCACAGCATCCCGCCTCGTAAGCCGTACTAACCTCATATTCCGGGAAATGTTTATCGACATAAGCTTTCAGTTGCTCTGGTTCTGGTGACATACTAAAACTCTTACAATAAAATAGATCCGTTGAGCAATGAACTTTCCAGCTGCGCTTGTGTATGTCAATTCCTATGTATAATTTAGCGTCGGCTGTAAGTTGTGATTCCATATCTTAATTGTTTTAATGAACTTTAAAGATACTTGACTTACTGCTTTTACATGGATGCTATAGTGCATAGCTACCCTGCGGGATAGCTACAACACCATACACAGACCGTTGTACGCAATTATGACCCGTCCTGGATAAATAGGTGATTCAAAATCCACTTCTTTCCCTATTGGGTTTACATCTCCAAATAATTTTTCACTAAAATCCTCAGTTAATATAATAGCTTCATAATCATTTAAAATCGTGTTTTTATCGCCTATGGTCAATTCAAAATTAAATACTTTAAAAAAGCTACTGTCTACAACCACACCTGTAGGTGTATATCTCTCATTATTACATTTTAACCTAATTTTATCTTTTTCAAAATTTATTAGTGAAGTACTATTCTTAACTTCTGGGTATTCGTAATAATTATTTTTAAAAGGTAGACTCCATTCACTTTTAGGAGATCGCTTCATAGTCACCATACAAATATCTTTCTTGTTACTTTGAAAGTCATCCATAGTTAACTCATTATACACATAAGAGAATAATAGTGAAATACATAAAGCTCCTAAACAAAGCGTAGCTAGGCTTCCGGGAAAAATCACCTTATTAGATCGAAAATTTCGAATTGCAAGTTTTATATAGTAATAAGCATGTTCTTATATTTTACTATTCATCTCTAAGTGATTTCACCGGATTTTGTTTAGCTGCACGATATGTTTGCCAGCTTACCGCTAATAAAGTAATTATTAAAGTAAAAGCACCTGCTAAAGCAAATACCCACCAACTTAAAGCGGTTTTATAAGCAAAGTTTTCTAACCAATTCTTTAATACATAATAAGTTATTGGGCAAGCCAATATAAATGAACCAACCACCCATTTAATAAAATCTTTATTAAGCATAAACATGATTTCGTTTATGGTAGCTCCATTCACCTTTCGTATACCAATTTCCTTTGTTTTGCTATTTGTAATAAACAAACTAATAGCCACTAAACCTAAAATTGAAATGAATAGAACAATAACCGTAAAAGCTTCTAATAAGCGCTTGAGTTGAAGCTCCTTTTTATAAATATCCTCATAATCAATATATTCAATAAAGTCTTTAATGTAGTCAAAAGAAGCATTGTTTCTGTTAAAAACAGAGGCTATATCATCCATAACCTGACTTTTATAACCTTCTTTAAAACGCACCTGAAACATACTTGTGAAAAATGAAAAATCATAACCAATTACTATAGGCTGAATGGATTCATATAGGGGTGTATTATTTATGTTTTTAAATACTCCAACAATAACGGAATTACTGTTAACATACAACGGTGTTCCTATAGGATTTTTTAAATTGGCTCTTTTAACAAATTCTTCATTAACTAACACCTCAACAGTACCATTTCTTTGAACTAAATTACCTGTCCAATTATAAAAAGTCTGTAATTTTGAGGTGTTTAATGTTTTACCATAAAGTAGTTCAATATCATATAATTCCAGATAATCGGCATCGCCCAAAACAATCATTGATTTTACCTTTTCCTGAGTAGATTGTATGGTTACATCGTCTAAGCGGTACTCCGTCTTAAATATAGTTTGTCCACCTGCAATTTTTTCAACGTAAGATTTTGAAAGCAGTTCATTTTTTAATTCTTCACCATATTTATCCGGGATAACTCCTAAGACATTTTTAAAATTAAACCCAATATCTTTTGTTTCTATATAATTAACCTGCTTCCTAATAAATAACATACTTATTATTAACCCTATAAACAAGAAGAGTTGAAAATTAATCAAGACTCTTTTTGTCATCCATGAATTTGAAGTTTGTGTCTTATTTATTGAAAATACAGAATGATAAGAAAGAAAATATTGAAATACTCCAATAGTAAACCCTATAAAAAGTATAATTAACAAGAAAGACAAAATCAGAATATAATCTTTCTCTAACTTAAGATGATATTCAACACCTATTAAATGCGCAATAGCCTTACTTAGCAAAGGATATGTAATTAAAGCCAGGGCAAAACAAACCATTGCATTTAAAACGGACTCTATAATAAACTGCAAAAAAACTTGCTTTTTAGAAGTTCCCAGATACCTTTTTATCTTAAACTCCTTTACCCGAGTTAAACTCAATCCCAAATTCATGACAATGTAATTTGATATTGCCAAAAGAAGAGCCAATAAACCAACTATTGATATGATTTTCACGAACTGGAGAGAGCCTTTGTTCTTTTGTTCCCTAATGTTTGTAGAATGAAAATACATCTTATCTAATCTTTGGAATTCTATATCAAAATGTTCAATTTTCATGGGATATTTTGGATTTCTCATAAGGTTTGCTTCATCTACAGTTAAGTTTTTCACCTTTTCGGTAAATTCTTTTAAATCCCTGATATCTGGTGCATGAATAAATAATTCAACAACTCCATAGTTCCAAGGCCTGATTTCATACCCCTTACCTGCTAAAATTTCAAGACTTTCATTATTTATAAAACAGTCTCCCTGAATTGTTGACTCTTCTGGTATATTCTTTAAAACTCCAACAACTTCAAGAGACCATTTACTTTCACCCCTGTATTTTGAAATAATTAGTTGTTTTCCAATAGGGTTTTGACTACCAAAAAGTCCGTTTGTTAATTTTTCTGAAATTAAAATACCATTTGGAGTATCTGCAAACTTGCTTAAACTCCCTTCTTTTAAATCAAAATTTAATAACTCAAAAAATGAAGGATCGGTAAATCTTGGACTAGCTTTTAATTCTATTCCTGCTTCGTTTTTTAATTTATGAGGTTCTGCATACGTTGTAATTCTCGAGTAATTCTTTACCTCTGGTATTTTTCTTTTTAACGTTGGCCCAACTGGTAAAAAAGTCGTTACAGATTGCGTATTGGTATTAGAAGAATTATTTACTAGTCGATAAATATCTTTGCGTTTTTCATGAAATTTATCAACACTCAGTTCTTTATACACAAAGTGATATATATGAAATGAAGCAATAATGGCCACACTCATTCCCAAAATAGAAACAGCGTAGATTTTATAATTACGCATAATGCGTCGGAGATATTGTCGTAATATTTTAAATAACATAAGTCGTTTTCTGTAACACCAAATTATTGTTATAAATCTTAAAAAGTGATAAGGTTAATTCTGGATTTGAATATTTACCTTAAACCAGTGCAGGATCCTTTCGGCTCTCAGTTACTATTTTTCCATCGAATAAATTAACGATTCGGTGTGCATAATTAGCATCTCTATCAGAGTGTGTAACCATAACAATGGTAGTTCCTTGCCTGTTAAGCTCCGTTAGTAAATCCATAACTTCCATACCGTTTTTGGAATCGAGATTTCCTGTAGGCTCATCGGCAAGTATTAATTTAGGGTTGGCCACAACGGCTCTTGCTATGGCTACACGTTGTTGCTGACCGCCAGATAATTGTTGCGGAAAATGTTTGGTTCTGTGCCCAATATTCATTCGTTCTAACACCTCATTTACCAAACGCTTGCGTTCACTGGCTTTAATTTTTAAGTATATAAGTGGTAATTCAACATTTTCGAATACGGTAAGCTCATCTATTAAATTAAAACTTTGAAAAACAAAACCTATATTTCCCTTACGTTCCTGGGTACGACTACCCTCCTTATACTTACCCACTTCTTTACCATTAAACATATAAGCCCCCTCAGAAGGATTATCTAATAAGCCTATAATGTTTAATAAGGTAGATTTGCCACAACCAGAAGGTCCCATAATCGCTACAAATTCGCCTTCTTTTACATGTAAGTTCACATTATTTAATGCCTTTGTCTCAACTTCTTCTGTTCTAAAAATTTTAGATAGGTTTTCTGTTTTTATCATGATGTTTTATTTTTAAACTTATTTATAAAATTTTATTATTTGTCAATTTATTCATCCCTTAAGCTCTTTACCGGATTTTGTGCAGCCGCTTTATAAGTTTGCCAGCTAACGGTAAGCAAAGCAATTACCATTGTAAAAACACCTGCTAAAGCAAATACCCACCAACTTAAAGCCGTTTTGTAAGCGAAATTTTCCAGCCATTTATGCATGGCATAATAGGCCACCGGACATGCTATTAAAAAAGCGATGATAACCCACTTTAAAAAATCTTTATTTAGCATGAACATGATTTCATGAATGGTAGCACCGTTTACTTTGCGTACCCCAACTTCTTTAACGCGGCGTTGGGTATCGTACAAGGCAATAGTAAATAAACCTATAGCCGAAATGACCAAAGCTATAATGGTAAACACCATGTAGATTGTACTTAGTCTTTTTTCTTTCTTATATAAAGTCGCAATATCGTCACTTAAAAATGTATAATTAAAAGCTTGATTAGGGTTTAATTCATTAAATAACTCATGAATCTGGGTTATTGTCTCTTGATTTTGATTATTATGAAACAGAATAAAATAATTACTACTACCGCGGGTTCTATAAATTATGAGTGGTTTGGGTTTTGACGCTAAATGCTCATAATTAAAATCTTTCACAACACCAATGATTTTAAAACCTTTTCCCCAGGAAATATTTTCTAATGTCGTCATACTAATATCTTCAATCCCTAAATGCTTTTTAGCAGCCTCATTTATTAAAATTTTATGTTCTTGGTCGTGATCCATTTCATTATCAAATAAGCGACCTTCTAGCAATTCAAAACCAAAAATATCTTGACACTCTGTGGAGAATAATAATGTGTTTAAAGATTCGAAACCTGAAGTTTCTTGCATAGTTTTCCATTCAACTTGATAAATATCTAAAGGAGAGCGTCCTTGACCAATTGTTTTTATACCAGAAAAAGAGGCTAGTTGGTTTTTAATATATTCTGGTTTGTCAAATATTTCTTTTTTATTAGTAATTCCTTTTTTATTAGTAACTCGTTTCTCTTCACTACCAATTCTAATAATTGGAGCTTGCGATATGGGATAATACATTTTTACTCTCATAATGTTATTGGTATTAAACCCTAAATCTTTGCTTAACATTAATTGAAGTTGTTTAGAAACTATAATAGACGAAATAAGAAGAATAACTGCTAAAGCGTATTGAAGTACAACAATAATCTGTTTTCCCTTTAATTGTTGCTTCTTATTTATATTTAATACCGTTGAAAAATGATTGATTTTAATAATTGGATATATTAAGCCAACACCTGTAATTAAGATTAAAAACGAGACATTAATTAATAAAACCTTTGAAAACGGTGGCTTTAAATTAACGTTCATAAAACCATTAAAAAAGGGAAGTATTAAATTATATGATATAGTTAATATAATTGCTGACATGCCAATTATGATAATATTTTCAACTAAATTTTGATAATAAATATCCTTTTTTAAAGCTCCATTGATTTTGAATATTACTATATTCTTGATGATGGAATTTATATTTACAATTTGAAGATTAGAAAAATTAAAAATAGACACCAGTAGTATTATAAAAATAAAAATGATTAGAATGTCTACATTATTTCTGTTTCCTGAACTGAATATCTGAGAAGTCTTTATTCTACTAAAATTGTTATTAAAATAAAGGTCTTTTAATTTTACTGTTTTGGTAGTACTTTCTGTTAATTTAGGGAAAGCATAGGGGTAATTATTATTAGACTTTTTAATTTTTTCATCAAAATGACTTTTATGAGTTCCTTTTTTTAATCTTACAAATGGCACCCATGAACCATAGGGCACACCTGCATTAGGTATTAAAACATCAAATTTAAGAGAACTATTTGATGGTATTTTGACAATACCTTTTACGATATGATGTCCTTGATAAATAGGTGATTCAAAATCCACTTCTTTCCCTATTGGGTTTACATCTCCAAATAATTTTTCACTAAAATCCTCAGTTAATATAATAGCTTCATAATCATTTAAAATCGTGTTTTTATCGCCTATGGTCAATTCAAAATTAAATACTTTAAAAAAGCTACTGTCTACAACCACACCTGTAGGTGTATATATATCATTATTATATTTTAACCTGATTTTATCTTTTTCAAAATTTATTAGTGAAGTACTATTCTTAACTTCTGGGTATTCGTCATAATTATTTTTAAAAGGTAGACTCCATTCACTTTTAGGAGATCGCTTCATAGTCACCATATAAATATCTTTCTTGTTGTTATGAAAGTCATCCATAGTTAACTCATTATACACATAAGAGAATAATAGTGAAATACATAAAGCTCCTAAACATAGCGTAGCTAGGCTCCCCACAAAAATGACCTTATTAGATCGAAAATTTCGAATTGCAAGTTTTATATAGTGTATAAGCATGGTCTTATATTTTACTATTCATCCCTTAAGCTCTTTACCGGATTTTGTGCAGCCGCTTTATAAGTTTGCCAGCTAACGGTAAGCAAAGCAATTACCATTGTAAAAACACCTGCTAAAGCAAATACCCACCAACTTAAAGCCGTTTTGTAAGCGAAATTTTCCAGCCATTTATGCATGGCATAATAGGCCACCGGACATGCTATTAAAAAAGCGATGATAACCCACTTTAAAAAATCTTTATTTAGCATGAACATGATTTCATGAATGGTAGCACCGTTTACTTTGCGTACCCCAACTTCTTTAACGCGGCGTTGGGTATCGTACAAGGCAATAGTAAATAAACCTATAGCCGAAATGACCAAAGCTATAATGGTAAACACCATGTAGATTGTACTTAGTCGCCTCTCTTTTTGATATAATGCCGCTATATCGTCGCTTAAAAATGTATACTTAAAGGTTTGGTTTGGATTGACCTTTTGAAATAAGGCTTCCAGAAACTTAATTCCATCCTGTTCCTGCCCTTTGTGGAATTTAATAAAGTAATCTGCTTCCGGGTCTTCAAAAAACAGTAAAATTAATGGTTTTGGTTTCGAAGACAAGTGTTCGTAATTAAAGTCTTTAACCACACCAATAATTTCAAATCCATTACCATGGGGTCTTGACCAACTTTGATTTAATATGCGTGTATTCGAAATCTCCTTTATTCCCCATAGTTTTTTAGCGGCTTCGTTAATTACAATTGTATTTCCGCGCTGTTTATCAATACCTTTTTCAAAAAATCGTCCTTCAGTAACTTTAAGTCCAAACACATCGATGTAGTTTGGTTTCACCGTAAGGCTATTCACAGTTTGAAAATTAAATCCATCACCTTTAGGTTTCCAGTCCATTGGCCATGTATTTATAGGAGCGCGTCCTTGAGATATTTTTTCAATCCCTGAATAGGAGGCTAACTGGTCATTTACATATCGAGGAACTTTTAAGCGGTTTTCTTGTTCTTGCTTCCTCCGTTCAGGGCTCCAACTCATATAATCGAGTTTTAAAGGCGGTTCGTAAACCAGTTTCACTTTTATTATGCCTTCTTTATTAAAACCTAAATCTTTACTCAGCATTAAACCTAACTGATTATTAACCACAACAGCCGAAATCAGCAATACAAAAGCCATGGCATATTGCAAAACAACCGTAACTTGTTTTCCTCCTATTTTTTGATACGATTTACCTAATTGCCTTATGTTCTTTATGGTTGAAAAACGACTAATAACCCAAACAGGATAAAGCATACCCAATACCGTTATTACAGAAATTATTATTGCATTTAACATAAAAACCTGTTGGGTAGGCGGTGCTAATTGTACACCAACAAAAGCATTAAAGCGCGGTAGTAAAAGGTTATAAAGTATGGTAATTAGCAACGCACTAATTAGAATAATTAGGATTGTTTCTACACATTTTTGTAAAATAATGTGTTTTTTATTAGCCCCGTTTACTTTTGAAATAGCAATGTTTTTTAATACGCTGTTTGTATTTACAATTTGAAGATTGGAATAATTAAGAAGAGAAACAAAAAGAATGACAACCATAATAATAATTAATACCTGTATATTCTTTTCATTACCAGATTTAAAGAACATTCTCTTTTTAACTTCAGTAATATCATTACTAAAGTACATATCGTCTAATCCAATTACCGAAGTAATACTCTCGGTTAACTGAGGATAAAAATTAGGCACCTTGTTATTAGATGCTTTAATTTTTTCTTTAAAATCGGCAACATTAAAATTAGGTCTTGCTTTAAAAAAAGGTAAACTAATCCTACCATAACCAAGCTTTAATTGCTGATAAGGTATGATATAATCAAAGGTTAACGAGCTATTAGATGGTATTTTAACAATGCCTTGCACAGTATGAATTCCTTGATATTGCCTCATTTCCAAATCAACTGTTTTACCTATAGGATTTTCGTCTCCAAATAGTTTTTCACAAAAATCTTCACTTAAAATAATCGTCTGCTTATCGTTTAAAACAGTAGTAACATCTCCATACAACAACTTAAAATCAAAAACTTTAAAAAACGTACTATCTACCACCATTCCTGCAGGCGTATAAATATTTTCATTGTATTTAATTTTAGTATCGTTGTCTTCAAAAAACTGTACCCCTACACAGTGCTCTATCTCTGGATACTTCTCAGGTTCAAAACTAAATGGTATACTCCAATCACTTTTAGGCGATTGCTTCATAGTCACCATATAAATATCCTTTTCATGTTCATGAAAGTCATCCATAGTCAACTCATTATACACATATGAGAATAACAAAGAAATACACAGGGCTCCCAAACAAAGGGTAGCCAGACTCCCAGAAAAAACGACCTTATTAGATCGAAAATTTCGAATAGCAAACTTTAAATAATGCTTTAACATGTGTTGTTATTTTTTATAATATCATTATGGGGTACGTGTTGTAACCTATACCATTTCCCTCTCAAATTCATGGTTAAAAGTAATTCTTCCTAATTATTGTAATAGCAGAAACAATAAAATCAAGATCACCAACATACTTTTTAAAGACTACTTAAACGTACCGTCATAATAATAACTTGTTTAAACCACTTTCTTTATTTTAATATTAATTTATCACTATCTCCAAAATTATCATAACTCGATGTCACCACCATTTCACCTTGTTGCAGACCTTCAATCACCTCATAAAACTTTGGGTTTTGCTTGCCTATTTTTACCTGACGTTTAGAGGCATTTGTTCCAGATGAATCTACTACATACACCCATTGCCCTCCTGTGCTTTGAAAAAAAGCGCCTCTTGGTAATAACAACGCCTCTGTAGGCGCTCCGAGTTGTAATTTTATATAATAGCTCTGTCCTGTTCTAATATTTTCTGGTTTGTCTTCAGAAAAAACCATATCTATTTTAAACTTTCCTTCTTTTACATCGGGGTATACTTTTTTTATGGCTACCTGATACACATTATTATCGCGCTCAAATGTTCCTGTTAATCCACGCTTCACACGATCTATATAATGTTCGTCTATAGTAGATTCTATTTTAAAATCGGTAAGCACATTAATTTGCCCTATGTTTTGCCCCCTTCCAATTTGTTTTCCGATTTCAGCATTTAACGTTCCTAATTGTCCGTTAGCTGTAGCCTTTACATTTAAGTTTTCAATACGTTCATATTCCATACCGAGCGTTTTCTTCATACGTTCTAAATCCCTACGTAAATCTAAAATACTAGTGGTATTTAAAAGTGAATCTTGCTTTGTTTGAAATTTATTAACCTCGTAACTTTTTTGCGCCAGTTCGTAATTCTCTTTAGACTGTAAATACACTTCCTTAGCAATTAGTTCGTCATTAAAAAGTGATTCGTCCTGCAAATATTTACGCTTGGCCTTTTTTAATTGGTATTCCATTTCTAATAAACTTCGCTGACCTGCAATACGTCTCGATTCAAAATTAATTTGAGTTTCACGTAAATCGTTTTGCTTTGCGGCCAGACTAGTTTCACTGTTTAGAATCTGACCGTATAATTCCCGGTTTTCCAGTTTTAAGATCACATCACCTTTATTAACCATGTTGCCTTCTTCAATTAGAATTTCCATAACACGACCACCTTCATAGGCATCCATATACACCGTACTAATAGGATTTACTAATCCGCTTATACTTATATAATCAATAAACTTATCATTAATTACTTCTGAAATTGTAACACTATCCTTGTCTACATTAAAATTAGAACCCGTATCTCCAAAAGCCAAGTAACCTACAAAAAACAATAGCCCTCCTGAAACTACAGCAATTACTACATGTTTTAATTTTATTCCTTTTTTCTTCTCTATTATTGTATCCATCAGTTTTCTTCGTTATCAACAGGTAATATGAATGTACCATTATAAAAATCTAAAGTTCGTTTTTGTATACTTAATTGCGTTTTAATTTGTAATTGCTCCATTTTAGTTTTTGTGTAACGGTTATTAGCTGTTTGCAAATCATATAAGGTTATTAAGTTGCTTTTAAATTTTTTTTGAGCTATTTCCATTGCCAATTCTTGATGTTTTAATTTCTTAGTATTCAATTGCTCTTCTACTAATAAAGCCTCATTTTTCTGAATTAATTTTTGTATTTCCTTATACACCACCTGATTTTGTTGTTTAAATTGCACCTTGGCTTTTTGCAAATTCAATCTGGCTATTTTAGTATTACTCCAGGTTCTACCGTTACCAAAAACAGGAATATATAGTGATAAAGAAATGTATTTATTAGTGTTTGTTTTTATCTGTTCCCAAAATTCAATTTGACTACCATTTGAATCTACTCTGTTAGGAGAATACCCTGTATTTACACTGGCCCCAAAACTTATTTTTGGATAAAATGTTGCCTTTGTTATCGCCAAATTCTTTTCTGCCGCTTTAATATTATTCTCACTTATTTGAACATTTGGTAAAAATTGTTGAGCCTTGGCGAAAACTTTATCTATACTAAAAGATGTTTCAAAAAATGCAACATTATCATCTGTAGGAACGATTAACTCAATATCAATTTTATCTAGATTCATTTCTTGTAATAGAGACAATTTGGCTTCTTTCAATCTGTTTTTTGCTTGAAGTACATTTAACTCATCTGAGCTTATGCTTGCCTCTATTTCATATATATCTGCTTTAGCTTTAAGACCTAGTTTTTCCTGAGCCGTGATTAATTTATATTGTAATAGATTTATCTTTTGTTGTTCCATCACTATTTCCAAATTTCCTTTGTAAAACAAGACATCATTAAAGAGCGTCATAATTTTAAAAGCTAAATCGTATTTATACTGCAACACGGTTTGTTTACTTGATTCGAATTGAATTTTTTTATAGGTTAGGGTATTCCATTTTTTAAAGGTTTCAAAAAGTACGATAGAAGTAGACAATGACCCATTAACACCAGAAACATATCGCGTGTCTACAATGGTATTTGTAATAGGATCTACCCGTCGTCCATAACTCACACTATAGCTCGGCAACCCTACTCCAATTTGAGGTATCAGGTCTCTTTTGGCCTGTTCCCATTGTTCTTCATTTATTTCTGCTGAAAAGACTTGATTTTGCTGTGTTAAATTATGTTCTAATGCATAAGCAATACAATCGTCTAAAGTCCATAACTTCTGAGACTGAGCAACACTATAAATCACATAAAAACATGAAAAACATATTAGAATTATCTTCTTATTCATTCTAAACTTCTAATTTGTTTTCCTTATAAACCAACAGCATGCCAAAAACAAAACAAATTGATTTAAAGATACTTACATACACAAAAAAGAAATCACCTTAAAAAAGTGTAAATTTATTTTACAAAATGTGTAAAAATTTTAGACAGAACATTAAAGCCTATCTATTGAATTAGTAGATTTGAATGTATCACAAAAATCTCCCCAATGCCGAAAGGAAAAATTCTTATAGTTGATGACAACAAAAGTATATTAAGTGCCTTAGAGCTACTATTGCAAAATGTATACAAAGACATCAAATCAATATCTAACCCAAATCAAATCACATCTATAAAAAATTTAATGGATTATGATTTAGTATTGTTGGATATGAATTTTTCTGCCGGTATCAATAACGGCAATGAGGGATTATATTGGTTAAAACGCATTAAAAACTTAGCTCCAGATGTTTCTGTAGTTATGATAACAGCTTATGGTGATATTGAACTTGCTGTAAGAGCACTAAAAGAAGGTGCTACTGATTTTATTCTAAAACCATGGGATAACAAAAAATTACTAGCTACGCTCCAAGCCGCCTTTCAATTGCGTGAATCTAAACGTAAAATTAGTGCATTAAAACAAAAAGAAAATGGTTTAAAAGATATTATAAATAATAATAACAGAAGTATAGTAGGGAATTCTAAAGCCTTAACTTATATTTTAAAGCTTACACAAAAAGTGGCTAAAACTAATGCAAATGTTTTAATCACTGGAGAAAATGGAACAGGCAAAGAACTTATTGCTAAAGAAATACACAACTGGTCCAAACGCAATAACGAAATTCTTGTAAGTGTTGATATGGGTTCTATTACCGAATCTCTTTTTGAAAGTGAACTTTTTGGTCATATTAAAGGTGCTTTTACAGATGCCCATACCGATAGAATAGGAAAATTCGAAGCTGCTCATAAAGGCACCCTGTTTCTTGATGAAATAGGAAATCTTCCACTCCAACTTCAAGCCAAATTACTAACGGTTATTCAAAATAAGGAGATTGTAAAAATTGGCTCGAATACTCCTATCCCTATAGATATCCGTTTGGTTTGTGCCACCAATTGTAACCTTGAAAAAATGGTAGAAGACGGCCTTTTCAGGGAAGATTTACTCTACCGTATAAACACCATTCATTTAGAAGTTCCCCCTTTACGTCAAAGGGAAAATGACATTCTTTTACTTTCTGACTTTTTTCTTGATTTGTTTTGTAACAAATACAATAAAAAGCCTCTTAAAATTGATGAGTCGGCTCAAAAAAAACTCCTTAATCACAACTGGCCAGGAAATATTAGGGAGTTACAACACACTATTGAGCGTTGTGTCATCTTAAGTGACGGCAATAACCTAACGACTTCCGATTTTATATTTAAAGAACGCATAAAGACTTCTCAAACGACATTCGACACAACATTGGATGACATGGAAAAAAGTATGATATCTAATGCCATTTCAAAGCACGAAGGCAATTATAGTGCCGCCGCAAATCAATTGGGTATAACTAGACAAACGCTTTACAATAAAATTAAACGCTATAATCTTTAAATATGGCTAGTAAAACTTATTACTTTAGAATTATTTTCAAAATTTTATTGTTAGCAACAACTTGTTGGGGGCTTGCATACTTAACCTTACAAAAGCAATATGATTTCGCTACATACACAGGATTCATAATCGTATTTCAGATAATAAACCTGATTAATTTTCTCAACAAAACAAATAGAAAAATTGCATTCTTCTTCAATGCCATTGAAAATAACGATTCCACCATTAACTTCCCTGAGCACACAAAAAATAAGGTACTCAAAGATTTATATAAAAGCATGAATCGTGTTAACCAATTAATACAAAATGTAAAAGTTAAAAACGAAACTCAGGAACGCTATTATCATACTATTTTACAACATGCAGCAATTGGAATATTAACAATAAACAAAAAAGGGCATATTATACTAGCTAATAAAACGGCAAAAAGCTTGTTAAGCTACGAGTCTCTTACGCATATACAACAACTTAAACGTATTGATGAAAACCTATTTAAACTCTTGTCTGATTTAACGCCATTCGACAACAAACTTTTTAATCTTCAAAATGAACGAGAAGCCAAAAATTTAACTATAAAAACAACTCCTATAAAAATTGAAGAGGATGATTTACTTCTTGTTATAATACAGAATATTAGTAACGAATTAAGTGAAAACGAAGTAGATTCATGGGTTAAAATGTTCAGAGTACTTACACATGAAATCATGAATACTATAGCGCCAATTACTTCCATTTCTCAAACCTTATCTGATCGTTACATAAAAGACAATTCTATGGTTACTGTATCAGAAATAAATGAAACCGATATAAAAAACACCATAAATGGTTTAAATATTATAGAAGATCAAAGTAAAAACCTGATGAAATTTGTTGAGTCGTATAGAACTTTAACTAAAATACCAGCTCCTGAAAAAGATATAATCAATGTTGTTACGCTTTTTAATAAAATAAGAATTCTGGTTAGCCAGGAAAATGGGTTTAATGATATTAAATTTGAAATTAAGGTTACCCCTGAAAACCTGGAAATCTACGCAGATGAAAAGCAACTCATTCAAGTATTAATAAACCTAACTAAGAATGCATTACAAGCATTAGAAGGTAATTCCAACGGGATTATTCAACTTATTGGTAAAAAGGAAGAATCTGGAAAAACAACTTTACAAATTATTGATAATGGTCCTGGCATATCCAAAGAGCTACAAAATCAAATTTTTATTCCCTTTTTCACTACTAAAAAAAATGGTTCTGGAATTGGTTTAAGTTTAAGTAGACACATCATTCAATTGCATTCTGGACAACTAAGAGTTAGTTCAGCACCCTTAAAAAAAACCATATTCAGCTTAACTATTTAATAACAGAGAAGATTATTGCTCCCGAACTTGCTTTTTAATTGACCCAAAAGACAAATTTGAAATAAGTGATTGACAAGTTTCTTTGGCTAAAATTTTCGATTAACAAAAAATGTAAAAATCAAGTTTCCAACCCACGCAACTAATCATACTAGCCGATACAGTTAGTTCACATATTTCGTCAAAAATTGAATGTAAAGAAAACTTAAAAATTTTATCATACATTTTTTATATGTAAGGAAAAATCAATTTTCTTATCATTATGATTAATTTCAAACTAGAAAAATTACCACTTACAAAAGACATTGAAACTAAAAGTGTTTTAAAAAAACTTAATGAAGCACATAGAGCTTTATCTGAATTAAAAGGTTTGGTATCAAGTATTCTAAAAACGGGTTTAACTGTAATTTGTGATTTCTGATTTTCCAATTAAAAATAAGTTGCTTAATTCAATTTTTAGCATAATATGGTAGCCACCGATTCCTACTTCGAAATTTTTATAAATTTCTTCGAAACGGAATCATAAATTCCCATAACCACAACCATTTGTATCACAAAATACAAAACACCACAATAATGTGTGCAACGACCGAACACCACCTAAAACCTATTAAAAACCGCATTTTTTGACTGCAATTGTCATCTACACCACCCCGAATTTTATTTTGTGATAATTTTTTATCACAAATGTATCACATAAAATATCACAAATATTTTGGTTCTAAATTTCTACTATTTAAGGGTGGAAAGTTTAGGTTTATATGTTTTCAAAAAGACATATCGACTTAGTGCATCGTCATTTAAAAGAAAATCCTGAAGAAGATCAAAATTAAATTTTTCCTTTTCAGAATATGCATCTATAAAAGTGTAAGAAGGTGGCAAATATTTGTTTTCATCATTTCTAACTTTTATAATATCCTGCAATATTTTATCAAACTCCCTAACTAAATTGTCTGGCATATAGCCTTCTACCTTCTTTAATGTTGAAATATATCTATTCAACTCATCTTTTGATTCCGTTTTCTTTTTATCAGCCTTCTTAGCATACATCCATACAATCAACTGCATAAAGTCCTGTGAAAACAAAAAAGTTTCTACTTTTTCACCAACAACTTCCTTTTTACAATAATCACCACTATAAATATTTTCAAGCAATTCTCTTAAGTATTTGGAAACGGTTAAATTTTTCTTAGCTGCTTCGGTTTGTATGGTATCTTTTAATTCCTGAGATAATCTTAGGTTTACTGATGGGGCGCTGTTTTTTTCTGTATGTTTTTTATCCATGTGATGTTTGGGCGTTTTATAGATTTATTTAAAATGTGGTTATTTAAAATATTGCTTCCATGGTTAACATTAATTGGTCTCTAATGGCACATTAAATACTTGAGTTAAAAGCACAAATTCTGCTTCGCTTCTTGCCTGCTCTTTTAGTTCTTCAATATGCCGCTTTCTTTTATCCTGAGCTTTAGAGGCCTTAGTTTCCTTTAACTTAAATTCTAATTTATCAGAGTCTTTGCTAGCATTAGGGATTAAAACCCGTTTTACTTCTTCCAGTGTTTCCTCCAGGGCTTTATTTTCTGAAACAGATACCTGTTTTACTTCCGATTTATTTTTTGCTTTTTTATCAAACCGTTCTTTAAGCTCTTCTAAATGCTGCTTTGTGATGTTTAATTGTTGTACAAATCCATTATACTGATCCTTACTCACATCAGGTATATCCATTTTTACATACTCTACATAATAATTATAAATATGAACAAACCCTTGAACATAGGTTGTATAGCGATCGATTAAAAACTCAACCTTTGATTTAGGCTCAGTATCTATCAGTTCTAAAAGAATGTACATGTTATTATCTAAAAGGAATGATTTAGAGAATACATGAACACTAACCGGTTGTTGGTCTACTAAATAATTGTGTCCATTTTTCTCAAAAAGCAACATCCTATTAGCATGATTTAACAACACTGGTGTCGTTTCGCCAGCCATCTCTAATAACCCTAAGGGTAAGTAATACACAGAAGCGCAAAACAAATTACTTAGAAGCTCTAATTGTATATCTTCATATGATTTCATAAGGGGCTAACTTTTTAGTAATTCTGAAAAATCTTTTGGCAATTCGGCATCAATGTCTCTTAAGTATTTCTCTAAAGCATCCATGGTATTGTGACCTGTAATTTGCATCAATTTACTTTTAGCTTCATTGGGTGATGATTCCTTTACCAAGGCTCTGTATAACTTCGTTATAAACGTATGTCTGAAACTATACATGCTATGCTCCGAATCCAGATTAAAGGTATCCTTGACAATCTTTTTAAAACGCTTTGAAAAGTAATTACGTTTACTGTCATCACCTAAATCCCACTCACCACCTATGCCTTGTGGTGTAAACAAACTGTCTTCCTTGTTAAGTTTGCTTAAGTCGGGTAATTCTTGAAATAAAATCTCTGGAATAATTTTAGTCTTTAAAGCTTTATTCTTAGCTTCAAAAGTAACTGTTTTATGTTTCAAGTCTATATCACCTACTCTTAAACGACAAATCTCAATTGGTCTTAACAAGCCATAGGCCACAAACTTTACAAACAACAAAAGTGTTGGATCCTGCTCTTCCATATGCTTAAAGATATCCTCTTGAAGCTCTTTGTTATAGGTTTTATTGCGTTTAGGTTGTGTTTTTAACGCTTTGATATTCTTAATAAAGTTTTGGCTAACAATATCATTATCCTCTAAGGTTTGATATAAGCTACTTAAACTGGCTCTGTAGTTATTTCTATTTCTAGCTGAGGATTTGGTTAGTATATGATTCAAAAACTCTAAAACAAGCTTTCTATCAACTTCACATATAAAATTAATCTTTGGGTGATTATCTTTCATCCATTCACCGAAAACTTTAATATGGCTTTTATAGGACCGAATACTACTTTCTTTAAGAGACTGCTTTTTTAAAGTCATATCAAATGCACAAGCTTCTTCTATTCGCTTCCCTTTGTCAACTATTTCTTCTGGTTGTTCTGACTTTAGCTCAACTTTAGGTGTGATTTTAATTTCAGGAGTCTCCGTGGTGTTATCTGTACTCTGTTTTGTAGTTTCCTTTTTAAAAAGTTCGACATTATCAGCATAAGGATTGTACCCTCGTTTAAGTAATTTAAATAGAATTTGACTGTAAACAGTCAAAATTGCCATACGCTCTTCTTTGGTTTGATACCGGTTAGCATTGGCATAGATTGGAGATTGACGTTTTAAGGTTTTCGTTTCGGGATCTCGATAAGAAAAATAGAGATACCAACGCTTCTTTAAATTACCACTTGCTGTGTAGATTTTGGGCTTGGAAAATTGTTTTTGCACAGATAAATCGTATTCGTTTCCGTATTTACTTTCGTATTCACCTTGCAATATATCAGAAATATTAGACATAAAAAAAACGGTTTGGTGACACCAAACCGTTGATTTTAACGCCTTTCGGCTTCGTAGCGGGAACAGGACTCGAACCTGTGACCTTCGGGTTATGAGCCCGACGAGCTCCTTTTTAAAAACCATTTTACTGGTACTTTCCGCTGTTAAAACATCTAAAGCGTATGCAAAAGCGTATGCAGTTTTGACTTTCAGATTATTTTACCAAAAGTAAAAATATTTATTAAAACCAACCATAAATTAACAATAAAAAAAAATATAAAATTGATGGCTTAAAACTCACTGATGATGGTGGTTACACCATTATCTTCAAGACCTATGCCGACATGGCAAAATACTTAGGTATTTCCAGACAGGCATTATATAATAAGATTAGGGACAATATGCATCCACTGGATGCCTTGTCCGACCAAATACAAAAGAGATATGACAATAGATAGTAAATTATTGAAATTAAAAGATATTTCACCGCTCCAGAAATTAATTCTGGGGCTTATAATGAACACACACCCCGTAGTCCTTCAACTGGCTGGAGGTTATACCAACACTTGCGGAGAAATAGCCAAAGAGCTAGGTTCTACTCGGAACAGAGTACGAGCTGAGGTTGATAACCTGATTGAGCGTGGTTATATCACATGCCAAGTAAGCCTAGCGTATCGGGTTACCAATATCACCCAAAAGCTACTCGATGCAATGGATAAATAGCCTGTTATGTGTACCTTCTGCACCATGCATCTCACGCTATTGCAGTAGGGTCCTATCCCCAAATGCTTGGTTACACCTCCCCATGGCGTTATGCGGTCGGTGTGACGTGTAAATATTAAATAATATTTGAAAATAAGGCCACCTAGGTATCTTTCCATACATACCCCTCGGGGGCCTTTGTTAATAAGGGGTCGGTATTGTCAAAAAATTTTTTCCAGTAGTTTTGGGGTTAAATTTTAAAGTATGTTCCCTGATGTTTTTGAACGGGTAATTGGTTTTATACTGGCACAGGAACCATGGTTTTAGTATCCTTGTAACAAACCATTAAACAGCAATATATTATGGCTACTCGAAGCGAAAGACAGGACTATTCATGGAGACCAAATGACAATAGTGTTTCAACTCAACTTAAATATGAGCTTGAAGCCCAGCATTGGCACAGGGCGTTTAAGCATGCGGACCAAAAAAATAAACCAATAACCATAGGGCAAGACCTGAAGGTTATTGGCTTAATTTTTACACTTATCGTGTCTATTTTAACTTGGGTGGTATTACTGTTTATAGAGGTTTTTAGGTGGTTAAGAAGCTATAAATCTCACTAAACTATTTTGAGTAACCTCCTAACAACTCCCTTAATCTTCTAACTTCGCTTATTAATATTGGAATATCCTGTTTTGCATTCGCAATAAAGTCATAATCCTCCATCCTTGCTCCATCAATTTCTAAATCCTCCCCTCTATTATCTCCTTCGCCAGTCATTATAAAATGACCTCCACTATCATGGTCTCTACCTTCTATAAAAGCCTTCCATGGTCCAGAAGTTGAATCTTTACATCTTTTCTCTATTTCTAATAACTTTTGTTCACTTATCATATAGAATCAATTATTTATTTGGGTTTTTTATAATTTCCATCAATTCTGAAGCCACTTTAGAATTCGGAATAGACATTGTTGCATGGTTAGGATTATTTTTTGTCGGTGAAGATATAACATCTCCTCCTGCTTTCCTAACATCTCCTACTGTTGTAACTCCTATTTTATTATGAGGAATGCCTACTGATAATGCATCTATACTTTTATTAGCCTTACTATTTACAGATATC
The DNA here is from genome assembly GCF_014596945.1 of Aestuariibaculum sediminum. Lineage (GTDB taxonomy): Bacteria > Bacteroidota > Bacteroidia > Flavobacteriales > Flavobacteriaceae > Aestuariibaculum > Aestuariibaculum sediminum. The sequence continues at coordinate 950 of NZ_JACVXB010000016.1, read as the reverse complement.
CCATCAAGACTTTTATCTGACAATCTAGAAAAAACACCACTTCCTCCATCAAATCTATCGGGAGTATTTGACCCTCCCCGAACCACAGGAACATCGTCTGATAACTTAGATACATCTTTACCAATTTCAGACGCTTTATCAACAGCTTTTGCAGTATCAGAAATAGCATCTGCACCTTTACCAACTCCTCTTAATTCAGACATAAATACTAACCCCAAAAGTCGACCTCCCATACTAAGGTCATCTCCTGTAATAAGGTCTGAGCCAGTAAATGCCTCAATTACACCTTTGACATCACCAACCACTGGAGTGAAATCTGTGGAAATAGAAAGAGCTTCTTTTGATTGTTCTTCTGATGGTAATGTACTTCTTCCATAAAAAGGGCTATTCATTGGATAAAATTCAAGACCTTCTAACTCCCATCCGTCTATAACCCTATTTTCAGAAAAGTTATATGTTCCATTATGAGGATAGTCTGCCGCTAATGGGTCAACTTGCCAAAATCTTCCTATTGAAGGGTCACTCCATCTATATTTCCACTCGTGAACATTTAACCCTAAATCTTCCGTTAACTCTTGTCCCTGATAATCTTTAAACGGATGATGTGAAACGATGTTTCCATTATACCCTTTATGTTTAAGACCAAAAGGATAGTAGTTGTTTTCTTCTAGTATTTCAGAGCTGTTTACACTTCCGTTATTGTTACTATCCATATAAGACAACCTAACATTCCCCAAGTGATCTTTATATTGATACACATACTTATATCCATTCTCAGCATCCACATAGCCCTCGGGGTGGTTAAAGAATTTCAACGAACTGCCTTCATATACATAATTACCTGCATAGTAAGTGGTTGTTCCACTTACAGTCTTGCTCAACTTTACGCCTGTGGCATCGTAAATATAGGAAATATTTCCTCCTGACAAGGTTACACTTGTGGGTAAATT
>NZ_JACVXB010000015.1 GCF_014596945.1 Aestuariibaculum sediminum | reverse complement strand
CCTTACGTAGAGCTTCAAAAGTTTATGGCTTAAAAAAGTGAAAAAATATTAGGATTTGACCTTGGAATACGTATAAGAATAGTGCGGTTTTGTGTCCGAGGATTTTCCGTAGGAAAATCAGAGTGACCAAAAGGGCACTAACTTTAGATTTTGTACTAAAATACGCATTATTTTTATACTGTGTTAGCTGTAGTCTTTTTAACTTTCCCAGGTTATGTAGTCTAAAGTTCCGTCTTGATTAATGTTTACGACTAGCAGTTGGTTACAGGGCTCTCCATCGATGTCAATTGAATAGTCAAATGTTGCGAAATAAGAAGCTTGTGGATAAATACCAACTCTTATTAAGTTCAGTTGTTCCATTAAGAGACTATTTTTCGATTGTTTCCGATTTCCTAAGTCAATTATTCCTCCTAATTCGTTTTCATCAAGTTCGTCAAGGTAGAAATTCAGATAGTCCGCGGTCATACTCACATCTTGCTCAAAGTCCGATTCGATGTAATTCCGATTTTGGTTGTCAAATTCAGGTATTTTTTTCACGAACTCCATAATTTGATTCAATTCAGATTGATTTGTCGAGTCGGTTTCAAAGTTTAAATCCAAGTTCAATTTCCGCTCTCCATAATTCAATGTCCAATCGTAATAATCCTCCAACTTTTGAATGTCAATTTTTGAAAAATCCGGTTTCTCTAAATTTCGGACTTCCACTTTTCTATTTTCAGGTTCTGCTTTATTTTTTTTGAAAAAGTCAAATATTCCCATTTACGTTTTTTTTGGTCAGATTACAGCTAACGTGTTTGGCTATGGTTTCGTTGCGTGAAAATCCGCGAGGATTTTCCGCCGTAAACCGAAGATAGCAAATTTGCAAGGACTTTCCGCTAGGAAAGTCAGAAGCAATGAACTATAGCCGGTGTTGGCAAACGTTATTACTTTCGTTCAAAATGTAAAATCGGACCATCAACATATGACATGCTTAAAGTCATTATTCCGTCGGTTAAATTATATGTCCACTTATTGTTATCTATTTTAACAAGTAGTACTTTTGGGTCACTTGTGTCTCCGCCTAAATAGTCTTTTCCAAAAAAATAATGATATTCTCCATTAGGATATTCAATATTTTGACCTCCAATCACGGTAAGTATGTTATTATGCTGAAAATTATAGATAATATTTTCATCAGAATAGTCGGTTGTTTTTCCTCCTTCAAAAAAACAGCATACAGTATTGGTTAGTTTCCAATCTCCAACTATTTGGTCATTTATAGAATTATCATTCGAACAACTTGAAAATGATACCATTGTTATTATCAAAATCAGTATTTTTTTCATATCGCGATTTTTTATTTATAATATTTAGATGTATTTCTATTCAATTGGTTGCGTTCAAATGTTTGCCAACGTGTGTATAAACACACTGGTGTGTTTATTTTTATTATATATACACCCAAATATACATAAATGCTTACAAGTCTAAAGGATTTTTTATAGAACTAAAACTGTTTTTTGCAACGTGAGTATATATTTCAGTGGTTTTCGTAGAGTTATGTCCTAGTAAAAGTTGAATATACCTAATATCTGTTCCAGCTTCTAAAAGATGTGTAGCAAAACTATGACGTAGGGTATGAGCCGTTACAGGTATTTTAATACCAGCTTGTTTAGCCGTGTTAGATACCACCTTGCCTACACTGTTAGCACTGTATTGTTCTTTGTTTTGTCCTTCGAATAAATAATTTGTTGGTCTATATTGTTTGTAATATGCTCTTAAATCTTTTAGTACTTTTTCAGATAGAATAGTGTATCGGTCTTTATTTCCTTTAGCATCTCTCACCTTGATAAGCATTCGTTTACTTTCTATATCAGTTAGTTTCAAATTTAAGAGCTCAGATCGCCTAAGTCCAGCGGAATATAATAGGGATATAATGCATTTATGTTTTAAGTTATTGGCGTTAGATATAATGGATAAAATTTCAGGTTTTGAAAGTACGACGGGTAGTTTCTTTGATTTTCTAGGTCGTTCAATACTGTAAAACCTATTAGGTAATCCTAGTACAGTTTCATAGTAGAATTTAATACTGTTAATGGCTTGGTTTATGTAGCTATCAGATCGTTCTGTTTTTATTAAATATTCTAAATAATTTCTAATATCATTTTCATCTAGAGTGTTAATGTCTTGATCGACATAGTAATTTATAAAGCTTTCAAAGCAGGATACATATGTTTTTACGGTATTATTCGCATATTTCTTTAGTTCTAATTTTTGCAAATAGCTATCTGGACAAAATTTATAATTTTCGTTACGATTTCTTTTGTAAACCCAACTGGCATCAAAGGTTTCATCAAGGTTTTTAGCTCGTGATTTTTCAAAAAAGTACTTAGTATCAATCCATGCAACACCTTTAAATAGTTTAAAAATGGCATTAAGGTTAGTTTTTGTGTTTCGAACATAAAACATGGTAAACTCTTTACTCCATTTCACGTCGTCTAATTCCTTAATTAGAATTTGTAAGGTTGTATTGGCATAAAATTTAAGACCAATTTGAGGTATATTATCAATTAAAAGATGTTTTAAGGTGATATGAAGGTTAAGAGTCATGATTTTTTTGTTGAATTTACTTATAAACATTTAAAAAAGAGTATCTTATACGAATAGTATTCGTGTAACATTCGATTAAATAATAAAAATGAAAAGAAATGGATGTAAATCTTGCGGAAAGGAATTAACAGGACGATCAGATAAAGTGTTTTGTGATTTACATTGTAAGAGTTCGTATCACTATAGACGATCTCTGGAAGAAGCACCTAGATTTTATAATCAGGTGGACAATCAATTAAAACTCAATCGTAAAATTTTGAAAAGCTTTAATAAGGCAGGAAAAGCCACTGTAAGAGCTAATGTTTTAAAAGAACAAGGGTTCAATTCTAAATTTTTTACTCACTATTGGAAGAACCAAAAAGGAGATGTTTATTTATTTGTTTATGAATACGGTTTCTTGAAAAAGAAAGAGCAAAACCTTGAAAAATATATTCTAATCCAGTGGCAAGATTATATGAATTAATTGTCTTATTTTTATTAAAAATTAAATGTCTAATCCAGACATCAAACTGAATACGATTTGAATACGGAAACGAATACGCTTTTGTAAAACGAGCAACTGAAAGCCCCAGTAAACAGGGTTTTTGGAGGTTATGGCTTCAAGCTCATAACCCGAAGGTCACAGGTTCGAGTCCTGTTCCCGCTACAAAGCGAAACGCTAGTAAAACCAACGGATTGTGTTCTCACAATCCGTTTTTTTATGTCTTCAATTTTTTTACTTTTACAAAACGTACACAATTCCGTACACGTTTTGCCCATGAAAATCAATTATTCTGAACCTAAATTTTACACTGGTGGTGTTGATGTCAATCAATGGTCTAAGTTGTCAAAAAAAGAACAGAAAGAAGCTTTAGAAAAGGAGTGGTATGTATACTATACATTTAGAAATCCTAAAACAGGCAAGTTAACCCGTCAGACGAATATTAAGGGAGGTGTTAATAAGCATAAAGATAGACGTACACGATTACATTTATTAAATGTTATGAAAGAAAGCCTACTTGTTGTGTTGCGAGAAGGCTTTAATCCATACGAAGATAACAGATCATTAACCGAATATTTACTGGATAAGTTAGATAATAAACAGAAAGCTAAAACTAAAAAGAAAGAAGTAAGGCAAGCTTCGGTAGAAATTGTAGAGCAAGTAGTTGAAGATAACTCTATGACCATAAAAGAGGCCTTTGAACTAGCTTTAGATTTAAAGATGAGCATGATGTCTCCTAGTTCTTTTATGAAGTTTAAAAGCCGTATAAACAACTTTACTAAATGGATTAAATCAGAAGGTTTAAAGGATGCTGATAAAATTACTAGTATAACCAAAAAGCATGTGATACAATATCTAAATAACGTATTACAACGTACTAGCCCAAGAAACCGAAATAATTCGCGAACTGACTTAGCATCATTTTATCAAGTTTTAGAAGATAATGATGTAATACGTGAAAACTTTGTAAAAAAGATAAATGTATTAAAGGCATTGCCATCGCGTAATAAAACTTATAAACCAAAGGAACAGGAAGAAATTTTCAAGTATTTAAGAGAACATGATCCTACACTATTCTTATATGTTCAGTTCATATCCTACAACTATTTAAGGCCTATAGAGGTGTGTAGGCTTAAGATAGGAGATTTAGACCTTCAGGATAAAAAATTATATGTAAAAGCTAAGAATAAACCAGTTAAGATTAAAATAATACCAGATATATTAATAAAAGAACTTCCTGATTTATCTAAATTTAGTAAAGAAGATTATTTGTTTGCAGAAACTAATATTGGGGGACAGTGGGAAACGGAAGAAAATAACAAACGAGATTTTTATACGAAGCGTTTTAAAAAAGTAAAAGATCATTTCGGGTTGGGTGTTGACTATGGTTTATATAGTTTTAGGCACACTTTTATAACTAAATTATATAAGGAAATGGCGAAAAACGCTACTGCTTTTGAAGTAAAAAGCAAACTACAATTAATAACGGGTCATGCTACTATGAAGGCATTAGAGCAATATTTAAGAGATGTTGATGCCGAACTACCAGAAGACTATTCAGCATTATTAAAATAATGAAATACCAACAAGTTTACCAGTATACATACGATAGAACTACAGACGCTGCCAAAAGATTACTTATAAGATATTTTAAAAAATCAAAAGAAAGGCATAGGCCATTTAATAAGATAAATAATGATTTTTTAAGATGGCTAACACCTTACAGGGAAACTAAGTATGAAAAAGGTTTAAAGACATTCGAATATGAAGCTTTTTCTCAATTTAACAAGAGATACACCCTGTACCAAGGCGAACCATCAAAGATACATCAATGGGCGTTAGAAGAGGAAGTAAAGCAAGCTTATCTAGGAAGGAATTACAAAACGTATAATGCTTTTATTAAAGATTTAGCAATTAATGATGCTTTAAACGAGGTGTCCAGACACTATCATAATTATTACAGTTACTACCAACTTATTTACGAACAAGACAAATATCAATATTTTTATTTAAAAGAATTTGATAATAAGTCTTACGAAAGTTCTGATGAGTATAAGGAGATGATTGTTGTAAAATACCCGTATAAGGCAAAGGAATTTAAAGCGTCTATTGAGGATGATAACAATGAAAAAGAATCTTTAAATGAAGATGTTAATCAAAATGTAAGTATTACTGAAAGTGTGATAGCAGATTTTAAAGATGATGAACGTATGTTAGTGCTAAGTGTCCTTTATGATTTGGTGTCGAAACCAAACCATGGTGTGCAATTACCTGAATTTATTCGGGCTTGTAAAATTGTTGGGTTATATGAAGATTTGTCTGTGTTTAATGATAAAATTCAACAATCTACTATATATCAGATGGCGTATAGGGGTATTGACTACACATCAAATAAAAAATTACAGCTAGAAAAAATAAACTCTGTGTTGTCCAAACTTGAAAGTTTAAAATTAAAGGCTATTTCAGGTAGACTTAGAATGATGAAAACGGAAGTTTCAAATAAATTAAATAAGTAAAAGTCTACTGTTTTAATCAATTTTTCACTAAAAATAAGCTTGATAAGCTTATTTTTTTTGTTTTAAAGTGTTTGTTTTTAGGTTTTTAAGGTTTTCAATCTTCTTTCAACCTTGTTTCAATCCATAGTAAACTACTTGGCCAATTACGGTAATCTTGCATAGAATAATAAACCCAATTTTCTATGGATGAAAAAATTAACTTAAGAATTGACCAAGATGTTAAGCTTGGTTTAGAAGAACTAGCCAGAGAGGAAAATCAGACCTTATCTGTGTATTTAAGAACATTGCTTTCCGATCATGTCGAGCAATTTCAAGTGGATCATGATGGTATTCCTGAAGTTGTGTATTTAGGCATACCAGCCAAGAAACTAACTAAAGGCTACGAACAAACGTTTGAGTTTACGGCACTTTTAACGTGGCTGTTTTGTAGGTATACAAATCCTATTGAACCGGCTAGTAAAGAGGCATTGAAGGGAATTAAAAGTAAAGTGGAGTCTGTAATAAATTCTAGTGGGTTTTCACAAGAATTAAAAATGGAGTTCTTAAAGGTGCTTAACGATTTAAATCGGTTTTTGTTAGAGCCCGACTACCAGTATAAGCAGTTTGCGTTTTCTGTTATGGGAAATCATCAATCCTTCAATTATGATCGATTAATTAACGAGATCTGGTCTCTTGAAAAAAAACATGAGATATGATAGAAGCTAGACAGAAAGATGAAGCGTTTACAGAAGTTTTAAACGAAATAACCGCCAAAGAGGATAAGCTTCAAGACACAAGGTCGAAACAGGGATGCTTAATTGTTAAACCTGCCAATAAATGGATAGAAGAGGCTAAAAACCGTCCAATACCGAATATGCTTTTTAGTGAATTTTGGTATGAAAAAGAACTCTGTATTTTATTTGCCGATACAAACATAGGTAAATCTATTTTAGCTGTACAAATAGCCGATAGTATAAGCCGCGGTAGACCTGTTTCAGGGTTTAAGCTTCAAACGCAGCCTAAAAAGGTTATGTATTTAGACTTCGAATTGTCCGACAAGCAGTTTGAAAATCGTTGCTCCGAAAATTATACTAACCACTATAATTTTACCTCAAACCTATTAAGGGCAGAACTAAATCCTGAATTTGATTTGCCTAAAGATTGTAAAAACATTGAAGATTATTTAATGAAAACACTTGAAAATACAATAGTTAATCAGGGTGTAGAAGTTATAATAGTTGACAATCTTACTTATCTAAAAACCGATAACGAAAGGGCTAAAGATGCGTTAGAGCTCATGAAATTTTTAAAGTATCTGACTAAAACTAAAGATGTTTCCATTTTGGTTTTAGCGCATACACCTAAAAGAAATGCCTCGAACCCAATAACTAAAAACGATCTGGCAGGAAGCAAGATGTTAATGAATTTCTGCGATAGTTCATTTGCTATTGGCGGTAGTACGGTAGATCCTTCTTTAAGGTATTTAATTCAGATTAAACAGCGTAATACAGAGCATTTATATCATGCGAATAATGTTGTGGTATGTCGTTTGTTTAAGGCTGCTAATTTTTTGTGCTTTGAGTTTGAAGATTATGGCTTTGAAGAAGATCACTTAAAGCAGGGAGCGTACGATACTATTTCTGAACGTGATGAAGTTATGAAGGATTTGATGAGCCAAGGGCTTTCTAATGTTAAAATAGCAGAAGAATTAGGCTTGTCTGAGGGTGCAATAAGAAAAAGAAGAAAAGCTTTAGGACTGTAATTATGAACGCTAACGATGTATATAATGTAGCTAAGGCTCTTCCTAAAGAAGAGCTGGATAAGCTATGTGATATGCTCGCAATAAACTATCAACCCAAAAAGGCTATAAAACCTAAAAAGAAACCATTACCCGACTTTACGGTAGATGATGGTATCAGGTATTTGTTAGCCAACCATTTTAATAAAGTAAAAACCGCTTAAAAAACAACCTCGTACCATTCGTACTCATAGTAGAGTACGAGAAGTACGAATTTAGAATTATGATGTATAAATATTCTTTAGATAAATCGAGTAAAAAGTTTATTTGCCCAAGTTGTGGTAAAAAAACATTTGTAAAATATGTTGAAGTAGAGACCAATAGCTACCTTGAAGCATCGATTGGACGTTGTGATAGAGAAAGTAAATGTAGTTACCATCTGGCACCTAACGGAAATAAAACATTAGTAACATTAAGTAATCCTGTTATTCAGCCTGAACCCTCGTATCATGATGATGGTGTAATTGGGACTTATGGTCGAGATTATGATAAAAACCGAAACCATTTTGTTACTTATTTGTTGAAGTATTTCAGAGGTGCAGATGTAATCAAGGCTATTGAAAAGTATTATATTGGTACCAGTACATATTGGGATGGCGCTACGATTTTTTGGCAAGTTAATGAGCAAATGAAAATTTGCGCAGGCAAAGTCATGTTGTACGATGAAATTACAGGTAAGCGAGTAAAACAACCTAAAGTTCGTATAACTTGGATGCATAGCGTTTTGAAGATAGATACTTTCGTATTGCAGCAGTGTCTTTTTGGAATGCATAACATAATTGACTATGAGCTAGGTAAAACTGTTTGTATAGTCGAGTCCGAGAAAACAGCCGTTATTTTAAGTATAATATACCCTACGTTCTTATGGTTAGCTACAGGTTCTAAATCTAACCTAAAAGAAGCTCTTTTAAAGCCCTTAAAAGGCTATAATATTATGTTGTTTCCAGATAAGACCGAGTTTAAGGATTGGCATTTAAAATCACAAGGTTTAAGACGGTTAGGCTACAATATCGAATGTAGTGATTTACTCGAACATAAAAATTTAGATGAAGGTGATGATTTAGTAGATTTTATGAAATTAGAAAAGCTTGTAGCGTAAGACAAAAAAAGAATTTCGTGGTACAGATATTCCATCAAAAAAAAACCTTTTTTAAGGTTTTTAGTGACATTTGTAACGTTAAATATGTCGTAATACCACGTAATACAGGTTTTGTAGTACGTAGTTGGTGTTTTGTAATACATAGCTAGTGGTAAAAAAATATGCTTAATTACTTTAAAATTATTGAGAAAAATATAGGGATCTGACAGAAAAGATTTATATTTTTATAAACTCCCTACATTAAACTTGAAGTATTAACACTGCATGAACCAAAACGAAGACTCAAGAGTTAAGTTACCAGCTATATTACATCTAACACAATTAGGCTATAAATACCTTTCTTTAAAAGGGGCAAAATGGGATGTTGAAACTAATGTTTTTACCGATGTCTTTTTTGAAGCTGTTAGTAACATTAACCCTAGCCTAAATAGCCACGATTTAAATCGGCTATATCAGGATGTTCAATTAGCACTAGAAAATGATGATTTAGGAAAGGTATTTTACGAAATGCTTACCCAACGTTCTGGAACTCGTCTTATCGACTTTGAGAATTTTGAAAATAACCAATTTCATGTTGTTACCGAGCTAACTTATAAAAACGGCGAGGATGAGTTCAGACCAGATATTATAGCATTAATAAACGGGATGCCTTTAGTGTTTATTGAAGTTAAAAAGCCAAACAATAGAGATGGTGTTTTAGCAGAACGTAAGCGCATACAGGAAAGATTTAGAAATAAGAAGTTTAGAAAGTTTGTAAACATTACCCAGTTTATGATCTTTTCTAACAACATGGAATACGATCCTGAGGAAATTGAACCGTGGCAGGGGGCTTATTATGCGTCATCATCATATAAAAAGCCAATCTTTAATTATTTTAGGGAAGAAATAGGTTTTAACTTGAATAAAGAGTTAACGCCTTTAGATGAAGCGACGCAGGAGTTTTTATTACAGGATACCAATTACCCCACGTTAAAAAGCAGCCCAGAATTTAATACGAACAAAAACCCTAACTCACCAACTAATAGGGTGCTTACTTCATTGTTAAGTAGAGATCGTTTAAAGTTTATACTGCAATACGCGTTTGCCTATGTAAGGGAGACAACAGGCTTGCAAAAACATATTATGCGTTATCCACAGTTTTTTGCAACTAAGGCGATTGAAGAAGCTTTAGATAAGGATATTAAAAAAGGCATTATTTGGCATACACAAGGTAGTGGTAAAACGGCACTGGCCTATTATAATACACATCATTTAACAGACTATTTCCAGAAACAGCATAAAGTACCTAAGTTTTATTTTATTGTAGACCGTTTAGACCTTTTAACCCAAGCAAGAGATGAGTTTACAGCGCGGGGTTTAAAAGTGCATACTGTAAATTCAAGAGACGAGTTTGTAAAAGATTTACGCAAGAAAAATGCTGTAAATAACGATAAGGGTATACGGGAAATAACCGTAGTTAACATCCAAAAGTTTAAGGATGATACTCATGTTAGCGCAGCTACCGATTACGATATTAATGTGCAGCGCGTGTATTTCCTTGACGAAGTACATCGAAGTTACAACCCAGAAGGAAGCTTTTTAGCAAATTTAGAGCAAAGTGATAAAAAAGCTATTAAAATAGGGCTAACTGGTACGCCTTTAATTGGTGAGACATTAAAATCTAAATATCTTTTCGGTGATTATATTCATAAGTATTACTACAATAAGTCGATAGCCGATGGTTATACTTTAAAGTTAATACGTGAAGAAATTGAAACCGAATATAAGGTTATATTAAAGAATGCCTTAGATAGCATCGATATTAAAAAGGGGGATATTCAGAAAACAGATGTATATGCACATCCGTCTTTTGTTGAGCCTATGCTAGAATATATTATTAAAGATTTCGAGCAATTTAGAATAAGAAATTCAGATCCGAGTACGGGGGCTATGGTTATTTGTGATAGTGCTGAACAAGCGGAAATGTTGTTTGAAGTTTTCAATAAAAAATACGCTGATGATAGTGGTTTATTAAATGCCGCGGAACCAAACCCTACTTATGGTAAAATAGTGACGGAAGAAAGTCGGGTTAAGAAAGCAGCCTTAATTCTTTATAATTCTGGTAGTAAAGACGAATTAAAACAATGGCGTGACGATTTTAAAGCAGGTAAAATAGATATTTTATTTGTTTATAATATGTTGTTAACTGGTTTCGACGCTAAGCGTCTTAAAAAGCTTTATTTAGGTCGTGTTATTAAAAGCCACAACCTGTTGCAGGCATTAACCCGTGTTAATCGAACATATGAAGATTATAAATATGGTTACGTGGTAGATTTTGCTGATATTTCTAAGGAATTTGATAAAACCAACCGCGCGTATTTCGACGAGCTTCAGGAGGTTTTAGGTGATGAAATGGAAAGTTATTCTAACTTATTCATGTCGCGTGAAGAAATGCAGGAAAACATTCAAGAAATTAAAGAAACGTTAGCGGATTTCGATTTAAAAAACACTGAAAATTTCTCTTCGCAGATTTCACAAATAAATAATCGAGGGGAGATGCTTAAAATAAGAAAAGCATTAGAAGAGGCACGATCACTTTATAATGTTATTCGCTTAGTTGGTGAGTATGATTTACTGGAAACCTTGGATTTTAGAACCTTAGGCGCGCTGCGTATCATGGCTTCCGATAGGTTAGCATTATTAAATGCTAAAGAAGCGTTACAAAACAATGAAGAAGTTAGTAATTTGCTTAATATTGCACTCGAAGATATCCTGTTTGAATTTAAGAAAACAGGTGAGGCAGAGATGATTTTGGGCGATGCCCTTAAAGATATTTTAAAGAAAACCAGAGAGGCTTTAGGCGGTAATTTCGATACTAAAGACCCAGAATGGGTAAGCTTGTATGACGAGTTGAGACGTTTGTTTGATAATAAAAACTTAAGCGAGGTTTCACAGGAAGAGATGCTAGCTAATATGAAGTCTTTAAAACAAATTCATCAAGCTATTACCGAACTAAATAGACGCAACAACTTATTAAAGGATAAATACGAAGGCGATAAAAAATATGCCCGTGTACAAAAGCGTTTAATAGAAGCAGGTAAACCTTCAGCGTTAAAGACGGCTATTATCGAAGCGCTTCAGCATATTAAAGAGCAAACCGATATCAGCGTATTACAACGCAACGATATATTAAACAATGAGAACTATTTTACAAAGCAGGTGGCACGTTTAGTAGATAAAGAGTTTGGTAGCACATTACAACAAGCTTTAGATTACGATACCACCATGTTTATAAGTAATATTATAGTAAAAGAATATTTAGACGAATATTACGATAGAGCCGTATAGATTATGACTGTAGAAAAGACCCGAAAACACATAGCTCAGACCAAAGAACTTATAGACGATTTAAAAGCTGTTTGTGCTAATTATGGTTTAGGTAATGATGGGAATGAATTTAAAATTATTACCCAGATTTTTTTGTATAAATACTTGAACGACAAGTTTACATACGAACTTAGAAAGGTAAAACCAGAAATATTTAAGAGTGAAGACTGGGTTGAAGCTTTAAAAGCTTTGCCAGAAGATGAGTATAAAAAATTAGAGTTTCAGATAGAAAGCGATATAGCCTTCCTAAAGCCAGAACATTTTATCCCCTACTTATTCAATAGACAGGATCAGCCTGATTTCGCTAAGCGCCTTGATGAAACCTTGTTAGATATAGCAGCTACAAATAACGATTTGTTTGCTGTAACCACGCCAGATGGTGTTAAAATTAGGTTGTTCGAACCTATTACCGAATATGTTAGTAGTAAGCGTGATGCCTTTGCAAAAGCTTTAATTAATAAGCTTGTAAATGATATTAACTTTGAAGATGTTATGACAGAAGGCTTTGATTTTTTCTCTACCATCTTCGAATATTTAATTAAAGATTACAATAACGATGCAGGAGGTAAGTATGCTGAGTATTACACGCCTCATGCAGTATCTAAAATTATGGCGGCTATATTGGTGCCAGAACCTGTTGAAAATGTTACAATTTTCGATCCTAGTGCGGGTTCGGGAACCTTGCTAATGACTTTGGCACATGCTATCGGTGCTAATAAGTGTACGGTGTATTCACAAGACATATCACAGAAGTCTTCTAACTTATTACGTTTAAACCTTGTGTTAAACAATTTAGTACATAGTATACAAAATGTGATACAAGGTAATACAATGACAAATCCGTATCACAGGGGTAAAACTTTCAATTATATTGTTAGTAATCCGCCTTTTAAACTGGATTTCAGTGACGATATAGATGAACTTAATAAAAAAGTTAACCAAGAGCGTTTTTTTGCAGGTATACCTAATGTGCCCAAAAAGGCTAAAAGCAAAATGGCTATTTATAGCATGTTTTTACAACATATTATGTATAGTTTGGATAAGAACAAAGGTAAGGCTGCAATTGTTATTCCTACGGGTTTTATAACAGCACAGTCGGGTATCGATAAAAAGATACGGGAAGAAATGATTGCTAGAAATATGTTAGCGGGTGTAGTTAGTATGCCTAGTAATATTTTTGCTACTACAGGAACGAATGTGTCTATCGTGTTTTTAGATACGCAGAATGACGGTAATGTAGTGTTGATTGATGCTAGTAATTTAGGAAGAACAGTTAAAGATGGGAAAAACCAAAAAACTGTTTTAGATCCTAAGGAAGAGCAACAAATTATTGAAACATTTATTAATAACGACGCTATCGATGATTTTTCGGTAGTAGTGTCCTATGATGATATTAAAGCTAAAAATTACAGTTTAAGTGCTGGGCAGTATTTCGAGGTAAAGATTGAATATGTAGATATTACAGGTGAAGAATTTGATTCGAAATTAAAAGATTTTGAAAGTAACTTGAATTTGTTATTTGCTGAAAGTGATAAGTTGGAGAAGGAAATTAATGATAATTTGAATGCTTTACGTTATGATTAATGTAATTTTAAATGATATAATTGATATTATCAGTGGAGGAACACCTAAAACTAGTGTTGATGAATATTGGAAAGATGGAACTGTAGGTTGGCTTTCAGTTAATGATTTTAACAATGATAATAGGTTTGTTTATAATTCTGAAAAAAAAATTACAAAGTTAGGTGTTGAAAAAAGTAATACAAAATATTTAGATAAAGGAGATATTATAATTTCGGCACGAGGAACTGTTGGAGCATTAGCTCAAATAGGTAATCCCATGTGTTTTAACCAGTCTTGCTTTGGTATAAGGGGTAAGAAAAATATTGTTGACACAGATTTTTTATACTATTCGTTAAAGAACTACGTCAGAAACATTATTAAAAGAAGTCAAGGTTCTGTTTTTAATACAATAAACCTAGCTTCTTTTAAATTGATGGAATTGAAAATACCGAAATCAATTAGTTACCAAAAACAAATAGCCAAAATTTTATCAGATTTAGATGCTAAAATCGAAGTAAATAACAAAATAAACCAAGAGTTAGAGGCTTTGGCCAAAACACTGTATGATTATTGGTTTGTACAGTTCGATTTTCCTGATGCCAATGGTAAACCGTATAAGTCTTCGGGCGGAAAAATGGTTTATAATGAGGTTTTAAAACGTGAAATACCTGAGGGGTGGGGCGTAACGACGCTTTCAAATTGGATTGAACACGATAAAAGCGGTGATTGGGGTAAAGAAGAAGAACAGGGTAACTATACAGAAAAGGTTTCCTGTATACGTGGGGCCGATTTAAATGGTTTAAATGGAAAAGGAGAAGTTAAAGCACCAGAAAGATTTATCTTAAAGAAAAACGCTCACAAAATTCTAGAAATAGGTGATTTTATTGTTGAAATATCAGGAGGAAGCCCAACTCAATCTACGGGCAGGATGGCCTTTATTACGGCAGAAACTTTACATCGGTTTGAAAACCCGTTAATTTGCTCAAATTTTTGTAAGGCGGTTACTTTAAAAGAAGTCCATGCGCTTTATAATTTTGCTTATTTATGGAACAAAATTTATGATGCAGGTGTCTTATTTGGCTGGGAAGGTAAAACCAGTGGTATTAAAAATTTACTTTTTGAGAGTTTTGTTACGAATTATGAAGTAGAAAAACCTTCTGAAGAAGTAATGAAATTATTCTACGAAAAAGCTAAGCCAATACATGCGCAAATTCAAAAAAACTTGCAACAGAACCAAAAGTTGGCTGAGTTACGTGATTGGTTATTACCTATGCTAATGAACGGGCAGGTAACGGTAAGTGAAGCTAAAGAGGAGTTAGGTATGGTTGCAGAAGCTGGTGCAGCTTATGAGAGAGATAAAGAGGCTATAGATAGCTTGTTTGATAAAATTAATTACGATTATGAAGTAGGGGTAGTAGTTTTACTTACACGACAAATTTTAGATAGAACGTACGGAAAAAAGTATGTTCACAAAATGTTGAGTAATATACAGTTTTTGGAAGAGTTGCCTGTATTTAAAGATTTGGCTTTCAAAGAAAACGGTTGGGGTATGCATAGTAAAGTATTGGATAAGACCATAGCTAACCAGAAGTATGTTTATTTTGAAGACTTAGGAAATGAGCGAAGTGTTCTAAATTTTAATTTCAAACATATAAAAGAGGTGTCCATCTGGATGCAAAAGGACGATTATAGTAAAGATTTTGTTCTTAAGGTAGAAAACATGTTAAAGATATACCAAAAGTCGCTTATAAATAAGGATATGGATCGTATCGAGCTTTTCAATACAGTGTTGGAATGCATGGCAGTTCTAGAGACAGATGACTTTGAAGCTGTAAGGCGTAAAATGGGTAGCTGGAAAATGCATGAAGAAGGTTATGCAACAAAAGAGGATAAGTTTACCCCATATGAAACCCAGTTAATGATTGATTTTATAAAGGATTTATAGTAAAGTATAAAAATTGTAGATGGTCGAAATTTTAAAAGATTTAATAGAAAAACCTGAAAACGTTAAAAAGTATATTATTTGTTTTTTTAAAGTTGTGTTTTCAATAATAATATCAGGTAAAATATATTATAATCTTTTTGGGGATTTTGAAATTATATTAATAGATCAAGAAAACTTTTGGGTAGACTTGTATCGTTTTATTGTAGATGGTAGAATTTTAATTGTATTGGCAATTTTCTTTTTCACCTATTATGTTATACTTGGAGCTATTTTTGTTATTTCATTTTTATTGTTGCAATTTATCTTAAGGTTGTTAAGAATAAAGGAAGAGACTATAGAAGATGGTTTTTTTCTTAGAAATTTATTCAAAATTTATGGTGTTTTAAAGTATGATAAGGAGACATCAACATTACCCGTTCCTGGAAGAAATTTTCAATATGCAATGAATTTTGTTAATAATGGGAGTAAGGAGGTTTTGCGTGATGTAGCCCATGAAATTAAAAGCACTAGTGTTTTTGAGCTTTTTAATCTTTTCGTGATTTTTACATTAGTATATGGTGTTTTTTTAGGAGAGTTTCATCATTTTGTCTTTAACTTGTTAATCTTCTGTTCCTTCTTTATTCTACTATATTTTTTGGTGACAATTGAGTGTGTTTTCAAGCTTTTGGAAGCTAAGTTTGATTATATCTCCAGTTCTTTGAAGCTTATTGAACAGGCTTTTGTGGTTGAAAGGTTTATTCAAGATAACTTAGGTCGTGAATTAATTTTTAACTCTATGTCTGTAAAAGCACCTTATATGCGTAAGATAATTATTAAAGAAAAAGAATATATTATATGTCATTTTATAGAAGAAGCTAGTTTAGATTATATACTGAAGTTTCTGGAAAGTGAAGATAAAACACCAATACTGGTAATTGCAAGAAAAAAAGTGAAGTTTAAAGGTCTTAAAAAAGAAATTATAACTACTCTGAAGTTTAGTAATAAAAGAAAATTCGAAAACAAATTAAAGAAATATTTTAACTTTAATTAGTATGGAATCATCTGGCATGACTAAAAAGGAAAAAGCGCTGTGGGTTAATACATTAACGGTGGCTACAGATAGGCTTATTCGTGTATTACAAAAAGGAGAGTTTGTAACACACACTGAGTTTGTTGCTATGTTAGAAGAAGCTTGTAAGGATGAAGTTATGCTATTATTCGTAAATAAACTAGCTTATAGCTTTGAAGATGGTTACGGGCCTTATGTAAAGATTAAATGCTCTTTAGGGAAGTATAAATTTAAAGTCCGTTTTTTTATGGCCGAGCCAGCAGGTAAGTTTGAAGACCGTACACCTGTGCCATATGGCTATAGCTTAGAAACAAATTTTTAGAGTTAGAATGTAGAAATACGTTCTTATCAGAACCAAAGTGTAATTCCTGTTGGACTGTATCCCTCAAGGCAATGGCTTTGGTTTATTTACTCACAGTGTGTCGATGAAAATTTTAAAAAAACAACCGAAATAATAAAAATAGATGTTTAAAATATTAAGATTTTCACTAAAAAAATCAAAAATCCTTACAAGGATTAGGAAGGCGGTTGAGGCAGGAAAATTTGACGCACAAAGCATTTTAGAAAGCGCAATGAAAAGTGCTGTTAGTGGAAAAACAATGAGTGATAAAGACCTTTATACGGAGGAATTATTAACGCTTTTGTCTAAAGATAAAGCAACGATTAATTTGCTAGCGGACTATAAACTAAAGTTCGATGATTTGAGAGTTATGATTTCTACACTTGAACAACACGGAGCTGGACAAATTGTAAGAGGACATTATGTAGCAGTTTCTTCAATTGCCTTTGTAGATACATTAAATGTTCTATGCAATTATTGGGAAAATGACGGGTTTAAAATTGAGGATAAATCTAAATCAGAATCGAATGAAGCTATGGCTTACCAAATGCTTCGATCGTTCTGATATCGAAAATTAACAGTAAAGTGATATGTATTTTTCAAAAAAGTCTTCGATTTTATCAGTAGTAAGATCGAGATTTTTTTTGCTTTTTATAAGGTAGCAACTAGAGGTAGATATTTCTATATGTTCAAAGTTGTCTGGAGAAAAGTAACGCTTGACATAAATGCTGTACGTGTTAAATCTCTTTGTTTCAGCAACTGTTCCGTCGAGGTTTATAATTTTTGTTGTTTTAGAAGGGTCTAATTCTAAATTTGTAGGCGCGCCCATAAAACCAAATGAGGCCTTATTGTTAGAATTATATATTTCAATGTTAATCTTTAGGATTGTATTTAAAATCGTTAAAAAATTTTTAGTTCCAGTGGTTTTATGGCGTTCTAAAAATTTCTTAGAATTAACCAATGAGTATCGGTTGTCTGAATGCCTATGGTTTTTTTGAAAAAACTTAACGATATAGATATCGTATTCGTGGTTTTCGACTTCTACAATATAAGAAACATTTAAAGAGCATTTGAAAGTGTAAATGTCTTCCGTAATGCCCTTTAATTTCTTTTTTCCTTTATGAGTATATTCGAAATAATTATCTATCAAGATATTACGATTGCTTACAGAGGAAGATATGTGTAAGCTCTACTTCTATTAGCCTCAACATCAGCAGATGTTAAAACTCTTGCTTTGTGACCAACTACAACATTACAATCAACATCGATCTTTCTAAGCTTAGAAGACGAAATTTTAGTCTTGTTTTTAATTAAATGTCCCATGGTTAATAAAGTCTTGTTATTTGTGTGTAAAAATATGTGTTATTTGTAAAAAAAATCATTATATAGGCGACAAATTTCATTATTTATATTTTATTTAAATAATATTTATGATAGATATTTTTTATGCTTATTCCAAAATAAACTATAAATGCCCTTTATTATATGTACGGTCTAATGGTCGTTTATGTTACTTTAAACTATCACTTTAACATAAAATTTAACTAAAAATAGGTTAGGTTAAAGAACTGGGGCAAATTATAGGCCTAGTTTTTCTTTTAATTGAAAATCGTATAGTTCAAATTCTTCTCCCATGGCTATTTTTCCTAATTCGATACCTTTATGCTTACTGTAGTACCAAAACGAGTTGAAACGGCCAGCTTTTAAATATAGTTTAATAAGGTGCTTGTCGTATTCAAAATGATGTCTTACGTCTTCTACATAGAAATAATCAGAACCTACTTTAGCTTTTAAAAAAGGTAAGGTGATATTTTCACCAACCCGAGGTACGTTAATTAAAGATGTACAATAAAACGTAGCGTAATTTTTAAAGTGGTCAACGATAAAGCAATATTCTGTTTTATCAAAATGAAATCTGTAGCCATATTCGTAATCAAATAAGCTAGCATATAGGTCTTTTAACTGTTTTCTTATATGATGCGACTTTAAGCCTGTTTCGGCTTCTATTTGCTTAATAGTAGGGTAAGGTAGATCTTCATCATTGAAGAAATCTTTTTCATTTAAATAGTCTAATAACTTACAGTATTTTTCATCTTTTCTAAATTCTTGAAAAATTTGCGGTAAAATAGATATAATATCAACCAATGTTTGTTTTACAGAAATGGAATGTTTCATGATATTTATGTGTTGGTTTTTAGTAGATTAAGTTAAAAAGAAATGCTTATATTTGTGTAGAAAATAATTATAAATCAGGGTACACAATTACGTACACAGTTTTATCTAAAATATTGCGAAATAGCGTAAAAAAGGGTTAAAATATCAAACTCATAACCCGAAGGTCACAGGTTCGAGTCCTGTTCCCGCTACTAAGATTAAATTCTTTCAAAATCAACGGTTTAGTTCACTCTAAACCGTTTTTTTATGCATTTAATTAATGAATTACTTACATTTGGTTCTAAAACTGAACACGATTTAGAACACGATTTGGAACACAAAACCCCATTTTCAATCCCAAAAATTTACGATGCCGATGGTGATTTAACGAAACGATGGTATGTATATTTTTCCTATTTAGATCCTAAAACAGGAAAGATGAAACGTCAGAAAAACATCTATGGTCAAGTTAATCGTCATAAAACAAAGGAAGCACGTTATGCATTATTGGCACTTTATAAAAAGCGTTTGTTAAAATTATTAAATGAAGGCTATAATCCGTTTGTTGATAATACGGAACATTACAAAGACCAACAGCAAAAGGATCAAAAAGTCAAACAAGTTAAAGAATCTGTAAAGCCAACCGAAAATAAAGCGGTTTTAAAGGAAGAAGAACCTAAGGAAGTACAAGAATCTTCAATGAGTTTAAAAGATGCCTTAGACTATGCTCTAAAGCTTAAAAAGAATTTGGTGGGTGATCGTACTTTGGTTGATTATACTAACCGTTGCAAACTTTTTGAGACTTGGATGAATGAGCATCATGCAGATGTTAAAGGAATTGATCAGGTATCTAAAATAATGGTCGTAGCATTTCTAAATGACGTGCAGCTCAATACTTCTCCACGGAATAGAAACAATTACAGAACCTGTTTAAGTACTATATTCCAAACTTTAGAAGGAAATGAAATCATCGATAAGAACTTCGTTAAAAATATTCCGAAATTACAGTCCAATCCAGAGCGACATAAAACCTTTACTCAGAAACAGGAAAATGACATTTTTGAGCATTTAGAAGATAAGGACCCAGTACTATTACTTTTTATCAAGTTTATAGCCTATGTTTTTTTAAGACCTAAAGAGGTCTGTAGACTTAAGGTTGGTGATATTGATTTCGATGAAAATATTCTGAAGATAAAAGTTAAAACCAAGACATTAAAAACTAAAATTGTACCTGAAATATTGCTTAAGGAACTAGAAGAGGTTCTGGAGGGATTAGACAAGGATAGTTATATATTTACACCTAAAGCGCTTGGAGGCGAATGGGAAGCTTCCTTAGAGGCTAGACGTGATTATTTCAGTAAGCGATTTAAAACCGTCGTTAAAGATCATTTTGGTTTTAATCAGGATTATGGTTTATATAGCTTTAGACATACCTATATCACGAAAGTATACAGAGCACTGGTAAAAGAATCGTCACCATTTGCAGCTAAGAGTAAACTGATGCAAATAACTGGACACACCACCATGGGTGCTCTTGAAAAGTATTTGCGAGATATTGATGCCGAACTACCAGAGGATTATTCACAATTGTTAAATACTAAAGCATGACCCAAGGCAATGATTTAGAAGTGTTGGTACAAGGTATATACCTACCAAGCCTGTTTTATATTCCAAATAATATATTTCCGGATTTAACCGAAGAACAGGAAAAGGAATTTAACGACTATCGAGTAATAAATGCTGTAGGAGTTTTAAAAGCTAATGGAGACACGACATATTCTGATAAATGCTCACCAACGGTTGAGCTCTTAAGTAAACCAACCCAGCTTGAAAATAATGTATATCAGTTACAGAAGCTAAGAGACGAACTTTCAAAAGAGACATTTGATTATTTGCTTGGGGAATATCAAAAACATATACTTACCTGCAAGTATGTTTATGATTGGTTATTAAACAATACCAATGAAGCGATTAACGAAGTTACAAAGGAAGAATTAAGCTTGTTTAAACTACAACTGGATTGGATTAGTAGCCATATTGATAAAGTTCAGGCTGTTTTCCGTTTAGATAGAAAACAAACAGAAGAAACTCCAGAAGAATTAACAGAACTACCTGCATCTGTTTTCAATAACCAAGTCTATAACAATATTTTAAAGATAGAGAACTTATCGAAAGATAAACCTACTAAAGTTAAAAAGTCAAAAAAGGCAAATTTACCTAGTGAACAAGATATTGATGCTTATCTGTTAGAAACCGTATTTAATGTCAATTTCAAGGAATAAAATCCCACATAACAACCCAGAGATATCATGAGCAAAAAATACCCAGTAAAAAATACTGATCCATCAGTAAATTTACGTCTGTCGCAAGAATTAAAAGATACCATACAAGCGGAAGCAGCTAAAAGGAATACAACTGTTTCAAAGTACTTAAGAGAATTACTTGAGAATATTTATAGTGGTGATTATTGCAGATATGAAACGCTAAAAGATAAGGTTGAAAACTTTTTGTTTTCCAAAGACTTCATACAGCTTGTTGTCTGGATTTATAGCAAACGCTATAAAAGAGAAAAAACAGAATCCAATGAAGATCTTGATAGGTATATCGCCACCTTAAAACAAGTTCATACTCATGTTCCGGATTATCTTGTTAGAGAGTTTGACAAAGTACTACAAGATGTTATGAAAGTAAGGTATGAAGAAAGTGAATATTCATATCAAAGTTTTCGGTTTTTAGAAACTAGTTTAGAAAAGGGCAGGTTTGATTTAAAGCTGTTAGAACAGTTTCTTTTAGATGACGAAGCATTAAGAGAATTTGTGTTAGCAGAGACTAATAAATTGGGGTAAATTACATTTAAAACCAATCAAAATTACAACTAAAAAACTTGTGATAAATTTGTGATAAAAAATTATCACAAAAATAAAAGTAGTGTGGTGTTGATGACAATTGTAGTCGAAAAACACCATTTTACTTGGTTTTAAGGATGTTTTAAGTCGTTGCACCCATTTTTGTAATGATGTTTATTTTGTGATACATATATAATTCAATTGAGGGTGAGGTTCTGATATATTATGTTAATAAATTTATTTTTCTACAAAATTAACAAGGTTTTCGTGTATATGTTTTTTAAGGGTACTATCGACGACTACTTTGTTAAGAAAGATGTTTTCAATTGGAAGTTCTGTTTGTCCTGAAATTTTAGAAAAGTATTTGGTTTTTGTTGCGTGCACATTGGTAATGTATATATCTTTGATAGGAGTAAGTTTGCGTTCAATTGTTGGAACTAAATTGCCCCATTGGTAAAGAACATCCGTTTCAATACCTATTATGCCATTTGCAATTTTACCAGCTTGAATATTTTTAACATGTATGTTTTTAACATAACCACCGCGTCGTTCATTGGTTTTTATAAAGACCAAATGATACATTTTAGCACCATCAATTACATTACAGTTATCAACAAAAACATTTTCTATACTGCCAGATGATTCACTTCCAATGGCAACCAGTTGGTGTCCGTTTTTCATGGTGCAATTACGCATTACAATATTTTTTGAAGGTGTATTTAAACGCCATGCATCCTGATTTCTACCAGATTTTATAGCAATGGCATCGTCACCTTGGTCGAACACGCAGTTTTCAATAAGGACATTTTCGCTCATTTCTGGGTCAACACCATCATTGTTATGTCCGTGAGTGTACACACTCATATTTCTTATAACCACATCTTTTGATAGGTAAGGATGTATGGTCCAGAAAGGACTATTTTCAATAGAAATACATTCTAATAAAATATTCTCACTACGGTTAAACTGAATAAACTGTGGACGAAAATGTGCCGTATCATTTACCATTTGACGTTCTTCAATAGGTGTGTTGTAAGATGCCAAATTGTATAGTTTTTTTAGACTATTCATATGTGGCTCCGGACGGGAAAACCATGTTTTCCAAACATCCATTTTGGCTTTTAATTTGCCTTCCCCAGTAATAGCAATATTTTTACATTGATAAGCATAGATAAGCGGAGAATAGTTATAGCATTCCATGCCTTCCTATGTAGAATGCACGGCAGGAAGGTAATCTTCAGGTGTTTCAGAAAATAATAAAATAGCACCTTTGTTTAAATGTAGGTTGACATTACTTTTTAAATGAATGCTTTTTGTAATCCATTCGCCTTCTGGAATGACTACAATGCCACTACCTATTGAGTTTGCTTCATCTATAGCATCTTCTATGGCTTGGGAAATTAATTCTTTATTATTCTTAATTGCTCCAAAATCGGTTATAACAAATTGTTTGCAATTACTGAAATCAGGAATAATTATATCAGGTATTTTAAAGGGGGCTTCTATTTCAATTTTAGAAGTTGCAACAGAGTGCTGTACCTTTTTACATGAAGTAAAAAGCAGAATTAGAGTTATTAAACACGCTAGGGCTATTTTATTCATTAGTAATTATCATTAATTTAATTTTTGATATGAGAAATTTTTACATAAAGTTTATAAAATTTCACTAATTACCTTCTGGTTTTTTAATTTCAAATCGAGTACTCATTGGCACTTCCCAATCCTTAATGTTATCTGGATTTTTAGGGTCGTATATAGGAATATTTGGTCTTAGAAATTTTACTAAATCTAAGTTTAAATCTTTGATTCCCTGAACAACACACTTTGCAATTTCATTGGCTCCAAAACTATTGAAGTGGGTATTGTCCTCTAATTTTTTAGTTTGACCAGGAAATGTGTTAGCCGGATATTGTACAAATGCATTTCTTGAAGGCTCCACACCCCAGGCTTCATACATATCTGTTGTCATTTTTGTGATATCTATTAAAGGTACATTCATTTCTTTTGCGACTTTTCGCATCGCAGCGGGAAAATCGCCATGAGTTTCTTTTAAAGAACCATCTGAATTGAAAGCTCTTCGTTGTGTGGGAGTACATAGAATAGGAATGCCTCCTTTTTCACGGGCTTTGGTAATATACTCTTTTAAAGAGTTGGTGTAAGATTGCCAGGGACCAATGCCTTCCCCTTTTTGCTTTTCGTCATTATGAGCAAATTCTATATATAGATAATCACCAGGTTTCATGAGCGATAAGATTTTATCTAAACGCTTTACTCCCTTAAATCCGCTTAAAGTAGATCCAGATTCAGCATAATTGGCAATAACAACCTCTTCTGTAACATAATTAGTGAAAAATTGTCCCCATGAAGCCCAAGGCTCTAAATCTTGATCGGTCACCGTTGAGTCTCCAGCTAGGAAAATAGTTGTAATGTTTGTAACTGGTGTAATATTGATGCTTTGTACAGCTGGGTTTCCTAAAAATTCCAAGGTTAATTTATCATCCCAGTTAAGTTGATTTTTATCCCTGTCTTTTATTCGAATAGAGTTGTTGTTGTCTATTTTAATAGACCGAACATTAACGGTGATGGAGAGGTGTACAGTATCCTTTTTTTCGACTTATAGTTCCTTAAATATTAATCGTCTTGATTCTGCTTTTATCGTTTTTTCAGAACACTTTTTATCTCCTAAAACCAGATCTATTTTGTAAAATCCTTCAGGTAATTTTACCGAAAAATAAACCGGTTTTTTAGAAGTTAAACCTAGCTTGGTAAACTTAACATTATTGGCAGTATTGAAGTCGAAACCATATCCCGTTGTATCTTTATAAGCTGTAGCTTCTGAGATATAAACAGTATTTGAGACCGTGTTTTTGGTTCCGAAATGAAATGTCTTGTTGGTTTTGTTTTGCGCTGTGATTAAAAGAGAAAAAAGCAATACAGTGAAAATCAATATATAATTCTTTCTTATCATGATAAATGGTTAGTAAAGTTGGAAAAAAAATCACCTAAATTTAGGTGATTTTTTATAGTTGTTTGTTTTAATTGTAACCTGGATTTTGCCAAGCTGCTTTTTGAGAATCGGATAAGTTTGAGCCATCGTCATTTAGTAGTCCATCAATAAAAGATTGGGGAATTGGTCTAAGCTCATGCTTATTTACAGTTATACTGGTTGCGGCTTCAGGGTTAAAAGCTTTTGCTCTTGAAATTAAAGTGCCGGTTCTGGATAAGGTTTCCCAACGCTGCCATTCACCAAGTAGCTCTCTTGTGCGTTCGTTTAATATAAAATGCAATGCTCTTTCATAATCGGTACCAGCTCCAATTTTCGTTAATATATCTTCGTCTTCATCTGGTAAATCAGCAGGGAAGGACGTTAATTGAAGATCTGATGCATCAGTTGTAACCGCTACATTTGGATTCGACAAATAATAAGTGTTCATATTCAAATTTGAATTAATATAATTCGTTGCAGCACAACCTGTATTCAGATCATTATTTTCAAAGGCTACTGGACCATCCACATAATATGATCGGTTTTCCCCTTGTTTCCATTGACCACGAGTACCAACGGTATTTATGTCTGTCATAGCATTTGAATATTGACCTAAACGTACGTAGCATTCTGCTCTTAGTAAATAAGTTTCAGCTAAACGAGCCATAGTAACATCTCTGTGGGCATCACCTTTTTCAGCAAATCTTGACCCGTCATCTGTTTTATTGATTCCAGCAAAGAAATTACAAATTGGTTGGACTTGCAACAAAAAACTGGACAAATAGTTGAATGACTACGCCGCTAGTTTAAGGTTATACATGTCTAATTCAAATTCTCTTATAGTTCTATTTCCTAAAAAGGAATGTCTTCTTCTATTATTATACCAATTTTCTATCCATCCAAAGATGGATAACTCCGCTTCAGATCTCAACTTATAATTGTGCCTATAAACCCATTCTATCTTTAATGATTTAAAGAACGATTCTGCAACGGCATTATCTCAGCAATTACCCTTTCTGCTCATAGATTGATTTACTAAGCCATTGTAACTTTTAATTAAAGAGGTAAACTTATGGCTGGCATATTGTACACCTCGATCGGAATGAAATATTAAAGGTTGGGTTAAAGTTGTTTTCTTTACAGCCATATGCCAAGCCCTAATAATAGTGTCTTCTGTACTTAGATTATCGCTTAGAGCCCATCCAACAACTTTGCGGTTAAACAAATCAATAATTACAGTAAGATATAACCAACCTTGTTTGGTTTTGATATAGGTAATATCGCTTATCCAAACTTGATTCTGCCTGCTTACTTCAAAGTTTTGGTTTAACAAATTAGGTGCTATTGGGTAATTATGCTTACTATCTGTGGTTGCTTTAAACTTACGTTTTCGTTTTGCAAACAAATAATTAGCACTCATAATACGCGCCACTCTGGGTTTTTATATTTTATAACCTAATGTCTCCAACTCTGTTTTTATTCTGGGTGAACCATAGCTTTCAAAACTATCTTTAAATATAGATTTAATAAGCGTAGTTATCTTTTGATTTTCTAACCATAATTTACTTGGTCCTGATTGTAACCAATGGTAATAACCGCTTTTGCTTACCTTTAATATTTGACACATCGTCTCGACAGGAAATCTCATAAGGTGTTGTTTTATAAACCTGTATTTTTCTTGTCGCTCGAGGAGAAGATGCTGATGGCCTTTTTTAAGATGTCTCGTTCTAACTCGGCTTCTTTTAATGCCTTTTTTAATCGAGCTATCTCTTTTTCTTCATCGGTCATTTTAGGATTACCACGGCCAGGGAAACTGTTGTTACCGTAATCTTTTAACTCTCTAGGTCAACGGTAAAGTACTGATGGAAATATATCCAGGTCATCACATACTTGTTTTACATTGCCTTTGGCATAACTTAACTCGACTGCTTTTTGTTTAAATTCTAAGGCGTAATGTTTAGATTTTCTTCTCATAATTGCTAAGATAAAAACTAACTAACATTTCTCTTATCTTTATGTCCAGTCTAATATAGGAAGTCCAGTAGATAATTTAATGCGAGTCAATAAATTGGAAGACACTGTTTAATAATTATTAATAAAAATAATTCGGTATTTGGGCTGTTTGTTTGTCGAATTATAAATTTTATATCTATATTTCCGCGATTG
>NZ_JACVXB010000014.1 GCF_014596945.1 Aestuariibaculum sediminum | reverse complement strand
GGAATGTTTGGAATGGGTACTTTCACACCTGCATTGGATAGCAATTTAAAAGCCATGGCCTTTTCACTACTGGGTAAGCCAATAAGATTGGCATAATATAAATGTGGACTTTTATTCATAAGTTTTCTTGAATTATAGGTTTCTACAAAGTTTCGATTGTACTTAAATTGTTTATCAAATTGTTTCTCGGCATTGGTGTAAAATTGATCTCTGTCAAAACCTCTCTTTACTGTTTTACCATTCAACTCCACTTCAGAGGCCTTATACTTACTTCCTGGCGACAAGCTGTAGGTATTGGATTGATCCTTTCTACTGACTATGATATGTATATGCGATTGCACCCCTTCTTTAGCCATACCTTGAGTAATCATCTTCCCATTAATCTTATGCGGCGCCTCCTGCTCCAACCTTTTTATTTGCTGTTGTTTCTTATGGATATCCCCTGATTCAATTTTCTGAATCTCGTTTTTAAGTCTGACTATTTTCTTGTGATAAGGCGCATTCTCGCGAATGGCTTTATCGGTACCATTATAGGTGCGCTCGTGTTCAATTTTAGCATAGTATTTTATATCCTGAATGTTAACTTGTCTACCATCAATATCTCTATTAAATGCCTTAGCATAATCCTCCATAATCGCTTTGGTATAGGCCTTTAATTTCTCCGTATCATTCTGAATATGCTTTAATTCCTGTTTGCTTGGGTTCACTGTAATTGAATAAAACTTAGGTTCCTTTTTCTTCAGTTTAGCTGTATTGCTATCAATATCTTTAATCACGTCTTTAGGATTAAACTGTTCGCCTTGGTGATTAAAAAAATGATTTTGTTCTTCGATGGTTTTATCCTGGTTTTCCTTTTCCAGATAAGCCACGAAATCAGCTACGGACTGATTATAATTCTCACCGAGCTTTTGGGGTGTTATGGTGATGTACATGATTCAGTTTTGTTTTTAATTGCTCTAGCTCTTCTTTAGTGACATTCAGCCTGTAATGTCCTAATCCAAAATTGTTTCTAACGAATTTCACTTTTTTAAGCAGTGAGGTCATTTCAGTTTTAAGATCCTGATAGGACTCCTGACTTTGTTTATACTGTTTCTGATAATATTCCAATTCTTCATTTTCAGAGATCAGCTCTTGAGGTGCAAACTCAAAACTTTCTTCAGCCTCTTCTTTAGCTGTTACTTCAAACAACTTTTTCATCAGAAAAGCAGTCGGTTCCGTTTGTTGCTTTTCAATGGATTTTATGATGGCTATAACCGCATTGAATCGTCGTTTCATTTGAAACTTTAGACTTGATAAAGTCTCCCCAAACCGCTCTAAGGGACTGATTTCATTGGTTTCAAAAAAGAGGATCATATCCAGTAAGCTAAGCGATTGGGACTTGCCGTAATGCTTACAGAAACGCCTAAATTTCTTAGCTACTGATGACTTTATTCTCAAGCCATCGAATCCTTCTTTTTCGTATCCTTTATCCATTTTTTCATAAAAAATTCGCCGGTTTTACTGGGCTGAGCCCATTTTTTCATAAAAAACGAACTCTCTTTACAAACACTCCATTATCAAAACCCTTATAAACAAAGGGCTGACAAAGGAATCAAACCCTGTAACATCGCGCAGCGTGTTACCCTCTTGCTCTTCCTTTTTCGCCCCGCCAGGTCGTAAAATCAAGCCCAGAATTACTAGTAAATAATGACCGGTAAATTCAGCTTATTGATGTTATTTAAGTTAAAGAATTCCTTTAAAAACTAAAAACGAGGGTTGGTTTGAATTGGATTGAATTGTCACCAAAACGTATGAATTTCAAAAAATCGGGATTTCAAAACGTCAGTTTTTCTAAAATGACCTTCAGCAATTGAAAAGAAAAAGGCCTAAGGAATGATCCAAAGGCCTATGATAAAATTAAGGATTATATTAACTATAAAATGCCATTATCGGCAAAACTAAAATATTCTCCAGAGGGTGTAATAATGAGATGATCTAAAACGGCTATATCTAAAAATTTGGAAGCCTTAACAATTTTCTCTGTCAGTTGTTTATCCACTTCACTGGGTTTAAGTTTACCGCTGGGGTGATTGTGTACTAATATTATGCAGGGACTAAGCGTCTTTAATGCAATTGCAAAAAGAATTCTGATATCTACTAAAGTCCCGGTGATGCCTCCAGAGGATAACTGATAGATGCCCTTCACTTTATTCGAGTTGTTTAAAAGCATGATTTTAAAAGACTCATAAAGGCCGATGGTGTCTTTGTCCCAGTGATTAAAAATGATTTCGTTAGCATCTGCGGAACATTTAATCGATAAAGAGAATTCTAATTTCTCTTTATAACTTACCTGAATTTCATTAACTTTGCTCTTCATGGACTTCAATTTTGAAGTTAAAACGTAAGATAAAAAAGGGTGCTGAGTTAAAAGGGAGCACCCTTTTGTTTTCACTTCTATTTACTCAGTAGTAAAATTTCACTAATCGTAATTTCAGTCACATAGCGTTTAACGCCTTCTTTATCCTCATAACTTCTGGAAGTTAGTTTGCCTTCAATGGCAATTTCTTTACCTGTGGTCACGTACTTTTCTACGATGTCGGCCTTTTTACCCCAGGCTACCAAATTGTGCCAACTGGTATTGGTTTGTTTCTCACCTTTGACATTGCTGTAATGCTCATTCGTAGCTAATGACATACGGGCTAACTTTTTACCGTCTTCTAAAATGGTCACCGTTGGCTCTTGCCCTACGTTACCGATTAACTGCACTCTGTTTTTAATTGTACTCATGATAAAAAATTTAAAAGGTTAATAAATCCCCCTTGTTTTGATTTTAATTAAACTAGAATTTTAAGGGGTGCTTTGTATAGTTCTCTCTAAAAGAGGACCATGTTTGAGGTGGGTTTTGTCAAGACTTTTATCAAAAGTTCAGGAGTGTCTGCGACGTAGTAAAATCCTTGGATTTTCAAGGAAGTAGAAACCTTAAGTTTTTATAAAATTTACTTGGTCTTTACAAGTTCCACTATAGCCTTAGGCCTTCTTATGAAAACCATCACGAAGTGCGTGTACGGAAAGTTAAACAAACGGAGTTATGGGAATTCATAATAAAAGTGCCTTAGGCTATGCCTGGTTTTTGCTGTACCAAAAACCAATAAAGGCCTCAAACATTACCAACCCCTTAAAATGCTTGACAGATGTATCATTTTTACGACAGAGCGAGCAAAGTCACGAGAAGACTTTGCCGATATGGCGGTTAAGAAAATGGCATATCTGGCTTCCTTAATAGATAAAATCAAAAAATGATTTCTACTTCTTGTATAATTTTAAAATGGATGACGCAGTGGAAGCGGACTCTGGATTAAAATCAAAAAATCCATAAAAGTATAATCGCTTTTTATTTTAAGTCTGTGTCCAAGATCGTTTCATGAAGTGCCTTTCTTAAATGGTTTGAAAAACATTTAAGGAATGTACTGGAATGTAATTTCTAATTAATAATGAAAAGCATACAAAAAAAAGAGAAACCAGTATCTCTACTGATTTCTCTTTCGACAACAAAAGCTACTCAGCCTGCGCTTTCTGCTCCAGTTTCACGATCCGTTCCTGAATGCGTGCCGCCCTAGCCAGAGTCTCTTTTTCAAATTCCTGTTCTGTACTTTCCATTTCAGCTTTATAAAAACCTTTCATAGCCTGATAAAAAGCGATATTGGTCAAGTTATTGGTATGATTACTTTCTCCAAAATGTACTTGTTTAATTAGTAAGTACCTGATGAGTTTATTAAACATTTCTTTTTTGAAATGAGTTCTGAAGTCCTTGTAGATCTCTTCCTTACTCATCTTTGATGTATTTCCGAAAAACTCCAGATGATACTTTTGCTGTTGGATATAGCTCACATTGTTTTCAAATAGTGATATGGTTATGGCAATCATCTCATCTTTGGATAAGGCCTTATCCAAATCAATATATCCTGCTTCCCTGATTTCTGAAATAGCCTGTCCAAACAGCTTATTATTTTCAATATGCTGTTTACGCTGTTCACGTTCTTTAATCTTTATGATTTGTTCCTCAGGCGTACAGTCGGCCATCCTACGTTCTGAAACAGGTATGGTATGACTACTCGAATCACTGGCTTCAACATCTTTAATCTTGGCATAGCAATCTTTAAACCTGTATGTTTCGGGATGGAACACAATACCTTTCACAAAACCATTATCTATTGCCGAATTATACTTTTGATGTTCCTCCTGATACTCTTTTAAAGCCTCATCTAAATCCTTTTGTAATTCCTCGTCTGTGTAATCGTAATGACGGTACTTTTCTTTAAGCAGTTCCAAAGTAGGTTCCTCTGGTTTCTCAACAACTTCCAGATCATCTAATAAATAGACTTTAATACCGCTCTTTTCAAGCTCACTGATAATCAACTGATTATTCTGATCACTCACCCAATACTTTCGTATTTCAGGAATTAACAGAATATTCTCTTGTTTAGCCTGTTCTATAAGATTTGTGAATACTTTGCGTTTCTTCGTCTCGTAGCATATGGCTTTGGTACAAATCATTTTACCCTCTCCAAACAAATGCCCTTGATTCGCGGCATTAAACGGACAAGTGACACAAGCACCAACATTCTCAATTAAGGTTTTATTCTCAACATCAAATGGTGCTCGATCCAAATCAAAGGACTGCTCCTGTATCAATCGGTCAATCAAATAAACATTAAAATCTTCTCCTATGGATTCCAGCATCAAAGCCTGTTCCTGAGGCTCAAACAATCCAACTTTAACAGCCTGTTTTAAAGACATCTCGCCAGATCTCACAAAATGTTTAAACCCTTCTATAAGCCCTGCCAGTTTTAATCGCTGACGAATAAAATGGTCGGTCCTTCCTAATCGTCTGGCTATTTCTGAAGGCTCATACTTTTCACTTAAATAGGCAATTGCATCAGCTTCTTCTGTAGGTTCCACATCCTGACGTTGCAGATTTTCGATGATCTGTACCTCCATGATGTCATTACCAGAATACTCCTTTACCATACAGGGTATGGTTTCCAATCCAGCCAATTTCGAAGCTCGGAATCGGCGCTCTCCCATTACGATGATATAACCATCTACTGAAGAACGGACAGTAATGGGTTGAAGTACGCCATGCGCTTTAATACTTTCTGCTAATTCATTTAAAAGCTTCTCATCGAAGGTTTTTCTGGGCTGCAAAGGATCCGATTGAATCTTCTGAATATCCAGATGCTCGATTTCGATTTTTAAAGCATCAACTTTTGCTGTTTTTACTACGCGTTTTGATGCATTTGTCTTGGTACTTTTTGCTCTTGTTGTCATAATACATAAATTTTAGATTAAACAATATTTGAGCAAGCTCCAAACGGAAGATAAAATTTTGACTCAAATTTTCGAGTAAAAAATTGGGGGAACCTTTGGGGGTTCCGATTATTTAGGCAGCAAATTTGAAAGCAAATATTTTAAGAGTTTAACTTTGGTGAATATTGTATGATAATTAACCTCTCAACTAACTTGAAGTCCGTAAAAAAAGCACATCAAAAATTTTAAAAATTAAACAAAAAAATATCGAGAGTCTTAACCCTCGATATTTTATACTTTACACACTTTGTGAGATACTACCAAAAATCTGCTAAGTTTTAACATGTAAACCTCTAATATTTGGAAACTACTTTAATATAAGATTTGCCTACTTCTCTCGAAGAAATAAGGTTTTTATTAAGTAAATTATCAACAAAATCTAAATTTATTTTTGTTTTACTCAACCTTGTTCTTTTTCTTGGAATCAACAAACTATCAAAAGGAGTAGCTAATTTTGAGACTAAAGTCTTTGCCTCGGATGATGTTAAATAATTTGATTGTAAATTAAACAATTTAACTCTATCAAGGTTAGAATCACTTTGACCAAAAAGTCCATTTACAAAATCAAAGGATAATGATTTATAAGTATAATTTGATAGTAATTCAACAATCAAACTAGATAATGATTTATTACCCAAAATGTATTCTTCATCTAATTTATCAAATAGCTCTACCTTTTGTTTTGATGATAAGAACTCAGAAGTGAATAAATTCACACAGTCTTCTTCATCTAGCTCATAATTTTCAAAAGATTGAATAAATTTTGTAAAATGTAACCCTATAAAAAGAATATTAAAATCAACAAAGTTTTCTTTTAATTTATCATAGTTTTCTATAGTAAGGTTAAGCTTCTTACTTCTAATTAACCACTCAACTTTATTAGGGTCTAACCCATCAAAGCTTAAACTGTTCCATGTATGTGGAGTACTAGGAACAATATTAATAAATGAATCGAAATCTAAATCATTACAATTAAGTATTGATAGGGTCAATTCCTTCTTATATTCATAATCCTCATTTATACTTGATAACGATGACTTATTTAATTCTTTATAAACATTTTTTTTATTGAGATAGTTTATAAGTATTGAATCTAATTTCTTTGTTTCATAAGACTTATAATAACTAGATACGTTATTCCATGAAACATTAACTGATTCATTTAATATAAGTTTTTCTTTTACCTCTATTTCATCAATTTTAGATAAATCAGAAATTGAAGTAATTGAATATAGAATAATTGCATCTTTTATATTTAAGCTCAAATCTTTATTGTTTAATAATAAAATTAAAGCTTCTTCAGACTCATCATGATTGCTGTCTAAATTCAAAAAGACATCATTCACATATTCTTCAATATTATTATTTACTTTCTTTATTAAATCCGTATTTTTTGAATTAATTATAGTCGTGAAATTCTTTTCAATAATTTCGGCATCTTTCAAATACTTATTTTTATTTTTTAGAATTAACTTAATGTTATTAAGATTCAATTTATAGAATTCGTTCTTTACTATAAATGCAAATATATCTTTATGTTCAACTTTAGGAATTTCTAATTTTTCAAATTCTAAATCTAATTCTGAAATGGCTTTCTTTGTTTTTTCATGGTCTTCAAATGAAGATAGAAGAGTTAGTGGATTACTTTGCTCTGCCAAAAATAATTTTAGATTTGAAGATAATGATAAGCTCCATATGTCTTTAATACTACAATTATCAAATATTAATTTTAAATACTTGATTTTTCGACTTTCAGTAAATTTGGTTTCTTCAATATATTTCCAAAAATTACGCCAGTTAGATAATGACTTTATAATTTCTCCTACCTGCTGTCCTTTATCAATATATTCGTCTAAAAATTTGGTAGCTAACTCTTTTTTATTTGAAATCTGCTTAATTATAGCATCACACTTTCCTTTATATTTATTATTGTTCTTGAATATAAAATCTACTAAATCAAAATTTAAAACAGCCTCTTTTTTAAAATATTCGGTATCTAATCGTTTTGTTATAGCTTCAACTTTTTCCAATTTGTAATTAAATGGGTTTGGCATTTGACTTTTAACACTTTGCAAGAATTCGTTATCACTACGTGTCATACTAACTCCATGGAAATATGATATATAGTCATAGTAGTTCTCATCTATATATCCATTTCGTAAAAGAAAAATTGTAAGCTTATCTTTTGAAAAATCGCTACCAAGAACCTCTACCAAATTAATCTCCTCAAATAATTGCTTTAATGTATAATTTTGAACTTGAGCTTTTTCTTCCCTTAACTTTTCTATTTCCCTATTCATCGAATAAACCTCATTCATATTGTATGAATTCACATTTAACAACCTTTTTTCAAAGCTTCGTTCAGAATCTACAAATGTTTCTAAGCTTTTAAAAGATTTATTTGAGTTTTTATCAATTACTCTATTGTAAAACTCATCATAGTGCTTATAATAGAAGTTTTCCATGCTTTGCAATTCTTCAAATAATTCATCATCCATTAATTCTTCCAAAGAGTAAAATTTAGTTTGTTTAAGTCTAATAGAAACTGGTTTGTCTAAAATCTCATTAAGGGCATTTATATATATTGCCTTTAACTCCTTAACACTTTTAACTGTTTCTTCTTCAATATTTATAACTTTTTCAGTTAGTTTATCAATTTCCATCTCAATGGAACTAATCTTTTCTTTTATGTATTGTTTTTTATTACTTATAATTTCATGCAACCTACCTTGTCCATTATGCAATTCAACGAAATCATCAGGTCGCAAATTTTTATAAACAATCATCCCTAAAAGATTATCCTGAATCAGCTTTGGACTCAGATTGCTCCTATATACTACATACTCATTACATATATTATTTAATAACCGCATATCATCAATAAATAAAGCTATGTCATCAATGAAATTTAAATTTGGTTTTTTGTCAAATGTTAACGCAGACAATCGTTCCCTTAACTTTTCGTTTGAATTAGATTTATTTATTACAGGAATTACAGGGATAATAAAATCAAAAAATTTAGTTCGGTCTTTTCCTGTAAAGATATCATCTCTTACAGCATATAGAAAAACTACATCTCCTTTTCGCTGTTCTGAATTATTTAATAAAGTATTAATCTCACGTAATTTTGTAAAAATTTCTATACTTTCAAACCTATCCAAATCCTCTAATACAACAACATTATAATAATTTCTTTCAAAGAAATATATAAGCTCATCTAAATATTGATTCAATATTGATTTATCAATATCCTTACCTAATTCTAATTCACCTTTTATACTTACTTTACTAATCTTCGAATTATTTAAAACTCTAATTATGTTCTTTGCAAATAAAGCAACACCTAAAAAAAAGAAAGTAAACACTATTAATGCTTGAAAATCCAAATCAATAATTCTCCAGGTCCAGTTTACGGGATTAAGCTTTTGTAAATAATTAAAACTAAAAATGATTAGGGCACTTAAAAACCAAATAGCGAAACCTAAAGATAATTTAAGAAGTTGTCCAGTTGTAATGTTTTTAATTCTTTTAAAACGAGAATCTGGAATTTTTTCAGATTTAACATGATAAAAAATTTGTTGAAGAATGCTCAGTTCTAATTGCCTATCTAAATTTTTATTTAAATTGGCTTTCTCAAAACTTGCTAAAGAAATCTTCAAAAAACTAAATTTACCTTTGGTGGTTTCTTCAAAAGTTTTAATCAAGCTACTTTTTCCTGACCCATATGAACCTGTTAAAGCAATATTATTTATGTCTTTATCTTCAACTCCTTTTGTTAATGCTTCTAAATAAATTTTTACATTATCAGGATTTAACGACTTTGGAGATAAAGAGTTAAACAAACTAACATGATTTTGTTCCTGATTTTCCTGTTTGTTTGAAAACACAGCCTTTAAATCTTTTAGAAAATTTTTAGAAATCTCCCAGGCACTTTTTAGTTTATCTCTCATAGGTAAATTAGTTTGTTTCTAGCAAATCAAAAATTTAACCATTCTAAGAAAATTCCACATTTAACGTAGAGATTTTTATAATCAACCTTAAACAATGTCAATATGGCAGAAAATACGCATTAAAAAGTGTTAATTATAGTTTAAAAAAATGACATAATTAATTTTCATATATCAAATTAAAGCTAACCCAAAAACCAAAGAACTTCCCTCAAAACAAAAGTTTTTACAACAAATCGTTTATTAATATCAGCTAACTTTGCTATGGTCTTCTAACATTTATTAACCTTCGGATTAGAAATCATCGGTAAAAGCCTTTTTGGTTAACTCAGTTTGGATAATCACTATAACGCTCTAAAATTTTGTTGGCTTGGGGTAATAAATTTGCCAACTTTGTTGGCTTATAAGACTGGTTAAAAAAATTTAAAACATTTTACGCTATATATAATTATAAAACTATACACTTACCGTTATGGTGATTTATCTTTCTTACCATAATAATTCCTTTTGATTTCTTTTAAACCCAATCCAGCAGAAACCGCTAAGGCTAGTGGTGTCATAATCTTTTCAAAAAAAACTCCTATAGTTTCTATTTTATTATTTGGCATCATCCAAAATAAAACCACAAGTACTAGTAAAAAAATCAATAAGCTCATAAAGTTTGTTAAACGTTTCATAATTATATTATTAAAATCAATTTCGTAATCTATCAATTTTCTTTAATTCATAAAAGGACACCTTATCTTAGTCAATGAAAGCCTCAATGTTTTTGGGGGTTACGACAGATTTTCTTCTTTTATACCAAAAGAGGTCTGTGTGGTGTAAATTCAATATCTGCATTAATTAGGTGCTTTTTTATCAATTTATTTTAATTTCAAAATTGTATCCAACGGGACAATTTCACACCAAATTAACTAGAAAGTTTTATTGCATTTTAGACATGAAAGAATAAGTTTAATTATGGATGAATAGCTAAAAAGGAGTTCTTGTTTATATTAAGTCTAAGCAAGCTTGGTATCAAAAATGATATTATTTTCAGAACTTTGGAATATCTATTTAATTGATTGAAAAATGGAAAACAAAAATATATTAAGCAACGATATTGCTATCCGAAAAAAGGAAGAAGATTTATTAAACTACTATCCATACGCTGAAAAAATTCAAAAGGTAATACAAGGATATGCGAACAACCCAGAACCTCTTACAATTGGTATTTATGGTAAATGGGGAGCTGGTAAAAGTTCCCTATTAAACCTTATTGAAAGACAAATAGAAGTTTTCAGTAAAGAGAAAGATGACAAACGATATATAAAATTCCATTACAATCCATGGATTTACCAAACCAAAGAAGAAATGCTTTATGACTTCTTTGAAACATTATTTGGAAAACTAATTTACAGTGGTGACGAAACCCTTAAAAAAGCTGGTGAACTCATAAAAAGATATAGCAGATATCTAAAATCAGTTAAACTATCAGCCTCGGCTGGTGTACCTAAATTATTCAACATGGGAGTTTCCTTTGAGCCATATGAAATATTACAAAGACTTGGCGAGGACTTAGAGGGTGAAAAAAAAAGCCTAGACGAACTTAAAAATGACATAGATGATATCTTAAAGAAATCAGATAAAAAAATTATAATTTTCATAGATGATGTCGATAGACTAGACAAAGACGAAATATTCACTCTTTTCAAACTAATTAAAATAAACGCTGACTTTAAAAACCTAATTTTTATTGTATGTTTAGACCACGAATATGTGGCCAAAGCAATACACGATAGATATGGTGATGATGAAAAATCTGGAAAGGATTTTTTAGAAAAAATAATAAACATCCCCTTAGAACTGCCCCTCGTTGAAGAAGCTGATTTAGATTATTTTTTAAAGAAAAAAATAAATCCAGTCCTTTCATCTAAAAAAATAAGAAAGCAAGATTTAGACGAACTATTTAATAGTTTAAACGGTAGTTATTTTAGCTCTCCACGTGAAGTTGTTCGCATAATAAATTCCTTTGCCTTCTCATTTTACGCCATCGGAGATGAGGTAAATATTCATGATTTATTTTGGATAGAGTATCTAAAAATAAAGCACCCAAAAACTTATCAGCTTATAAAAGGATATGCTGGAAATAGACTTAAATCGAATTTAATATTTCTCGAAACAATAAATTTCAACAATACATTCGAAGACCAGAAAAACGAGTCTGGCTTAAGAAAAGAGTTAATGGACAACCATAAAGAAGCTTATTCTATTATCAATTTTTTATTTCCAATGGATAGGACTGGAACCGTTATGGCATATCAAGGGCCTAAAATCAAACCCAGTCAAATATTAGATACTGAACTACGCATTAATCATTTAAACCACTTTGAAAAGTATTTTTCATTCCACGTAAAGGGAAAAATATCCGAACTATCATTTTCAAATTTCAAAGCTTTAATAAGCTCCGATAAAAATGATGAAGCTTTAACAGTTTTAAATGAAATGATACAAAACACAGGGCAATGGAAAATTGTATATCGTATTAATTCAGAAATAGAAAACATAGATGACAAACTTCTTGATAAGCTAATAAACTTCTTGATTAATAATTTAAATATATTTTCAGAAACAACCAATGTACAAGAAAATAACATTGAGGTGATAAGAAGCATTGCTAGTAAACTTGCCCATAAAAGTGATGAAAAAAAAGCTTTAATTATTTCCATAGCTAATAAATTAGATTATATACAACTCTGCTGGTATTTGGAGACATTTATACGTGAAAATATTGAAATTAAGTTTATTGAAGAAATAGAACAAACACTAATTGGTAAAGTAAAGGCTATCGAAAACCATCCCTTTTTCAAAAATAAAAGTGTATCGAAGATGACTATGGAAATATGGTCCAGATTAGAATTCGATAATTTCCAAGGCTATGTATTGAAGCATTTAGATTCTAAAGAAAATATAACATCGTTTATAAGAAGTTTTACTTACCTATGGAACGACACCATCAATGGTATGTTTAAAAGTGGTGATTACCATGAAGTATCGGCGGTTCTTAAACTTGATTGTGATTTAATATTTAAGAAAATAAAAGATGTTCTACCTGAACTCAAGGATATTAACCAGACTGAACAGATTGACAGCAATTGGAGTGATTATGATGGAAATTCAGACTTACAAAATATCCAACAATTCATGTATTGGCACTTATCTAAGGCCGAACAAGATAAAACCGACACCAATATATCTCATGAACAATAGCCTTAAAACCATTTTATGATACATAGCCCACATCGAATAAATTGAGTTTTGTGTCCTTTTGTGTGATAACAAGAAAATTTAACAATTCCTGCAGATTACAAATATGTTACTTGCTCGAAAAAGCCAATATAATGAAGCTAAAAAACATAATAAAAGGTAAATTTTTAGATTTTTCGCTAAATAAAGAAAAGGTATATAAAGCGTGCATTTTTATACAAGCAAAAAGGGTTCACAATTCGTGAACCCTTTATTTATGAGGTATAAATACAATTATAACATGTTACCATCTACTTGAAGACTGCGAAACGAAGACTCTATTAAACTATTCTTAAACAAACCACTTCAGATCTTTTTATAATTTGTTTAACCTCTTCCCTACTTAAAACATCCTTTAATTTCCCCATATCCTTACTAATTTTCTTTTCAATTACCCTCGCATATTTCTGTGTGGTTGATAGTTTAGTGTGTCCCAAAAGTTTAGATACAGTTTCAAAGGGCACATCGTTAAGCAGAGTAATTGTTGTGGCAAAGGTGTGTCTAGCTACATGGAAGGTTAAATGCTTATTAATTCCTGCAGAAACTGCTATGGTTTTTAAATATTTATTGACCTTTTGATTAGAAATAACTGGCAGTAATCTGTTTTGGTTAACTTGGTTTGGATAATGACTATAACGCTCTAAAATTTCGTTAGCTTGGGGTAATAAAGGCACTTTTACCGTAGTTTTAGTTTTCTTTCTTTTAATATCAATCCATAAATCACCATCAACACCTTCTACTATATCTCCCTTTTTAAGTAATTCAACCTCAGTATAGGTTAAACCTGTATAGCAAGAAAACAAAAACAAATCTCTAAC
This sequence comes from Aestuariibaculum sediminum, assembly GCF_014596945.1. Taxonomy (GTDB): domain Bacteria; phylum Bacteroidota; class Bacteroidia; order Flavobacteriales; family Flavobacteriaceae; genus Aestuariibaculum; species Aestuariibaculum sediminum. The sequence goes on along the minus strand of NZ_JACVXB010000014.1, from coordinate 24,805 downwards.
AAGGAGCAATCCAGATTCCTTTAGTTTAACAGTCTTTAATTTATTAAGTTCTTTTATTTCCAAAAAGGCACTATCATAATCATCATACTTTAAACCGTATAAATTAAAAGGGTTAGCATTAAAACATCCAAACTTAACCGCAATGTTTATGAGCTTTTGAAACCGTTCCATATGTTTCATAACCCCATTATTATTTAAAGGCTGTGAAGACCGAAGAGGTTTACATGTTCTTAGGTAGTTTTCAAAATCTACAATAAAAAGATAATCTATGAACTGTAATTGAATATCTGAAGTTTTATATTGATGCTCAATAAACCGTTTAAGATATTTCTCTGTTGCCCCATAGTTTTTCAAAGTGCCTTGAGATAGTTTTGGAGCTTCAACCTCTTTGTGATACCTTATAATATCCGATAACTTTTCAAAGGTTTTGTCTTTTCCTAAATAACGAAGTTTAATTTTTTGAGAAGTAATCGGGCGACCTTCGCTATACAGTTGTCTATGGCAATCCATTAAATCAGCATAAACATCATCTAAATACATGTTTATACTCTGCGCACCTTTAACCCTTGGATTAAGTCTTGAGGATTCTGAACACCAATGAGATTCTAAGGTTGTACGCTTAATACTGATGTCTGCTCCAACACCATCAACACGAATACGTGCATAAATAGGAATTTGTCCGTCACTTTTGATTGCTGTCTTTTTCAACCAAAAGCCAATACTAAATGATTTTGTGGTTTTCATTACATTTCACTTTAGTTAAACAATGATTAAAGTGAAAGTCAAATCTCTGGAAAGTCCCGTAGGAAAGACAATTTACGAAATTCATTTGAATTAAATAGGACACCCTATAGGACATCTTTAGCACTGAATTCAAATGATTTCAATTGAAACTAAAAAATATTAAACTCCTGAAATTCATTTGTTTAATATTTATTTAGTCTTCAATATTTCAATTTTGTCGGGGTGGCAGGAAGACCTGAAACTCCAACTTATGTAGTGAAATCAATAAGTTTCATACTCCTAGTAACTTTTAGTAACCGAATAAGTAACTTATTTGATAGGAACTTTTGTTATTATTTATAACAAAGTTATGATTTTTCTATAATTTCCTAATGATTTAGCTTTTAAACATATTTTTTTATTTGCTTATCTTTTACTCAACTCTTTTACTTTTTCTTTTCATCCCAAACATAGGCAAATAAAAATAGAGGCCTATTAAAGAGAATAATAATCCTCCTATTGCTCCTACTGCAAATGAAAACCAAAACACTTCATTTTGGCCATGCCATACAAAAGGTATCAGACCAACAACGGTGGAAACAATGGTTAAAATCACTGGTATAATCTTATAATTGAATGCCTTAAAATATAATTGTTGGCGGTTTCTATAGGGGTATTGTTTTCTTAAATTATTATAGTCATTAATAATGAATAAAGCGGAATTCACACTAATACCACAAAGCAATATAAATGACGCATACCCCCCCTGATCAAAATTAAATTCAAATAGGTAAAACATTAAAAATACACCTATAAACGAAATGGGTATCATACTAATAATAGCAAAGGGTTGGTGCAAAGATTCTAATAGAATCGCACAAATGAAAAATATAATGAATATCACTATAAAAATGTAATAGTACTGTGTAGAATCCTTTTTGTTCCAATAATTATAAGATTGTTCTAAAACCCGATAACCTATTGGAAGTTTATCTCTTAACTCCTTAACATTATGTTCTCTTACCTTTTGAGCCAAAGGTTGTGTTCCTAGAAAGTCATAAGCTACTGTTAGCTGATATTGCTGATTATTTTTATAAATAGTGTTACCACTTTTTCGTTTTTCGACAGACGCCAACTGATCTAATTTATATTGTTTGTTGTTAACAGAAATAGGCAAGTTTTTTAAATCCCAAATAGTAAATTTTTGATAATTATCAGATACAAGCTTTATATCCTGTCTCTCATGATCTTGAATTATTGAGGCTATATTTCCAGAATGTACTTGATTTTTTAAAAAATCATACAATTGATTCTGCGAAACATTAGCTAATGCCAATTGCTTCTCGTTAAATGCCATATAATACTCATTAAGCGGTGATGCCCCCCACCGCCCTGTAGTAATTTCAATATCTTTTACACGGCCGTTAGAATTCACTTCTAATTGCTCTTGTAATAGTTCTGCATAACTATACAAATCATCATAATTGTAGCCCTCAAGAATAATGCGATTGCTTTTATATCCATTTCCCAATGCATTAGAAAAACCTCTCCCTACACCGCTAACTGTCCAATCCAAGCCTCCCAAACTTATGGATTTGGATTCCAGCATACTTTTTAAAGTATATGGGAAACCACTGTATTCATATTCTTCTTTAAAATAGATGGTTATATTTGAACTCTTAGAACTACTTATTCGAGTTTCATACAATGACACCTCCTCAAACTGCCCAATATAGTTTTCCATTTTTAAAATCACTTCGTTAAGCTGTTCTATGGTACAACCATCAGGCATACTTCCAGTAACACGCAAGGTTGTCCGTTCTGGTTCACTATAATATGAATTCTCAAAAACATCCTCAGTAAATAACCTTAGGGATCCTCCTAATGCTTTCTCTAAAAAGGGGCGTAACTCCGTATTATACCATTCATATCCAAATGTGTCATTATACAATTTAGATCCAAAAGTTTCAGTTTTAAGCTCTTTAGGCAATAAATGTAAAGGCAAGCCAAAGCCTAAAATAAACAAAACAATAAAAGCCCATTTAAGTTTTGGTTTACACATCCAAAACACAACCGCACTATAAAACTTAGTAAACTTGATAACACGTCGCTTACGTCTTATAGAAAAACGAGTGTATTTTTTATCCAATCTGATTTTATCCATCAAAGCCGGTACAAAATACAAAGACACTAAAAGGGAAACACCTATGTTAACCGCAATAACTATTGCAAAATCCCATAAATTTAAACGCTGGTTTTCTTCTAAAAAGAAAATCACTATAAGCGCTCCAATGGTTGTTAAGGTTGCTGCCAATATGGCCAAAAACGATTTTTTATTCCCCTTATTTCTCATGTGATCAATCATAATGATGCTATTATCAATTATAATCCCAAAGGAGATCGTAATGCCTGCAAAAGAATACAATTGTAATTGTACCCCAAGAGCATAATAAAAAATTATTGCTATTAATAAATTGACTGCGATACTCAAAAGTAAAATCATCAAGTACTTAAAACTTCTATTAATAAGAAGAATTAAAACCAAAAGAATTAATAAGGAGAATAGGGTTCGTTTTTGGATTTTATCAAGCTCAGAAACAATAAATTCTGTGGTGTCCTGGGTCATTTTAATAGAATACCCAGGTGATAATTGCTTTTTAAAATTATCTACTGTTTGTCTCACCTCTTTTGCCAGACTAATGGTATTTACACCTTTTTCAGCATACACCACCATATTAACGGTATTAAGTCCATTGATGCGATAATAAGAATTCACCTTGCCTTCTTTATAACGTATAGTGGCAATATCCTTTAAATAAATTATTCGGTTATTGATTTTCTTTATAGGTATCTGATTCCAATTAATATCTCCTTGTGGTTTATAGGCCAAAACCAAAGCAATTTCACTATCAGAAGACTGTTTTTGTGAATGGATAAATGCTTTTCCTAATTCCTTTTTATTCAAATAGGAATTAATTGCTCCTTGAAGTTCTGATACTGATATTTGCAGTTGAAATAGTATCTCACTATTATAGTCTATAACCCATTCATATGGAGCAGCTCCATAAACATCTACTTTGTTGACCCCTTTTAACGTTGAAAGCTTTGGAAGCAATTGGCTTTCAACATACTTTTTTATAAAATAAGGACTTTCGTTGGCATTGATGCTGTATGAAACAATTGGGGATGTATTTTCATTGGCGCCTCCTTTAGATAAAGACGGATAACTCACGCCCTCAGGCAACCCAGAATAACTTTGACGGATTAAATTAGCCACCTCAAAGCGGATAACATCCATATCCACATGATTTTTAAAATCGATAGAAACAGAACCTCCTCCTTTACGAGATGTTGAACTTATTCCTTCTATACCCCTAACCAAATTAAAAACACCTTCTAGTTTCGAAGTGACTTCTTGCTCTACGACTCTAGCAGATGCTTCTGGCCAATTAAAACTAACGGTTAATGACTTATTGGTAAGTGTTGGTTTTAACTGAACGTTGAGCAAAGGAATTAAACTTGCTCCTATGATAGATAAGCATAGAAATACGGTAAGAATAGTAAATGAAGGTGATTTTTGTTTCATTATAATATAAAACCTATTCTACTTTTTTAAAAAAACGGCTCCATTGAAAATGCTGATCCTTAGTAGAAAATAGTACACAGGAAACTTCCCCTATAACATTTTCTTCTGGAACAAATCCGATATACCTAGAGTCCATTGACTCCTTTCTATTATCACCCAACATAAATAAATAATTTCTCCTAAAAGTATAAGTTTCCAATAACTTCCCTTCTTTATAGAACAATCCATTTTCCTTATAGATTTCAACCTTCTCATGTTTCTTTAAAGTATATCCATAAAATTGAAAAGTATCATCATTTAACTGTATTTCCATACCTTTTTTGGGTAAAACAATTGGACCATAATTATCCAAAGTCCATGGATGGTCCTTAGCCCAAGGGAATAGATTAGTATTAACGGAAAAATCCATTAACTTTAATTCCAAAGAATCTATACATCTTAGCTTATTAACATGTACCACCTCAATATTTGAAAGATTCAATTGCTTCCATTTATTCCTGTTAACAGATAGAATATTTGATTCAATTTTAAGGGAATCTAAGGCTTTATAAAAAATAAGGGGATTATTTATCCTTAAAGTATAATTGTTTTTAATATTATTTGAAAATCTTTCAACACTATCATTAATATAAACTTTTCCATTAACTATTTTTAAGGTATCACCTGCAATGGCCACACAACGTTTTACAATGACTTTACTATTTTCGAAAACTACAATATCTCCTCGATTTATACTACTTATACCTGGTAATCGCTTAAGCTTCCCATTGTTCTGTTTTGAAATTCCATTTGATCTATCCCGTTTATTAAAAAAGATTCTAAGCAAGGGAGTTTCAAGAATATACTTTGGTAATCTTGGACCATATTTTAATTTGTTTACCACAATAATATCTTTAGGATATAAAGTATTAGCCATTGATGAACTTGGTATAAAATAAATTTCAAAACAGAACAACCGAAAACTAAAACAAATAATATAAATAAATAAAATAAATTGACTAGAGTTAAACAAAAACCTAACTTTTAAGTTTTTAATCTTACGGATCAAATATTTTGACGCATAAAACAAAAGAATAACTAAATTTATAAGAACAAAAAACCAGAACGGAAAGAAGAAAACTATGGTTAACAAAATTAAAAACACAAGCCCTCTTTTATTTATCCTTATTTTTCTTAATTTTAAACTTAATTTAAAATCATTATTATACCTATTCTTGGAATTTATCATTGTTGTTAAGAAGTATATTCAAATAATTGTGAACCTCATCTGGAAATACATTATTAGGAACAAAAAATGAATGAACTTCTAATTTTTCATCTAAAATAAACGAATATGAACTGGGTTCAAAAAGACTATCAAACGGTAACTCTCCTTTTTTTACCCAAAAAACATTGTTACCTATTTCTGAAGCTCGTTTCCATAGAACAAAATCTTCATATCTATTAAAATCAACTAAAACTATTATATCAAATTTTTCTTGTATTCTTTTAATTCTTTCTGGTCTTTTAAAAATAAGATTTACACATGTGTTACATCCAATATCTGAATATCGTATAATAAATTTCTTTTTATCACCTTCTGGTAATTTTGTTTTAATTTTTAGACCTGTATCATTAAACTTGTAGAGATCAAGTTTTTTAATTTTTAAATTTCCTAATTGATAATTTTTCATTGCTAACGAATTAAAATAATCGCTTTGCATTAAAGCCTTATTCAGGCTATCTTGCTGCTTATTAACAACAATCCTTAAATCATTATAACCCAAAGTTAGTCTACCCTTTTGAATTAAAAGATACAACGAAAATAATATTGAAAGTATTAAAAATAGAATTAATGTTTTTTTCATATCCTTTTTAATTTGACTTTTATAATGAAATTTTTATCCAAATAATCCGACCTGTTTTTCATTATTGGATGATCATCATTTAAAATATACTCTAAATGAATACCTGGCACTAATGCTGTAAATGAATTCTCCTCAACCTCAGAAACCATAAAATCCGGTAACCTCTTAAATAAGTTTTTCGAAACACTAAATTGTTTAGACTGAACCATTATTTGATTATCTGTTTTTCTTAACAAAGAATAAAATCTTTCGTATTTAGAATTAAATGACCCTATAATTACATAATCATTAGTTTCCATCCAAATTCCCGCATACCCATTATAACCTTCTGTTATATCTTTTGTCTTTAGAGTTCCAGGACTAAATTTAAGAACCCCTCTATTGTCCAAAAGAATACTTTCTTCATAATCTACAGGAAAAGGATTAGGTGAATACACAAGTTCAAACCTTTTAACAAAGTTATTATTAACAGAAATATCATATATAAAAGGGTTTAAATAATTAGAAAATCGTAAAGTATCGTTAATTTTCTGAAAAGGATTTGAAGATTCAATAATAGAAATTCCATCAAGTTCATCATTATAAAAAAGATCTGTATCCTCAATACTCTTTAAACTATTATCTAATATGGCAACTTGATAACGTTTCCCTTCATGTTCAGGGTTATAAGAAGAATAATTCTTAAACCCAGCAAAACTATTACTTTTAGGTATTCTAGATAGAGCTGAAAATATAAATTTAGATGTTTTGGTTTCTTTTACAATATCAAAATCCCTATTACATGTGAAAACCTTTTTGAGTGCGAAATCATAAATTTCAAGGTTACCTTCATTATTTATCCAACAATCGTTCAACTGAATTGCTTCACCAGGTCCTCTTCCTAAAGTAATAACATTTTTCACGAAACCACCTACTGTGTCAAAAACAACTATACGTTTAGTAATAGATTTATCAAAAACAATATAATGATCTTTAGTTTTAAGAACTTTATGCGCTTCACCAATGTAAGCCCCTCTTTCTTCTTTTAATGGTGTAATTTCAATGTTTTCAACAAATGCCCCAATATCAATTACACTTTGAAGAGAATCACACTGAATATAAATTTTTTTTGAATTTGTTTTATTTTCTATTTTACTACATGAGATTCCAAAAACAAGTATAATAAGCACTAAATATTTCATAATTAATTATTTTTTACTGTGAATAATTCAAAATTAAAGCAGGAAAAACCTGCTTTAATTTTGAGTGGAATCAGATTAATTTGGATTTTGACATCTCTTTGTTTCTTGGTGTGAGTCATCACATGTGGATGGGGTGCACTCCTCTCCCTGTTTGTAATCCCCTGTAGTTTCGCAAACAAGCTTGTCATTATAAAGAGGCCAACCACAAGTTGTTATAGTTCTTTTAAAACACTTTGTCGAACCACCTCCTGTTTCTGTTTGAGCTACAGCCACTTCCATCAATTCACTTAAAGAAAATGTAGAGTCTTGGTTATCTATATCTATATCCTCAGTAATATAGAAAAGCCCTCCCATTACAATTGAAAATACGGCAATTATTTTAATATGTTTTTTCATTTTTAACTTCATTTTTTTATTTTTTATAACGATTTAAACTTTAATATTTTATACATACTTTTTCTGGCAAATCAATGAGACTGCAATCATCTGGCTGACAAGACTCTCCCTGTTTATAGTCTCCTGTCTGATCGCATATAACCTTGTCATCGAATAAAGGAAAACCACAACTTATTATAGTTTTTGTAAAACAAACCCCCGTTCCTCCTCCTGATTCTGTTTGAGCTACAGCAACTTGAATCAATTCACTTAGGGAATAAGAGGTGTCGAAGTTATTTGTATTTTCATCTACTATTCTACTGATATTCAAACCTGTTATTGCAATAAACATGCAAAAAAATGTACTTAGTATTACTTTTTTTAATTTCATAATGTTATTTTTTCAAAATAGACACCTTTATTTCTTTTATTAATACCTAAAATTTGGAATCAACCTGAAATAAAGGATAAAGTTTATTTTTAGTATTTTATACAGGATTTTTCCGGTGGAGTAAAAAAACTACACTCTATAGGCTGACAGGTCTCTCCTTGTTTGTAATCCCCTGTCTGATCACAAATAGCCATATCTCCATATATACTTATACTTCCACAGCTTATTATAGTTTTTGTAAAACAAACACCGGTTCCTCCTCCTGTTTCTGTTTGAGCTACAGCCGCAGTTATCAATTCTCCTAAAGTATAGTTTCCTCCTTTATGGATATTTAAATTACTAGTAAAGAACACAGCTGTAGCTATAACAGTTACACCTAACATTCCTATTATTTTTTTCTTTAAATTCATTTTTAAAAATTTTAATTATTTTTTTGATTTCTACTATTTAAGAAATGTATGACACTTAAAAATATATGTGAAATACAAAATACATCTCATAATAATTTAATCTATTATCCATTAATGTTTTGCTGACATCTTTTTGTCTGTGGACTACTGTTCGTGCAAGTAGTTTCTGAACATTCTTCTCCTAATTTATAATCTCCCGTAGTATCACAAGTTACTTTTTCATTATATGCAGGAAAACCACAATTTGTTATAGTTCTTGTAAAACATTTAACCGAACCACCTCCTGTTTCTGTTTGAGCTACAGCTACTTGAATCAATTCACTTAGGGAATAAGAGGTGTCGAAGTTATTTGTATTTTCATCTACTATTCTACTGATATTCAAACCTGTTATTGCAATAAACATGCAAAAAAATGTACTTAGTATTACTTTTTTTAATTTCATAATGTTATTTTTTCAAAATAGACACCTTTATTTCTTTTATTAATATCTAAAATTTGGAATCAACCTGAAATAAAGGATAAAGTTTATTTTTAGTATTGTATACAGTATTTTTTTGGTGGTGTAGAAAAACTACAATTTTTGGGCGAACAACTCTCTCCTTGCTTGTAATCCCCTGTCTGATCACAAATAACCTTATCTCCAAATAAATAATCTCCACAACTTATTATAGTTTTTGTAAAACAAACACCGGTTCCTCCTCCTGTTTCTGTTTGAGCTACAGCCGCAGTTATCAATTCTCCTAAAGTATAGTTTCCTCCTTTATGGATATTTAAATTACTAGTAAAGAACACAGCTGTAGCTATAACAGTTACACCTAACATTCCTATTATTTTTTTCTTTAAATTCATTTTTAAAAAAATTTTAAATTCCCTTCTTGAGAGAAATGATTAAATATATTTACATTTGCAAAGTCTATGGAGGTACGCTACTTTGTGAAACATAACATAAGCTAACCATTAAGCTTTTTGTGATAAATTTAAGTTCATATATAATTTTAGATTCAAATTCGAAACTTTCTAATTATATAGAAAAACAATTTTCCCTCTGGGTATTATTAAGGTCTTTTCTTATAGATTTTAGTTTTATGGTTAAACACTACATTTGGATTATATATTTTTAATCATTTTATACTCAGAGGTTTTTTAAACCTATTTTGTCTATTATAACACTGTGTTCGATAACACAAATTTAAACCTTCATAGGGTCAAATTCTGACACTTTGCTATTCTTCTAAAAAATATTTATGTTTTTTCCTGCAATATTTAATATTATAACCTTCATCTCTTAAATGGAATATAATCCTTTTAAGTGTTCTTTCACTACAATCAAAATTATCGGCTACTTCTTTTAATGAATAAAGCCGTTTCTGTTTAATTAAATACAGTAAATATTCTTCCTTTTCTTTTCGTTCTGCATAAGTCATAGTAAAATTCTTTTAATTTAATTTTCAATAATGGAATCTATATCGTTCTTAGATAAAGCACTTTCATTTAAAAAATCGTAAAGTGTTAATTGTTGCACCTCGTAATACAACTTCCAATAATTAAGCAAACTTTGTATGTACTGCTCTGTTGCCGATTGCCATACTTTTCTAGAACTGGTAAGATTGAGTAAATCTATCTTTCCTGATAAAAATCGCCTTTCTGTAATATGATAGGACTCCCGAGCTATTTCACTGGTTTTAAGTGCCCCTTGAACGAGCTCCTTTTGTAGATTAAAATCAATAACTTTTTGTGTGATATCTTGGTCTAACTTATCAGTATCCTGTTGCAGTTCTATTTCTGTAACATCCTTATTCATTTGAGCAGTTTTGATTCTTCCCCGACGCTCACCCCAATCTAGAATGGGCATACTAAAATTAATCGATAACATTTGTTGGTCCAATAGGTTTCCATAAGCATCCACAAACGTATTAGCCTGTTGGTTGAGACCATAACTAGCGGTCACAGATAAATCGAACCTATTGTCTTTTACAGCTTTATCTAAATCTCTTAAAGCTTCTATTTTTCTTAACTTTAAATCTAAAATATCAGGGTTATTAGCTTGTGCTAATGCCTTAGCTTTTTCAGTATCAATTTTTAAATCTGTTATTAGTTCTGGTAGTTCTGGCTGAACACCTTCAGGAATTTGATCCCTTAAAAATATCCTAAGGGCTGTCTCTGCCTTTTGTAAACTTTGAAGGTTTTGGGTCAGGTTAGTATTAGCGTTATACACATCTAATTCTAAATTCAAAAGATCATCCCGCTCAATCGAACCTAATTCATAACGCTTTTTACCTATTTTTAATAGTCGCTCTGTTGACGATTTATTTTCCTCTGCTATTTCTACTCTTTTATAAGCTAAAGCCCAACTAAAAAAATAATCTATAGTTTTAATATTAATAGCTTGTTGCTCATGGGTAAACTCCTGTTTTGCTATTTGATATTCCAGTGGCGCTGTTTCCTTTTCCCATTTAAATCGATTATACGCCATCAAGGGCTGAATTAGTCCTATACGTATAGGGGTGGCACTATAGCTTTCTACATCTGATATCCCTGAGTTTACTATCCTGTCAAAACTTGAATTAATAAACAGACTGGTTCCTGTTGCCCGGATATCCTGTGTCATGGACACATTGGCGTAAGAGCTTAAACTTTGTTGTTGGCGGAACACATCAATATTCGCCTCAGAATCATATCGCTTGACCAAGGATCTGTTAAAGGTAAATGGTCGGGTTTCAAAATTAATTTTAGGTAATAAACTCGATTGAAAGGATTTAAACTGCCAGTAATTCACACCATATTTTCGCTTAGATTTAAAAGCATCCAAAGAATGTTCTCCTGCTAAACTTAATACCTCCTGTAAACCTATACTTTGACGTGTTATTGACTCTTCTATTTTCTCTTGAGCATTTATACGGTATACATTAATAAAGGCTAACAGAACAACTAATACAACTACTTGCATTTTATCCTTTTGCGGATAGAATATATAGTGCTCTTTAATCTTTTTTAATATATCAGGTAATTTATCTTTTAACATTAAGCTGAAGTTTTGAAAGGTAGTAATAACACAAGGGGATAAAATAAAGACTGACAACGGTTCCCAGCAACATTCCTCCTATAAGAGCCACTGCTAAAGGTGCTTGTAATTCCGCTCCCAATCCACTTGAAAACAATAGGGGTAATAATGCTAATATGGTCGTTAAACTGGTCATTAAAATAGGTTTTAATCGTCGCTGTCCTGCCACTAACAAAGCCTTCATTAATGAATACCCCTGTTTTTGCAATTGTATTATGGTATCTATCTTTAATATAGAATCGTTTATAATAATACCACTCATAACTACAATACCTATCATGGACATTAAATTAATACTCATACCAAATAACTTTAAAAACAGAAAGGCTCCTGCTAAATCTAAAGGGACTTCAAGTAATATGATTAGCGGTAAGGTAAAGGATTCAAATTGTGAAGCCAGAATAAAATAAAGTAGCACCAGAGATAAAAGAAGTACTATTTTTAATTCTCCTAAAAGTTCCTGACTACTAAAATAGCTTCCTGAAAAATTAACATCATACCAGGGATTATTATGAACTACGGTTTCGATCTTTTCCATGGATCCATTGACAAGCTTATCATCAAGATTTAGAGATAAGGGATAATACTCCCCTTCTCCACCTCCTGTAATCGTTTTTAAATCACTTGCCATAACTACTTTTACAAAGTCTTTTACATTAAATACGGCACTATCCTGAGAAACCACAGTTGTTTCATTTAAAATGTGCTCAACAGAGCTTTTTTCACCACCTAGAATAACAGAAACAAAACTTTGATTATCTACAATTGTTAATATTTCACGTTCATTAAAAGCACTCTTTAATGTACTGAATATACTATTGGAACTTACCCCATAGGTCATCAGCTTCTCCTGATTGGCTACCAAAGTCATATAATCCTGCCAAACAATTGGTTTTAATTTGAGTTCATTAAATTGTCCTTGCAATTGAAACCAAAGGTTTTTTAACTCTTCATTTTGGTTATCTCCAAGGTCTCCTACAGGTCGTATCCGTGCTGTTAACTTAGCTTTATTGTCTGAAAAAATAAGATTAAATATATTATCGACATCTTTAAATTCCATCAGAGTGGATGGATAATGCTCTTGAATTGACTTTTCTATAATATCAATCGTCTCAGTTAGCTCTTCAGGGCTATGACATTGCAAATACAATGTGGTTTCTGAAGTTTTAGCCTGAGTGGTTTTATCCAAGAGAAATTGTTGATGCCCCACAAGCGCTGTTTGATTCACTAACTTTCCCTGTATCCCGCCTAGAATATCCAACACCCTGCTTTTATTTTCTTCAACATGAATAGGACTGTTCCAATCAATTCTTAAAAGCGTTTCCGTAGTCGTGAAATTTGGCATTTGGGTTTTAGGGATTATATTATACAACCCAAAAGTTAGCACTAATAACAAAGCACAAACCAGCCAGGCCATTTTTTGATGTCTCATGACCCATTTGAAACCTCTTTCGTAAAACGCCGCATAATCTAATCTATTTGTTTTGGTGAGAAATTTGGTAATAAGACCTGGCTTATTTGTGTCTTTCAAATGAAACAATCGGTATAGAACAGGCAATAAAGTAATGGAAACAACAAAAGAAGCAAACAAACCTATGGTTATCGCCATGGCCTGATCATAAAATAAGGCCCCACTAATCCCACTTAAAAATATTAAGGGTAAAAATACCGCACAAGTCGTCAGTGCTGAACTCAGTAATGGTTTTATAACTTCATTGGTTCCCTTTACACAAGCTTTTGATAACTTGTAACCTTGCTCCCTAAACTGAATGATATTATCTATTACAATGATAGAATTGTCAATCATAAGTCCGATGCCAAGCACCAATCCGGATAAGGAGATAATGTTTATTGAAATTTGAAGCCATTGAAAGCATAATAAACAAACAATTAAGGATACCGGAACTACAATCCCTATAAGCAATGGAGATTTTACATTTTTTAAAAACAGGAACATAATACCAAAAGCCAGCAACATTCCCCATAATAAACTTTGAAACAGATTATTAATAGCATAATCCAATAACTTTGTTTGATCTCTGGTTATAACAAATTCTATATTGGGATAATCCTTTTTCAGATAGCCCATCAATGTATTTAGCGATGCTTTTAAATCCCCCATACGGGCATCACTTTGCTTGATAATAGCCATGATTATGGCTTCCTTTGTATCAGACAACACCAATCCCGTTCTTTTTTGAGGGTGTTCCAACACCTCTGCCAATTCTTTTAATTGGTATAAACGGTTGTTTTTATGAATATAAATATCCTTTAACTCTTGTATATTTTTAAGCGAGTTCCCTAATCTTACATCATATTGGTATTGACTGTCTTTAATAAGTAAGCTTCCTATCTCTATATCATGCTTTTTTATGTTAGCCTCTAACTCATCTAAACTAATACCCAAGCCATCCAATTTATTTTGATCGGGAATGATTAATATTTCAGAAGACACCAAACCTGAAATGTCTACCATGGCCACTTCAGGAACCTGTTCAATACGCTTTCGGATTACCTGATTGGCAAAGCGATTAAAATCTACGAACTTTTGGGATACAGGATGAAGCTCTGAACTTATGGCTTTAGCTGAACCATCATCTTTAAGGGTCATACTTAAATAAAAAACAGGAATATCTGTCGCACTGGATTTAATCACCTTAGGACGCTCCATGGTTTTTGGAAAACCAGCCATGGCACGGTCTATCTTTTCATTAACCTCTATAAAAGAATAATCTATTTTAGTGCCATGGTTGAATTCAAGTTGTAAAACTCCTAAGCCATTGCTCGATTCACTGGTAATATCTTTAAGATGACTTAATTGCATTAAATTTCGGCGCAAGGGTTTCACTACAGCATCTTCTATCTGCCTGGCCGACATATTATCTACAGAAACCTGAACCGTAATCTCAGGTATGTCAATATCTGGCATTAAAGACACAGGGATTAACCCCAAGGCATAAATACCTAAAATGAGTATTCCCAATGTAGTCATTAAAACAGCGATAGGCTTATGAATAAGGAATTTTACCATATCTATTTACCACCAAATTTGTTTACCATCTTCATAAGTAAAAATGCGTTCCTCTTTACCCTCTGTATAATTTCTAAGCCAATACAAAGTGTTGCTTGGTAAATCATCATATTTCAAATATCCTTGATTAGTATTTCTTATACCCGTAGACACCCATCTATTATCCCAATAAAGTAATTCATAATCCATTTTAGGGTAAATACTATTCTTATCAGTTCTTGGACATAGATAAAGTTGTGAAATACTCTTAGAACTTCCTAAATCAATACCAATCCAAACCTCTTTATCAATATCAACACAAACTTCCTTCAAACTTGGCATATATGCTTTTAACACACCTTCCTTCCTGTAAATAGTTGTATAACTCAATAAGTCATCATCAAAATAGCTATTTTGAATAGTTGCATTTATACCTTTTGAACTTATATAATCGCCATTCTCTTTACGAAAAGAATTAGAAGTTAAATTACCAAAACCAAGTTCAGCTATATCATAGTACAAACTGTCTTTTATTTTTGGAAATACGAAACGATAATATTGATAATTTTTAGGCTCAATTTCTATCAATTTACTATTAACATCTGTTATATTTTTTAAGGTGTATAAAACTTCTCTTTTCTTAAAATCTGGGGAATTTGCCCCTTCAAATCGTCCTTCAATTAAATTCTTTGCGATTTTATTTAAATGTTGCTTAGGAGAAAACTTTCTATCTATTATCATTTCCCTTCTATCATCAACACCTCTTTTTATATTTAAATAATCAATCGCACCATCATTTTTTAAAACAAAAGGAGAACTAACTGGTTTTAAGTTATTAAATTCATCATAAACCATGACTAAATAAACAACTTCCTTACCTCCAATGTCTTTAAAGGTAACTTTTCTTAGGTCTTTATCAATCTCCCCCCAATCGATAGGAACCCAACCTCCATGACTAAGATTGTCAAAAATACATAAGTAGGCTATAGGTAAATTTTTACAATATAAATCTTTTAAATTGATGGATATATCATAACAATCAATCAGATCTTTAGTTATATCTTCCCAACCGAAAAGGTTAAGATGATTAAATGCTTCTCCTTTTGTTTGAGTTAGTTCATTTCGAACAATAGGTTTTTTCCTGTATAATTTAGTAACTTCATCCTTAATATTTAAACTCCCAGGAGCACTAGGAATACCATCAAAGTAATGCCAACTCCCATTATTATCTAAAACCCCATTAGAAACATGATCTTTTGCTGTATGTCCAAACTTATTTACTAAAACTTCAACAGTTGCAATACCTTGTGCTCTTAAAACCTCCTGTATAAATGTCGATATACTAACGCAGTTTCCAGTAATTTTATATTTATACATAACGGAACTTAAAAGACATTCTGGAGCATCATAAAGCCCTCCAGAAATAAATTTCATATTACCTAAATATTTTTTAAGCTTTTCAGCCGCTACAAGAGGATCTCTTTCTTGCCCTAAAGAATCCCTGAAACCCATAAATTCCTCAAAAAAATATTTACGCCAAGAATTAGGGTAATGCTTTCCTTCTCTATAAGGTAAAATATAATTACAAAACTCATCAAAACTATAATGTTTAGCCCAAGGTAAATCCCAAGCTTTAAAAGCATAATCTATATTTTCAATTAAAAATGCTCCTGTAATATGGTGTATATCTCTTTTTAAAGACCATTTATTTCTAAAAACTTTGCCATGATTAAGTTGGTATTTTTTAATAATGCTATTTATTATATCCTTTCTTTCTTCTATGTTTTTGTCACTTTCTTTACAAAAATAAACTGCTAATGAATCTTCAAAAGCATTAAAATAATCATTTAACAATTGATCATTTCTACTATCTGTAAATACTCCATAAGGAACTTGCTCTGAAATTAAAAAATAAGCTGCTCTCAATTTTAAGCTGTCTTCAGGTTTTTGGTAATGATCCAGTACCTTTTGAAGTTCATCCCTATTATTTCCTGCTAACTTTAAACTTTCCTCTACCTCATTAGGTAATTGATTGCATGAAAATAGAAAAACAAACAAAATTGATGTTATAATATAAACTAGAGAATTCCTTAAGGCTACTATTGAATTTATACTTTTACTAAAATTCATTACAAAAAAATTATCGATTAGTACTTTTAATTAAAACTTCTACGTCATGGGCTAAATTTAAATTCCCCGATACAATTATAGAATCCCCTTCCTTTAAAGATGCACTACTCTTATCTGGATGTGGAATGACGCTGTATTCATGACTATTTTCATGAATAGTCTGTACATAAGTCCAATATGTTCTCCCCGATTTAACCGTAAATAAAACTTCCTGATTTTGACGTAAAACAACAGCTGATTTAGGAACTACGAGCTGATTAGAGATATCCTTTTTTATATAAACCTTAACATTCATACCATCCATTAATGCTCCTCTATTATTAATTTTACCCTTCACTAAAATAGTTCCATCCTTTTCTACCTGTGGATTAATTGCTGTTATAGTACCTTTCACCAACTTTCCCGAAGCAAAAGGTTCTACTTCTACTTCACCACCCAACTGTATTTGAAAAATTTCAGATTCTATTAAATAAAACTCTACTTCAAAAACTGTGTCATTTATTAATGTCATAACATCTGCCCCTGCGTTAATTTGTTCATGTTCTTTATATTTTATATTAGCTATCTTACCACTAAAAGGACTAATGAGTTTTGTAGATTTTAAATTGAACTCGGTGTTCTTTAGATCATGCAGTGCATCTTTATACCCGGAACGAATCGATAACATTTCATATTCTTCAGAAGGTATACTGTCCTTATTGAAAGTTTCATAACCTCTACCCACCAGTTTATCATGAAATTCTAACTCCGCTTTTTTTAGGTTAATTTTTGCTTTATCATACGACTGCCGATAAGTAAAATCTTTTAAAACAGCTAATGTTTGCCCTTCTCTAACATAATCACCATTTTTTACTAAAAGCTTATCTATATTTTCACTCACATCAAACTTGAGTTGATTTTTTTGTAATGCAATAAGCTTTCCATTACTGACAATTTCCTTTTGAAAAATGCCTTTTTCTAAAACCATAATACCTACCTCATTTTTTTCTGGTAAATATTCTTGTTTTGTTATTGTCTGATCTTGATCGACTTTCTTTTTACCTTCTTTACAAGAGAGTAAAGCCATTACAAAGAATACAAGTAAAACGATGCTTTGCCGTTGATTTATGTGTTTGCCTTTCATATTTGTATTTTCCTTTTAAGAATCATAAATCATTTTGCCCTTCATACTTATTTATAATTATTTTCATTTCTGACTTAATTTCCCTGATAGCCGTTGAAGGAATTTTTGTCTCTTTATTTAATATTTCATCAGCCATTTCAAGAGCCTTTTGTTTATCTCCACTTTCGTCATATAACTTCGCCAACAAATACAAAGGATAAAAACGAATGGGAATCATATTATAAGCTTGCTCATAAGCCTTTTCAGCCTTCTTATATTGTTTTAAATCCTTATACGCATCTCCTAAGGCTGTTTGAATAATCGTGGTATTTAGATAAATTTTTGATTTTTCCAATATTTGAATTGCTTTTTCGTTCTTATTGGACATTGTTAAGGCTTTCCCATAATTCATTAAAAAATCACCATCTTTTTTAAATACTTGATAGACCTTTTGATACTCATCAATGCACCCTTCATAATCTCCATATTGGTAAACAGTTATTGCGTTCTTCCATGTAATAAATCCATCTTCTAAATACTTAGAATACTCATAGCCTTTAAATACAATAACAAATCCTAACACCGCCAAAAACCCCTTAAAAAATTTTATTACTGAGAGTTGGGAGTCTATTTTAATCAGCCTAAAAAATTTATTTTGATCAGAATTGGCCAAAAATGCAAATGAGGTTATAATTAAAAGTTTAATAGGTAGTATTTGTAAAGAGTATGAAAAAAAGGAAAATACACCGATTGACAGTAAAATAGAAGTAGCTATCATAATAAACGGATGTTTATTTCGATTTTCCTTTACGACCTTATACAAACACCATAAAAAAAACAACAGTATTACAAAACCTAAAAACCCTTCTTCAACAATGAATTGAAGCCACTCATTAAACGCATAATATGTATTATCTGCAACATCTCCTGCTAAAGCCCCATTATTACTTTTAAAATAAGTGGCTTGATAATCCATATAGTGTGCTTTGAATCTATCAAATCCAACACCTGTCAAAGGGTTATCTTTTATGATACCTGATGAAACATTCCATACAAACAAACGACCATCAGCCGAAGCCTTTTTAAAATGGTATACACCCAGGATTCCAACTGCAAAAACACAGAAAACTAAAATTGCCAAATAAATTTTCTTTGAACCTTTCAATGATTTTAAAAATCTAGCAGCATAGCTATACTTATATTCTATTAGGAGGGTACTACTCATTATAACAGCCAGCCAAGCAGCTCTGGACTGAGTGGATGGTAAAACAATAAATACACTTATAAGACCAATCAATGGGATATACTCACAAGCAACAGAAATAACACTATTTACAATTTTTGTGTTAGAATTAAACGATTTAGCAGCGACCAAAAATTTATCTTTAAAAAAATACATCCCTAAACTTACTGGCCAAACAGAAGCTAAGAAACCTGCATAAGGACCTGGATTAAAAAAACTACCTGTTATTTTAAATCCTGAATGATTTGACTCCCAAAAATCAAGTAATTGTAAATTTCCGTGAATAGCTTGTAATATTGAAGATAAAATAATGGTTAAAAACAACCATGAATAGACTTTCACCGATAAACTTCTTAGAACCAGATAAAACAAACTAATTCCTAACAATTCAATATATCGAATTGAAAAACCAAATTCAATTTGAATAACATACCTGTTAATTAGAACATAAAGTAAAAGAATAAAAAGACCTATATCTAATATGGAAAGATTTATTGATGGATTTTTAGAAAAAAGAAATCTGAATATAAGAACTCCAAAAATCAAAAGACAAACAACTAAAAACATTAATAACTTGCTTGTTATTGTTGAATTGACGTATTGATGACAATTAATACTAGGAATCAATAATAGTATAATTAAAACTATTAGACCTAAAGTTATTTCTATAAAATGATTAATTTTTACGATGCTTAATGTCTTTATTTACTTACAATAATACGATTTATTCATACAGTTTATAGATGACAAATCATTCAAATAAGGATTACTAAATAATCATTTTAAATGTTTTAACACTATAAATAAAACAACTACACTTTATCAGGCTATATGGACTTATAACGGGATAATTCTTAAATTTCACATAGAACCAATTAAATATACCGCATCCTGTCTATCCCCAAATTTGTTCTCCTGCCTTCATAAAAAATATCATTTCCGCATTTCCTTGAGTATGATTTCTTAATAATAGCAGAGCGTTTTTTGGTGCTATAAAATCTATATAATCCAGTTGAGCATTTTTTTTCCCCAAGGATATCCAACCACCACTATCTTGCCAATAAAAAAGTTCATATTGATTGTTTGGCTCGATAGTATTAAAGGAATTCCTAAACAAGTACTTCACTTTAGAAATTTCAATAGGTCTATCTAGTGCCAGTCCAATCCAAGATTTTGTATTATCATTATTGTAATTAGTTCTAATATTTCCATCAAAAGCATATTCAGGTCTAAACTTGGTATCCTTTGAAGAACATATGACTTTTCCATTTAAACGTGTCTCATTCTTGTCAAAGAAACCCAATTCGGCTATGTTGATAGTAGTATCGGCAACATGCCTAATAAATTGATATTTCTTATTCAAATTAACTTTCACCTCTTCTGCCTTATCTGGTATATCCTTTATCTTAAATATAGTTACTGCATCCGAAAAATCAGATTTATTAGCGACCTGAAAATAGGTTTCAATCATTTTTTTCGCAAATCTTGTTTCCCCAATTCCTCTTGGATGCTTTCTATATAATCTAATTTTTTCCTTTTCTTCCAGATTTGCATTAAGAATTATTTTATGACCATTTTCTTCCAAGTATATTGGAGGATGAATATAATTATACTCATTATTTTTATATTCTGCAGGCATATAAATTTTACCACTCCCAACAGATGAAAAAGTACATCTGTCGTTTTTGATTTCTGTCCAATCTATTGCCGACCATTTGTTGCTCGAAGTGTAATCACATAAATAAATTACCTTATGATCTTTAGACCCCTTAATTACTTCTACACTAACTTCGTTTGCGTTTTCATGTAAATATTCTGTTACATCTTTTAAATTAGGGTCTCTAAAAAAAGGAGGTATATCCTCCAATGCTAGCATTTTTAGTAGTCTCATATCCTTTTTAAAAGAATGCTGAAAAAATTTAGATGCAGAAGTGGCTGGACTTTTCCATTCGGATAAATAATAATTAGAATCTTCATCTGGAGGAAAATTTTCAGCACCAAACTGCAAATAATTTCCTTTAGAGTCTAGAAGTACTTCCCATTCCGTTCCATAAGGGAGAAACACAGTTCCAATTGGAATTCCTTGTGAGCGCATAACATATATAATAAAATTACTCTGATCTCTACAAGTTCCCATCCTTACCTTATTTAAATCTTCCCATCCCAAATCTGGATATTCTCTAAAAGTAAAATAGTTATTTTTAACAACACTTACCCTTTCATATAGAGCTTGGGCGGCATTGAGCGCTATATTTTCAGAATAATTTACTTTTTTTAATTCAGATTTATAGTCTTCATAAACCTCTTTTCTCCATTGAGTAATAGGTTCTGTCAAATTTCGGTACGGAAGAACATATTCACAAAATTGATCAAAATTTAAATGCTTTGCCCAAGGATTTTCCCAGACCTTAAACGCATAATCAATATTTTCGATTAACTGATTAGCCTTAACAGTTTGAAGGTCAGGTAAAACAGTTAAGGATCTTGAGTTTAATGGTCCATTTTTCAATTTTAGCGTGTCCCAATAACTATCTACTACAGTATGCCCATCTGTAAAAACATTATCTCCTGTCCAGAATTTTGAAGGGTTGATAATTACTGGGTCTTGGGCTTTATGCAAAGAATCTACAAAACTCAGAAGACTTTTATGAGGCCCTATTTCTTCATTATTATATGAATACTTTGTATCCATGTTTTCAATCAAAAAATAAGTTGCTTCCAACTTTAAATTTTCTTTAGTTTTAAGATAGTGATTTATTACTTTTTGTAGTTCAGCCTTATTTTCTCCAGCAAGTTCCAAGCAACGTTGCACATCCTTGGGTTTCTGATTACAAGAAAATAATATTGATGTCAATAATAAGTAACCTAGATATTTCATTTTTAATTGTTATTTTGGTATATATGAAGCCCACTACTTCTCATTAATTAAATGATTTTGTTTTAATAAATTATATTAATTACGTAAACTTCCAGATATTTTGTTACTTTAATTAACTATTTATGCACGCATTACATCAGAAAAAGCAACAATGAATTTAATCACAAATGAATTGATTATGAGTACTTTTTTTTCACTATGGTTAGGTTGACTAACGATGTAAGACCTCTTTCTTATCCTATCTAGTTTATGACAATATCACTGAATACTTTAAAATTATTTACTATAAAATTGATGTTCACATAAATCTTTATAATAATGATTTTTCTTAAAAAAGAATAAGAAAAATCATTCAATAACAAATATAACTTTTAAAATAATATATGCCAACAAAAAATCAATAAATATGTAATATCAAAACTTTTCATCTCATTCTTTTTGAAGAAATTCTATTTTAATATAAACTTCCTACATCCATTATTTTCTAATAATTCAAATTCCACACCTTCACTATCTCCCAATGAAAACTTTGGCAATACAAAAACAAACCTTTGTGAATTTCCACTTGAAACCTTTTTAGGAAAATTACATTTATGAATGACATCAAATTCTAACTCCTGATAAGATGCTTTCCGCTTATTATTTGTTGAAACCCTATAAACCTTCAAATAATGGAGTTGCTACCTTTACTCGTACATAAAATTTAAGACTGTTTGTTATAAAACAAATATCTTAGAAACATGAAAAAACGATATTACAGTCCTAAATTAAAGGAGCAAGCAGTTCGGTTAAGTTACCAGCGCGAGAATATAAAAGAATTAGCAGACGAGTTGGGTTTAGAAGTTCAAAGGATTTATAAATGGCGAAAGGCTGCCAAAACAACAATATCTCCTAAGCCAGAAAAAGCAATACCTGATGACACATTAGAGGTTAAAAGACTACGCAAAGCACTTAGAGAAAAGGAACTTGAACTTGAGATATTAAAAAAGGCCGTGCACATCTTCTCCAAGAGCGATGGGAAATCTATGGATTTATAGCCAGCTATAAACATTTATATCCGATTGAGAGGATGTGCAAGGTTTTTAAAATAAGTAGGAGTAGTTTTTATAGGTGGTATACGGCTGGACCATCAAAACGAAGATTGGAACTTAGCCTATTTACGGATTTGATTAAAACGGAATTTGATCAGAGCAAAAAACGATATGGATCGATCTACACGAATAGCAGAAAAACTTAAACGTAAAGGCTACTGTATATCCAGGTTTAGAGTGGCTAAAATTATGAGGGCTAACAATTGGGTAAGCAAACACAAAAGAAAATTTAAAGCTACCACAGATTCCAATCACAGTTATCCGGTTTGTAGAAATTTATTGAACAGAAACTTTAATCCCAGTAGATTAAATGAAGCTTGAGTTAGTGATATTACCTATATCCAAACCTATCAAGGCTGGCTATACCTAACCACAATTATTGATTTGTTTGATAGGCAGGTAATAGGTTGGTCATTAAGTACAAGTTTACATACCGATCAAACTATTATTCCAGCCTGGAAAATGGCTGAAAGCAAGCGTACCATAAACATGGATTTAATATTTCACTCAGATCGAGGAATACAATATGCCTCAAAAACATTTAGATCTTTTATTAAATCCAACCCTTTGGTAACCCAATCTATGAGTAGAAAGGGAAATTGTTGGGTTAATTCAGTTGCTGAATCATTCTTTAAAACATTAAAGGTAGAACTTATTTATGATGATGATTTTAAAACTATAGAACAGGCTAAAACCGCTGTTTTTGAGTACATCGAAATATGGTATAATAGAAAACGTTTACACTCCTTTTTAGGGTATAAAACTCCTTATGAAGTAGAACAAGAATTTTATCAATTTAAAAATGTAGCATAGGTCTTAAAAAAAATGTCCGACTTTTTATTGCAACTCCATTGATTATAAGATCGGTAATGCCGTACAAATAGAATCGA
This sequence comes from Aestuariibaculum sediminum, assembly GCF_014596945.1. Taxonomy (GTDB): domain Bacteria; phylum Bacteroidota; class Bacteroidia; order Flavobacteriales; family Flavobacteriaceae; genus Aestuariibaculum; species Aestuariibaculum sediminum. Next base: position 886 of record NZ_JACVXB010000014.1, on the reverse strand, counting down.
TTTTTAGTGGCTCACTTTCGTCCGCTGCAGGTGGCTCAGTTTTATCCGCCGCGCTATGCTCACTTTAATCCGCTGTGGGTGGCTCAATATAGCCGTTTTTTGCACCATTGTCTACCTTGGGTTTTATAATCATTATCTAAAGCTTTAACCAGATTATACTTATTTCCTAAAACATTTTGACAAAAAGTCAAGCATTTTATCTTCTGCTTTAAGACCTTCTAAAATACATAAGACATCCGCATTAATATCTAAGATTTCTTTTTTAATGGCATCGATTCGCTTTTGCTTTTTTCCATCAATATTGTCAAATAGTTTATCAAGCCATTCCACATTCCATGATGTTACTTTAAGTGTAGTATTCATATCCTAAAATTTTAATTAACAAAACCTACCGTAAGACGAAGCAGTCATGTAAAACATTTTAATGCTACACATAAAGAGCGCTCTATCTCTAATTTTGCTAATAAATAAAACCCTTTAAGATCGGATTATTAGGATAAAGATTATTTATTTGGATTTATAAAATTAAAAAACTTATTCGTATTAACCTCAAAAACAATTAATTAATACCCATTTGAACTAAAAGACCTTGTTCTATTTGAGCAAGCTCATCTAGACGCAAGGTCATTTCTTAAAACGATTAATAGCATACATAATATAATCAATTTTACTACTCTCTATGTTATTTTTATATTAATTTAATTTTAAGCGGATTTCACAAAAAGGAAAAGTTTAATTTAACGCCATTATATCACTAAAGAGACTCCTCTTTAGAATCCAAAATACTCATGGAATTTTCTTTTTAACACGAATAAAAAAAGGCTACAAAACCATGTAACCTTTTAAACTAAAATTTATGTTTAACCCTAAGTCAAATCCTCCACTT
>NZ_JACVXB010000013.1 GCF_014596945.1 Aestuariibaculum sediminum | reverse complement strand
GCTGTAAAGGTACGTGTTACGGTAATCGGGCAAGACCCGCTTTGGCTATCCTGATAGGTTACGGTATAATCACAAGCTTCAGTTACACTGTATCCGTAAGCTACAGCATCGCCAGTAATATCCACTGCCGTGGTACTAAAGTCATTCAGACCGTTAATATCACAGGCCTCGATGGTATCATCAGCAGGGGCTGTGATAACCGGATTTATAGTATCATCAATAGTAATAGTTTGCGTATCTGTATCTGAGTTACCACAAGCATCGGTAGCTGTAAAGGTACGTGTTACCACAATCGGGCAAGTACCGCTTTGGCTATCCTGATAGGTTACGGTATAATCACAAGCTTCAGTTACACTGTATCCGTAAGCTACAGCATCGCCAGTAATATCCACAGCCGTAGTGCTAAAGTTAGCCAAACCTGTAATATCACAAGCTTCGATGGTATCATCAGCAGGGGCCGTGATAACCGGATCTGTGGAATCTAGAACTTGTATAGTTTGCGTATCTGACGCAGAATTACCACAGGCATCCGTAGCTGTAAAGGTACGGGTTACGGTAATTGGACATGAACCACTCATGGAATCAAAATATGTGATTGATTGAACCGAATTGTTATCGGTCACATTACCATTACCTCCAGGAGAATTTTGAAGATCTGCTAAAGAAATTGTAATAGGTATTTCACTGTATGTTAGTCCAGTAATTCCTGTTTCGTCGCATGCATTTACACTGTAATCTTCAGGAGCGGTAACGCTAGGAGCTTGGGAATCACCAGGAGCTACATCTACATCTCCCGTAATTTCACAAGAATTTATATCAGTAATAGTGTAAACCTGATTAGTACCTGCAGGAACTCCTGTAAAAACACCCGTAGTATTTGTTTGACCGTTAAAATTATAGGTTAATTGACCAACTCCTCCTGAAGCAATAAATGTGATTTCCGCAGTTTCTCCAGAACAATTAATTGATGATGTAACCTGCGCACTGTTTAGAGTAATTTCGTTGGGAAAACTTTGAATTGTTAATGTTGTTGGGAATAGATTTTGAGTACCTTGTCCATCCACTACAGTAAGGGTTATAGTTTTTGGAGCGCTTGATACATCATAGGTTACTATAGGATTTGGAATATTAGTACCAGTTGTTGGAGTACCACCATCAAATCCCCAATTATATGTGTAGTTTTCGTCACCACCAGTGGTAAGTGATTCAAAATAAACAGTAGCTGTATTTCCAGTTGTACAAGTTTTATATGTAAAATCAACAGACAATGGAGTTGGTACTACAATGTCTGGTTGTTCATTATTACACTTAGTATCGTTACATCTTGGTCCATTATTATCATTAGGTGGTTGCCAAGAAATGTATATACCTGTTAATTGAATACCATCCCCACAAATATATCCGCCAGGAATTTGAGATAACCTTATTGGAGCAGAATCATCTATTGCCTGATTGATAAATAATCTCTCTGTGTATTTTTGATTACTTGGATTGACTTGAACATCATTAATCAATAAATTATACTGAATTAATAAATTGGACTTACTAGAAGATTCTATATTAGCCCATAAATAAAGAGCCACAAATTCCCCAGTTGTACATGTTGCCACCTCATTACCATTTGCGTCAGCCAAATAAACGTTAAGTATTTTTACATCATTGGCTACACACTTACTACTAAGACATGGAGTTTCTAAGGTAGTGGTGCTTGTTGCTTGAGCATAAATATTTTTACCCACCAAAATAAAGAGGCAAGTAAGTATATTTAGTAAATTCTTTTTAAAAGTACTTGTTTTCATAAGCCAATAATTGGTTAAATCGGATGTTGTTGTAATGTTTAGGTATGTATTAAATTATTTTACTAATTTTTACAATCTAATTTTTCTTAAAGTAGTGAGGGAGGAGTGCTTGCTAGCACTAACTAAAAAGAGATATTAGATTTGGGTCTTTGTTTAATTTGATTAAGACAAATGAACGTACAGTACCTTTGTTTTTCAAAAAAAAATGGTAAACACCTTAAAAAAACGACAAAACGCAATAAAATTTCCGTTTATCGATGTTTTTAATTTGTTTGGCGAGTACGATTTTTACTAACTAACGAATCAGTATTTTAGTAAAATAAGAGTTGATAATAGCTTACAGTTTTTTAAATTGGTTAATATTAATTAGATGTAAGACAAAGAAACAGTAATTAATCGAATAAAACAACATTTTACCGAACAAATTAACACTTTATCGATTTTTATGAGAAAATTAATACTAATAAGACATGCAAAATCTTCATGGGAATATGATGTTATTGATCATGATAGACCTTTAAAATCAGTAGGCATTCAAGATGCACGCATTTTATCGAAAAAATTGAAAAACACCGTAAAATCGGTAGATTTGATACTCTGTAGCAGTGCTGAGCGAACTAAGCTAACAGCTGGGTTTTTCATTTCTGAAATGGAATTTCAAAATGTTAAAACAACATATTTATATGATTTGTATGATTTCGACGGGAGAGATTTAATACAAACCATAAAAGAATGTGAAGACAATGTGAATACTTTAATGGTATTTGGACACAATCATGCAGTGACTCATTTCGTAAACACTTATGGGAGCACATTTATTGATAATGTTCCCACTTGTGGTATTGTTATTATAAATTTTGAAATAGATAGCTGGAAAAATCTAAATAAAGGAGAAACTATACTAACTTTATTTCCTAGAGATTTAAAAAATGATTAAACTAGCATAAATTTTAAATACTATCTAAATAAGACATTTGTCGTAGCTATTTTTATGCAAAATTACGAATTCACTACCATGACGAAATCCGATACACAAAACTATCAATATATAAATCGAGAAATAAGTTGGCTTCAATTTAATGCAAGGGTTTTGCAAGAGGCAGAGGACGAAACAGTACCTTTAATAGAACGTTTAAGATTTTTAGGGATTTTTTCGAATAATTTGGATGAGTTTTTTAAAGTCCGGTATGCTACGGTAAAACGTATTGTTGATGCTGGTAAAGCTGGAAAAAATGAATTGGGAGGTATTCGGGCGCAAGAACTTTTAGAAATTATTACCCAAATTGTAATAAAACAGCAAAGTGACAGTCTAGAAATACTTAATATTATTCAAAATCGCCTGAAGGATGAAAATATTTACATTATCAAGGAAAACCAAATAGACGATTCTCAAACCGAATTTATAAGACGGTATTTTATTCGAAAAGTTAGTCCAGCACTAGTAACTATTATTTTAAATGACTTAGTTGTTCTTCCAAATTTAAAAGATAGCGCCGCTTATTTAGCAGTGAGAATGGTTATGGCTGATGAAAGCAAACAGTTTGCTTTAATTGAAATTCCGAAATCGGTAAATCGATTTATCGAACTGCCAAAACAAGGTGATAAAAGTTTTATCATTTTACTAGATGATTTGCTGCGTTATTGTTTAAAAGATATTTTCAATATTTTCGACTATAAGGACATTTCGGCGCATATGATTAAAATTACACGAGATGGTGAGTTAGATTTTGATAGCGATTTAAGTAAAAGTTTTATAGAAAAAGTTTCCGATAGTGTAAAACACCGAAAAATAGGTGAGCCGGTTCGTTTTGTTTACGACAAAAATATACATCAAGATACCTTAAATTATTTAATGTCTAAAATGGGAATTGATAATACCGACAGTATCATTCCCGGGGGGCGTTATCATAACAGAAGAGATTATATGAGTTTCCCAAGTTTAGGACGAACCGATTTGATGTATGATAAAATTGAACCCCTACCAATTAAGGGGTTAAGCCTTGAGGATAGTATTTTTAAGGCCATAAAAAAGAAAGATTATTTACTTTATGCACCTTATCAGACATTTTCTTATGTAGTGAAGTTTTTACGAGAGGCTGCGCTAGACCCAAGTGTAAAAACCATTAGAATTACTATTTATCGTTTGGCAGAAATTTCGCATATAGCAAGCTCGTTAATAAATGCTGCCATTAATGGAAAGTCGGTTACAGTGGCTATAGAATTAAGAGCACGATTTGATGAACAGGCGAACATTGCTTACGCGCAGCAAATGAAAGATGAAGGCGTTAATTTAATTTTTGGTGTACAGGGCTTAAAGGTTCATAGTAAAATGTGCGTGATTGAGCGTGAAGAAGGCAAAAAAGTAAAACGTTATGGTTTTATAAGTACAGGTAATTTTAATGAATCGACAGCTAAGATTTATACCGATTACACCTTATTTACTTCAGATCAGCGTATCCTAAAAGATGTAAATAAAATATTTAGCTTCTTTGAAACCAATTACAAGATTTTCAGATATAAGCATTTAATAGCATCGCCACATTATACTAAAAAGGCCATTTTTAAACTCATTGATGCAGAAATTGAAAATGTAAAACAAGGCAAAATTGGTTATATCCGATTAAAAATGAATAGTATTTCAAGTTACGATATGGTGGATAAACTTTACGAAGCTAGTAATGCAGGGGTTAAAATTCAAATGATAGTAAGAGGTATTTGTTGTTTAATTCCAGGTGTAAAAGGCATGAGCGAAAATATTGAAGCCATAAGTATAGTAGATAAATTTTTAGAACATCCTAGAGTTTATATTTTTGGAAACAATGGCGACCCTAAAGTTTATATTTCATCGGCAGATTGGATGACCAGAAATATTGAAAATAGGGTAGAGGTAAGTTGCCCTATTTATGATGAAGACATTAAAAGAGAAATAATAGACACTTTTAATATTTCCTGGAGCGATAATGTTAAAGCAAGATTACTTTGTAATTCACAATCCAATCAATACAGAAGAAATGACAAGGAAAAGGTAAGATCGCAATTTGCTACTTACCAGTATTATGAAGACAAAATGAATAATTAGTATGCTTTCTATAAAAAAATATGCCGCAATTGATATTGGTTCTAATGCCGTAAGACTACTAATTTCCAATATCATTGAACGTGAGGGAAAACCTGTAAAATTTAAAAAGAACTCTTTAGTTCGTGTTCCTATCCGATTAGGAGCCGATGTTTTCATCAATCAAAAAATATCAAAAGAAAACACCCAACGTATGCTAGACACCATGCTAGCATTTAAACTTTTAATGAAATCACATAAAGTGGTTAAATATAAGGCTTGCGCTACATCTGCAATGCGTGAATCTTCTAATGGAAAGAAATTAGTTGACGCTATTTTAAAACATGCCGAAATAAGTATTGATATTATTAATGGCGAGGAAGAAGCAGCTATAATAGCCGCTACAGATTTAAATTCGTATATAGATGCCAGTAAAACGTACTTATATGTAGATGTAGGTGGTGGTAGTACGGAGTTTACAGTAATTCATGAGGGGACACCAATTGTTTCAAGATCATTTAAAATTGGTACAGTTCGTTTGCTTAACGACATGGTTTCTAAAGAAACCTGGCAGGAACTCGAATCCTGGATTAAAACTCACACATCTCATTACGATATTATTTCAGTTTTAGGTTCCGGTGGAAATATTAATAAAATATTTAAAATCTCTGGTAAAGCCTTAGGGAAACCTTTATCATACTTTTATTTAACATCCTACTACGACACTCTTCAAAGTTATTCGTATGAAGAACGTATTTCAGAATTAGATCTTAATCAAGACCGCGCCGACGTAATCATACCGGCTATGCGTATTTATTTATCGGCAATGAAATGGAGTGGCTCCAAAAACATTTACGTCCCTAAGATCGGTTTGGCAGATGGTATAATAAAAAGTATATACTATGATACCGTTTCAAGCAATACACAGTAAAATTATGCACTTCACCTTTTAAAATTGTAGGATTTTAAGTTTATCGTATATATTCGTGATAATATTTAATTAAGCAACAGATTTACAAACTAAACCTATTAATCATGAAAAAAATACTACTTACAATACTTCTTGGTGTGTCTTTTTACGGATTTTCTCAAGATGTGAAATTTGGTGTAAGAGGAGGATACAATATATCTAATCTCGATTTTAAGGAGAAACCAACTATGGAAAATAAACACAGAAATAGTTTTTACATTGGATTTTTTAGCGACATTAATTTTTCAAAAGGCTTTTCATTAGTTCCCGAACTGCAATTTTCTGCAGAAGGAGCAAAAGAAGAAGCTCTAAATTTAGACTACATTCAAATGCCTGTGATTTTAAAATTCAGATTAGCTGAAAAGTTTCGCTTTGGTGTTGGGCCTCAAGTTGGTTTAAAAGTACACAAGGAAGGGGATATGATGAAAAATTTTGCTTATTCAGGTGTTGCGGGTTTAGAATATAAAATTAATTATGGCTTGTTTGCCGATGTGCGCTACACTTACGGTTTTTCAAATGTATTCGATGACAATGTAAATCCAGAAGCGATTAATACCAATATTCAAATTGGTGTTGGGTATAAATTTTAACCGTGTATTGCTTCCGAATTTCCTAATTTCGACATAATTTTTGCTTCATATTCAAGAAGTTGCTGCCATTTCGCATCAACTTCTTTTTTTTCTCCATATTGTCTGGCAAAACCTAAAAACATAGTGTAATGATTCGCTTCACTTACCATTAAGTTTCTATAAAATGTTGCCAGTTCCTGATCTTCCAATTCCTCCGATAATAACCTGAATCGCTCACAACTTCTAGCTTCTATTAAGGCAGCATAAAGTAATCGGTGAACTAATTGGGTTGTTCTGCTTCCTCCCTTTGGGAAAAACTTCATCAATTCTATAACGTAATCGTCGCGGCGATCGCGACCTAAGGTCCAACCACGTTCAATGATTTTATCGTGTACCATTTTAAAATGGCTAATTTCTTCCTTAACTAATGCGGTCATTTCCTGCACCAATTCGGTATACTCTGGAAAACTAACGATTAAGGATATAGCGGTACTTGTTGCTTTTTGCTCACAAAAGGCGTGATCGGTAAGTATTTCTTCAATATTTTTTTCTACAATATTTACCCATCTTGGGTCTGTAGGTAATTTTAATCCTAGCATGTTATATCGTTTTTGGTGAATGCGGATACGCTTCTATTTCAATACGTCCCGATTCAGAGATTTTTATGATGAAATCTTTATAAATGTCCGTTTCAGGAATATGAAAGGCTGTTTTTAGTTCAACTCCATTAATATCCGAGTTTTCTTGATCGACCCAAAGATATTGCATAATAGCATTTTCCCAAAACAAATAATTTTCAAAGCTACTAAATAAACTGTTTTCAATAATTGTATTAACAATATTTTCGTTGTTTTTGTAAACTTGAATATGAGCTTCAAATTTTTTGTAATATGAAAAAGTTGTCGAGTCGTTTATGTTCTGAGTTCGCTTTTCCAAGAGATTATTTTCCAACGAATGGTAATTTAGTTTTACCCGAAAGCCAGAATCTAATAGGGTGTCGGTTGTAATAACAACAGGTTGTTCTGGAATAAACTTTAATTCTTCAGTAAATGATTTATAAAGATTATCTTCTTTTAAAACAGATGCATTAGACATGTGTGCACGGGACCTGCCATCGCAGGCTGCAAACGCGGATACTAAGAATAACATTAAAAAAATACGATACATGTTTACCGAATTACAAATCTAGATCAAAGGTCTTCTTCAATAGTAATATAGAAGCATTCTTTTCCTTAAGTTTTTCAAACTTTTCGATTGGCGTATAAGCATATTGCTTTTGTTTAACTTCATTAACATCTATAGATAAACTAATATCATAGTTGTTTAAGTTTTTTCTAATATACGCCAAAAGTTCATACTGATTTCGTTCAACTTCAACTTTATTGGTTTCTGCAGGATATTCTAAATGAACTGTTGTCCCCTTAACTTTAGGAACATCCATTGCTAGAATTGAGGCTAAATTATATTGACCATTTTTACGAATCATAGAGGTATATTCGTTCCAGGCTGTAACCAATTGAGCTTCAGTAAATGGTTCGGTTGGCAGGTTTTCTTCATCTACCACAACTTCCATTTGTTTAATTTGATGCTCTTTTTTGACCCTTAAACTGCTTAACGATAAACCAGATTTGCGTTTTTTATTACTATTTAAGTCAATTTTTATTGGCTTTGGTGATTGAAACTGACTAGCCGGGTTTGTTTCTTTTTTATTTGAATCGACTTCGGTTTTAACTTCGGGTTTAGGTACGTTTACCGGGATTGGGGTAATGCCTTTCTTTTTGAAAAACGAAGCAGGAATTATGTAATGTCTGCTATTTTTTTTTTCTCCATCAAAAGTGATAGAGGCAAGTTGCATAAGGCATAATTCTACGAGTAAGCGTTGATTTTTACTTGATTTATATTTTAAATCGCAATCGTTCGCGAGGTTTATGGCTTGCAGTAAAAATGCCTGCGAGGCTTTTTGTGATTGTTCTAAGTATTTCTTTTTAGTTTCTTCTCCAACTTCTAAAAGTTCTATCGTTGAAGGCGTTTTACTTACTAGTAAATCTCTAAAATGAGAAGCTAATCCAGCAATGTAATGATGGCCATCAAAGCCTTTGGATAAGGTGGTGTTAAACTGAATGAGTAATTCTGGGATTTTATTTTCAAGGATAAGGTCTGTGCTTTCAAAATAAGTTTCGTAATCTAAAACATTTAAATTTTCAGTAACAGCCTGTCGTGTTAAATCTTTGCCTGAAAAACTTACGACACGATCAAAAATAGAAAGCGCATCCCGCATCGCGCCATCAGCCTTTTGTGCAATAATATGAAGCGCATCGTCGTCGGCATTAACACCTTGTTCTTGAGCAATATATTTTAAATATTCTTTCGCGTCTTTAACAGTTATTCGTTTAAAATCGAATATTTGACAGCGCGATAAAATGGTTGGAATAATTTTATGTTTCTCGGTGGTAGCAAGAATAAAAATACAATGTTTAGGGGGTTCTTCTAATGTTTTTAAAAACGCATTAAAAGCCGATTGAGATAACATATGCACCTCATCAATAATATAAACTTTATATTTTCCTACTTGTGGTGGTATTCGAACCTGATCGGTTAAATTTCGAATATCATCAACCGAGTTGTTTGATGCCGCATCAAGTTCAAAAACATTAAAGGCAAAATCTTCATCTTCTGTTTCTGTCCCTTCACTATTAATCATTTTGGCTAAGATACGTGCACAAGTTGTTTTACCCACACCACGTGGACCAGTAAAAAGTAAGGCTTGAGCCAAATGATTATTATCTATAGCATTAAGTAAGGTATTTGTAATAGCCTGTTGCCCCACAACATCTTTAAAAGTTTGTGGTCTGTATTTACGGGCTGATACTACAAAATGTTCCAATATTGCTGCATTTGTTTCAGCATCTAAGTGATGCCTGTTAAACTAAAAACAAAGTTAAAAATTCAAGTTAAAAATATTATAAAAGCCATTAAAAATTAAACAGGAGTTATTAACAATAAATTGTACTTTTGCCTGCAAGTAAATCGCCTTATCGCTAAATTTTCGCATTTGTGTTTATTTAGAGGAAAGTCCGAACACCGTAGTGCAACATAGTGGTTAATGGCCACCAGCCGTGAGGTTAGGAAAAGTGCAACAGAAAGAATGTACAGGTAATGCTGTAGTGAAATCAGGTAAACTCTATGTGGTGCAATGTCATGTATACCAACGTTTGAGGGCGGCACGTTCGATTGTTGGAGGGTAGGCAGCTAAAGTATGCTGGTAACAGTACACTCAGATAAATGATAAGGTATTCCTAATCGGGAAGAACAGAATTCGGCTTATAGATTTACTTAAGAATAAAAAATCCTTCTGCTCATCCAGAAGGATTTTCATTTATATTACTATTTGAATTAATTATTAAGATTATAGGAAAGATCTGGACGCATTCGGCCATGAACCTCTTCAAGCCTTTCGGCGTAATCCATTACTTTTTTAAAAGTATCCCAACGATCGGGGCCTAAAACTTTTTCATTTTCTTTAGATTTTGATGCCGCATGAATGGCATCTTTGGAAGATACAGCCACCAAGTAGCATTCTTCCTGTGTACCAAATCCGTTTCTGTAAACACGATAATATTCCTTAGAATTTTTAGTTTCATAAAGCTTTTTAACCGCTTCCATACCTTCTCTTATTTTTTTTGCATTTTGTGGTGTAAAATAAATATAATACCATGTTCTGTAATCTTGGCCTTCTTGTATCATGCTTAACCCTTTTGGCATATACGATAAATCTTTAACTAAGTGAATAATGTAAGTTGTATGAGAATCATAACATTTATCGAAATCTTCAAATAGTTTTCCGAATTTGTCTCCCATGGCTTCAGCCATATCTGCAAATGGACGTTCATCTAAAGCAGCCATATTTTCAATTTCAGAAATATAAATAAATTTGAAATCATCACTAGAGGCGGCTGCCCAGCTTGCGTCAACTTCATGCTTAACGCAGGCTTCTTTGAATTCTTTAGCTGTTTTTTCGTAATCCTCTATCTTAGAAGGCTTAACGTTGTCCTGGTGTATGCGATACATTTGGGCATAACAGAATCCATTAAAAGTTAGGATTAAAATGAGAATTAGAATGTGTTTTAAGTTTTTCATAAATATCGAATTTAAATGGTTAATTTCAACTTAAACCATAAATAAGAACAACAAAAAACTTTAATCATTAAAAGTAAAAGCTAGAAGTGGGCTTTTTAAAAGAGTCTCTAAGTTACTGAAAAAAAATATATTACGACAGAAAATTAGTAAATTAAATTAATAATCACATACGTATTTAGTATTCAAAAAAACTAAACACACTACTACCGTAATTTTTTGAATAGCTAAAGTTTTCAATTTTTGATAAATCGGTATGTTTAGAATGTTCAATTATAAGAACACCATCTTCAACTAAAAAATCATTCTTAAAAACTAATTCAGCGATTTTAGCAAAGTCTTCATCTGGAAAATTATAAGGTGGATCGGCAAATACAATATCGGTTTTCATTGAAGCTTTTTCTAAAAACTTAAACACATCACTTTTAATGGTTTGAATAGGGATATTAAAGTTTTCAGCAGTTTGTTGTATAAATTTAATACAACCGAAATTTTGATCGACACAGGTTATTTGAGTAGTCCCACGTGAGGCGAATTCATAACTTATATTACCAGTACCAGCGAATAGATCTAATACCGAAAGGCTGTCAAAATAAAAACTATTATTGAGTATATTAAACAAAGATTCTTTAGCCATATCGGTGGTTGGCCGAACAGGTAATTTTTTTGGAGCTATAATTTTTCTTCCTTTTAGTGTTCCTGAAATAATTCGCATTAAAAACTGTTTAAAATTACAAAGTCACTATAGTTAGTATTAGGTTGCGCTTCTAGTTTATATTTAAATGTATCGTTGCGCTTACCAAAACTTACAAATTGTATGTATTTATGAGCGATTACATAACGTTCGTCGTGTTTATCAATGTTACCGGTTAAAATCAGCTCAAACGATTCGGGGTTAAGTTCTAATTGTTCAGCGGTAAACAAAATGTAATAAATAAAATCTTCTTTGGTTTGATACTCAAACGTATTATAAAGTATTAATTTACCTTTATTTACTACTGTCATTTCAAAATGAAGCTCCTTAACATTAATGAAAATCTTTGGAATCTCACTATTCTTTTCCATTTGTAAAATGGTTTCTACCAATATCGTTGAGATGTGCTTAAAGGTAAATTCACCAAAGGTGTCGTAAATATAATTATTAATGTTTACGAAGGGTACATAAATATTTTTACTGTCGTTAAGAGCAACTTCATCTGTAGCAATAAAATCCGACTTTAATATTTTAGTATTAAATTTTAAATAATCTGATAAATGATCTTCGTTGAAAAAAGGTGTTGGGACAAAATTAGATAAATCATTATCATGAATAACCGTAACATTACTAAATTCTTGATTTAATTCAGAGTTAGAATTAAATTCTGTTTTTACACGTTCAAGTAGCTCAATATGATTTAACCTTTTCCCAAAGTTTATATCTTTTAAGGCTTCAATAGAGTTACTATCCTTTTGTAGAATACAAAAAGAAAGTCCACTCAAGCTTATTTGAATGGACAGTTCTTTGTTTAATATTTCGTGAAAATCTTTACTCGTTTGCGCCATAGTTTTTTGGCCAGTTACCAGCGGTATTTACTTCTTCCATAGAACCTACTTTTAAAGCATCACCGTTAACACCGTCTACCGAAATAACCTGGTTTTCTTGTATTACCATATCTCTGTCTTGATCGAAAAGGATAACGTCCTTTTTAACAGAAGCTTCAAATACTGGTATGTTAATTTTACTTTGTTCGATAAATCCTGCTTGCATTTTAAATTTAGCTCCAGGCTCTCCAACAGGTACATTCATTAAGCTTTTGTAACGATCAGATTGTTTAAATAATGAGTCTTTAACTGGCACATATCCAAGGGTGTCAATAATAACCTCATCTTTAAACATATCTACTCCAAAACGTTTTGACATTTCAACGTCTAGGATAGATGTATCTCGACGTTCGGTAATAGTAAACTCTGCCGTATCAATAAATTTTATTAGGTTATCAAAGTTTTCAGCAAATTTACCTATTACAGTTTTATGTGCTAATTGCGCATCTCTAATATCATTTAATCTCTCAATGACTTGAGCATAACGTTTGTTTTTTTCTTTATTAAATAAAATTGGTGTGTAGATAGACATATATGTTTGGTAGCCTAAGAAAATAATTAGCAACCAAAGTGCAATACTAATTACAGGTTTAAGTTTTACAGGTACAAATTTGTCGATTAACTTAACCAAGACAACTGTAAGCAAGATTACTCCAAGAGCAATAAGAATAAAGTTTAACATCGTTATTTTTTAATTAAAAAGTTATTAAAGGTCTTTCGCAAATCTACAATTTTTTTTTAATCGTAAAAATCTATTGCCTATAAAATCATTTCTATATTTGAATAATTTATTAATTTTTCAGCATTAAATGACTGCAACCGAATTTAATTCAATAGTAAAAAAGCAATTTCCTTTCGAGCCAACGTTAAAGCAGGGCGTTGTGTTACAGCAACTTTCCGAATTTATTTTTAATGATTCACCTAATGGTTTGTATTTGCTGAAGGGGTATGCCGGAACCGGTAAAACGACTATAATAGGTGCTATAGTAAATAATTTATGGAAAGCAAAAAAAAGCTCCGTGCTTATGGCGCCAACAGGTAGAGCCGCAAAAGTGATATCTAATTATTCAGGAAGAGAGGCTTTTACTATTCATAAAAAGATATATTTTCCAAAAAAAGAAAAGGGTGGAGGCGTGTCGTTTGTATTGCAACCTAACAAGCATAAAAATACCATTTTTATTGTAGACGAGGCTTCAATGATTCCTGACACACCAGGTGATTCAAAGTTATTTGAAAACGGTTCTTTATTAGATGATTTAATTCAATATGTATATTCGGGTCACAAATGCAAACTCTTACTCATAGGTGACACGGCTCAGTTACCACCAGTAAAGTTGGATTTAAGTCCTGCGTTAAACGAAAACACATTGGCTTTAAATTATAACAAAGAAGTTACCCGCATGGAGTTAGATGAAGTGGTTCGTCAAGAATATGACTCTGGAATTTTAGCCAACGCAACGGTTTTAAGGGAAGCTTTAGGCAGCCAGTTTCATGATTATTTTAAATTCGATTTGCATGGTTTTAGCGATATCGTCAGATTAATAGATGGGCATGAAATTATGGACGCTATAAATAGTGCATATAGCGATTTAGGGAACGAGGAAACGACCATTATTGTACGAAGCAATAAACGCGCTAACTTATATAACCAAAATATAAGAAATCGTATTTTATTCAATGAAAGTGAGTTATCTGCTGGAGATTATTTAATGGTGGTGAAGAATAATTATTTTTGGGTAAAACCAACCAGTGAAGCGGGCTTTATAGCAAATGGCGATATTATTGAAGTTCTTGAAATTTTTAAAATTGAAGAGTTGTATAGTTTTCGATTTGCAGAAGTTAAAATTAGGATGGTAGATTATCCTAAAATGAAACCCATTGAAACTGTTTTATTACTTAATACGATTGAAGCAGAAACACCTTCGTTATCCTATGAAGATTCAAACAGACTTTATCAAGAAGTGATGAAGGATTTTGCAAATGAAAGCAGCAATTACAGAAAATTTTTAAAAGTTAAGGGCAGTAAGCATTTTAATGCACTTCAGGTCAAGTTTTCATATGCCATTACGTGTCATAAATCCCAAGGGGGGCAATGGAATACTGTTTTTGTTGAGCAACCGTATTTACCAAATGGAATTGACACCGATTATTTACGTTGGTTATATACCGCTGTTACCCGTGCTAAAGAAAAATTATATCTTATAGGATTTAAAGACGATTTTTTTGAAGAATAGTTTTTGATATCTTTATACTATGACAGTAGAATCTATAATTAGTATTTGTTTAGGCGTTGGATTAGCGGCTTCCACAGGATTTCGAGTGTTTTTACCATTATTTGCTTTAAGTTTAGCAGCTTATTTTAATGTTTGGGAACTTAATGAATCCTGGGAATGGATAGGGAGTCCGGCAGCATTAATAACTTTAGGGGTAGCCACTATAATTGAGGTTTTTGCCTATTTTATCCCATATATCGATAACGCTTTAGATAGTATAGCTGTTCCGCTGGCTGCCTTGGCTGGCACAGCGGTGATGATGTCTACTGTGGCCGATTTAAGTCCAGTTGTAACATGGGCATTAGCCATAATAGCTGGCGGAGGAACAGCCGCGGCTATATCGGGGTCTTCTAGTACAACACGACTAGCCTCTACTGCAACAACTGGAGGGTTAGCAAATCCAGTAGTTTCTACTATTGAAACAGGAACGGCTACCGTAATGTCTGTTATTTCAATAATTTTCCCAGTATTTGCGTTTATTATAGTCGTTTTATTGTTGTTTTTCATTTTTAAACTCTTTAAAAAGTTTAGGACTGCAAAGCCCAAAAACGGATAATAAATTCTATTTTTGTGATATGTTTTATCTTTACTAAAAAGCAATAAAACTTAATAAAATCCCTTATAGAACACGATTTAATGAAGATAATTTCAATGATTCCAGCACGTTATAGTGCATCCCGTTTTCCTGGGAAATTAATGCAAGACCTAGGAGGAAAACCGGTTATTTTACGAACTTATGAAGCCACCGTGGCCACCAATTTGTTTGATGCTGTTTTTGTTGTTACCGACAGTGAAATTATTTACAACGAAATTGTAAATAATGGAGGTCAAGCCATTATGAGTAAAAAAGAGCATGAGTGTGGTAGCGACAGAATAGCCGAAGCTGTAGAACACATGGATATTGATATTGTAATTAATGTTCAGGGGGATGAACCTTTTACAGATAAAGAATCGTTATCTAAATTAATAAACGTGTTTAAGGATGACCATGACAAATCTATTGATTTGGCTTCTTTAATGGTTCATATCACCGATGAGGATGATATAAAAAATCCGAATACCGTAAAAGTTGTTTTAGATCATTTTGATTTTGCTTTATATTTTTCCAGAAGCCCAATTCCGTATCCCAGAGATAAATCGGTTAACGTAAAATATTATAAACACAAAGGAGTATATGCTTTTAGAAAAGAGGCTATTCTTGATTTTTATCGCTTGCCCATGTTAACCTTGGAGGCCTCTGAAAAACTAGAGCAGTTACGATATTTAGAATACGGTAAACGTATAAAAATGGTAGAAACGGATGTGGAAGGGGTAGAAATAGATACACCCGAAGATCTTGAACGCGCAAAAAAAATATGGAAGTAAACTATCAAAATATTAAGGTGATAGGTTTTGATGCCGATGACACACTATGGGTGAATGAAACCTATTTTCGTGAAGCCGAACAGAAATTTGGCAATTTATTGTCTGAATACGAAACCCTGAATAAACTTGATCAGGAACTTTTCAAAAAGGAAATTGATAATTTGCCTTTATACGGCTATGGTGTTAAAGCCTTTGTTTTATCTATGGTTGAAAGTGCGTTGGAGCAATCAAATTATAATGTCTCGCAGCAAGCTATTGAAGCTATTTTAAATATTGGTAAGGATATGCTTAATAAACCAGTAGAACTGCTGGACGGGGTTGAGGATGTATTAAAGGCACTATCTAAAACGTATCGATTAATTTTAGCCACTAAAGGTGATTTACTGGATCAGGAACGAAAATTGGAAAAATCAGGATTGAGTAAGTATTTCCATCATATTGAAGTTTTAAGTGATAAAAAAGAAGAAAATTACAGTAAACTACTTAATCATTTAGATATTAATCCATCTGAATTTTTAATGGTTGGTAATTCTTTAAGGTCGGATATCTTACCTTTAGTAAATATAAAAGCACATGCTGTTCATATACCGTTCCACACTACTTGGGCGCATGAGCAAGTGTCTGAAAAGGAGACCAATGGAAAAAATTATAAAACAATAAAAAGTTTAAGGCAACTAATTACACTTTTAGAATAATTTATTTTTGTGTTATTTTTCATAAAAACACCTCTGAAATTTTAAGTATAATCTTAAAATAAAGTTATTTTTGAACATCCAAACAGAAAGCATATTAAATGAGTTATAAAAACTTTCCCATGGTACCAAGAGTTATTTTTGGTCGAGGTAGTTTCAATCAGCTAAATGATATTTTAGAACCAAAGCGTCTAAATTCAAAAGCACCATTTATTTTTTTGGTAGACGATGTATTTAAAGGAAATGCATGGTTAACCTCAAGAGTTCCTTTGTCGTACGACGATAGAATTATTTTTATTTCAGCAAACGAAGAACCCAAAACCTCTCAGGTTGATGCATTAGTAGAAGATATTATTTTAACTACAAAAGAGCGTCCATCAGGAATAATTGGTATCGGAGGAGGTACGTTGTTAGATTTGGCTAAAGCTGTAGCTATTATGTTAACGAACGAAGGCGAAGCTAAAGACTACCAAGGTTGGGATTTGGTTAAAAATGAAGCCATTTACCATGTTGGTATTCCTACCATTTCAGGAACAGGAGCAGAAGTATCAAGAACTACAGTACTTACCGGGCCAGAGAAAAAATTAGGAATTAATTCAGATTATACACCTTTCGATCAGGTTGTTTTAGATTCTGAACTAACTAAAGACGTACCTAAAGCGCAATGGTTTTATACGGGTATGGATTGTTTTATTCATTGTGTAGAGTCTTTAGAAGGGTCTTATCTAAACGCATTTAGCCAGAGTTATGGTGAAAAGGCTTATGATTTATGTAAAGAAATTTTTCTGAATGGTACGTTAGACGAAACGGAAGCTCAAGAAAAATTAATGATGGCTTCTTGGCATGGAGGAATGAGTATTGCTTATTCTCAGGTGGGAATTGCACATGCCATGAGTTATGGTCTGGCTTATTTGTTAGGTACCAAACATGGAATTGGTAATTGTATTGTTTTTGATCATTTAGAAGAGTTTTACCCGGAGGGCGTAAAATTGTTCAAAGAAATGAAAGAAAAACACAATATATCTTTACCTCAAGGTTTGTGTGCTAATTTAACTGATGCAGATTTTAATATTTTAGTAAACATCGCATATGGATTAGAACCACTTTGGGAAAATGCTTTGGGCAAAAACTGGAAGACCATAATGACTCCAGGCAAATTAATAAGTTTATATAAAAAAATGTAGTAAAAGTTTTGTTAAAAAACCTATCTTTAAATGGGTTTGGCATGGGTTTTGAATTTTACAACATGTGTAGTTTTTAATGAAACATAAAGTAAACAATTCCTTGTCCCTAAAAAGAAACATTATCTTGCTACATATCAAATAAAAAAAGCTACTTCATTTGAAGTAGCTTTTCTTTTGTAACATAATTAACGTTGTTATTTAATTTCTTTTAAAGCATTATCTATTAATGCTCTTAAGTGCTGTTTATGCGCTTTTGATGAAATATTTCCTCCGGAATTAGTCATCGTCTTTATGGTTTTCAAATTGTATAACGCCATTGATTGCGCGAGGTTTGAATATCTCGAACTTCTAGGACCTACAAGCATATCAATAAGCGTGTTGGTATACTCTAATTGCAAATTTTGTCTAAATGAATTTACGTTTCCATTAATATCCGATTTAAAAATAGCATCGTTTAAATCGGTCATCATAGTAGATAGGGTATATGTGTTTCCATATAATTCCGAATCAGAAATGCGTTGTAATGTATTATAATGTAATATATGGCTTAAAACCGATTTTTGGTAGCCTAATACCTGATCGTGAATTTTAGGATCCTCTGGAGCAGATCTGAAATTAAACCCACGTCGTTGCATGGCCAGATAATTATATAAATCGTTAGGGGCAGCAAAGGCATCAGGAGCAAAAACATATTTACTTAATGCGTTCATAGCACGTTTTTGGTCTTTGAAACTTACTGGTGTATACGGTTGTTTTGCTCCTTCTTGTCCTACCATAGCGCGCTCAACGTAAACTCCTCCAATAAATCTTGAAATGGCATTTGCAGCAGATGATTTTTGAGAAGACAATAAATAATAAACACGTCTTAATTCCTGATATGATTCTCCAGTTTTACTGAAATCATTTTTCAGATCCTTCATTAAGTCGTTAGACATTTCTATACGGTCAATGCCCCATGCAATTTGATCGTTAGATTGATCGGAAACATTTACGCGTGGGTCGATAGCTTTACCTGGAGCACGCATATCGTCGGCGTCATTTCCAAAAATATGTTCAGGTTTTGTTGATTCACTTAATAAATCCTGACGTTCCTTTTCTGTTTTGAAAGGTGTATACCCTAATTGAATCGCCCAAATATCATAAGGTCCAACAGTTACATCGTCGTATTGTCCTTGTTTGTTACGGTCTCTGGTAACGTTTAAAGCGGCATAATCCATAACCGATGCCGTTAAACATTTTCCTTGTATAAATTCGGGATCGTTTAATTGTTCAGGCGAATATAACTGGCTGGCTTTCATATTGTGGTTTAAGCCTAAAGTATGACCTACTTCATGCATAATTAAAGCCATCATCGATTCTCTTTTAATGCGAACTAATTCAAGTTCTGTGGCACCGGCAGCTTCGGCTACAGTACTGGCAAACATCATTTCGTCATGTAATTCTGCGCCCAGTGTACAAAATTTATGATCATTAATTGTGTTTTCGTTATTTTCAAAAGCTTCGGTAGTTGATGCTAACTCAAAGACTTTATCGTAAAAAACACGGTTAGAAAAATGAGCAAACTCTAGCATGATATCTGCTCCTAAAATTTCACCAGTTCTAGGGTTTACAAAACTCGGGCCATAACCTCCAAAAGGAGGGTTAGGAGAGGAGGTCCAGCGTAAAACATTATAACGTATATCACCGGCATCCCAAGTGGCATCGTCTGGTTGTACTTTTACAACCATTGCATTTTTAAAGCCAGCTTTTTCAAAGGCTTTGTTCCATTGTAAAACACCTGCTTTAATTGTTTCTCTCCATTCTAAAGGAGTTGTATTTTCAATCCACCAAGTGATTGGTTTTACAGGTTCAGAAATTTCTAATTCCGGATTTTTTTTCACCAGATTCCAACGATGAATTAAATCGTGATATGGCGTAGAACTTGCCGAGGTTTTATCATCCATTTCTGTAGTAAAAAAACCAACTCTAGGATCGTCGAATCGCGGTTCATAACCGTTTTCC
Source organism: Aestuariibaculum sediminum (assembly GCF_014596945.1). GTDB lineage: Bacteria > Bacteroidota > Bacteroidia > Flavobacteriales > Flavobacteriaceae > Aestuariibaculum > Aestuariibaculum sediminum. Next base: position 18,766 of record NZ_JACVXB010000013.1, on the reverse strand, counting down.
GGCATAGCTATTAAACTGTGATATACCTTTAAGCTCACATTTCTGCCATCGGCAACAGCGTTTGATCCATTATTTAATACGTAAGGCGAAGAGTATACATACTCAACCTCCATATTGATATTTTCCGGATAATTGCTTATCTGTAAAATTTTACTTTTAGATTTGTCTAAATTCCCAAGTTTAAAATCTGTTGGTTTTGAACCAGGTCCTGAAGGATTCTTTACCTGCGAAAATGTTTCTCCTAAAAATAGATTATCAGCTTTAATCAAGTATAATTTTTTGTCTTTATCATAAGCTGTTATATCTATGCTTGCCATATTGCCATGGCTAATATTGGCGTCTTTAGACCTAGACAAAGGGTTTTCAGGATCGAAATAAAAAGCTGTATTTTGAGTTACAAAATCAATTCTATTGAAATATTTCTCAATTTTAAACACTTTTGAATCTCGATACGACCCTTTAATAATTCGACCAGCGTCCATAACACCATTAGAAATCTGGCTAAAATAAATGAATTCTTTACCAATTTGGTCTTCCGAAATAATCATTTGTAAAGAACCGTTTATGGTGTCTTGATAGATTTTAAATAGACCATCGATTTCTTTACTGGATTTTATAAAATCTGCAATCGATTTATCTTTACTTTTTTTTGTGTTTTGCGCAACCGCTTCGGTATCAGCATTTTTACGTTTTTTCTTTTTTTTGCTTTGAGCTTCTAGCGAGGAAGTGTTCAAAAAACAAAAAGTAGCTAATGCGACACAGGCATAGTACTTCAGGTTCATTCTTTTTTGCTTCATTATTTGATTATTGTTTTCAAAAATTTTGAAGCTAAAAATACTTATTATCAGTTTAAAGAATTCCTATAGAAACGTTAAAATATTTAAAGAATATTTTATAAAACACCTAATATTTTATCCATTATCCAACTGGTGTGAAGTGCTGTGCCTCCAAGTGAAGGGTGTATATAGTTTTCTTCCAAAAGCATATTACGCATATCTTCTACATGATGCATTTGAACATGTTTAGGATGTTCGATGTGTAACGTTTCTCTATTATTATTACTTCTCAATTTGATTGGTTTGTCTTGAAAAATTGCAAATTCAATGTAACCTTCAGTTCCTTGAATGATGACCTTATCCAATTGGTCGTTACAGTTAAAATTCCAGTAGGCTGATCCCGTAATGTTATTTTCATGAATCCAACAGGCCGTAATAGCATCTTTGGCAGTGTAATTATTTGCTTGATTCACAGCAAAACCTTTAACTTCTTTAACAGGACCTAAAACAAAAGTAAAATAATCTAATCCATGACTTGCTAAATCGTCAAAGTAGCCTCCAGGTGCAATTTTAGAATCGGTTCTCCAGTAATATTCATCAGAAATATCAATGGAAGATGCAGGTTTACTAAATTGCCAATTTATATGTCTTACTGTTCCAATGTCATTATTATCGATCCATGATTTTATTTGCGTAAACCTCGGTAAGGAGCGGCGGTAATAAGCTACGAAAAGAGGGATGTTTTTATCTTTAAAAGCATTGTAAACGGTTAAGCTTTGCTCGTAATTAGGAGCCATAGGTTTTTCAATACAACATATCTTACCTGCTTTTGCAACTTTTAGAGCATAAAACATATGTGAATCGGGAGGGGTTGCTATATAAACCGCATCAATATCGGAATCGTTTATTAATTGATCGGCATCTGTATAGTATTTTTGAATTTGGTGGCGTTTAGCGTAGTCTTTCACTTTTTCGAGATTACGCCGCATTACGGCGACTAGCTCAAATCCTTTTGTAAATTTATATGCAGGTCCACTTTTAATTTCAGTAACATCACCACAACCGATAATACCCCATTTTATAGTTTTATTCATTTTTTATGGTTAAAATTTGAATATTAAAATTAAAACTTATTGGAGGAAAAACTATTAATAAACAACAACTTTGTGTTAAGAATTTAATTAAAATAGGAAAGGCTATCATAATTATTGATAGCCTTTAAATATTATCTGAAAATTCTAATTATTACTCAGCACTTTCTTCCATGGTATGATATACATTTTGCACATCGTCGTCTTCCTCAAGTTTTTCCAATAGTTTTTCAACATCAGCGACTTGTTCTTCATTTAATTTTTTAGTGACTTGAGGTATGCGCTCAAAACCAGATGATAAAATTTCGATGTTATTATCTTCTAAATAGGCTTGTATTTTACCAAAGCTTTCAAAAGGGGCGTAAATCATTACGCTAGTAACTTCGTTGCCATCGGCATCCTCTTCAGTGTCTTCAAAAATTTCTTCAACACCAAAATCTATAAGTTCTAACTCAAGTTCTTCCATGTCCAAACCTTCAGCTTTCACCTTGAAATTACAAGTGTGATCGAACATAAAAACTACAGAGCCAGAAGTTCCTAAACTACCTTCGCACTTATTAAAATAACTACGCACATTAGCAACGGTTCTCGTGTTGTTGTCGGTTGCAGTTTCAACTAATATGGCAATACCGTGAGGTGCGTAACCTTCAAAAATAACTTCTTTGTAATCGCCTTGACTTTTATCGGAAGCACGTTTTATAGCACGTTCAATATTGTCTTTTGGCATGTTTACCGATTTGGCATTTTGAATGACTGCACGCAATCTTGAGTTGCTATCCGGGTCGGGACCGCCTTCTTTTACTGCCATTACAATATCTTTACCAATGCGAGTAAACGCCTTACTCATTGCCGACCAGCGTTTCATTTTACGTGCTTTTCTAAACTCAAAAGCTCTTCCCATATTATAAAATCTTTATGTTACCGCCATTTAAAGCTTGGCGTTTCAAGGTTATTGTTTTTTATCCGAATGCAAATTTAAAAAAATCTGTAAAGCTTATGCATTACATTTAAAATTGTTATTGATTAATCTTCATCTTCGGGTTCGACAATGGCTTCGATGGCTTTGGCTAATGCAAAATCCTTGTCGGTTACGCCGTGTTCTGAGTGTGTTGATAAAGAAATAGTAAGCACATTATAGGTGTTAGACCAATCAGGATGGTGATTTAAGGCTTCACATTCAAATGCGATGCGACTCATCGCACTAAAGCAGTCTTTAAAATTTTCAAATTCAAATTCGGCATGTATGGCATCGTCGTAATAGTCCCATTCTGGTAAATGTAATAAACGTTTTTCAATATCTTGTTCTGATAATTTGCTCATAATTAATGATTTTAATAGTTGTAATAATTAACCACAATGTAGTAATTTCGGATTGTAAAATCAATTATATTTCCAACTCTGTTAAAATTTCCTGACTAAGTAATTGCAAATTTTTTGGCAGCATATTGTATTTCGGTAAAACGGCTAAATAGCGGTCGTCGTTTGTGGTATATACTCTTTTATAGATTGCTTTTTTTAGTCCCGATACATTAATTATTTCCCGGATAAATTCGTCATGATGCACCAAATCTGTACTTCCTAAATGAAACACCCCCGATTTATTACGATTAATTATATAATGAATTTGCTGAGTCAGTTTAGTGTGAGTGGTTACATTCATGATAAGATTAGGGAAAATTTCTACAGGTTCCTTGTCTTTAATTAATTGTGCCAGTTCTTTTAAACGCGGGGAGTAAGGCCCAAAAACCATAGGAAGCCTTAAAATAGCGACTTTCTTTTTTGGTAACCTTAAAAGCATATTTTCAATTTTTATCTTAAAATGACCATATATACTGTTGCTAAGGGTTTTATCTTCCTCATAACTGGGATATTTACTATAAGCATCGAAAACATTAGCTGAAGATAAAAATATGCATTTTGTATTGTGGCTGGAAATGTATTCGGAAATGTGTTTGTGTGCAATAAATTGGGTTGCAAAGTCACCGCGAAGTGCCGAAATGATAATACTTGGTTTTACGATATTTAAAATTTCATAAATATCGTCTTCCTGAAAATTATACTGAAAAAAATGTTGATTTTTTTCTAACTGGCTGTTATTAATATTGTACGTTCCAAAGGTGTTAAAGTAGGGGCATAGCTCTTTGTATATGGCATTACCTAAAAAGCCGCTAGCCCCTAAAATAAGTATTCTATGTTTTCCTTTGTTGGCCAGCCTTTTCATTTACATAGAATTTATGAGTTTATCCTTTGTAAAAGGGTAGTTTTACTACCTTTGCCGGAACACTATTTTTTCTTATTTGAATGTGTATCGTGTTGTTTACGGCCGATAAATCTGTTGGAACATATCCTAAACCGATACCTTTTCCTAAACTAGGTGACATAGTTCCAGAGGTTACATGGCCTATTTTGTTTCCGTCAGTATCTACGATATCATAGCCTTGACGTGGAATACCGCGCTCATTTAATTCGAATGCCACAAGTTTACGCTCTGTACCATTTTCTTTTTGTGCTTTCAAAGCATCAGCATTAGTAAAGTCTTTCGTAAATTTTGTAATCCAACCCAAACCTGCTTCGATAGGAGAGGTGGTATCGTCGATATCATTTCCGTAAAGGCAATACCCCATTTCAAGACGTAAAGTGTCTCTAGCAGCTAAACCAATTGGTTTTATACCGAAATCGGCACCTGCTTCAAAAACTTTGTCCCATACTTGTTTTACATCGTCATTCTTTACATAAATTTCAAATCCGCCGCTTCCTGTATATCCTGTAGCAGAAATAATAACATTATCTATACCTGCAAAATCGCCAACTTCAAAAGAGTAAAATTTAATAGCCGACAAATCGTGACTTGTTAAACTTTGCATAGCTTCGATAGCTTTAGGGCCTTGGATAGCAAGTAATGAGTAATCATCACTTAAATTACGCATTTGGGCTCCTACATCGTTTTTAGATTGAATCCAATTCCAATCTTTATCAATATTACTCGCATTAACAACCAATAAGTATTGTTCTTCTTTTATTTTGTAGATAATTAAATCGTCTACAATACCGCCATTATCATTAGGCATACAGCTATATTGGGCTTTTCCGACCGTTAATTTAGAAGCATCGTTACTAGAAACTTTTTGTATTAAAGTTAAAGCATGTTCGCCTTCAATTAAAAACTCACCCATGTGTGATACATCAAAAACACCAACAGCGTTTCTTACTGTTTCGTGTTCAATATTTACTCCTTCGTATTGTACCGGCATGTTATATCCTGCAAAAGGTACCATTTTAGCGCCCAGGGCAATATGAGTTTCTGTTAAGGCTGTGTTTTTCATTTACGTATTATTTTAGTTTGTTCCGCAAATGTATTGAAATTTTATAGATCGCTTATTTTATGAAAAGTTAAATTGAACTTAAGAAATTACAGTTGATGGATGTGGTTATGATATATTAGTCGTATTTGTAAGGGTTTTAAGAAGTGCTACCAATGAAACCAAAGCCCAAACTCCTTCAAGAATAATGAAAGGCCAATAATTTAAAAGCACAGATGCATAGCAAGCCATTGTTGCACCAATGCAATTTAATAAAATGAAGGCAATGTGTGAATTTGATATTGTGTTTGTTACGTTTAAAATATAAGCCAAAAGGATGAGTGCAACACCCATAAAGCCCAGCCAATCGGTAAGATTCATTTAATTTTCTGATTAAGTTTTTTTATTACTCTAGCAGGGTTACCAACTGCTAAACAATCTGCTGGAATATCTTTGGTAACTACCGAACCAGCTCCAATAACTGCTCGATCTCCAATGGTTACACCTGGGCAAATGGTGGCATGACCACCAATCCAACATTCTTCTCCAATAGTTACTGGTCTCACATCTTCCCAGACACGCCGGTCTTCAATTTCAAGGGGATGCCTGGCCGTATAAATATGAACACCCGGAGCTATTAACGTTTTTCGACCAATAGTTACTTTGGCACCATCAAGTATTACGGCTCCAAAGTTTATAAAAACACCATCACCAGCAAATATATTCTCACCATAGTCACAATGAAACGGAGGTTCTAAATGGATATTCTTGGCAGAATTCGGACAAAGCTCATTAATTGTTTTCTGAAATTTTTCGGTGTAATATTCTGTAACGTTAAGTTTATGCAGGATATGTTTTATTCTTGTTCTGATGTTTATCATTTCATCACAATGCGCATCAAAAGGTTCTCCTGCAAGCATTTTTTCCTTTTCGGTTTTCATGACGTTTGTTGTTAATGTATAAAGTTACGCGATTTATGTTGTTTGAAAATGTGCTATATCTCTTTTTTAATAAAAAAAGCGTCTCAAAAATGAAACGCTTTTTAAAATTTAATGGGTATCTTTTTTTTCGTTATATCGCTTTATAAATTTCTGATCTAATTCAGGTGAATCTTTATATTTTAAACGCATAGCTTTTAGTTCCTGTTTAAGCTTAGTAACTATCTCACTGTATTCTGGATTGTTGTAAACATTAGTCATTTCCTGTGGGTCCTTTTTTAAATCGTATAGTTCCCATTCATCAACATCATGATAAAAATGAATTAACTTAAAGTCTTTGGTAGCCATTCCATAATGCCTTTTAACTGCATGTTCCCCAGGATATTCGTAGTAATGATAATATACACCATCTCTATTCCATTCTTTTGTATTACCAGTTAACAGCGGCAATAAACTTTCTCCTTGCATATCATCAGGAATAGCTATTCCAGCAGCTTCTAAAAATGTTTGCGCAAAATCCAAATTTTGTACCATTTCATCGCTTGTAATACCAGGTTTTATTTTATTGGGCCATTTTATCATGAGCGGTGTTTTAAATGATTCGCTGTACATAAATCGCTTATCAAACCAACCGTGTTCTCCTAAATAAAATCCCTGGTCGGAAGTATATACCACTATAGTGTTATCTTCCAGGTTGTTCGCTTTTAAATAGTTAAGAACACGCCCTATATTGTCATCTACACTCGATATACATGCCAGATAGTCCTGCATATAGCGTTGGTATTTCCATTTTGTCTTTTCTTTTTCGCTCATGGTTAACCATTTGGATTTAAAGTCTAGATTTATAGAATCTAAAATAGGCATATACATAGCTTTTTGCTCGTCATTCATTCTATGAAACTCACTATAATTAAATAGTTTTGCATTTCTTTCATCAACTTCAATGCCTAATTCTTCGATGGTTTTAGGAAATACTTTTAAATCGTAAGACAGAAGCATATGTTTTAAGATGTTCATTTCTGCTGTTTTTGCAGCTGTTCCGCGTGAGGCATAATCATCAAAAAGAGTTTCAGGTTCTGGGAAAGTTTTCTGTGTATATTCTTTAAATTTATCAGGTTTTGGCCACCAAGCTCTGTGGGGTGCTTTGTGTAAATACATCAATAAAAACGGTTTTGTTGTATCACGCTTTTTGTCCATCCACTCGATAGACATATCTGTAATGATATCGGTAGCATACCCCTGTTTATTGATCTTTTCGCCATTCTTTGTAATAAAATCGGGATTTATATAGCTTCCTTGACCCGGTAAAATCATAAGGTCATCAACACCTTTAGGATTATTCCCAAAGTGAAGTTTTCCAAACATCGCCGTTTGATATCCTGCCTTCTGAAATAATTGAGGGAAAGTAACTTGTGTGGTGTCAAATGGTGATAAATTATCTATTTTCCCGTTAATATGTGTGTGTTTTCCTGTTAGAATAGTTGCCCGTGAAGGGGCACATATAGAATTTGTAACGGTGGCATTGGTAAATAATATTCCCTCCTTTGCAATTCGGTCAATATGAGGTGTAGTGGTTAATTTATCGCTGTAGGCACTTATGGCCTGATAGGCATGATCGTCAGACATGATAAAAATAATATTTGGACGCTGACTTGGTTTGTCTTCCTTTTTTTTTGCAGATTTTGCACAAGAAACGACTAAGGTAAGACTAAGTAATAGTGTTGAAAATTGGTTTAAATTCATCTTTAAAATGATAAGCTGGGAGTGATTAAATTAGAATGTTTGCGGTGTAAATATAATGATTCAGATGTTTCAAAAAAAAGGTGTTCCTCAAAGAAACACCTTTTTTTTAGTTTAAAAGAAAATCCTTTAAATCATCATAACCGGTAATGACAAACGATTCTTTTTCTTTATCAATTACCTCTTTTATTTGTTCTGGTAAAGGTTGTTTTTCTTGAATAACATCTTCAACTACATCCAAAAATTTGGTAGGATGTGCAGTTTCTAAAAACACACAGTGTGTATTCGGGTTTTCTTTTAAATAGGCTTTGCATCCAAGATAACCAACTGCACCATGCGGGTCGGCAACATAATTATATTTATTGTATATTTCTTTCATTGCTACTCTGGTTTCATCATCAGAATAACTGAAAGATGATAGGTTTTGTTTTAAATTTTCAAAATTGTTCTTATAAATTTCCTGAATACGGATAAAATTACTTGGCGCCCCTACATCCATAGCATTACTAATGGTTTGAATAGATGGTTTTGGTTCGTATAATTTTGATACTAGGTAGCGTGTTACCACATTATTAGCGTTATTTGAAGCTACGAAATGTTTAATAGGTAAACCTAGTTGCTGCGCCATCATACCAGCACATATATTTCCAAAGTTTCCACTAGGAACCGAAAACACGATATCTTTATGTTTATTATGTAACTGCTTGTAGGCAAACATAAAATAAAATAGTTGGGGTAACCAACGCGCCACATTTATGGAATTTGCAGATGTGAGTTGCATCTTATTGGTAAGGCTATCATCTAAAAAAGCTTTTTTTACCATAGCCTGACAATCATCAAAAGTGCCATTAACTTCCAAAGCTTTTATATTTTGACCTAAAGTAGTTAATTGCTTTTCCTGAATATCGCTAACTTTTCCGCTAGGGTAGAGTATAACTACATTAACCCCTTTAACACCTAAAAATCCGTTGGCAACAGCACCTCCAGTATCTCCCGATGTGGCTACTAAAACCGTTACTTCTTTTTCATTGTTTTTGTTGAAATATCCTAGACAACGCGCCATAAATCGAGCGCCAACATCTTTAAACGCCATTGTTGGCCCATGAAAAAGTTCTAATACAGAGATATTTTCGTTTAATTGAATAACAGGAAATTCAAAAGAAAGCGTTTCTTCAACAATAGTTTTAAGGGTTTCCTCTGGTATTTCAGGTGATACAAATTGTTTGATGGCTTCAAAAGCAATCTCAGAATAGGATAAGTTATCTATATTTTCAAAAAATGACTTCGGAAGTGGCGCTATGGTTTCTGGAAAGTATAACCCTTTATCAGGAGCCAATCCTTTTATAACTGCATCTTTAAACGATGATTTTGGTGCTTGGTGGTTTAATGAGTAATAGTTCATTTTATTATCAAGTAATAATCAATAGTTAGTTTAATATTTTGATTCCGTAAGTGTTTATTGGGGAAACATGAACATCGAAATCAATATCTGTTTTTGCGTATATGGCTTTTATACTTTCAGCAACGTTATTAGCGGTTTCTAAGCCTTCATTTAGTGTGAAAACGGAAGGTCCTGAACCCGAAATTCCTGCACCTAATGCCCCTGCATGTAAGGCTGCCTTTTTCACTTCATCATAATATGGAATCAGTTGACTTCGATAAGGTTCAACAATAACGTCATTTAAAGATCTTTGTATTAAACCAAAATTGCTAGTGTGTAACCCATGAATTAAACTGCCAAAATTTGCCCACTGGGTAATTGCATTATTCAAGGCCACATCTTTAGGTAAAATAGCTCTGGCCTCACTCGTTTTTATTTCTATTTGAGGATGAATTATTGTAGCGTATAAATTTTCAGGACAAGGAATTTCAAGAATTTCTAAAGGATCTAAACTTTTTACAAGTGTAAAACCTCCAAACATAGCAGGAGCCAGATTGTCGGCATGCTCGCATTTACTGGCCAAAGCTTCTCCTTTTATAGCAAATTCGGTAAGTTGTGTTTTGTTAAACGGACGGCCTAGTAGCTCATTTATGCCGAAAACACTACCAACAGCACTTGCAGCACTACTGCCTATACCGCTACCAGGTTTAATGTTTTTGTAAATTTCAATTTCAAAGCCAAAATCGACATCTAAAGCATTGTACATAGCTAAAGCTGAAACACCTGCTACATTTTCATCTGCTTGGTAAGGTAAATCAAAGCCTTCTATATGTGTTATATGAATACCTTTTTTTTCTACTTTTCTAATTACCATCTCGTCACCAACACTGTCTAGGCAAAAGCCCATAACATCGAAACCGCAGGCAACGTTAGCTACTGTAGCTGGTGAAAATATTTTTATTTCATTCATTTTTTCTATCAGATAGTTTTCAGCTGCACTAGAGCAATAGCTGGTACTTTTTTTATACAAAGTCATCTTAAATTGTGTTTAACAGAGACCATTTTTTAGTTATTTCCAATTCTAATAATATCGGCAAATAAACCTGATGCGGTAACATCGGCACCAGCACCCGCACCTTTGATGATCATTGGTTGATTAGCGTAGCGGTTCGTGTAAAACATCACGATGTTATCGCTACCTTTTAAATTGTAAAACGGGTGGTCTGATGGAATTTCTTGTAAACTCACATTTGCTTTACCTTCATTAAATTGTGCTACATATTTTAACTGACACCCTTTGGCTTTCGCCGATGCATATAATGCCTGATAATGGGCTTCGTCTGCAATTAAAGTTTTATAAAAATCATCTACACTAGTACTTTTTAAGCCTGCCTCGGATAAAAATGGTTTGTTTTCGATATCTTCTAAATTCATTTCGATACCACTTTCCCTTGCTAAGATTAAAATTTTTCTTGCAACATCTACGCCACTTAAATCAATTCTGGGGTCCGGCTCGGTGTATCCTTCGGCAGCAGCCTGTTTAACAACATCGTAAAATTTAGTGTTGTCATTAAAATTATTAAATACAAAGTTTAAACTTCCAGACAAAACAGCATGGATAGAGGTTACTTTATCGCCAGAAGCTACAAGATTATTTAAGGTATCTATAATAGGTAATCCAGCACCAACATTGGTTTCAAATAAAAATGGCGCATTGTATTTAAGCGATAAACGTTTTAATAATTTATAGTTGTCAAAATCACTTGAACAAGCTATTTTGTTACAGGCTACAACACCTATGCTCTGACGTAAATAATGTTGATATAAATTGGCTACATCGCTATTTGCAGTAACATCAACAAAAATACTATTACGTAAGTTTAGTGCTTTGGTATTTTCGAAAAAACCTTCTAATGAAGCTGATTCTCCATTATTTAATTGAACTTTCCAATCGCTTAAATCGATGCCGTCCTCATTAAAAATCATTTTTCTGGAATTCGACAAACCTGCTACTCGAAGGTTTATTTTAAGATTTTCCTTTAAATATTTACGTTGCTGTTTTATTTGCTCAACCAGTTTTTCGCCAACATTACCAACTCCAGTGATAAAGACATTAAGTTGTTTTGTTTTAGATTCAAAAAACTGCTCATGTAAAGTGTTTAAGGCTTTTTTTACATCCTTTTCCGCAATAACGGCAGAAATATTTTTTTCAGAAGCGCCTTGAGCAATCGCTCTGATATTAATATTATTTCGTCCTAGCGCACTAAACATTTTACCACTAATACCTTGATGATTTTTCATGTTATCACCAACTAAAGCTACAATTGAAAGTCCCTTTTCGACAAGAATAGGGTCTATTTTATGTAGTTGTATTTCGTTTTCAAAAGTAGCATCGATGGCGTTTTTAGCTATTTCGGTATCACTTTCATCAATTCCTAAACAAATAGAATGTTCTGAAGATGCTTGTGTGATAAGAATAACATTTATTTTTTCCTGTGATAAGGTTTCGAACAAACGTTTGGAAAATCCGGGAATACCTACCATACCACTACCTTGTAAAGTGATTAGTGCAATATTTCCAATATTACTAATCCCTTTTACTACGGACCCGTTAGCTGGAATTTCTTCATTTGATATTATAGTACCAACAGCTTCCGGTTCCATGGTGTTTTTTATATGTATTGGAATATTTAAATCCAACACAGGTTGTACCGTAGGAGGATATAGAACTTTAGCACCAAAATGCGAAAGTTCCATTGCTTCCTGATAGGATATTTTTTTAATAGGATAAGCTTGTTTTACTAATTTAGGGTTAGTTGTAAACATCCCACTAACATCGGTCCATATTTCTAATTGTTCTACTTTTAAAGCAGCGGCAACTATGGCAGCCGTAAAATCTGAACCACCACGTCCCAGCGTTGTTTGCTCCCCTAATCTAGATTTTGAAATAAAACCTGGTAATATGGTAACTTGTTCTTTAGCTTCTTTAAAATAAGCTTGTATGTTAGTATTGGTAACTCCGTAATTCACTTCGGCTTTTGTGAAATTAGAATTGGTAAGAATAAGGTCTTGCGAATTTTTTCGTGCTGCCGACATATCCCTATTTTTCATAGTTTCAGCAATAATGTACGAAGAAAGTAATTCGCCAAAACTCACTAATTTATCCGATGTTTTTGGTGACAATTCATTGATTAAAAAGATGCCATCCAACAAACTTTTCAACGCATTTAATTTATCCTCCACATAGGAAACAATACTATCATGGTTATCAGAATTAAGCTCTTTTATAAGCTTAAAATGAATATCCTTAATAAGTTCGAACGTTTCTAAATAATTATTGTCTTTATTTTTGGCTTGCCTACCAGCTAAAAGTAACTTGTCTGTAATCCCGCCAACAGCCGAAACGACACATACAATAGCATCAGTTTTAGCATAATTTTGTAGAATATTTATAACGTTGTTAATGTTTTTTGATGAACCAACAGAAGTTCCTCCAAATTTTAAAACTTTCATGTTTTAATTAGTTGATGTTTTAATAAAAAATGTTTTTTTGATTGTAATTGTATAATTACAAAACTAGCCCGAAGTAGATATATAATTAGCAACCCCAAAGGGTTGTAATAATTGTAGTTGTACCAAAAATAGAAGTCTGCCCTTTTGTTGAAAAAGCGTGCATTAGGCTAGTATTTTGGTTTAAAAGAATCATTATTTCTGTAATAGAACATGTCAAATGTATTACTTTTAATGTTATAAAAAAACAAATTATAATTTTTTATGGTATTCTTATAATGGGCAGATTTTAATTTAATAAAATTCATGATAGGTTTTAAGAATTGAAAATTCGACAAAACGAATTCAATCACTTAATTGGTGATGCTTAAAAAAATATTGGAACTAAACGATACATAGAATAAATGAAAATATTTTCTAAAGAACAGATTTACAAAGGAGACCGTTTAACTGTAGAACGCCAAAATATAAGCTCTACGGATTTAATGGAACGTGCCGGAATTCAAATCTTTAATTGGATTCACCAGCATATGCAGGGAGCACAAGTACCAATTCATATTTTTTGCGGTATTGGAAACAATGGGGGAGATGGTTTGGTTTTGGCAAGGCATTTAATATTGGATGGTTATAACGTTAAAACATATATTGTTAATTACAGTGATAAACGATCGAAAGATTTTTTAATTAATTATGATAGAATTAAGCAGGTTACAAAAGACTGGCCTACCTTATTAAAAGAAGGAGATGAATTTCCTGAAATACGTGAAAAAGATATCATAGTAGATGCTATTTTTGGTATAGGTCTAAACCGCCCAATACAGCGATGGGTATTGCTACTCTTCAAACATTTAGATGCGTCTAGAGCTTTTACACTTTCGGTAGATATTCCATCCGGTTTACAAACAAATAAAGTTCCTGAAAGTGATTTGTGTGTTGTTAAGGCTAATTACACGTTAAGTTTTGTGAATCCGAAACTTGTGTTTTTTCTACCCGACACAGCTAAGTTCACCGATCAGTGGGAAGTTTTGGATATAGGATTTGATAACACATATATTTTTGAAACCGAAACAGAAGCTAATGTAATAGGTAAAAATGAAGTCATCCCACTTTATATACCTAGAAATAGATTTTCACATAAAGGTCATTTTGGTCACGCTTTAATAGTAGGCGGTAGCTATGGTAAAATTGGAGCAGTAATTTTAGCCTCGAAAGCGGCGTTAGCAACAGGTGCTGGATTAGTTTCTTCTTACGTGCCAAAATGTGGTTATATTCCATTACAATCTTCGTTTCCTGAAGCTATGGTAATTACTGATAACAACGAAATGGAAATCACGAATATATCATATAACTTTGAACCCACGGTTATAGGCATTGGTATAGGTATGGGAACCTCAGAAAATACTATAGATGCTTTTTCAAAATATTTAGAAACGAATAAAAAGCCATTGGTAGTAGATGCCGACGGGCTTAACATCTTGTCAAAATCACTTGATTTAATGAGTTATTTACCTAAAGGTTCTGTGTTAACGCCACACCCAAAAGAATTAGAACGTTTAATAGGAACTTGGGATGATGACTTTGACAAAATTGATAAAGTGAAAGCTTTTTCTAAAAAATATAAAGTTGTGGTTGTCATTAAAGGAGCTCATACAATAACCGTTTATGAAAATAAATTGTATATAAATGCAACAGGTAATCCTGGCATGGCTACTGCGGGTAGTGGAGATGTCTTGACCGGAATAATAACAGGGCTTGTTGCACAAGGTTATGAGCCGCTAATTGCAGCCGTTTTTGGAGTTTATTTACACGGTAAGTCAGGAGATATAGCATCAGAAGATTATGGGTATGAAAATTTAATAGCAAGTCATATAATTAGCTATTTAGGTGAAGGGTTTCTAGATTTATTTAAACGACCAGAGACTACGCAACAACAAGAGCAGGAAGAAAATAAGTAAACCTAAAAAAGGCTGCAAAAATTTGCAGCCTTTTTATGTGATTTAAACATTGTTTATATGTCTAGTGTTGAAAATAGTTCGGTTAAATCTGGGTTTGATGGCCTTGGTGCATTCGAATTAACAATATTTCCAGCTGGGTCAATCAAAATAAATCTTGGAATACCCGTAATTTGGTAATCTTGAACAAATTGAGATTTCCAATCATTATCTGCAAATAACTGAACTCCTTTTAATTCTTTATCAGCAACCATTGTTTTCCATTTTTCAAAGTCCTTTTGCTTATCGATTGATATACTAACAAATTCTATGTTCTTATCGTGAAATTTAGCTTCAACTTCTTTTAAATAAGGAATCTCACGTTTACATGGCCCACACCAGGTAGCCCACACATCGATGTACACATATTTTCCTTTTAAATCAGCTAACGAGGTTGTTCCACCTTCATAATTAACATAATTAGCGAAAGAAGGAGACGGTTTTCCTTTGGCGATAGCTGTTAGTTTATCATAAACCTCCTTCACCGCAGCATTGTTTTCTGCGTTAGTTGAGTTGTCCATGTATAGTTTATAGAGAGCATCAATATCATTTGATCTGCCAAGAGATTCTTTGGTGAAATTAAACAAAATAGCATTTTTCATTTCCTGATTACTTAAAGGAATGATGGATTTTAAATAAGCTATATCGTAATCAATGGCTTCATCTTTAGATAAATCCATAGCTTTATCTTTATAATGTGTTTGTGCCAGATTTTGATAATAAACAGAATAGTTATAATCTTCGAAATTATTAAAATCAACCGTGCTTAAATCTGGCATGAAGTCATCAGATACTTTAAAAGTGTTGTTTTGTGTTAAGGCACGATGTGCATTTTCATAATTACTATGTATAGATAGGTATAAATAATTTATGTTTCTTAACTCTTTGGATTTGAAATCCTCATCAAGATCTTTGGTGTTTTCAAGAAAACTAATAAGCTTCTCTTTCATGTTGTTTAATTTGGCTTTAAAATCAGCCTCTTCCATGGTATAAAGCTCTCTAGGGTTTCCTATCAATTCGGTTTCTAACTCTCTTTTCTCAATTAAATAGTTATTAATTTCAGCGCCTATTCCTGTAATTATTAATGAATTTTTAGCATCAGTAACATCATAACTTACGTTAAGGTCGAATCCAGGTTCTACGTATAAGAAAACAGGTGTTTTACCATCGTATAAAATATAAGAGTTGTTATTACCGCTAAGCGTGTCTTTAAAAGTACCATTTTCAGCTATTTCTATTGCTTCTTTTACAGAACCATCTGGTGTGTTAATGGTAATACTCGAATTAGGATTTAAATTTTTTATCGTACCTCCAATCAGGGCATAGTCCACTTTAGGAGTTTCGTTACATGCCATAAAAGCAAGGGCGGTAGATAAGATTAGTAGTTTTTTCATGTTATATTTTAAATTTGATGTTATCAAAAATATAAAATCGATACTATTAGCTAGTAACTTTCACTAAATATTAACGATTTAATGAAAATCATTATTTCAATTTTTGATAATCTATAAAACGTTGATATTTTAAGATGAAATGAACGGTTTAATCACAATACAACGTTTTAATTTGCAGATGGTCTAAAAATTATTAATAAGTTAAATTCTACTTGCTAAACAGTATTTTATTACATAATTTTATGAATCCCTTTTCTACACTACGAAACATACTCTTGTTATATTACTCTCTGAAAAAATTATAGTGCATTTTGATTAATAGCAAAATTATTAATGCCCTTATATCTTCATGTGTATTCCTTAATTGAAGCTGTATGTTCTACAGTTTATATTAAAGAATCATCCTTTTTTGTTGTGGCTATTGTTAGAGCCCTCAATCTAACTGAATATAATCGTGTTTTAAGTTTGTTGAAATAACAGATTTTTAAATACACATTTTCGCTTTTGTTTTGGGTATTAAAAGCCCGATTATCTATCCTTTACGAAAAAGTTATTAGAAACCATTAAAGATGTTTAATGTGCTTGATAATTTCCAATTTACAGTTGTTGTGACAAAGTTCTTTTACTAATTAAAACTACTATTATGTTAATGAGCAATTTTACTAACTTTTTCAAGAAAGCTACATTCTTGAGATCATTTTGCTGTTTTTCTATGTCTTTTAGGAAACAGTTTACAAGTATAACCATTTATTCAGTGGTTATTGTTTTTTTAATGTCGGGTTGGCTTTCGCACGCTACACCTAATGGCATTGTACCTTACAGAATACTTACACCTGATATTCAGGAAAACTATTTTGATGTATCTGGTTTAGATAAGTATTTTGTTAATTCAAACGTTGAACAACATTTAAATCATTCAGCATCTAATAACTGTATAGATGTAGAACCATTAGAATGTAACCACACTCCTGAAAATATTATAGATGGTGATGCATCATGTGGAGATGATTTTTATAATGATGCCTTCGCCGTTTATAAATTCGATAGGTCTTTCGATGGTAATGGAGATGATGCAGATATCGTTTATTTAAAAACGAATAATTTTGCCTGTTGCGGAGAGATACTGGTTAACCCGAAAAGTGGAAATAAATGTTACGACTTAACAATAGCAGGACCAAAAGGACCAGGTATCGAGGTTGTTGAAGGGGGTACGGTTGATGCTGCTAATTGTGATTTCTCATATTTAATGAGCGATTGTGGAAACGCACCGGTAGTTGCTACTATAAACTGTGTACATAGTCAACATGAGGAGGTAAGCCATAAAATTACTTTTTTAGGTAGTACAATGGCTGATGATGATGGTTATGTGTATTGGTATTATAAGGTAGAGAATAAAATAAACGAATGTCAAGCGGTTAAAGGGATTAGCCATTTAAGTTTTGGTTTATTATCTCAAGAAGTTTGTTGTGTTCCTGAAGCTACATGTTTATTAGAAGATGTAGATTTAGAATGTCAAGCAGACTTTCCTCCGACAGAAACAGATATATACTCCGTTTTTAATGTTTTAAGTGATTGCGGACAAGAGTTAACCATGGAATTTGAAGAAGTTGAAAACGAGGATACAGCCGAGCCAGGTTATGAACTTATACAATCAATAACAAGAACGTATACGCTGTTTGCAGATGGCGTTCAATTAGCACAATGTGTGCAAACATTAAGAAATTTTTACGAACTACCATCTTATACGCGAGGTGACGGGTTAATACCAGACGATTTTAATATAGAAATCTCTGGTTGTATGCCAGAATTTGAAAATCCTTTAATAATCTCAGGTACTGCTCCAAACTTATTAACCACGTGTTTAGGTGCAACAAGAAGTAATAATTTATTGGTCGCTAATGGAACATTTACAGAAGAATCAACAGATTGTGACTGGACCATTCTAGTTGAAATTTACATAACAAATGCGCTTGGCGATCTAGCTCTAGCATATAGCGGAACAATTAGCGGTGCAGACGATACCCCTCCTGTTTTAACACACACAAATTCAGAAATGTATCCAGATGGATTTGATTTTGGTTGTGAAGAACCTGTTGAACCAACATTTATTGCAACTGATAATTGTAGTGACAATTTAGTGCCTACGGTTACACCTGGCGAAATTGTGGTTGATGGTTGTAATAGAAGTCAAACCTGGACAGCTACCGCTAGTGATGATTGTGAAACCCCAGCAGAACCTATTAGTGTAACGTATAATTGGATAGATGCACCAGCAATTACATACGATATTTTACCACAAGACGCTACAGTAAGTGCTTGTGATTATACCGATGGTGACTTTGCACAATGGGTTGAAGATCAGGAAACAGCCTTGAATTTAGGAGGTGGATGTGAGCCTATGTTATCAAGTGATTTAGGAGAGCGTACAGCTAATGCCTGTGGTGATGAAATCACAGTGACCTGGACTATTACAGATACTTGTATCGATCCAATAATGGCATCAGCTACTTATACTATAACCGCTCCACCAGCAATTACATACGATATTTTACCACAAGACGCTACAGTCAGTGCTTGTGATTATACCGATGGTGACTTTGCACAATGGGTTGAAGATCAGGAAACAGCCTTGAATTTAGGAGGTGG
>NZ_JACVXB010000012.1 GCF_014596945.1 Aestuariibaculum sediminum | reverse complement strand
ATTTTTAGGTGAGCAACCATTTAATTTTTCAGCGTTAAATTATAGTGAAGAAGATTTAGATTCAGGAGAAGAAAGGACTCAAAAGCATGCAGGTGAGCTTGATGCAAGAAACGAGGTTTTTGTAAATATTGATGGATATCAACAAGGACTAGGAAGTATAAACAGTTGGGGGAGATTACCTATGGATCAGTATTTATTACCTTATAAGGATTATACATATTCTTACTGGATGATTCCTTTAACAGAATAAACAAGAATATATATACATGAAGGAAGTATTTAGAAATTTTATAATAATTACTATTACTTGTTTATTTACGTCTTGTTATTTCAAAGACACAATCTCTAAGGAAAGGAATACAGCTAACTATATATTAGTATTTGAAGATCAGTTTGAAGATTTTAAACCCGAGTATTGGAGTCTTTACCCTTCTCAAAACACATTTTCTCCATGGAATCGATATGTGGTAAATGATAGCAGTTTGGCAGAGGTGAAAAATGGTCACTTACATATCAAGGCGAGATGGAATAATGAAAAAGATTTACCAGAAACAGGAGCTATACAGACTAAGGATAAATTTAGTTTTAAATATGGTAAAATAGAGGTTAGAGCAAAATTTTCACGATCAGGTCAGGGAGGCTGGCCAGCTATATGGTTGATGCCTCAAAACCCACTATTTCCTGGATGGCCAGATGGGGGTGAAATTGATATTATGGAACGTCTTAATAATGATACTTTCGTTCATCAAGTAGTACATCAAAGTGATAATAAACTCAATTCTATATCAATAGGGAAAACACCTGAGATTTTACCTGCTGATTATAATATTTATAGCGTGGTGAAGTTACCTTATAGAATTGAGTTTTATATAAATCATGAATTAACAATGGTTTATGAGCCTAAAGACGATTTTGTTAAACGATGGCCTTTTGAAACAGATTATTATATTATTTTAAATCACGCTTGTGCAGATAAAGGTCAGTCCGGCATTGATTTTTGGCCCGGAAAAGTGAATGCTACAGAAGGATTTCCATATGAGATGGTAATTGATTATGTGAAAGTTTGGAAGTTAGTAGATGAAAATCAAAAAAAATAAACTTATATAAACAACATAATAATGATTAAAGCGCACTTTTTAGTTTGTATTGCAATGTTATTCTTGTCTTGTGGTAATCCCTATAAAGATTATCAAAACAAGGATTCAGATTATCAAATTATCCCTAAGCCTACTTCATTAGAAAAGACTAAAGGACGTTTTTTAGTATCGCCAAATACTAAAATTATTGGTCATTCTGATTTACAAAACGAAGGAGAGTATCTAGCAGATTTGTTAAATCATGTCTCGGGTATAAATGTTAGTTTTGAAACAAAAGGAGCAGGAAGTATTGAATTAAAATTAGATAATAATCTTAAAGATGAAGGTTATACATTGACAGTTAATCACGATAAAATCCTTATTACGGGCAAAACACCGAAAGGTGTTTTTTATGGGATTCAATCTTTAAGACAATTACTTCCAGCATCTATTGAAACGGAAGTGAGTAACATAGATGATTTAACTATACCAGCAGTAAGCATAAAAGATAATCCGAGATTCGTTTACAGAGGTATGCACCTTGATGTGGGACGCCATATGTTTCCTGTGGATTTTATTAAAAAGTATATTGACTTAATTGCTATGCATAAAATGAATACGATGCATTGGCATTTAACCGAGGATCAGGGGTGGCGTATAGAAATAAAAAAATATCCAAATCTCACTAATATTGGATCCAAACGATATGGAACTATAAAGGGGCACCTTCATCGAGAAACTGGTAATGACGAAAAAGAATATGGAGGCTTTTATACTCAAGATGAAGTGAAAGACATTGTGAAATACGCTTTAGACAGGCATGTGACTATTATTCCGGAAATAGAATTACCAGGTCATGCCAGTGCAGCTATAGCATCCTATCCTTATTTGAGTTGTTTTCCTGATGAACTTACTCAGGTCACAAATGATATGGGGTCTGTTGCAGGTAAAGAGGTTCAAGCTAAAGGAAATCCGAAAATTGTTCAGGAAACTTGGGGTGTTTTTGATGATGTGTTTTGCGCTGGAAATGAAAAAACGTTTGAGTTTTTAGAAAACGTATTTGCTGAAATAATCCCATTGTTCCCATCAGAATATATTCATATAGGTGGCGACGAATGTCCAAAATCCAATTGGAAGAGATGTACTGATTGTCAAAGTCGAATAGCAGATATTAATTTGTCTGATGAGCATGAATTACAAAGCTATTTCATCCAACGAATAGAAAAACATCTTAATGCTAAAGGAAAAAGAATTATTGGTTGGGATGAAATTCTAGAAGGCGGTCTAGCTCCGAATGCAACAGTTATGTCTTGGCGAGGAGAAAAAGGAGGCATAGAAGCTGCCAAGCAAAAGCATAATGTGATTATGACACCAGGTTCTCATTGCTATTTTGATCATTATCAAGTGGGTAAAGACGAGCAAGATAAGGAGCCTTTAGCTATTGGAGGGATATTACCTGTTGAAACAGTATACAGTTATGACCCAATACCATTGGAACTAAGCTCTGATGAAAAGAAATACATTCTTGGAGCACAAGGTAATGTTTGGACAGAATATATGAAATCCACAGATTATGTTGAATATATGGTTTTACCAAGAATGACAGCTTTATCTGAAGTTGTGTGGACACAGAAAGAAGGTAAGAATTGGGAGGATTTTAAAGAGCGTTTAAGAACTATAAGAGCTCGTTATGATGCTTTACAACTTAATTATGCTAAACATGTTTTTGATAATATAGATTATTCGAATTAATAGGCTTAAATGTTTTGGACGTTCTGTATTATAGAAAGTATATAAATACTAATATTAACAACAAATTGCTCAACAGAGTTTTTATAAATTTTTGAAAAAGCTGGAAAATAAAGGGGTAGGAGCATGGGTTTAAATCCTGTCGCGATCACTGATACACTTATCAAAAACTTTTAAAACTCTGTAAACCGTATGATTTACAGGGTTTTATGTTTCTAAGGCCTTCTAATTTGATTGAAATGATAAGAAATTTAATGTCAACACCGCGGTCAACAGTTTAAAAAATACAAAAAGTGTTGACCGAATTACGACTTAAAATGCTTATTTTTAGAATGTTGATTTGATTTTCGTCTTAAAAAAATGTTTAACTAAAAGACGATTATTATGAGTACGCGCTCTACGTTTAACCTTTTGTTTTGGGTTAATACTTCACGAATTAAAAACAAAGAAGTGTCGCTTTATGCGAGAATTACAGTTGATGGTAAACGAGCTAATATTAGCTTGCAACGACGGGTTCCACTCTCTAATTGGGATTCTAACAAAGGAAAGGCTAAGGGGAGTAAGCGAGAAGCTAAAGCCTTGAATAAATATTTAGATCAGGTAAGAGCTAAAATTTATCAATCTTATGAAGATTTAATAAGTGAAGATAAATTAATTACCGCTCAATTGATAAAATCACGTTTCCTAGGTGAAGATAGAAACTTTAAAACATTTTTGGAATTATTTGAATATCACAATGAAGTTTCAAAGGAAAAATTAACCAGTCATACTTTGAGGCATTATAAAGTGACTCAGGGGTATTTGAAGAAATACCTAGATATAAAACTAGCGACAACTGATATTAGGCTAAGTGAGTTAAGTTATGGTTTTATTGTAGATTTTGAATACTTTATTAAATCCTATCAGCCAGAAGATCATCAAAGAAAGATGAGTCATAATACAGCTATGAAACATCTTCAAAGACTCAGAAAAATGGTGACTATGGCTTATCATATGGAATGGATGGAGAAAGATCCCTTTGTTAGGTTCAAAACTTCCTTTGAGAATAAAAGAAGGGAGTATCTTTCCGAAACGGAGTTAAGGAGCTTAGAGACGTTTAACTCAAAAGTAGATCGGCTTAATTTAGTGAGAGATCTTTTCTTATTTAGCTGTTACACCGGAATTTCTTTTATTGATATTCATGATTTGACAACAGGGCAAATTATGTTAGGCATTGATGGTAATGTTTGGGTAATAAGTGAACGTCAAAAGACAAGTACATCAATTAGAGTTCCTTTGTTGCCAAAAGCGAAGGCATTGATTGAAAACTATAAAGAACATCCAAGAGTTATGAATTCAGGGGGAGTATTTCCGAAGATATCCAATCAGAAAGTTAATAGCTATTTAAAGGAAATTGCTGATTTATGTAAAATTAATAAGAATCTTACTTTTCATATTGCTCGACATACTTTTGCTACCACCATTACATTAAGTAATGGGGTGCCAATAGAAACAGTTTCAAAACTATTGGGGCATACTAAAATTGCAACCACTCAGATTTATGCCAGAGTATTGGATCAAAAGGTAAGTGAAGATATGGGGAAACTTAAAAAGATATTGTCTCAGTAAAGAATAATGATTTCAACATGTTTGTTATAGTACACAATTTTATGGTTAATAGTTATTGTTGTGTATGTCTAGTCCTGAAATGAGGCTAGAAGTTAAGCATATTTTTAAGAAGTTAATTTGTGTGAAAAAAACGGAAATAAAGAGCCGCTTGCGGCGGAAAACATTGAGTATAGTTGAAATTTAAGTAAAGACTTGCTTAATTATGCTTTATATCAAGAATTAGGCTGAGGCATTAAGTCCGCTGTTTATGGTTCTCGGTTTCCATTCTATCCAGTATAAGTTATTATTTCTAACTATTTCGAGTTGCTTTTACGATTAACAATATTAAAATTTTGGTTATATATACTTAAAGAACGCTTAACATAAAGGTAATGAAGAGGCTTTAGTTTTGCTATTCTAAGAATAATGCAAATTTTTCAGATGGACTCCAGTATTATAAAGTTAATTAGAGAAGGTAATGAGAGAGGGATGCGATTGCTTTTTGATAATTATTTCGACGAACTTTATGAATTTTGTTTTCGCTTAACAGATAACAAGGAGGAAACTGAAGATTTATTGCAAAATGTTTTGATTGATATCTGGAATTCTTTAGGTCAACGAGATATAGAAAACTTAAGAGCTTATCTTTATCAGATGGTTAAATACAAAGTGTATAACTATTGGTCTAAGAAAAGGGATATATCAGATATATCTGAAGCTTTTTACGAAATTGTAAGTTCTGAAGAAGTTTACAATCTTTTAGAAGTTGATGATTTACAAAATGTAATTGATAAAGGAGTTGCCTTATTATCGCCAGCTTGCAGAAGAGTTTTTGAACTTAGTCGGTATGAGGAACTTTCTCATGATGAAATTGCACAGAAATTAAATATTTCCAAACAAACCGTTAAAAATCAACTTTCAATAGCTTTAAAGGTTTTAAAAGAACATTTAAAAGCTCAAAACTACAATGTTGAGCTTGTTAAAAATGTTGTCATTACTTCTAATGTTTTAGCTTTAGTTAAAAATCTTTTTTAGACCATCTACATCATAAATGCGTTTATAAGCAACCTCACTTTTGTTTGTTAAAGATAAGTGAAGTGTTATTTAAATGTTATTCAATTTAATAAAAAGCGCTTTAATGTTAACTTATAGTAAAGTTCTACTTTTCTTATAGTACGTTTTATTTTCTTCAAACACTTTTTCATTAAACTGTATAAAACATAACTGTAAATGGAAGAAAAGGAAATTAGAAAATTATTAAAAAGGTCTGCCGAAGGTAAAGCAACACAAGAAGAGCAGGTGTTTTTAGATAGGCTTGTATCTAAGAAATTAAAAGACTCTGAAAATATAAGTAAGCATGTTACACCTAATAAAGAACAGGTTCTTAAAAATACCTTAGCTAATATTAAATTCAGAAAACGCCTTCAAGCTGGTCAAAATTTTATGAAATATGCCGCTGTTATTCTTTTATGTCTAACTGTTGGGTATACATTTTTTTACAACACCACTTTAAATACAGAGCAACAAGTTAAAAGTTTTGTTGAAGTATATACACAGCAAGGCGAACGTAAAACCATTACACTTCCAGATCATTCAACTTTGGTTTTAAATGCTAATAGTTACTGTAAGTATCCTGAAAATTTTCCCAATAATAATCGTGAAGTTGAATTAAAGGGTGAAGGATTTTTTAATGTTTCTCATGATAAAAGCAAACCTTTTATAGTTAAAACTAAAGATCTAAATACAACAGTTTTAGGTACAAGTTTTAATATTAAAGAAGATACTTTAAATGTTTCTGTAACCGTTTCTACCGGTTGTGTACGCGTAGATCAGGCAAACTATAAAACGGAGGCCGCCATCTTAGTTAAAGACAAACAATATTTACTTGATTTAACAACGAATACTTCTCTGGTATCTCAGGTAAATTCTGAAGCATTAAGCGATTGGAGTCGAAACATAATTAGTTTTAATAACAGAGAACTCCCTGAAGTCTTAACACTTTTAGAGCAATGGTACGGCGTTACTATAAATAATAAGTCCAACAATTTAAATGGCAGAACGCTTAATGGTAAATATCAAAACAAATCTATTAAATACGTTTTGGATGATCTTAAGTTCATGTTCGATATAGATTAT
This sequence comes from Aestuariibaculum sediminum, assembly GCF_014596945.1. GTDB lineage: Bacteria > Bacteroidota > Bacteroidia > Flavobacteriales > Flavobacteriaceae > Aestuariibaculum > Aestuariibaculum sediminum. The sequence goes on along the minus strand of NZ_JACVXB010000012.1, from coordinate 32,378 downwards.
AAAATTCAAGGAAATAATATAATAATAACCGAATAAATAATACCACCAATCATGACCGTAGTTTAAAAGCTTATAACAACATAAAAAAAACCGGAAGTTGTTGGCGCAATCCCGGTTTTAAAGAAATTAAAAAACTTCTTAAAAGAATTTACGTAAAAGTATGAAATTATATCAATTAAGTAATGTAACAAAAGATAAAAAGACTTTTGTTACAAGATTAATAATGCTGTGTTTGCTCCTTAATGTTTTAAGTGAGATTAATGTACAAGGACAGACAAAACCAAAAGGAAAATATACAGTCGATTTTAACCAGACTTCCTTAAAAGCTATTTTCTCTAAATTAGAAAATATTTCTACCTACAATTTTAGGTATACTGATGATATTGCAAATGATGTAAAATTATATTCATTTCAGTTCAATAACAAATCAATAGAATTTATTCTCGATCAAATTTCACTTAAAACAGAATTAAAGTATAAAATTGATGGTACGAATGTATCGTTAAAATCTGCTCAAAAGAAAAAAGTATCAGGAATAGTAACCGATGCTGAAACAGGAGAGGTTTTAGTTGGCGTATCGGTTTATATAAAAGATTCTAATGTCGGAGCTTTAACCGATTTTGATGGGGTTTATTCTATTGAGGTCCCGGAAGGTACTAAGTTAGCCTTGTCTTATCTAGGTTATGCTCCTAAAACCATAGAAGTAGGATCTGAAAACACTTTAAATATTACTTTAGATTCGGAGAATACCGAATTAGATGAGGTGCTTGTAGTTGGGTATGGTACGGTTAATAAACGCGATGTAACAGGTTCTGTTGGTACCGTAGATATGGAAGATCTTGCAAAGGCACCCGTAATTTCTTTCGATCAGGCATTGGCAGGTCGTGTAGCTGGGGTTCAGGTATCTTCAATGGAGGATGGTCAACCAGGTTCAGAAATGAATATTGTTATTCGTGGGGCTGGCTCACTAACTCAAAGTACACAACCGCTTTATGTTATAGATGGTGTGCCTATGGAAGACCCTATAAGTTCAGCTTTAAATCCAGATGAAATTGAATCTATTACAGTTTTAAAGGATGCTTCGCAAACAGCTATTTATGGAGCAAGAGGAGCTAACGGGGTTATTGTTATTGAAACAAAACAAGGACTGGTAGGAAAGCCGGTAGTAAGTTATAGAGCCTCTGTGGGGTTTGATAATGTCTATAAAACAATGGATATGATGAGTCCGTATGAATTTATTGCCTACGAGATTGAAAGGGATCCAACATTGCGAAGCACTTACTTATCAGATAACCGTGATTTAGATTACTACAAGCGTGTACCAGGTATTGACTGGCAGGATAATTTATTTAACACAGGTTCAACAACCATACATTCCGTTGCGGTAAGAGGTGGATCTGAGGATACCAAATATTCTATCTCCGGATCGTATACAAATAATGAGGCGATTGTTGTAAATACAGGATTTGAACGTGCTCAGGCAAGGTTGAAATTGGATCAAAAACTTGGAAAAAAAGGGGAGTTAGGTGCCAACATTAACTTTACAAATCAAAAGGCTTACGGACAAATTGTTGGCCGAACCGCTTCGTCAACCAACACGGCTATTAATGGGTATTTGTTATACTCTGTTTGGGGATACAGGCCTGTTACAGGGATTGATAACGGGAGTTATGATTTCGATTTAGAAAACGAGTTAGTAGATGAAGACGCTTATGAAGACTCAGGGATTTTTACCATAAACCCGGTAATTAACGCTGAAAATGTATTAAGAGAAAATACAATCAATACACTTACTGCGAATGGTTATTATAGGTATGATATTAATAAAAATCTGGAATTAAAAATTACGGGTAGTTACTTTAATAGATCAGGTAGAAATGATCAGTTTTACAATAGTAAAACACATAGAGGTACACCAATTCGTTTAAATAATACCAATGGAATAAACGGTTCGGTTTCTCATTCAGAACAGATAAACTGGGTAAACGAAAACACCATCACCTGGAAAAAATATGTAGGTGAAAACCATTATTTTAATGCTGTTGGAGGGTTTGCTGCGAGTGGAAGTAAGTCGAATACTTATGGTTTTACCGCCATAAATTTACCTAATGAAGAATTAGGTGTTAACGGTCTCTCTGAAGGTGATTTACAAACATCAACCTCTGATGCTAGTGGCAATACGTTAGCCTCATTTATGGGGAGGTTAAACTATAGATTAGCTTCTAAATATTATTTTACCTTAACGATGAGAGCCGATGGCTCTTCAAAATTTCCCACAGTAAATAAATGGGGATACTTTCCTTCTGGAGCTTTTGCCTGGCGTTTGAATAAGGAAAAGTTTATGGAGGCTGTTAATTTTATTTCTAATGCAAAACTTAGAGCCAGTTACGGAGCTACAGGAAATAACCGTGTAAGCGATTTTGCTTACCGATCGTCTTTGAATTTTAGTGATCTTAATTCGTATTCCTTCAACAACCAAACATATACAGGGGTGGAGTTGTCTTTGGGGAACGATAAGTTAAAATGGGAAACTGTAAAGCAGTTGGATTTAGGATTAGATCTTGGGTTATTTAAGGACAGGATCAGTTTAGAAACTGATGTGTATTTAAAAACCACCGACGATATGCTTTTAAGAACCCAAATTCCCGGATCAAGTGGTTTTACTAGTGTTTATACAAACATAGGAAGTATAGAAAACAGAGGTTTAGAGATAACTTTAAATACGGTGAATGTGCAAACACCAAGTTTTTCATGGCTTACTAATTTCAATATCTCTTTTAATAAAAACAAGATTTTATCGCTTTCAGATGGTGAGTTGAGTCGTTTCTCATACATCAATTCGTTTTCAAACCGTATGGCTGAAGAGCCGATGTACATTGCAGAAGTAGGTGGACCTGCGGCTATGTTTTACGGGTTAATCTGGGATGGAAATTATCAATATGAAGATTTTGATCAAGTTGGTGATACATATGTTTTAAAAAGTAATGTAGCAACCAATGGCGATGATCGTAGTGTTATTCAACCAGGAGATATTAAATATAAAGATTTAAATGAGGATGGTGTTATTGATGCTTTCGATAAAGCCGTAATTGGTAACCCAATTCCGAAACACATCGGAGGTTTTTCAAATGTGTTTAATTATAAAGGGTTGTCTCTTAATGTCCTGTTTCAGTGGTCGTATGGAGGCGATTTAATGAATGCGAACCGCATTATTTTTGAAGGAAACCCAACAAGAGTGCGTCGATTAAATCAGTTTGCTTCTTATGCTAACCGTTGGACCCCGGAAAATCAAACCAATGAAATGTATCGTGTGAATGGTGAAGGACCAGAAGTTGTTTCGTCTCGCACCATTGAAGATGGCTCGTATATACGTCTTAAAACCTTATCGTTAGGTTATAATTTACCCGAAAGTTTCACGTCTAAACTAGGCGTAAACAGCTTAAATGTGAGTTTGTCTGCCCAGAATTTAATCACATGGACGAAATATTCGGGAATGGATCCAGAGGTTTCAGTTCACAACTCAGTTTTAACACCAGGGTTCGATTTTTCGGCTTACCCGCATGCCAGAAGAATTGTATTCGGACTTGATTTGGCATTTTAATTATTAAAAAAAATAGAAATGAAAAAGCATATTTTAATAATACTTTTAGTTTATTCAGGTTTAATCTTTACACTTCAATCCTGTTCAGATTTTTTAGAAACCGAACCAGAAAGTTTTTTAGAACCTGAAGATTATTATAAAACGGAAGAACAACTGTTTACGGCCTTAATAGGGGTGCACAATACACTTTCTGATACCCGAGACAGTAGTCCGTTATACGGAGGTGATTATATTCATCAAATGGGAACTGAAGGCGAGTTAGGGTATTACAGACATACGCCACAACGTAATATTATTTCACAATTTCTTTATAATCCATCAGCACCATCGCTTTCTAATGTGTGGGATAGATTGTATCAAGGCATAAATCATGCAAATTACCTTTTAGAGAGTATAGATAATGCCGAGATGGACAACGAAGTAAATAGAGATATTTTTAGAGGTGAAGCCTTGTTTTTAAGAAGTTATTTTTATTTCATGCTGACTTCACATTTTGGTGATGTGCCACTTGTATTAAAGGCAACAAGAACAGCCGAAGAAGCCAGAGAATTGGTGCCGCAATCAAAATCGTCTATTATTTATCAACAAATAATTGAAGATATGGAGAAAGCATTCGATTTGGTTCAAACAGCCTCAAAATTAGGGTATGGTGGTCGTATAAACAAATCAGCAGTTGCTGGTATTTTGGCTCGCGTAAACCTACATTGGGCAGGCTATCCAAATAATGAAGTTAGCCGTTATATTGAAGCTAAAAAATGGGCGGCTACAGTTATGAATCCTTCTTTAGTAGGTACACAGCATGCTTTAAACCCGTCTTACGAACAGGTATTTATTAATTATGCTCAAGATACTTACGATGTTAGTGAAAGCATTTGGGAAGTGGAGTTTTTTGGCAACAGAACAGATCATCCGCGTCAGGCTGGCACGGTAGGGAATTATAATGGTATTCGCAGTTCGGCAGCTTCAGGAATTGGAAATGCGAACGGAAATATCAGAGCGACAGCAACTTTGTTTTTTATGTATGAAGATGGAGATTTGAGGAGAGATTGGGCAATAGCACCATTTGATTATAATGATGATGGCTCGAAGGAATATAGAACCGATAACGAAACTCAAATTTGGGGACGTTACGCCGGAAAATATAGAAGAGAATATGAGTTGGTATTACCTAAAACTTCATTCACGCCAATTAACTTTCCTATGTTGAGATATTCCGATGTGCTTTTAATGTTTGCAGAAGCTGAAAATTATTTAAATGGGCCAACAGAGGAAGCGATTAATGCAGTGAATAGAGTGCGAGCAAGAGCACAAGCTCCACTACTTGAAGGTGCTAATTTACCAGTAGATCAAACCGAATTTTTCTTATTTCTAAAAGAAGAGAGAGCCAGAGAATTATGTTTTGAGTGTTTAAGACGCGGCGACCTTATCCGATGGAATGATTATGTAGAAAGTATTGAAGCGATGGTTTCAACGTATGAATACAGCACAACAGTGTCAGCGGCAACAAAGACGTTAATTGTGAATTTAAAAAATGTAGCACCAAAACACATGCTTTGGCCTATCCCAACAAAAGAATTAATGTTAAATAGTTTATTAGTTCAAAACGAAGGCTGGTAAATAAAATATTAAAATGATGAAGAAAACAATGTCAAAATTATTAACGCTGGTATTATTTTCAGCTTTGTTTTTTGGGTGCGAATCTGATAGTGAAACAGTAGGTGTTTTTCCCGAAATCGAAATTACCGATTATACTCTTGAAAAATTTACAGATTCAAATGGAGATCCTTTTTGGAAAGTTAAATTCAATATTCAAGAAGATGCCGATTATATAGCGCTATACTCAGGCGAGTTTGGATACGATTATAATTATAAAGACGGCAGAATTGTTGAACTTGATGCCCTGAATTTTTCTTTTGCAACCAATTGTGGTTTCGGAGGAGGTCAAGACCCAAGAAACCAATTGTCGGTATTAATGTCTACTGATTTTAATGGAAGTTATGATTATAACAGTGTGAAAATTTCAACGTGGACAGATATTACCGAGCAGTTTTATATTTCGCCATTTATTAATGGTGATGAAGAATTTCACGCTTCAGGCGTTGCTAATTTAAGCGAATTTATAAAATCGTATCAGTCGGTGTATTTGGCTTTTAAATACAAGACCTTAAATCAAGATGAAAACGGTATTTATACAACCATTAAAATAAGAGACTGGTCTGTAAATAGCGAAAGTGAATTAGGTCAAACAGATTATGAACCAAGCTGGGAAGTGGTAAAAACAGGATTAGAAAACGGAACAAGAAGTTACATTAATACCAACGATCCTGTAACCCTTTGGTGCCGAGGTAATCATGGAACGGCAGGGTCAGATTATAAAACAGCGGAGACCGAAGCTTGGTTTATATCTGCGGCGTTTCCAGTTGGTGCTGAAGATTTGGGTAAAGATCAATTTGTAGCTGTTAAAGCTATTGGGGATATCCCTGTAACATCATTTATTGAACGTTACTATGAACCAGGGGAATATGAGGCTGTGTTTGTAGCTCATAAAACCAATACCGAAAAACCTGTGTTAGCGAAAATTAAAGTAGTTATTCCTGAAGAATAACATCTGCTTAATAAAGAAAAAATGATAAATATGAAACAATTATTAAATATACTGTTCATTTGTTTAGTGGCTTCAATAAACTTGTCTTGTGAAGATGAGTATGTAATTGATGAGCCAAAATTCAAGATAAAAAATTATAAAGTTGAAGATGTTGATACCGGTGATGGTATCGTGAAAAAAGTAACTTTTAATTTTGATGAAGAAGCCGATATCATCTCTTTTTATTCAGGTGAAGAGGGGGCTGAATTCAAATATAGAGAAGGGAAGGTTGCAAGTATAGAATCGGTAGATTTTTCTTTTGCTTCCAGATGTGGTTATGGAGAGCAAGACCCCTTGTCGCAATTTTCGGTAGTAGCTTCACCAGATTTTAATGGTAATTACAATGAAGAGAATATTCACGCAGCCACTTGGATAGATATTACCGATAGATTCGATTTTAGTATGCTTACTGTTGATAATACAAATTATGATTCTTCAGGACAAGTAGATCTACAGGATTTAATGGATACTTATGGTTCATTTTATCTTGCTTTTAGATACATAACACCAAATCAGTTTGAAAATGGAATATATGCCGCTATTAGATTACAAGGGTGGCGTATGTATAGCGAAACAGATTTGTTTGGTCTGGCAGAGGTTGATCTAGATTGGGGCTTGGTTGAAATTGGTAACTACAGATCTGGTAGAAATGTAATTTCTAGTTCGACTATTACATTAAGAGGTAACCATGGGAGTTTTACTACCATAAATGAAGAAGAAATTGCTTGGTTAACCGACGAAACCGAGGCTTGGGTAATAAGCCAGAAATTTGAAAAGAAAATGGATTTAGGTGCTGATAGTTCTTTGCCTATAAAAGGCGTTGGTGATGCTAAATTAACGTCTTTTGTTCATGAATATAGTGATTCAGGAGAATATGAAGTGACCTTTTTAGCAGCTAATGCTAACATTGAAAATTATAAAAAAATATATAAAACGATTACTGTTGTAATTCCTTAACGTAGATTTTTTCATTTTCAGCTCGTCAACAATATATCGTGGCGGGCTGGATAAAAAAATGCTTCAAATAATAATATAATTGTTTATGAAATACACATTACAAGTAACTCTAACCATATTTGTTGGGGTTTTATTTTTTGGTTTAAATGGTTTTGCTCAAAAATCTTCAGATATAAAATATTATCCATCATCTAATTTTACAATGGTTGGAAAAATTATGGATACAGATAAACCATTTCATCGTATTGATACAGCGAAGTATTCTAATATTCCAGAACACATTAAAACCCGTTTAACGCGTTCGGCTGGTTTAGCCATTTCATTTAAAACCAATAGCAAATCAATTCACGCAAAATGGTGTACAACAAGTAAATATCCAAGTTCAGGAATGACTCCTATTGCTTTTAGAGGATTAGACTTGTATACTAAAATTAATGGTAAGTGGCAATTTGCGGGGGTAGGACGGCCTAAAAGTGGCGAAAACTCTAGTGAGGGTAAATTAGTAGCGAATTTAAATGGAGAACAACGTGAATACTTATTGTATTTACCTGTGTATAGCGAAACCACTAGTTTAGAAATTGGTGTGGAAAACACGGCGAAAATTACAGCAGGCGATCAGCCTTTTAATAAACGTATTTTAGTATATGGCTCTAGTATTGTTCAAGGAGCAGGAGCTAGTCGTCCAGGAATGGCATATACTTCTCGTATGTCCAGAAATACAGGGTTTAATTTTTTAAATTTAGGCATGTCAGGTGTTGCAAGAATGGAAAAAGAAGTCGCTAATATGGTGGCCGATATTGAGGCCGATGTCTATTTATTAGATTGCATTCCAAATAGTAGCCCAAAAGAAATAACCCAACGTACAGGAAACTTAATAAAAACTATCCGATCCAAAAACCCAAATGCGCCAATTATCTTGATGCAAAGCGTAGTAAGAGAAATAGGGTTTGTTGATGAGAAAACCGGAGAAAAGGTGAAAATGCAAAATAAAAATGCCTATGATGAATTTATGAAATTGCATCAGTCTGGTATGAAAAATATTTATTTCATATTTGGGAATGACTTTCTTGGAGACGATCACGAAGGTACGGTAGATGGAACGCATCCTAACGATTTAGGTTTTGATAGAATGATAAAAGCCATTACGCCTCAAATTCTTCCAATTATAAACCAATAATTAGAAATGAGATATTTTAAATTATTATTTGGGCTAATTGTTCTTAGCTATTTTGGTTGTAAACAAGAAGCGCAAGAAGAAAGCACGATACAGCAGGTTGCTTTTAAAGCTTCGAATAGTCAAGATATCAATCAACTTATTGAAAAATTAGAAAAGGCCAAAGGCAATGATATTTTAGTAGCGGCACATCGTGGCGATTGGCGTAATTCCCCGGAAAACTCATTACAGGCTATACAATATTGTATTGATATGGGAGTAGATATTGTAGAAATTGATGTTATGGAAACTAAAGATGGCGAACTTATTTTAATGCATGATAAAACAGTAAATCGCACCACTAAAGCCAAAGGATTGGTTAAAGATTTTACCTTAGATAGCATTCAGCAATTGGTGCTTACCAATGGTATTGGAGGGAAAACATCTCAAACGGTTCCAACGCTTAAGGACGCCTTGTTATTATGTAAAGGGAAAATTCTGGTGAACTTAGATAAGAGTTATGACATATTCTACAAATGTTTAGAAGTTGTAAAAGAAACAGGAACCTTAAATCAGGTTATTTTTAAAGGAGTAAAAACCTTTGAAGAAGTGGAAGGTGATTTAGGAAAACACTTAAACGATATTTATTTTATGCCTATTATTAACCTTAAACGTTCGGGAGCTCAGGATACGATTAACAAGTATTTAAAATTTAATAAACCTATTGCTTTTGAAATTAACACTCCTTTGGACACATTCGAATTAAAAGAAAGGTTTTCAAAAATAAGAGCACAAGGATCTTCTGTTTGGATGAATGCTTTATGGCCAAGTTTAAATGGCGGTCATGACGACGAAAAGGCCATGCTAGATAACTCAGTTTACGATTGGTATATTGAAAACAATGTAAATATAATACAAACCGATAGACCTCAGGTATTACTTAATTACTTGAGAGAGAAAGGTAAACATAATTAATTAATAAAAGAGATAGTGAAAAAAAAGATATTTAAGAATAGCCTGAAATTTGTTTTACTTTTATGTATAACAGTATCAGCACAAATACGAAATGAGATAAATATTCCAGATATTCCCGGGTATAAAACCTTGAAGGGGGATTTTCATATTCATACCGTGTATTCCGATGGACGTGTGTGGCCAGACATAAGGGTACAGGAAGCCTGGCATGATGGTTTAGATGTTATTGCTTTAACCGATCATATTAATTATAAAGGACCTGTATTACAAAAAGCGGTTAAGTTTGAAGATGAAAACTTACCACATAGAGATGCTGAAGTTATAGCAGAGCGTCTTGGAATAACTCTAATAAAAGGATTAGAAATCAATCGTTACAAAGATCCGGTTGGGCATTTTAATATTCTTTTTTTAGAAGATATTAATTTGCTAAAACCAGTTCAAGGAGATTTATTGGAAGCTTTCAGAGAAGCAAAAAAACAAGGAGCCTTTATTCAGTTAAATCATCCGTTAGAAGGACAAGGAAAGAACCCACATTGGCAGGAATTTCATAAACAGGCTTATGACGAAAAGCTTTTAGATGGACTTGAAATATTTAATAATAAAAAATTGCATGAAGAGGCTATTCCTTGGGCAATCGAAAATAAATTAACTATTACTTCTACTTCCGATATACACTATCTGGTTAACTTAAGTCATTTTGAAGTACATAGACCTGTAACCTTAATTTTTGCTAAAGAAAACACTGAGAAGGGCATAAAAGAGGCCATGTTCGAGCGTCGCACAGCTGTTTACTTTGCAGATACTATTATAGGGGAGGAGAAGTTTTTGAAACCCTTGTTTTCGCAGTCTGTAGAATTATTAGACCCAGCGAATGTGGTGTACCGTAAAAAACGTTATGCGCAATTAAAAAATCATACTGACATTCGTTTTGTATTAGAAAAAGTGAGAGAAGATAAGGTAGTTGATTTGCCAAAAAAAAATACACTATTACCAAACACAACCAATCTCTTAGAGTTTAAGGTGAAGGACAGTAAGGGAATCGATAAGCGAGAATTTAAGGTGACTTACAGGGTGATGAATTTTAAAAAGTTGACAGGCGAACCAATTGAGGTAGAAATGGTTTTTAATAAAGAGAAACAAGAAGTAAAATTAAGAAAAGCCTTAACCCCTAAAACAATGGCAGGAGGAAGTGAAGAAGAGGAGTAGTAATCACCAGTAAATCTTTAAATATGAAAAAAATAGCCATTTTTATTTTAATCATCTGTTCAGTTATGTTTATTGGCTGTTCTAAGGAAACCATTGAAACAGAACCTAAGGAAGAAATAATTACTGATTCTGTAGATGATTCAGAAGCATTACAAGAAAATAATTCAGTGTATTCAATCGCAGGAGCAGCATTAGATGTTCGCGTGAGCTATCAAGATAAAGTAGATGACTTTTTTATCGGATCACGCCGTGCCACTTATTTACAACCTACAGGAATCACCTTCAATAAATCAGCAACTTTAGAAAATAATTTAGTAGGCATTAATGGTTTTAATGTGATTTATGATTATTCTGGGTTTTCATGGGATGCTATCGACCAAAATACAGAAACCTGGTACCCTCAAGGAATAACAGGTTTTAGATGGGGGAACAGGCGATTTATCGCTGTATCTTGGTACTCTAAATCTGCACACGGATCACGGTTATCGCTTTGCGATATAACAGATATGAACAATGTGGTTTATCGTAATATTTTATTAGTTAGAAAGTCTGGTGGCAATTTTGCAGGGACTTCCGAGAATTTTAATAACACATCTTATACGCAGTACAATGGTTATGCACCTAATTTTGTACATGCTGGAGGACTGGCTTATTATAATAGGAAATTATATGTTACAGGTAGTAGCACTATAGATGAATTTGATTTAGATAAAATTATTGAAGTTACTGCAAGCGGCGGCGGTGGAAAAATAGGTTATAGTAGCGCCGATGGTAAGATGTATGCCTTTGGGTATCAATATATATTACCGCGTATAGCGAGCTACACCGTAGATAGCTCTCATAAACCATTGTCGGCAATGTCTTTAAGTTATAACACCAATGGAGATCCGAGAATCAATATCGGAAATTACTATAATTTAAGTTCTACATCAGGGCATGCTTATGTCCATTCATTTGCTTTAAATTCAGATGGTACAATTAACACATCGGCCAACGTTAGAAAAATAGATCCAATAGATACCGATGGAGGCTATGTAAACCACATGCAAGGCTTATTCGCTAAAGATGGAATATTTTACTTTGCCGTATCGGGTAAGTCTGAATATTACGATTCTACGTCCAGATTACTTTTATGGGAATACGGAACTCAAAACACGAAACGTTATCGTTTTCCTCATGGTACAGAAGGACTGTATTATTCACCGTATTATCACGATTTATGGGGGCTTATGGAGCACCCGGGACAAAGAGCTGTATTTGGACTTCCGTTAAGCACATATAGTTTTTAAGTTAAAGAAAGTAAACATTATAAAAACACTATTCAATTTGGGTAGTGTTTTTTTAATATTAATTTTTAGATTAAAAAATAAAAAAGAATGAAGAAACAAATTTTAATACTGGGGTTACTAGCAATAAGTATAAAAGGTATGTCTCAACAAAAAGTTGAAGAGTTCTCTTTGAATATTGAAGATATTAATTGGAGAACAACTAAGATCATTGAAGGAGTTGAGGTGAGAAAAGCCTCAGCAAATCTTTTCGATTCGCCTCAGGAAATTAGTATTGTTGATATAGATACGACTTTAGCAAAAGTGAAATACGATGTTGGAATGGCTAAAGTTATGGAAAGGACATCAGTCCAAGCCAAAGCAAAAAATGCAATTGCAGCTATTAACGGTTCTTTTTTCAGAAATCATAGTGAGCCGCTTGGAGAAAGTATGCATTTTATAATGATTGATGGAGAAGTTAAAGCACATACGGTTAAAACAGAATATTTAACAAGAGCTACTGGTGTTATTACCGTTAAAGAAAATTACATAGATATTTCAAACTGGAATAGTGACAAGGAATTAGGTTATAATGATAAAGCTGATGATGTTTTAGTTTCTGGTCCACTTTTAATGGATGATGGAAGGCTATTGCATTTAAGCTACGCTTCTTTTAATACGAAGCGGCATCCAAGATCGTTTATGGCTTTTGCAAATAACCATTTACTTATGGTGGTTGTAGATGGACGTTCAGAAACAGCTGCAGGAATGACTTTAAATGAAGTTTTAATGTTTGGAAAGTTTATAGGATGTACCGATATAATAAATCTTGATGGGGGAGGTTCCAGTACCTTATTTGTAAAAGGTTATGATGACGATGAAATCGTTAATACACCTTCAGATGGAAAAGAGCGCTCTGTAAAAGGAATTTTTTATGTAACGATACGGTAGTTAAAAATTAATGAAATAAAAAAACCGGCGTTCTGCCGGTTTTTTTTGGTTTTGAAAGACCAACTACTTAACAAGCACTTTGAAGGTTGCGCTATTTTGGCCGTTATTAATATGTATCATTACAAACTGATTTTTACTAACAAAATTTAAGTCTAAATCGTATTTGTTGCTTTGTTTTTTGATTTGGTTTAAAGATTTAAGGGTTCTACCAGTAATGTCAAAAACGGTAATAGTCAGGTTTTCATAAGTGAAATTATGTCCTAGATCTAAAGTTATTTTTCTGTCTGTAGTAGGGTTAGGGTATAACTTTAAACCTGCTGCGAAACCATTTTTATCAATACTTAAAGTTCCGTCAAGAACAACTGCTCCTATACTTATTTTCCCTGAGCGAGAGACATTAGCTTGATCCATTGAATATATTTCAGAAGGAATATTAAGTGCATCACATACTGTAGTTAATTCTGCCAAGGACATTCCATTGGTAATTGCAGGATTATTTGTTCCTGTTAGAGCACAAATGTTACCATCGAATGTGCCTAACATAGTTGAAGCATCAAAATCTGAAGAAATAGTGCTGCCACTGGCGTCTAATACATCTGCTCCTAATATCATTTTGTTATTGGTTTCAATAGCTCCCGGTCTCACAGTTCCTGTAGTATTTGTTCCACTTATAATAGAATTGTAAAGATTTAATACCGTTGTGTTGGTGTACCAAGCCACTTCATAATTTGCTTCTCCACCTGTAAAGGTTGAACTTATAATATAAGCTGTAGAAACACCATTATTAGAACGAGCCAAGATAGAGGCTGGGTAGTAATCGTTAGCAGTAGTAACTTTATTACCATAAAATGTACAGTTTACAAAATTTCCAGTAGAGCCTAAGTGCAAATACACACCAGCACTATACGTACCACTTTGATTATTAGCTACTGTAGAGTTGTAAAGATTTACGGTTGATCCTTCAGAATACAAAGCTCCTGATTGTCCTGCATAATTTACGTTACCAGACAAGTTACATTCGTTTAAAGTAGCAATTGAATTCACGACATATAAACCTCGACCAAAGCCAGTATTGGTAGTGTCTTCGTTGTTATCAATAATATTACAGTTATTCATAACTAAAACAGATTCATGGGCCGAAATAGATCCTCTTGATCTTCCCCCGTTATGACGAATGGTACATTGGTTCATCTCAACATTAGAAGCATGAATGGCTAGTCCTCCTCCAAAAGAGTCGAAAATATTAACACCGTTAATTTCTAAACTTCCTACATAGTTTGCATAGCCATCTTGAATAGTTAACCCTTTAAATATAACGCTTTGTCCGCTTACAATAGGAGCCCCAATAGTTACTACGCGTCTCATACGAACAGAGCCATCTCCATTAATATCACCACTTAAAGTTGTAGTGTAACTTTCTGGGGAGGCATCTATAGTTTCATCGGTAATTGCAGCTGGGTATCCAGCAATTAAATGAATGTTTTTAGAAATTTCAAATGTTTTGTATAACCCATCGTCTTCTGCAGGAGTTACAGAGACATTATTTGTAGGTACATAAGTGCCTTCTGCAATATGAATCATGTCTCCATCGTTAAGCGTCATGCCTAGTGCATCAGTAAGAGTAGTTGCATTTTCCCAACTAGAACCGTCAGATGTACCAGCAGCCGATGTTTTTACATAAATGTTTTGTTGTGCATTAACATTAGGGGTAAAAACTAAAAATAATGACAAAGTTAAAGTTGATAAAAGTAATTTTCGTTTCATTTTAAAAGGTTATTAATATGTGTTTTTTGCTTAGTTAAAATAGAATGCCTGAATGATTCTTTTTATTTAAGTTCTTGTTAAAATAAAAGCGTACTATTCGAAATGTTTTAATTAACTGTTTGATAATAAGTATGCTTGTTTGTTAAACTTTAGTTTACAATTGAAGATAATCTATTTAAGGAATCGAGTGTTTTTGTATTAGAAGAATAGCTTACTTTGTGTATGCTTTGAGTATAAGTGTAAAAAACGGAAATACAGAACCATCTACAGCGGATAAAATTGAGCATAGCTAAATTTCAAGTAAGCCCTTATTTAATAATGCTTCATATCAAGAATGAGACTGGACCATTATATCCGCTGTAGATGGTTCTCGGTTACCGTTCTATCCAGTATTAAAGTCTATTTATTAGATGATCTGGATGTTATAGAGAAACCAGAGGAACCGACTTTGGAATTACTTAAAGAAAAGTACCGTCATTACGATTACACAGATGAGGAATTACAGGAGGATTTAGATGAGGTTCTTAAGGATTATCATGAGAAACATCAATCCTATAATTCGGCAATTGATAATGGTTTTGTGAAAGGGATAGTGTTTCATCCGGAATCATACAGGTTTAAAGATTGCTATGTCAAGATAAAAGATATTGAGACCAGTGATTCCAGTAGTCATACCATACCTGTTTCAGAACGTAAGATGGCCGACTGTACACCAGAAGAACAAATCATAAAGATTAAAGAACGTGAACAGCGTAAACAACATATTGAAAATAATAAGCTGTTTGAACAGGCTACTTCAGAAATCAGAGAATCAGGATATCTTGATTTGGATAAGGCATTATCAAAAGATGAGATGATTGCCATAACCATATCACTATTTGAAAACAATGTGGGCTATATCCAACAGCAAAAGTATCATCTGGAGTTTTTCGGAAATACATCAAAGATGAGTAAGGAAGAGATCTACAAGGACTTCAGAACTCATTTCAAAAAAGAAATTTTTAATAAACTCATCAGGTTCTTACTAATTAAACAGGTGCATTTTGGAGAAAGTAATCATACCAACAACTTGACTAATATCGCTTTTTATCAGGCAATGAAAGGCTTTTATAAAGCTAAAATGGAAAGTACAGAACAGAAATTTGAAAAAGAGACCCAGACCAGAGCTGAACGCATCCAGGAACGCATCGTAAAGCTGGAGCAGAAAGCACAGGCTGAGTAGCTTTTGTTGTCGAAAGAGAAATGAGTAGAGATACTGGTTTCTCTTTTTTTTGTAAGACTATAGGATATCAGTATTTTAACTGTACATTTGTAGAGTGAAAACAGGATTTAAATTCATATTGGGTATACTATTAACGGCCATCTACAGTTGTATTTTTATAACTGTACTGAATCTGTCAATGTCCCATAAGGGACAGGTTGACACTAACCATGAATTTAAGCAGGAGTGGACCAAGGTACCATCGTATTCTCTGATTCAAAATCTGGATTTTGAATATGCGGTAAATGGGAATCCTGAACACTTTACACCTTTGGAATTATCCAAGGTATCTGTTTCTCCGATTATATTGATGGTTCACAAATCCAGTGAAGCATCTTTTGAGGCTATCTTTAAACAATATGGGCAACTGTCCTTAAGGCGTCTTATTAAATATCGAAAAATAGACGGTATCTTTCCTTTTCATTATTTCTGGTAAGTTTCATGCTTACATCTAATATGAATCATACGTCATATTAGAACGATTAGACTATATAGGCCATATGTAACTTTGGCCAAATCATTTGTGGAATTTTATCAATAAAAATAATGGAAATAGGAACAACTATAACCAGTATAACTTTGGTGTTGATTTGTGCAATGCCATTTGTTTTGTCTTCTCACGGAAGAAGAAAACGCGAAAAACAGACCTTAAATAATCTGAAACAATTTGCTTATGAACATGGGCATGCCATTGGGAATTATGATAATTGCGGAAACTTTATAATCGCGATAAATTTTGATTTTACCATGGTGTTTTTTCAGAACCTTGTCAATGGAACCTCTGAGTATCATGCTATTCCTCTAAGGGATGTGAAATCCTGTTTGGTGCATAAAAATTATAAAACCATTGGACATGGAAAACATCATCAACAAAGAATCGATCAGCTTTATTTATATTTTGAAATGAAGACTAATGAAACCCAGAAGCTTTTATTTTTTGATATTAATGAAAATGTACAGCTTTCAGGAGAACTCCTGGTGATTGAAAAATGGCGTACACGCATTAATGAATACATAACAAAATAATAGTATATAAATTGGTTAGTTAAAAGGTCGTCTGAATAGTATATTCGTGCGACCTTTTTTATAATAATTTTGTGAAAGTTAGTTTAGTAATAAATAGTTACAAAAAAACCTCGTGAAATTTATAGTCACGAGGTTTGTTTAGTTTTAAATGTTGAATTGGTATTATAGTATCAGCTTATTGTTTTTCTAATTCAAAATATAAATATTCGTCAGGACCACTATCTCTATCTGCTATAACTATTTTAAGATTGCCATTTTGTTGTAAATCAAAAGTCATAAACATAGGTACCACGTCAGCTCCGCCATCGAATAATAAATTAAAATAAATTTCGGATTCAGTTTGGAATTCATAAGAAGAAGTTTGATTAAAATATTGTGGGTCTTGTTGAACAGTTTCAACTAATTTAACGGTATCACAAATTGGATTTCCAGTAGTATCAGTTTGATATTCATAGGTGTTATTTGTTTCCTCATCAACGTACGAAATGCTTACATTGTTAGCATCAAGTGAAAAGGAAAAACTTTTCATGGTGTATGTGCCTCCAATTTGATCACATAAAGTTTCTAAATAAACATTTTCTACAGTTCCAATTGGTAAGTTGTTGCAGGTTATGGCTTTCCATGTTCCGAAATAAGGGTTTTCCTTACCTGTACCAGTAACTTGTATGCTCGACAGAGTATTATTATATGCATCTTTAATAACAATTTCACCTGAATATTCTTTGACTTCAGTAGGGGTAAAAATAATGGGGATAATTTGTTCCGAGCCTGCCGGTAAATTGGTTTGAAATTGTTTTGGAACAAAATTATCTGGGAAACTAATATTATCAGTGATGTAGAAATCTTCATCACCATTGTTTCTAATTTTCAAATCTAAAGTCTTAGTAGCATCAATTAATACGTCGCCAAAATTTAAGGCACCTTCAAATATAATAGGACTTAAAATGCCTTTCCCACTAACTTCAATTTTGTTGTTTTCTTCATCTATATCGTTAATTACGACAATTTCTCCTTGATAATCTTGTACTTTTGTTGGAGAAAAGAAAATATTTATAGATTCAGAACTATTCGGAGCAATAACTGTTTTTTCCCAATCTGTTGAAAAACCTTCAGGGAAAGAAATGCTACTAATATTAACCTCTTTACTTGATGTGTTTGTTATGGTTAAGGTTCTTTGAGGTTTTGATCCTAAAGCTACTGAGCTAAAATTTAGGTCACCTACTAATTCGATACCCGTTTTCTTTACTCGGATTGGGAATGTCGTTGAGGCCTGATTATAATTGTCGGAATATGATAATTTTAGTTTTGTATCAATGTAAGATCCTTCAACATCACTCGGTTTATTTATTTTTAATTTAATTTTAAGTTTAGAATCTTCAGTAAGTTCAAATACCAATAGAGATACATTTGAATCTTCAATGGTCGCACCAATATTGTTAAAGATGTCGGAGGTTATAGTTTCACTTATTGCTGTACTGGATTCCGGTAAACCTGGCATTTTCATTAAAGGTATGTTTGAAAAGAAAATATTATCGTTTACAAAAGTGATAGCATCATTTAACTTGTTTATTCCTGTTTTAAAAGTGGATAAACTTGTAAAAAATGAAACTGGACTTGCAACAAAAAACTGGACAAATAGTTGAATGACTACGCCGCTAGTTTAAGGTTATACATGTCTAATTCAAATTCTCTTATAGTTTTATTCCCTAAAAAGGAATGTCTTCTTCTATTGTTGTACCAGGTTTCTATCCATCCAAAGTTGGATAACTCCGCTTCAGATCTCAACTTATAATTGTGCCTATAAACCCATTCTACCTTTAATTTCAATCGGTGTGCCGATTGAAACGGTGTCGAAACTGCTTGGACATGCTAAATTATCAACGACTCAGATTTATGCTAGGGTAGTGGAGAATAAAATAAGTGAGGATATGGAAAGTTTACATAATAAGCTGGAAAAACGAAGCGCTGAGATTTAGAAATGACCTTAAATCAATATTTTTTAGCTTAAAATGAATTTCCTTTCAATGCCTTCCTCAAAAGGTCACGGGAGTACATTGAAAGGAAATTATTAAAAAAAACTAATGTGCATCTAATACTTTTTCGTCTCTGTACTTACAGTGTGGAGTTAAATCCTAAAATTTGAGAACATTGCATAAGTTTATATAAAATCTTTATGTTGTAAAAAGTACCTTTGTATATAGAATTATAATTATTAAGTAAAGAATTTGGAAATTCTTAAGACGAGACATTTTAGTAAAAAAAAGCAATACATAATAAGTGTATCACTCGTTATAGTAACGGCTATTTTATGTTTTTTATCTGTAGATGTTATAGGGTTTAGGGCCGTTGCCCTTATTTTGCTTTTGGTGGTATCTCTCAATGCTATTTTGTTTGATATCTATCCAGTAATGGTTTCTGCATTATTGAGTGCGTTGATTTGGAACTTCTTTTTTATACCACCCATATTGACTTTTCATATTGGGTCACCTGAAGATGCGCTTATGTTTTTAATGTACTTTGTCATTGCTTCGATCAATGCGGTACTTACTTATAAAATTAGGGAATATGATAAAAGGCAACGTGATGAAGAAGAAAGAGCAAATGCCATTAAACTCTACAATACCCTGTTGAATTCTTTGTCCCACGAGTTAAGAACACCTATAGCAACCATTATTGGAGCTATAGATACTATAAACGATAGTGGTAATAAACTAACAGATGCCAATAAAAAAGAGTTGTATTCAGAGATTGAAACGGCAGGTACGCGTTTGAACAGGCAGGTAGAAAACTTATTAAGTATGAGTAGATTGGAAGCTGGATTTATAAAACCTAAAAAAGACTGGTGCGATATAAATGAGTTAATTTTTACTGCTATAAAAAGTAACAAGGAAGACCTTTTAAACCATTCTATAGTTTTTGTACCAGATGAAACATTACCCTTATTTAAACTGGATATTGGTCTTTTGGAGCAGGTCATTCACAACATTGTCCATAATGCTTTATTGCACACACCACAAGGATCTGTAATAAAAATTAAAGTTGAAAATGCTGCTAATTTTTGTGGTATAATCATTTCTGATAATGGTAGGGGTTTTCCTGCTGATAAAATAGATGCTGTTTTTAATAAATTTTATCGACTCAATAACAGTATTGGAGGAACAGGTTTAGGGTTATCAATCGTTAAGGGCTTTACGGAAGCAATGAACGGAACCATTCTTTTAGAAAACAAATCAAAAGGGGGGGCAAAGTTTACCGTTAGAATTCCTGCAGAAACCACCACAATAGAAGACTATGGAAACCAATAAAGCACAAATATTGATCATTGATGATGAACCTCAAATAAGAAAATTGCTTAACATTAATCTGGAAAGCAACGATTATAGGGTCATTCAAGCCAGTAATGCCAAAGAGGGGTTGGCTTTGGCTGCAAGCCATTTACCAGATGCTATTTTATTGGACATTGGTTTACCGGATAAAAGTGGACACGAGTTATTAAAAGAACTTAGAAGTTGGTACAATAGACCCATAATTATTTTATCGGTGATTGATAATGAAGAAGACATTGTAAAGGCATTGGATAATGGCGCAACCGATTATTTAACTAAACCCTTCCGTACGGGAGAATTATTGGCGCGATTACGTTCAGCAATTAGAAGAAGTCAAAATATCGAACCCAATGAGGTAGTAATTTCTACAAATGGACTTGAAATTGATTTGGTAGCAAGAACAGTAAAAAAGCAAGGCGCGATTATAAGACTTACCTCTACAGAATATAATCTATTAGCATTATTTGCCAAAAACGAGGGGAAAGTATTGACCCATCAATATATCTTAAAGGAAATTTGGGGATATGGCTACCAAACCGAAACGCAATATTTAAGAGTATTTGTGGGTACTTTAAGAAAAAAAATTGAAGACCATCCAAATCACCCTGAGCATATAATTACCGAAAGTGGTGTAGGTTATAGGTTTCAATAAATGATTGTAAATAAAATATATAGAATTAAATTGTCTAAGGTCATTCTTACATTGGGTTACCTTGTTCTTATATCCTGTAATTCCAAAAGAAGTAATTTTAGAATAAACCAAGGCGAGGTGTTCGGCACATACTATCGCTTTCAAATAGATTCCAATAAAGATTTTTCTAAACAAATAGATTCAATATTTACGGAAATAGATAAAGCTGCAAATTCTTATGTAGAGCGTTCCGAAATATCAGCATTCAATAAAAAAGGGATTTTAAAAAAGCCGTCACTTACTTTTTTAAATATGCTAACGCAAGCCAAAAAATACAACCAAATCTCAAATGGTTACTTCTCTCCCTCATTATACCCCCTAATTAAGTTCTGGAGTAAGGATTTGGAAAACAAATCAAAGATAGACTCTGTTGCAATAGATTCAATACTAAAATTGACTTCATTTAATAATCTGGTTTTTGATGTTAATATGGTAAGTGCATTAAAAAAAGGTGTTGAAATCGATTTAAGTGCAATGGGAGAAGGATATGCTCTAGATGCTATAGCATCTATATTAGATAAAGCTAAAGTTTCCAATTATATGGTAGAAGTTGGTGGAGAAATGAAATGTAAAGGGAATAATCCAAATGGTAAAACTTGGCAAGTTGGTATAGAAAACCCTTTAATTCCAGTTTCTCAACGTGGTGATTCTTTGATGAAAATAGTGAAACTCAAGAATAAGGCTTTAAGTACTTCAGGGAATTACCGTAAATTTTATAAAGACAAACTTGGTAATAAATACGCGCACATCATTGATTCTAAAACGGGTTATACTATTAAATGCAGCTTGTTGAGTGTGAGCATCCTTTCCCAATCTTCAACTAAAGCAGATGCCTTGGCTACGGCCTGTATGTCAATGGGTATAGATAAGGCTATGACCTTTATCGAGCAAACTCAAGACATAGAAGGTTTTTTAATATTTCAAAAGGATGGAAAATTAAAAACTTGGCAATCTAGTAACTTTCCCGAGTAACCTTTCGCTTCTTTATATAATATTTATCATTTCCATCCATCCCTTGATTTTTTACATATTCATTTCATCAGACCTTTGTAGCAAATAAAGATTGTAAAATGAAACGCGCATTTGGGTGTTCCATTATACAAAATCAAAATATACAATTACCGATGAAATGGGATTTTTTCTATGATGAACATAAAGGGAAACCGTATCAATCTTTACAAGATTGGTTTAAAGAAATTAAACATTTAAAGTACCCTTCACTTATAGTACTTCTTTTAGGGATGCTCTTTTTTATTTACCTCAAATTCATTCTTATTTAACGTTTTAACCAATGGAAAATGTAATAAAAATAAATAATGAGATAGCAGATCTTATTATAAAATTGTGTTTTAGTATTAATGACCTAAAAAAGAGCTGTCAATCCAATGATAAAGGGGGGTTGCATTTTTTTTCAACCTATAATGATATAAAGACTAGAATGGACAATCTATTGCAAGTATCAAGCTCAAAAGCTATGTCGGCTAAAATTACAGAGACAAAGGCATTTGCAAAGAACTCTTTAAAAATATATAAAATATTTCCAACAGAGATCAATGGCAGGGACAAAACAATACAAACCCTTAATAGGATTGTAAACCAGTTAACGGACTTGGAAAAACTTATTTCCAATCCATTATAGATGTTTTAATGATGAAAAAGATTCTAAAAAAATACAGAAAGTTTCAACTTTCTTTATCACCACAACAAAACTTACTTTACGGTTTTTCAATCTATGCAATCATAGGTTGGTTTTTGTTATGCTTGCCAATAGTACAAAAACAAGCAGTCTCTGCATTAGACAGTTTGTTTATTGCTACCTCGGCAATTTCAACCACAGGTCTAGTAACGGTGAGTATATTCGACACTTATAATGGTTTTGGTCAGTTTATCGTAATGCTGCTGTTTCAAATAGGCGGTATTGGTTATATGACCTTTACATCGTTTATTCTGCTTTCAAAGAAGAGCGATTTGACACATTGGCACCAACGCATTCTTAATGCAGAGTTTACAATGCCCAAAGGCTTTCAAATTAAGGATTTCTTAAAATCTGTTATTATTTTCACAGTCACTATTGAAATATTGGGAGCATTGTGTTTTTATATAGCGTTTACCAATGCAGGCGTTGAGCATAATTTTGCAATTTGGAGTAGTATCTACCATAGTGTTTCTGCATTTTGTACAGCTGGTTTTGGTTTATATAATGATAGTTTTGAACAGTTTGCAGGTAATACAGCCATCAACACGATTATTTCGGTATTGGCTATTTGCGGGTCTTTAGGCTTTATTGTAGTTACAGATTTTTGGAACAGACTTTCGGGTAAAACAAAGCGAGTAACCTATACAACAAAAATCATTTTAGGTGCAATGACCTTATTATTAACCATGGGAACGGTAATGATTTATTTCTTTGAACCTTCGGTTGCGCAATTAGGGGAAAATAAGCTAATGGCCTCTTTTTTTCAAGCAATGACAGCACTTACAACAGTAGGGTTTAATACAATACCTCTAGGAGGGTTTTCATTAGCTATTTTATTGGTTGTTATTTTTTTAATGTATGTGGGTGCATCACCTTCTGGTACAGGAGGTGGTATGAAAACAACCACACTTACGGCCTTAATTGCTATAATGTGGAATAGAATACGCAACAACAAACGTATCACATTTTTAGGCAAATCCATTCCTTTAGAACGACTTTATGTAGCGACTTCTGTTTTTATGTTGTATGCTTCAGTAATTTTTGTATCTACTTTCCTTTTAGCTATGTCTGAAGACTTCCCACTACATCAAATTTTATTTGAAACAACTTCGGCCATAGGTACAGTTGGTTTAAGTACTGGTATAACGGGAGATTTAACCTCTTGGGGTAAAATGGTACTCATAATAGTAATGTTTATAGGTAGATTGGGCTTACTTACCTTTGGGCTGGCTATTTTGGCAAGACGAAACAAACTAACAAAAAGAAAAAAGGAAGAAGATTTGGCTTTATAAATGTTTTTTTACTTACGAACTTTGACCTTTCGGGTAAGAAAACATTTTTTTAATAGTCCTTTCAATAGTAATTAAACTTTACAAGATTATAAATTAGCAGTGATAATCATTCTATGGAAAAGTAAAACAGGGGAGTAAATAAATCTTTATAAAATCTTTATAGGGTAACGTTTAACTTTGTGTGCTTTTAATAGATAAAGTGTTATATGCCTGTTTTCAATAAAGAAAAATTCTTGTTTTATAATAAAAAGTATTCTAGCATACTATTTTATGTTGCTTTTATAACTAGTGTTATTGGACTGTTTTTATTTGTCGCCGATTTTGGTTTTAATAAATCAGAAAATATCCAGAAATTATTTAATACCTACTATTTTATTGTTATTGCACTTGGACTTGTTGCCACAATACTTCGTTATCTTGAAAAACAAAAAAAGATTAAACACTCTGTAATTATTTTTGATATATCAACAATCCTCATAATCTTAATAATTTTATATGCTCATTTTCTAGGTGAAGAAGCACATAGGCATATATCATTTCTATATAATGATAATTGGGTAAAGTTTGCTATTATACTGACTTTTATTCGAGAGTTTTCAGAACAAAGCATCAATTACAAGAGTACACGATTAAATCCGGCACAACTTTTCATTGCTAGCTTTTTGGGAATTATTTTTTTAGGAGCCTTATTGTTAATGTTACCCAACGCAACCTATCATGGCATATCGTTTTTAAATGCTTTGTTTACATCTACAAGTGCTGTATGTGTTACTGGCTTAATTGTAGTTGATACAGGTAGTTATTTTACAACATTTGGTCAATCAATTATTTTATTCTTAATTCAAACTGGCGGGATTGGTATTCTTACTGTAGCAAGTTACTTCTCATATTTTTTCAAGGGTGGTTCAACTTATGAAAACCAATTAACATTAGGAGACATTACAGGAGCAAATAAGTTGGGAGAAGTGTTTTCAACCTTAAAGCGTATTTTAAGCATAACGTTTTCTATAGAACTCTTGGCTGCAATATTGATATTCTCAAGTCTTGATAAAAGATCGTTTTCTTCATTTTTCGAAAAATTGTTTTTCTCTGCTTTTCACTCGATTTCAGCGTTTTGCAATGCAGGTTTTTCAACATTATCCAATAGCTTATACGAAACAGAATTTAGATATAACTATATGCTTCAAGGTGTTGTCATTTTAGCTTTTGTTTTGGGAGGTTTAGGATTCCCTATTGTTGTTAATATCATTAAATACCTCAAATATTTTATAGCAAAAAAGGTGTTCTATTTCACAGGTAAAAAACAATCTCACAAGCCTTGGGTACTCAATCTTAACAGTCGTATTACATTAGTTACTACATCTATCTTAACTATTGCAGGTACAACATTGTTTTATATTAATGAATATGATAACACTTTGGCAGAACACAAAGGTGTAGGGAAATTTATAACAGCATTATTTGGGGCTGCTACACCACGTACGGCTGGTTTTAATACTGTTGATATGACAGCTCTGAACTTTTCAACAGTTATGTTATTATTTTTATTGATGTGGATTGGAGCTTCTCCAGCATCTACAGGTGGTGGTATTAAAACCAATACCTTTGCTATTGCTACTCTCAATTTTTTAAGTTTAGCAAGAGGTAAATCAAAAATTGAAGTTTTCAGAAGGGAGATAGCCGATATTTCAGTAAGGAGAGCTTTCGCCGTAATCTCTTTATCACTATTAGTTATAGGAACAGGTATTATTTTTATTTCCGTATTCGATAGTGATAAAAACCTACTAGACATAGCTTTTGAGTGTTTTTCAGCCTATAGTACAGTTGGGTTAAGTTTAGGAATTACTTCTTCGTTAAGTTCAATGAGTAAATTAACCATTATAGCGGTCATGTTTATTGGTAGGGTGAGTATGTTAACGTTGCTTATCGCATTCTTTAAGAAAATCAAGCATAAAAATTACAAATATTCTGTCGAGGAATTAACAATAAATTAAAATGAAATATATAGTTGTAGGTTTAGGTAGCTTTGGAGCATCATTAGCCGAGAAATTAACTGAGCAGGGGAATGAGGTTATAGGTATTGACACCAATATGAATAAAGTGGATAATTACAAAGAAAGAATTACCCACACTATTTGCATGGATGCAACAGATGAATTTACGGTATCTGGTCTTCCATTAAAGGATACAGATATGGTTGTTGTTGCCATTGGCGAAGATAAAGGCGCAAATGTAATGACAACAGCTTTATTTAAAAACCTTCAAGTAAAGCGCCTAATTAGTAGAGCTATTGATGATTTACACGAAAAAGTACTACACGCTATAGGGGTTGATGAAATTGTGCATCCAGAAGAAGAATCAGCTGAACGATGGGCGAAAAAGCTCTGTCTGAAAGGTGTTGTGGACTCCTTTGAATTAAGTGATGATTACAGTATTATAGAAGTAAACGTACCTGCGAAGTTTGATGGCAAAACCATTAAGGAAATAAATATAAGGGAAACATATAACTTATTAGTATTGACCACCATTGCTAACACAGAAATAAAAAGTATTGTGGGAAAAACTAGAAATATAACAAAAGTCAAAGGTGTAGCAAGCCCAAATAATATTCTTAACAAGGATGACATTCTTGTAGTTTATGGCGCAAATACAGATATTAAGAAATTTCTAAAAGATGATTAATTTTAATAAAATTCTAAAGCTTTCCGTCACTTTTATTATTGTGCTTTCTTTTTCATGTAAAGATAAATTACACGATAAAATACTTGAAAAACAACAAATGCTTCAGGATAGCATAAATAAAACCCCGGAAGGTAAAGCTTCTAAAATTGAGAACAATAATTTTGACGTGATTACTTTCGAAGGTTGTGAATATCTTATTTACAAAGAGCAACCATCAAATAACAAAGCAATGGGTTTTATGGCTCATAAAGGAAATTGCACTAACCCTATACACAATACCACTTCAAATTATAATCCGTAAGCCCGTATTCGTACCAAAGTCGTGCTTAATAAACATAAAACTATTGGACATGACATGGTAAAGGCTGGTGAAAAAGAATCGATCAGCTTTATTTATATTTTAAATGAAGACTAATGAACCCCTATAGCTTTTATTTTTTAATATTAATAAAAATGTACAGCTTTCATGAGAACTCATGGTGCTTGAAAAATGACGTACACGTATTAATGAATAAATAACAAAATAGTAGCATAGAAATAGATTAGTTAAAAGGTCGTCTGAATAGTAAATTCGGGCGACCTTAGTTTTTTAATATTTTATAAAGGAATGTATTAGGAGTTGTTTCTAAGATGTTTTTGCATAAATCTCAGTGATTCAATGTAGTGAGTCTGTGGTGATTTAAAGGGCATTTTTAAGTAACCTGTTTAATTTTAATTTTTCTTTTCAACAGTGCTTTTTAAAGAAACAAAAATCCCCAAACCAAGTGCTAAAGTTATAAAGCCCAAAGAAACCCATTCAGGTAGTTTGTAGTGGTGTACCAAAATTAATTTAACACCTACAAAACTTAAAATAGCGACCAGGCTATATTTTAGGTATTTAAAGCGTTCTAACATATTGGATAAGAAAAAGTACATGGATCTTAAGCCCAAAATGGCGAATATATTTGAGCTAAATACAATAAAGGGATCAGAGGTTATCCCTAAAATGGCAGGAACGCTGTCTAAAGCAAATAAAATATCTGTAAATTCAATGACAATCAAGGCTATAAATAAAGGTGTTGCTGCGGTAATATGGCGCATTTTTACAAAGAATTTTTGCCCTTGCATATGACTGGTGATAGGCATAACCTTTCTTAGGTTTCTGTAAATGAAAGATTTTTTAGGATTAAATTTTTCTTCTTTTGAAAACAGCATTCTGTATGCGGTAAAAAGTAAGAACGCACCAAAAATATAGGTTGTAAAACTAAATTTCTTTATTAACACAACACCAAAAAATATCATTAAAGCCCTAAATAGGATAGCCCCTAAAATACCCCAGAATAAAACCCGATGCTGGTATTTTTGCGGAATATGAAATGAACTGAAAATGACTGCAATTACAAAAATATTGTCTATACTTAAAGACAATTCAATTAAATAGCCTGTTATAAATTTAATTGTGGCATCCATCGGCGTTAAAGAATCTACATTATTAACTTTGCCAGTAGCATAAAGCCAATAAATAACACCGGAAAATAAAAAGGATAATGAGACCCAGATAGTGGTCCAGACAGAAGCCTCTTTGACACTTATAATGTGAGCATTTTTATTGAACACTCCTAAATCTAAAGCTAGAAAAATTAATATCCCTAAAAGGAATAAACACCAAACAATCATAGATTTTTTAATTTGAATTGAGATTGCTAAAATAAACGATTAAAGGGTAGGAAAAAATAGAATAATATACTATTAAATACAAATCAGTAGAGTTACACCTTGCTCATTTTTAGATAAGTTAAGCGAGAATGTTTTGAAATGTTAAATAGATTGTAAAATTGATTTGTTTCAGTGCTATCGAGTTGTGATTTTGTATTTTGATAATTGTATTCTTTAATTAGGAATAAATCTTTTAGACTAAATAAATTTAAGACTATTAAAATGAACATTAGGAAAGGAACCACTGATGATTTGGAAGTTTTAAAAGAAGTGGGACAACGAACATTTATAGAAACTTTTGCACCTCATAATAGTGAAGAAAACATGAAAAACTATCTGGAAAATGGATTTTCAGAAGAAAAATTGCAGATAGAGTTGAATGACCCGTATTCCGAATTTTATTTTATAGAACTAAAAGGGCATGTAATTGGATATCTAAAGGTTAATTTTGGGCCGTCGCAAACAGAGTTGCAGGATGATCAATCGTTGGAGATAGAAAGGATTTATGTGTTAAAACTTTTTCATGGAAAAAAGGTAGGGCAATTGTTATATGAGAAAGCGATTGACATGGCTAAGACAAGACATTTGAAATATGTATGGTTAGGCGTTTGGGAGAAAAATGAACGCGCTATCCGATTTTATGAGAAAAATGGATTTGAGGCTTTTGATACCCATGTCTTTGAATTAGGGAACGATAAGCAAACAGATATCTTGATGAAATTAAACCTAGTTTACTAATGAAGTAGAGAGTTCTTTTTCTTAAATGATTTTTTATTATTCACACTATTAGAAAGATTAAATGTATTCCTGTACATTCCTTAAATGTTTTTTTAAACCATTTAAGAAAAGCACTTCATGACATCCTCTTGGACACATCCACTTTAAAATTATACAAGAAGTAGAAATCATATTTTGATTTTATTAAGGAAGCCAGATATGCCATTTTCTTAACGGGCGTATCGGCAAAGTCTTCTCGTGACTTTGCGCGCTCCGTCCTAAAAATACCATCTCTGTCAAGCATTTTAAGGGGTAGGTAATGTTTGAGGCCTTTATTGGTTTTTGGTACAGCAAAAACCAGGCATAGCCTAAGGCACTTCTATTATGAATTCCCATAACACCGCACGTTTAACTTTCCGTACACGCACGCCCTCATAGTTTTCATAAGAAGGCCTAAGGCTATAGTGGAACTTGTAAAGACCAAGTAAATTTTATAAAAACTTAAGGTTTCTACTTCCTTGAAAATCCAAGGATTTTACTACGTCGCAGACACTCCTGAACTTTTGATAAAAGTCTTGACAAAACCCACCTCAAACATGGTCCTCTTTTAGAGAGAACTATACAAAGCACCCCTTAAAATTCGAGTTTAATTAAAATCAAAACAAGGGGGATTTATTAACCTTTTAAATTTTTTTATCATGAGTACAATTAAAAACAGAGTGCAGTTAATCGGTAACGTAGGACAAGAGCCAACGATGACCATTTTAGAAGACGGTAAAAAGTTAGCCCGTATTTCATTGGCTACGAATGAGCATTATAACAATGCCAAAGGCGAAAAGCAAACTAATACCAGTTGGCACAATTTGGTAGCCTGGGGTAAAAAGGCCGACATCGTAGAAAAGTATGTAACAACAGGCAAAGAGATTGCTATTGAAGGGAAACTAACTTCTAGAAGTTACGAGGATAAAGAAGGCGTTAAACGCTATGTGACTGAAATTACGATTAGTGAGATCTTACTTCTGAGTAAATAGAAGTGAAAACAAAAGGGTGCTCCCTTTTAACTCAGCACCCTTTTTTATCTTACGTTTTAACTTCAAAATTGAAGTCCATGAAGAGCAAAGTTAATGAAATTCAGGTAAGTTATAAAGAGAAATTAGAATTCTCTTTATCGATTAAATGTTCCGCAGATGCTAACGAAATCATTTTTAATCACTGGGACAAAGACACCATCGGCCTTTATGAGTCTTTTAAAATCATGCTTTTAAACAACTCCAATAAAGTGAAAGGCATCTATCAGTTATCCTCTGGAGGAATCACCGGCACTTTAGTAGATATCAGAATCCTATTTGCAATTGTATTAAAGACGCTTAGTCCCTGCATAATATTAGTACACAATCATCCCAGTGGTAAACTAAAACCCAGTGAAGTGGATAAACAACTGACAGAGAAAATTGTTAAGGCTTCAAAATTTTTGGATATAGCCGTTTTAGATCATCTCATTATTACACCCTCAGGTGAATACTTCAGTTTTGCCGATAATGGCATTTTATAGTTAATATAACCCTTAATTTTATCATAGGCCTTTGGATCATTCCTTAGGTCTTTTTCTTTTCAATTTCTGAAGGTCATTTTAGAAAAACTGACGTATTGAAATCCCGATTTTTTGAAATTCATACGTTTTGGTGACAATTTAATCCATTTGAAACTAAACCGCGTTTTTAGTTTTTAAAGGAATTCTTTAACTTAAATAACATCAATAAGCTGAATTTACCAATGATCATTTACTGGTAGATCTGGGCTTGATTTTACGACCTGGCGGGACGGAAAAGGAAGAGCAAGAGGGTAACACGCTGCGCGATGTTACAGGGTTTGATTCCATTGTGAGCCCTTTGTTTATAAGGGTTTTGATAATGGAGTGTTTGTAAAGAGAGTTCGTTTTTTATGAAAAAATGGGCTCAGCCCAGTAAAACCGGCGAATTTTTTATGAAAAAATGGATAAAGGATACGAAAAAGAAGGATTCGATGGCTTGAGAATAAAGTCATCAGTAGCTAAGAAATTTAGGCGCTTTTGTAAACATCACGGCAAGTCCCAATCGCTTAGCTTACTGGATATGATCCTCTTTTTTGAAACCAATGAAATCAGTCCCTCAGAGCGGTTTGGAGAGACTTTATCAAGTCTGAAGTTTCAAATGAAGCGACGGTTTAATGCCGTCATTGCCATTATAAAATCCATAGAAAAGCAACAAACGGAACCAACAGCTTTTCTGATGAAAAAGCTTTTTGAAGTAACAGCTAAAGAAGAGGCTGAAGAAAGCTTCGAGTTTGCGCCTCAAGAGCTCATCTCTGAAAATGAAGAACTGGAATATTATCAGAAACAGTATAAACAAAGCCAGCAATCTTATCAGGATATAAAAACAGAGATGACCTCACTGCTTAAAAAAGTAAAATTCGTTAGAAACAATTTTGGATTAGGACATTACAGGCTGAATGTCACTAAAGAAGAGTTAGAGCAATTAAAAACCAAACTGAATCATGTACATCACCATAACACCCCAAAAACTCGGTGAGAATTATAACCAGTCCGTTGCTGATTTTGTGGATTACCTGGAGAAAGAAAACCAGGGTAAAACTACGGAAGAGCAGAATCATTTTTTTAATCACCAAGGCGAACAGTTTCAGGCAAAACATGTGATTAAAGATATTGATAGCAATACAGCTAAACTGAAGAAAAAGGAACCTAAGTTTTATTCAATTACAGTGAACCCAAGCAAACAGGAATTAAAGCATATTCAGAATGATACGGAGAAATTAAAGGCCTATACCAAAGCGATTATGGAGGATTATGCTAAGGCATTTAATAGAGATATTGATGGTAGACAAGTTAACATTCAGGATATAAAATACTATGCTAAAATTGAACACGAGCGCACCTATAATGGTACCGATAAAGCCATTCGCGAGAATGCGCCTTATCACAAGAAAATAGTCAGACTTAAAAACGAGATTCAGAAAATTGAATCAGGTAAAAAGGTAGGGGATATCCATAAGAAACAACAGCAAATAAAAAGGTTGGAGCAGGAGGCCCCTCATAAGATTAATGGGAAGATGATTACTCAAGGTATGGCCAAAGAAGGCGTACAATCGCATATACATATTATAGTCAGTAGAAAGGATCAATCCAATACCTATAGCCTGTCGCCAGGAAGTAAGTATAAGGCTTCTGAAGTGGAGTTCAATGGTAAAACAGTAAAGAGAGGTTTTGATAGGGATCAATTTTACACAAATGCCGAGAAACATTTTGATAAACAATTTAAGTACAACAGAAACTTTGTAGAAACTTATAATTCAAGAAAACTTATGAATAAAAGTCCACATTTATATTATTCCAATCTTATTGGTTTACCCAGTAGTGAAAAGGCCATGGCTTTTAAATTGCTATCCAATGCAGGTGTGAAAGTACCCATTCCAAACATTCC
>NZ_JACVXB010000011.1 GCF_014596945.1 Aestuariibaculum sediminum | reverse complement strand
AAGTTAGATGAAACAGGGTATATTATTAATACACCAGGAACAGCAAAAACAAATGTGCCAGGGGTATTTGTAAGTGGTGATGCAGCCGACCATGTTTATCGTCAGGCAATCACGGCAGCAGGTACAGGTTGTATGGCTGCATTAGATGCCGAACGTTATTTGGCAGCAAAAGTGGGTTAATTACTATAAAAATTTTACTTTTACTCGTTATCGAGACTAACAAGTCCCGAAACCGAGGCAATTAAAAATTAATAAACAACCTCGTGATGACCACGGGGTTGTTTCATAAATATCTATATACTACATTTTATCTATGAGGAATCTTTTTTTTGTTTTAGTTTTTATTAGTGTGTTTTCATGTCAATCAAACTCTAATGAAGAGAATCTTTTATTAGTCGAAGGTATTTCTTCAGAATTGGCAACGTACAGGAAAAAGCAAGTTTCCGAAATTGTTTATAATCTATTTTTTAACATTCCCGCAGAAAAGGAAAAAGCCATTAATTCGGAAATGCTTTTAAATGTTCAAATAAATGATTTAGAATACCCTTTGTATTTAGATTTCAATGAAGATAAATCAAAAATTAAACACGTATCAGTTAATGGAAAAGATATAGATATCATTCATAAAAGAGAGCATTTAATTATTCTTCAAAAGCATTTAAAAGAAGGCGCAAATAGTATAATTGTAGATTTTGATGCCGGTGAAGTGTCTTTAAATCGAAACGACAATTATTTGTATACTCTATTAGTGCCAGATCGTGCCAGCACTTTATTCCCTTGTTTTGATCAGCCAGATTTAAAAGCAACGTATCAATTAAATATTACAGCACCAGAGTCCTGGAAAGTACTTTGTGGTGGTCCATTGGATTATAAAGAATCGGACAAAGGGTATACGAAGCGCGTGTTTAAGATGTCTGATAAAATGAGTACTTATTTATTTTCATTCGTAGCGGGGGTGTTTAATGAAACTATAAGGACGCCTGGCGATATGGAAATGACTTTATTGTATCGTGAAAATGATTCGGCTAAAATAGCAGCAAGCGTAGACGCCATTTTTAAACATCATCAAAATGCATTAGATTTTTTAGAGGCGTACACTCAGTATCCGTTTCCATTTCAAAAAATGGATTTTGCATCTATCCCAGGGTTTCAATATGGAGGTATGGAGCACGTTGGAGCTATTCAATATAGAGAATCTTCACTTTTTTTAGATGATGCGACCACACAGGAACGATTATTAAATCGCGCGCGTCTTATAGCACACGAAACCGCGCACATGTGGTATGGCGATTTAGTAACCATGAAATGGTTTGACGACGTTTGGTTGAAAGAAGTATTTGCCAATTTTATGGCCGATAAAATTGTTAACGGATCTTTCCCTAATATTAATCACGATTTAAAATTTTTAACATCTCATTATCCCAGCGCTTTCAGTGAAGACAGAACCTTGGGGGCGACGCCTATTCGACAACCCTTAGGAAATTTGAAAAACGCCGGTACATTATATGGAAATATCATTTACCATAAAGCTCCAATAATGATGCGTCAATTGGAGGTTATTATGGGTGAAGAACCTTTCAAAAAAGGCATGCGAAACTATATTAAATCTTATGCTAACGGAAACGCAACCTGGAATGATTTAGTTGAACTTTTAGACACTGAAACTACTATCGATTTGAAAGAATGGAGTGAGGTATGGGTTAATCAACCAGGGCGCCCCATAGTTTCAGATAGTGTCACTTATTCAAAGCAAGGTGAAATTGAACGTTTCGAAATTATGCAGCACGCAGAGGACGGAAGCGATAATATCTGGACGCAAGCTTTTAATATTGGATTGGTTTATAAAGATTCAATTCACCTGGAGCCTGTAAATTTGAATGCAAAAAGCGTGCGTTTAAAATCGGTTGAGGGCTGGCCAAAACCAGAGGCTATTATTTACAATTATAATGGGTTGGGTTATGGCGTTTTTCCTGCTACTATTGAAAATTACAATGTTTACGATATTCAAGATGATGTGGCTCGCGGGTTTAGTTATATCAATTTGTATGAAAACATGCTAAGTGGAAGTATTTCTGCAATCACAGCGTTTAATGAATTACTTGAGGGGTTAAAAGTAGAGGATGAAGATTTAATAATTGATTTAATTTCTAAAGAAATAAGTTCAGTATACTGGAAGTATTTTAATGCAGAAGAGCGTGCATTAATGCAGAACGTATTGGAAACATTTTTACGAGAGCGTTTAAATGAAAATTTAGATCAGAGTATGAAGAAAACAATGTTTAATCTTTACAAAAGTATCGCTCATTCAGAAACTGGAAAAGCATTTTTATACGATGTTTGGAATAAAACAGTTTCGTTAGATAACGTTTACTTAAATGAAAACGATTATACAAGTATTGCATCAACCCTGGCTATTTTTCAACATGAAAAGGCGGAAGACATTTTAAACGAAGCTGAAAATCAAATTTCTAATCCCGATAGGAAGAAACGCTTCCAATTTGTTCGACCTGCATTATCACAGGATGAAACCGTTAGGGATAACTTTATGAAATCATTGGCTAAACCAGAGAACCGTGAAAAGGAATCCTGGGTATTAGATGCCCTTGGTTACGTAAATCACCCGATGCGTCAGGCTTCAGGACAAAAACATTTAAGAATGTGTTTAGATTTATTGGAAGAGATTCAACTAACTGGTGATATTTTCTTTCCGAAAGCTTGGTTAAATGCATCTATAGGGGCATATACATCGCCAGAAGCCTATAAAGTTTTGCAACAATTTTTAACCGATAATCCCGATTTTAGTCCAGTGTTAAAAAATAAATTGTTACAGGCCACCGACCCACTGTACCGCGTACAGTATTTATGGAAACAAGAATAATATAGCATGATTAAAAATTGGTTAAAAAATATAGGTCCCGGACCGTTAGTTGCAGCTGCATTTATTGGGCCAGGAACTGTAACCATGTGTACTTTGGCTGGCGTTAATTTCGGTTATGCACTCCTTTGGGCTTTATCTCTTTCAATTATTGCTACCATAGTGCTTCAGGAAATGTCCTCCAGATTAGGTATTATTACCCAAAAGGGACTTGCGGAAACTATTAAGGCTGAAATTAAATCGCCAATTTTAAAGGGAGCAGCAGTCTTCCTTATTTTATCGGCTATTGTTGTGGGTAATACCGCCTACGAAGCTGGTAATATTAGTGGTGGGGTTTTAGGATTAGAGGCTGTTTTTAGCCAACAACAAATAGAAACCGGTTTGGTTTCAGTAAATGTGTTTAGTGTTATAATTGGTATTTTGGCCTTTTCTTTGCTTTATATAGGTAATTATAAAGTTATTGAAAGGGCACTGGTAGGTCTGGTGATATTAATGAGTTTAGCGTTTTTCATAACGGCAATATTAACAGGACCTAATTTGTTAGAAGTTTTAAAAGGTGCTTTAATACCATCTTACCCAGAAAATAGCATTTTAACCATTATTGGTTTAATAGGTACAACTGTTGTCCCTTATAACTTATTTTTACATGCTTCTTTAGTTAAAGAAAAATGGCATCATAACAGTGATTTAAAATACGCCCGAAAAGATACGATTATCGCTGTTGTTTTAGGCGGGTTAGTATCTATGAGTGTTATGGTTTCGTCGTCTGCTATTCAAGTCAATGATGTAAATAGTGCAGCCGATTTAGCTAAAGGATTAGAACCTCTTTTTGGTGTTTATTCTAAATATTTTTTAGCAATCGGTCTTTTTGCTGCAGGAATTACAAGCGCTATTACTGCACCTTTAGCAGCTGCTTATGTAGCGTGCGGTTGCCTGGGTTGGAACAGCAATTTAAAGTCGGGATACTTTAGAGGTATTTGGATGTTTGTATTAGTTGTTGGTATTATTTCATCTTCAGTGGGTATAAAATCTATTGAAATAATCAAATTTGCTCAAGTTGCAAACGGCATATTGTTGCCGGTGGTGGCTGGCTTTTTAATTTGGATAATGAATAGAGCTTCCGTATTAGGCAATTATAAAAACAACGTTAAACAAAATGTGTTTGGTATTGTAATATTGTCGATTACTATCTTTTTAGGCTTGAAAAGTATCCTGAAAGTGTTTCAAGTACTTTAAAAGGGTATTAATTACATTTAATTCTGTAAAAAATCATAAAAATCTAACGGCTATCTTATATTAAATTTGTTACTTTAGCGTTCGAATTTTTTTAAACTATTAAAAAGACTATATAATGAAATTAATTAAATGTTTAGGCGTTGCTGCAGCTGGTTTAGCAATGGTTTCTTGTAATCAAAATGGAGGGGTTCCTAATAAAGCATTAAATACAGAAATTGATTCTGTGAGTTATGCTATTGGAATGGACGTAGCCCGTAACATTAAAACAAATGCTTCAGAAGTAGATAAGGAGATTTTTATGCAAGGATTCATGAATGCTCAAGATTCAGCTAGTCTAAAAATTTCTGAAGATCAGGTTCAGGCGATTTTAAGTAAGTACTTCCAAAAGAAACAAGCAGATGCAAGGAAGAAGCAAGAAGAGGAAATGATTAAAAATGCTGAGGAGAAATTTGCTGATAACAAAGCTGAAGGAGAAAAATTCTTAGAAGACAACAAGTCTAAAGAAGGTATCCAGGTTACCGACAGTGGTTTACAATACGAAGTTTTAAAAGAAGGAACCGGAGAGAAACCAACACCTTCTTCTCGTGTGAAAGTACATTATCATGGAACATTAATCGACGGAACAGTATTCGATAGTTCTGTAGATAGAGGTAACCCAACCGAGTTTGGAGTTACACAAGTTATTCCAGGATGGACCGAAGGTTTACAATTAATGTCGGTAGGTTCAAAATATAAATTCTACATTCCACAGGAATTAGCATATGGTTACAGACAAAGTGGGCCAAATATCAAACCGTTTTCTACATTAATTTTCGAAGTAGAACTTTTAGAGATTGTAAAATAATTTAATCTCATTAATAAAAATATTAAAAGGCAGAAAAATTTATTTTTCTGCCTTTTTTAGTTTATCTGGGTTAATTATAGTCAAATAAACAAAACAAGGTTGTATTTTTGCACCATCTAAATAATGAGTAGGAATGAGTCATAAAGCCGGTTTTGTAAATATTATAGGTAATCCTAATGTGGGTAAATCCACATTAATGAATGCTTTCGTAGGTGAAAAATTATCGATTATAACCTCAAAAGCGCAAACCACACGCCATAGAATTCTTGGAATTGTGAATGGTGATGATTTTCAGGTTGTTTTATCTGATACCCCTGGAATTATAAAGCCAGCTTACGAGTTACAGGAATCTATGATGGATTTCGTAAAATCTGCATTCGAGGATGCCGATGTGTTGTTATATATGGTTGAAATAGGAGAAAAGGAACTAAAAGATGAAGCTTTTTTCAAAAAAATAACCAGTTCAGAAACACCGGTATTATTACTTTTAAATAAAATAGATACCTCCAATCAAGAGCAATTGGAAGAACAGGTGCAGCTTTGGGCCGAAAAAGTACCTAATGCCGAGATATTTCCAATTTCTGCGCTCGAGGGGTTTAATGTTCAGGAGGTTTTTAATAGAATTATTGAGTTACTTCCAGAATCACCTGCATTTTATCCTAAGGACCAGTTAACAGATAAACCAGAACGTTTTTTTATCAACGAAACTATTCGTGAAAAAATCTTACTTCATTATAAAAAGGAAATTCCGTATGCAGTAGAGATAGAAACAGAAGAGTTTTTAGAAGAGGAAAATATTATTCGAATTAGAGCCGTAATTATGGTAGAACGCGATACTCAAAAAGGAATAATTATTGGTCATAAGGGAGCAGCTCTAAAGCGTGTGGGCATGGAAGCCCGAAGGGATTTAGAAGCCTTTTTCGGGAAACAGATTCACTTAGAAACTTATGTTAAAGTGAATAAAAATTGGCGAAGTAATCAAAACCAATTACGTCGTTTTGGTTATAACCAGCGTTAACCTTTGATTGAATTTTAAACGGTTTTGGGTAAGCCATTTGTCCAGATTATTTGTCTGGTTTTTTATACTAAAAACACCAGTATTTCAGTGTTCTTCAAATATGTAATAAGGGTTCATTTCCAATCTTTTAAATAAGAAACCATGGTTTGAAATGAAAACATTTTTAATCTTTTCTAAAAAAGAAGATTAGCTAATGTATATTTCCTATTTTTGCAAAAAATTTCAGTAGTCATAAGTCAGTTAAAAACTGCGTCACATAATTAAGAGTATGAGTAATATAGTTGCTATAGTAGGTCGTCCAAATGTTGGTAAGTCAACATTTTTTAACCGTTTAATACAACGTCGAGAAGCCATTGTAGATGCGGTAAGTGGTGTTACCCGAGACAGACATTATGGAAAAACTGACTGGAATGGAAAAGAATTCTCGCTTATCGATACTGGTGGGTATGTTGTTGGAAGTGATGATATTTTTGAGGCTGAGATAGATAAACAAGTAGAATTAGCCATTGATGAAGCCGATGCCATTATTTTTATGGTTGATGTAGAATCTGGTATAACTGGTATGGACGAAGACGTAGCTAATATTTTAAGGCGCGTTAAGAAACCTGTATTTTTAGTAGTTAACAAAGTAGATAATGCTAAGCGTGCGGAAGATGCAGTAGAATTTTATGCTTTAGGTCTTGGTGATTATTATACCGTTGCAGGAATTAATGGTAGTGGTACTGGTGATTTATTAGACGCCGTAGTTGCTGCCTTACCAGAAAAAGAAGAGGTTGTAGAGGACGAATTACCCCGCTTTGCAGTTGTTGGTCGTCCTAATGCCGGAAAATCTTCCTTTATAAATGCTTTAATAGGAGAAGAGCGTTATATCGTTACGGATATTGCAGGAACCACTCGGGATGCCATCGATACAAAATATAACCGATTTGGATTCGAATTTAACTTAGTAGATACGGCAGGAATACGCCGTAAATCTCGAGTAAAAGAAGATTTGGAGTTTTATTCGGTGATGCGAAGTGTGCGTGCTATTGAGCATGCCGATGTGTGTTTAGTGGTTTTAGATGCTACGCGTGGTTTCGATGGTCAAGTGCAAAATATTTTCTGGTTAGCAGAACGTAACCGTAAAGGCATTGTGATTTTAGTAAACAAGTGGGATTTAGTTGAAAAAGACCATAAATCCACGAAAGAATACGAAAAAGCAATAAAAAAACAAATTGCACCATTTACCGATGTGCCCGTTATATTTATATCGGCAATGACCAAACAACGTATTTATAAAGCCATTGAAACGGCTGTTGAAGTGTACCAGAATCGTACAAAGAAGATTAAAACAAGTACACTTAACGAGATCTTTTTACCTCTTATTGAAAACTATCCTCCACCAGCGTATAAAGGGAAATTCGTTAAAATAAAATATGTTATGCAGTTGCCAACACCGCAACCACAGTTCGCATTTTTCTGTAATTTACCGCAATATGTAAAAGATCCTTATAAACGTTTCTTAGAAAATAAACTTCGTGAACACTTCGAGTTTACAGGAGTACCCGTAAGTGTATATATGCGTAAGAAATAGGTTTATTGGAGGTTAGAAGTGTTTTTGTCTAAAGTCTAAAGTTATCGTCACGTCAAGTAATTTTGAGGTACGAGAAATTGTATCCAGACACAGAACAAATAAAAATTTACTCTGTTTTCGCTATAACAAATCATAGGTTTGTCACTTTAATTGATGAGAATTTTTTAAACAACCTAATAATCAGAATCATACCTCGTTACTCTTTTGTCCTTTTTCTAGAACAAATAGCAAAATACATATTCCAAAAATTCAAAAATCGTTAATCAGAAATTGTAATTTCTAAAGTATTATATTCAATAATCTAAAATAAAAATATTACCAGCTGCCACCGGCACCACCTCCCGAGAATCCGCCGCCGCCAAATCCGCCGCCGAATCCCCCGCCGCCAGAAAAACCACCACCTGATCTGCTTCCAAATCCGCCACGTCCCATATTACTTAATATAATGGCGTCCCAAATATCGAATCCGCCATGTCTGTTACCACCACGACCATTATTACCACCGCCACCACGACGGTTTTTCGAAATCATGATTATAATAAAAATGATTATTAATAAGAAGAAAAACCCAAAAGGGCTATTGTTTTTATCTGCTTTTCGTGCGCCTTTGTAAGCTCCGGTAAGGACGTCAAAAATAGCATCGGTACCTTTATTTAAGCCCTGAAAGTAATCTCCGTTTTTAAACTCAGGGATGATGACATTTCTAACAATTTCGCCAACAATACCTGCGGTAAGCCGGTCTTCAACGCCATAACCCGGGGAAATCCATATTTGTCTATCGTCTCGGGCTAATAATATAAATACGCCATTATCTTCCTTGGCCTGACCAACGCCCCATTTATGTGCCCATCGTGGTGTTAATAGTCCAATATTTTCACCTTTTGTGGATCCGATTATGGCTACCACAATTTGTGTGGATGTAGTGTCAGAATATTTTATAAGCTTGCGCTCTAAGTTAATTTTTTCATTTTTAGAGAGCAGTCCCACATAATCATAGACACTGGTTTGTTCTTCAGGTATCTCAGGAATATTGAATTGGGCAAAACCAATATTGAAAACAAGAAATGTTATTGTTAATGCTAAAATAAAAGGCTTAAAACGTGTGTTTGTTATGGGAAATTGCATGTGTTTTATCCTTTTGAAATGTCGTTTGAAAGTTCGTTTTCATCCCCATGTTGCCAAGGGAAATGTGTTTCAAGTTCCTTGCCTGCCTTTAACACGCCATCAACTAATCCTTGTTTGAATTTTCCAGCTTTAAAGTGTTCTTGTATAATATTTTTCGTGCTATCCCAAAATCCTTTGGGTACAACATCATTAATGCCTTTGTCGCCACAAATAACAAAAGCTTTGTCTTCTACAGCAACATAAATTAATACACCATTCTGTTCTTTGGTATTATCCATTTTTAAAAGGTGAAAAACACGTAAAGCGCGCTTATACGTATCGCCGTAAGATGACTTTTCCAAGTGTACGCGTATTTCTCCAGAAGTTTTTAACTCAGCTTGACGTATCGCATCTACGACTTCCTGCTCTTCGCTTTCGGTAAGGAAATCTTCTACTTTAGACATGGTTTCTTAGTTAAAATCGA
Source organism: Aestuariibaculum sediminum (assembly GCF_014596945.1). Classification (GTDB taxonomy): domain Bacteria; phylum Bacteroidota; class Bacteroidia; order Flavobacteriales; family Flavobacteriaceae; genus Aestuariibaculum; species Aestuariibaculum sediminum. Next base: position 33,779 of record NZ_JACVXB010000011.1, on the reverse strand, counting down.
ATTCCACATCAACAGGTTGTTCAGCACCACTTTCGGAGTCGAAATACGGTTTACTATCGAAGTTTAAAATTCCCGCCAACAATGAGTTTGGGAAGGTTTTTATATGGATATTGTAGGGTTTAATCGCTTCGTTATATCGTGTTCTGGCGGTTTGAATCGTATTTTCTGTACTTGTTAATTCATCTTGAAGCTTCAAGAAATTTTGATTGGATTTTAATTCTGGGTAACGCTCCACGGTTACCAATAAGCTTTTAAGCGCACCACTTAAACCACCTTGAACCTGATTGTATTGGGCCAACTGTTCCGGTGTAATGTTATTAGGATCTATGCTAATGGAGGTTGCTTTGGCACGAGCCTCGATAACTTCGGTTAGGGTCTTGCGTTCAAAGTCGGCAGCACCCTTAACTGTGTTTACCAAATTCCCAATTAAGTCATTTCTACGCTGATATGATGTTTGTACATTACCCCAGGCCTCGCCAACATTTTCTTCAAGGGCAACGGCTTTGTTGTTAAAGTTCATACCAAATAAAATGGAAATTACAATAAAGATACCGATAGCAATAGCAGCTATGGCACCACATCCAAGACCTGAAATTAGTCCTTTTTTCATAATAAAATAAGTTTAATAAAGTTTTCGTTTCTATGTATTAGACGCAAAGTAATTTAAGATGTTACTTTTTTTAAGAGATACCTTTGTGATTTTAAAGGTGTTCTTTAATTTTTATTAGTTGATTTTTTACATCTTCTAATTTGCTTATAATTTCAAAATTAGACATAGGCTCTTGCTTTCCTTCTTTTAAATGAATTTTAGCTCCCTCAAGGGTGAAACCGCGTTCCTTTACCAAATGATAAATAAGTTTCAAGTTTTTAATATCATCCGGGGTAAACTTACGATTGCCTTTTGCATTTTTCTTAGGTTTAAGCGCATCAAACTCTTTTTCCCAAAAACGGATTAAAGAGGTGTTTACCTGAAATGCCTTAGCGACTTCGCCAATGCTATAATAACGTTTTTCGGGTAGTTCTATGTGCATTAGTCTAAGGATTGGTTTTCTAATGAGGCGTGCTCTAAAAGTTCATTAAATTCTTCGGCTGTTAAACTTCCGTAGTAAAAATTAATTGGGTTAATACGTTGTCCGTCTTTAAAAATTTCATAATGTAAATGAGGCGCCTCTGAACGTCCTGTACTTCCTACAAAACCAATTAGGTCGCCGCGTTTCACTTTTTGATTTCTTTTTACATTGTACTTGTATAAATGCGCATACAAACTTACGTAACCATAACCATGGTTAATACGTATATGGTTTCCGTAACCGGAAGCATTATTGTCGGCGCGCTCAACAACGCCATCTCCACTGGCATAAATAGGGGTGCCTCGAGGAGCGGTAAAATCCATACCCCAATGCATTTTTCTGGCTTTAGTAAAAGGGTCGGAGCGCATACCGTAACCTGAAGCCATTCGGGTTAAATCTTTATTGCTTACTGGTTGAATGGCTGGAATGGCCGCCAATAATTTTTCTTTTTCCTCAGCTAATTTGGTTATTTCATCTAGAGATTTCGATTGTACTACAATTTGTTTTTGTAAAATATCTAAACGTTTGTTACTTTCTATAATTAGTTTAGAATTGTCGAAGCCTTCCAGATTTTTATAGCGATTAATTCCTCCAAATCCAGCTTTTCGTTGTTCTTCAGGAATAGGATTTGCCTCAAAATAAACCCGATAAATATTGTTGTCTCTTTCGGCAATATCGGCTAATACAGTTTCTGCTTCTGCCATTTTTTTATTGAGCAGTTCAAATTGTAATTGGGCGTTTTGCAATTCACGTTTTAACTGACGTTCCTTAGGGGATTCGATATATTGACTGGCAATAAAAACAAATAAAAAACCAAATAGAGCAGATCCTAATAAAAATACAAACGCATATTTAAATGTCGTTCTTTTTTTACGTTCTATTTTTTTATAGGATAACGATTCTGAATCGTAATAATATTTTACCTTACTCATGTCGCAATTTATTCTATTTTTGCACTTTATAACAAAAGCAATTCGAATTTGAATTTATTTAAATTAAACAATTAAACACAGATGATGGCGTATAGATTAAATACCCATTATAACAAACGTTATCTTGTTTTTTTTAGTTTAATTTTGTCAAGAAAGTAAAGATAAAAATTTGTTTTGTAATAAAAGTATTTTAACAAAATAGTAACCATTTTTAATAAATGAAGTCACAAGATATTCGCGCTAAGTTTTTAAGTTTTTTTGAAGATAAAAAGCATGCCATTGTACCATCGGCACCTATGGTGTTAAAAGATGATCCAACCTTAATGTTTATAAATGCAGGTATGGCACCTTTTAAGGAATATTTTTTAGGTAATGCAATTCCGAAAAGTAATCGTGTTGCCGATTCTCAAAAATGTTTACGAGTTTCAGGAAAACATAACGATTTAGAAGAAGTTGGTTATGATACATACCACCATACATTATTCGAAATGTTAGGAAACTGGAGTTTTGGTGATTACTTTAAAAAGGAAGCTATTGCTTGGGCTTGGGAATTACTTACCGAAGAATTTGGTATAGATAAAGATATATTATACGTTACCGTTTTTGAAGGCGATAAAGAGGATAACCTTGGGCTGGATACAGAAGCATACGATTTATGGAAACAGTTTGTACCCGAAGATCGTATTTTAATGGGAAATAAAAAGGATAACTTCTGGGAAATGGGAGATCAGGGACCTTGTGGCCCTTGTAGTGAAATTCACGTTGATATCCGTTCGGCAGATGAAAAAGCTAAAATTCCAGGTAAGGATTTAGTAAATATGGATCACCCACAGGTTGTCGAAATTTGGAACCTGGTATTTATGCAGTACAATCGTAAGGCTAACGGTAGTTTAGAAAGTCTTCCAGATAAACATATCGACACTGGTATGGGATTTGAACGTTTGTGCATGGTGCTTCAAGGAAAACAATCCAATTACGATACCGATGTATTTACACCCATTATTAGAGAAATAGAAACCATTACCGGTAAAACTTATGGTAATGATGAAAAAACTGATATTGCTATTCGAGTGATTTCAGATCACGTGCGTGCCGTAGCATTTGCTATTGCAGACGGGCAATTGCCAAGTAATACTGGAGCTGGTTATGTAATACGTAGAATATTGCGTCGTGCCGTGCGTTATGGTTTTACATTTTTAGATAAAAAGGAACCTTTTATTTACCGATTGGTAGAAGTGCTAGCAGCAAAAATGGGACATGCATTTCCAGAGATAAAAACACAAAAACAAATTGTTGAAAATGTTATTAAAGAAGAAGAACACTCCTTTTTAAGAACCTTGGAGCAAGGATTGGTTTTATTAAATCGTATCGTTGAAGAAACAAAAGGTAAAGAGGTTTCTGGAGAAAAGGCTTTCGAATTATATGATACTTATGGATTTCCTATTGATTTAACAGCACTTATTTTAAATGAAAAAGGACTTAGTCTTGACCATGAAGGTTTCAAAGCACAATTAGAAAAACAAAAAAAGCGTTCACGCGCTGCCAGTGAAATGAGTACCGACGACTGGACGGTTTTATATGATGATAGCGATGAAGAATTTATAGGTTACGATACGCTAACTGCTAATGTTAAGATTACTAGATACAGAAAAGTAGTGTCGAAAAAAGATGGCGAAATGTATCAATTGGTATTTAACATAACACCATTTTACCCTGAAGGAGGAGGACAAGTGGGAGACAAGGGTTACATTGAAGCCGCTAACGGTGATGTAACGTATATCTTAGATACGAAAAAGGAAAATAATGTGATCATACATTTTGCAAAAGAATTACCATCTGGCGTTAATGGCACTTTTAAAGCCATTGTAGACGAAGAAGAACGCGCCAGAACCGAAGCAAATCACACGGCCACTCACTTATTGCATCAGGCTTTAAGAGAAATTTTAGGAACACATGTAGAGCAAAAAGGAAGTGCGGTACAGAGTAAATCTTTACGATTCGATTTTTCTCACTTCTCTAAACTTACAGATGAAGAGTTACGGGATGTTGAAAACTTTGTCAATGCCCGAATAGAAGGTAAATTACCACTCCAAGAAAAACGTAACATCCCAAAAGAAGAGGCGATAGCCGAAGGAGCCATGAGCTTGTTTGGTGAAAAATATGGTGATACCGTTAGAGCTATTCGTTTTGGGCAATCCATAGAGCTTTGCGGAGGTACGCATGTTAACAATACCTCCGATATATGGCACTTTAAAATTGTTTCAGAAGGAGCTGTAGCTGCTGGAATTCGTCGTATTGAAGCAATAACACACGCTGCTGCTAAGGAGTTTTATTTTGAGAATAATCAGGCGTATTTCGAAATGAAATCGTTACTTAACAATGTAAAGGAACCTGTAAAAGCATTAAAAAGTTTACAAGATGAAAATGCCGAATTAAAGAAACAAATTGAAGCCTTGTTAAAAGATAAAGCTAAAAATGTTAAAGGTGATTTAAAAAGTGAACTAACCGAAGTGAATGGTGTTCAGTTTTTAGCGAAACAATTAGATTTAGATGCCGGTGGGATTAAAGATGTTGCTTTTGAATTAGGTGGAGAAGTAGATAATTTATTTTTGTTATTAGCTGCCAATCAAAACGGTAAAGCCTTACTGTCTTGCTATATTTCTAAAAATTTAGTTGCAGAGAAAGGATTAAATGCAGGTTTAGTAGTTAGGGAGCTTGGGAAGTATATTCAAGGTGGTGGCGGAGGCCAACCATTTTTTGCTACAGCAGGCGGTAAAAATCCTGAAGGTATTCAGGAGGCTTTAGTAAAAGCTAAAGATTACGTTGCATAAAACTAAATGTTCCCGCGAAAGCGGGAATCTTTTTTATATGAACTTTCAAACGACAATACCATTAAAGGAGCAAATTGATAATAGGATTGATTATCATTCCAGCCTGTTGTTATTAGGCTCGTGTTTTGTTGAAAATATTGGAGAAAAGTTCAGTTATTATAAATTCAAAAGTCTCCAGAATCCGTTCGGTATTTTATTTAATCCAGTATCTGTTGAAACTTTAGTTAGAAGAGCAGTGCAGGAGGATTTGTATTCTGATAATGATTTAATTTTCCAAAATGAACGGTGGCATTGTTTCGATGCGCACTCTAATTTAAGCGATAGTTCCAAGCAGGAAGTAATTACCGCCTTAAATTCAGCAATTAATCTTACGCACAAATGTATTACTAATGCGACACATATAATTGTTACTTTGGGAACGGCATGGGTTTATCGAAATAAAGAAACACAAGCGATTGTTGCTAATTGTCATAAAGTACCGCAAAGGAATTTTGATAAAGTCTTACTCAGTGTCGATGAGGTGTATCAATCTATTAAGGGTGTGGTGGAAGAAATACATCGTATAAATCCCAATGTAACTATCATGTTCACGGTTTCTCCTGTCCGTCATATTAAGGATGGCTTTATAGAAAATACACAAAGTAAAGCTCATTTAATTTCAGGAATTCATCAATTACTGGGCGAAAGTAAATCATCCAAGCATGATGCATTATATTATTTTCCTTCATTTGAAATCATGATGGATGAACTAAGAGATTACCGCTTTTACACCGAAGATATGTTACATCCTAATAAAGTGGCTATTCAGCATATATGGGAAAGGTTTTGTAGGGTGTGGGTTTCCAAATACGCCCTGCCTACTATGGGTTTGGTTGACGATATTCAAAAAGGATTAAGACATAAACCATTTAACCCCAATTCAGAAGCACATAAGGTATTTCTTGAGCGTCTTGAATCTAAGAAGAAACTATTACAATCGGAATTTGAGCATATAAAATTCTAATAATTAACACTATAAAACCTATAGGTTTCGTAGGTGAAAACTTAGGTTTTAAATGATTGTAATTCAGTTAATTGTGATGTTTGCGGATTATCTTTTTTTATAACACTTAATCGAAAAATTCATACCACTTAACTAAAATGATTTAATTTTAGTAGGCTATTAATCAATTCATATTAGAAACATCAATTTCGGTAATCGAAAGGTCGGTTGTTGGGTTGATGTTTTTTATATGTATAACACATGACTGTCTTTGCTTATTGTTTAAATTAAGTTAAAGCAATCATAATAATGCCTTAACTTATAACACAAGATTTACTGTTATATTTGTAAAGCTATTAATCAATAATATACATTAGTTAGGCTTCATATGTCGAAGAAAACTAGTGTATTTTTTTTGCCTAATATTTCGTGTTGTCGTGTAATTTATGTCTAAAATAATATTTAATTTAGGGGATGCGAAAAATATTATTAGGAGTTTTTATTACTCTATTTGTTTTATTGGTCATTAAGTTTTGCGAAGATAAGCGTCAGGAGGAGGTAACACTAAAAGAACATAGTGCTTTAATTGAAAAGGAAATTAAAAATGTTGGTAAATTAGTAGTTACCGAAGGACGATTTAGCGAGATTTACAATTATAAGAATTCTAAAGAAATTCTAGGGGAATACTTTACCTCTGAAAAAAAGGCTTTAGTAGTTGTTAATGCAGATGTCACCGTGGCATACGATTTAAGTAAGCTCACTTTTAATATTGATGAGGAAAATAAAATGCTCACTATTTTAACTATTCCCAAAGAAGAAATTCATATTTATCCCGATATAGAATATTACGATGTACAGTTTGGTTATTTTAATCCTTTTGAAGCTAAAGATTACAATTCTATAAAAAATATAGTAACTAAATTGATTAAAGAAAAAGTTGATGCATCGGAGATAAAAAGTAACGCAAAAAACAGGTTGATTAGCGAACTATCTAAGCTTTATTTGTTAACCAATTCTTTAGGGTGGACTTTGAAATATGAAAACACAACCATTCTTAATAACGAAGAACTCACGAATCTAAAACCATAGTTTTTGTTTATCTTCGGCCATAAAATAATGAGAAAAATATTATGATTGAGGCTTACGTAACTCTTAAAATAGAAAATAAAGTTGGATTTATCGAGTTTTATCATCCCCAACATAATGCTATGCCAAGTGATGTTTTGTCACAGTTAGAAAATACAATAAAAAGTGCTGGTAACAATAATGAAATAGCTGTTGTTGTTTTGAAAAGTGGTGGAGATAGAACATTTTGCGCAGGAGCTAGTTTTAATGAGTTAATAGCTATTGAAGACCCTCATGCGGGACAACTTTTTTTTTCAGGGTTTGCCAAGGTTATAAATGCGATGCGAAAGTGTCCAAAATTAATTATAGGTCGCATTCAAGGTAAGGCTGTTGGAGGCGGTGTAGGTTTAGCTGCGGCTACCGATTACTGTTTTGCAACTAAGTATGCCTCCATAAAACTTAGTGAATTAAGTATTGGTATTGGACCATTTGTTATTGAACCTGCGGTAACAAGACGCGTTGGATTAAATGCCATGTCGCAAATGACGTTAGATGCTGAAACTTTTTTTGATGCAAAATGGGCGAAAGAAAAAGGGTTGTATACTGAAGTCTATGATGATGTCGTAAAAATGGATCAAGAGCTTAACAATTTTACACAAAAATTGGCAGGATATAACCTTGAGGCTTTATCAGAAATGAAAAAGGTGCTTTGGAAAGACACTGAAAACTGGGATAATTTACTTATTGAACGTGCAAAAATTAGCGGTAAATTAGTTTTAAGTGAATTTACAAAGCATACGTTAAAACGATTTAAATAATTATACTTTTACCTGGTCCCGGATAATATTCAATCCATCATCAATTAATTTGCCTACTTGTGGTCTGTTTTGTTTTACGGTTTCTAAATGATCTAAAATACGACTACAAAGTGAATTTTCATTGCCTTTAAAAGCCAATTCATAAAGCTCAATAGATAGTAACCAGTCAGTTGGAAAGTTTTCAATAAGTTCGTCTAGCACTTTGGTTCTCGAAATAGTTTTGTTTCTTCCTTCCCGGTAATCTCTTATTTGCTGATATAGAGCTTCAAGTTTTAATTGTGTATTGGTTTTTTTAATGTGAATGGTCTCACTCGTGGGTTTATGCGTTATTAAATCGAAGCTTTGTAAATCCGCAGGGCCAGAAAATGCAGAAACTACAGATTTCCCGACAGCCATATCGTAAACCCCCCATTCAGGTTTGAACAAAACAGTGTCTTTATGTGCAACGGTACAATTATTAAAACTGATAAGAATAATTTTACCTTGCAGATTTCGTTTTCCAGTTATAATTTGTCCTGAAACGGTAATGTCGCCTTCAAATTCTAAAGTAATCGATTCTTCTTCAAAAATATTATAGGCTTTCAAGTCTCTAGGACTCATATCTTCAATGGCTAAGTTAATACCTTTAAGCTTACCTATTGGCGAACCAAATCCTTTATTATGAGTTTGAGTACCATGACCAACTAATTCTTTTTCCCTGTAGGCTAAAGCTGTTGGGCCTTTAGTTTGAATGTAAATGGGGTTTCCGTTATCGGAAATAACATGACTAAATTGTCCTGAAATTTGAAGACCAGTGCTGAGTTCAACAGAGCCCAAAGCTTCCGATGCAATTAATTTATTAACACCCATTAGACCACCTTTTCGCAGTGCCATAGTGTTCGCAAAGGTTTCCAAAACCAAACTTAAATGCGCAAAATTAGGTGTTACATATAGTTGTGGTTGTGGTTTAGTAATATCGAAATCCTGGTAGGTTGCCTCAATGGTATATGGTAACTTTTTAACGGCGTCGGTCATGCACCAGGCACTTTCTCCAATCGATGAAAGTAATCCAGCACCATATATTTTGGGGTTGTCGATAGTGCCAATCAGGCCATATTCAACCGTCCACCAATGTAAGTTTCTAATCAAAGCCATTTCACTAGGTTCGCCCATGTTTTCTTGAAGTTCCTCCACTTTTTCTTCAGCTTTTAAAATATCGGCATCCGAAGTGTTGGGGGCTTCTTTTATTATAGATAGGTGTCGCACCGCTTCATATAATTCGTAATCTTTTGCCGAGGAAATGGCTTTACAACCAATTTCACCAAACCGACGTAAATATTCCGCGTATTCAGGGTTGGCAATTATAGGCGCATGACCTGCTCCTTCGTGTAAAATATCGGGAGCTGGTGTATATTCTATATGCTCCAATTGTCTAATATCACTAGCAATTACCAAAACATTATAGGCTTGAAATTCCATGAAGGCGTTAGGTGGTATAAAACCATCAACAGCAACCGCAGCCCAGCCAATATCTTTTAAAATACGGTTCATGCCATACATATTCGGTATATGATCCACTGAAATACCAGTTTGTTTTAATCCTTCCAGATAAGAGTCATGTGCTACCGAACTTAAAAAGTCAACATTTTTGCGCATAACGTAGCGCCAAACAGCTTGATCTATAGCTGAATAAAGTTCATAATTTTGGGGTTTAACGTATTGAAGTAAATGCTTAGGTAAGCGATCCAAAATAGGGTTAGATGTTATATTGGTGGTGGACATGTTTTTAGTTTAAGTTGTAAAATAAATATACAAATTATAGCAAATACTCCGTAAACAACAATGTTAAATAAAACAAAAAGCAACCTTAATAGGTTGCTTTTTGTTTGTTGTTATTGTTTTGGTTGCGGTGGATATTCTTCTAATATTTTCGAGACAAACTCTTTAATTAAGGCTTCTTTCTTATCCATGTTTTGTGAGAGGTATCCTGTGCCCATGCCTTGCCAAACCAATTCTTTTTTATTGGCATCAATTAAGTCTATATATAAAACACCTTCAGTACTTGTTGTAGCGGTAGGTTGATTCCAGCCCCAACCCCAACCAGGACCGAAACCAGCGCCCCAAGGGCCCCAGCCGCCCCAACCCCAGGCACCATAGCCCCAGGCATTGTTGTATACATCTACACGTTGGGTGGATTTGGTAAATAGACTAATTAAAAGGTCGGGTGTTTCAGATTTTGTGAATCCTTTTGCTAATAGCTCAGCTTCAATTGCTCGTAATATGCGACGTTTGTCTAAATCACTAATTTCAGCTTTATCGATACCTGTTTTGTAAAAGGCGAAAGTTTTGTAACTGTTAAAATCGGCCTGTTTATCGTAGTCGGTAGCCACTTTTATAGAGCTACACGATGTGGCTACTATAAGAATTGCTAAAAGCGGTAATGTTTTTAATACTAGTTTCATGATGCAATTTTTTAGTTATAGTAAATTTAATAAACTAAAGTGGATTTTTTGGAATTAACTTTAATCTGTCAAGATCCTTTAGATAAATTAAATCATATAAAAAGCATCAATAATCGTACCAAGCATAATACTTTTAACACTTGAATGTAAGAAAGTTAAAATCCATTTTTTACTCGCATGTCGGCATTTGATAAACTATAATCGTCTGTTAATATGTATTTTCCTGTTAATTGCAAACTAGATTATAAATTGGGTTTTTTACCCTCTTTTAGCATTAAATCCGTAAGGGCAATGGCGGCATCCACTTTCACAGCAATAACCGCGTTTAAGATGATATTGTTCAGTAAAACAGCGATAGCCTTCAGGGGTAAGGTAGTAATCGCCTTCTTCAATGGGTATTATCTTTTTCATATAGGTAGCAAAAATACTTTAAATTTTTATTATTATACTTTTGTTCAAATTCTTAAAGGGGATTATTATGATTTTGGTTTTACAATTTTTAGTTCCTAGGGGGTATTCTGCGATAACTTTGTTTCCATTTGTTTTTATAAAGGAAAAGCATTTGAAGAATAATTTAATTTTTATAAATCACGAACGGATACACTTAAAACAACAAATGGAACTGTTCGTTGTTTTTTTTTATTTGTTTTACGGATTGGAATTTATTATTCGGTTGTTTCAATATAAGTACTGGCATTTGGCTTACAAAAATATATCATTTGAGCGAGAGGCTTATGCTCGAGAAAACGATTTACACTATTTAGAACATAGGTCATTTTGGAGTTTTTTAAAGTATCTTCGCAGTCATGATATTTAAGTTGAACCAAATTAATAATCAAACTATAGAGGTTCCAAATTCTTATGGAATTGAACTCTACATCAAACGGGAAGATAAAATCCATGATTTTGTTTCAGGTAACAAATACAGAAAACTTAAATACAATATTTTAGAAGCAGATAAGTTAAATTTCAATAGTCTGTTAACTTTTGGCGGAGCATTTTCAAATCACATTGCAGCGGTAGCTGCGGCCGGAAAGTTATATGGGTTTACTACGGTTGGCGTAATTCGTGGCGAGGAGTTGGGAAATAGTAATTCGCTTAATCCTACATTAAATTTTGCTCAAAAATGTGGGATGCAATTTAAATTTGTGAATCGAGATACGTACAGAGATAAAACAAATGAGGTTTTTATACGAGCGTTACATGACGAATTTGGTGATTTTTATTTGATCCCCGAAGGAGGTTCAAATTATTTAGCAGTTAAGGGGTGTGAAGAGATTTTATCATCAGAGGACCATCAGTTCGATTTTATTTGCTGTCCTGTTGGAACAGGCGGGACGATTTCGGGATTAATAAACTGTTCAAAACCTGGTCAACAAATTTTAGGATTTCCTGCGCTAAAAGGCAACTTTTTACAAACAGATATTAGTAAATTTGCACTGAAAACCAATTGGAAACTTATACCTGATTATCACTTTGGGGGGTACGCGAAGGTTAATTTAGAGCTGATTGATTTTATTAACCAATTTAAAAAAACATATGAAGTTCCTTTAGATCCTGTGTATACAGGAAAAATGATGTACGGAATTATAGATTTAATAGAGAAAGGTTATTTTCCTGAAAAAGCAAAAATTTTAGCAATTCATACGGGTGGTTTACAGGGTATTTCAGGAATGAATGCCAAATTAAAAAAGAAACATTTACCATTAATAGAAACATAATAATGAATAAATTTTGGCTGTTATTAGTTGTAGTCGTTTTACTAGCAAGCTGTAAAACCAGAAAAGTGCCAACTAAAAAAAACACAACTTCGAATACCGAACGTGTCATAAAGAGGACGGTGGAAAACCCGAAACCATCTGAAACTAAACCATTAGAAACAAAGGTTTACGCTAATGCTACCGAACGTTATATTGATACCTTTAAGGATATCGCTAAAATGGAAATGCAACTTTACGATATTCCTGCCAGTATTACACTAGCTCAAGGTATTTTAGAGTCAGGGTCAGGTAATGGAAGGTTATCCGTAGAGGCTAATAACCATTTTGGAATTAAATGCCATGGTTGGACAGGTGCTAAAATTTATCATGATGACGACCGCTCACAGGAATGTTTTAGAAAGTACGTAGACGCTAAGTATTCGTTTAGAGATCATTCCCTGTTTTTAACCGAAAGAAAACGCTATGCTAATTTATTTAAATTAAAAGCAGGCGATTATAAAGGCTGGGCTCGTGGCCTTAAAGCAGCTGGTTATGCCACCGATAGAAAGTATCCTGATAAATTAATAAGCCTTATAGAAAGATACGACTTACATAAATATGACGAGGAAGTTTTAGGAACGGCATACGAACCTATAGATTATGCAAAAGAAGAATCAATTCATAACACCGTTCATACAGTAGTTAAAGGAGATACACTTTATTCCATTTCCAAAAGATATAATACCACAGTACAAAATATTCAACAATTAAACGGGTTAAACGGAACAAATATTAGTATAGGACAGGAGTTGATTATTTCTAAATATTAAACAGAACATAAAAGTAAAAAGTAATATGATTTATAAACGCAGTAGCGCATTATTTACTGAAGCAGAACAGGTAATTCCAGGAGGTGTTAATTCGCCCGTAAGAGCTTTTAAAGGAGTAGGTGGTACACCAATTTTTGTAAAAGAGGCTAAAGGTGCGTATTTGTATGATGAAGACGGTAATAAACTTATAGACTATATAAATTCTTGGGGTCCTATGATTTTAGGGCATGCTTATCAACCAGTAGTTGATGCTGTTGTTAAAAAGGCACAAAAAGGAACGTCTTTTGGTATGCCAACAGAGATTGAAACTAAAATTGCTGAATTGGCAGTTTCAATGGTACCTAATATCGACAAAATAAGATTTGTAAATTCAGGAACGGAAGCTTGTATGAGTGCTGTGCGATTAGCCAGAGGGTATACAGGAAGAGATAAGATTATAAAATTTGCAGGGTGTTACCACGGCCATAGCGATTCCTTTTTAATACAGGCAGGAAGTGGAGCCAGTACATTTGGAACACCAAACAGTCCAGGAGTTACTCAAGGAACAGCAAAAGATACCCTATTGGCACAATATAACAATATCGATAATGTAAAGGAACTTTTAGAGGCTAATAAAAACGAAATAGCGTGTATTATAATTGAGCCGGTAGCAGGAAATATGGGTTGCGTACCACCACAAAATGATTTTTTACAAAAGTTAAGAAACTTATGCGATACGCATAATGTGTTATTGATATTTGATGAGGTTATGACAGGGTTTCGACTGGCCAGAGGAGGCGCTCAGGAATTGTTCAATATTAAAGCCGATATCGTTTGTTTCGGTAAAGTTATTGGTGGGGGCTTACCTGTTGGGGCGTTTGCTGCCAGAAATGAAATTATGAATCATTTAGCTCCTCTTGGGCCAGTATATCAGGCAGGTACTTTAAGTGGGAATCCACTGGCCATGGCGGCTGGTCTAGCCATACTTACAGCGCTAAATGAATCGCAGGAAATTTTTAATCGATTAGCCGAAAAAACCGAGTATTTACATAAAGGTATTGCTAAGGTGTTATCAGATAATAAAATCACCCATACCATTAATCGCGTGGGTTCAATGATTTCAGTACATTTTGATGAGGCAGAAGTTGTCGATTTTAATACTGCAGCTAAAGGGAATAATGATACCTTTAAATCATTCTTCCATGGGTTGTTGAATGAAGGGGTGTATATTGCACCTAGTGCATTTGAAACATGGTTTATAACAGATGCCTTAAGTTATGAAGATTTAGATTTTACTATTAACGCGGTAAATAAGGTAGCAAAATCTTTATAATGATTATATATAAAAAGCGCGTTTCTAATTGTAGAAACGCGCTTAAACTAACCAACCAACTATAGTTAAAAATTAACTAAACTATTTATTTTCTGTTTTTAGGAGCTTCACTTGGTTTGTGAGCCATATGTCTTTTCATTTTACGACCTTGTTGCTGCATTTTTTTCTGATGATTTTCCCATTTTATGAATTGTTCACTATTTAAAATAGTTTTCATTTTTGCTTTTTCATCAATCTGATGGTCTAAACGAGCATTCATCATTTTATAACGTTGTTCCTGAGTAGGTTTTTTTAGTTCGCCATGTTCTCTCTTGGCTTTTAAATTAGCCATCATCTCTTTTCTGGCCTTGGCATTTTCTAAGTTTAACTTGTATATTTCATCTTGCTGTTTAGTTGTTAAATCTAAGTGCAAGGTCATTTTTTTTGTCTTCAATGTTGCTGCCTGTTCTGGGCTTAGGTCGCTCATTCTATGAGGTCTGTCCATGCGATTAGCAAGCGCTCTTTTTTCTTGTGCAATACCTTGTAAGGTTATTAAGGCCATTGCTATAACTAATATGTTTTTCATCGTTTTAAGCGTTTTATTTGATTTTAAGACTTTGAAAAAATAGAAAGGTTTAATGGGGAGTAAAATATTAACGCATTATTAACGATTGGAAATCTGTAAATTAAGATTCTATAAATTGAAGATGGGCCATTTCAAATTGATTCCGGTTTGTAAATCGGGTGCGTTATTAACCAAAAGGTCTTCCTTTAAATAAATGGATAATTTTAAATTATTTCTGCCGTAGGTATAGATAAAGGACCAATACGATAACGTTTTATATAACGTTGAAACGCCATGGTGCCAACCGCCTCTAATTTCTTGCCATTTCCCAAATAATTGGTAATATGAGGCCTCTTCTTTTTTATTATACCGGCTTTGAATTTGATAGTTAACGCCGAAGGCATGATATGTGTTTTTTCTTGTAAACTTTGTAATTTCTAAGTCCCCTTCACCTGTGCCTAAATATGCGTTGTTGCCAAAATCTACCGGGCTCTTGAAGTTAATTATGTTTTTACGAAGCAAATTAAAACCGATACCAATATCAAATCGGTAATTATTTTTTAGAGGTATTGTTTTTAATCCGTTTGCCGAAAAACCAATGTCTAAACTATTATTGTACTTTGATGTGTTAACCCCTAAATGTGTCCCAAAGTTTAGATAGATATTATGTTTTTTATTCCAATTTAATTCTGGGTATATATAATGACTAAATTCCAAACCATTAATTAAAAAGTCATTATTGTGTAAGTCTACAGTTTTACCATGTCGGTCTAAATATTCGAAATTGGTTTTGTTTAGTCCATAATATCTTCGGCCGTAGGGATCTTCTTTGCCAATAATATAGCTGTGCGTCCATTCTATAAATTCATCGCTTGTAAATATGGAAAAGGGATATTTTCCTTTAGAAAATACATGTGTTCGTAAGGCGATGTTTACTTCCTGATTGTTACTTATTGGAATAGTTACATTCAATTTAAATTCTTTTATAACGGCATCCACCAAAATGTTCATATATTCGGCAGGAGTTGTTTCTTGGTCAACAAACCTAAAGTTTCTATGATACCAGATAACTTCATTTTGTTTTTTTCTGGTTTCCGGGTCTTCGGGAAAATATGCTTCAACAAATGGGTGGAAAATATTTCCACTTGAGTAATTTATATTTATTGAGCTGTGTTTTGGTGCTTGTTTTTTAAAATTAGAAACTAGCCTAGAACTAAAAATTCCGAAATGATGCAAGCCTAAAAGGTTCGGGTTGTCGATGCCGTTTTTTACGATACTATCATTTTCTTGCGCGTAAACTACGGAGAAAGTGAAAACAATTAAAATTATCGTAATAGTTTTTGCCATAATCTAAATGTAATTATTTTTCTTAAAGTGCAATCAAGGGGGCTATGGCTACTTTTTTGAGTGGTTATTTATGAATTATTCTTAAAAAAATTAACAGTTTAAAACCTTTGTCTTAAATAAGATTTAAAATTTAAGTTTTCGGTGTTAAACATTTCTAAATAAATTTAGTAATCGGAAATAATTACCAACCTTTGCATCGTAGTTTATTTGAAACAAGTAATGCTCATAAATTAAAAATTCATATTTTTTAATATTGAAGTTATTAGTTAGTTAATAAATTAAGTTTAGTTGGTTAGTTTGTGAAAGCCCAGTAATAGTTTATTGCTGGGCTTTTTTATTATGTGGTTCGGTTTTCCCAAAGTAAAATAAAAGAAGTTTGTAAAGCATATCTTTTTTGAACGGTTTAGTTAAGTAATTGTTCATACCATTTTCTATCCCTTGATTAATAGCTTGTGTTGTTACATTAGCTGATAATCCAAAAATAATAACCTCTTTATCGTTTTCTCTTATCAGTTTTGTCGCTTCCCATCCATCCATTACAGGCATGTGGATATCCATAAAAATAAGTTGATATTTTTTTTGTGTAGCGCTATCTACTGCGGCTTGACCATTGTAAACAACATCAGGATTGATATCAAATTCTTTCAAAAACTTTTTAAGGACTACAATATTAAGTTTGTTGTCATCAACAATTAAAACATTATTTAATGCAACGTTTAAAACCTTATTTATATTTGCATCCTTATCGGTGTTTTGCTTTTCAGCAATATTAAAAAGAAAAGATGCGGTAAATTTACTTCCTTTTCCTTCTTCGCTTTCCACTGTAATGTCGCCTCCCATAAGGGCTGCCAGATTTTTGCTAATAGTTAATCCAAGGCCACTACCTTCATAATGTTTAACGATACTGTTTTCTAATTGCGTAAATTGATTGAAAATACTATTTATTTTGTCTTTAGGAATGCCTATTCCAGTATCTAAAACGTTAATAATAACTTTGAGTTGTTCGCCAATTACCGACTCGCAATACCCTACAGTAACGCCGCCTTCATTTGTGAATTTATATGCATTTTTGATAAGATTATTAACTACCTGGATAAATTTGTTAATATCACCTACAACTTGTATTCCTGGTTCGCCATTATAGATAGTGTTCAAATAGAGGTTTTTTTTAGTAAACTGAAAATCATTCACCTTTAATACTTCCTTTACCTTGTTGAGTGGGGTAAATTTGATTTCCTCCAGTTGAATATGGCCAGATTCTATTTTATTAAAATCCAGAATATCGTTTACTAAATTTAATAGATTACCAGACGATTTATCCATGAAACTCAAGTATTCCTTATGTTCGGCGTTTAGATTTGCATTTTTTAGTAATTCAATAAATCCGATAATGGCATGTAGTGGTGTTCGAATTTCATGACTCATGTTAGAAAGAAACTCGGTTTTAGCCTGTGAGGCTTTATTTGCTCTTTCGGTTTCTTGTTTGAGTACTTCATTTAGTTTTGTTAATCTGGTATTAGATTCCGTTACTATTTTGCTGTTTTTCACAGCACGCAAGTAGAAAAATATGAGAGAGGATAAAATAAGAGCTAAAAACAACCCAATGATTAAAGCGATATTTAAAAGAATATGCCCTTCATGCATTAAAAAGTTTTTTGAAGGATAAATTTCTAGTTGCCATGATTGGTTGTCTCCTTCATCAATTAAGATATTTTTTTTATAAGCTAATTCATTATGGTCCTCAAGAATAATGGGTTCGTTTAAGGTATAAAACAGCGAACCTTTATCGTCATAAAATTTTATAGCATATTTATCTTCAAGGTAGTTTACTATCCGGTCGAAATTCGTTTTAAAATTCATTCCGGCTGTAATTGTTCCTTGAAATTTGTTGTTAAAATAAACAGGTGCATCGACAAGAATGGCATGCCCGGATTGCGTTAGTTCTACCCAGGAGGTCACATTAGTGAGTTTGTTTTTGGCATGTTTATGCCACTCTTTGTTTCTATAATCTAATCTGGAGAGGTCGAAATTTAATACTTTTTCATTTCCTTTTAAGGGGTTAATTTTTCTAATCGTCATTGTGGAGTCGATCCACTCTATAAATTTAAATGAAGGGTTTTGTTTTAAAAGTAATTCGGCATCGTGTTCCCAATTAGAAAAATATTCACCATTGGTATATTCTAAACGGCTTTTTAAGTTTTCAAGACGTGAGATGTCGAGCCGGATAATATTTTCGAACTCTTTGGCTAAAAATTCGCCATTTTCCCTAATGTCTTCTTCAATTATAGCATTATAATTGTCTTTAGATATAAAATAGAGAGATGTAATTAAAAAGGTAAGTATAAAAAAACTGGTAGCAGCAATCACTAGATCAAATCTGTTTGTTTTAATCATGCTGTTATCAGTTTTAGGGTTAATAGGTTTGGTTAAATGTTAACCCTAATATAAGAAAGTTTTAAGAAATAATCTCAACAATTAAATTGCTGTCGGTTTTAATCGACACTTTATGGGGTCATGTTATTTTTTGGAAAGCATTTATGTGGACTTCCTATATTAGACTGGACATAAAGATGAGAGAATAGGTTTGTGTAAAAAATTGCAAAGTAATAAAGTAATAATTGTTTTTTCATAATTCGAAGTTCATGTTAATTAAAACTAATATAAAATACTTTTATTTTGTAAGAATATTAACAAAATGGTTTAATTTTTAGTCAACCTATTTCAGGAAAGTTTATGTTCAATGAATGCCAAGGTTAGTATATGAAAAGTAGGCGATTTCGAAGCATGAAACTTTAGGTTAAACACAGAGCTTGATACGAGCCAAAAACCCTGAATTTATTACTTTCCCGCCTATTTTTTTATATACATTGTTGCCAGTAGTTTTTTATCTATAGTTCTTATCGTGAAATTTGTCAATTGTTAAATTCTCATTCCCATAATTTGAGTTGAATTTCAAAACTTCGGATAAATTAAATTCTTTTTCTACCACTCCGTTTTTAGAAAACACTTTAACAATTAAATTATTTCCTAAAATTTCTTCTGCAGTATAATTTCTTATTAATATTCTGTGTAACTGAACACTTTTTGATTGTTTAGGAAAAATTTTAGGATTGTCCTCATATGTTACAATTTTATAATTGTTCTCTATTTTTCCATCAACATCATATTCTGTTGAGTTTTGAGGATAATGAATTTCTAAATTGTAATCCTCAAAAATTTCATCAGTTTCATTTTTGAGTTCAACACTCAATTCATATTCGATTTTGGTCAATAAATTTGCGAATTGGCTCGCTAAATCGAATCTCGGAATTAAATCAATAATCTGTACATTTTTTTCTTGGGCTTCAAATGGTGGAATAACCTTTTTAGCTATTTGAGGTTTATTTTTACCAACCTCTGAAAATTCGATTATTTCCTCATCCATTAATTTTGAGAATAATTCGTTCATATTTTCTTTGATTGACAAATCAATAATGTGTCTACCTTTAAAGAATAAAGGCGTAATATCATCAGATATTTTGTCAAATGAAACTAAAATATACTTATTGTTGGATTGCTCAATATCTTTAATGATTAGATTATATTCATTTCCCACGCCACCTTTAAATGCTGTTGCTTTTTCTTTATAACCTTTTGACAATACCACAATGACTTTTTTATAATCTGTCATTGCTTGGTGCATCATTTTATTGAAATTTGTTGCAGACTCTCTTTGAGACATTAGCTTGTCAACTTCTGCTTCAAAACCTTTGTCTCTTAAAAAATTTGTAAAAGAAATGACTTTATCATTATGTTGCTCATCATCCCAACTGTATGTTACAAAAACATCTTTTAATTCCATTTTTTTGTTCTCTATAATGTTTTGTTTTTTTAAATGTTCAATTTCTTTTAAACTTATGCTATACCTCAAATCCATTTTTACTAAATGAGGCATTCCAGGAACGTGTCCGTTAGGTTCTGATTTTTTGGTTACTAACTTATTTTCGTGCAATTCGTCCAATAAATCTCTAAAATTGTCAATCCCACTTGCTGGCATAAGTTCCATAAAGAAATTCCCAAAATCGACTGGATGTACTTTTTTATAGAGTTCTAACAAAATAAAATTCACATAATCTTCTTTATTTTGGACGTCTTCTTTTTTCAATTTTATCTTGTGTTTTGGGTTTTGTTCAAATTACTGGAACAATTGCATAAACACAATTGTGTTTATATACATAATATTCATCCTTTTCAAATATAAAGAAAATTCCTATCCTGTCTTGATTGGCTCATAACTAATTAGTGTAATATTAAAAGTGACCATTTCGTGACCAAAAAGGGACTATCATCTGCTATCATCTGCAAACAAAAAAGGATTCACCCTAGAGTAAATCCTTTTTGAAAATATGTTTTATATAAGATAGTTTTATGAAATAATTAGCTCAACAATTAAATCGCTATCGGTTTTAATCACATTCGCTAACTTGTGCTTCGTTAAGGCTTTAATGCCTTTATCCCAGGCTTTGTTACTCAATCCGCTTTCCGATTTTAGAACATTTAAAGGAAGGCTCTTTTTGGCTTTTAAAATTTCGAAAATTGCTTTCTCATTATCGCTTAATGCCACAGTCTTTTTCTCTGGTCTCATTTGCGGGAAGAACAGCACCTCTTGGATAGATTGGTTATTGGTTAGAAACATAATTAAACGGTCCATACCTATACCCATTCCCGATGTTGGAGGCATACCGTACTCTAAGGCACGCAGGAAATCGTAGTCTATAACACCATTTGCTTCATCGTCTCCTTTTTTAGCCAATTCCATTTGGTGTTCAAATCGCTCACGTTGATCAATGGGGTCATTTAATTCGGAGTATGCATTGGCAATTTCTTTTCCGCAAACCATTAACTCGAAACGCTCTGTTAAATCTGGGTTGTCGCGGTGTTCTTTACATAACGGACTCATTTCTTTCGGATAATCGGTAATGAAAGTAGGTTGTATATAGTTGCCTTCACATTTTTCACCAAAAATTTCATCTATTAATTTACCTTTACCCATGGTGTCATCAACTTCAATACCCATGCCTTCGGCAGCAGCACGAATTTCGGCTTCGGTTTTACCAGTAATATCAAAACCTGTAAATTCTTTTATAGAATCTGCCATAGTAACTCTGGCATAAGGTGCTTTAAAATCGATGTCGTGCTTACCAAATTTAGCTTTTGTAGAACCATTAACGGCTATGGCGCAATGTTCTAGTAAGCGTTCACAGAAATCCATCATCCAGTTGTAATCTTTATAGGATACATAAATTTCCATGGCTGTAAACTCAGGGTTGTGCGTTCTATCCATCCCTTCGTTTCGGAAGTTTTTTGAGAATTCATAGACACCATCAAAACCTCCAACAATTAAGCGTTTTAAATATAGTTCGTTAGCAATTCGCATGTATAAAGGAATGTCCAGAGCGTTATGATGTGTTACAAACGGTCTTGCAGCAGCGCCTCCAGGAATAGATTGCAGTACAGGTGTTTCTACCTCAAAATAACCAGCGTCGTTAAAAAATGAGCGCATGGCATTGAATAATTTTGTACGCTTAATAAAAATGTTCTTTACATGCGGATTTACCACTAAATCGGCATAGCGTTGTCTGTAACGTTGCTCAGGATCTTTAAAAGCGTCGTATACTTTACCATCTTTTTCTTTTGGTAGCGGTAATGGTTTTAAGGCTTTACTTAGTAAGGTAAAATCTTTTACCTTAACCGTTTTTTCACCTACTTTAGTAGTAAAAAGTTCGCCTTCAATACCTACAAAATCACCGAAGTCTATTAGTTTTTTAAATACTTCGTTGTATTTTTCTTTGTCATCTCCCGGACAAATTTCATCGCGGTTAAAATACACCTGAATTTTACCTTCGGCATCTTGTAATTCGGCAAAACTGGCTTTACCCTGTACTTTAATCATCATTAAACGACCAGCAATAACCACTTTCTTGTCAGCTTCAAAATGCTCTTTTATCTGTTTCGACGTGTGGGTAACAGGATATAAATCTGCAGGGTACGGATTTACGCCTAATTGGCGCAGTTTTACTAATTTTTCTCTACGTACAAGTTCTTGCTCTGATAATTGCGACATATTCTTAAATGCTGAGTATAATTTTTAAAGGCACAAAGATAAACATTCTCGCTCATGTAGCATACCTAAACATTTATGAAATTTTGGCGTTACCCAAGGGTCGCGCTTTTCGCACTACATGGTAGTTTGCTGCAATTGCTAACGCAATTTGTAACAAAATAATTAGTTTTGCGTCAAATGAGTCATATCAATCAATAACATTTAAATCATGAGTTTCTGGAGGGTTTTGCTTTCTATTTTATTTCCACCACTGGCTGTTTTAGATAAAGGCTGTGGCTCAATTTTAATTGTCTTTATTTTAACCTGTTTGGGATGGATTCCTGGTGTTATCGCCGCCTTAATAATCATTAATAATCCCAAAAACTAGTTAAACTTACTATAGTTAGTTAACAATTATTCGATTTGTTATAATTTTGCATGCTATGAATAAGTGTATACAACTAGAAGATTTAGGTAAAAAGGATTATAAAGAAACTTGGGATTATCAGGAAGCTTTATTTAAAGGGATTGTCGATTCTAAAATAAAAAACAGAAGAGATAATACCCAGTTGGCAACAAATAATTATTTTCTATTTGTAGAACATCCGCATGTATATACGTTAGGTAAAAGCGGTGATTTTTCAAATTTGCTGTTAAGTGAAGAGGAGCTTCAAAAAAAAGGAGCCACATTTTATAAAATAAATAGGGGAGGCGACATCACTTATCATGGGCCTGGCCAAATTGTTGGATATCCAATTTTAGATTTGGATAACTTTTTTACCGATATTCATAAATACCTCCGTTTCTTAGAAGAAATGATAATTCTAACACTAGCCGATTATGGTTTGAAGGCGCAACGCAGTGATGGTGAAACTGGCGTTTGGTTGGATGTAGGAACCCCTTTTGCGCGTAAAATTTGTGCTATGGGAGTTCGGGCAAGCCGATGGGTAACTATGCATGGGTTTGCTTTAAATGTGAATGCCGATTTGGGTTATTTCGATAATATTATTCCGTGTGGTATTCGAGGTAAAGCGGTTACTTCGTTAAACGTAGAGCTTGGCGTTGATCATGTTGATGAAACCGAAATTAAAAATAAACTATTAACACATTTTAAAACTTTGTTTGAAGCTGAGTTTATTTAAATCTTTTCAATATTATTCTTGCTTAATTTTGTCGCAATTATACTGATAATAAAAATCTGGGTGGCATGAAATAACATAACGGGGAGTAATATTAAACCTAAAGGTGCTGTGCTTGGAAATAATATTTTTGAAAACACTGTGCCGTGTACTAGTGATTTTTTCGTGCCGCAGAATTGCGCTGTAATTGTATCAGACTTTGAAAATCCTAACAAATTTGAAAATGCTCCAATGATAAAATAAACCAAGGTAAATAACAAAATGATTGCTAGAAATACCAATGATAAATCAAGAAGGTTAATAGCGCTAAATATATTTTGTTGAAACGACCGCGCAAAGCTTTTGTAGATAATCAACAATATGATGGATTTGTCAAATATAGTTAATTGGTTTTTGTATTTCTGAGCTAATTTACCCCCAAACTTTTGAAGAAGGATGCCTAGTAATACGGGCAAAAGAATTTCAACAATAAGTTTGACGTATATTTCCATTAAATTGAAATTCGTAGCAGAAAAATTCGTAAATAATTCCATCCATAACGGTGTAATTAGAATACCAATTAATCCTGAAATACTTGCATTAAAAATAGCAGCAGGGATATTTCCTTTGGCTAATGAGACCATAACTACCGATGAAGATACTGTAGACGGTAGGGCGCCTAAAAACAAAAATGACATCCAGATTATTTGTCCTTCTTTGTCGTTAAAAAATCCTTTAAACAATAATATAAGAACTGGAAAAACAATAAACGTAGAAGCCTGAATGAGAATGTGAAGCTTCCAGTTTTTAAGGTCTTGTTTTATTTTATTTGGACTTAATTTTAGTCCGTAAAAAAAGAATATAAGTGATACACCTATACCCGTAATTATGTCCAATGGAATTGGACTTTGTGGGGTTCCCCATTCAGGAATAAAATAGGCAAGGGCTACAGTTATAATAATTGCGGGAACAAACCAATCGAGCTTACGAAACATTGTATTATGATGAAGTTTAACTTTTATATCCTAAAATAGGCGTAATAGACGAACTAAAATTCACTTATTGAAGTTAGCACGTCTTTTAGTTTAGTTAGTGTTATGGGTTTAACGATGTAATTACTGTTTATATTATAGGCTTCTGCACGTTGCCGGTCTTCATCGTTATTCGAACTGGTTAAAATATAGATGTGTAATTTTTGATTGGTGTTAATGGTTTTAAAAGCATCTAAAAATTGCCAACCATCCCAAACAGGCATGTTTAAATCTAATAAAATGAGTTCAGGCAAAGGTTTGCCATTTTCAATAATGGCTTTTAATTTAATAAAAGCATCTTTTCCGTTTGGGCAGATTAATAAAGATTCGACCAATCCTGATAATGTTATAATACGTTTTGTAATATATACATGGGTAGGATCGTCTTCTATAATGCAGGCAAGGTTAATTTTTTTCATGTTTCAAGTAGACTTTAAATGTGGAACCTTTGTTAACTTCACTAAACACATCAATTTTACCACCTAAAGCTTCAACTTGGTTTTTAGTTATAAATAGGCCTATACCTTTTGCATCGGGGTTTTTATGGAAGGTTTTGTACATTCCAAAAAGTTTGTTTTTGTGTTGGTCTAAGTTAATTCCAAGACCATTGTCTTCAAAAGTTATTATGGTGAAGTTTTTGTTTTTTTCTGCTGAAATATTTAAATAACTGTCCCGGTCTTTCGAACTATATTTTATGGCGTTTGTAATAAAATTTAGTACAATGCTTTCTAGGTAAGCTTTTATAGCATAAACGCTTAAATCTTCGGATACCGTGTTATTAATAGTAATATTGTTTTTTTCGGCAAGTGCCTTAATGGCGCTTATTTGACTGTTGATTACAGGCTTTAAAGCTATTTTAATAAGACTGTCCTCTGATGATAAATTAATTTTAACTATTTCAGATAAGTCTTCAATTGTTTCAAGTAAATTATTTGAAGACAATTCCAGTAATTTTATCATTTCATTTTGGAAGTAGTCCGGATTCTCTTCCTTAAGGATTTCTAATAGAGCCGAAATTCCCGAAGAGTGTGAACGCAAATTGTGGGATACGATATGAGCAAAGTTTTTTAAACGCTCATTTTGATCTTGAGTAATAGAAATGATTTTTTTTAATTGTTGCTCTTGCTTTTTTAATTGTGTAATATCAGTTATTTGAGAAATGAAATGCAATACTTCTTTATTGTTTTTTCTAACCACAGAAACAGACAATTGGATATACACAATTTTTCTGTTTTTATGGAAGTATCGTTTTTCCATGTGGTAATGGTCCCGCTTTCCATCAATTACTTCTTGGAGTAAAGCTAAATCCAGATCTAAATCATCGGGGTGGGTAATATCTTGAAAGGTTAACTTTTTTAGTTCTTCTTCGGTGTAACCAATAATGTCGCATAGCGCCTTATTAACTTTTAACCATTGGCCTTCGGTATTGAGAATGGCCATGCCTATTGCAGAGTTTTCAAAATTACCTCTAAAGGCTTGTTCGCTACGTTGTAGTTGAATTTCAGATTCTTTTCGTTTTTGAATATCCTGAATGGTACCGTAAATGCGGCTAAAGCTATTATTGGTTCTTTCAGGAATTCCTAGTACCTTAATCCATTTTTCTTCGCCATGAGCTGTAATAATTTTAAGTTCCTCGGTAAAACGTTCGCCATTATTCATGGCATTTTCAACCAAAGTTGTAATTCTATCCCTATGTTTCCCTTTTTTGTAAAATGCTATGGCAGTATCGATATTAGGTTCGAAATTGTTATCGACGCCATGTATTTTTCTCGTATGGTCACTCCAGGTTATTTTTTTTGTATT
The DNA here is from genome assembly GCF_014596945.1 of Aestuariibaculum sediminum. Classification (GTDB taxonomy): domain Bacteria; phylum Bacteroidota; class Bacteroidia; order Flavobacteriales; family Flavobacteriaceae; genus Aestuariibaculum; species Aestuariibaculum sediminum. Next base: position 7,873 of record NZ_JACVXB010000011.1, on the reverse strand, counting down.
TACATCTACTTCCCAATAGCCAATATTAGCTTCTTTATTACAATGTTGTAAATATTCTTCGTTTTCCTTTAAACTTGTCACATCTATATGAGAACCTAACATACGTATTGGTTTACCATCTTTATCTCGAATGGCCAGGCCTTTACAACGTATCCAAATGATTCTTCCTTGTTTATGGGTATACCTAACAATTTGATCGTAGGGATAGTTTGGGTCTTTTAAATGTTTGTACATGTTAGTTTTAGCGATCTCCAAATCATCAGGATTAATAATATCCTGCCATGCCGAAGGTGTATGCGGCATGTCCTTGGGGTCGTACCCTAAAGTTTCCCAGAATTTTTCGTTCATCCATTCGTGTTCCGGACTTTCTAAATCCCAATACCACATACCATCCAAAGAGTTGTTCTGTATAAAATGGAATATATTGGAGTCGATTTGTATTAAGTTATTAAGCTCTTTCTCTAAATAATTCATATAGCTTTAGGATGGTTTATTTCGGGGTTTCAACGTAACTGGATTTATTTTATACTATCTTACAAAATAAATGACCTGAAAAACGACATTGCTATTTTCTTAAAACCCATTTAATTCATTTTTATTTAAGAATATTTGCTTCTTATTTCTTAAACTCTAAATATTAAGTTAGGAGAGTATTTTTAGAGTCTATAGAAATACAATAGTTTATTTAATCTTATTGATCAGTACAAAGGTTGTAAACCTTAGAGTAACTAAGATAAGGCTTTTCAGAGAATTTCAATATATTTTTTTGGGTTTCGGATATTTTTTTAAGGGAATGTAGAAAACCTTTTTGTTATGATACTATTTTAAAATATTAGATACTTATAATTGTTTAGTTGTAAATAATTATTAAAATCCGAAACTCGGTTAGAATTTAGTTTTCTGCATTAAAAAATACCTTGTAGTAGTGCATTTTTTTCTCTTCATCGTAACCGCGCTCTAAGTAATCTACTGTAGCATCGGGTGCATCAATATCTACTTTAATTGAAAAATGAGTGTCGAGTTTTATGTCGGTTTTTATTTTCTTTTTCTCTTTATTTACTACACGTTCGGAAACGTCAAACTGATTTCTAAGTACTAAATTCTGTTCGCTTTCAAAGGTTTTTTTGTAATCGTCAAACATGGATTTGTGCTTATCTTCTTCAAATAATTCTTCTTTAAAACGTTCAACATTTACAACTTCATTTTCCTTAAAGAAATCGATAGATTTTGCTAAAAACGCATTTTTTTCCTGGGCACCATAAGTAGATTTTAAAATCTCTTCAGAGAAATCTTTACATAATTCGATATACTGCTGTGTGTGGTTATTCGAATCATCGGCATATTTAATATTTAAAAACTGATTAATCCAGTATTGGGCGTCGTAATTGTTGTTGTCTACAGACAAAATAATATTTCCTTCGGTATCCGACTGATTTAAAATTAAACAACCTTTATCTACTTTTTTACTACTTATTCCTTTTTGCACCAGAACATCGTAACTGTTATTCTCTAAAAAGGTCTGGAAGAAATTAACTTTGTTTTCAATTTTAAATATTCCGAGGGCATTGGTGGTTATATCATTAAACTCTATGCCTTCAAACATGACAACTAAAACATCTCCGGTTTTAATATTTGCAGATGTAGATTGTTCAAATAAATGTGTAACAATATGTTTTGAAACTTCAATAAAAGCATCGTCGTCATTAAAAATTTGTGCCGAATAAGAATTGATTTCATTTAAATTCACATTGGCGTGATGATTAAACCGGTAGCTTTGTACCACGGTTCCAAAGGGGCGAAGTAAAAACGGTAGCATTAATTCGTAGCTGGCTTCGTCAAACTCAACTAATTTTTCTGAAAATGCATTTTTTGTGCTGTTGAATTTATTACCAACTTTATGGATGATGAATTTTGAAATGGACGCGTTTTTTCTTGAAATCATGTTGTAAATATTAATGATGCAATACTATAGAAACTTCTTCGACTTAAAAATAGTTTTTTGTAAAAAAAGAAAAAAGCCCTGATATTAATTCAATTGATATAGTAATATAGAATTACTTTCTCCTTTAGCAACAAATTCTAAATTTGAATCTTTGTTAATGTTGTCCAACTGTATGGGTGAGTTTGCATAAACCGGAAAATTGGGTAACAATTTCGCTTGACTATCATATAGGTACGCCTTATGGGTTTGCAAATCGGTTATAGAAACATAAATCTTGTCTTTTAAGTAAAAGAATTCTGGGGCAGTATAATTTCCATAATCTATTTCAATGGTCTTGCCTTTTATGGTTAATGTATTATCACTTTGGGCAACCAATGATTTCGTTGAAGTTGTAATGGCGTGTTTTTCCGACAGATTTAAATCCTGAGAAGCGACGTTGCCCTTGGTGTCCACTGAAATTAAATGCCCATTTACACCTGTGGTAATAAATTTGCTGTTATATAAAAACACTGGTGTTTCGGCATATTTATAATCTGTTTTTGGGGTAACCCGAGTTCGGCCAGTCCTGTCTAAAATATAAAGTTTGTCGACTGTTTTTATTACTATATAGTCTTTTGAACCTATTCGAATATGTTTAGGCGTTGTAATTATGGTGTTTTTCGCCGATTTAAAAGTAAACCCTTTAACTATTTTAGCCTCATCATTGTACATTAAAACATTTTTGCCTTGGGTAACTAAAAGTCTGTATTTTTTGTTTTTGTCGTAATCAAATACTGCTAAAGGTTGGGTTATTTTATCGCTAAATTTCATTGGGAATGGGCGGACGTCTTTTCCATTTCGGTCAATAACATAAACCCGATTTGGAGTAGCAAAAGTTAACTGAAGTCTTCCGTTAGAATAAATGTCAATCTGTTCAATTGTGCCTAAAACGGGGCCTTGCAATTCCTTTTTCCATAAAATTTTACCTTTGTTCGAGATGAGGTATAAATTGTTTTTTACATCCTGAACCACAATTTCTTTTTCGCGAGTTATATGATTCGTTACGAATTGCGGATTTGTTAATAGGTCGTTATCCAGCTTAATATTTAATTCTTCTGATACTGCATTAACTGCAGCTTTAGCTTTTCCTTTTTTAATAACGCCATTTATGTGGGCAAAATCCCGATCATAAATAAATTGAAGCGACGAAATAGGGTAATCGTCTAGATTTACGTTTAAGTCTTCGTTAAAATTTTTAGAAACAATTTGCTTTAAGGAAGAAGGATTGGTCACGACCATTAACGAAGCAGCATCGGTTAATTGTTCTTTTGTTTGTACAAAAACGTCGCGTTCACTTAATGTGGTTTTATTTTGATAATTGGTTATAATACTTTGAAGCAATTCAATATTATCGGCAAACACAAAAAAGTTATTCAAAATACAATATTTAGTAGCCTTATTAAAGGTGATAATTGGTGAAAAAGTATTACTAAATAGGTCTGGCTTACTAAAACTAAAAATTTCAATTTCTCTAAAAGTGTCTACTGTGTTTTGTTCGCTAATCAAAGCATCTTCGGTAGCGATAACATCAACAGAGTTTAGTGCTACAGCGCGATCATTGTCTTGGTATATAACGCCAATTTCAATAATATTATCGAAAATTTCGGTGTTTTCGGTAAGAGAATCTTGTTTTTTATAGGCTAATAGATTTGTTTTTAGGTTTTCAAAATGACTAAAAGTAAAACTTAAAAATCCATCAGAATTAGACGGTGTTATGTTTGCTGTTTGATTGTCTTGCGGAATGGTATTTTTAAAAATATTAATTAAACTTTTTGTAGAATCGGTAGCTTTGGTTATTCCGTTAATATAGGTTTCATTTTGACTGATGTCTATATCCAAAGCTATATAATTAGTCAATGTTTTAAAGCTTAGGCTGTCTTCAATAAAAAACGATTTTAAAAACGGATTGTCTGCTTTTGCTAAAACGGATACGGTGCGATCATTGCTGGTCGTTTTGTATATTTTTTCTAAATCTGAATTTATAGCTTTTTTATTTTCAAAAGCTTTGTTTACTATTGATTTTGAAGTCGACGTGAAAAGTATGCTGTCTATAACTGCACTATAATAAGTTTTGTTGTTGAATGTAATTTGCTTAAAGGTTTTATCGTTTTCCTTAACATTGGTTATTGTATATTTAACCACTGAATCACTCTTTATTACATGTTCGTGATATTTGGTAATGGCAGTAATGTGGGTGCTGTTAGAGTCTGATTTTGAAATACAAATAAGTAGGTCTTCTTGGGGTTTTAAAAGCTTTAGGTATTCTAAATTTTCTGATAAATGCGTGTAGCTTTTTGTTTTTGAGAATGTTTGAACCAAATCGCTATTTAGGATGCTACTTTTTAAATTTTCAGTATTCGAAGTTTTTAATATCACTGAAGTATTTTCAGGAATGTAATCTAGAGGTTTTGATCGATTGGTATTTGTATTTGAGCAACTTAAAATAAGGCAAAGAAGCAGCGAAAAACTAAATAATCTCATACATGGGTTAATTTATACAAACCTACATATTTTTCATTTGATAGAATATATATTGCAGGTAATATCATCACTTATAAATCTAATTTTAATTGGTCTGGTAATAGTTTAAACGATTTTCTGTGGTACTTTGTTACGCCGTATTTTTTTATGGCTTCTCGATGTTCTACTGTTGGGTATCCTTTGTTTTTTTTCCAATTGTACATGGGGAATTCTTCATGAATTTTGTTCATATAGTCATCCCGATAGGTTTTTGCTAAAATTGAGGCGGCAGCTATGCTTAAATATTTACCGTCCCCTTTAATAATGGTTTCATAAGGAATGTTTTGAAAAGGTTTAAATCTATTTCCATCAACTATAATAAATTCAGGGGTTTTCGAAAGTTGTTCAATAGATTTATGCATGGCAAGAATTGAAGCGTTTAAAATATTTATACGATCGATGTCGTCTTGAAAAATATGTGAAACTCCAAAGGTTAGCGCGTTTTCCTCAACAATAGGCCTGAGTTTGTCCCGTTTGTTTTCACTTAATTTTTTCGAATCGTTTAAAATGGTATTCTTAAAATTTTTAGGAAGAATTACAGCTGCTGCTGTAACGGGACCCGCAAGACACCCGCGGCCCGCTTCGTCGGTGCCGCATTCTAAATTAAATTCCGAATGATTAAGTAATAACATGTTATGCATAAAATGAGGTCAAATCTAAGGCATAATTAGCATTATTTTAATGAAAAACCCAATTTCTTAATGAAAAGTGGAATGAATTTAATGTTTGTTGATTTATGGGGTATATTGCTTCTGGGTGCGAATATCATAACATAATTTTTGATTCTTTGATAATACATGAATGATTTCATCGAAAACATGGGTTTGTTTTGAAAATTTTTAATGGCTTTGTTTGTTTATTTAAGATAATATTGTGATGTTTGTGTAAGACTAACTCAAATAAATATTTTAAGTCATTCATTATTAAAATAGGATGATGAATAATTTTAAAACAAAGCCAGCATCGATATGTTGGCTTTGTTTATTTAAAATAATTATCCGCTCTTTACGTTCAAATAATTACTTTTGTTCCGAAAAATTGAATAATACAAATGGGTATAACAAAAACGGCGTTAAGTATAAAAACGTTGCTTATGCGAATGGTGGTAAATAAACAAGATAATTCTAATCACATATATTTATTTAAAGTAGCTGCTGTTTGCTTGTTATTTTTCCTAGACTTAGCTGTTTTTGCTCAAGAACGACCAAGCAGAATTAGTCGTGAGTTAGGATTTGCCGATGAGCCCGATTCTACTAAATTATCGCCAAAAGATTTAGCGAAAATTACGGACTACCTTATTATTTCACATGATAATGATACGACGTACGTCGATACCTCATTAACCATTAAAAAAGAATATAAGTTTAATTATTTAAGAAAAGATAATTTTGGGCTCATGCCGTTTTCTAATTTAGGACAAACCTATAATAGTTTAACTTATAATTTTCAAAATTCGAAGTTAATGCCAGACTTTGGCGCTTTAGGAAAGCATTTTAATTATATGGAAGTTGAAGATATTTACTATTATCGTGTGCCCACGCCATTAACCGAATTGTTTTTTAAAACCGCATTCGAGCAAGGGCAATTAGCAGATTCTTTTTTCTCCATAAATACTTCGCCACAACTTAATTTTTCACTTGCTTACAAGGGGTTAAGGTCGTTAGGTAAGTATCAGCATATATTAGCAAGTACAGGGAATTTTAGATTTACAACCAATTATCAAACTAAAAACGCGCGTTATGTTGCTAAAGCACATATCGTTTCACAAGATATCTATAACCAGGAAAACGGCGGTATTCGAGATGATAATATCGAGTTTTTCGAAACCGGAGAGGAAGATCATTTAGACCGATCTATTTTTGAAGTAAATTTTGAAGATGCTGGGAGTAAGCTTGTAGGTAAACGATTTTATTTAAATCATGCTTATAATTTAGTTCAGAAAAACGATTCGTTAGCCAGAAATCATTTAAGTATTGGTCATATTTTATCTTTTGAAGATAAATATAATGAGTATACACAATCAACAAGTAATAATTATTTTGGAGATGCATTTCGATCTAGAGATTTAAGAGATAGAAATACCTTAGAGCGATTCTACAACCAAGTGCATGTAAATTATAGCAACAATATAATAGGTGATGTTCAATTTAATATTAATAATACTAACTTTAATTATGGTTATGATAAAGTTGTAGTTTTAAATGGGCAAACCATTACCAATAGATTTAAGGGCGATGTGTTCGCGGCGGGAGGAAAATATCATAAACAATATAAAGGATTCGATTTATCTGGAGAGCTTGGTTTGAATATTTCAGGTGATTTCGATGGGAATTATATAAAAGGTACAGCATCCTTTAAGTTAAAAGAAGATGTTTTTGCTAGTGCAAGTATTAATCATAGTTCGAAAGCACCAAATTTTAATACTTTATTATATCAGAGTGATTATATAAATTATAACTGGCAAAACAATTTTAGTAATATAGAAACGCAACAGCTTCAATTTAAAATTAATTATAAGGAGTTGGCTAACATTACCGTCGATTATTCTACCATAACAGACTATGTTTATTTTAAGGAAGATGAAACGACCTTTCAGGTAAGACCGGAACAATTTGGCGGAACAATTAATTATCTACGAGTAAAGTTCGAAAATGAGTTTGTGCTTGGTAAGTTCGCATTAAACAACACTGTATTATATCAAAATGAAAATACCGAAGGTGTACTAAATGTGCCGCAGCTAACAACACGTAATACTTTTTATTTCTCATCACATATGTTTGATAAAGCCTTGTTTTTACAAACAGGAGTTACAATGAAATATTTTACCAAATATTATATGAATGCATATAATCCTTTAATTGCAGAGTTTTATGTGCAAAACCAAAAAGAATATGGCGATTTTCCATTATTAGATTTCTTTATTAATTTAAGAATTCGTCAAACCAGAATATTTGCTAAGGCCGAGCATTTTAACTCAGCATTTACAGGTTATAATTTTTATTCTGCGCCAAACAATCCTTACAGGGACTTTACAGTGCGTTTTGGCGTAGTTTGGAATTTCTTTTTATAGAATGTTCCCCTCATCTTAAGCTCTAGGTCAAGTTAGGGTTTTATAGAAGTCTTTGTTCGTTTCTTCTTGAGCTCTATCAGTTATGATTCTAATATTAGGTTATACCTATAATATATTGAGAATATATTATAGTGTCTGGTAAAAAAACATGACTGTTTATTAAGTGAAAATAAAAATAAAAGGATTGTAACTCATTGACAACAAGAGAAGAGTGTAAAAATGAATAAAAAAGGATAAAAAAAGTTTGTTTGGTAAGGAAAAAGCGGGGTATATTTGCAGCCCGTTAGCGGCGATGTTGCTAG
>NZ_JACVXB010000010.1 GCF_014596945.1 Aestuariibaculum sediminum | reverse complement strand
TCGGGGTGGCAGGATTCGAACCTGCGACCTCCTGCTCCCAAAGCAGGCGCGATAACCGGGCTACGCTACACCCCGAGGTGTTTATGTTATGTCTCTTTTCCGGTATTTTAAGAAACGTTGCGGAGAGACGGGGACTCGAACCCCGGCGACAGTTACCCGTCGACAGATTAGCAATCTGCTCCATTACCACTCTGGCACCTCTCCTAACTTTATATTATGAACTTGCGCAATCGTTTTTGCGGTTGCAAATGTAAGCGATACTTAGGAACAACGCAACTATTTTTTTTACTTTTTTTTGAATTTTATTCTGGATATTCAATTCTCAAATGGTAAATATTTGCAAGCTTGCGTTTTAGCACTTTTTTTATTTTTTGAATTTCTTTAAAAGTAATGTTTGCATTTAAAAATTGCCCCTCTTCTATTTGCTTATCTATAATATTTTCAACGAAAGCATCTATTTTTGTAGATGTAGGTTCCTTTAAGCTTTTTGACGCAGCCTCAATGCTATCACACATCATTAAAATAGCGGTCTCTTTACTGAAAGGCTTAGGTCCTGGATAACTAAAATCTGCAGGATTTGGTTCAATATCAGATTCTTCATATTCCTTTTTCTCTTTCACATAAAAGTAATACACCATATTCGTGCCATGATGTGTACGTATAAAATCAATAACACGATCGGGCAAATTATTTTTTTTAGCTATTTCAATTCCATTTATAACATGATCAATTATTATTCGAGCACTTTCTTTTGGTGATAATTCGTCATGTGGATTTATGCCTGTTGATTGATTCTCTGTGAAATAAGTTGGATTCTTCATTTTTCCTATATCATGATATAATGCCCCAACCCGAACCAGCATAGCATTAGCTCCAATTTCATTAGCCGAGGCTTCTGCCAGGTTGGCCACGTTTAAAGAATGATGAAACGTGCCTGGTGCTTTATTAGATAGTTCTTTCAATAACTTAGAATTCGTATCCGAAAGTTCTAACAACGAAACATCGCTTACCAATCCAAAAATTCGTTCATAGGCATATATTAGAGGCTGTACGAATAATGTTGCTAAACCACCCAATATAAACCACTTAAACATTTCCCATTTTATGGTTTCAATACTACCTTCATGAATTAAGAAAAAGGCAAAATACGCCACGATATATATCAACGTTATTTGCCCTACCGAAATAAACAGATTGGCGCGTTTATAGAGCTCGGAAACCGTTAAAATAGTAACAATTCCAGCTATAATTTGAAGAAACGTATATTCGTAACTATTAGGAACAATAAACCCTAAAAGCAGCACAGTAATAACGTGTGCAAACATACCTAATCTGGCATCGAAAAAAGCCTTAAAAACAAGTGGTAAAATACAAATAGGCACGACGTAAACAAACTCTGAATTATAATTTACAACCAGAGTTGTTATAAAAACCATTAAAAAAATATTAAAGAAAATGAACGTGACTTTAGTATTATTTTCAAAAACTTCAATTCGGTATTTTTGTAAAAACAACAGGAGCATTAACAAGGCCAACGCTACCAATAAGGTATATGCAAAAATAATCCAATTATAATTGGATTTCGTCCAGACCTGCGATTCAAACTCCGACTCTAACGATTTTAATATTTGATATTTATCTCCTTCAATAACCTCTCCTTTAGAAATGATTAAAGTTTCTTTGGCGATGCTTCCTCTGGTATAGGCAATTTTATTTAATTCTTCTTCTAATGCTTTATCGGTAAACGACTTATCGAAAATTAAATTTGGCTCAATAATATCAAAAAACAAAGAGGTAAAACTCGTTCTATAGGCCTCCAAATCTTGTTCTATTAATACCTTATTAATTATTGCTGTTACCGCATCGAGTTTTATTAACTCCGAAAAGAAACCGTCTTTAACAACGGTACGGTCTTCTAAAAGCGCAATTATTCTTGTATCAGGATACTCGTAAGTTTCATTTAATATTCCGAAAGCATATAATTCTTCTATAATATCAATGCCTGTATTGTAAACTTTATTATAGGCTCGATTTGATAATGAATCGGAAAATATGGCTTTAAACTGTCCTGAATAGCGTTCTTTTACTTGTGGTTTTACAGACTGGTCTAAATCAAAATACAGTACCGAATTATCAATAATTTCCTGTTTTTCGGTCTGTATTTCTTCATCTGTTTTTTTTATAGCAAAATCGAAAGGCGCATATAAGTTTTCAGATTGCCACGGTTTTCCCTTTTCAAAATTGTATCGAAATTTTCCACTTTTTGGGAATAGATATACAATTAAAAACGAAGTACACAAAAACAATAAGCCTTTGTAAATCAGCGAGTGGTTTTTGTACAGTTTATTTATTAGGTCTTTCATTTACAGTATTAAGTAAATCAAATGTAATAAAATTATAAACTTTTATACCTTTTATAATGCATGAATCCTTATCATGTTTATTAAAAAATCATTAATTTCGCAGGTAATAAGACAAACATTTTATAATGAATAATGATGTAGTAATTGTTTCTGCAGCCAGAACACCTATAGGTAGCTTTTTAGGAGCATTATCAACTCTTCCTGCTCCAAAATTAGGCGCTGTAGCCATTAAAGGAGCCTTGGATAAAATAGGTTTAAAGCCAAATATGGTGGACGAGGTTTTAATGGGAAATGTAGTACAAGCCGGAACAGGCCAAGCGCCTGCCAGGCAAGCTGCTATTTATGCCGGAATTCCTGACACTGTGCCGTGCACTACTGTTAATAAAGTATGTGCATCGGGTATGAAAGCCGTTATGCAGGGGGCGCAAGCTATTGCTCTTGGTGATGCTGAAATTGTAGTTGCTGGAGGTATGGAAAACATGAGTTTAATACCGCATTATTTACATGCTCGAACAGGCACTAAATTTGGTCCAGCCAGCTTAGTTGATGGCATGCAAAAAGATGGCTTAGTTGACGCTTACGACCAAAACGCTATGGGCGTTTGCGCCGATGCGTGTGCTATAGAATATAATTTTAGTCGAGAAGAACAAGACGCTTTCGCTATTCAATCTTACAAACGCTCCGCTGAAGCTTGGGATACAGGAAAATTTGATAATGAGGTGGTTCCTGTTGAAGTACCTCAGCGACGCGGAGATGCCATAACCGTATCTAAAGACGAGGAATACACTAATGTAAAACTCGAAAAAATACCACAATTACGTCCAGCTTTTAGTAAAGAAGGAACGGTAACGGCCGCGAACGCTTCAACCATTAACGATGGTGCCGGTGCTGTTATTTTAATGAGCGCAGAAAAAGCAAAGCAGTTAGGCTTAACCCCTTTAGCTACAATAAAGAGTTATGCCGATGCTGCACAGGAGCCAAAATGGTTTACCACAGCACCTGCAAAAGCTTTACCTAAAGCCTTGGAAAAAGCTGGTATTACATTAAAAGATGTTGACTTTTTTGAATTTAATGAAGCGTTTTCTGTTGTTGGCTTGGCCAATATGAAAATTCTTGGTTTAAACGATGCTAATGTTAATGTTAACGGTGGTGCTGTTTCTTTAGGTCATCCTCTTGGGTGTTCTGGAGTTCGAATTATCATTACATTATTAAATGTTTTACAACAAAACGATGCTAAAATTGGTGCAGCCGCTATATGTAACGGCGGCGGAGGTGCATCAGCAATTATCATAGAACGTAATTAAGTTTAATGCAATACGGAATTTGTAATTTAAGCATTGTTCCTTTAAGAAGAGACCCGTCTGATGCCAGCGAATTGGTTACTCAGGTACTATATGGTGACTTTTTTAAAGTCCTAGAACAACGCAAAAACTGGAGTAAAATAAGATTATCTTTCGATAAGTATGAAGGTTGGATCGATAACAAACAATATGTTTCAATATCGGCTACCGATTACAACAATTTACAAAAAGCCCACCCCAGACTTTCTGTTGATTTGGTGGAATTTATTCAAGATCCTAACCATCAATTACATCCCATACTTTTGGGGTCTTCATTAAATGGTTTACCCATATTAAATCACACTCACGACGGAAATACTGTTTCTGGTAAAATGCCAAAAGAACACCTTATTGAAACAGCTTTCTTATATTTAAATTCCCCGTATTTATGGGGAGGCAAAACACCATTTGGCATCGATTGTTCAGGTTTTACTCAAATGGTATATAAACTTAATGGCTATAAATTATTACGAGATGCTTCACAACAGGCTACTCAAGGAGAACCTTTAAGTTTTATTGAAGAAAGTGAACCTGGGGATCTGGCATTTTTCGATAACCAAGAAGGTATCATAACTCATGTTGGCATTATTATGAGCGACAACTACATTATTCATGCGCATGGTAAAGTAAGAATTGACCGTTTGGATCATACAGGTATTTATAATGTCGATAAAAGAATGCATACGCATAAGCTTCGAGTTATAAAGAAAATTATATAAATTACAGATTTGATTACCAACAAATAAAGTTTAAGTTTATGGTTTCGTTATAATTCCTGAAATGAAACCAGTAAAATTTATTTTACCCATTATTGTAATTGCACAGTTTTTTTGCACATCGTTATGGTTTGCAGGAAATGCTGTTTTGGGTGATTTGGTAAAAAGTTTTAATCTTGACACTACTGTAGTCGGCCATTTAACATCAGCTGTGCAATTTGGTTTTATTATTGGCACACTCATATTTGCATTATTTACAGTATCAGATAGATATTCTCCTTCAAAAGTTTTTCTGTTTTGCGCCTTACTAGGGGCGTGTTTTAATTTAGGGACTACTTTAAATGGAAACAGCTTTATAAATATTGTACTTTTTAGATTTTTAACTGGATTTTGTCTTGCCGGAATTTATCCCGTAGGAATGAAAATCGCCGCAGATTATTTCGAAAAAGGACTAGGCAAATCCCTGGGGTTTTTAGTTGGTGCTCTTGTTTTAGGAACCGCATTGCCTCACCTATTAAAAGACTTAACACATGTGTATTCGTGGAGAGTTGTAATGTTATCTACATCATTGTTGTCTGTAATTGGTGGATTACTTATGGTTGTTTTTGTTCCCGACGGTCCTTTTAGAAAACCTGGAACAAAACTGGATTTAACAGCCACATTTAGTGTTTTTAAAAATACAAATTTCCGAGCTGCAGCATTTGGGTATTTTGGCCATATGTGGGAACTTTATACCTTTTGGGCCTTTGTACCATTCATAATTCAAACCTATATTAATATTAATCAAACCACCTCTTTTAATATTTCTTTGATTACCTTTTTTGTTATTGGAATTGGTAGCTTGTCTTGTATAATTGGTGGCTATATTTCTAATAATAAAGGTTCACAATATGTGGCCTTCCATTCCTTACTTTGTTCTGGATTATGTTGTTTGCTTAGCCCCTTCATATTTATGCTAAATGAATATTTATTTATTATCTATCTACTATTCTGGGGCATTGTTGTTATTGCCGACTCCCCACAGTTTTCAACTTTAGTAGCACAAAATACATCTTACGACACTAAGGGTACAGCCCTTACCATTGTTAATTGTATTGGTTTTGCTGTTACCATAATAAGTATTCAATTAGTTAGTAGTTTACAAAACACAATCAATCCAAAATTCATTTATTTAATTTTAATTTTAGGGCCAATACTAGGTTTAATAGCCTTAAAACAGATGCCTAAAAAACATTAAACTTTATTCTTATTCTTCCTCATTATCATCTATATATTTTTCAAATTGTGAGTTTTGAACCCTTGCATTACGTTTTACCTTATTCCTTAAGTTTTTTAATCGTTCTCGACGCAAACCTTTTAATAATGAAAAAGTCATTACCAATAATATTATAGCAAAAGGAAAGGCTGCCAACATAACTGCCGTTTGCAAGGTACCCAGCCCTCCTCCTATTAGTAACGAAATCGCTAATAAACCTTCAATTAATGCCCAAAAAATTCTTGTGCCAACAGGAGCATCTAATTTACCTCCAGTCGTTATAAAATCTACAACCAAGGAGCCACTATCACTCGAAGTCACAAAAAAGCTAATAATAAGTAGAATAGCAATTACACTGAGTATACTACTGAATGGAAAATTCTTCAACATTTCAAACAAAGCTGTTGAAATATCATTGCTTACCGCTCCAGAAATATTTGCAATTTCATTAAGTTCTAAATGGATAGCGGTAGATCCAAAAACGGTAAACCATAAAAATGAAAATAACGTTGGTAAAATAATTACTCCGGTTAAAAACTCTCTAATTGTTCGGCCTCTAGAAATTCGAGCTATAAAAATGCCAACAAAAGGACTCCAGGCTATCCACCAAGCCCAATAAAATATAGTCCAGTTATTTTGCCATTTTGTTTCAGCATAGACTTCGGTAAATGTTCCCAATTCAATTAAATTTTGTGCGTACATGCCAATATTTTCAATAAACGAGTCTAACAGGAACACGGTAGGCCCTATAATTAACATTAAAATCATAAAAATTACGGCTATTCTTATATTTAGCACACTTAATATTTTAACGCCCTTATCTAAGCCAGAAACAATTGAAGCTGTTGCTAGTAGCGTGGTTATTCCTATAAAAATGATTTGAGTTTTTACATTATTATCAATACCAAATAAAAAATTTAACCCAGCGCCTACCTGCTGTGCACCAAAGCCCAACGTGGTAGCCAAACCAAATAAACATGCTATTACGGCTAAAACATCGACAACATGCCCAAAAATACCATGTATTTTTTTACCCAATAAAGGAGCAAACAAAGATCTCACCGTTAGCGGTAACTTTCTATTAAAAGTGAAGAATGCAAACGCCAAAGCAATCATACCATACACCGCCCAAGGGTGCAAACCATAATGTAAAAAGGTAAATTTAAATGCTTGCCTAGCAGCATCTACTTCGTTATTTACCGGTATTGGCGGGGATGCAAAATGCTGAACAGGTTCTGCTACTCCATAAAAAATAAGCCCAATGCCCATTCCTGCAGAAAACAACATGGAATACCAAGCAAAATTACTAAAATCGGGTGAGGCACTTCGTCCACCTAATTTTATTTTACCAAATTTGCTAAAGGCTAATATGATCGCGACAACTAAAAGCGTATTAACTGTAAAAATAAAAAACCACCCTACCTTATCATAAATTAGATTTCTTAATTCTAGAAATACTTCACTTAATGGTTCCCCTAAGATGATTGCCACAGAAACAAACAATAGCACAATTAATGCAGCAGGAATAAATACAGGATAATGAAAATCAAATATTTTATTTTTCTTCAAATAAAATCGTTTTAAGATTAATAAATAATGGTGCTTTTTATGTGAGGACTATCACAAAAAAACATAAGTAAATAAAAGCTGCTTAAGTGACTACTTAAAAAAGAGGTACAGCAATATATAAATTTAAGTAATTTATTAGGGAATAGCAAATACAGACAAAATGGTTGAGTTAAACTTTCCCTATCCCATTTTCTCTATAAGATTATCCGCCATGTTAAACATGTCGGCCGTATGCTAAGACAAAAGCCTACTCTAACCCGGTTTATCTTACTCGTTTGCAATGCTATAAAGAACAGATGCTTTTCGTTATGCGTTTATCATTTAATAATAACAGCATAAGGAAGCAAGCAACATTTATGAATAAGTTGCCCAAAAAGTTCAATAAATTGACCAATTCATCCAACCTTTAAAAATGAATAATTAATACTTTTAACATGGAAAGAAACTAATAACCTAACTAAGTTAAGTAATAATAAATTTTTAATATTAAAATGATTAAATCATTACACTACCTTTTCTTTTTTCTTCTAATATTCAACCTGCAATTTTTAAATGCTCAAGCTCCGGTAAGACAAGAAATTGCAATAAACGAAAACTGGCAATTCGCAAAAGTTACTGAAACCGAAACTGATTCGATGGTAACAGGATGGCAAAATGTTAAGCTTCCACACACATGGAATGACAAGGATATGCAGATGGGTAAAGATTTTTATGAAGGTTATGCCTTTTACAAAAAAAAATTGTTTGCTGATAAAAATTGGTCAAATAAACGAACTTTTATTCGTTTCGAAGGTGCTGGGCAAGTGGCTGAGTTATTTGTTAATGGTCGTTATATTGGTAAACATGAGGGCTCTTATGCGGCTTTTATTTTCGATTTAACCTACGATTTAAACTTTGGTGAAGACAACACAATAGTTGTTAGAGTTAATAATAAGGCATCAAACAAAATTATTCCGGTTAACCATTTCTTATTTGGAATATACGGCGGTATTTATAGACCTGCTTCATTAATTATCACAAATAAAACTAACATTTCTACTACCGACTATACCTCTCCAGGCGTTTATATCTCTCAAAAAAATGTAAGCAAAGAACATGCTTCTATTCACATAAAAACAAAAATAGAAAGTATTGAAAAAAACGTACAGAAAATCACATTAGAAACATCCATTTTAGACACAAAAAACAATTTGATAGAAAAAGAAAAGTCAGACCTTCTACTTTCACCACAAGGAAGAAAAACTTTTAATCAGGAAATTGATATTGAAAATCCTCACCTTTGGCATGGTAAAAAAGATCCTTATTTATATAAAGTTGTTGTGCGCATTAAAGATGAAAATGGAAATCTTATAGACCAGGTTGAACAACCCTTAGGTATTAGAAAATTCGAAATAAGAGGCGGCAAAGGTTTTTATCTTAATAATGAAAAACAAAACATGTATGGTGTATGCAGGCATCAGGACTGGTTTGACTATGGCAATGCCCTTAGTAATTGGCAACATGATAAAGACCTTGAAATCATGAACGAGATGGGAGTTACTACTATTCGCTTTGCGCACTACCAACAATCGGAATACTTATATAGTAAATGTGATAGCATTGGCTTTATTATTTGGGCTGAAATTCCATTTGTTAATCGTATTAGTGGTGAAGAATCTGCAAATGCAAAATTACAAATGGAAGAATTGATTAAGCAGAATTTTAACCACCCTTCCATTTATACATGGGGATTACATAATGAAGTTTATTCTAAAAAACCATCAGATTATGGAGCGGTGTTAACACGTGACTTAAACGACATGGCTAAAAATATAGATCCAGACAGACCAACGGTAAGTGTTAATGGTTACGGTCATATGGATCACCCGATAAACCGAAATGCAGACATACAGGGCATGAATCGTTATTTCGGTTGGTATGAAGGCCATATGGGAGATATAAAAAAATGGGTTGAAGGTTTACAAAAAGAATACCCCAACCATAGTGTTATTTTATCGGAATATGGTGCTGGAGCAAATATAGAGCATCAATTAGAAAAAGCCCCTGAACGTGTTGGATATGGCGACGACTTTTTCCCTGAACAATATGCAACACGCTTTCATGAAACCCAATGGGGAGACATTGCTAATCAGGAATATTTAATCGCTTCGTATGTTTGGAATATGTTTGATTTTGGATTGCCACTTTGGTCCAGAGGAGGTGTTCCTGCAAGAAATCATAAAGGTCTGGTAACTTACGACCGTAAAAACAAAAAAGACTCTTATTTCTGGTACAAAGCAAACTGGAACAAAGAGCCCATGGTTTATATTTCAGACCGAAGAGCCACTACCAGAACATCCTCGATTACCGATATTCATGTTTATTGTAATTCTGAAATCCCCATTCTGAAAATAAATGGGAAAAAGCATAAAAAACAGGAATCAGGTAAAACTGAAGTACATTATATTTTTAAAAACGTTACACTCAAGTCTGGCAAAAATAATATAGAAGTTACATCAGGAAAAACCTTAAAAGACTCGGTAATATGGACTTTAAAATAAAAACACGACTAGGTGGCTTTTTCATTGTAATTTTAAACTTCAACATGGTAATCTCATGCGGACTTAAACCATTAAAAGTTAACGAACCAAAAACGGTTACCGATGCGGTAGGAATAGAAATGAGTAGTACAAATGACTCGATAACCTTAAAATACGGAGCACAATATATCGGCAAACGTCAGGATGCTGAAATGAAAAAGTTCAGGGCAAATAGATTGGGGCAATTCATCCATTGGGGATTATATTCTATACCCGGCGGTGAATGGAATGGAACGACATATCTGGGAGCGGCAGAATGGCTTGCTAATTTTGCAAAAATACCTAATGCAACCTGGGATTCCCTTCAATATCAATTCAATCCTAATAAATTCAATGCCGTGCAATGGGCAAAAATGGCTAAAGCATCAGGTTTTAAATATGTTACAATTACGACAAAACATCATGAAGGTTTTTGTCTTTGGCCAAGTGAATTTACAGAATTTGATATTGAAAACACCCCTTATAAAAAAGACCTGTTAAAAGAATTTGTTGACGCGTATACAGAAGCCGGTATAGACGTTTATTTTTATTATTCAATTCTTGACTGGCATCATAAAGACTGGCGTTACGACATTAAAAACCAAGCTGATAGTCTTGCTTTTTCAAAGTATTTCGAATTTGCTAAAAATCAACTTTTGGAACTTCAACAAAAATACCCTGAGGTTAAAGGCTTTTGGTTTGATGGTACTTGGGACGCCTCCTGGAAAAAAAATGGGAAATATTCATACGACATTCAAAAAGCATTAAAGGAAGTAAACCCAAATGTAATAGTTAACAGTAGGTTGAGAGCCGACGATTTTGGAAGCAGGCATTTCGATTCGAATGGCAATTTGATGGGCGATTACCAGTCTGGCTACGAACGTTATTTACCAGCAAAAAATGACACCTTAATTACTAAGATCGATTGGGAAGCTTGCATGACCATTCCTGTAAACCAATGGGGCTACCACAAGGATTGGAGTTTAAGTCACGTAAAATCTGCTAATGAAATTCTGGAACTTATTGTAAAAACGGTTTCGTTAGGAGGAAATTTTCTTTTAAACTATGGCCCTAAAGGAGATGGAACTTTTCGTAATGAAGAATTAGAAATATCAAATTCTATTGGAAATTGGATGTCTAAATATGCAGATAAAGTTATTTATTATGGCGACTATGCCAATTTAAAACCTCAGGATTGGGGGTATTATGTTAAAAACACAAATAGCGGAAAATTTTATGGAGTCGTTTTTAACCTTCCTCTTTCAAAACTATTAAAAATTGAGCTCCCCAATGGAAAAAAGCTTAAAGTAGTAAATTTTGAAACTGAAAAACTCGAATATCATCATCATGATAAGATGGGATATTTTATTTCATTACCAGAAAACACACCAAATGAACCTTTTATATTTGAGATTTTAATGGAATAACACCAACAAAAAAAAGCAGCTATACTCACATAGCTGCTCTTCCTCACTAAAACTATAAGAACACCAAATTCTTAATTTGCTAAACCTAAGTACCAAGAGGTGATATTACAAAAGAAATTTCCGTTTTGCGTTGCCACCTCTCCTATTGATATATCTGAACTCTCGTCCAATACGAAATCTACGTTATATGTTCCTGGGCCTCCTATGCGTTGGAATCCGATAACTTCACTTGCTGTTTCAACATCTGCAACATTTGGCAAACCACCATTCCCTTTAGTAATAACAAAATATGCTCCATCTGGATTAGTATCATGATTTGTACTCAGCACCTCTATGGTTAATCTGTAATTTGCTGGTTCTGCTGCAATAACCTGATGAATTTTTCCTTCTACAATGTATGGAGACCCCCAGCCTGATTCTAAATTAAAAATATTACCATTCCATTCGTCCCAGCCTCCTAAACCACCATGATTTTTGGCAGCATCGTTGGTTATCCATGGCTCGGCTAAAGTTCCCCATCTACCACTAGTTTCTGATGCGACAAAGGGAATGGCTGCATTTCCTAATACTGGTAACACAAACGGTTTATGGTTAACATATTCGGTATATATGGTATCTAAACTTAAGGGAGAATACACATAATAAGAACGATGTTTCAACGTAGATCCGCTCATAAAATCTATTATATTCAAATCTTCTTGACTAGCATTTATTTCTAATTCAACCTCTTGACCTGTATTATTAGTATAAATTAACTCGGTTCCTAAAATTCCTGTTGTGGCATCTGCAGGCGCAAAGGCTAAACTCAAATTACTATCGAATAAATCACTAAAAACTAATTCTCGATTCTCTAATCCCTCAACAAATGTAGCACCATACACTTCGGTCCCTGCACTTACTAAATCTGAAACCTTTCCTTGAGCATCTACTGTTTTAGCTTCAAAAATGTATAGCTTCTCTTCAAGATTATCTATTTGTACGGAAATTGCCCCATTAGTTACCGGAACGGTTACAGATTCCGCTTGGTTGTTCCAGTAGATTATAACTTCAGACACACTATTGTCATCGATTATGCCTTCAATCAAAACCATGTTTAAACCAGGTCTAACTACAAACGATTTTAAATCTCCTAATGCATCATCATAATTATTTACATCTGGATAATCTTCAGATCCACATGACATCACACCTAAAAAAACAGAAAAGAAGAGTAGTATTAATGCATAATTAAGTTTAATTTTCATTTTTAATTGTTTAGTTGTTGGTAATAGTTGTTATATAAGACATAAAAGTATTCTTAACTTATAGATTTACCATCCTGTAGTATCCTGTGATTATAAAAAATTAGAGCTGACAAACCACAGAATATTAGTTAAATATCATTATTTATTTCACTATTCTTCTTATATTAATATTTAAAATCTTTTTAATGCAGGCATGACAATTGTCATAATTTTTAAGGAGGACTATTTTTAACTTTATACTACATTTAAAACTAATTACTCATGAAACATATATTATTACCAACAGACTTCTCAGACAATGCATGGAATGCCGTTGTTTACGCTCTTAAGCTTTTTGCCGATGAGCCTACCACTTTTTATATTTTAAATTCGGTTACAATCCAATCTGCTTCTTACTCTAGTTTATCAAGTAAACTTATTGAAACCATGAAGGAAGAAGGTAAAAAAGGCTTACAGGAACTAAAAAAACTTACTGAAAGCTGCGATAAGAATGCTAACCATGAATTTAAAATACTGCAAAGCACTGAGGATTTATTAACCTCGATGCGCAAATTGGTTAAGGAGAAAAAAATCGACCTCATAATTATGGGAACAAAAGGTGCTTCAGGGGCTAAAGAATTTTTCTTTGGCAGCAACACCGTTCAAATTGTTAATCATATTCATGATTGTCCTGTTTTAGTTATCCCTGAAAATTCCGATTTTAATGCCATAAAGCAAGTCGCCTTCCCCACAGATTTTAACAGAACTTACAGTGAGACAGAACTTGCTCCTATTAAAGAATTAGCAGATTTGTTTAACGCTAAAATTAGAGTAGTTCATATAAATGTAGAAGAAAAATTAAGCGACAAACAGGAAAGTAATTTAGCCGAGCTTAAAAAGCTTCTAGCTGATTACGACCATAGTTTCCACTGGATGCCTAATTATGCAAATAAGGCCTCTGAAATTAACGATTTTATTAAGGAACTTGATATTGACGCCTTAACTATGGTGAATTACAAACATAGTTTTATTGAGGATATATTAAAAGAACCCGTAATTAAGCGTATCGGGTTTCACCCAACGGTTCCTTTTTTGGTTATCCCAAAATAAAGAGTATTATAATTAATAGTCACGCTTCAATAGCATAAAGCGAACAATACCTAAAAAAATATGTTTGCTTTATGCTTTTTTTTTTATGGAATTAGATTGAAACTACTCTAATTCTAAAAAAAAATAATTGCTAGTTTTCTTGCTATATTTTTTGAATAATTTACCATTTATTCTTTATACTAAACACCGCTCATTAAATGATCAATTTTAGTACATTTATAACGGCATTAGTATGCTTTTTTGTTATTCTCTTTTTAAATTAGGCGTTATATGAACAAATATTTTATTATTGTTGTGGTTTTGTTGGTTAATACAATTTACTCGAGCGCTCAAGATAGCATTGTAAACAAAACATCTCATACAAGACAAGAATTACCGAATTGGTATTCTCATAAATATGAAATTCATGCTGGCGCTTTTTTTCCTTTAAACAATACGCAAGTTAGAGTTGGAAGCACAACGAGTGGAAAGGGCTCTTTATTAGATCTTGAAGACAATTTAGGGTTTTCAAAATATACCACTTCCTTTTATGGAACATTTTCATGGCAGGTTTCGAAACGATCCAGATTCGACTTGAATTATTTCTATTTAAGCCGTTCTTCACGCTACACTATTGATAAGGATATTGTTTTTGGCGAAAACACCTATAATGCCGATGCCCAAATTGAGGCTTTTTTTAATACTCAAATTTTACGATTTTCTTATGGTTATGCTATATTTAATAAACCAAAGTATCAAATAGGGGCTTTAATTGGAACTCATATTTTGTTTGGAAATATTGGATTACGTGCAGAAACCAATGTTGGTTCGGGAGAAATAAAAGACAATTTAGATTTTACGGCACCGCTTCCCGATTTAGGGCTATGGAACAAATTTTTAATTAGTAAAAAATTAGCCCTTTACAGTAATATGAATTACTTATCACTAAAAATAAATAACATTTCAGGAAGAATACTTAGTTACAACGCTTCAGTTTCATATAGTCTTATACCCAATTTAAATTTAAATCTGGGTTATACTGGACTAAACTTTAGAGTAGATATTGAAAAAGAAAGGTTAAACGGATTTTTAAAATGGGGATATAATGGGCCAACCATTACCGCCATGTATTCTTTTAACTAAGTAGCACTATAATTCCCAACCAAAAGTAGCTTGCAACACATAATCGTCCTTAGACGCATCTTGAACTGGCCTGTTATCAAAGTTATAAGTAACTCCAAACTTTACAAAAAAGTCGTATGGCAAATCGTATTTCAAGTCTAGCTTGTAATCTAATCTAAAACGACTACCTTCAGTAATACTAGGATAGGCGATAATATTAGTTAACAAATCGAAATCTTTAACGTCGAATAGATTGAGCTCTAACGATCCAAAAGCCTCTAAACTATTACGTGTTGTATTTAAGTCGTCGTTAAATCTCTCGTTGTTAAGCGCTAAACCGGCAACAGCTCCAAAATACATATAATTGGTATGAATAAAATAACTACCAAATCCCACTCTATTATTAAATCGATATTCAATTTTTTGTTCATCGTTAGCTAAGTATTCTGAATTGAACAAAGCAATCATATCGTTCTTTAAATAATAGGTAAACCTAATATTGGCATCTGTACGGTGTATTTCATTACTACCATCTTGTTTACTTCTCACCGAATTGTAGCTTCCGCTTAATTGCCAATAGTTTGCAGTGTAACCAAACGTACTTCGCACATTTAACTGTCTGAGGTTATTACTTTTAGTCAAGTTAAATCCCACAGATAAAGAGGCATCTAAACGTGACATAAAATTAGATTTTATTGATTTTATAAAAACGATATCGCTTATATTTACAATTATACCTCCTCCAATATCATTTAATTTTACTTTCCCTTTCGCTCCCGCGGACCCAAAAGAGGTATTATGACGGTTTCCATTTTTTAAAGTCACAAGAAACATCTGGTTACCACTTATTTCTGCAACCTCTAGCCAAGTTATCTTAAAGTCTGAATCACTATAATCGGTTTCAATACCTAATACCCCATTTTGCATACTTTTAATTTCGCCGATAATTCGGTTGTTGTTTTTTAAAACTAATGTATCATTTTGAGCGTAGGTATTATGAATTACAAACATTATTAACAGCATAAAAGCACTTTTTAATAATGTCATTAAACGATGCTTGAATTCTACCTTAAAATTAAACTTAACCGGACTCATAATCAACTTTTAAATAAATAAAACAGCTTGAATTAATTACACTTCTTTTTATTTGCCCTTTCTTCCTAACGGAATATTGGCATATACAGCCCATTGCTGGTGATTTTGATTGCCTTCTCCTTTTATTACATCACTAAAACCGCCATAATATCGAACTCCTACTGAAGTTGTTTTTAACGGTGCAATGTAATACCCTATACCTACCTGCCAACCAAAATTCCAGGTATTAACCATATTTTTAATATTTCTTTTTAATTCTAAATCCCCTTCAGCTGTACTCACTTCAAAAACATCTGTAGCCTTAATTCGCATTGAAACTTGCGGTCCTGCCTCAACATAAACTCCAATATTAGTTAAATACTGAATACTAATAGGAATACTTAAATACTTTATCTCTCTGGACACCTTCCCACCTGAATACAAATCATCTAAAGCCTCATCACCTAATGAATATACAGGAATATCTCCTGCGCCTCGGGTGTACTTGGCCAACATCTCGGTTTGTGCCCTAAACTTATCACTTAATTTATAATTAAAGTTTAACCCAAGGTTAAATGAGTTTAAACTACCTGATTCATCTAAATTTGAAATGTCATTCCATGAATAATTTAAATGCACCCCAAAAATTAATTTTTCAGAATTTAAATCGTCTCCAAATATTAACCCTAATAAAATTTGAGACTGCGCCTGATGACTCACTAAAGTGAGTATAACAAACAATAACCCAAGTATTATTTTTTTTATCATTTTTTCTTGAATATAGATTCAAACCTGTAGTTCAACATAATTAAAAATGAAGTACGCTTGCCAAAGGTTCCAATTTCTGTACGTAACTGCCAATGTTTATTGTGCTGGTATTGTGCTCCAAAAACCATGTTCCAACGCTTCGCAAGTTCCTTATCTAATTTATAGGTAATTGTGGAATCACTTACATCAACACCATTTAAATAATCATCCACTCTATCAATAATTTGGTTGGCTATTACTTTTTGTGCTAAAGGAAGCCCATCGGCCCACTCTTCAAGTCGTCCAATAAAATTGTCTTGTAGCTCACCTGCGCCATTAGGAAACAAATCCGCAATATTTATGCTTCCATTTGTATCGCCTTTAATATTTTGATTAAACGCTCCAAACCAAACGGCAATACCGCGATCGGCTCTTCTCGGATTTACAAAATTATGTCCTAAACGAATATCTAAATTACGCGCAGGTACAGGTTCTACCAAGGCATCGACATTAGCGAAATTAAAATTGTTATCTACGACAAAAAATACAGGGCCAAAACCTCCTGCAAACGTAAAACCGAAACCAAAACTAGTTACGTTAAAATGTTGAATGGTTGAAAAATCTACAGGGCGAACCAAAGGAACAGCAGTGGAGCTATTACCCACACCAAAAATAGTATACACATTTAAAAAAGGAAAAACCCACATATCGGGTCTAATAGTAAAGGCCTCTGTGCTAGATTCGACCGTACCAAATTTAATAAATCCACTTAAATCAACTTGTTCAGAATCATTAAAACCAATTAGAGTCCGTTTAATATTAACATCTTGTACTTGCGAGTAATAAGCTGTACTTACCCCATATGTAAATGGTATATCGAACCCTCTTTTGTAAGCCTTTTTTGCCAACAACGGAAATGTATACGGGTAATCCCTATTCTTTAAACTATCGTGATATTTTTTGTGAAATGGGTTGGGTTCTTTTGATGCGTATTGGGCGTAAACTTCATGGTTAAACATTAAAGAAACTATACTTATCGCCAGTATTTTTATAACAATATTTGATTTTACTAAGAAAACCGAAGGTAATTTTAATAGCATAAGCAAGTTGTATTTGTCTACTTAAATCTAAGAAAAAAATCACAAAAGAATAAGTAAAACCATTTATAACTTCATTTTAATAAACAATTTAGAAGTATTTTAAGGACACCATACAAATTATTACGAGTACATTTTGCTTCCTGATAAATAAAAAATCTCCTTATATCTGGTTTGTTAAATTCTTAATAACAATTTTGTTTTTAGCCATTATTACAGGTAAAAAACAGTTGTTTTTGATAAAAATTCAATTCCTTAAAATTAATGTTCAAAATAATTTTTCAATAGCTAAATTTGCCCTTTGAAGCATTTTAAAAGCAATTCGGTTTATGAGAAAACTTAATGAGTTTATATGGGAAACGCACGGTATACATGCGGGTACAGAACAAGACCATGTTAAACATGGTATTGACAAGTTGGAAGATATTATTGATAAGGCTATTGAAGCCAAACACCCAAGTATTACTTTTATTATTCACTCCCCGCGTTTAACAAGTTTTCGTTATACAGCCGAACGTGAAACCAATGTAAAGTTTATTAGAGGAAATCGTTCATATCTAAATTATCCAAAACGTATTGCTAACCTTCGTAAAAAGTATGAAGGACAAATAAATATTAAATATGGCGTAGAATTGGAATGGATGGGACCTGAGTTAGGTTTACAATGGAGCCGATCTAAAATATTTCAAGCCGAAGATGCCGATTACGTTATTGGTTCGGTACATTTTGCTCCTGAAGGCTTACCTTACGACGGATCTAAAGAAGAAGCCATGGAGCTTTTAAAGCTTCGCGGAAGTCTTGAAGCATATTGGGATGGGTATTTTAATGAAATGATTCAAATGATTGAATCCTTCGGAGACATGATTCAAATAATTGGTCATATCGATTTACCCAAATTAAATGTAGATATGCCTGAAGCATTAATAAATTTTGAAACCAGTGCTCACCCGCTAGCTAACAAATTTAGAACGCTTTTAGAGCTTATTGCCGACCGAAATTTAGCTTTAGATGTGAATATGGCGGGTAAATTTAAAGGTGTAGGTGTATATCCTGTACAAAGTATTTTAAGACGTGCCAAAGAATTACAAATTCCAGTTTGTGTAGGTACCGACACGCACCATGTGCGCTACTATGGCCTAAACTTTAAAGAAAGTTTAGAATATATTCAGGAGGCTGGATATGAAAGCTACGTAAGCTATTCTAAATTAATTCCTGAAAACCGTACTATATACGACGATCATGACTTAAAAGTAAAGTATACCGTATTAAATAAAGGTATTGAGCTATTAAACCAGCGATTAGATAGCGAACAACGTCGCATTATTCCCGACTTTTCATTTGGCGGTTCATTTGCTGAGTTTGTTGAGCTTTACAAGGGGTCGACCAGTATGGGAGAATATAATGCTATTAGAATTCGAAAATCAGGAAAGTCTATTACTGTTACCAATGAAATTCCTGAAAAACCAAAAAGAAAGGTAAACGGATTATTCTCTAAACATCTTGATAAACCGGGTGTTATATCGTCCTTATTCAACACATTGGCATCTGAGGGTATTAATGTGGAAACCGCTCGTTTAAAATCTAACAACGATGGCACTGCAGAAGCTTTTTTATCTATTAATGATGAAAATGGTAATGTAAAAACTGCCATTGATTTTATTAACGGAACAGATGCTGGGACTTTTACAAATTTAACTTATAAAGAAGATGCTGAGCTCCCAAAATACCATCGCGAGGGTGTTTACCTTTTAGAGATGGATGGTGTTAAATTAAATTTAGCTTTAAGTGAAAAAGTAATTGTTACTAAGCATCATAATGCGCCAGGGGTACTTCTTATATTACTATCTGCTTTAGCGTCTAAAAATATTAACATTATCGATTTAAGATTAGGAAAACTTAATAACGTAGGGTATTCTGCTTTAGCCGTTAATGGCGATAGTAATACCATTAATAATTTGCTTACTAAGTTAGGTGATCAATATTATGAAGCCAATTTAATTGAATTTCACAGTATGTAAATTTTCACGAAACATAAATATTTATCAAAAACATCTTGGTTGAAATAATTAAGGTGTTTTTTTTTTGCATTTATTTTTTCTCAGAATACGGCATCATTAGAAATGATGAATAGAAGAAAAAACAAAAAGCACGCTTCGAAAAGACGTGCTCAATGCCTCCTATGGTAAAGGATTAATAGCTCATCAAATTTATATATTTTATAATAAACTAAAATACGGAAAACCGTAACATGATATGTTTATTAAAAACGAATCCTAATACCTTCAAATACATTTTAATTTTAACATACTACACATCAATAACTTATACTTATTCATTAAGCTAAAATGTTTTTTGGCACGCTGTTTGTGTTTCATTAAGCGTAACACAAAAAAGATGCAATTATGAAAAAGTTTATATTCTTATTAGCAGGGTTAGCGCTTACAAGCTTTACCACAAATGCAACCACAACCAGCAACACAGAGCAAATAGAAACAACTATTTATAACAGAGGTTATGGTAATTCTTTCATATTTGTTGAAAACGGTATTGAATTTTCTGTTTTTAGAGACGGCCAATTCGATTTTAATATTCTAGGTAACAATACTCAGGTAAACGTTTCTGTAGGATCTCCAAATTTTAATTTTAGTTTTAACTCTGGTTACGACTACAACGCTTATGTTCAGTATGACGAATTTGGTGCTATTGTTCAAATTGAAAATACACCAATTTATTATGATTATTACGGCCGAGTAAGCCGCGTTGGAAATGTAAACATTAATTATAACAATTATGGTTTTGTAACCAGAGTTGGGGGCTTATATGTGCACTACAACCGTTATAACGTATTTTCACATTGCACTGGTTTTATAAATGTTTACAATAGACGTTATGTATACCGTCCATGGCACAGATACTACAGTATTCCTGCTCGTGATTACTGTGTTGTTTATAACAGACCTTACAGACAATATTATAAACCCGTACGTCATAGATATAACAGACCATATTATAACAATCACAGACCAAGAACATCGGTTGCAAACAGACATGGAAATGTAATTAAGCGTAATAGAAATTACGCTACAGTATATCGTAATTCAAGAAATGCTACAGTAAATAGAAATGCAAATAAGTCCTATGCAACCAATAATAACAGAAATAATTATTCACATAGAAATAATGCAGGTAATGGAAGAATTTATAAACCTGATGTAAAACGCAATATTAACAAAAAGAATAACGTTATTACCCGTAACAGTTCGGTTAGAAATAATTCAACAAGAAATTATAAAAATAATCGGATTGTAAATAAACCAAACAACAGTAATCAACGTATATATAGAAGTAACAATTCAAATAATAGAAAATCACCTCAAGTCGTTCAAAGAACTTCAAACAATACAAGAGGTACGCAACATAGAAGCACGAGTGTAAAAAGAAGCTCAAATAATAAACCTGTAGCTTCAAACAGTAGAAATAATCGTGCTAGTAACAATACAAGATCGTCTAATTCAATTCACAGACGTTCATAAAAATTTTTGGTTGGTTAGTTTAGAAATCCCTTCGAAATGTTCGCCCTAAAGCAACTTCGAGGGGTTTTCTTTTTTAGTTAATCTTTATAAAACGATCCAGTAATGACGATATGTTTTCAGATAATTTAAACTTATGAATAATGTAAATATAAACTACAGTGACTAGAGCAGATTTTAAAGTAATATTTACAATGGGATAAAATGGAAAATCCCAAAAATAAAATAACCCAACCCCCAAAACAATAACAATTCCTGTCTTAAACGTATTTGCAGTAAATGGTAATATTCTAAATTTCTTATAAACAAAAAACAATTTTATACTGTTATATAAAAACATAGCTAAGAAAGTGGCAAATGCAGCTCCATTTATTCCAAACAAAGGAATAAAAATAATATTGAGAATAACCATTAATACTACAAGAATAACTCCCAAAAACAGAACAATTCTGTAGTAATCACTATTAAATAAAATAGCGTTATTACTTCCTAAAAGTGCATCGTATAATTTCGCAAGGCTAATAATTAGAACAACAAATAAACCATCACTATATTGTTCCTCTATTATTAAGTACAGTTGATTTATATTAAGAACGATTAATAAAAAAATTAATCCGCTTACTATAAACAGAGTTAATGAGCTTCTTTTAGACAAATCGTCGAGCGATTTAAGATCCTTTTCATTTATATATTTGGCCGATAAAGGCAGAAGTATTTGATGCATTGAACGCAAAGGCACCGCAATTACTGCTGCAATATAAATAGCGACGTTATAATACGCGATCTCACCTATAGGGATATAATACCCCAACATTACTTTATCTACATCCAATAAGACACTTGCTACAGAACCAGCAATAATGATTAAAAAAGAGTACTTAATAATGCTTTGCCAATTATTTAATTTCTTAAAAATTAAAACGGGCCATTTTAAACTGAAGGCGTAAATCTTCATAATGAGCATGCGTATAATATAAACTAAAACAATACCCTGCATGAACTGCTCTATATCAATAACTTTAAAATACAATAAAAAAAGTAACACCATAGTACCTACTCTATGAAACACCTCCTTCATAAAATTGCCAAAAACAGTTTGCATTTGTACTTTAGCCCAAGCAAAGAATACTTCAAAATACGCCAAAGCTACCGCAATGATAAACGTATGCCACAAATAATTTTCTATAATTGAATTTTCTCTTGACAAAAACGAAGCTATACTGTTATAACTAAAATAACCTATTGCACTTAATGGTAGTATTATAATTAACGGAAGAAAAAGCATTAAAGTTAAAAAGCTATTTAGCGATACCCTGGTTTTAAATGTAGAATAAAACTTTACAAGTGTATTGTGAACCCCAAAGGCCATTACAGGCATTATTACATAAGCTAACGAAAGCATATAACCCACCATACCATAATAGGCATCACTCATAAAGTTAGTAAATAAAAACAGGGTGTTTATAGCACCTATAACAAAACCTAAATAGGTGGAAATTACGTTTTTTAAAGATTGTAAAGCTACGACTCCCATTTTAAATGAAATTAGATAACGATTTGGTTAAAGCTTTACGACTATATTTTTGTAATCCTATGGCTTGCACTTTTAACGCATCATCCTTGTAGGCTTTGTAATGCTCGAAAATAACAGATTTTAATGCATTGTAACTGGTGTAATAAAAATAGTGCCCTGTGTTGGTCTCTTTTATTATTTTTTCGACATCCGATTCTTTAGGACCTAATGCAATAATAGGTCGGTCGGACACCATATATTCAAACAGCTTACCAGGAATAATACATTTAGTCTCTTCGGAATCTATTTCAATTAGTAATAATACCTGCGATTGTTTTTGATACTTTATCGCTTTTTCATGAGATACATAACCTAGGTTTTTAATGCAGTTATCTAAACCATAGGAATAAATAGTTTTAAGAACATCTTCACTTATAGCCCCTATTAAGTTTAACTGAAAATCCTTTGCAAATCCATCACTTTCTTTCCTTAAATCCCTTAAAACCCGCCATAACACCTCTGGGTTACGTTTTGAAAGTAATGATCCGATATGGGCAATCGAAAACTTAGTGTCCATTTTTAAATTTTGGACAGACTGGTTATCGTAACCATTAGTAATCACCTGAATTGGCTTTTGGGTTAAGGCTTCAAACTCTGATTTTGTTGTAAAACTGGTTACTATAATTTGATCTGCCTTATTTAAAACTTCTTTCTCTAAAGCCTTATGCCTTTTTTCTGAAGATTTGGTTAGTTTAAGCTGCTTATGATACCCGATTGTTGTCCACGGGTCTCTAAAATCGGCTAACCATTTTACACCTAATGATTCCTTTAATTGTAAGCCTATTAAATGCAAACTATGAGGTGGCCCTGTCGTTATAATGGTTTCAATCGCTTCATTCTTTAAATACTCAGAAAGAAACTTTACCGATGGTTTAACCCAAGCCTTACGTGCATCTGGGATAAAGAAATTACCACGAACAAAAAGCATTAATTTTTCTATAAAACTTTGTTCTTTCTGTGCAGGAATTATGCCTTTACTTATTGACTTCGAAGCTGATTTTGAAAATAAACCTGCTAATTTATAAGGTTCTTTTATAGGTTGCCTTATAATAGCTAATTCATTTGAAACCTCCTTTAACAAACTCTCATCACGAAGTGGATAATTAGGGTTTTCAGGAATATAAACTATTGGTTCAATATCAAATTCTGGTAAATATTTCACAAATTTTAGCCAACGTTGTACTCCCGGGCCACCTGCAGGTGGCCAGTAATAAGTTATTATAAGTACTTTTTTAGGCACTGGTTTCTGATTTATTCTTAAACTCGTAAAATAGCCCTCCAAATAATAGTATGGCAAAAATTATAGAACTTGCCAGAGTGATGCTGCTTCCTGTTTTAACAACATCTGGATCAAATTTAAACTCAATAGTATGCTTTCCTGCGGGAATTTCCATGCCTCGAAGTGTGTAATCTACCCTAATATGAGACGCCTCTTTTCCGTCTATAAAAGTTTTCCACCCATTACCATAATAAATTTCAGAAAAAACTGCGAAGCCTTTATTCTTATTATCTGACTGATATTTTAAATAATTTGGCTGATGCTCTACCAGTTGTATTGTTGCCGTGGAATCTACAACGTAATTTGGAATACCTTTAGTTTTAAAGTGATTACCAAATTCACCAGTATTAAGAACGGCCTGTTTTTTAGTTTCCAATTTCTCCAGAGCACGTATTTCATCATTTGGATGGTCAACAACTTTAAAGCTTTCAATAAACCAGGCATTTCCATTAGCCTCGTCGTTTACATAAGGAAACATTTTACCTTCTTTGTCCTGAGCAATAATGTATTTTGTATTTAATAGGCTTAATACATTCATATTATTCTTAGCCACATAAAATTCAAAAATATCATTGTAGCGTCGTAACTCGGCGGCATTATAACCTGTTAATGAATTATGATAATATGAAGGTTTTGACGGACCAGAAACTAAATCATAGACTCTAAAATGTCCATCGTCTTTTAGAATTTCCTTGTCGATATTATTTGCTGTAAATGGTTTATCAACTTGCCTGGCCGATACAAAATCGTCATTATTTACATAACGTCGGTTAACACCAACCAAATCAAATAAAATCAAAGCGCCAAACGCAACAATTACCCATTGCTTTTTAAGTTTTTCTTTCAGAAATAAATAAACTGCACCTGCGGAAAGTATCACTAATACGAACGTTCTAATGGTGTCATTTGTAAAAAGAGATTTTCTATCTTTTTTTAGGGCATCCACAAAATCGGGGCCGTAATTCTGGCGATAAAAACCATCATTAACACCAACAAAATCGAATAAGGTTGTTTTAAACACCAAAAATAATAAGGCTAAACCTCCGGTAATAGCCGCTGTATACTTTAAAGCTTTAAGTTTTTCTTCTTTGGAATGCTCATCTTTAAATAATTTCACCAATCCGAAAATAGCCAATACAGGAATGCATAATTCTAAAATAACCTGAATAGAAGTTACTGCCCTAAATTTGTTATATAAAGGCACATAATCGATAAAGAAATCGGTTAATAAACTAAAGTTTTTCCCATAAGATAACAGCAGGGAAAATACAGTTCCACCAACCAGCCACCATTTAAGTCGACCTTTGACCAAAAACAAGGCAAAAACGAATAAAAATATAATCACGGCTCCTATATAGGCCGGCGCCTCGACTATGGGTTGGTCACCCCAATAAGTTGGAGCGTTTTTAGAAAAATCTGTAGCATCTTTTACACTCGCCCCCATATTTCTAAGCTGATTATACAGGGCAGAATCTTTGCCGAGGTCTTCACTGTTTCCGCCCCCCATAAATCTGGGAATAAAAAGGTTAAATGTTTCTGCTATACCGTAACTAAATTGCGTAATATAATCTTTATCTAATCCTGTAGCAACTGCTTTTGGAGAACCATCAGGATTAATGGTTAATTCGCTTTTTCCACGCTTACTTTCCTTAACATACTCCTGAGTAGCTAAAATGTTTGTCGCATTCAACGCTATAGATAACATTACAGCCCATATAAGAACGCCTATAGCCTTAATAAAATGAGGTAAGGTTTTATTGTTATAAGCATCTACCAAATAAGCAATTCCTAATATAACAACTAAGAACAGTAAGTAATAGGTCATTTGAAAATGGTTGGAGACCAATTCCAGTCCCATAGCAACAGTGGTTAATAAAAAACCTAATATATACTTACGCTGAAAGGTTAAAATAATTCCACTTAAAACTAGAGGCATATAAGCAATAGCATGGGCTTTACTATTATGTCCAACACCGAGAATTATAATTAAATAGGTAGAAAACCCAAAAGCAAGCGCTCCGAGAGCTGCTAATTTAAAATCGACTTTCATGACAAGCAATAGAATGTAAAAGCCAATAAAATATAGAAATAAATAATCAGCGGGACGCGGTAAAAAGCGCAAAGCTAAATCTAATTCTTTTATATAATTATGAGGATATTTTGCTCCTAGCTGATATGTAGGCATACCGGCAAAAGCACTATCCGTCCAATAAGTTTCTGTGCCTGTTGATTCTCTAAAATCATTTTGCTGTTTGCTCATGCCTATATATTGCATGATGTCGCTCTGAAAAATCTTCTTTCCTTTTAAAACAGGGTTAAAATAAGCTAATGAAACAATAACAAACCCGACAATTACTAATAAATGCGGAAGTACTTTTTTTAATGATAATTGCATGAAAATGGTTTAAAAACAATGAGTGCGAAAATTAGTCAATTTCTTCGTAATCCACGTATTCACCAACGTCTTTATTTGTAGATTTTGTGTTTGGCATTTTATCGATGGTTACTTCACCTTCTTTTTTTGCTGGTTCTTGTTTTCGTTGCTGAAACCCACCAAATTGACCTCCAAATCGTTCTTCAGCCTTTTTTGAAACATATTTTATAAGAAACGGTGTTAATAATCTCGAAATAATTTTTATCCCGTAATACACAAGGATAATTATCAATATCATTCGTATCACCCCGCTAACCGATGCCTGTTGTATCATAAAATTATTTTTAACAAAAATACAATTCTAAATGTTTAAAAAACGTTCAAAAATGATAAAAAAACTATAAAATCTATATATTTGATATACCTAAAGCGGTAACATTACAGCAATCGTTTTATCATATTGATACAGCGAAATTTAAATGCATCATTTTGAAATAAGCTTCATTAATCGCCAAATTTAGAATGGTGTAGCAGGCTAATTCGATCTGACATTTTTAAAATCGAATATAACATTTACAGATGAAACTATTTAAAACCACTTTGTTTATTTCGCTTAGTTTTATGGCCGCCAAAGGCTTTGCCCAATACACCGACGTAATTAACTCAAACCGACCCGGAGCATCCCGAAGCGCTTTTTCAGTCGGCACAAATGTTTTACAATTTGAAGCAGGCCCGTATTATATTAAAGAAAACCGCACACCTTCACCTAAGTATGAAATTTCAGGTTATGGTGTAGACTTTGCTGCGCGTTACGGTCTTTTATGGGAGCAATTAGAATTAAATGTTGAAGGCACCTTCCAAAGTGATACCAAAACATATATTTCTACCATAAGTTCAGATGAAGAACGAGCAAATTTTAAATTTTTATCCGTTGGTGCTAAATATTTAATCTACGATCCCTATAAAAATGAAGTGCGCAATAAAACAAATTTATACAGCTGGAAAGCCAACCATAGTTTTAAATGGAATTCTTTAATTCCGGCTATTTCGGTTTATTTAGGCGCTAATTACGACACGAAAAAAAATCCATTTACCGCTGTAGGTATTGAGGGTTTTAGTCCTAAAGTTATGATTGCTACTCAAAATAATTTTGCAGGTGGATTTGTGTTTATAATGAACTTTATAAAAGATCGCATAGGAACAGACCAGTCAGACTTTCAATATATTTTAACATTAACACATTCGTTTAACCCTAAATGGGTTATTTTTGCAGAAACACAAGGTATAAAAAGCGATTTCTATGCCGACAACTTATTTAGACTAGGAGGCGCATATTTACTAAGCAAAAATTTTCAGTTGGATTCCGCTGTAACACTTAACACTAAAGATACACCTTCGGTTTTTGGTGTTAACTTCGGAATGTCCTACCGGTTAGATTTTCACAAAGATCAAATTGAAAACATCGATAATGGCACCTCTGCTAAAGACGAAGGGAAGCGCCGGGCCCGAAGAAATAAGAATAAGAACAATAACGATTTGATTAACTCAAAACAGAAACGCGAATCCGTAGAATTCAATTAATTCTATATCTTCCACAAAAACTTATGATTACATTAAAAGAAGTTAAAACAAAGAAAGATTTAAAAAACTTTGTAAAGTTTCCATTCAAACTTTATAAAGATTCGAAATATTGGGTTCCCCCTATTATCACAGAGGAAATGAAAACATTTGACCCCAATGAAAACCCTGTTTTTCATGATGCCGAAGCCACTCTTTTCCTTGCCTATAATAATAAAAATGAAGTTGTAGGACGTGTTGCTGCCATGATAAACTGGTTAGAAGTTAAAGGACAAAACGTTAAAAAAATGCGTTTTGGATGGTTCGATTTTATTGATGACCTTGAAGTTTCAAAAACATTACTTAACAAAGTAGAAGACATAGGACGATCTCATGGTCTCGAGTACGCCGAAGGCCCTGTGGGGTTCTCAAACTTAGACAAAGTTGGCGTTATGTACGATGGCTTCGAAACCCGTGCAACTATGGTTACCTGGTACAATCACCCTTACTACATTAAGCATTATGAAGCTTTGAACTATAATGTTGAAAAATCATATTCTGAAAGTAGTTTTTCATTCAAAAATGTTGATCCTAAAGTATTCGTAAAACTCAACGACATCATTACCAGACGTTATCAGTTAAAAGCATTAAACTTCACGAAAACATCTCAGGTTATGCCTTATGTTGATCGCATGTTTGATTTATTTAACGATACCTATGCTAAACTATCGTCTTTCGTTGCGGTTACCGACATTCAAAAAGAATATTTTAAAAAGAAATTCATAGGATTTGTTAATCCGGAGTACATTAAATTCGTAGTAGATAAGGACGATAATTTAATAGCCTTTGCAGTTGTTTTACCATCGTTTGCCGAAGCCTTACAAAAAGCAAAAGGAAAATTATTTCCATTTGGGTTTTCGCATATTTTAAGAGCTAAAAAGAACAGTAAAAGCGCTATTTTTTATTTAATAGGTGTTCATCC
The DNA here is from genome assembly GCF_014596945.1 of Aestuariibaculum sediminum. Lineage (GTDB taxonomy): Bacteria > Bacteroidota > Bacteroidia > Flavobacteriales > Flavobacteriaceae > Aestuariibaculum > Aestuariibaculum sediminum. Next base: position 31,574 of record NZ_JACVXB010000010.1, on the reverse strand, counting down.
AGATTATCAAAATAAAGGTGTTCATGCCCTTATTTTTAATGAATTTTACGATACATTTAAAGAAAAAGGTGTTGAAACTTGTGTAAGAACTCCTGAGTTAGACGACAATGTGGCTATTAGACAAATCTGGAAACATTTTGATGCTACCGTCTACGCCAAAAGACGAACTTACAGAAAAAACATATAAATAACATATCTATATAAAAAAACACCGCTATTTTTAGCGGTGTTTTTTTATATAAATTGAATAGTACTATTACTCACCCATTGCAGCTACAACCGAAGCTGATAAACGTTTGTAAGTACCGTTTTCTAATCGTTCTCTAATACCATCAAAAGCATCCAGAGTAATTCTAACATCTTCTAAAGTATGTGTTGCCGTAGGAATTAATCTCAATAATATTAATCCTTTTGGAATTACTGGGTAAACAACTATTGAACAGAAAATACCGAAATTCTCTCTTAAATCTTTCACTAAAGCCATAGCCTCAGGAATACTTCCCTTTAAATACACCGGAGTTACACAACTTTGCGTTGTTCCTATATCAAAACCTCTATCTTTTAATCCTGATTGTAATGCTCTTACATTTTCCCAAAGTTTATCTTTTAACTCTGGCATTGTTTTAAGCATTTCCAAACGCTTTCTGGCTCCTACAACTAATTGCATTTGTAATGACTTCGCAAACATTTGAGAACGAAGATTATACTTTAGATAATCTATAATTTCTTGGTCGGCAGCAATAAAAGCTCCGGTACCGGCCATAGATTTAGCAAAAGTAGCAAAATACACATCGATGTCGTCTTGCACACCTTGCTCTTCACCTGCTCCTGCTCCTGTTTTCCCCAAGGTTCCAAAACCGTGAGCGTCATCAACTAAAAATCTAAAATTATATTTCTTTTTAAGCGCAGCAATTTCTTTTAATTTACCTTGCTCACCTCTCATACCAAAAACACCTTCAGAGATTACTAAAATACCTCCTCCGGTTTGTTCTGCCATTTTAGTGGCACGCTCAAGATTTTTTTCTAAACTTTCTACGTCATTATGCTTATAAGTAAAGCGTTTACCCATGTGTAAACGAACTCCGTCAATAATACAGGCATGTGCATCTACATCGTAAACAATAATATCGTCTTTAGAAACTAAAGCATCTATTGTAGACACCATTCCTTGATATCCAAAGTTTAATAAATAAGCCGCTTCTTTATTTACAAATTCTGCTAACTCCTTTTGAAGCAACTCGTGAAGATCTGTATGGCCAGACATCATTCTGGCTCCCATTGGATAAGCTGAACCGTACTCTACACCAGCCTCTCCATCTACTTTACGAATTTCAGGATGGTTTGCTAACCCTAAATAATCGTTGATACTCCAGGTTATTACTTCCTTCCCTTGAAATTTCATTCTATTAGAAATTTGACCTTCTAATTTTGGAAAAACAAAATAGCCCTCAGCTTGAGACGCCCATTTACCTAATGGACCTTTGTCTTTATAAATTTTTTCAAATAAATCCTTCATTTATAATAAATCTTATTGCTATTAATTTAAGCTTTAACTATTAACCCGAAATGGCTTTTATCAGGAAACACAAGGCTTAACCTGTATTATAGCCTGTTAAAAGAAAGCTTTATCGTTCTTAGTTAGCTGCTGCAAAATTAAATATTTAAATTCTTTGTACATAATTTTTAACGTTCAATTATTTACAAAAAAAAGAAAGAGATGATTTCTTGTTTATTAAACAATCATCATCTCTCTATATCTGTTATTTCGGCACTTATTTTACGTACTGAATATTTTCTACAGCAACTTCGTTTTTACTATCAAAAAACCCTTGATCCTGCATCCATTTATCACTGTACACTTTACTCATATATCGCGAACCGTGATCTGGAAAAATTACAACTATTTTATCTCCTTTCTTAAACTCTCCTCTTTCATCCAGCTGTTTTATTGCTTGCATTGCTGCGCCCGATGTATAACCAGAAAACAATCCTTCGGTTCTTGCTAGTTCCCTTGCGGTATGTGCACTTTCTTCGTCAGTAACTTTAACAAAATCATCAATTATATCGAAATCGGTAGCTCCTGGGATTAAATTTTTTCCCAACCCTTCAATACGATATGGGTAAATTTCCTTCTCATCGAACTCACGAGTTTCATGATATTTTTTTATAACCGACCCAAAAGCATCTACGCCAATTACTTTTATATTAGGATTTTGTTCTTTTAAATATCGAGCCGTTCCCGAAATGGTTCCTCCGGTACCGCTACATGCCACAAGGTGGGTTATCTTACCTTCGGTTTGCTTCCAAATTTCTGGCCCCGTAGAATCGTAGTGTGCATCAATATTTAATTCATTAAAATACTGATTAATATAAATAGAGCCTGGTTTTTCTTTATGAATACGCTTGGCAACCTCGTAGTATGATCTGGGGTCGTCGGCAGGAACATGAGCTGGGCACACATAAACTTTAGCCCCCATTGTTCTTAACATGTCTATTTTATCTGGTGAAGATTTAGAACTTACAGCTAAAATGCACTCATACCCTTTAATGATACTTACCATGGCTATACTGAACCCGGTATTACCCGAGGTTGTTTCAATAATAGTATCGCCTGGTTTTAAAATACCTTTCTTTTCTGCTTGTTCAATAATGTATAAAGCTGTTCTATCCTTAGAAGAGTGCCCGGGATTAAAAGATTCTACTTTTGCGTAGAAATCCCCTTTAAAATTCGAGACAATTCTATTTAGCTTGATAAGGGGCGTATTACCCACTAAATCTAATACATTATCGAAAACCTGATTTGTGTTTTTCATAAATGCTATTTATAAGCTACGGTAATATTAGTAAAAATATTTGCAACCTAAAACCTGACAAAAATAAGTTTTTTTTTTTTACTGACCATAACTTGCTTCCAAATCTAGTAAAAACGCGTACTCTAATGCTACTTCTTTTAAGCTTTCAAAACGTCCTGACGCTCCTCCATGACCTGCATCCATATCAGTTTGAAGTAATAAAATATTATTATCTTTTTTTAGTTCTCTGAGCTTTGCGACCCATTTTGCTGGCTCCCAATATTGCACTTGTGAATCGTGTAATCCTGTTGTCACTAAAACATTTGGATAATACTTTTCTTCTACATTATCGTATGGTGAATACAATTTCATATAATCGTAATACGCTTTCTCATTCGGGTTTCCCCATTCATCGTACTCGCCTGTTGTTAAGGGAATTGTTTCATCAAGCATGGTCGTTACAACATCAACGAATGGTACAGCGGCAATTACGCCATGGTAAAGTTCTGGATTCATATTCATTACAGCCCCCATTAACAATCCTCCGGCAGAACCGCCATAGGCGTATAAATGTTTTTCTGAAGTATAATTTTGCTGGATTAAATATTTAGAGCAATCTATAAAATCATAAAACGTATTTAGTTTGGTCTGCAGTTTGCCTGTTTCATACCAATTTCGACCTAAATATTCGCCGCCTCTAATATGTGCTATAGCATAAATGAAGCCCCTATCTAACAAACTTAAACGTACTGAAGAAAACGAAGGATCTATAGTATGCCCATAAGAACCGTAAGCATATTGTAATAACGGACTTGTGCCATCCAGTTTTGTTCCTTTTTTATAAACTAACGAAATTGGTATTTTCACCCCATCTCGAGCGGTCGCCCATACGCGCTTAGATTCGTAATTTTCTTTTTTAAATGTTCCTCCTAAAACCTCTTGTTCCTTTTTAATTTGCTTAGTTTTAGTTATAAAATTATAATCAATTACCGCACTTGGCGCAGTTAAACCATTAAAACCATAACGCAACACATCACTATCAAAATCGGGGTTATTTCCTATATATGTTGTATAGGTTTCACTTTCAAATGGCAAATAATAATCTTCTTTACCATTCCAACTCATTATTCTTAAATTATTTAGACCGTTTTCTCGTTCGTTAACAACCAAATAATCTTTAAATATTTCAATATCCTCTAACAGAACATTTTCTCTGTGTGGAATAACATCCTCCCAGTTTTCGATAGTAGTAGCTCCTTCAGGCGTCTTTAATAACTTAAAATTAGTAGCACCCTCATTATTGGCTATGATATAAAAATAATCGTTGTAATGAGCGATACTATACTCCAAATCGCTCTGACGTTCTTGAAAAACTTTAAACTCTCCATCCGGATTATCGGCATTAAGTATTCGGTACTCTGACGATAAAGTACTCGACGAACCTATTACGATATATTTTCTGGATTTGGTTTTATAAACAAAAGTGTTAAACGTATCATCTGCTTCATAAAAAACCTCTTCATCGGTTTTTGCATGATTATGTAATTTATGTTTCATTATCTTGTTAGAACGTAATGTTACTTCATCTTTTACACAGTAAAACAAAGTTTTGTTATCGCTTGCCCAAGTACTACTACTAGTCGTATTTTCAATTTTATCAGGATAAATTTCTCCCGTCATCAGATTTTTTATCTGAATCGTATATTGACGACGCCCTACCGTGTCAATTGAAAAACTAGCCATGGAATTATCGGGACTTATAGAAATACTACCCAAATTGAAAAACGAATGTCCTTTGGCCATCTCATTACAATCGAACAGAATTTCTTCAACTGCATCTAGAGTATCTTTTTTTCTTGCATATACCGGATAATCCTTACCTTTTTCATAACGTGTTATATACCAATACCCATTTAATTTATAAGGCACTGTAGTATCATCTTCCTTAATGCGCCCCTTCATTTCTTCAAACAGCTCCTGTTGAAACTCTTCAGTATGCGCCATTATGGCTTTGGTATACTCATTCTCAGCATTCAAATAGGCTAAAACCTCTGGATTTTCTCTTTCGTTCAACCAATAATAATTATCAACTCGAACATCACCATGCTTTACCAGTTGCTTAGGTTTTATCGTTGCTTTTGGCGGTGTTATTAAAACTTTTCCCTCTGTCATCTTCGCTTGTTTTTTACACGAGGTCGCAAAAATAACGCTAATGATTAAAAAAATACCTAAGTTTTTCATTTTTCAGAAAATTTCATCTCATTTATATACTGAATAACTACATTTGTAGCAAAAAATTACACACTATGTTTGGAGATATGATGAATATGATGGGTAAACTGAAAGAGGCCCAGAAAAAAGTTGAAGAAACAAAGAAACGTTTGGATACCGTTTTAGTTGATGCGGCTAGTAACGATAATAAACTTAAAATTACACTTACGGCCAATAGAACTATAAAATCTATTGAAATAGATGATGAATTATTAATCGACAAAGAACAACTTGAAGATTATCTGGTCCTTACACTTAACAAAGCCATTGAAAAAGCGACTCAGGTAAACGAAACCGAATTAGCTGCTGTTGCTAAAGAAGGCATGCCTAATATTCCAGGCATGGATTTATTTTAATAATTCAAACTAAAAAGTTTTAAGTAAACTCAAAACTTTTTCATGCATATATTGGGTGTAATCGAGGTGAGTTACCATACGTAACTTACCTCCTCCCATGGCAATAATAAAAATGTGGTTCGCCGCTAATTTCTTAATAAAAGTTTCTGCGTAGGCTTTTTCATTTAATTCAAAAATCACAATATTAGTTTCAATAGGTTCTACTGTTTTTACTTCTGGCAAGTGACTTAATGCTTTTCCTAGTTCCTTAGCCCTGATATGGTCTTCGGCTAATCGTTCTATGTTATGATCTAAAGCATATAATCCAGCTGCTGCTAAATAACCTATTTGCCGCATATTACCTCCAAACACCTTTCGAATCCGCAATGCTTCTTTCATTATTTCGGTATCACCAATTAAAACGGAACCAACCGGACATCCTAAACCTTTACTTAAACATACCGAAATGGTATCAAAAATATCACCATACTGCTTAGGTGTTTGATTGGTTTTAACCAAGGCATGCCATAAGCGAGCGCCATCCAAATGGTAACCTAAACCTTTAGCTTTACAAATTTGCTTTATCTTTTTAAGTTCTTTGAAATCCCAACATGCTCCACCTCCTTTATTGGTGGTGTTTTCGACTTCAACTAAACTGGTTTTAGCATAATAATAGTCTTCTGGGTTAATGGCATCCAAAACCTGATTTGCATTAAACATCCCTCGGTCACCATCAATTAATTTACACGACACACCACTATTAAATGAAGCACCACCAGATTCATAATTATAAATATGAGCATATTTATCGCAAATAACCTGTTCTCCTGGCTTAGTATGCAATTTTATAGCGGTTTGGTTAGCCATAGTGCCACTTGGAAAAAACAATGCGTCAGATTTTCCAAACATTTTTGCGAGTCGGTTTTCTAAGAGAGTTACAGTGGCATCCTCACGAAATACATCATCTCCAACCTGGGCATTCATCATAGCTTCAAGCATTGCTTTACTTGGTTTTGTTACCGTGTCGCTACGTAAATCTATTTTCATTTTTTTATACTTACGAATTTTGATTATTTGAGTAAAACTATAAAAATAAGTCAATAAATATTTTCTGCTCTTTCTTTTAATTTTAATTTTGTTGAAACCAAAAAGCCAATAATTGGCATTTGACAAATCATAACGGTATAAATACATGATAACTTCCGATCAAATTAAAGATCTAAACACCCGCCTTGACAAACTAAGGCACTATCTTTGACTTAGATAGAAAACTTATTGAAATTCAAAACGAAGAAGAAAAGACTTTCGACCCCAATTTCTGGAATGACCCCAAAAGTGCCGAAGCCACAATGAAATCGCTTCGTGTGAAGAAAAAATGGGTTGAAGATTATAATACGATAAAAACTCTTATTGAAGACTTAGACGTGCTCTATGAGTTTTATAAAGAAGGTGAAAGTTCTGAAGATGACGTTCAAAAGCAATACGAAAAAGCTTCTACTTTACTTGAAGATACTGAATTTAAAAACATGCTTTCGGATGAAGGTGACAGCCTAAGTGCCGTACTTCAAATTACGGCTGGTGCTGGTGGTACCGAAAGCTGTGACTGGGCTAGCATGCTTATGCGTATGTACCTTATGTATGCCGAAAAAAGTGGATTTAAAGTAAAAGAATTAAACTTTCAAGAAGGTGATGTTGCTGGTATTAAAACGGTGACTCTAGAAATTGAAGGGGATTTTGCTTTTGGATGGCTTAAAGGTGAAAACGGAGTACACCGATTAGTTCGTATCTCCCCTTTCGACAGTAACGCCAAGCGCCATACTAGCTTTGCTTCAGTTTATGTATATCCATTAGTCGATGATAGTATTGAAATAGAAATCAACCCAGCCGATATTGAAATTACAACGGCACGATCAAGTGGTGCAGGTGGACAAAATGTAAATAAAGTCGAAACCAAAGTACAGCTTACTCACAAACCAACAGGCATTCAAATATCTTGTTCTGAAACGCGTTCGCAACATGACAATCGTGCTCGAGCCATGCAAATGCTTAAATCACAACTTTATGAGATAGAATTGCAAAAGCAAATGGCTCAACGTGAAGATATAGAAGCCAGTAAAATGAAAATTGAATGGGGTAGTCAGATTCGTAATTATGTGATGCAACCTTATAAATTGGTTAAAGATGTAAGAACGGGTCATGAAACCAGTAATGTAGATGCTGTAATGGACGGGAATATAAGTCCTTTCTTAAAAGCCTATTTAATGATGATGGGGCAGCAAGTAGAAGATGATAACACGTTATGATTTACATAGATACTATAATTTTCGATTTAGGCGGTGTACTAATCGACTGGAACCCAGAATACGTTTTTTTAAAAGCTTTTAACGGTGACAAGGAAAAAACAAAATGGTTTTTAGAAAATATTTGTACAAGCGACTGGAACGAAAATCAGGATGCAGGGTACCCCTTAGCCCAAGCTACTGAGGATTTGGTCTTAAAATTTCCAGAATACGAAACTTATATTCGTTTGTTTTATGGGAACTGGGAAGACATGCTAGGCGGTGCCATTTCAGGAACCGTATCTGTACTAAAACAACTAATCGAATCAAAGAAATACAAAATTGTTGCATTAACTAATTGGAGTAGCGAAACCTTTCCTATTGCACAAAAAAGATTTGATTTTTTAGATTGGTTTGAAGGCATTGTGGTCTCGGGCGATGAAAAAACAAGAAAGCCTTTTAAAGAGATTTATAACACAACCCTGAATCGGTACAATATAAAACCAGAACAGGCCATTTTTATAGATGACAATAAAAGAAATATAGAAGCTGCCAAAGCCTTAAAAATTAACGGTATTCAATTTAAAAATCCTGAACAATTAATTGAAGATTTAAAAACCTTTAACATACACATCTCATGATAAAAATATATCACAACAACCGATGCAGCAAGTCACGTATGGGCGTTCATTTTTTAGAAGATATGGGTAAAGAATTCGAAATAGTAAAATACCTAGAAAATGTACCTTCTGAAAAAGAATTAACAGAAATCATAAAACTTTTAGGTATTTCCCCTATAGAATTGGTTCGGAAAAATGAAGCTATTTGGAAATCTGATTATAAAGGAAAAGAACTTAGTGATGCCGATATCATAAAAGCTATGGTAAAAAACCCAAAACTTATAGAGCGTCCCATAGTAATAAATGATACTAAAGCTGTAATTGGGCGACCCACAGAAAAAATAGCTGAAATTCTATAGTTGGCACTGGCTATTATTAACTTTATTTTAACAGATATCGGCTAAACTAATGTGTTCTTTTGTGGTCTAAAAAAACAAAAACTCCTTTATGGCCATCAAATATATTATATCAACCCTAATGACATTAGGGTTAATTTCTTCTATTTATGCACAACCTAAAAGTGTCGATCCCTCTGATAAAAACATTATTGTTTCGGGTAAGGTAATCGATAAAACTATGAATTATCCACTAGAATACGCTACCATTGCTTTTTTTAGTAAGGCTGAAAATAAAATTGTAGACGGGGGTATTACTGATGCAGAAGGCAAATTTAGCATACCTATTCCTAAAGGTATTTATGATATTTCAATTGAATATATCTCCTATAAAAAAGTTACTTTAAAAAATAAGAATTTAACAAAAAACGAAAATCTAGGAGTAATAGGTTTAACCGAAGATTTAGAAGCTTTAGACGAAGTTGAAGTGATTGCTGAACGAACCACGGTAGAAATTAAGCTGGATAAGAAAATATATAATATTGGAAAGGATTTAACCACTGCTGGAGGCACCGTAAGCGATGCCCTAAATAATGTCCCTTCCGTATCAGTTGATGTAGAAGGAGGAATTAGCTTAAGAGGAAACGAAAACGTCCGTATTTTAATTAATGGAAAACCATCGGCAATGGCTGGCTTTGGCGATACTAATATTTTTAGTCAATTACCAGCCGAAGCGATTGAACGGGTTGAAGTAATCACTTCCCCTTCTGCAAGATACGATGCCGAAGGTACTGCTGGAATATTAAATATTATTTTAAGACAAAAAGAAACCCTAGGGTTTAACGGGTCTTTTAATTTAACCCTTGGAACACCAGATAATGCAGGGATTTCAGCTAATTTAAATTACAGAACAGAAAAATATAATTTATTTACAAATTTAGGCTACCGCTATTCTGCTCCACCTAGAACAAGTTACAGCGACAGCAAATATTCTGAAACTGATGCCGGAATACCAGAATACGAAAGAATTATTGAAGATCAGAATGTAGACCGCATAAACAGAAACTACAATGCCAATTTAGGAATGGAGTATTTTATATCCGATAAAACTTCAGTAACCGGTAGTTTGTTTTACAACTTCGGTAATGACGATGATTTGTCAATTAATGTAAGTGATCGATATAACGGCGGTAATATTGTTGAAAAAACAATACGTAATGAACGCGAAGGTGAAGATGATAAAAGATACCAGTTAGCCTTAAATTATATTACTAAATTTAATGATGATGGACATCAGTTAACTGCCGATTTACAATATGAAAATGACTTTGAAGATAAATTAACTTTAATAGATGAAAATTACGAGTTTACTGATAAAGTGAATCCTGATCCGTTTCAAAACGAAAATGTATTTACAACCGAAGACCAAAACGAATACTTAATACAAACCGATTATGTGCTTCCTATAAATGAAAATGCGAGATTTGAAGCGGGGTATAGAGGTAATTTTAGTAATAAAATAACAGATTATATTCTCGAGCAGGAAGATATTAGTGATGGAAGCTATTTTATTAATGATACTTTGACCAATGTATTCGACTATACTCAAAATGTAAACGCCGTATACACTCAATATGGTACTAAGTTTGGTGAATTTTCATTCCTTTTGGGACTTCGCTTAGAAAATACACAAATAAAAGGAAACATAGATTCACGATTAACCGAAGAAGAGCTTCAAAGTGCTTTTGGTTATCCAATAGACACCGACTTTAATAATAATTATTTAGGACTATTCCCAACCGTTAATTTAATTTACAATTTATCGGGAGATAGTGAAGATTCTGAAGAAAACGTATCATTTGGATATAACCGACGTATTAACAGACCTAATAGTTGGTATATTAATCCGTTTCCATCACGTTCCAGTCGTACAACCGTTTTTCAAGGGAATCCAAATTTAGATCCAGCTTTCGCTAGCGCATTCGACATTGGTTACTTAAAGCGCTGGGATAAACTTACCTTAACCTCTTCGGTGTATTACCAGCACGAAACCGAATCGTTCGAATTTATTCAAGAAAACACGGGTTACTTTACCTCTGATGGCATCCAAATTACAAGAAGAATACCTATAAACTTATCGACTAACATAAGAACAGGTGGTGAAGTTGGGATTATGTATAACCCTGAAAAGTGGTTACGAATCAATTCTAGCTTTAACTTTTTCCAGTTTGAAAAAGATGGAGAGTTTAATGGCATAGATTATAGTGCTAAAAACACGAGTTGGTTTGCTCGTTTTAGTAGTAAAGTAACATTGCCTTCAGACATCGATTGGCAAACTAATATGAACTATCGAGGAGCGAACGCCACTGCCCAAGGAGAAACAAAAGGTATCTTCTCGTTAGATATTGCATTAAGTAAAGACCTTTTCAATAATAATGCAACGGTTTCATTAAATGCCAGAGATCTGTTAAATTCAAGAAAATATCGTACTGTAAGATTTACAGAAGGCATAGAGACTTATGGTGAGTTCCAATGGAGACAACGTCAAATTAATTTATCTTTAATTTACAGATTTAATCAACAGAAAAAACGTGAGCGACCAAACCAAGGTGGTGGTATGGACGATGATGATATGGGAGGTTTTTAAAAAATTAACCCAACAGCCAATAAAAAAGGGGAGACTAAATTTAGTCTCCCCTTTTTTATTCTATTTATTAAAACTATGTCTCGTTTATTAACGCTTAGCTTTTTTTTCTTCTCTAATTTCTTTAATTCTTTCAATTAAAGCTCCCCCAATCCAGTAAGGAATTACGAAAGTTAATAAGAAAATCATTAACCAAAACCCTATGGTTAAAATGGTTAAGAATGCTAAAAATCCTAAATATTGGTCAAAATCGAACATAATTATCAAGTGTCTTTAAAAAATATGTAGCAAAGATAATATAAAGCTTTTTGTAATACAATATGAAACTAAAAATTATTAACAGACTTTTTAAGAAAATAATTCTTGTTTTACCTTAAGATTGTACTAAGCTACTGTTATTCAATAAAAACAATTAATTCTATTTATTAAGTGTTAATCCTAATTAATCTAAATTTGGTTGCGGGGTCATCCTTAAATAGGGTTTTACCTCTTTATGCCCTTTTGGAAATAAATCAGGTATTTCTTCATTTGTAATAGCAGGAGAAATCACAACATCTTCACCGTTTTTCCAGTTTGCAGGTGTCGCGACCTTATGATAAGCCGTTAATTGCAAACTATCAATAACCCTTAAAAGTTCTTCAAAGTTTCTTCCTGTTGATGCAGGATACGTAATAATCAATTTCACCTTCTTATCATCTCCAATCACAAAAACCGAACGAACGGTGAATTTTTCACTAGCATTTGGATGAATCATATCATATAATTCAGATACTTTTCGGTCTTCATCAGCGATAATTGGAAAATTTACTGTTGTGTTTTGCGTTTCGTTAATATCGTTTACCCAACCTTTGTGGGATTCTAAACCATCCACACTTAATGCTACAACTTTTACGTTACGCTTTGCAAATTCCTCTTTATATTTCGCCACCGTTCCCAATTCTGTAGTACAAACCGGAGTATAATCAGCTGGATGTGAAAATAATATACCCCAACTATCACCTAACCATTCATGAAAATTAATATCACCTTCAGTAGACTTTGCCGTAAAGTTAGGGGCTTCATCTCCTAATCTTATTGTTGCCATAATTAAAATTATTTACAGTTTAATTCCTACTAAATTAATCAATTTAATAGATTTTAAAGAATAAATTCAATATATATTTTCAAGATGAAAAAAAATTAATAAATCTACCTTTTATCATACATTAAAACCTACTAAAAAGTTAACTTTGTTACTTTAATCAAATCATTATTACGATGAGTTTTAGAATAGAAAAAGATACCATGGGCGAGGTTAAAGTGCCTGCCGATAAACTTTGGGGCGCACAAACTGAGCGCTCTCGAAACAATTTTAAAATAGGGCCTGTGGCATCTATGCCATTAGAGATTGTTTACGGGTTTGCCTACTTAAAAAAAGCTGCGGCTTTTACTAACTGCGAACTGGGTGTATTACCCATTGAAAAACGCGATTTAATCGCTGCCGTTTGCGATGAAATATTAGATGGAAAACACGACGATCAGTTTCCTTTAGTTATTTGGCAAACCGGTTCGGGGACCCAAAGTAATATGAATGTTAATGAGGTTATTGCTAATAGAGCTCAGCAGTTAGCGGGTAAAGTTATAGGCGAAGGTGATAAAGTAATTCAACCAAACGACGATGTAAATAAGTCACAATCATCAAACGACACATTCCCTACAGGGATGCATATTGCAGCCTACAAAAAAATTGTAGAAGTTACTATTCCTGGTGTAAAACAATTACGAGATACACTTCAAAAAAAATCTGAAGCTTTTAAAAACGTTGTTAAAATTGGTCGTACGCACTTAATGGATGCTACACCATTAACTTTAGGTCAAGAGCTATCTGGTTATGTTGCACAACTAAATCACGGATTAAATGCTCTGGAAAACACTTTGCCTCATTTAAGCGAATTAGCTTTAGGTGGTACTGCGGTTGGTACAGGATTAAATACACCTAAAGGATATAGTAAGCGTGTTGCTGAATATATCGCCCAATTTACCAAATTACCTTTTGTAACGGCTCCTAATAAATTTGAAGCACTTGCGGCTCATGATGCGTTAGTTGAGACTCATGGAGCTTTAAAGCAATTAGCTGTTTCGTTAAATAAAATTGCCAACGATATTAGACTAATGGCTTCTGGTCCAAGAAGTGGTATTGGTGAAATAATTATTCCGGCAAACGAACCAGGGAGTTCAATTATGCCAGGGAAAGTAAACCCAACACAGTGTGAAGCTTTAACTATGGTTTGCGCTCAGGTAATGGGTAACGATGTTGCTGTTTCGGTTGGCGGTTTACAGGGACATTACGAATTAAATGTATTCAAACCTGTAATGGCTGCAAATGTTTTACAATCGGCTCAATTAATTGGTGATGCCTGCGTAAGTTTTGAAGAAAATTGCGCTGTAGGTATAGAACCCAACCACGATGTAATTAAAAAATTACTAAATAATTCGTTAATGCTGGTAACGGCTTTAAATACAAAAATTGGATATTACAAAGCTGCTGAAATTGCAAATACAGCACATAAAAACGGCACAACTTTAAAAGAAGAGGCAATTAATTTAGGGTATGTATCTGCTGAAGACTATGATGAGTGGGTAAAACCTGAAGATATGGTTGGAAGTTTAAAATAACATCCTCCTTAAATTTATTTTCATAAAAAAACAGGTAAAATATTTTACCTGTTTTTTTTTAAGTTGGTTAGCTATTAATCTTCCTTAGTTAGTTTAGTTAGTTCTTTACCGAAGGAAGTTATGCCAAATATATCATTATACATCTTTCCATCAATTAACAAATGTTAATTCTTTTCATTTTTTTTTCTAATCCTACTTAATTGTACTGGAGTAATACCTAAATACGACGCTATATGATATTGAGGAATAAGCTTATCTACGTTCGGAATTTGTTTCTGTAACTCTTCGTAGCGATCTTTGGCCTCGAGCGAAATCAAGTCAACCAAACGTTTCTCATACAACATATAAAAACGTTGTAATATTTTATTGTAAAGTTTACTTACCGACAAATTGGTCTCTGCCAGTTTCATAACTTTTATAAAATCAATTTCCCGAATTTCACAATCGGAAAGTGCTTCAAAAACAAATTGAGAAGGTTCATTTTTCATTAAAGCGGTTAATGAACCAAAAAAACTATTGGATAGATAAAAACTTTTATTGAATTCTTTACCAGCTTCCGTACATAAATAGCAGCGCACCAAACCGTTCAACAACAAATATACTTTATTTGGTGTTTCGTTAAGTTTAACTAGTTGTGTACCTGATTTTACCGTTTTTAATTCAGATACATTTATTAGGGCTTTAAATGTTTCATCGGAAATATCAGTTATTGCATTTAAAATCTCTTCTTCTACTTGCATACGATCTTAATTATGTTTTTATAAAAGACTTATTAGTAGGGTTAAAATGAACAGATGCATTAAAATGAAATCAAAGGAACTTTTTATTATTAAAACCGCTTACTATTTATAAGATTGACATAACAAAGCGTAGGTGGTTTTTATGTGCTATTAATTTTCCTAAGGTGATACAGTTGCTCTGTAATGGCCTCAAAGTTAATCGTAAAATTGTATAACACAAAAAATAAATAGGTATTTAGGTATAATGATATTTTTCTTCTGTAAAACAAATTGAAAGCAAAAAAACCTCAGGCTTTTACCTGAGGTTTCTAATTTCGGGGCTCTATATTTACAGCAATATCGAAATCTTATTTATTAATGAATGGCTTTTAACCATTTTCATTAAATTATTGAAGTATAAATTCGGAAGTAGCCACTAAATCTTTTTCATTATAAACATTTACGATATAACGTCCTTTGTCGAAATCATTATCGTTTTTTGGAGCAATAAATTCGCATACATTTAAATTCGCATTTTCGTAATTAAATTTACTAATCACACTATAATTTAAAGTAACATCATCGAATTGCACTTGCTCATTTAAACCTATAATATTATTTTTAGGATCAACTACCTGTACGTAAAGCTCTTGATCGCCAGATTGAACTAATTTATTTTTAGCTACAATAAAACAAACTCTAATTTTATCACTTCGACGCGCACGTTCGGTAGGAATTACTTTTCCTGAAGTTCTAACTATAACACCAGATGCTTTTAAATCTACAGCCGACAACACCGCGGCATCTGAAACAACTTCTGCTAAAGCTGTATTTTGAATTAACAACGAATCGTTAAACATGGTACGCTCTTCTAAACGAACACGTGTACTATCTAAAGATGTTGCTAAATAGGCATTTTGAACTTTTAACGAATCGTTTTGGGCTAATAGAACATCCATTTCCTTTTGTAACGATATATATTTTTGTTTGTATCGCCATAAGCTTTTTACGTTTGTTTCAGATATCTTTAAAGAATCTATTAAACCTTGAATACGTGCATGAGCTTCTACTAAATTTTGGTTGGCAACCTCATTTTCACCGATAGCTTCTTTATACTGGTCGGCCATAAGGCTTAACTCGTCCATTACTTTTTGTTTTTCCTCTGTTAAGTCCTTTTGAACTTTAGAGCTTTCCTGATAAAGATTCATTGAGTAGAATGCTGTTCCTAAAAATAGAACAACTGCAATCCCTAACGCAACCTTCAGTCCGATACTAGTTTTGTTGTTTTCCATAATTGCTTGTTTTTAATGATTAAAAAATCTAGGTTTTTATTTTGTTGGTTATAATGCCATAAATAAATAATGATGTAATTTAGTTTCAAAATTTATTTACTCACATGGATAAACTTACTTTATTTGATAAAAATAGTTTAAATAAACTTTTAAACAAACGTTCGGGCGAATCCAAGTTTGGTCAGGATGTTAAATACTTAACCAGCATTTCCAATATATACGAGCAACTTAAAAGTTTGGATGTCAAGTATGTAATTATTGGCTTACCCGAGGATGTAGGAGTATTTGCTAATCATGGTAAAACAGGAACTTCAAAAACGTGGGAAATTGCCTTAAAAACCTTATTAAACATACAAAGTAACGAGTTTACATCGGCAGATAAAGTATTAATTTTAGGGCATTTAAACTTTTCTGAAGAATTAAAACAACTGGATAAATTAATTCCAACCAAAACTAAACATATTGTAGCGGCCAGAAATCTGGTGAAAGACATTGATAAACATGTGGTGTTTTTAGTAAACCAAATTGTTCTTGCAGGCAAAACACCTATCATTATAGGTGGAGGACATAATAATGCATATGGCAATTTAAAAGGTACAAGTTTGGCTTTAAAAAAACCTGTAAATGCTATAAATCTCGATGCACATTCCGATTTCAGAGCTGAAGAAGGTAGACATAGCGGAAATGGATTTAGTTATGCCTTTAACGAAGGTTTTTTGAACAATTATTTTGTATTTGGTTTGCAAAGAAATTATACTTCTAAAAATCTTTTTAAGTCATTAAACAAATTAGACACCGTCCAATACATCACTTTTGAAGATTTAGAAGTATTGCAAAAAATAAAATTTTCTACAGCAATGAAACAAGGTTTAGAGTTTGTTTCCCATTCAGCATTTGGAATCGAAATAGATTGCGACACCATTGAAAACGTTCCGAGTAGCGCCATGACCCCTAGTGGTTTTTCGGTAAATAAAGCGAGGCGATTTGTTAGTTATTTCGGAAAACACAAAAATGCCGCTTATTTACATATCTGCGAAGCTGCACCAACTTCAAAGTCAGCAACACAGGTTGGTAAACTTATTGCCTTTTTAATTACCGATTTTATTTATGCTCAAAACCATTTAAAATAAATTAAATCATTCCATCAGCTTATGAATTAAGGCATATTGCAGAAGCACTATCGTTCTCGTATCATGAATTTTTCCTGAATTTAACATCTCAATAGCTTTGGAGAAAGGAAGTTCTAATACTTCAATATCTTCATGCTCACTAGCTAATCCGCCACCGCTGTTAACTTTCATATTTTCGGTATATTCACCAATAAAAAAATGCATTTTTTCAGTCATAACACCAGGAGAAGAATAAGCTTCATATACTTTTTTTACCGAATGTAACCTATATCCTACCTCCTCTTCTGTTTCTCGAATAATACAATCTTCAGGATTATCTTTATCCAGCATCCCTGCACAAATTTCAACCAAAAAGCCATCGGCATTATCGTTTAAAAAAGTAGGCATTCTAAATTGCTTAGTTAAAATAACCGTTTGCTTTTCCCTATTATACAACAATATTCCGGCACCGTCGCCGCGGTCATAAACTTCACGCATTTGGGTAACCCATTCTCCAGAACGCATTAAATACTTAAATACAAATTTATTAAGCACATAATAGTTATTGGAGAGCAGCGTCTTTTTAATATCTTTTACTGGTTTCATATATTTATTTTATAATTTCTAAAATTAATAAAAGTTGATATTTAAAAAGTAAGACTTTGTTCGTAGACTATTTTTTATTTTAAAGCTATAGGTTTCAAGTTTTGCGTACCAATTTAAATAGTACAAGTCCTACAATAAGACGTTTAATAATTTCATTTTTAACTTTTTAATAAATAAAATATATTATATTTGATAATCGTTAAATCATAATAGAGCATCATATTATGCTGCCTTTAATATTTATGGTATTTATGCTTTTACTCAGCCAACTAAACATTCTAACGGTACTAATTATCGTTGTTATATTTTTCACTATACTCTTATTTTTGGGAATTAGGAAATCCTATAAACTTAAAAAAGAAAATGAACGTCTCGATAAGATAAGCGAAGAGATGGCTCGAAAGGAAGAAAAATATAAAGATTTTACCGAAGGCCATATGTACAATAATAACTAGAACAATTATGTTAACGCTACTTTTAGTTTTGAATACTTGATGATTTAAGTGAAATAATTTACAAAATAACTATCACTTTATAGAATATAAAAAAGCCTGCTTTAAGCAGGCTTTTTTATATTTTGCTAGCGAACTAGTTTTTTATATTTAATGCGTTTTGGGGTTAAATCACCTCCTAAACGTTTTTTCTTATTTTCTTCATATTCACTAAAACTTCCCTCAAAGAAATACACTTGTGAATCTCCTTCAAAAGCCAAAATGTGGGTACAAATTCTATCAAGGAACCAACGGTCGTGAGAAATCACTACAGCACATCCGGCAAAATTTTCTAAACCTTCTTCAAGAGCTCGCAATGTATTCACATCAAGATCGTTCGTAGGCTCATCCAGTAATAGAACATTTCCTTCTTCTTTTAGTGTCATAGCCAAGTGTAAACGGTTTCGCTCTCCTCCTGATAGCAACTTCACTTTTTTATTTTGTTCTCCTCCAGAAAAATTAAAACGGCTTAAATACGCTCTTGAGTTCACCTCTTTTCCTCCCATTAAAACCAACTCCTGTTCATCGCTAAAATTTTGCCAAATAGTTTTCTCTGGGTCTATATTCGAGTGGCTCTGGTCTACATAAGCAATCTTAGCCGTGTCACCTACCTTAAACTCGCCTTTGTCAGGAGTTTCTTCACCCATAATCATTCTGAAAATGGTTGTTTTACCAGCACCATTTGGACCGATAACTCCAACAATTCCGGCTTGTGGCAAGTTAAAGTTTAAGTCTTCGTATAGTAATTTATCGTCATAGCCTTTACTAACGCCAACGGCTTCAATAACGTTTGTTCCTAAACGAGGGCCATTAGGGATATAAATCTCCAATTTCTCATCCAGTTGTTTCTGGTCTTGACTTAATAATTTATCGTAATTCTTTAATCTCGCTTTTTGTTTCGTTTGACGCCCTTTCGCTCCTTGCCTCACCCATTCTAACTCGCGCTCTAATGTTTTCTGACGTTTAGAAGCGGATTTACTTTCCTGAGCTAATCGTTTTGCTTTTTGGTCTAACCACGAAGAATAATTTCCTTTCCATGGAATGCCTTCGCCTCGGTCTAATTCTAAAATCCAACCAGCTACGTTATCTAAAAAGTATCTATCGTGCGTTACAGCTATTACAGTTCCTTTATATTGTGCCAAATGTTGCTCTAACCAGTGTACAGACTCAGCATCCAAATGGTTAGTAGGCTCGTCGAGTAATAATACATCCGGTTCTTGTAATAACAATCGGCATAAAGCTACACGGCGACGTTCACCACCAGAAAGTACACTAATTTTCTTATCACCATCTGGTGTACGAAGCGCATCCATAGCGATTTCCAATTTGGTATCTAACTCCCAGGCATTAGAAGCATCAATCTGGTCTTGTAATGCTGCCTGTCGATTCATTAGTTTTTCCATCTTGTCGGGATCACTATACACTTCTTCCAAGCCGAACATGTCGTTTATCTTATTGTATTCATCGAGAATCGCAACCGTTTCAGCAGCTCCTTCTTTTACAATTTCCATAACGGTTTTTTCTTCGTCCAACTGAGGTTCCTGCTCTAAGTATCCAACCGAATAATCCTGCAAAAAGGTTACATCGCCTTGATAATTTTTGTCTAAGCCTGCAATTATTTTCAGTAAAGTAGACTTACCAGAGCCATTTAAACCGAGAATCCCGATTTTGGCTCCATAAAAAAAGCTTAAATAAATATTTTTTAAAACTGGTGTGTTAGCACCTTGAAATGTCTTGGTTAAACCAGACATAGAAAAGATTACTTTCTTATCGTCACTCATTATACTCTTCCTTTTAATGCGTTAAAAACCCAAGCAATTGCAAAAAAACCTATCCCTACCGATGCAAAGCCCCAGCCCGCAACATCATCATACCTAAAAGCTCCAAGCGCTATAAGTCCAAGTCCAACAAAAATCATAATCCAAGTTGCCCATGATAACACGGTATTTTTATTCATTGCCATAATTAATTTAATTCTTTTTAGGGCGCATCCTTGTTTGTTAACAAGGTCAGGCTTTTTGCTATATCTCTCAACTTTGTTGTGAGGATGCCGCTTCAATCCTTTGCGCGAGGTTACAAAAGACAAATATCGTACATTTAACAGGAATTGTAAAGCATATAATTTAATATTCTTTCAACACGAAGTATTAAATCATTTTATTACAATTAATTAAGTAAAGGGTATTGATATAAAATTTTCAAAAATTAAAACATCTAAATTAAATTTACTATCGTATATTGTCAAAAGCCTCACCCCGTGAGGCTTTTTGTTAATTTTATCTTTAACAGTAAACAATATTTTATAATTTAGTAACCCAAAAAAATAAAATTTCTCCCAAAATGAACAAAATCAAGTATTTAGCTGTTTTAACCTTTTTATTTACCGTGTCTGTGTTTGCTCAAACTGAAAACGCAGAGGAAGACAAATTATCATTAAACAGCGGTACCATTGATAATCAATTTGAATATGTAATACAGCGTTCTAACAACTACCAAGATTACAAGGTCGTAAAAAAAGTGTGGCTGTATGCTTTGAAAGCCCATACTATGGATACGCTAAACGCGGCACACAAAAATCTAAACGATACAAAAGCTGTTGTTAATGCACAAGCGAAAGAAATTGAAGATTTAAAAGCTAATTTATCCGACACACAAAACACACTGAATGCTACCAACTTAGAAAAAGATAGTATGTCTTTGTTTGGTATGCAAATGAGTAAAAGTAGTTATAATGTACTTATGTGGTCTATTATTGCTGGATTATTTGCGTTGTTACTCTTATTTATTTACAAGTTTAAAAACAGTAACGTTGTAACGACACAGGCTAAACAGGCGCTATCCGATATTGAAGAAGAATTTGAGGAACACAGAAAGATTGCCTTGGAGCGTGAGCAAAAAGTAAGACGTCAGCTTCAGGATGAAATTAATAAGCATAAAAAGATTTAAAAAAATAGGGCAACAAAAAAGAGACACTCCTTATTTAAATGTAAAATTAAAAAGAAAAGCGAAGTTAAAACTTCGCTTTTCTTTTTTATAAGAATTTATATTAAACAGTTATCTAACCATTTATAAAACTATTTTTATTCGATTATCTTTGCACATCCAAAAAAAACATCATGCGCATAGATATTATAACCGTATTACCAGAATTATTAAAAAGTCCGTTTGAAGCATCCATTCTAAAACGTGCCATCCAGGCAAATTTGGTAGAAGTTCATTTTCATAATTTACGAGATTATACAACAGATAATTACAAAAGTGTAGACGATTACCAATTTGGTGGAGGAGCTGGTATGGTAATGATGATAGAACCTATCGATAAATGTATTTCGGCACTTAAAGCCGAACGCCATTACGATGAGATTATTTACATGACGCCAGATGGTGAAACATTAAAACAAGGTATAGCAAACCAACTGTCGCTAAAAGAGAACATTATTATTCTATGCGGACATTATAAAGGTGTCGATCAGCGTGTACGAGACCATTTCATTACCCGCGAAATATCTATAGGCGATTATGTACTATCAGGAGGCGAATTAGGAGCTGCTGTATTATGTGATGCAGTAATAAGATTAATTCCTGGAGTTTTAGGGAATGA
Source organism: Aestuariibaculum sediminum (assembly GCF_014596945.1). Taxonomy (GTDB): domain Bacteria; phylum Bacteroidota; class Bacteroidia; order Flavobacteriales; family Flavobacteriaceae; genus Aestuariibaculum; species Aestuariibaculum sediminum. The sequence goes on along the minus strand of NZ_JACVXB010000010.1, from coordinate 9,825 downwards.
AACGTCTGCTTTAACGGACTCATTTCAGGATAATTTATTAGCCCCTCCTATTTACACTAAACCTAGAGAATATAAAGGATGGAAAGTCCCTGAGTTACTATTTAGCGGGAACCTCCCTGAGATTGAAAAATGGCGTGAAGCTGAAGCATTCAAAAGAACAAAAGAAAGGCGTCCAGACCTTTTAGACGAATAAAACATTGTGTTAAGGATAGTAGCGGCATCCTTTTGTATAACAAAAGATATAGCGAATAGCCTGACCCGAAAGGTAACACCTTAAAAAAGGAAAAAAACTTTTCATATTATACTTTTAACTGTTAACTTTTTAATTATCTTTGCACCCTGTTTCGGGTTAACCTCTGGCGAAAATCGCGTATGTTGTTCTGAATTAACTATTTAAAATTTAAAGATATGGAATCTTTAGTAAAATTTGTACAAGACGAGTTTGTAGCAAAAAAAGACTTTCCAGAGTTTGGAGCTGGAGATACAATTACTGTGTATTACGAAATTAAAGAGGGTAACAAAACACGTACTCAGTTCTTTAGAGGTGTTGTAATACAAAGAAGAGGTTCAGGAAGTTCTGAAACCTTTACAATTAGAAAAATGTCAGGTACTATAGGTGTGGAGCGTATCTTCCCTATTAACTTACCAGCATTACAAAAAATTGAAGTAAATAAACGTGGTAAAGTACGTAGAGCTAGAATTTTCTACTTTAGAGGACTTACCGGTAAGAAAGCAAGAATTAAGGAAAGTAGACACTAAAAGCGCCTTAATTTCAATAAAAAAAGCCTTGATCATAGTCAAGGCTTTTTTTATGAACAATTGTTAATAACACCTGTTTATAAACCGTTGAAATATAAACAGTTAAAAAAATTGCATTTCCGAGAATTTTACCGTATTTTAGCTAAAGCTTATAAGAATTGATTAGCCATTCAAAGCAATCATAGCCTTATAAACTAAATAAGATAACGTTCACATTAATAATTGTTTTTTGAGATTTTGACGAATCATGTGTAAGCATGTTCTTAAAAAATCATGATATTATTTAAAACTAATTAGAAATAAATAGTTATTAAATAGTTGAAAGTCTAAACAAAACCACGATTTTAAAACAATCATGAGGTTGTTAAAAGACAATGCTTAAAAAAGCTTATCGTATAAGTAAAATGTAGAAAGCATCAAGAAAAACAATTTCACGGAGCATTTTAGTAATAGGTCAATACATTTTGAAAATTACAGAAAAATGTTTCATTAAAATAGTTGCTCTTAAATTGTAAAGGTTTAATGAAAATTTGAACTGATTTAGTGAAACTCTAATTGTTTAAGTTGTACTATTTTAAGAAAGCCATGTCAGAGTAGATTAAAATCTGCAGTGATATGGCTTTTGTTTTTTTAGTAACTACTTATATTAATTAATAATATCTTACTGACTTAGCTGTTTTTTAAACTTATCTAAAAACTTAAGCTATAAATACTTTTTGTTTAAACGATTAAACATTTATACTAATCTATTTTTGTATATTCGCAAATTGAAAAAAATAGCATTTTTTCGATTTCGTTAAACTAAATATCATTTAAAAATAAATCACTCAAGTAATGTCTAATATTATTTATACAAAAACCGATGAAGCTCCTGCTTTAGCTACACACTCATTTTTACCTATTGTTAAAGCATTCGTAAAATCTTCAGGTATTAATATTGAGACTAAAGATATCTCTTTAGCTGCAAGAATTTTAGCTGTATTTCCAGATTTTTTAAAGGAAGAACAACAAGTTTCAGACGATTTAGCACTACTAGGTGAATTAGCTAAGAAACCAGAGGCAAACATTATTAAATTGCCAAATATAAGTGCCTCTATTCCACAATTAAAAGCTGCAATTAAAGAATTACAGTCTCAGGGGTATGCGTTACCAAGTTATCCTGACGAACCTGCAAATGACGCTGAAAAAGACGTTAAAGCACGTTATGACAAAGTAAAAGGAAGTGCGGTTAATCCTGTTTTGCGTGAAGGTAATTCAGATCGACGCGCTCCAAAAGCCGTTAAAAATTATGCTAAAAACAATCCGCATTCAATGGGTGTTTGGACTAAAGATTCTAAAACGCACGTGGCAACAATGCAATCAGGCGATTTTGCTCACAACGAAAAATCTTTAACCTCTCCAGAAGCCACTTCAATAAAAATAGTTCATACCGATACTAATGGTAACGAATCTATTTTAAAAGATAGCTTTGACATTCAAAAAGGTGAAATTATAGATGCCACCGTTATGAATAAAAAAGCTTTAATTACCTTTTTTGAAAAACAAGTAGCAGATGCTAAGGAAAATGGTGTTTTGTTTTCATTACACATGAAAGCAACCATGATGAAAGTCAGTGATCCAATTATTTTTGGTCATGCCGTAAAGATTTTCTTTAAGGATGTATTTGCAAAACATGGTGAAGTTTTAGAAGAAATTGGAGTTGATGTAAATAGTGGTTTTGGAAATTTAGTAGAAAAATTACAAGAATTACCAGAAGATAAGCGTAACACCATTCAGGCTGATATCGACCATGTATTTGCTAATGGTCCTGGATTAGCTATGGTAAATAGTGATAAAGGAATAACTAATTTACATGTACCTAGTGACGTTATTATTGACGCTTCTATGCCGGCAATGATTCGTACTTCTGGTCAAATGTGGAATGCCGAAGGAAAATTACAAGACACAAAGGCTGTTATTCCAGATAGTAGTTATGCTGGTGTTTATGCTGCTACTATAGATTTCTGTAAAGAAAATGGTGCTTTTGACCCTACAACTATGGGAACGGTTCCTAATGTTGGATTAATGGCTCAAAAAGCAGAAGAATATGGATCTCATGATAAAACTTTTGAAATTCCATCGAATGGAAAAGTAACGGTAATTGATGCTAACGGTAACACATTATTAGAGCATTCTGTTGAGGAAGGCGATATTTGGAGAATGTGTCAAACTAAAGATGCTCCTGTTCAAGATTGGGTTAAATTAGCTGTAACACGAGCTAGAGCCTCAGAAACTCCCGCTGTTTTCTGGTTAGATGAAAATAGGGCTCATGATGCTGAATTAATTAAAAAAGTAAACACTTATTTAAAAGATCATGATACTACTGGATTAGATTTAAGAATTTTAGCACCCGTAGATGCAACCATATTTACATGTCAAAGGCTTAAAGAAGGTTTAGACACCATTTCTGTTTCAGGAAACGTATTACGTGATTATTTAACAGACCTATTCCCTATTTTAGAAGTAGGTACTAGTGCAAAAATGTTATCTATTGTACCATTAATGAATGGTGGTGGATTATTTGAAACAGGTGCTGGAGGTTCTGCCCCTAAACACGTACAACAATTGTTAGAAGAAAATCATTTACGTTGGGATTCTTTAGGTGAGTTTTTAGCTCTTGCCGTTTCTTTAGAGCATTTCAGTGAAGTAAACAATAATGGAAAGGCTAAAATTTTAGGTGAAACCTTGGATGATGCAACCAGTACTTTGCTTGAAAACAAAAAAGGACCATCAAGAAAAGCTGGCGAATTAGATAATAGAGGTAGTCACTTTTACTTAGCTTTATATTGGGCTCAAGAATTAGCCAAACAAACCAAAGATGCTGATTTAAAAGCAGAGTTCGAACCTATTGCCAAGAGTTTAGCTGATAATGAAGAGGCTATAATTAAAGAATTAACCGATATTCAGGGTAAATCTGTGTCTATAGGTGGTTATTACGAGCCAAATGAGGATTTAACAAATCAGGTGATGCGTCCTAGTGGGACATTAAATAGTATTCTTGCTTAATTAGTAAATTAGGCCAATGTAACCATAATGTTAGTTATAAATACTTCTTATGATGTAAGAATTTACAAAATAATTAACATTATTTTCTGTTATAAGATAATATATTGTACTAATAAACCTATTTCATCTATCAATAAACTATGAATATTAAAAAATTAACCTTTTGGAGCTCCATCATTTTAATTCCTATTTTGATTTATATATTTTTTTTAAAAAATGAAAGTGACATCATTTCTATAACTGCTAATGTTAGCAAAGGCTCTTTTATAGATGAAGTTATTATATCTGGTGAAGCCCAATCAACTAGTTCCAAACAAATAAACGGTCCTAGTGATGCCAGACGATTTGGTATTTACAATATAAAAATTCAAGATTTAGTTCCTGAAGGAACAGTTGTTAAAAAAGGAGGTTATATTGGACAATTAGATGTTTCTGAACTTAATGGAAAAATTCTTGATGCTCAACTTAATTTAGAAAAAGCAGAATCAAAATATACGCAACAACAACTGGATACTACACTAACTCTGAAACAAGAACGTAATGCTATTAAAGATTTACTTTTTGAAATAGAAGAAACTAAACTTGAATTAAATCAATCAAAATACGAAGCTCCAGCAGTTATAAGGCAATTAGAGATAACGTTAGAAAAATCTCAAAGAAATTTAAAAGGGAAAAACGAAGACTACGCGATAAAGAAAAGACAGGCAAATGCCAAAATGGTTGAAGTTGGTACTGAAGTTTCAAAAATAAGAAAACAAATCGATGAACTTTTGGCACTTCAAAAAGAATTTACCATCTACTCTGATGAACCTGGAATGGTTACTTATATTAAAGAATGGAATGGCAGTAAAAAACAAGTTGGAGCTACCATTTCACCTTGGAAACCAGCAATTGCAAGTCTACCAGATTTATCCAAAATGGAATCAAAAACATACAGCAACGAAGTTGATGTTAGAAAAATCAAAAAAGGCTTACCGGTAAAAATTGGTTTCGATGCCTTTCCTGATATCGAATTAGAAGGTGTCGTTACAGAGGTTGCTAATGTTGGTGAAACCAAACGCGGATCTGATATCAAATTATTTCAGGTTTTAATAAAGCTAAACGACACAAACAAAAATATCAGACCAGGCATGACTACATCTAACCGTATTTTAACAAATCAAGAAGATAACGTATTAATGATGCCTTTGGAGGCTGTTTTTTTAAAAGATTCTATTAGTTATGCTTATGTGAAATCTGGTTTATCAATAGAGAAACAAGAGGTTAATCTTGGAGAATCAAACAACGAGGTGGTTATTATAAAAAAAGGATTAAAAGAAAATGATGTGGTTTACCTTAATAAACCCGAAGGGCTCGAAGAAAAAAGTATTAAACGACTAAAGTAACATGATAAATAAAATACTTTTTGAAAAGCTAAAGTCTAATTTTAATGAAGCCTTTTGGTTTATTAAAACCAATAAAATCAGGACTTTTTTAACGGCTCTAGGCATTATTTTCGGTGTTGCCTCGGTAATTACTATGCTAGCTATTGGTAACGGAGCTGAAAAAGAGATTTTATCGCAGCTTGAACTCGTTGGAGTAAATAACATTGTTATTTCCGCTATTCCAGACGAAAAAAAAGAAGATGAAAATGAAACAGAAGAAGAAAATCAAAAAAATGAAACAAAACGATTTTCAAAAGGCTTAGATTTACTAGATGCTGCAAGTATAAAAAAACGTATTTCTAATGTTCGTTTGGTAAGTCCCGAAATTATTTTAAGTACATATGTTATAAATAATGGGAAGCAAAATCCTGTAAAATTAATAGGTGTTTCCCCTGCCTTTTTTAAAACTTCCAATCTTGAATTAAGAAATGGAAAATACTTTTCCAAGCATCAATTAAATAAAGCGTTGCCTATTTGTATTATAGGTGAAAAAGTTGAAAAAAAATTGTTCACAGGAGAAAGTGGTCTGGGAAAATTCATAAAAGTAAAAGATGTTTGGTTGCAAATTATAGGAATTATTGAAGAAAAATTTATATCGGATAAAGCACAGGAAAACTTAGGTATTAGAGATGTAAACGAAGATATATACATTCCAACCAGTACATTTTTAGTCAGGTATCGCGATCGCAAAATCATAGCAGACAATATATATGCGAGTAGAACTAATCCGAACGAACCAAAAGTAAAAACATATCGCGGAAACTACCACCAAATTGATAAACTAACCGTTCAAGTTTCCAATTCTAACGAATTAAAAGCTACTGCCGAAGTGTTAAGTAAAATGCTAAAAAGAAGACATAACGACGTTTTAGATTTTGAAATTACTATTCCCATCCAACTACTTAAACAACAACAAAAAACAAAACAAATATTTAATATAGTTCTAAGTATCATCGCAGGTATTTCATTACTTATAGGTGGTATTGGCATTATGAATATTATGCTCGCATCTGTTTTAGAACGTACTAAAGAAATAGGCATAATTCGTGCTATTGGAGCTACCGAAGAAGATGTTGTTTTACAATTTTTATCTGAATCAATATTAATCAGCGTAGGTGGCGGTGTTCTTGGAATCATATTAGGCATTATTGGCGCTTATGTTATAGAAATATTCTCTGGTATTGAAACCGTTTTGTCCTGGTCGTCTATTTTAGTTTCTTTTTTTATTGCTGTCCTTGTTGGACTGTTCTTCGGAATTTTCCCAGCCAAATCAGCAGCAAGAAAACGACCTATAGAAGCATTACGTACCGAATAAATACATAACCGAGTACCTACAAATTATTCATCAATCAAAACTATCGTTAAATGAAAAAATTCCTTTTCATAATTATTTTACTCAACACCAGTTTGGTTGTCGTGGGGCAATCTAAACAAATAACACTAAAAGAGGCTATAGAAATTGCGAAAAAACAATCGCCCGATTACAAAACAAATATTAACAGAAATCAAGGTAGTTACTGGAGATTCAGAAACTACAAAGCAAGCTTTCTACCTCAGTTTAGAATTGATGCTACACTACCAGAATATAACAATTCCATAAGAAGGATTACTAACGACAATGGCCAAGATACCTATGTAAATCAAAACCAATTAATTGTAAATAGTTCCCTAGGCATATCACAAAACATCCCTTATACAGGTGGTAGGATTTCTGTTTTTTCAAATATCGAACGTATTGAGTTGTTTGGTTTAAATGACAATATTGGCTACTCAGTTATTCCTTTTTCCATAAATTATTACCAAAACTCATTATTATACAACCCTTTTAAATGGCAACGTGAAATAGAACCCTTGATGTTTGAAGAATCGAAACGTGAGTTTATTGAAACAATGGAGGAAATTGCTGTTACAACCTGCAATCAATATTTTAGCTTATTAAAAGCACAAATGCAGTTAGAAATTGCTAAAAAAAATGTTGCTAATCAAGATACGCTTTATCAAATTTCTTTAGGACGTTTTAAAATGGGTAAAATAGCGGAAAATGAACTATTACAAATGGAACTTACACTTTTAAACTCGAAAAATACGGTAACCACTAATACCATCGACTTAAAAAGAGCGTCTCAAAATCTGTCTAGATACTTAGAAATTGAGAATGAAAACATAATACTAGATGTTCCAGAAAAGCTTCCTTTGTTTGATGTTGATGTTAAAAAAGCTCTGGAAGAAGCGCAATCTAATAGAAAAGCCGTTGTAGCCTTTAGAAGAAAACGATTAGAAGCTGAAAGAGAACTTGCTAGAGCAAAAGGAACAAATAAGGTAGAAATGAGTTTAAATGCAAATTTTGGAATATCAAATAATGCCAACGATTTCAATACATTATTTAATAATTATAATAAACAACAAAATGTATCACTAACACTTTCTGTTCCAATTTTTGACTGGGGTGTATCGAAATCACGAAGAAAAATGGCTGAAGCAGATTTAGAACTAGTCAATAATAATGTAGAGCAAGAAAAACAAGCCTTCGAGCAAGAAATATATTTACATGTGTTAAATTGGAGTAATCAACGAGATTTTCTTTACACTGCAGAGAAAGCAAAAGAAGTAGCTACCAAACGCTATGAAATATCAAACAAACGCTATGTTTTAGGAAAAATAACCATTACCGATTTAAATATTGCTTTACAAGAAAAAGATAAAGCTGTACTTCAATATCTCAATTCACTTGAGAAATTTTGGCGAGATTATTATATATTAAGACAACTTACCCTTTATGATTTTATTAAAAATGAAAAAATTAAAGTTGAAGATCTTATTTATGATTAAAAACGCCAATTAATGTTTATTTTTGGCTTATGAATTTTACCAAGATAACAGAACAGGACTCTAATTATAACCATCTGGAAAAGATGAGCGTAAACGAACTGTTAAGTAATATTAATAATGAGGACAAATCTGTAGCATTTGCCGTTGAAAAAACACTGCCTAGCATTGAAAAATTAGTCAATATAGTTATCCAAAAATTAAAAGATGGAGGTCGTTTGTTTTATATTGGAGCTGGCACTAGTGGTCGATTAGGTATTTTAGATGCCTCGGAATGTCCCCCTACTTTTGGAGTTCCTTACGACTTAGTTATAGGCCTAATAGCCGGAGGTGATATTGCTATACGAAAAGCTGTAGAATTTGCTGAAGACTCCGAAAATCAAGGCTGGAAAGATTTACAAAGTTATAATATTACAAACAAGGATGTTGTTATTGGAATTGCAGCTTCTGGTACTACACCATATGTGATTGCTGCACTAAAATCATGCAACGAAAATGACATCATTACCGGATGCATTACTTGTAATGCAGGTAGCCCTTTATCAGAAGCAGCCCTATACCCAATTGAAGTTGTTGTTGGTCCCGAATTTATTACTGGAAGCTCAAGAATGAAAGCTGGTACAGCTCAAAAAATGGTTCTAAACATGATAACGACATCTACCATGATTCAATTAGGACGTATTAAAGGTAATAAAATGGTAGATATGCAATTGAGCAACAACAAACTTGTAGATCGGGGTACCAAAATGATTATGTCTGAACTTAATGTTAATGAAGCTAAGGCGAAACAACTTTTAACCACGTATAAAAGCGTAAGAGAAGCAATAAAAAATTATAACAATGCAAACAAATAACCGAACGGATAAAAAAAGACTTTTTCAAGGAATTAAAACATTAGCCTTTGCTGTAATGAGTCTATTTATGGGACCTATTTTATTTACTGTTGCAGAAAGCGACCCCGATAATAAATATCACACCCCGTTATTAATTATAGCAATATTGATTTGTGTATTTGCTGTGTTTCTAGTGTTTAAAGGTATAAAGACCATTATGTCAAGTATGTTTCGAAAATAGTTCCTATAACTTATTTATGCTCTTGGCGTAGTAGCGTTATATCCAAACTCCAAATCATTAATTGAAATTTTCATACCGTTTAATATATAATTTATAATAGCATAATGATGAATGGTATGACTATTAGCTTGTGCTAGTAACGCTCCTATGGTATAAGGAATCTCAATATTCCCTTCTCCTAAATTATCAACAACAATTATTTCTTGATTAGTATTTACTCTAAAATTACGAAGCTTATTATTTAATTCATATAAATAATTTATTGCATCACTACAATGTTGCTCAACCAATGGGTTTCTGCTTCGCGTTGTTAAGTCAATTTTATTATTTCTCAATTTAAAAATACAGTCATAAAAATCTAAAATATGTCTTACATGCTTTCCTATTGATGAGAAATATGGAGGGATTGATGTATTGCTTAACTGTTCATCCGTTAAATTAAATAGGATTACTTCAGCTTTCTTGAGGGACTTTAAAGTAGGTTCTATTAGGCTATTCATGGTACCTAATGTACTCAATTTATTTAATAAATAAAATACTAGTTTATCTTCTTTATAATATCCTCTTGCCTCATAAACAAATAAAGCCTTTATCGTATTAAGGATAAAGGCTTTATTTGTATTGTAATAGTGACCAGGCTGGGGCTCGAACCCAGGACCCTTTCATTAAAAGTGAAATGCTCTACCAACTGAGCTAC